>NZ_FQVI01000056.1 GCF_900129135.1 Lactonifactor longoviformis DSM 17459
CTACCTGGACAAAACTTTGTAAAATTAAGTCATATCCAGCTTTAGGCGGATCACCGGAGCAGCTGGAGACTACTGATTTGGAAGATGAGACACAGACCTATGTTCCCGGGGTACAGTCAATGGAAGCAATGGAATTTACGGCAAACTATGAGCTGGAGGCTTATTTAGCTGTAAAGACCAAGGCAAATACGGATTTGCATTATCGGGTAAGTATGGGAAAAGAGGGTGTAGATGGTGTGGCTACATGGCAGGGGCAGCACTCCGTTTACATCAATGAAGGAGAGGTAAATGGTGTACGTGAGATGACAATTTCGGTTTCTCCATCAACTAAAATTGATGTAGCAGCACCGGCGGGATCGGGATCATGAAAAGCAACGGGAGATATTTGGCAGTATTTCCCGTTTTTAGTTTATTAGAAGACTGTTTAAAGTTAATTTCACTGCGGAGTGGAAATTGATATTAGCTTGTTAAAAGGAGATTGAGTATGGCAAATATAAAAATTAATCAAAAAAATTATACTGTCCACCAGTTGGGATTTAGAGATATGGTAGCTATGGAAGATATGGGTTTCTCTGTCATTGAGCTATTTCAGAAGCAAAAGATTTTTTCTTTGGCAGTTGCTTTTGTTGGTGTTGTCGCAGATTGCGATAGGAGTGAAGCAGAGGAGTTATGTCAGCAGTATATTCTTGGTGGTGGAAATGTCCTTGAGATTTACGAAGCTTTTTCGAAAGCGGTTGACGAATCAGCTTTTTTCAAAAAACTCCTTGGACCGGGACAGGAGAAAACGAAGAAGAATGTGAAGCAACCCGATCAGGAAGAATAACAGACTTAAATAAATACAGTACGTATTCTCAAATCATATATGAAGTTTGGTTGCCCGTAGCCATTAAATACGGGATTCCTTACGATACGTTTTGGAAAATAAACCCCAAAATACTGAAAATGTATCAGGATGCAAAAACAGAGGAAGTAGAAATGCGCAGTAAGGTTACTGACTATACTGCATGGCTAAATGGTGTTTACGTGGCAAAGGCAATAGCAAGCTGCTTTTCTAAAGGGGCTAAGTATCCTGATAAGCCGTTTGGAACAGAAACAAAAGAAGTATCACCTGAAGACGAATTCAAATTGTTCATAGAAGTTTTCAATAGCAGATTCAAAAAAATGCAATAATTAGAGCGCCCTTGAGCGCCATAATGGAAAGTGTGGTGAAATCATGGGGACGCAAATAGATAGATTAGAAATTGAGATTGAGGCGCAGGCTCAAAAGGCTAACCGGCAGTTGGAAGGGCTGTCTAGAAAATTAGACAAGGTATCCGAAGCATTAGGAAAATTGGATAATAGTGGGTTAGGTACGCTTGTGAGGGGCATTGATTCTTTAAAAAAATCAGTATCTGGTACTAAAGATCTTAAGGCTTCTGATTTCAGCAAACTAGCCAGGAATATTGAAAAGCTTGGAAATGTTGATGCTTCGAAACTTCAAAAAGTCGGTAATGCCCTGAAGTATCTTTCGATAGCCGTTAAGGAGCTGGACGGAAAAAATATCTCCATCAAAATCAACGATGGAGATTTTAAGAAGATGGCCCAGACAGGGAAAAAGGCGTCACTATCAGCAGATGAATTAGCAGAAAAATTTAAAGATGCCGGAAAAATAGATTTGTCGGATGCCGGAGTATCAGATCTTGAGAATCTTAAAAAGGCAGCTGTTGAACTAGAGAAACAGTTAGAGAAACTTTTTGCTAAAGAGGAAAAAACTATTGCAACAGAGGGTGCCCCATCTGGGAAAGCCTGGGAAAATCTTCAGTATGATATTAATGCCGCAGTTAATAAGCTTGATATTTACCGGGCCAAAATTGCAGAGTTGGAGTCAATCAAGGAGACGCAAAGAAGTGCTTTCCCTATTTATCGAGGAGAACCTGATGTAACCGCAGATGAGTGGTCACGAACTGCATCTGTAGCACCGGATTCCATGAAATATAATGCGGATGCTATGCGCATGGTATTTGGGCAGGCAGCTGAAAACATAGAAAGATGGGACGATGCCGTAAAGCAATTCGGCGTTAACGCATCTGCAGTACTTAATAATCTTTCTGACATACCAGTGAGCCTGGATTTATCCACATATGAAGGTCAGATACGTAAGCTAAAGGCAGACCTAGGTGAAATGCGCTCTAAAGGGCTTGGAGCAGGCAATTCCCAGTATGATGAAAAGTATCTTGAACTTGAGAAGGTGCTGCAGAAGCAAAAAGAATATAAAAAATACATGGAAGAACTGGCGAAGCTATATAACATGTCAGCAGATGCGATAGGAGGAGAAGGGAAAAGCGCTGGCCTCACGGCAGATGAGATGGAAGCACTGGCCAGAAAAAAGAGCAGAGCGTCCAGGAGTAATCGGGAATTAGCTAAAGAGGCAGAGAAAACAACCAGGAGCCTTATAAGAGAAGGGAATGCAGGTAGTGGGATATTTGGCCTTTTTGGTAAATCAAAGGGGCAGTCCAGAAAGTTAGGCAGCTTTTTCTCTGACTTATCTAAGGGATTTTCCGACTTAGGCAAAAAAACTAAAAGGTCAGGCAATAGGACCATGAATGGTCTAAGTATCGGGCGTATGGTTGGAATGTCTGTGCTGTATTCTACTGTGTTTAGGATGATCTCCACGATAAATGAAGGATTTGTCACCGGAATGCAGAACCTGGCACAATATTCTGACCGGACCAACCGAAGTATCTCTTCTTTGATGTCAGCCATGACGCAGCTGAAAAATAGCTTTGCTACGGCATTTGCGCCAATTTTGGATGTGGTAGCTCCGCATTTGGTGACGTTTATCAATTTGATTTCCCGGGCCGTTACATATGTGGGTATGTTTTTTGCAGCCTTGTCTGGGAGGTCAAGCTTCACAAAAGCAATCCCGGTTACAGAAGATTATGCGGCCAGCCTGGACAAAACGTCTGACAGCGCAGATAAAGCCAACGAATCTACAAAGGAGCTTGAGAAAACTCTCCTTGGATTTGACGAGATAAATAAGCTAAGTGACAATACGGATCGTGGTACTTCCGGCAGTGGTAGCTCTGATGGGTACACACCTCCATCTCCATCAGAGATGTTTGAAGAAGTACCGATTGATAAGGAGATTTTGAAGTGGGCTGATAAGTTCAGAGAAGCCTTAGAAAGTATCCGGAAAACTGCAGAACCGACAACGGCGGCATTAAAGAAATTATATAACCAGGGGTTAAAGAAACTTGGGAATTTTTCTGTCAGAGCTTTAAATGACCTCTGGAATAATTACCTAAAACCCATGGGCAAGTGGATGCTGGCTGACAACTCCGGACTTCCGAGGTTTTTTAACATAACAAATGACCTGCTAAATGAAATAAACTGGGGACGTCTTAATAGGGCGTTGGCAGAATTTTTCACAATGCTGCAGAAACCTACGAAATTTACCTGGAATGCCCTTATGGACTTCTATGATTATTTTTTGAAACCAGTAGCTGTATGGACTATGGGGGAAGGAATTCCTCAGCTGGTAGATGCGCTGACCGATTTCGGGAATAAAATCCAATGGGAGAAGCTAAACAATTCTCTCGTGAGGTTATGGGATGCCTTAGCTCCATTTGCCAAGTCGGTAGGCCAGGGGCTTGTTAATTTCTTCAAAGATTTACTTTCTGTTGGCGCTGATTTTATTAATAAAGTCGTGCCGGGAGGGTTAAATTCGTTGGCTGATGCTCTCAAAAAAATCAACCCTGAGACGGCGGAGCGCATAGGATACGCCCTGGGAGAATTATTCACCGCTTTTCTTGCGTTTAAAGGATTAACATGGTTTGGGTCTATCTTCGGTGACGGCGGAGCAATTGGTAAGGGATTTTCATTATTGGCAGCACACCCATTCGGAGCAATAGCATTAGGAATAAGCGGCCTTGTACTGGCACTGGATGCCTTCGGTGTGATTGATGTTGATTGGGATTGGCTGTGGTCTAAAATATCCCAGATGAAAGATATACTGATGGAATTCGTGTCAAAGGTAGATTGGGAGAAGCTTGTACAATCCATCGGTAACTTATTTGAGGCGCTGGCACCATTCGTAAAAGGATTTGCGGACGGGTTCTTGGATTTCTTTGATTTTATGCTAAATGAGATAGGAGCGCCGCTGCTGAATTCGCTTGCAGATATAATTGGGGCGTTGGCGGATGCTTTAAAGAAGATGGATCCTGATGAATTGGAAGCAATAGGAAAGGCTATTGGGACGATTGCGGCTTCTATTGCGGCGATTAAGATTTCAAGTTCATTGATAACTGGGTTAGCTGGACTTTTTTCCGGATTAAGTAAAGTTAAAACAGTACTTAGCGGGGCCGGATTCGGAGCGGCAGTTACAGGTGCCGCCACAGCGAATGGAGCAGCAGGCGGTGTCGCTACAGGTACTGGCTGGATGACTTCTTTCGGCGCATTTATGACAAGTACAGCTCCAACTTTAGTGTTTGCACTGGCAGGGCTTGCGGAAACCATTAATGTTACGCAGACTGCGGCTGATAGAACAAATTACGGTGTGCTTTTAGAAGCTCTCACAGCGCTTAAAGATAAAGGAGATATTACTCAGGAAGATTTTGAGCATCTGTATAAGACCTTGTCCAGTGCCCAATGGCAGGCCCCTTTTGAGGACGGGATGGTCTATTTGCGGGATGCATTACAAAAATCCGGAGTATCATCCGAAGAATTTGAGTCGACACTATCTGGTGTAATGGATAGGCTAAAGATAAGTGCCCCAAATCAGGCTAAGATAATTGGAGCTGGTATAGGGGATGGTACAGCTGAAGGAATTGAGTCGAGTAAAAATAAAGTTGAAAATGCATCCAAGGGCATCGTAGATAGAATAAAGGACCTATTTACAAGTAAAAGTGATGGATTTGATATCCATAGCCCATCAAAATATATGTATGGTATAGGGACAAATCTTGTTAATGGCCTAAATAATGCGTTAGGCGATAAGTGGGGTACAATTGATAGTAAGTTATCAAAATTAATTGGACATACATCAAAATCCATTAATGATTCTCTTCGTGATATAGGAACAATGGGCAAGGATGCGATTTCTAATTTAAAAAGTGCCTTTACTAATTTGCATATCCCATTGCCTCATCTACAAATTACTTGGAGCAATATGACTATAGGTACAAGCAGCTTTTCAATTCCTTCATTTGGAATTAGCTGGTATGCCAAAGGGGGATTTCCGAATACCGGAGAGCTCTTTATGGCGCGTGAAAATGGTATTAATGAGATGGTTGGCCGTATGGGTAATCGCTCCACTGTTGCTAATAACGATCAGATAGTTGATGGCATAGCCGCCGGCGTTGGCCCGGCTGTTTATAATGCAGTGGTGGCGGCCATGGATAATTATGACGGAAATCAGCTACCAGAGGTCAATATCTATGTTGGCGGCAAAAAAGTAACGGATGTGGTTATAGAAGAGGTAAATAAAAGAACTAAATCAACGGGAAGGTGTCCTATAACTATCTAACACCCTAGAACTTTCTGATGTTTACTGCACTCTCTTTATTTGATATAATTATGATAGTAAATATTTTATTAGAGGGGGCGGAGACATGACATTGATAAGGTGTCCGGAGTGTGGTAAAGAAGTGAGTGATAGAGCGTCAATATGTCCTCACTGCGGGTTTCCTATAAAAGAATTAGGCCGTGGACAAATAAATTTGGATGCGAACGAAGATGAAATGATATTATGTCCATTTTGTGGAACTGAAAACACTCTAGGGGTTTCTGCATGTGAATTTTGTGGTGCTCCATATAGTTCAGATTGGATTCTGAAACCGAGAATGCTTTCTCCCGAGGAAATTCCGCAGATGTTTGAGTGCTATAAGTGCAATAGAAATATACCAGAAGGGATAGATAAGTGCCCATTCTGCGGATACTCTTATGGAAGTTTGAAAAATAAAATTCCATCTGATATATTCACCAAAAAGCCCACCAAAAATAAAATTGGAGATAGCAATGGAGATCAAGCAACCAACCAGGACCTTAAAAGTCGTTCGTCTAATAACAATGCGTCCTGGATGGTGAATTCACTACGTTGCCCAAGATGCGGTAGCAATAAAGTAAATCTATTGAAGAGCGATGTAAACATGGAAAAGGAATACGAAGTTGTTGGCGGGCAAATTAAAGAGAAAAAAAGAGAAAAAACATCGGCTGGTAAAATGATTCTAGGATTTGCTACATTAGGAATGTCAGTTCCGTTTACTGGGCTAAGGCATAAAAAGCATAACAAATATAATTGTTTAGAATGTGGTTATTGTTGGGAAGGAAAGTGATTTATTTACACATAAAGCATCCCATGTATGCAGGATAAATTGTAATGAGAATTAAAATGCTAAGTTATAACTGTAGAATTATAGTAAAATTACACAAAAATATGATATAAAGTTGTGCGATTTTGCTGTGTCAGCCCTGTGGGCTGCGGATTGAAATAAAAGTACTAAAGAATGTGAAGAGGAGTCAATTTGTGTCAGCCCTTATGTGGGCTGTGGATTGAAATAGCAGCAGAGCTTAAATGATACAGTGGAG
>NZ_FQVI01000023.1 GCF_900129135.1 Lactonifactor longoviformis DSM 17459
CGGAGTGCGTCCGAAGATCCACTGCCGGCGGTCACTTAGGAGCGAAGGCTTTCCTGAGCTTCTTAGTGAACGGCCAGGCAGTTAGCTAAGGAGAAACGCAGTAGCAAGCAGATCCACCCAGTACCCCTGGCCCCAAGACCTCCTCCCTTGACCGTCCGTCTGCAACACTGCGCTGGCCGACTATTTCACTTCGAACTTCACATACACAAAACTATCATTTGATCAATAAACCTTAAAATGATATAATGACCCACATACGAGTTCCGGGCATATCTGCCCGAAGGATAACAGAATTTGAAAAGTTTGGAGGAACAGATAATGAAGATCAGAGATATAAAACCCCAGGACAGAGAAGTTGTCTGGGATATGGTGAATAATTTCTATACAGGAACAGGGGCTTGCCTGCATCCGCTGGAGAGGGAGAATTTTGAGAAAACCTTTGAGGAGTGTCTGAAGGAAGAAAAGACCTATGCCAGGATGCTGGTGATAGAAGGCGAGGATGGTCTCTGCGGATATTGTATTCTGGCGTTTACCTGGAGCAATGAAGCCGGGGGGATGGTGGTCTGGGTAGAGGAATTATATTTTACGGCTCAGGCCAGAGGAAAAGGATATGGAAAAAAGGTGTTTCAATGGCTGGAAAAGGAGTATTCCGGAGCAAAGAGGTTCCGTCTGGAGGCCACGGCTGAGAATCAGGGTGCTATTAAGCTTTATCAAAGACTTGGATATGAAGAACTGGATTACTATCAGATGATAAAAGAATAAGAGAATACAAATGCCAGGCAGTGTGAAACGCCTGGCATTTGCTGTGTGTGAGAAATCTAATGAGAAAGAGCAATCAGCCGTTTCACATCAGGGACTGCTGAAAGAATCGGGAAGAGGATAGCCGCTATGATAAGACCCCCGCATCCCTGAATCAGGTTGGCCGGAAGGCTGGCAAGGGCACCGGCGGGGCTGTAGAGGAAGGCCTCACAGAGTCCATATCCTCCTGCAACCAGAATTATATCAATGATGCCTCCGGCGATCACTCCGGCAAACTGGTGCTTTCCTTTGTGTGAAATCTTTTTGAAGGCATATCCGCTAAGCATGGCAACTAAGGCTTTGATCATGAACGTAATAGGAACATAGATAAAATATCCGCCCAAAAGATCAGACATTGCAGAACCCAGACCGGCGGCCAGTGCTCCATATACCGGGCCAAGGATAATTCCGGAGAGGATTACAATGGCATCTCCGGGATGTATATACCCGTTGGTTCCAGGGGTGGGGATGCGAATAGACATGGTGGCAACACAGGCAAGTGCTGCAAAAAGTGCAGTCATCACAATTCTCTTTGTATTTATCTTCATTAAAATACTCCCTTTCTGTTTCTTACTTATAAAATACTATACCGGATAAATGGACTGATTAAAATAGCCAGTTTTGTCAAAAATAGCCATACCAGATTGGGCGAGACTGTGAAAAAAATCTTTCTTGTTGCCGCAGACAGCATCTTCCTTTCCGCCGCAGTGTGATCCCCCGGAGGGTTTTTTATTACATAGGGAATAAAGTTTCCTATGTAATAAAAAAGCGGTATACAAAAAAACAGAAGTTTTTTCCTATACCGCCGGGGGTATCATAGCAATGTGAAATACGCGCTAACGGAACGTCAGAGAGGTGTCTGACATGGATTCTATAATAGCCAGGGATTCCAGACGGATTCCCATGTCACGGATCTGCTGGCCGCCGTCCTGAAAGCCTTTTTCGATCACAATACCGGCCCCTTCCAGGGCAGCACCGGCGCTCCGGACGATCTCGATCAGCCCGAGAAGGGCACAGCCATTTGCCAGAAAATCATCGATAATCAAAACATGATCCTCGGCGCTTAGAAACTTTTTGGAGAGAATTACATCGTACACTTTTTTATGAGTATAGGATTCTACTTTAGTGGTATACATATCTCCGTCCAGATTCAGGCTCTGCGCCTTTTTGGCGAAGACTACCGGAACATTAAAATATTGGGCTGCGATACAGGCAATCCCAATGCCGGAAGCCTCTATCGTGAGAATTTTGGTGATGGGAACATCAGAAAAACGTCTTTTGAATTCCTTGCCCAGTTCATTGATAAAGGGGATATCCATTTGATGGTTCAGAAAGCTGTCTACCTTAAGTATGTTTCCCGGTTTTACCGTTCCATCTTTCAGAATACGTTCTTTTAAAAGCTGCATATCTTTATTTCCTCCCAGAATAGATTACATCTATGATACGACATAATTTGACAGCTGGCAATTCCTTTCCTAAAAAAATACTAAAATATAATAAAAGTAGATCGAGAAAAAGGAAAAGTGTGATATAATATATAAGCTATAGGCAGCAGTGCCACAGGAGAAAGTAAAGGAGAACGGAACCTTGAAGGAATATGAAGCTGTATGGGAGATTTTTAATCTGTGTTCCGGCAATCAGATGCGGGACGTTTTTTTTGAAGAAATCGCGGTTGAGAATCTGGATCAATATATAGAAGAAAAATTTCAGGGAGAAGAACACTTCACTTATGAAAAAAGTGTACTGGAGGATGGAAGCATAGTATATGACATTATGACATCCAAAATCAAACAGAGATATACTTTTACAGAAATCTAAGGAGGACGTATGGAAGAGCAGAAGCATACACATACTCACATTATGGAAGATGGGACAGTGGTAGAGCATACCCATGGGGGAACACACTCACACGGTCCGGGCGGCCACACGCACAGCCATGAGCATACCAAGGCAGTGCTGAACCGTCTTTCCAGGGCAATCGGACATCTGGAATCCATACGGCGTATGGTGGAGGACGGCAGAGACTGCAGCGAGGTGCTGATACAGCTTTCCGCAGTCAAAGCAGCTATTAATAATACAGGAAAAGTGATTCTTCAGGATCACATTGAGCACTGCATCGTAGATGCGGTGGAAAGCGGGGATCATGAGGCCCTGGAAGAACTGAACAAAGCGATCGACCGGTTTATGAAATAAGGCCGTATAATAAAGTAAAGGAAAGAAAAGGAGAGTAAAAAGTCATGAGCAGAGACTGCAGCAGCACAACATGCACAAAAGAGAGTTGTGAAGGATGTAAAAGCAAAGAAAAAGGAGCAGGGATTTCCAAGGAGATGGCCAATGGATACTCTGAGATTAAAAAGGTAATCGGAGTGGTCAGCGGAAAAGGAGGGGTAGGAAAGTCTTTTGTGACTGCTTCCCTGGCCAATCAGATGGCAGCAAAGGGCTATAGGGTAGGTATTATGGACGCGGATATTACAGGTCCGTCTATTCCTAAGATGTATGGACTGAAAGGCGCAGCACAGGCAGACGATCAGGGAATTTACCCTATGATTACAGAAAACGATATCAAAATCATGTCAGTGAACCTTCTCCTTCCCAAGGAAGATGCGCCTGTGATCTGGAGAGGACCGGTAATTTCCAATATGGTCAAACAGTTCTGGACAGATGTGATCTGGGGCGAACTGGACTATCTGTTTATTGATATGCCGCCGGGAACCGGGGATGTTCCCCTCACAGTTTTCCAGTCACTTCCTATTGAGGGAGTATTCATTGTAACGTCTCCCCAGGAACTGGTGCATATGATCGTAAAGAAAGCTTATAATATGGCTGATATGATGCATGTGCCCGTATTCGGTGTTGTGGAGAACTACAGCTATGTGAAATGTCCGGACTGCGGAAAAGAATTTAAGATCTTTGGGGACAGCCATATTGAAGAGGTGGCAGCAGAGCTGAATGTGCCTCTGGTGGGAAAGATGCCCATCGATACTTCCTTTGCGGAGGCGGCTGATGCAGGAACCTTCGGACAGATCGATAATACTTATCTGAAGGATGCCTATACGTATCTTCCAAAAGCTTTAGAGGAATAAATACTGCGTAAAATATGACAAAATATTACTGGATAAATTAGGTAAAAGGTGTTAATAAATTAACAAACCATAGCTCCCCGGAGGGGCGTCTGTAAAAATTGGTGAAAAAACGCTGCGAAGATCCAGTATTTAAAGAAAATCTTCATAAAAGTCCAAAATACAGGAGATGTCGGTTGTCCTACCTTTGAGTTGACAAATTCTGGAACAAGTGCAATAATACAGTAGAAAAAATTTATATGTGTTTTTGTATGAAAGGGTGATAACTATGATAGAACGTCAGATTAAGTTACCAGCCACTGAGGATGTAAAAGAATTTGTGACAGAAGCCAGCAGGTGCGATTTTGATATTGATGTTTTTTACAACCGCGTGGTAATTGATGCAAAATCAATTTTGGGTGTATTCAGCATGGATTTGACTCGCGTATTGACCGTAAAGTGCTTTGGACGTGACGAAAAGTTTTTGAATTTCTTGAATAAATATGCAGTAGCATAAAAGACAGGAGAAGAACAGGCGCAGGACAATGGATTGTCTTGCGCTTGTTTGCGCTATAGATGATATGGAAGAAAAGACAATTATAAAATTATCCGTCCGAAATCTGGTTGAGTTTATACTTCGCAGCGGCAGTCTGGACAACAGAGTGGGAAGCGGAACAGACCGCGAGGCCATGCAGAAGGGTAGCCGTCTGCATCGAAAGATACAAAAGCAGATGAAGGCATCCTACCGCCCGGAGGTTCCGCTGACATTTGAAAAGGAATATGAAGAATTTATCATAAAACTGGAGGGAAGGGCCGACGGAATCTGCGAAGAAGAAAATGAGGTGATGATTGACGAGATTAAGGGGGTATATCTGGATCTCTCTCTTCTGACTGCACCTGTGGAGGTTCACCGCGCCCAGGCCATGTGTTATGGGTATATATACGGAAGCCAGAGGGGGCTGGAGGCTGTTACCATTCAGATGACGTACTGCCATCTGGAATCTGAAAATATCAAACGCTTTCAGGAGAAGATCTCTCTGAGAGAACTGACAGAGTGGTTTGAAGCGCTTTTGGAGCAATATTATAAATGGGCGGACTTTCAGTACAGGCGAAAAAAAATACGCAGAGAGTCTATGGAGCACCTGGAATTTCCCTTTCCCTACAGAGAGGGACAGAGGGAACTGGTGGCAGGTGTGTACCGTACCATACACCATAAACGGCAGCTGTTTATTCAGGCGCCCACAGGAGTGGGGAAAACCATGTCAGCTATTTTTCCGGCGGTGCGGGCTGTGGGTGAGGGACATGGGGACAAAATTTTTTATCTCACAGCTAAAACCATAACAAGGACAGTGGCAGAAGAGGCTTTTGCCATTTTAAAGGAGCATGGATTATCCTATAAGACAATAACCATTACTGCAAAAGAAAAGCTCTGCCTCTGCGAAGAGATGAACTGCAATCCGGAGCACTGCCCTTATGCGGACGGTCATTTTGACAGAGTAAATGATGCGGTGTTTGCACTTCTCGGAGAGGATAAGCCCTACAGCCGGGAAGTGCTGGAGGAACACGCGGAAAGATGGAAGGTATGCCCTTACGAAATGTGTCTGGATACTGCCTCCTGGGTGGATGGGATAATATGCGATTATAATTACGTATTCGATCCCAATGTACACCTCCGGCGTTTTTTTGGTGAGGGGATGAAGGGAGACTATCTCTTTCTGATCGATGAGGCCCACAATCTGGTAGAGCGGGGACGTAAGATGTACAGCGCCTGCCTGTACAAAGAAGATTTCCTGGAAGCAAAGAGAATCGTGAAAGGACAGGGCAAAAAGCTGGAGCGGCTTCTGGGGAAATGCAGCAAAGAGCTCCTGGAATATAAAAAGGAATGCGAAACCTGCGAAGTGCTGCCCAATCTTGGAACCTTTCCCATCAGTCTTATGAATCTGCTGGGAGAGATGGAAAATTTTCTGGAGGAAGCTCATAAAGAGGAAATCAGCCGTGCTGTTCTGGAATTGTCATTTCAGGTGAGACACTTTCTGAATATGTATGATCTGCTGGACGAGAACTATGTGATCTACTGCGAACGGAAGCAGGAAAGATTCTCTGTGAACCTTTTCTGTGTTAATCCTGCAGCGAATCTTCAGAACTGTCTGAATAAAGGAAACAGCGCTGTTTTCTTTTCTGCTACTCTTCTTCCCCTGGCATATTACAGGAGCCTGTTCAGCACCCGGGAGGATGACTATGCCATGTATGCCAAATCTCCCTTTGAGAGGGAGCACCTTTGTCTTTTGCTGGGACGGGATGTAAGCAGCAGGTATGTCCGGCGCGGGTATGAGGAATACCGGAAGATAGCGGCTTATATATCCTGTCTGGTCAGGGGCAGAGAGGGAAACTATATGGTGTTCTTCCCCTCATACCGGATGATGGAGGATGTATATGACATTTTCCGGGAAGAGTTTGCCCTTGAGTCCTGCAGGTGTATTCTTCAGGATACTGCCATGAATGAAAAAGAAAGGGAGGAATTTTTGGAGGAATTTTCCCCAGGCAAAACAGGTACATTGGTCGGCTTTTGTGTTTTGGGAGGTGTATTTGCCGAAGGAATTGACCTATATGGGGAGCGTCTCATAGGAGCTGTGATTGTGGGGACAGGGCTTCCCCAGGTAAGCAATGAAAGGGAAATTTTAAAGCAGTTTTATGACAAACGGGGAATCAACGGCTTTGACTACGCCTACCGCTATCCCGGTATGAATAAAGTTTTGCAGTCGGCAGGACGGGTAATTCGTACCAGTGAAGACAGGGGGATTGTGCTGCTTCTGGATGAACGGTTTCTCCAGTCAGAATACCGCCAGCTATTTCCGCCGGAGTGGGAGGGGTATCAGGTATGTGCACTGTCAGGGGTAAAACAGGAAATACAAAAATTTTGGTCAATATACAAAAACTTTTCTTGACCATCACCCGGGTTCCAGTCTATAATGAATATATTGACGGAACGTCAAAGTATTCCCGGTGCTGGGCAAGCAGCAGAAGCCGGGAGCAATCGGAGAGGAGATAACAAAATGAAGGTTATTAGCACAGACAAGGCACCCGCAGCAATCGGACCATATTCTCAGGCAATGGTTTTAAACGACATCTTATTTACATCTGGCCAGATCCCCATTGATCCGGCAACGGGAGAGATTAAAGGGACTGCTATTGAAGAGCAGGCAGAACAGGTGATGAAGAATCTGGGAGCTGTTTTAGAGGCAGCAGGCACCAGCTTTGAAAAGGTAGTAAAGACTACCTGTTTTATTGCTGATATGGGTGATTTTGCGGCATTTAATGAAGTATATGCGAAATATTTTGTGGGCAAGCCTGCCCGCTCCTGTGTTGCGGTGAAAACGCTTCCCAAGAATGTTCTTTGTGAAGTAGAAGTAATCGCTAACGTATAAGGAATTTGAGTTGAGTGGGAAGCCCTCTGCAGGGATATAGTCTGCAGAGGGCTTCTTTTTTCTAGCTTTCTGCCGGATCAAAATACTGAATAAATTTTTGAACAGCAGCGGAGGGGGGGATCTGTTCATTGGAGGCAAGAGCAAGAAAGCGGCGGGGAAGAGTCTCTTCCAGCTTCAAACGATATAAATTGTCATAGGAATCCAGCGCATAATCAGGGACAAATGCGATACCAAGGCCAATGCGGGCTAAGTCAATGAGCAAATCATTGCTGCTGAGCTCTACCTCAGGGACGAGATTCAGATTATGCCGGGAAAAAAGATCGTGGAGAAACTCGCTGGTTGTGCTTTTGCGGTCCAGCATAAGCAGGGGCAGCCGCTGAAGCTGAGAGAAGGAGAGGGATTCTCCCCGAAAGTTAAAATAGGTTTCATTTGCCACAAATACGTCCTGAAACTCTTTGATCATTCGCAGTGTACCGTAGCCTTTCAGACGGACATTGGGGAAATTGCTGACAATAATATCTACCTGCCCGCTTTCCAGGAGATCTGCGCATCCAATAGAGGTCTGATTCATAACCTTAATATGGATCTCCGGATACTCTTTGTGAAACCGGCTCAGATATGGAACCAGAAAATAGCGGCATATGGTATCGCTTGCTCCTATGCGCAGCTGTCCTCCGAGCTGATTGGGATCCATCAGCTGTTCTTCTCCCTTGTGGATTAGATTGACCGCAGGCTCTATATGGCGGAAGAGTACCTCTCCTTCCGGGGTCAGGAGCACTTTTTTTGTGCTGCGTATAAACAGGGGCTGGCCCAGCTTTTTTTCCAGTGTCTTAATGGACTGGCTGACGGCGGACTGAGAGATATAAAGCCTTTTTGAGGCCTCGGAGAAGCTGAGGGTAGCGGCAACATAGTAAAACACTTTGTACAGTTCATAGCTGATATCCATGGAAAAACTCCTTCCTGTGTACACTACACAACTTATAAATCATATAAGATATATTAATTTTACTAATGATATTTCTTATGATAATATAAAAACTATAAGAATGCAATCATGGATTTGCCATCCTTAAAAAGGCAGGAAAGGAGTCGTTGATGAGTAACGTAAGACGAGTTTTTGTGGAGAAGAAACCAGATTTCGCCGTGCAGGCAAAGGAACTGAAGCATGAGATCAGCAGCTACCTGGGAATCAGAACAGTTACAGGGGTGAGAGTGCTGATCCGGTATGATGTGGAGAATCTTTCCGATGAGATTTTTCAGGCAGCCTGCAGGACTGTTTTCTCTGAACCACCGGTAGACGTACTGTTTCATGAAACCTTCGGGATGGGGGAAAAGGCCAGAGTATTCTCCGTGGAATATCTTCCGGGACAGTTTGATCAGAGAGCTGACTCAGCGGTTCAGTGCGTGAAGTTTTTAAAGGAAGACGAAGAACCTATTATTCACTCAGCTACTACCTATGTGATAGAGGGAGATATTACAGAGGAAGAATTCCAGGCAATTAAGAATCACTGTATAAACCCGGTAGATTCACGGGAAACAGATCTCACAAAACCCGAGACCCTTGTGACCAAGTTTGAAGAGCCTGCAGATGTGATGATCTTTGACGGATTCGCGGATATGGAAGAGGAGAAACTGAAAGGACTGTACGCCTCCCTGAATCTGGCTATGACGTTCAAAGACTTTCTGCATATCCAGAACTATTTCAGGGAAGTGGAAAAGAGAGATCCTTCTATGACAGAGATTCGGGTGCTGGATACTTACTGGTCCGACCACTGCCGCCATACTACGTTTTCCACAGAGCTTAAGAAGGTTACTTTCGGGGAAGGGGAGTATAAAGCCCCTATGGTATCTACCTATGAGAAATATCTGACAGATCGGGAAGAGATTTTTAAGGGCAGAGAGGACAAGTTTGTCTGTCTGATGGATCTGGCTCTGATGGCAATGCGCAAATTAAAAGCAGAGGGAAAACTTCAGGATCAGGAGGAATCTGATGAGATCAACGCCTGCAGCATTGTAGTACCTGTGGATGTGGACGGAAAAGATGAAGAGTGGCTGATTAACTTTAAAAATGAAACCCACAATCATCCAACAGAGATAGAGCCTTTCGGCGGGGCTGCTACCTGTCTGGGCGGAGCCATCCGTGATCCGCTGTCAGGACGTACCTATGTTTATCAGGCCATGCGCGTGACGGGGGCTGCAGATCCCACGGTTTCCGTGAAGGATACGCTGAAAGGAAAGCTTCCCCAGAAAAAACTGGTACAGGGGGCAGCTAAGGGCTACAGCTCCTATGGAAACCAGATCGGTCTGGCAACCGGATATGTAAAGGAAATTTATCACCCGGATTATGTAGCCAAGAGAATGGAGATTGGTGCTGTTTTGGGGGCTGCTCCGAGACGGGCGGTAATCCGTGAGAATTCCGATCCGGGAGATATCATTATACTATTGGGCGGGAGAACCGGGCGTGACGGCTGCGGAGGAGCCACAGGATCCTCCAAGGTGCACACTGAGGAATCCATTGAGACCTGCGGAGCAGAGGTACAGAAAGGTAATGCACCTACGGAGCGTAAAATCCAGCGTTTATTCCGCAGAGAGGAAGTCAGCCGCATCATTAAAAAGTGCAATGACTTTGGGGCCGGCGGTGTCTCAGTTGCCATCGGTGAGCTGGCAGACGGACTTCAGATTTACCTGGATAAAGTGCCTAAAAAGTATGCCGGTCTGGACGGTACAGAAATCTCCATATCCGAATCCCAGGAGCGGATGGCAGTGGTAGTGGATCCGAAGGATGTGGAGCAGTTCCTGGAATATGCCAGGGAAGAGAATCTGGAGGCTGTTGAAGTTGCAGTGGTAACGGAATCTCCCAGATTAGTTATGGTATGGAGAGACAAAGAGATTGTAAACATCTCCAGAGCTTTCCTGGATACTAACGGAGCCCACCAGGAGACAGAGGTTTACGTAGACATTCCCGGTAAAGAGGGAACGATATTCTGCAGGGAAGAAATCGGTGATGTAAAAGAAAAGTGGCTGAATACACTGGCAGATTTAAATACCTGCTCCCAGAAAGGTCTGGTGGAAATGTTTGATGGCTCCATTGGGGCAGGATCTGTATTTATGCCTTACGGCGGAAAGTATCAGCTCACAGAGACCCAGGCTATGGTGGCCAAGGTCCCGGTACAGAACGGCAAGACGAATACGGTAACCATGATGAGCTATGGCTTTGACCCATATCTGTCCAGCTGGAGCCCTTATCACGGAGCTGTATATGCGGTGGTAGAGTCCGTTGCCAGGATCGTGGCAGCCGGCGGTGATTACAGAAAGATACGATTCACTTTCCAGGAATACTTCCGAAGAATGACAGAGGATCCAAGCCGCTGGAGCCAGCCTTTTGCAGCACTTTTGGGGGCATATGCGGCACAGATGGGCTTTGGTCTTCCTTCCATCGGAGGCAAGGACAGTATGTCCGGAACTTTTAATGAGATTGATGTTCCTCCTACACTTGTATCCTTTGCCGTGAATGTGGCAAAGCAGCAGGATGTTATCACGCCGGAGCTTAAGACACCGGGAAGCCGTCTGATTTGGGTCCGGATGCCAAAGGGGGAATACGATCTGCCGGATTATCCCGGGCTGATGGAACAGTACCAGAAGCTTTATGAGGATATACAGGCGGGCAGAGTGCTGTCTGCCTATGCGCTGGATCGTCAGGGGATTGCTGCGGCGGTCAGCAAGATGGCCTTCGGCAACAAGCTTGGAGTTAAAATTGAGCACAGTGTAGATCAAAGAGATCTGTTTACGCCGGGATTCGGAGACTTAATCTGTGAAGTAAAAGAGGGAAAAGTCGGTGAACTTGGAGTGGCCTATACCCTGATCGGTGAGGTAAAGGATGACGGAGTATTCCGCTATGCCAACGTTGAGATTCCGGTGGAGGAGGCTCTGAGGGCATGGACAGGTACGCTGGAAAAGGTGTTCCCATCCAAAGCCGCAGAGGATACTGCAGAAATAGAAAGCCGGTTATATGATGCGAAGGAAATCTACGTGTGCAGACATAAAACAGCCAAACCCACGGTGTTTATTCCCGTATTCCCGGGTACAAACTGTGAATATGACAGCAAAAAAGCATTTGAGCGGGCAGGAGCACAGGTTGTAACAAAGGTATTCAGGAACCTGAACGCAGAGGACATCCGGGACTCTGTGAGGAGCTTTGAGAAAGCCATCAATCAGGCCCAAATTATTATGTTCCCCGGAGGCTTCTCCGCAGGAGACGAGCCAGACGGTTCTGCCAAGTTTTTTGCCACTGCATTTCAGAATGAAAAGATCAGGGAGGCAGTTATGCGCCTTCTGAACGAAAGAGACGGCCTTGCCCTGGGAATCTGCAATGGATTCCAGGCGCTGATTAAGCTGGGTCTTGTGCCCTACGGAGAGATTACAGGGCAGACGGAGGATTCTCCCACCTTGACGTATAATACCATCGGCCGCCATATATCTAAGATGGTATATACCAAAGTGGTGACAAACAAATCCCCATGGCTGCAGAAGGCTGAGCTGGGGAAAGTGTATACCAATCCCGCATCACATGGTGAGGGCAGATTCGTCGCAGGGCAGGACTGGATAGACAAGCTGTTTGCAAACGGCCAGGTTGCCACGCAGTACTGTGATCTGAACGGCAATATCTCCATGGATGAAGAGTGGAATGTGAACGGCTCTTATGCTGCCATCGAAGGAATTACAAGTCCCGACGGAAGGGTTCTGGGCAAAATGGCCCACTCAGAGCGGAGAGACGACGGCGTTGCCATTAATATTTACGGAGAGCAGGATATACAGATTTTTGAATCAGGTGTAGCCTACTTTAAATAAAGAATAAAAGACAGGTTTTTCTGCCGGATGTCGGCGGAAAAACCTGCTTTTTGTCATAAAAAGTATAAAATGTACATAAAAACGGACAAAAAGTGGTAAAAAGAGGAGACAGTGTATCATACATAAAAAATGCATTCCTAATTGAAAGCTGGGGGATAAAAAAGTATTAAATTAAGGTTACAAATATATTATCAAAAATTTAAAATTCGAGTTATAGTTCCCAAAATGTAATCTATATTGTACAGTTTCAATTTGTTGCTTTTCAAGAGCTTTCTTTACAGCTATAGTAAATATATACAAATTGCAATTCTTGTATCGGTCAACAAGGTCCGTTCAAATCCTGCCGTTCTGGCATCTGTTTTCTTCTTCCGGCAGACCTGGGTTGTCCATTAAGTAAGATTAGAGATGCATCTCTCACTTGCTGTTTCCGCATAGGGAAGGCCCTTTGGCAAGCAGTTGAAAAACATCGAAATTATATAAAAAAAGTAAAAAAAACAGGTTGACAAATGTGTCTATAAATTATATAATAGCAGAGCAGGTTACGCAAAAGACCTGCAAAGCACAAAGATATGGGATCTTAGCTCAGCTGGGAGAGCATCTGCCTTACAAGCAGAGGGTCATAGGTTCGAGCCCTATAGGTCCCATTCATCTGTTTAAATACAGATAACAATTATTTGGCGAGATAGCTCAGTTGGCTAGAGCATGCGGTTCATACCCGCAGTGTCGGGGGTTCAAATCCCTTTCTCGCTACGAAAGCCTTGTAGACAGGATGTTTACAAGGCCTTTTTATTACTTTGGAAAAGTTTTTGAACTTTCTATCTAACGCATAAGGAGAGAAAAGAATGGAGAATACCGATAATATGAAAGTGCGGTTCGCACGAGAAGAGGATATCCCTCAGATCCTTGGATTTATTCAAGCCCTTGCTGTCTACGAGGATATGCTGGATCAGGTAGTGGCTACAGAGGAACTTCTGAAGGAGTGGATTTTTGAGAAGAAGAAAGCAGAAGTGCTGCTGGCAGAATGTGAGGAAAAGCCGGTAGGGTTTGCGTTATTTTTCCACAATTTTTCCACTTTTTTGGGAAGAGCCGGGATTTATCTTGAAGACTTGTTTGTTTTGCCTGAATACCGGGGAAGAAAGGTAGGCAAAACCCTGCTTCGAGCATTGGCAGAGATAGCCGTGGAGAGGGAATGCGGAAGACTGGAGTGGTCCTGTCTGGACTGGAATCAGCCAAGTATTGATTTTTATCTGTCACTGGGAGCAAGACAGATGAGCGATTGGACAGGGTACCGTCTGGAAGGCAGCACCCTGAAATCGCTGGCCGGGCTGTCAGAATAAAACGCCGATAAGGGTTACCGCCAGTACTGTCTGCATAAGTCCTACGCAGCCACCGTAAAGCATTGCTTTTGGTCCTTCCCGCAGCAGATCCCGGAATTTGACCCGCATGCCGATGGCTGCCAGGGCTATGATCTCAAACTGGCTGCTTACAAATTTGGCGGTACGGGAGATGGGCAGAGGAACTACTCCGGTACTGTTGATAATAGTAAATAAAAAGAAACCGATGATAAACCAGGGAACTTTGCAGGAGACCCTGGTTTTTTTTCCCTCATTTTCACTGCCGCATGCAGTTTTGGCAAACAGGGGATCTTCTTCGCTGGTGTTCATCCTGGAAAAAGTAAGGGCTACCAGTACAAGGAAAATAATGCGGATAATTTTAAAGATGGTAGACATCTGTACGACATCGTCGTTCACAAATTTGGCTGAGGCAATTACCTGGCCGATGGACTGCAGAACCCCTCCGATGAGTCCGGAGGTATGAATGGTCTCATGGTGATATAAGATTCCTGCTATGAGGGGAAGCAATACCATTAAAAAGGTTCCGGTAACATTAACAATTGTGATGGAAATCCCTTTATCCTTGGAATCTGCCTTCAGAATCGGAGAGACGGTGCCGATGGCAGAAGAGCCGCAGACTGCGTTTCCGGCGGACATAAGCAGGCAGAATTTCTTGCCGAAGCCCAGACGCTTGCCGATGAGGTAGGTCCCGAATATGGTGACGGAGAGCTGAATTGCGATGAAAAGGATTCCCCGAAGACGGACTCCCGCGATATCCGACAGGTGAAGAGTCAGTCCGGTCAGTATAATGGAATATTCGAGAAGCCTGGATTCCGAGAATTTGGTTCCTTTATTCAGCGTATCCTTGTTCAGAAAGGTATTGCCGCAGATGATTCCGATGGCTATGGCAATCAGCGCTGCACCCAGTGCGGGGACGAATGAACTTAGATATTCTGCTGCCAGGGCGATTAGCAGGCAGGGAATAAAGCCCGGAATGATTTCTAAAATGCTGCTCATTTTCTTTTTCAATTAAAACACTCCTTTATTTTAAATTCTTGAATTAACTTGATTCTACCACTTTTTTACTATAAGATAAAATTATAAATTATTATTGGCAGATAAAATATATTTATGGAGAAGGCCATGTTAGATTTTAGAATTCATACATTTCTGGAAGTATGCAGGCGGAAAAGCTATACGAAGGCTGCCAAGGCGCTGCATATTACACAGCCGGCAGTTACGCAGCACATCCACTATCTGGAAAAGGAATATCAGGCAGAGTTTTTTGACAGGAATGCCCGCACCCTCACCCTTACCGGGGAGGGCAGGATTTTTTACTGGTATGCACTCACCATGGAGTCAAACAGCAGAAAAATCTATAAGCTTCTGGAGCAGGCTGAGAAGCCCTGCCGTCAACTTAGATTCGGGGCAACCTTAAGCATAGGAGAGTATGTGATGCCCAGGATCCTGGGGGATTATCTGGAGGAATTTCCCGGGGACAAAGTGTCTATGCTGGTAGAAAATACCGAAAGCCTGTTGAAAAAGCTGGACAGAGGGGAAATTGATTTTGCAGTAATTGAGGGAAAATTCAGAAAGGATGCCTATGCCTATTCTCTGTTTTCAAATGAGAGGTATATTGCAGTGTGTGCAGAGGACCACCCTCTTTCCGGCGAGAAAGTATCCATTGACGAACTTCTTGGCTATCCTTTTATTATCCGGGAGAAGGGTTCCGGAACCAGGGATATCTTTGAAGCTATCTTAAGTGAATACAGCCTGAAATTGGATCAGATCCGGAAAGTCAGTGAGATTGGGGATTTTCAGGCTATAAAATATCTTGTGGAAAGAGGATTGGGAATCACCTTCCTCTATGAGATGGTGGTGAGAAATGAGATCCGGGAGGGAAAGCTGAAAGAAATTGCCATTGAAAATTACGGTGCAACCAGAGAGTTTAATTTTGTATATCTGAAAGGCAGTATCCTGGAAGAAGATTATATGACTTTTTACCATTTCTGCCAGAGCCGGATGACGCCTGCATGATGGGCAGGCGCCCCTTATGGCCCCGGTGTGTGAATGAATAGGTTATGCCTGTTCCCGCCGCTGGATGATGATCTTAATGAGTTTCATCATCAGAGGAATGTAGGTAACTACAAAAACTGCTGCGGCCAGAAGCAGAGGCAATTTCTTGCGTTCCTTTGGTATGGCCAGGCCAATCATGACACCAATGGAACAAAGGCAGAACTTAATCAAAGCCAGATCCTTCCAGTCGGATTCCTGTACATACTGATCGGCACATGCAAAGAGTTCTTTCACGATACACCGCCCCCTGTTCGTAGTTGATACTGAAATTATACCATGAAAAGGTGCAGGAGGCTATGAGAAACAGGAGAAATACAAAAACGGTTGGAACAAAAAGAATTTAATGGTATACTTGGAAATGATGTATCTTAGGTAAACCAAAACAGAAGTTATTTTGGAGGAATAAATGAAAGCATTAGTGATAGCAGAGAAGCCTTCAGTAGCCAGGGATATTGCCAGGGTTTTAAAATGCCAGAAAAATATCCAGGGGGCTATGGAGGGAAGCCAATATATCGTAACCTGGGCACTGGGACACCTGGTCACACTGGCAGACCCGGAAGGATATGACAAGAAATATAAGGAGTGGAAGATGGAGTATCTTCCTATGATGCCCAAAAAGATGGAGCTGGTTGTGATTAAGCAGACATCCAAGCAGTATCAGGCAGTAAAGACCCAGCTCTACAGAAAAGATGTGAATGAGATTATCATCGCCACAGATGCAGGCAGAGAGGGAGAACTGGTTGCCAGATGGATTCTGGAGAAGGCGGGCTGCCATAAGCCCATCAAGAGGCTCTGGATCTCTTCAGTGACCGATAAGGCCATCCGGGAGGGATTTGCACATTTGAAAGACGGAAGAGAATACAATAACCTCTACGCAGCTGCTGTATCCAGGGCAGAAGCGGACTGGCTGGTGGGCATCAATGCCACAAGGGCGCTCACTTGTAAGTACAATGCCCAGCTGTCCTGCGGTCGTGTGCAAACCCCTACCCTTGCCATGATAGCAAAAAGAGAAGAAGAGATACGAAACTTTAAACCGGAAGAATACTACGGCATTAGTCTTCAGGCCGGTAAGGTAAAGTGGACATGGCAGGATCAGAAGTCCGGGAGCTATCGTTCCTTTCAGAAAGAACGAATGGAACAATTGGCAGAAAAGCTGAAGAGAGGAACTCTATCCGTGCATTCCATAGAGCGGGCCGCCAAGAAGACGCTTTCTCCCGGTCTCTATGATCTGACGGAGCTTCAGAGAGACGCCAACAAAAAGTTTGGATTTTCCGCTAAGGAAACACTGAATATCATGCAGCGCCTGTATGAAAACCATAAAGTTCTCACATACCCGAGGACAGATTCCCGCTATATCGGAACGGATGTGGTAGGGACCATAAAAGAACGTCTGAAAGCCTGCAGTGTGGGTCCCTATAAAAAGCTTGCCGGAAGTCTGATTATGAAACCCATACAGACAAATAAGTCTTTTGTGGATGATAAAAAAGTCAGTGATCACCATGCTATTATCCCCACTGAACAGTTTGTACAGATGGATCATATGACTAACGAAGAGAGGAAAATATACGATCTGGTAGTCCGGAGATTTCTGGCGGTTCTCTATCCTCCTTTTGTCTATGAACAGACAACAATGAAGGCGACCGTAGAGGGCGAGAATTTTCTCGCCAGGGGAAAGATTGTAAAAGAAGAGGGCTGGAAGGCTGTGTATGAAACTGTACCCATGGACGATGAGGAAGAGGAGGAAAATGACAGCAGAGGTACTTCTCTGAAAGAACAGATGCTCCCTGAGGTGAAAAAGGGAGAAAAATACTCCGTGCAGAATCTGGAACTGACAAAGGGAAAGACAAAGCCCCCGGCTCCTTTTAATGAAGCCACGCTATTGTCAGCCATGGAAAATCCGGTAAAATATATGGATTCCCGGGATGCAGCCGCTGTAAAAACTCTTGGGGAGACCGGAGGGCTGGGAACGGTTGCTACCAGAGCGGATATTATAGAAAAACTCTTCAACAGCTTTCTGATGGAAAAAAGGGGAAAAGACATTTTTATTACATCCAAGGCAAAGCAGCTTCTGGAACTGGTCCCGGAGGATTTAAAAAAGCCGGAGCTGACAGCTGACTGGGAGATGAAGCTTTCCAGAATCGCAAAAGGAACTATGAAAAAAGAAGTATTTCTGGCCAATATCAGAGACTATACGCAGGATATCATAGGAGAGATCCGACAGGGAGACGGGACATTCCGTCATGATAACCTTACTAACACGAAATGCCCTGTGTGCGGAAAGAGGATGCTGGCTGTCAATGGGAAGAACAGCAGGATGCTTGTCTGCCAGGACAGAGAGTGCGGACACAGAGAAACCGTATCCAAGATAAGTAATGCCAGGTGTCCGAACTGCCACAAAAAGATGGAATTATATATGAAAGGCAAGGAAGAGACTTTCATCTGTTCCTGCGGCTACAAGGAAAAGCTTTCTTCCTTCAAGGCCAGAAGGGAGAAGGAGGGAGCAGGAGTCAGCAAGAAGGACGTGCAGAGATATCTCCAGGAGCAGAAAAAAGAGGCCAAGGAGCCCATTAACAATGCATTTGCCGATGCATTGGCAAAACTTAATCTGAAGTAAAAAAAGGAATCCGGCGGGCCGGATTCCTTTTTAACTGATATTTGCGGGGCGGTATACCCTCAGTGCATTCTTATAGAATACATCCTCGTAGTATGCCTCAGGGATAATGCTTTTTATAAAATCTATATAATTGGGAATATTCACCAGGGGCCAGTCTGTGCCGTACAGGAGTTTATCATATTGATCCAGGTATCCCAGCCAGGTCCGCAGGTGCTCCAGGTATCCTTTGCTTTTTTCCTGTGTTTTTTTAGGATCTACCATGCCTTCAAAAAGTCCGGAGAGATCTGCAGCAACATTCTCGTTTTTATCTACCACTGCAATGCCGTCAACGATCCAGGGATTGCCCAGATGACACATGACAAAGGTTACCTGGGGAAAAGCCACAGCTACCTCATCGATAGTGAGGGGGTGGCTGTATTTTAGGAGACCTCCGGTTCCTGCGGTATCTCCAGTGTGGATGGCCACCGGTTTGTCATACGTTTTGGCAAGCTCATAGTATGGGAAGTAGGCAGTGTCAAAAACATATTGAGAATTATACCCGGGATACAGTTTAATACCCACACAATTCTTACGCTGCAGGTGCTGTTCTACTTTATCTATGGAGGCTGCCAGGCTCCTGGCGTTCAGGCAGCTGCTGTCCAGGCCGATACAGTAGCTGAGAAACTCAGGATACTGATGGTACGAAAGATCCAGAGTCTGGTTGCCCATAACGATGCCGTGGACAATCTCCTCCTCCTGAAAAACTGTGCGCAAATGCTCCGTGGTGTTTACATGGGCTGCCTCTTCGGCAATTTGGTCAAAATAGGGAGAGGAACAGCAGTGAATGTGGGCATCAATTATTTTCATGGCAAAATCTCCTTTGATAGGTAATAATAAAGCATATGAGAGTATTATAACAAAACCCGGAGCAGGCTACAAGGAACATCCAAAAAAGAAAACAATTGACAAAAACTGCATTTCTGAATAAACTAGAAGAAGACAGGAAAAGGCAACGAAAGGGAAGAGTAGCTGATATTTGAACTGACAGAGAGAGAAGGCCACCGGCTGAAAGCCATCTCAAGGGAGAATCCAGCGAAGTGCCCCCTGGAGCTGACCGGGTGAACAGGCATCTGCCGCCAGTAGTCCGGTACGTTACTCATGCGTTAAATGAAAGAAGGGGAGGATCCGGTGTATCCTCTAGTAGAGTGGAACCGCGGACCAGCTTCGTCTCTTGTGTAAGAGACGGAGCTTTTTCTTTTTTCAGAGATATTGATTTTAGAAAGAAAGGGTGATACCATGGGGTTTATCCAGCATTTTAGAGAAGAGTTTAAAGTAATCACAGAACGGGACCCGGCGATAAAGACACCCTGGGAGGTGCTGCTGTACCCAAGTTTTAAAGTTATGTTAAAATACAGAAGAGCACATAAACTATACTTGAAAGGCCATTATTTTCTGGCCAGATGGATTTCCCAGAAGGCTGCCCATAAAACAGGGATAGAAATCCACCCCGGGGCAACCATAGGAAAAGGACTTTTTATAGACCATGGAAGCGGGGTTATTATTGGTGAGACCTCGATTATCGGAGATAATGTTACGCTCTATCAGGGGGTTACCCTGGGAGGTACCGGAAAAGAGACCGGGAAGCGTCATCCCACGCTGGAAGACAATGTAATGGTCAGCGCAGGGGCTAAGCTCATTGGTTCCTTTACCGTTGGGGAAAACTCTAAGATTGGGGCGGGATCTGTGGTACTCAGCGAGGTGCCGCCAAACTGTACCGTGGTTGGTGTGCCGGGGCACATAGTAAAAAGGGATAATGTCAGAATTCCCAGGAATGATATGGATCATGTTCATCTTCCGGATCCTGTCTGGGAGGATATCAAGATTCTGCAGGATGAGAATAACCGGCTGAGAAGCCGGATTCTGGAAATGGAGAGAGAGCTGCGGCACTGTGAGAAAAACTGCAGGCAGACGGAAAAAGAAATAGAAGATAAAGGAGAATCATATGAAAGTCTATAATACGTTAACAAAAAGAAAAGAAGAATTTATTCCTCTTGAGGAGGGCAAGGTAAAGATGTATGTATGCGGACCTACCGTATATAATTTTATCCATATAGGCAACGCCAGACCCATGATTGTTTTCGATACTGCCAGACGGTATATGGAGTACAAAGGGTATGAGGTAAATTATGTCTCTAACTTCACAGATGTGGATGACAAGATAATCGCAAAGGCCCAGGAAGAAGGGGTAAGCCCGGAGGAGATCTCCACACGCTATATTAAGGAGTGCAAAAAGGATATGGCAGACATGAACGTAAAGCCTGCTACCACTCATCCTCTGGCCACCCAGGAAATCGGGGGTATGATTGCTATGATCGCCTCCTTGATAGAAAAAGGATTTGCCTATGAAGTAAAAGGAACCGTGTATTTCCGGGTAAAACAATTTAAGGAGTACGGCAAGCTCTCCCACAAAAACATAGAAGATCTTCAGTCCGGATTCCGGGCCATCCAGGTATCAGGGGAGGATCAAAAGGAAGATCCCCTGGACTTTGTTCTCTGGAAGCCGAAAAAGGAAGGAGAACCGGCATGGCAGTCCCCCTGGGGCGAAGGACGCCCGGGCTGGCATATTGAGTGCTCTGAGATGTCTAAAAAATATCTGGGAGAAGAGATCGACATTCACGCCGGAGGAGAGGATCTAATCTTCCCGCACCATGAAAATGAGATTGCCCAGAGTGAGTGCTGCAACGGCAAACCATTCGCAAAATACTGGCTGCACAATGCCTTTCTCAATATTGACAACAGGAAAATGTCAAAATCTTTGGGGAATTTCTTTACTGTCAGAGAGATTGGAGAGAAATATGATCTCCAGGTGCTTCGCTTCTTTATGCTAAGCGCCCATTACAGAAGTCCGCTGAATTTCAGCCAGGAATTGATGGAGGCTTCGAAAAACGGTCTGGACAGAATCATCACAGCTGTGGACAGCCTCAATTATCTTATGAAGTCTGCCCAGGGGGATGAGATGTCTCAGACTGAGCAGGAGAAAGTAAATGAGCTTACTTCCTACACGGCAAAGTTTGAAGAGGCCATGGACGACGATTTTAACACGGCAGATGCTGTCTCCGCAGTTTTTGAACTTGTAAAATTTGCCAATACCAGCTGCACAGGGGAAAGCACACTGGCATTCCTCAGAAAAGTAAAAGAAACCATTCTGAAGCTTTGCGGTGTGCTGGGACTCATTGTGGAGAAAGAAGAAGAGATGCTGGATTCTGACATTGAAACTTTAATAGAAGAACGTCAGGCCGCAAGAAAGGCAAAGAACTTTGCCCGTGCCGATGAAATCAGAGATCAGCTTCTGGGGATGGGAATTATCCTGGAGGATACAAGAGAAGGGGTAAAATGGAAGAGAGCTTAAAGTATTTAAAGGAACAGTTCCACCTGGGGAATACGGATATCCGCACCTATTCCCCGCTGACACTGGCATACATCGGGGATGCTATCTATGACCTGATTATCCGAACCATTCTGGTGGAACGGGGGAATTCCCAGGTGAATAAGCTGCATAAGAGGGCCAGCACGATGGTAAAGGCTTCGGCACAGTCTTCCATGATGGAACATCTTATGGAACTGCTCACGGAAGAAGAAGAGGCTGTTTACAAAAGAGGCAGAAATGCCAAATCTATGACTATGGCTAAGAACGCGACTATGTCAGACTACCGCAGGGCCACTGGATTTGAGGCGTTAATGGGATACCTGTACCTCACTGAACAGTGGAAGCGCATGCTGGATTTGATAAAAATAGGATTAGAAAAGGGAGAGTATTATGGAGGAAAGCAGATTCCAGGAAAATAAAGTAGAAGGGCGCAATGCCGTGCTGGAGGCTTTCCGTTCCGGCCGTGCGGTGGACAAGCTTTTTGTCCTGGACGGCTGCCAGGACGGCCCGGTGCGCTCAATTTTGAGAGAAGCCAAAAAGAAGGACACCATTATCAGTTTTGTTAAAAAGGAACGGCTGGATCAGATGTCAGAGACAGGGAAGCACCAGGGTGTGATTGCGGTGACGGCTGCCTATCAGTATGCGGAAATAGAGGATATCCTTGCACTGGCACAGAAAAAGGAGGAGCCTCCGTTTCTCTTTTTTCTGGATAACATCGAGGATCCCCATAATCTGGGAGCCATTATCCGTACGGCCAATCTCGTGGGAGCCCACGGGGTGGTGATACCAAAGCGGCGGGCAGTGGGGCTGACTGCAACCGTTGCCAGAACTTCGGCCGGTGCTCTGAACTATACGCCTGTGGCAAAGGTTACGAATCTGGTGCATACTATAGAGGAGCTTAAAAAAGAGGGGCTGTGGTTTGTATGCGCGGACATGGGTGGGAGCACTATGTATGAGGTGAATCTGAAAGGCCCCATCGGACTTGTTATTGGGAATGAGGGAGAGGGAGTAAGCCGTCTGGTAAAGGAAACGTGTGATTTTACGGCCTCCATCCCCATGAGAGGAGATATTGACTCTCTGAATGCTTCGGTGGCCGCCGGGGTACTGGCCTATGAGATTCTTCGGCAGAGGCTCCAGGGATAAAGCAGTATACCAGGGATATGGATACGGGGGGGATAGAATGAAGGATTATGAGGAATGTACAGACGAAGAGCTGATTACCCTGCTCCGGGAGGGCAATCAGGAGATAGAAGATTATCTGATAGATAAATATAAGAGCCTGGTGCGGAAAAAAGCCCATGCTATGTTTCTCATGGGCGGTGAGACGGATGACCTGATACAGGAGGGGATGATTGGTCTTTTTAAAGCCGTCAGGGATTATCTTCCGGACAAAAAGGCGTCCTTTGCCACTTTTGCCAGTCTGTGCATTGACAGGCAGATTTATAATGCCATACAGCTGTCCAACCGGCAGAAGCACAGACCCTTGAACACCTATATTTCCCTGAGCAACGAGGAGGGGGATCCTGCCCTGGAATCAGAAAATCTGTGGCAGCAGGATCCGGAGTCGATTGTGATTGCTCAGGAAAGCGCGGCTGGCATGCGGGAAAGAATACGGAAAAGGCTAAGTCCCTTTGAAAATAAAGTGCTGGACCTGTACCTGGAGGGATACGGCTACCTGAAGATTGCGGAGATATTAGAAAAACCGGGAAAATCCATAGATAATGCCATACAGAGAATCCGCGGGAAAGTGAAAGAGGTAATGGAATTATTGTGAGTAAAACATTAAAAATTCAGTATAATTTTCTTTATGAAAATAGTACTGAATTTTTATGCAGATTATTGTTTGAAATGTCAATTGTATTTTACAGAATCATTGGTATAATATAAGTATATTGAACGTGTTCAAGAAAGGAGAAAGTAGTGCCAAACTTGGAGAAAGAGACATGCGAAAGGATAGAAGCAGTAGCCCGTAATCTATTTTATGAATTGGGCTACAAGAACACTACAATCCGTAAAATTGCAAAGGAGGCTGAAATAAGTGTAGGACTTGCCAATTATTATTTTGGGTCCAAAGACGGGCTGTGTGCCAAGATTTATTCCAGTTTCAGAAGAGAGCTTTTTGAGATTATAAAAAGACGTTTTCCGGCCGGAGAGGATTATGATTTTGAGGCTTCTCATGTAATTATTTTTGATGCCATGCTGCTGATGGAAAGCCAGCCCCTTCTGGATTTATACAATGGGATATGTTATACGGAGGAGATGGAGCAGTATATGTATGAAATGTCAGCCCATATTCTAAGAAATACAAATATTGATGCGGGATACCGATATCTGTTCAGTATAACGATACCGGCTCAGAAACCCAAATTGGTCAATGTGGACAGAGAAGAGCATAATGTATCTAAGAGAGATATTGTGAGATTTTTTCTCAACAGTTACAGCCTTCAGTTTTTTAAGGATAAAAGCAGGCTGGATGAGCTGGTGGATATTACCTTGCAGCATTATAAAGAATGCGGCATACACCTGGAACAAGGATATAAAATTGTATATCATTAAATGTTCTGTGCAGACACAGAACATTTTTAAGACGCGTATTTGAACGCGTTTAATAATGATGAAAATTGAACATGTTCAAAAAATGGGAGGTATATGGGATGAATCAGGAAAAAAGAAGAAAGCGGGCGCTGATTACGTTTGGGATTGGGGAAGGCGCCTATCAGTTTATGTATGATTTCTTTAAAGATTTCCAAAACTTTTTTTTGACGAACATAGCAAATATGAATCCGGTGATGACAGGGACTATCATTTCAGCTATGAATATTTTTAAAGTCTTCTTTTCACCGGTTACAGGAGTAATTATTGATAGTAATCCTTTTAAAAGCAAGGATAAATTTCTGCCTTGGATCCGCTACATGCCTTTTGTTCTTACCGCTTTTTTTATGGCCATGGCAGGGTCAGCATGGGCAAAGCTGCCTACGCCAGTTACCATAGTTTTTTTTGTATCAGCATATATCTTTAATACGCTGCTGTTCAACGGGTATAAAGGCGCAATACCTACTCTGGCCAAAAATGAAAATGAGGTATCCGTGGTTTCAACCTCCAGTAACCTGTTCAAAGAGGTTTGTCGGTTTCTGGTAGGGGTGGCCGGTCCGCTGCTGATTGTAAAGCTGTCTGCAACAGGGAAAGCAGAGGATGCGCAGGGCTTTTTCTTTACACTGTTGATTTTTTGCAGTATTACTATAATTCTGTACCTAACCGTAGCCTTTGAATATAAAAATGCAACGGTAGGGGAACTAAAAGAAACGGTGAAAGAGATAAAACGTCAGGGAAAAAGAGGGAAAGCTAATGTATCAGCCATGCTCCGGCAGATTGTTTCCAATAAACCGCTGCTGATTGTATTTCTGACCTGCTCTTTCGCTATTGTGAGATATTTTGTCGCTGCACCCATGGCACCCTACTTTTTTAAGTATGTGATTGGAGATGTAACTTTAATGGCCTGGTATAAAGCAGCAACCCAGATTGTGGCAATTGCAGCAACCTTTTTGGCACCGTTCATTTTAAAATATGTGATTAAGGATATTAAAAAACTTTATATTATTATCCTTATAGCAATTACAGGTGCGCATCTGGGACTGGCTGTCACCGGCAGCAGTCTTTGGGGATTTAACATTCTTATGACCATTGCCCAGTTTTTCTATTCATTGAAAGGGGTATACGATATCGTACTGTTTGCGGCTGCTATTGACTATGCAGTGTGGAAAAACATAAAAAAGGGAGGAAAAGAGACGGTTGCCCAAGGCACTGCAATGTCATTTTATTTTATGGCAATCACCATTTCTCAGGTGATTGGTGTAAGCATATTAAATTGGGGACTGGTGCAGGCCGGATATCAGGGAGCAGAGACCGTAGCAAATCCTGCGCTAGCTGCAAATCTGATGAATGTAGTTACATATCTGCCGGCAGCTGCCTGTGTGATAGCGTTGATTATTTTTCTGTTTTTTAAACTGGACCAGAATAAATTGAGTGAGATGCGCAAAGAGATCGCTGAGTACAAAGAGCTACAAAAAGAATAATAAAGGAGGTCATTTCATGAAGATTGCAATTATTGGAGCTGGTGCAATGGGGAGCACCGTAGGAGGGCACCTGTCCAGGACTGGTGCGGAGGTTTACTTTGTAGACCCATTTCAGGAGCATGTGGATGCCATCAATGAAAAAGGGCTGATTTATGAAGTAAACGGTACAGAGTATACGGCCAAAATCAAGGCATATACATCAGCCGATCAGTTGGGGGAAAAGATGGATGCCATGATTTTTCTGGTAAAAGGCCTGTACACGAAAGGGGCTGCTCTGGGAGCAGAATGTCTGGCTAAAGAACGTACCGTAATCCTTACGGTGCAGAATGGGATGGGGAACGCAGAAATTTTGTCAGAAGTGTTTGGGGGAGACAAAATTATGAGTGGCCTGATTGAATTCGGTGGGAAGATGGTGGAGCCCGGGCATGTGAGTGCTCTTATCAGCCCGACTTCCCGGGTGATGATTGGGGCTGCCAATAGGAAGATTACTCCGGAAATGAAAGAATTTGCTGAATATTTTGTGAAAGCCGGTTTTAATTTTTCCCTGGAAGCAGATATTGCTCCTTTACTGTGGTATAAAATGACAAAGAATTGTTCCGGTAATCCGGTCTGTGGAATTGTGAGACTTCCCCTCGGCCCCTATCAGGCAGCCGGAGAAGGAAGGGATATTGCGGAAAAGGTGGCTGACGAAGTGCGCAGGGTTGCTGCGGCTATGGGGATTCAAGTTCCGCCTGAACCGGCGAAAAAAGGAGGACAGAAAGGAATTTCTCCGGAAAGTCCCATGTATAGCCATCTTCCATCAACGGCCCAGGATATGTACCATAAGAAAAAAACAGAAATAGATTTTCTCAATGGTGCCGTTGTCCGGTACGGCGAGAAGTATCAGGTGCCTACGCCATATAACAGGCTGATTACCGATTTGGTAAAAATCATAGAGAATAATTATGATAACCAGTTTTAATGAGAGAGGAGGGATATCATTGAGTAAAAAAGCAATCATGAATGGGGAATGGTGCAAATCCTGCCAATATTGTGTGAAGGCATGCCCACAGAGTGCAATTTCCAGGGGAAGTGCGCTGAACAAGGCGGGGTATGAAGTCGTTGTTCTGGATTCAGAGGCATGCGTGGGCTGCGGAATATGTTATACTGTTTGTCCGGATTATGTATACACCATTGCAGAAGAATAGGAGGAAGAATCAATTATGGCAAAAGAATTAATGAAAGGAAATGTTGCTGCCGCAGAGGCAGCAATACGGGCAGGAATGGATTTCTTTGCGGGGTATCCGATTACCCCTTCTACAGAGGTTCTGGAACATCTTGCGCTGCGGATGCCTCAGGAAAACCGGGAGATGATTCAGGGAGAAAATGAGATTGCTTCTATGAATATGGTCATTGGGGCTGCTGCCTGCGGCGCCAGAGCTATGACTGCATCTTCCGGACCAGGGATCAGTCTGAAAGCGGAAGCTTTCTCCTATGCGGCAAGAAGCGAACTCCCCTATGTCTGTCTGAATGTTCAGAGATGGGGCGTGGGACTTGGAAGGCTGGACAGCGGCCAGTCAGATTACATGCGTGAGACGAAAGGTGGAGGACATGGGGATTATCACCATATTGTTTATTCCCCCAGCACGATTCAGGAGCTGGTAGACGATATCTATGAGGCCTGGGACGTATCAGAAAAATACAGGTGTGGCGTGGTAGTTCTTTCAGAGGGATTTCTGGGTCAGATGATGGAGTCTGTTGAGATTCCTCCTTATAAGAAAAGAGAGAAACCTTTGGGGTGGGGGATTGACGGCAGTGGGAAAATAGGTACGAGGCAGTCCCCGGATACAGATACACTGGTCGCCAGACTGCGGGAGCGAACCGCATTAATCCAGAGTCAGATGCAGAGATATGAAAACTATCAGGTTGAGGATGCGGAGTATGTGTTTGTGGCTTTCGGACTGCCTGCCAGAGTCTGCAGGGATGCTGTGGACACACTAAGAGCTAAAGGGGAGAAAGCTGGTTTGATCCGTCCCCGACTGGTATGGCCCTATCCGGTGCAGGCATTTAAAGAGGTAAATCCCCAGGTAAAAGGGTTTATCAGCATTGAATCCAACGATCTGGGTCAGATGGTGGAAGACGTTGCGCTTGCCTCCAGGGTAACCTCCGATAAGAGAGTACCTGTATACTGCTATGCGCACAGTATGGGGACTCCTGGAGTAAAGATGGTAATGGGAAAATATATGGAAGTTAAAAATGGTTCCATGAAGGAGGTGTTCTAGATGAATGTGATAAAGCAGGCGCCGGAGATAATGTATAAAAACAACCAGTTTTGTGCAGGGTGTGGCCATGGTATTACATACAGGCTTATTCAGGAAGCAGTAGAGGAGCTGGGGTATAAGGATAATCATATTACGGTTTTGGGTGTAGGATGCTCTTGCAATCTGAACACTCTTACTAAAGGTGATAAATTCCAATGTGCTCACGGCAGAGCAGCAGCTGTGGCTACTGGTATGAAGCATACGAAAAAGGATACCTTAATTTTTACGTACCAGGGTGACGGAGATGCCGGGGTAATCGGAATTGCCGAGACACTGAACGCTGCATACAGAAATGAAAAGATTACGGTAATCACAGTAAACAATTCTAATTTCGGCATGACGGGAGGACAGATGAGTTGGACGACTCTGCCGGAGCAGATAACTACCACGACGCCTCTGGGGCGCGACTGTGCACAGAAAGGTTACCCCTTTCATCTGCCGGAAATGATAGCCAGTCAGTTTACTCATGTGGCTTATGTGGCGAGAGGTGCGGTAAATGACTCAAAGAATATCAGGCAGCTGAAAAAAATGATAAAGAATGGATTAGAAGCCCAGGTAAAAGAAGAAGGCTATTCACTGATAGAGGTGCTGGCACCATGTCCCACCAACTGGAATCTGTCACCGCTGCAATCACTGGAGTGGCTGGAAGAAAACATGCTGAAAGAATATCCCATTGGTGAATTTAAGAAGAGAGGGGTGTAATGGAATGAAAGAAATTATTTTTGCCGGATTTGGAGGACAGGGGGTACTTACCGGCGGCCTGATCATTGCTTATATGGCTGCCCAGAAGGATCTGAATGCTGTATGGATGCCTGCATATGGGCCGACCATGAGAGGCGGAAAAGCAAACTGTGTAGTAAAGTTTGGAGAAACGGTACAGGAAAAGGTTGGAAGTCCCATCATGGAGGATGCGGACATTCTCATTGCAATGAATGAACCCTCTCTGGATTATCTGCAATTCTGCAAACCGGATGCCACGGTATTTGTAAACTCCAATGCTGTGCGTCAGGATTATGACTATCCAGAAGGAATGACCGTTATTTCTGTTGACTGTGTCCATCTGGCGCAGGAGGCAGAAAACATGAAGGGGCAAAATCTGGTTATGGCGGGAGCAGTGATTAAAAAGTGCAGTCTGTTTGAGTTGGAGTATGCCACGGCTGCCATGTGCAGGTTTTTTGAAAGCAAAGGAAAAGGCAAATATAACGACAAAAATATAAAAGCAATAGAATGCGGGTACAGGGCAGTTTCATAAGAAGGAGGGCACAATGACAGATATTGAACGCTTAATGAATCCCCGGTCCATGGCAGTGATCGGCGTAACGGACAAGGAAGGAGCTTTTGGTCAGAGGAGCGGCGCCAATGCCCTGAAAAGCCATATTCGGGACCGGGTATATTTTGTTCATCCCAGGCGGGAGAGCTGTATGGGAAAGAAATGTTATAAAGACCTGAAAGAACTGCCTGAGATTGTTGACTGCATACTCATCTGTACCCCGGCAGCTACAGTCAATCCTATCCTCAGAGAGGCAGGAGAGCTTGGGGTAAAAGGGGCGGTGGTATACGCCAGCGGATTCTCCGAGGATCACACTTCGGAAGGGATTGCCATGGAGAAGGAAATGGAAGATATTGCCCGGACCTATGATATGAAAGTAGTTGGGCCCAACTGCCTGGGGATTATCAACAATGTAAATAAAATAATGATGTGGGGCCTGGGGGCCTGGATCGATCTGGATACCAGGCCGACGGGGATAGGTATCATTGCCCAGAGCGGATTCATTGCCGCTAATATTGTACAGTTAGAGCAGTTTAATATTTCATATGCGGTTTCAACAGGCAACGGCAATTGCTTCACCCTGGATGAGTGTCTGGAATATCTGGTAGACAGCGACGATGTTAAAGTGTGTGCTCTTTACCTGGAAGGAATAAAGGATGCGTCTACATTTTGCAGAGCGCTGGAAAAGGCTGCGAAAAAAAGGAAACCGGTGATTATACTGAAGTCAGGTGTATCTGAGAAAGGGGCAAAAAGTGCTGCATCACACACCGGCAATCTGGCTGGAAGTGCGGGGACTTACCAGGCTGTTTTTAAAAAGTATGGGGCGGTAATGGTGGACAGTCTGGAAGAACTTTTGTGTACTGCCCAGATGTATAGTGTGCTGAATGGACGGCTGCCGAAGGTGAATGGGTTTGCCGGCATTAATTTCTCAGGGGGAGAGAATACTATCTGTGCGGATTTGTGTGAAAAATACCATGTAAAACTTCCGGATTTGGAAGAGAAAACGCTGAAGGAAATGAGAAACTATATTCCACCCTTTGCGGCCGCCAAAAATCCTCTGGACGGAACAACATCCCTTTTCACAGATCGGGAAAAAGTATATAATGTGATAAAGGCTATGGGAGAAGATCCGGAGATTGGAGGCGTGCTGGTAGGGATGAACGTAGCGGGGCCCCGGGGGGTGCCTCAAAAAGAGATAACCAGTATGGAGGCTATGATTCAGATCTCGGATGAGGAGAACGCTCCGGCTTTGTTTGCGGTACCTTCTTATGAGGGAGACAGGGATAAGGTATGGAGAGAAAAATTAGAGTCCCACGGGATCCCGGTGCTGAGCAGTGCAGAGATTGCCTACAAGGTTCTGGGCAAACTTGGAGAGTTTGTAGAATTTCAGTGGGAAAAATCTACTTTAGCCATATCGGCACCGGATAAAGCACCGACCGGGACAAAATGTGCCATGTCAGAATGGGACAGCAAACTGGAGATCCAAAAATTGGGGATTCCCATTCCGGCTCAGGGTATAGCGGCAATTCGGGAAGATGTACCTGAGGTAGTCGGGAAAATGAAGTTTCCGGTGGTAATGAAGGTAAATTCTCCGGATATTCTGCATAAGACAGACGCAGGGGGCGTAAGGCTGAATGTCAGAAACAGTGAGGAGGCACTGGAAGCCTTTGATTCGATTTTGGCAAACTGCCGCAGGTATATGCCGGATGCAAGACTGGACGGGATCCTCATCCAGGAAATGGCACCCTCCGGTCTTGAAATGATTATTGGAGTCACAAATGATCCCCAGTTCGGACCTGTATTGCTGGCAGGACTTGGCGGGATCTTTGTGGAAATATTTAAAGATGTGGCACTTTGTCCCTGTCCGGTAAATACCTATGAAGCGCTGGGAATGCTCAGGCAGCTAAAGGCTTACAAGATGCTGGAAGGATATAGGGGAAGCCGTCCCTGCGATCTGAAGGCACTGACAGATATTATGGTAAAGGTTTCACAGTACGCTCTGGAACATAAAAATACCATTGCTGAGATGGATCTGAATCCGGTATTTGTATACGGGGAAGGTAAGGGAGCTATAGCCATTGATGCGTTGATCGTTGCCTATGGTGATAGGTGACGGATTCAGAATAGGGGGCCATATAGCCAATGGGCGAAAAAAAGAGTTTACCTATATGGATTGGCTGTGTTACCGGTTGGTTTGCAACACACTGCGGGTCAGGATTTGCCACCGGGGTACAGGCAGCCGAGTATTTTACAAAGTTTGGGGCAATTGGCTTGGTTACACCATTTCTTTCCATGGCCGTATTGGGAGTTATGGCGTATATTGCAGTGGAATTCTGCAGACGCAGTAACACACATAATTATAAAGAATTTGCGCATAAATTTTATGCACCTTTTGGCAGTATATTTGGAATTATCTGGGATATGATTTCTGTTATCGGAACAGCCCTGATTACAGGGGCGGTTCTTGCAGGAGGAGGAGAGCTTCTGTCAGAAGTATTTGGGGTGCCGTATCTGATTTCGCTGGCTATTATTGCTGTAATTATCCTAATTTGTACTTCCCTGGGAGCAGAGTTTTTTAGAAATATCTCTACCTTGCTTACCATACCTATTGTAATATGCCTGACGTGCATCTCTGTATATGGAATTGCAGATGGCTGGGAGAATCTCTGTCAGGTTGCGGGAAACTGGGAGATACAAGGAAGCATCGGCGGGGCAATTTTGGATTCGCTAAAATATGCAGGTGTCCAGTGCACCTTCATCGGGGTACTGGCAGCATCCAGCCTGGGCATTGCCTCACAGAGAGACTCCATTAGGATTTCTGTGGGAGGAGCCCTGCTGAATGCCCTGATGCTGGGGCTGATAAGTATTTTTCTGCTGGCATATTTTCCGGGAAGCAGTCATGAGAATCTCCCCATACTGTTTATTCTGAGAGACGCGGATGTTCCGCTCTTGTCCATAATGTATCAGATTACACTATTCTGTGCAATGATTAGTACAGGAGTAGGTTTGATTTTCAGCATAGTAACCAGACTGGAAGGTGTCAGAGTGGGAAACAGCATGAAGAGATTCAGTCAGCGCAAAAGGCGTATCCTTTGGTCTTTTGTGTTTCTTCTGATTGCATATGGAATTTCTGTTTTGGGACTGAGAAATATCGTAGGAGGGGGATACCGGTTCCTGGCAGGATTGAAAATACCTGTTGTTATGATACCAGTACTGATTCTGGGGCCATGGAGGCTGAAGCAGGCCAGGACAGGAACAGAGAAAAGCTAAAACATAGATAAAAGCAGTCTTTTACAGACAATCGCAGCATACTGTTGCTGCCGCTGTAAAAGGCTGTTTTTGTTGACATTTCTATCCAAAGGTTGTAGTATATAAATACAAAATAAATACTACACTACACAAAAGAAGAAGCGCAGGTGAATATTATGGATAGAAAAACATCAGGCAGACTGCTGCTGAGACTGGCAGCCAAAGAATTTCAGGCGGATCGTCCGGATTATGAAAAGGCATTTGAGTTCAATCAGGCAGCGGCAAAACTGGGGGAACCCTGTGCCAGGTATAATATGGGGTACTTATATGAAAATGGTCTTGGCATTGAAAAGGACCTGAAGAAGGCAATGTACTGGTATGAGATGGCCGGACTGGACGGGATGAAAGGGGCAGAACTGAAGCTTGAGGAGCTGAAAAGCCGTCTGGAGGACGAATCCCCGGAGTGACAGGAGGGTGAAGGATGGAATCAAAAGATGCTTTTTATATCAGGATCAGAGAGTTAGAGAGATACAATCTCACGGAACGGACACAGGGGTTGCAAACGAATGATAAGCTTAAGGACAAGGTCAGTGACAATGGAGCGTTTTGTTCTTTTTATGGAGATACGGTAAGCTTTCTTCTGGAGGACAGAATCAGGTGCAGACTGAAAGAGGTACAGCAGATACTGTACGCTTCAGCTCCCGGCGTTTTAGCGGAGCCTCTCAGGGAAGAGACATTTCATATGACACTTCATGATTTGACCAGCGGCACAGACCTTGGCCGGATAAAGGAGAGGATGGAGAACAACGAAAAGGAGGTCCGAAGAATTTTCCGCTCTCTGCAAGGGGAACATCCCAAAAACATTCAGATGATTTCATCGTATCTGTTTAATATGGTAAACAGCAGTCTGGTGTGGATTCTGCTGCCCTGGGGGAAGGAAGATTATCAGGAATTAATGGAGCTCTACCAGAGGTTTCAGGAGATAGCTGCGCTGGATTATCCGTTCACCCCTCATATCACCCTGGCATATTACCGTCCGGGCAGTTATTCAGGGCGGCAGCTGGACAGCCTGGCGCTTATGATGCAGGAGCTGAATAAGGAAAGACTTTATATTAATTTGAACTTGAACAGCCTGGTTTATTGCACATTCAGTGACATGAATCATTACCGGATATGCCAGAGGCTTTTATAAAAAGAGGAGGAGCTGTATGGGAAAACTTTTTTTCAGGGATGCAGGGGGAAGAGAGTATCAGGTACGTACCATGGAAATGCTGGTTCAGTTTCTGGACCGGGAAGGAGCAGAGACGGGAGAATATCTGACAACAGAATTTGCTCCATGGTATTCAAAACTGACGCAGGCACAGCGGACCTGCAGGCTGAATCCGGACGGACAGGCAGGGGTGGAGGAGATTGTGGAGCGGCTCAGGTCTGAATATCCGGACAGAGACGGGAACAGGACGATTCTGGAGCAGATTCTAACTGGGGAGAAAGCCAGGGAAGTGCTCCAAGAAGAGCCAGAGCGGCGAAAGGATCTGGAGCAGTGTGTAGAACAGCTTACGGCTTCCTTTGAGATCAGGGATGGCAGGGAAATCACTCTGGCGTGTACAAGAGAACAGTGGCTGGAGGCAATAAAAAGGGATACAAAGAGGGAACCGTGCTATATCATACTGCTGAATTGCGGCTATTCCTCTTATCCTTGGAGAGACTGGGAGACGTTATGTCACAAGGTAATTGTATTTGGGGGCAGTCCGGTACTCAGGCTGGAAGAGAGGATACAGGGCAGGAACTGGAGAGAGCGTGAGGTGGTATTGCTCGGGGATGCAGTGACAGATACCTCTCTGGTGTATGAAGAGATATACGACAGAAGGCTTGGGGTGCCTCTGCACAGGGTAAAAAAAGAAGGAAAATATGGCTATGTGGATCCATGGGGAATGGAAGTATGTGCCTGCCGGTATGACGGTGCAGACGCATTTACGGATGAATTGTCCTGTGTAAGGAAAGACAGTCTTTATGGACTGATCGACAGAAAAGGGGTAGAGATTGTCCCCTGCCAATACAATTGGATGGGGAATTTTCATGAAGGGTTCATTCATGTGAGGCGCAATGGGAAAAGCGGATATATCAACACGTCCGGGGAGGAGACGGTTTCCTGCAGATATGAAGAAGGGGGTGACTTTCACGAAGGTCTGGCCTGGATTGTTAAAAATGAACGTTGGGGGTATATTGACAAAAAGGGACAGGAAGTCATCCCGCCGCGCTTTGTGTATGCAGGCAATTTCTGCGGAGAAAGAGCATGGGTAAGGGAAGAAGCCAGTGAAAGAATTTATAACCAGATTGATCCTGCGGGAAATACGTATCTGAGAGCAAAACAGATCGAGATTTATAGGGAAAAGGATGGATATGCCAGCTATGATGACGAGGGCATGTCTCTTGGCGTTACCTTTGGGGAACAGTGGCAGTATATGCATCATCCGGAAGAAGCGGGGAGCTTTGCTGTGTATGACAGCGGGTATCAGTGGAAAAACCAGGATGGAACGGCAGCCCAGGGAGCAGAACTTTGGGGGCCGGGGATATCGTGGGAGTATTCCGGCTTTTCTCTGGAAACAATGCCTGAGGGACCGGCAAAGGTTTATCCCGTGAAAGCAGGAGAGAAATGGGGGATTGCGGACCGGGGAGGGTGCATGAGAATCTGCCCGGTGTTTGATGAAGTATGGACAGACTGCCAAAATCAATGGATGGGGGAAAATCCCATCTTTGTACGCAGGGGAGATAAGATCGGATGGGTGGATCTCCACGGATATCTCACCGTTCCCTGTGAATATGAGTGCGCGTGCGATGAGAGTGAGGTATTTCCTGTATGGTGGTTTGGCGGTATTCATAAGTTCTGCAGAGAAAGAACCGCTGGGTACCTGAATCGGTATGGGGAGGTGATACTCCCGTTTACGGACGGCAGCTATCACTGGGATTCCGATCTCCAGGCAGTAAAAAAAGTGACAGCAGACAGAAGCGGGAGCAAACATACGGAATACTGGGGTATTCACGGAACACGGCTGCAGGTATCGTGCTGCAGGGATGACGCAGATACTCCCGCCAGATTTTCGGAAGGCTATGCGGTTGTGCATCTGTATGAGAATGGCAGAAATCGTTCTATCCTTGTGGACAGAGAGAAGGGCGCAGGACGCTGTCTTTCTGCGTACTATCCTCATGTGGAAGACTTTTCTGAGGGAATGTGTGCGGTTCAAAATGAAAATGGCCTGTATGGGTATATTGACAGCTGCGGAAGAGAAAGAATCCCCTGCAGGTATGAAAAAGCAGAAGATTTTTCCGACGGGACGGCTCTGGTATGCAGAGACGGAGAACTCCTGTACCTGGACAAAACCGGAAAGGAGCTGCCGGGACTCGGAAACAGATGGCGGACAGCGAAAAGCTTCCGTGAGGGATTGGCGGCCGTGCAAAAAGAAGACGGCACGAAAGGCTATATTGATCACTGGGGAAATATGACCATCATTCTGCCTGAGAACACGGAAGAGTGGCAGAGCTTTCATGAGGGATTGGCAGCTGTAAAGGTGGAGGGCCGCTACGGCTATATCGATTCCAGGGGAAGGACAGCGATACCTTTTCATTACGGTGACAATGCTCTGGGGTTTTCCTATGGACTTGCGGCTGTGAAGGATACTGCTGGCAGGTGGGGGTATATTGATACACAGGGGAATGTAAAAATCCCCTTTCAGTATGATGAGGCATGGACCTTTTTTGCAGGTTTGGGAAGGGTGCGGCGGGATTCCTCGTATTTTCCGGCCGTGAACAACCTTTTGAAGTCCCAGAGAGCAGAGGGAGGATATGGTGTTGTCAATACGGAAGGGACAGAGATACTTCCCTGCAGATATAAAAGGGTCCGGATATGCAAAGATGGTCTTGTGGGTGTAGCTGAGGAGACTGCCCGGGGACTGGAAAAAGTGCTGGAGTATAAGTATTATAACAGAACCGGGACGCAGATAGAGCTTAGGTTTGCAGAGGAAGATCCCAACCGAAATGTTTTTTGGGAATTCTCAGAAGGACTTGCCCCGGCAAGGGGGGGATGGAGAGATAGCAAGAACCGGCAGTGGGGATTTTACATGGAAGACTAAAGGAAAAGAAGGAAGCAAAATGAAGAATTTATCAGTAAAAGATATTGCAGAACTTCTCGCACAGAATGAGGAGACGATCAGACGGAAGATCAGAGACGGAAAGATTCAGGCCATGAAATCTTACAACAGGCAGGGATATGAGATCCCTCCTCAGCAGTTTATACAGGATGGGCTGATTACAGAAGAAAGGCTGGAGGATTATCTGGGTCAAAAAGAGCAGGAGGGGCAGGAAGAAGATTCGGTTTCCTGGCTGGATATTGTCAAAGAGTATGAAGCCAGGGGGGAGACAGGCCAGCTGGAAACCGTGCTGAAGCTTACGCAGGCCATGGACCAGATCTACGATAAACGGATGGAAAGAAGTCTGTACAGTGCGTCTCTGATGCAGAAATACAAAAAAGCGGAGGAGGAGATACGTTTTCTGGATTCCCAGATAGAACAGATTAAATTGTATATTGAATTGATTAAAAAGAAATAGAGGAGGAAGGGTATGAGAGGATATAAACTGACGGAGCAAATGGTAATCTCTGTAAAAGATGAGCTGCTGGAACTGGCTGAGCTTTATAAAAACAGCAGGGAAGAATCCGCAGAGGAATTCTGTGCCCGGATGCTGACAGAGGAATTCCATGACAGCAAAGCGGATGCCCTGGAATATATCAGCCAGCTGAAAGACGGAATACAGGAGCAGCACGACCTGTCACAGCGCTTTTCCGGAAATCCGGATCTGGAAGCAGAGGCGAGGAAGTATATGGGGGAATTTTTCCGGGCCAATGAGATGGATAATCTGCAGCAATACCGTACTTTGTCGGTACTGCGGGCTCTGGGAATGCAGTATAAGCTCCAGGAGTCAGAGGAGGCCTTTTCCGGACAAAAAGACAGCGCGAAAGCCGTAGAACTGGCCCTGGAATGGGAGCTTGCCTCTGAGATGCAGATGGAGGATCCTAAGCGTACAGAGATCGAAGAATTGCTGGAGGAAGCATTAGATGCTGTGAAATACAGCGGGACTATATTTTTTGACAATGTACTGCTGGAAGACTGGAAATCCCTGCTGAGTCGGGCCACAGGGAAGGAACTGGTATCTGTACTGGCGGATATGGAGGAGGAGCAGGAACTTCTGGAGGGGGTTGTCCTGTACAGAAAACTGAGAAGAGGAGAGATTTCTCCGGAGGAGACTTCTTTGGAACCGAAGAACCTGTCATATTATGCGAATCTGACCGGCAGGCAGACCGCGGCCGGAAGAGAACAGGCGGACGCTATGGAAGAGGCGCTCCGCACAGGCAACTTTGAAAAGGCAGTGAGCAAAATCGTTGATATCGGGTTTGCCCTTATTGTGGGCGCTGTTACGGCAGCCGCAGTTTTGGGGATACTGTTTGCTCTCTATGCAGCCGGTACTCTGCTGATAGGGGGAGCTGTTATGGCGGGCAATGTATTGACCGGCCTTGGGCTTCCCGCACTTTTGGGAACCATTGTCCAGTTTACATTAATGGGGGTGATCAACTTTTTGGCGGTAATGGGATTTGTGGAGGTTTACAGTGAGGGAATACTGGAAGACACCGCAGATTCCTGGAAAGAGATATGGGAAGAGGTAGAGCGCCGGCTGCTGCCTCCTGTAAAACAAAAGATTACATATTACGGAAGTCAGATATATATGCTTGTGACAGAAAGAATCCTCCCGGGAGTGTCAGAAAAATGGAAGATCTACAGGACAGGAGCTGCTTCTATCGTAGAGGACATAAGAGAAGGGCTGCTTATGCTTGTCAAATCCGGCAAAAGGTTTGCGGAGGACAAGATTCTGGAACCGGTGAAGGAAAAAGTGACGGTGAAGACTGGCCATTAACGGGAGGGAGCAGCATGAAGAGCCTTGCAGATTTGGCCATGCGCGTAATGGATCTTTATGAAAGCGGAGTGGCAGCTTTTTTATTTCCAACAAATTATGGGGAGGATTTGAACCGTCTCACAGACTGCATTAGCTGTGAGATGGGATACCTGCCAAAGAACAATATCTGGGAGATTGGCAGGATAAGAAACCGGGAAGGAGGATATGCAGATGATATATACCGCTATATGGGAGGGGCAGCTCCCCTGGAGTATCCGGCGGGAAGAGTTTGCGCCTATACCTCTGTGGACCTTCTCAGAAAAACCTGTGCTTCCTCTCCGGATTATATTGCCCAGGCCCTGGAAGCCTTTTTTGCGGTGGAGGATGAAGAACATTCGATCCTAATAGTGCGCAATGCGGAAGAATATATAAAAAGAGGAAGCAGCTTTGCAAGGGCCCTGGAGAAGATACTGTGCAGCTCTGCGGGGAAACAGAAAAATAAAAAGATGTTGTTTCTGGCCTCCGGCAGTGCAATACAACTTCCCCCTATGCTGGAACCATATATCTATGTAGAGGAGATCCCAGGTTTAACGGAAGCTGAGATAGGGAATATTATATGGGAAATTCTGGGTGATAAAACGGCAGGGGATGATAAACTTTATAAAAAAATGATTCAGTACTTTAAAGGATTTCGAACCAGTGAAATCAAGAGAATATTGCAGTATGCACTGCTGCAGCCAGATGCCTTCGGCGCCTCAGGAAAAGCGCTCTTTAGAATCATCAATGAGGAGAAAAAACAACTGCTGATTAAAAGCAATTCTCTTCTTGAGTGGGCGGAGGAGAGAGAAGAGCAGGTTGGAGGCCTGGAGGCCATTAAAAAGTGGCTGTCCAGGAAAGCCGCCATCTATCAGAATTTTGACATTATGATAGAGGATCAGGCAGAACTGCCAAAAGGTGTTTTGATAGCGGGAATACCCGGAACGGGAAAATCTCTTCTTGCCAGGGTGACACAGCAAATTTTTGGAATCCCGCTTCTCAAAATGAGTATGGGACGCCTTTTGGGCTCTTATCTGGGAGAGAGTGAGGCGAACCTGGAACGGGCGCTGAGGCTTCTGAAAGAGATGGCTCCCTGCGTACTGTGGATTGATGAGCTGGAAAAGGCTTTTGCAGGCACTGGCAGCCAGGAAGGACATGAGGTAACACTAAGACTCTTTGGCATTTTTTTGTCCTGGATGCAGGAAAAAGACTTTCCATGTTTTATAGTTGCCACGGCAAATCAGCTTACAGGTCTGCGTCCGGAATTTTTCCGAAAAGGACGTTTTGATGAAAAGTTTTATACGTTTATGCCGTCTCAGAGGGAGTGTCTGGATATTTTTCGTGTATGTCTGAAACGGAGAACCAAGAATCTTGAGGAGGATTTCAGCGCTGTGTCAGAGGATGAACTGAAGAAACTGCTGCTGCCGGTTTTGTTATACGCCGCGGAGAGAAAGAAGTTTATGACAGGCGCGGAGATACAGGCGCTGGTTACTGCTGCTTTTGAGAGTCTGATTCTTGAATATCTGGAGGAGGAGGCTTCGCTGATACGGCAGAATGGGAGGAAAAAGGTGTCTGTCAGGTTCCCTCTGACAAGAGTGGCGGAAAGCCTGAGAGAATCGCTGGATGAGACGCGAATGAATGCAGAGAGCAAATTGTACGAGATTTCAGGGATCTGGCTGGAAATGAGAAAATACGATTTTCTCCCGGCTGCCGGGGAAAAAGCAGAAATCTTGCCCTTTGACAGCCTGGGAGAGGATGGAAGGTTTCGCCCGCTTACCCCTCTGGAAGAGATCTATGATCAAAGGCTTAGAGAGGAGGTTATCAAGGGCGTAGAGTATCTTATTGCACAGGAAAAGAAAAACAACAGCAATCTGCCTCTATAGTTCTGTGAATTGATACCGTTTGCGGATGCCTGCATGCATAATATCATATACAATATCACCCTCAGGAGTGGTAGTACAGGTGCATGCGGCATTTTGCGGAATAAACTGACGCATATATTCATCCAAATTGTCAGTTTCAATCTCCTTCAGACTGGTGGTGGGTTTGAGGGAACAGGTGTCATAATATTCGCATAATAACTCGTACTCTTTCATAAAAACTCCTTTCTCTGCCGGTTAAAAGGCTGTGTGGTATAGGCTGATTATAGCATTTTTTACTATGGGATTGCCAGAGAAAGTTTTAGCCCATTTTTTGCTCTGTACCTGCAAAAGGGATCAGAAACTCAGGGATTCCTGCTGCGTAAGGAGCGATATCATACTGCTGATAATAGACTACAGCTCCTGCCGGTCTGAGATAAAAGTTTTCCGGCCGGAAGTTTTTCCGGATCAGTTCCCCATAGTCGTCAAAATAGGTGGAAGGGCTGAGGGCCAGGCGTTCTGCTGTCTGCTGTGTTACAGAATCCAGAAGATCCTCAGGTATGGAAAAAGAGTCCGGATAAAAATCTTTTAACTGCAGCTGCCCTCCGGTGAAAAAGTTCCACGTGTGGGAGATACGCAGGGTGGTTCCGTGAGCACCGCCCAGATAGGTGTACTGTTCCAGATAAAGGCTGGTGATGCAGCAGGAATTAAATGTGACATGGTAATCTGAGAAAAACTGATAGCTGTTAAAAGGCGGCTGATTGTCCGGCAGGTACCGTGCATAATCCACGGCCTGAGAATAAAGAACTGTTCTGCAGTACGCCTCCTGTTCCTTGGCAGCAGAAGCATAATAATTGTTTATACTCTGCGCGGAGGAGAAACTGCATGTGGATGTAAAAGAGGGATATTGAATTCGGTAAACAAGGACAGGGATATTTTTATAATACATAGTATCTTCAAGGATATTTCGGGAAATGGTTTGCATAAAGGCCTCGGAAGAAGAAGTTACTTAATGATATTCCCCGGAGTTAGGGATTATGAACCGGAGAGAAAAATATTGCCGGAACAAAAAGAACAGAAAACATAAGATAAAAATTGCATTGACACAGCCCGCAAGATGAAGTATACTTGACAAAGATAGTAGAGATACTCCACTCGCTATTTTCCAAGTTTGAGCACCCTGTTTCCCCAGGGTGCTTTTTTTCCGCTGTGAAAAGAAGCTTGTACCTCCATAAACCAACCATGTGCCCTTGGAGAAAATCAGAAAAGTAATGTCTTGGAGGTATATCCATGCTATAATTATTAGAAATAAAATTAAATTGAAAACTTGGAGGGACGATACATGGACAGAAAATCGATTGCACAGGAATATTATACTTTAACGGTTGATGAGAATGGGAATATGCCGTCAATGCACAAAGAGGAATCATATGCGGGTCTTGTGGCGGCAGGTTTTATGGATTTTTTAGTAAATAATGTAATAACAGCGGATAAGAATAAGATTTCCGTAATCAAAGAGAACCCCGGAGAACTTGCACACCTTGCATTACTGTACGCGTATCTCAATGAAAAGCCCCGTTCCATAGATAAGTTGATGAGTGATTATTACACAGGCAGCAGAATCAAACAGCTCACAGCCCAGATAGGGGAATCACTGAAAGAGGAGGGCAAAGCGGCAAAAGGGACGGGCGGTTTGTTCGGCCCTAAAACGACATATATTCCTGAAAAAAACTATAAGGATGAACTCATAGGGATGATAAAGTCAGCAATTACAACGGGCGGAGAAATTACTTCTCATGATATAGCACTAATCTATATTTTGAAGGAGACGAAAAACTTAAATCAATATTTTTCTAAACATGAAAGCAGCGAGTTGAAAGCCAAACTAAAAGAATTGAAAAATAATCCACAAAACAAACAGCTGGCAGACATGATTAATTATGTCAGTGACACGATAACTGTTATAATGGCCTGTGTTTTGTTGTATTCTATGTAAACTATGAAAATGCCAAAAGAAAATATAGATACGATAATGTTTGCTCCATGCGGAATGAATTGCAAGGTATGTTATAAGCATTGTTACCATAAAACCCCCTGTGCCGGCTGTCTGAACAGCAATACGGGAAAGCCGGAACACTGCCGTAAATGTAAGATAAAAGATTGTATTAACTCCAAAGGCTTGATCTACTGCTTTGAATGCACCGAGTATCCTTGTACACCCATAAGAAATCTGGAAAAAAGCTATAACAAAAGGTATCAGGCAAGCCTTATGGAAAATAGTGAATTTGTTCGGAACTGTGGTTTGGAAATGTTTATGGAAAGGCAGAAAGAGAAATATACCTGCTTAAAGTGCGGCGGTATAATTTCCATTCATGATAGGGAATGCAGTGAATGTCAAGAAAAGATGTGAGCTCATATGGTGAATATAAGCGTTTGCCAAATGGAGAATTTATTGAAACTATTGATAAAGTAAACGAAGAGTTAAGCCAGGATATAAATAGATGATTATTTGTAAACAACAACCGGGTACAGCAAAAGTTAAACCTGATAACTAAAAAAGCCCAAAACCCTACCAAAACAAGGGCTTCAGACCTTCCAGAAAAAGCTGCCTAGCGGACTTGAACCGCCGACCTCCGCCTTACCAAGGCGACGCTCTACCGACTGAGCCAAGGCAGCATATTGACTGTTTTTGTCGCTGTCAACGTTTGTAATTCTATCAAAAACCCAGAGGCTTGTCAATAGGTTTTTGAAGAATTACAAACAAAGTTTTTTGATTCATAAAAGTTATTACTTACAGTAACCGGTAGTGAGGTCGATGAGGTTTTTCAGGGGTTTTCCTTCTAAATGGCTGGACAGGTTGCTGCAGGCAATCTCTACTATGCGGTCCAGGGTTTCCGGCAAGTGATATTTTCCTGCCACATGGGGAGTGATATACACGTTAGGAAGAGACCAGAGTCTGTGTCCCGGGGGAAGCGGCTCCGGATCTGTGACATCCAGCCCCGCGGCATACAGAGCGCCTGAGGACAGGGCATCATACAGCGCGTCCGGATCCACAGAATTTCCCCGCCCCCCGTTCAGAAGGATGGCGGAAGGCTTCATGAGAGACAAACGCCTTCTGTCAAAGAGATGCTTCGTCTCAGGAGTATTGGGCAGAAAACTGACAACTGCATCCACGGTGGGAAGGACCTGCTCCAGCTCTTCGGCGGGAAGAAGCTCATGGACACAGGCGGGAGCAGCGCCGGGGCGGCGTTTCATGCCAATGACGTAAGCGCCAAGAGTCTTAGTAAGGGCAGCAAAGCTGCGTCCGATATCTCCCAGCCCCAGAATCAAAATGCGGGAATCAGTGATTGAGACAACCTCTCCCTCATCTGCCCATTCCTCCCGGTTCTGAGCATCCCGGTACAGATGGAGTTTCTTCTGGAGGCTCAACAGCATGGCCAGCATATGTTCAGAAACCGCCTTTCCGTATGCTCCGGTGGCGCTGGCAAGCATTGTCCCCGGTGCGAGGATCCCTTCTTTTATATAGGCGTCTGCGCCGGAAGAGTTTAACTGGAGGAGCTCCAGCTTTTCGCTGGTGCGGAGGAGTTTGGGCGGGATATTGCCGATGATGATGTGAGACTCTGCGGCCATCTCTTCTGTGACTGTCTGGGGTGAGGCGTATGTGAAAGTTCCGTTGGGTGCAGTCTCTTCCAGCCGCAGTTTGTGCCTGTCTTTCACAGGAATCAATACAAGAATTTTTTTGGTCATATGAATTGTACTCCTTTTCATGATATCCCAGGGATACCTGATATGGTATGCACTTGGGTATGGTTTCTTATGGACATGGAGAAACTGTATGTAAAAAAACAGTATCAGCAGTTCCATTTTATCAAAAAACCTTTGAAATTAAAAGATTCTATGATATTATGGAATATAACCTGTAACACGAGGAGGAACTTTTAATGGAAAAAGAAACAGTTTCCAAGAATTTTATTGAACAGATTATTGATAAAGATCTGGAAGAAGGCGTATACGACAGTGTCTGTACCCGTTTTCCGCCGGAACCTAACGGATACCTGCATATTGGACATGCAAAATCCATTCTTCTGAATTACGGACTTGCCAGGAAGTACAACGGTAAGTTTAATATGCGCTTCGATGATACAAACCCCACAAAGGAAAAAGTAGAATTTGTAGAGTCTATCAAGGAAGATATACAGTGGCTGGGAGCCGATTGGGAGGACCGGCTCTACTTTGCATCTGATTATTTTGAACAAATGTATGAGGCTGCGGTAAAGTTGATTAAAAAGGGAAAAGCATACGTATGCGACCTGTCTCCGGGGGAGATCCGGGACTACAGGGGAACACTGACAGAGGCTGGAAAAGATAGCCCCTGCCGGGTAAGGAGTGTGGAGGAGAATCTCGAGCTTTTTGAGAAGATGAAGAACGGCGAGTTTAAGGATGGGGAAAAGGTGCTCCGTGCGAAGATCGATATGTCTTCACCGAATATAAATATGAGAGATCCGGTTATCTACCGTGTAGCTCATATGCACCATCACCGCACGGGAGATACCTGGTGTATTTATCCCATGTATGATTTTGCCCATCCTATTGAGGATGCCATTGAGGGAGTTACCCACTCTATCTGTACCCTGGAATTTGAAGATCACAGGCCTCTGTATGACTGGGTAGTGAGGGAGCTGGGATATGAGAAACCGCCGAAGCAGATTGAGTTTGCAAAATTATATCTTACGAATGTGGTCACGGGAAAGCGTTATATTAAGAAGCTGGTAGAGGACGGCATTGTAGACGGATGGGATGATCCCCGTCTGGTATCCATTGCGGCACTCAGAAGAAGAGGGTTTACGCCGGAATCAATTAGAATGTTTGTGGAACTCTGCGGAGTTTCCAAGGCAAACAGTTCCGTTGACTATGCTATGCTGGAATACTGCATCAGAGAGGACCTTAAAATGAAGCGCCCCAGAATGATGGCAGTCCTGGATCCTATAAAGCTTATTATCGATAATTATCCGGAAGGTGAAGTGGAATATCTGGATGTAGCTAATAACCTGGAGAATGAAGAATTGGGATATCGGAAGGTTCCCTTTGGCAGAGAACTGTATATTGAGAGGGAAGACTTTATGGAAGAACCGCCCAGAAAGTATTTTCGCCTTTTCCCGGGAAATGAAGTGCGCCTGATGCATGCGTATTTTGTCACCTGCCAGAGCTTTGTCAAGGATGAGAACGGCAAAGTGATCGAGGTACACTGTACCTATGATCCTGAGACCAAATGCGGCTCCGGATTTACAGGAAGGAAAGTAAAAGGAACCATCCACTGGGTGCCGGCACCACAGGCAGTAAAGGCAGAGTGCCGCCTCTATGAGAATATTATTGATGAGGAAAAAGGGGTTTACAATGAAGATGGTTCCCTGAATCTGAATCCTAATTCGTTAACCGTCATTAAGGACTGCTATGTTGAACCGAGTTTCCAGGATGCAAAGCCGTACGACAGTTTTCAGTTTGTGCGCAACGGCTATTTCTGTGTGGATGCCAAGGATTCCAGGCCGGATGCACTGGTATTTAACCGGATTGTCTCCCTGAAAAGTTCCTTTAAACTGCCGAAGTAGGCTGAAGAACAGGATATGAACGAATTAATTATTGCACTTGACAGCAAATCCAATATTCCTCTGTATGAACAGATTTATCTTCATATAAAAAAAGAAATACAGGGAAGGAGAATGAAGGCAGGCGAACGTCTGCCTTCTTCCCGTGCGCTCTGCAGCCACCTTATGGTAAGCAGAAGTACCGTGGACCTGGCGTATGAGCAGCTTGTATCAGAGGGATATATTGAGGCTGTGCCGTGCAAAGGGTATTACGTGTGTGACATTGAGGAGCTTTACCATATCCGTCCGGCTCTGGTTCCCCTGGAAAAAAAGAAGACAGACGGCCGTCCGGTATACGATTATGATTTTACACTCAGCGGAATTACACCAGGCGGTTTTCCTTATAACGCATGGAAAAAGCTGTCCAAAAGTGTCCTTCAGGAAGAAGCCCCGGAATTGTTTCTTCTGGGAGATGCCAACGGGGAGCGAAGTCTCAGGGAGGCGATTACAAGTTATCTGTATTACGCCAGAGGCGTGAACTGTCAGCCGGATCAGATTATTGTGGGGGCAGGCAATGATTATCTTTTGATGCTTTTAAGCACGATCTTAGGAACAGGCTACACCGTAGCCATGGAGAATCCTACTTATACCTCGGCTTACCAGGCATTTCTCAGACTGAATTATCCGCTGGCATCTGTTGAGATGGATGAGATGGGGATTCGAATCCCGGAACTGGAAGAATCCGGTGCCGAGATTGCCTATGTTATGCCTTCCCACCAGTTTCCTATGGGTACAGTTATGCCCATGAAGCGGAGAATGCAGCTGTTGAGCTGGGCGGCGAAAGAAAAAAGGTATATCATCGAGGATGATTACGACAGTGAATTCCGCTATAAGGGAAAGCCGATTCCGGCGCTTCAGGGGTTTGACCAAAACGACCGGGTGATTTATCTTGGAACGTTCTCCCGTTCCATTGCCCCTGCCATACGAATCAGTTATATGGTGCTGCCAAAGGAACTGATGGAACAGTACGAAAAACAGGGGAAGCCATTTTCTGTTACAGTGTCAAAGGTTGATCAAAAAATCATAGAACGTTTCCTGAACGAAGGCTATTACGAGCGCCATCTCAATCGAATGCGCGCACTCTATAAAAGCAAGCACGATCTTCTTCTGAGAGAGCTTCATGATCTGGACTCCGTATGTACGTGGTCCGGGGAAAATGCGGGTGTGCATCTCCTTCTGCATTTTAAAAACGGCATGACAGAGGAAGAGGCCATCCGGCGGGCGAAGGAGGAGAGTGTGAGAGTATACGGACTTTCCAGGTATTATCTGAAGGAGCCTGCGAAGAAGCCGCGGGCTACGGTGCTAATGGGTTATGGAGTAATGACGGAAAATGAGATCGTCAGCGCCATGAAACGGCTGAAACGTGCCTGGTCTTGACAGAAGCTGTAAAATGAAGTAGACTAATGAATAACAACAGGGGAGCCGGAGGAGTCCGGCTGAGATTAAAACCGTATCTGTTTTTAACCCTTTGACCTGATCTGGGTAGTGCCAGCGTAGGGATGAATAAGCAGGAAGATGCTCACAGCAGCTTGCCTTTTTTGATATTCGCCCCTGCCGGTGTATCCGGCAGGGTTATTTTATGTTATGAATAAGGAGGAGAGAAGTATGAATGCAAGTGTAGCAATCCAGACATTGCCGGAGGCAAAAAACGATGAAGAATTAATCCGTATTGTAGATGAGGTTATTGCTTATATTAAAAGCACAGGACTGAACTGCTATGTAGGGCCTTTTGAGACGGCTATTGAGGGAGATTACGACGAACTGATGGATATTGTAAAAGAATGCCAGCATATTGCCATCCGTGCAGGCGCACCATCTGTGGCAGCCTATATTAAGGTTACTTTCAAACCTGAAGGAGATGTACTTACCATTGAAAAGAAAGTCACGAAGCATCACGAGTAAGCTGCCGTCCCTGGCTGCTATAGGCATACTTCTGATTATCTGGCAGGCAGCATCTGTGGCTGAGCTTGTCCCGTCTTATATGCTGCCTTCCCCCGGGGATGTGGTAAAAGCTTTTATAGATGATTTTCCTCTCTTGCTGGAGAACTGCAGGATTACTCTGCTGGAGGCTTTTGCGGGGCTTTTTCTGGGAGTGGCCATTGGTTTTCTGATGGCTGTGGCCATGGACTGCTTTGAACGGCTGTATCAGGCACTTTATCCTATTGTGGTGGTTACCCAGACAGTGCCTACGGTTGCCCTGGCACCTCTTCTGGTGCTTTGGTTCGGCTACGAGATGACACCGAAGGTCATATTGATTGTCATTGTAACCTTTTTTCCTGTAACCGTGGGGCTTCTGGACGGCTTCCGCTCAGCTGATAAGGATATGATGAACCTAATGCGCTCTATGGGGGCTACCAGGGGCCAGATTTTCCGGTATGTGAAAGTGCCGGGGGCGGCCGGCCAGTTTTTTGCGAGCCTGAGGATTTCAGCCACGTATTCTGTAGTAGGAGCGGTAATTGCCGAATGGCTGGGAGGCTTTGGAGGCCTGGGAGTATACATGACAAAAGTACGGAAGGCATTTGCTTTTGACAAAATGTTTGCTGTCATTTTTCTGATATCGGCGTTAAGCCTGCTGCTGATGTGGGGGATTAACGTACTGCAGAAAAAATGCATGCCTTGGGAGGAGAAAAAGTAAAAAATGAGAAAGAGAATTATTGCAGCTGTGATCTGCACAGCTATGGTTTTTTCTGCAGCTGCCTGCGGAACAAAGAAAAGTACCGAAGGAACCGGCGGGGAGAAAAGCAAAGAACTGAAAGAAGTGAGTTTTGTTCTGGACTGGACGCCGAATACCAACCATACCGGAGTGTATATAGCCCAGGAAAAGGGATACTTTGAGGAGGAAGGCCTTAAGGTGGAGATTGCACAGCCGCCGGAGGATGGTGCAGAGGCATTGGTGGCCTCAGGAAAGGCCCAGTTCGGCGTATCCTTTCAGGACAGTATGGCCCCTGCGGTGGCTGGGGAGAATGCCCTTCCCATCACAGCTGTGGCTGCTTTGATTCAGCATAATACCTCTGGGATCGTCTCCCGGGCGGGAGAAGGAATGGATACGCCCAAAGGGATGGAAGGGAAGAAATACGCAACCTGGGATATGCCGGTGGAAAAGGCAATGCTGAAAAATGTAATAGAAGGGGACGGAGGAGACTTCAGCAAGGTTGAGCTGATTCCAAGTACGGTGACGGATGAGGTCTCAGCACTGCAGTCAAAGTCTGTGGATGCCATCTGGATCTTTTACGCCTGGGCAGGGGTTGCCACAGAAGTGGCAGGGCTGGAAACAGATTACTTTGCGTTTGCCGACCTGAACCCGGTATTTGACTACTATACCCCGGTTTTAATAGCCAACAATGAATTTCTCAAACAGGATCCGGATACTGCCAAAGCATTCCTGCGCGCGGTGAAAAAGGGATATGAGGACGCGGTGGAAGATCCCAAGGGAGCCGCTGAGATTCTTTGCAAGGCATCCCCTGAACTGGACACCGAGCTGGTTCAGGCAAGTCAGGAATATCTTGCGGATAAATACAAAGGGGAAGTGGAACAGTGGGGATATATCGATCCGGCCAGATGGAATGCGTTCTACCAGTGGCTGAATGAGAATCAGCTGGTGGAGTCAGAACTTCCGGAAAATGCTGGCTTCACCAATGAATATCTTCCGGAATAGGCGCGGAGGCTCTCATGGCAAAACTAGAAGTATCTCATGTGACAAAATATTTTGACGGAATAAAGATAATAGAGGATGTATCTATCTGCCTCGGGGATAATGAACTGGTGTGTCTCCTGGGTGTGAGCGGTGTAGGCAAGACCACTCTGTTTAATGTTATATCGGGACTGACCCTTCCGGAAGAGGGGAAGGTGACGCTGAACGGCGCTGATATCACCGGAAGCCCGGGAAGCATTGCTTACATGCTGCAAAAGGATCTGCTTCTGCCCTTCCGCACCATTGAGGATAATGTATCTCTTCCCTTGGTGATCAAAGGTGATAAAAAGAGGGATGCCAGAGAAACGGTGCAGCCGTATTTTCACGAATTCGGGCTCGATGGGACGCAGAAAAAGTATCCCCATCAGCTTTCCGGGGGGATGCGCCAGAGAGCTGCCCTTCTTAGAACCTATCTATATTCAAAGGGAGCTGCCCTTCTGGATGAGCCATTTAGCGCCCTGGACACGCTGACGAAAGGTTCAATTCACAAATGGTATCTGAATGTTATGGAGCAGATTCGTCTGTCTACTATTTTTATCACTCATGATATAGACGAAGCGATTCTCTTGTCCGATCGTATTTATCTGTTAACAGGGAGCCCGGGACGGATTACAGAGGAAATTGTTATCCGGGAAAAGAAGCCCAGACGGGAAGATTTTAATCTGACCCCGGAATTCTTAGAATACAAAAGATACATTTTAAGTAAATTAGAAATGGATGAATAAGAAGAAGCACCTGCATTTTTTTGCGGGTGCTTCGTGTTTGGCGGCCTGTATTATATCTGAGTGTTGTCTGTCTTCGCAGTTTCTGCGGTGACTGCATCCCCGTCGTCTGCGTTCTCGCTCATTGGCGTCTCTTCGTCCTCGAACATTTCTTCAGCAGCCTCTTTGGCTTCATCCACCATATCGGAGAACCCATCTGCCAGATCCTCGGCGGTATCCTCTGCAAATTCGGCTACATCCTTAGCTGTATCCTTTGCTTTTTTAACCTTTTCTTCTACATCCTTTGTTACAATATCTTTGAAATTAACAACCACATCTTTGGCTGAGTGTGCAGTTTCTTTAACGTTGTCCTGAAAATCCTCAAAATCTTTTTCCAAATCCTCGTTCTGTTCTTTTTGCTTTTTGAAATAAGCGATTGTTCCAGCTACAGCAGCCCCAACTACTGCAAGACCCAACAGTTTTTTTCCTGTTCCTGCCATATTAGACTTCCTTTCTCACAAAAATTTTATAATAATCCTATTGTAATCCCTTTTTCTTAAAAAGAAAAGGGGCATCCCATGAATTTTGTAATTATTTCTGCCACACCGCTGTGGTTATTGTCGGCGGTAGTGATATAACCTGCATGTTTTTTTACTTCTTCTGTACCGTTGCACATTGCTGCACCCAGACCGGCGGCAGCAAGCATAGGAATATCATTTTCTGCGTCTCCCACAGCAATGGTCTGTGCAAGGGGAATCTGCAGATACCGGCACAAAAAGCGGACAGCAGAACCTTTGGAAATTCCTTCCGCCACATGCTCCAGATAATAGGGACTGGAAAAAAAGACGGATATTTTTCCTTTGGCCCACCCAGAGATTTCCCGGCGGTATGTAAGCAGTTTTTCTGTATTTGTAAGTTCAATTACCAGAATTTTTACAGGATCTTCGTCCAGATTTTGGAGCAGATCAGGGTCTATTTTTGGAGGAACCAGCGTGTGTGATACATAATCTTCCAGCTCGGGCGTAAAGGCTTTTGACAGCACATGGCCGGAGGAATATGTCTGACAATGTAGTCCTCTTTTCCCGGCTTCCTGAAAAATATATTCCACATAAGAGCGGGAGAGCGTTTTCTTATACAGGGTTTCTTTTTGGTAACAGTCATAGATTAAGCCCCCGTTATAGGTGATGGCATAACATCCCTTCTGCTCCAGGCCAAGAGACTGTATGACCGGAAGGGCACCTGCCAGGGGGCGGCCTGTAGAGACCACGATTTTATGCCCTTTACTGAGAGCACCTGCAATGGCGGCAGAATTCTCCGGCGTGATTTTCTTATTGTCGTCTAAAAGTGTACCGTCCAGGTCAGTGAACAGTATTTTTTGAAGGTGATTCATATGGGTGTTTTCTCCTTCTGTGAGAAATTTTTGCTTCGGTAGTAGTTTATCACAGAAGAGATGAGGAGTCAATTTTGCGGTATTTAGTCCTGCAAAACTGACTCCTCTGTCTTTCATTTTTTATGCTTTTTCACTCTTTTTCTCTTCTTTATCACCCCGTATTGTATCCAGATAATTGTACAAAGTAAACTTCGAAATATTTAAAAACTGGCATACCTTATCCCCTGATTTGGTGATTAAAAAGGTACCTTTTTCATCCAGGTATTTAATGATAGTTAATTTGTCGTCTTTGGTCATCTGGCTGACCGGCTTGTTTACTAATTCTAAGCCTTGAGCTATGAGATAATCAGTGAGCTGGCTGACATCCTGGGCATGAAATTCAATGTTGTCAAAGGGAACTTCTGCCTGATTCATAACCTCAGTTCCTACAAGTGCTTCAAAGGACTTTCGGAAATTCATAAAATTTGTAATATCGATGTTGATGCATAGTGCACCTAAAGGTTCTCCCTCATCATTACACAGATACGTAGTTGAGGATTTTAGTGTCTTGCCTAAGCTAGTTTTGGTTACATAGTTAAAGCGGTCCCCATCCTTGATGGTACCCCGCATGACTTCCAGACCCAGATTGCTGCCGCAGTCACCGACTTCACGATTCGTAACATGTCCGTTTTCAATAGCTATGATAGACTGTTCATAGCCTTTGGACCAGTCGTGCAGTACCACTTCACATTCCTCACCCAGAGTCAAACTAATCAACTTCATAATCCGCTTTAATAATGGGAGCGCTTCTTCAATTGTTTTCATAAAACACAGTACCCTCCTATTGTTTCATTTTGGCCGGAGCCAAAAGCAGAATATATATAAATATACAATCTGAGTATATATGTTTTTATAACATTTTGCAATATTTTCCTTTTGATATATGAAAAAAATTTAGATTAACATAAAAAAATACTATATCTCGGAGCAAAGACCGATGTTATTAAGGTGTTATTGATTGAAATATTAAAATTAATTATATTATTAAATTTATTATAAATAAAATTATGCACAAAAAATACGGTGTAATATAATAAAAAATATACAAAACGCAATTAAAAATCAAAAAATGAACGTGAAAATATGTAAAAAATTACTTTAATCCTTAAAAAGTTATTGACAAACATATTAATCATAATTATAATGAGCTTAATCTAAAAAATATTAAGATTTACATACGGACCACAAAAGCGAGTCCAGGTGACTCGCTTTCTTAACCTGAACAATAGTCAGATAATTTGACAGTGGAAATTTTATAGGATAATAGAAGTGAAGGACATTGTTAAAAGATTGACTATTCTAACAATTAGTAAGAGCAGGGGTCCGGATAAATCGTTAGGAGAGTGTTATATGAGCAAGGTAGAAGAAAAGGTAAAAGAGATGGGATATGAGATTCCGGAGTGTCCCGCTCCCGCAGGAGCGTATGCTCCCGCTGTAGAGACAAAAGATGGATTGTTGTTTGTGTCAGGGCAGACGGCTATCGTAGACGGAAAGCAAAAGTATGTGGGAAGAGTTGGAGCGGAGGTTTCTGTAGAGGAAGCTTACGATGCTGCTAAAATCTGCGCGTTGCGGCTTTTGGCTCAGGTTAAATATGTCATTGGTGACCTGGACAGAGTGGAGAGGATTGTTAAAGTTAATGGCTACGTGAATGCTGTTCCTGGTTTTGGACAGCAGCCGAAAGTGATTAACGGAACTTCTGAGTTTCTGGAAGCTGTATTTGGAGAAAAAGGAAAGCATGCACGGGCTGCTATCGGTGTAGGGTCGCTTCCGGACAATGCGCCGGTGGAAGTGGAAATGATACTCGCTTATAAATAGGGATAGGTTCCCGTTTATAATATCAGTAAGGAATGAATGTTAAAAACTGTAGGACAAAATGGAGGTAAAGAAGTATGAAGAAATGCAAGATGGCTGTAATTGGTTTAGGGTTTATCGGCGGTTTGCACGCCAGGATTATCGCCGAGGCGGATAATGCAGAATTAGTTGCAATTGCGGATCTGAATAAAGCTCTGGCTGATGAGTATGCGGAAAAATATAATTGTGCTGTTTATACCGATTACAAAGAGATGCTGGAGAAAGAAGATATTGATGCCGTTGATATCTGTGTGCCGGAAGATTTCCATGTACAGACTGCTGTGGACGTGGCAAATGCAAAAAAAGATTTTCTTATTGAAAAGCCTCTGGCCAAGACACTGGAAGGCTGTCTGGCAATTAAAAAAGCGGCGGATGACAACAAGGTACGCATGATGGTTGCTCAGGTCTGCAAGTTCGATCCCCGGTATGTGGAATTAAAAGAATCCATCCGCAGAGGCGATTTGGGTGAGATCAGTGCCATGTCATTTAAGCGCGGCAATCCTGTCTCCACAGCCAACCGTCTGCAGGGCAAAGTATCCTTCTTCTACTATCTTGGAATTCATGATATAGAGATGATGGTGGATTACAATATGCCGGCAAAACCTGTGAAGGTATATGCGCAGGCTTCTAATAAGAAAAACGGGCATATGAACGGTGATCTGGACGCTGCATTTGTGATTGTTAATTTTGACAATGGAGCTGTGGGAAATGTACATATCTGCTGGGCTTACCCGGACAACTCTGCAATGGGAATCTGGTCAATCGCAGAGGTTACAGGAACCAAGGGATTTGGCATGGTTGATGTCCGCAACCAGGGCCTGGAGATTATGACAGACGAAGCAGAGTCTTATCCGGATACCCTGTTATGGCCGGAATATTACGGAAAGATTCAGGGCGGCCTGAAAGAAGAAATCGTTCATTTCGCAGATGCTACCATGAATGGAACACCATATGCTGTTGATACAGAGTGCTGTATCCGCGGGGTAGCCATTGCAGAAGCTGCGTTAAAATCAATTGAGACAGGGGAACCGGTAGAACTTTCTCTGTAGGAAATACGGAAGCGAGGTCATCTTGGTGAAAGAGAAAAAACCAGTTTTTAAAAACAACATACAGAAGTACGCACCTGTATTTCTCATGCTGGTACTTATGGTTATTTTAACCATTGCCAATAAAAATTTCCTGTCTGCGCAGTCAATCTACAATCTTCTGCAGCAGGTATCCGCTCTTGGAATTGTTGCTCTGGGAGCTATGATTGTTCTGCTTACAGCCGGAATAGATTTTACTGCCGGTTTCGGTTTATCTCTGGCAGGGGTAACCGCAGGTTTTGTATATCTGGAAAGCGGAAATCAGGGGATTCTTCTTATTATAACGTCTCTTCTGATTGGAGCGTTGGTAGGCCTGATTAATGGTCTGATTATTGTAAAATTGAATCTGAATCCCTTCATTACAACTCTGGCAATGATGTCAGTGTGCAAGGGTGTCTCTATGATGGTATCTGAGGGACGTCAGGTACAGATTAAAAGTGAATTTTTGCTGACTCTGGGATCAGGAAGGATACTGAAATTTATTCCTGTATCATTTCTGGTGTTCCTGCTGGCGGTAGTTCTGATGTATATCATTATGAACAAAACCAAACTGGGAATCTATACATATGCAATGGGCGGCAATGAAGACGCAGTAGAATATTCAGGGATCAATAAAAGCTTTTATAAGATTCTGGTCTATACCGTAGCAGGATTTTTGTACGGGCTGGCAGCTATCATCACCTGCTGCCAGGTAACAGTTATAACCTCTAATATCTCAGGAGATTTCCTTTTAGACGGGATCGCTGCCGCCGTTGTAGGCGGGACGAGCCTTCTGGGAGGAAAAGGAACTGTATTCGGAGTGGTAATCGGTGCATTTATCATTACATTGATCACAACGATGCTGAATTTCCTTCAGGTACCTTTCTTGCTGAGGGAAGTAATCAAAGGTATCATCATCATCTGCATCCTGATCTTTGACGTCTGCATCGGCAAACTGGCCGACAGGCTGAAGGTTGCAGCTTAATCAGGATAATATATTTGACGAATATATTATAAAAAACTTCATCTTAAAAAAGGAGGAAAAGGAATGAAGAAGAAAGAATTAATGAAAAAAGGTTTGGCTCTGCTGGCAGCATTTACGCTGGTATTCGGAACACTCGCCGGATGCGGAAGCAAAGACGAGGGCTCTAGTGATGACAGCGCCGCCACTTCCACAGACGCAGAAACAGACAAAGAAGACGCTGCGCCTGCAGAAGATGATGCCGCAGGGGATGCCAAAGACACAGAGGCATCCGGAGACAAACCCACCATTGGTATTGCTATGCTGGACATGACTCAGGAATTCTTCGTTAACATGATCGAGGGCGGAGACTATGCTGCTGAGATCTACGGTGTAAACCTGATCTGGAAGAGCGCAGACAGCAGCCTGGACAACCAGATTGCAATTATCGAAAACTTCATTCAGCAGAAAGTAGACTGCATCCTGTTGGATCCCTATGACAATGTAGGATTAATTCCAGTCTGCGAAGAAGCAAAAGCAGCAGGTATCCCTGTATGCTCCATGGGTAACTTTATTGATTCCGACGCAGTTATTTCCAATCTGTACAATGACCGTGAAGACACTAAAGTGATTGGCGAACTGGTAGGAAATCTCATCGACAAATCCGGTGATGTAGCAATGCTTTACGGTGCAACCGGTAACTTCGTATCTGACGAGCGTCAGGGCGGCTGGGAAGAAGCTATGGCAGAATTCCCTGACATCAAGTGTACATACTACGAGGTTGGCTGGGATACAGCGGCAACCCTGAAAACTGTTCAGGATATTCTTGCAGCAAATCCTGACATCAAAGCAATCCACAGCTTCTCTGACGGCAATACAACAGCAGTTGCACAGGCAGTGGATCAGGCGGGTCTGACAGGTAAAGTTTTAATCTCCAGCTACGACGGAAATAAAGACGCCAGCGAAGCAGTGAAGGACGGCAAATATGTATGTACGCTGCTGACAGGTGCAAAACGTGTTGGATACTGGAATGTTCAGATCGGCTCTAAACTGGCAAAAGGCGAGACTGTTGAACAGAAGAACTATCTGGAGTCTTATTTTATCATGAACGATGATATGAAAGCAAAAGTAGAAGAACTGGGAATTGGCTACGAAGGAATGAACATCGTAAATCCTGACAAGGGTATTGAGTTATTTGATGATTTGTCTGCTTTTGAAGAGAAATAGTAGGGATTTCTTTTCTAAGTTAGCAAGATAGGCTGAAAAAAGAATATGCGGCAGAATTTCATGGCTGCCGCATATTCTTTTCTAAAAAGGCATGAAAGAAGGCAGAGCATGGACAAAAGTAAGAGTAAAATATTTCAAAACCAACAGATCAAGAGATACCTATTTTTGCTTGCGATTATTTTGATTTTAATAGTAGTTTTCTCATTTCTGGCTCCGGGCTTCTTCTCGGTGAGAACGTTTTTTAATATTATTCGTCAAAACACATCATTGGCAATTTTATCCCTGGGTATTACATTTATTATTATGCTGGCAGGTACGGACCTGTCATCCGGTGCAAACATTGCCCTTGCCGGGGCATGCGGCGCTATTGTAATGCAGTCTCTTGGGGGTGAAGGATTAGGAACCGCCCTGTGCGGATTTCTGGTATGTATTATTGTAGGTATTGCAGCAGGATCTGCAAACGGCTTGATGGTTGGTGGACTGGGGATAAGCCCCTTCATGGCAACATTAGCTATGACCTCTGTATCCAGAGGATTAACCATTTACCTGACAAACTCAAAACGTGTAGTTGTAAGAAATGACTATTTTAACTGGTTTGGACAGAAAAATATCTTTGGTTCTTTTCCGGCATCTTTACTGTATCTGGCAGTATTGTTCGTGATTATGTACCTGGTGCTGAACAAGACAACTTTTGGAAGAAAGACTTTTGCGGTGGGCGGCAATGCTGTCACATCCAGGGCATCTGGAATCAAAGTAATTAAACATACAGTAATTGTATATTTATTAGGCGGTTTATTCGCGGGCTTCGCATCAGTGGTAACCGTAGGGCGCGCCCTCTCAGCACAGCCTCTGGCAGGTCAGAACATGGAGTTCGATGCCATCACTGCTGTTGTTATCGGAGGCACCAGCCTGATGGGCGGTACCGGATCTCTGGTTGGTACCATGCTGGGTGTTGTGATTATCGGAACGATATTTACAGGTCTGGGTATGATGCCAATCTCTCCCTACTACTCTTATGTAGTGAAAGGTCTGCTGATTGTAGTATCTGTCTATATGGATCAATACAGCAGCAAGGAGAGAGTGAAGGTTAGCAGCAAGGACAAGAAGGCCCAAAAGGAAGCTGCCGCCGCAGAGGTTCATTCCCGTCATAAGAATGATATCAATATTGAAGAGGCCAAGGAGCTGGAGCTTCGCGGAATTGTGAAAGAATTCCCCGGTGTGAAGGCTTTAGACGGAGTAAATCTGAAGGTAAAAAGAGGTACGGTACACGCACTTATGGGAGAAAACGGCGCCGGCAAATCTACTTTAATTAAAATCCTATCCGGTGTATACAAAAAAGACGGCGGAGAAATTTATATTGACGGAAAACCAGTGTCCATCCATTCCCCTATGGATTCTCAGAAGCTGGGGATCTCGGTGATTTACCAGGAATTCGCACTTGTTCCGGAGCTTAGTATCACACAGAATATTTTCCTGGGCAAGGAGATGAAGGGAACAGGTCCTATTGTAAACCGAAAAGATATGGAGAAAAAAGCCAGAGAGCTAATCGGCCGGTTTAATCTGAATATCAGCGAAAACAAAAAGGTCGGTGATTGTACGGTAGGCCAGCAGCAGATGATAGAAATCGCCAAGGCAATCGGGTCTAACTCCTGGGTTATCGTAATGGATGAGCCTACATCAGCGATTACAGAGGCTGAAAAGGAAAAACTTTTTGAAATCATTCAGGAACTGAAGGAACAGGGAATGGCAATTATCTACATCTCTCACCGTATGTCGGAAATATTTGAAATTGCCGATGAGATTACGGTACTCAGGGATGGTAAGTACGTAATGTCCTCTCCGGTATCAGAAGTGACGGAGGATATGATCATTAAGAGCATGGTAGGGCGTGAGCTGTCAGACGTATTCAGCAGAGAGAAATTTGAGCCCGGAGATGTGGTTCTTGAGGTCAAGGATCTGTACCGCAAAGGGGTATTTGAGCCTATCAGCTTTACTGTGCGAAAGGGAGAGGTTCTCGGCTTCAGCGGCCTGATGGGCGCAGGAAGAACAGAGATTGCAAGATGTATCTTTGGCCTGGATAAGCCGGATGGAGGAGAGATATATCTGAACGGCAAGAAGCTGGATATCCGCAACCCGTTTGATGCAATTAAATCAGGTATTGCTTATGTGTCAGAGGACAGGCGCCGGGAGGGAATTGTACCGCTTCTGTCTATCAGAGAGAATATGACTCTGGCATCCCTTCCATGGGTGAGCAAGGCAACCTGGATTGACGGAAAACAGGAAACCAGTATAGCAGAAGAATACATAGATGCACTGTCTATAAAAACACCGTCTATGGATCAGAAGATCGGAAAGCTCAGCGGCGGGAACCAGCAGAAGGTTTGCCTGGGCAAATGGCTGTGCAGGAATCCTCAGATTATTATTCTGGATGAGCCTACCCGAGGGATCGACGTAGGGGCGAAGGCAGAGATTCATAAGATAATAGAAAATCTGTGCAGAAATGGTATTGCTGTCATTATGATTTCTTCTGAGATGCCAGAGGTTCTGGGATCCAGTGACAAGATCATTGTACTCTATGAGGGAAGAAAGACTGGAGAATTTGACTGTGTGAAGGATTTGACACAGGATGAGATCATGATAGCTGCTTCCGGAGAATCCGGATCTGGAGAGGTTGCATAGCGTATGAAAACAGAGGCAAAGAGAGAGCAGAGTATCCGGTGGATGAGGGAACACATGACAAAAGAATGGGAGGAGGCGGCCATCACCTGTGCCGCCCGCCTGATTCGCTGCAAATCCTATAATCCGCCGGGGAATGAGAAAGAAACAGCAGCAGTGGCTGCCGAAATCCTGGAGACGGCAGGTTTTCAGGTGGAGGTGGAGGAATTTGAACCCAACCGCTGCAATGTAATAGCCACGTATGGAGACCCTGAGGATATTGCACTCATACTGAACGGGCACATGGATGTTGTTCCGGCCTTCGGTGAGTGGGTGAGAGAACCTTCCGGTGCACAGAGAGAAAACGGTGTACTTTTCGGACGGGGCAGCTGCGATATGCTGGGAGGCTGCGCCGCAATACTCACGGCAGCAAGCCTGATCGGCGCTGCCAAAGTAGAACCCAAACGGGGGATTATGGTTCTTCTGGTCAGCGACGAGGAGGATATGAACCGGGGCATCCGCCATATTCTGTCCACAAAGAAGCTGAAGGCAGACTGTGCGGTAATCGCGGAGCCTACACAATGTGAGATTCAGCTGGGCAACCGGGGATTCAGTTCCTGGTATGTAAAAACCAAGGGAGTAGGCTGCCATGCAAGTGAGCCGTGGAACGGCGTCAACGCCATCTATAAGATGGGAGAAGTGATCCGGAGAATCGAAGCTTATGCGGACAGTCTGAGTGAGGTCAGGAATGAATATCTGGGGCAGGCTACCTGCTGTATCGGTACTATAAAAGGAGGAATCCGCCTGAATACGGTACCGGATGCCTGTGAGATTGAGGTGGAGCGGCGTCTTCTTCCCGGGGAGACTCCTGACAGGATAAAAGAGGAACTGCAGAAAGCTGTGGGAGAGTGGGGAGAAGTTTTGGACCGCTCTTTCTTTCCGGCAAGTCTTATTGAACGGGATCACCCACTGGTGGAGGACTGCAAAGAACTTCTCGCAGGAATTACAGAACAGGAACCAGTGGTATCTGTGTTCCGTGCCTGCACGGAAGCGAGTATGTTCTCTGTGCTCTGCAATATTCCTACTTTATTATTAGGCCCCGGTTCCCTGGACCAGGCACACCGGATCAATGAATTCTGCAGGGAACAGGATATTGTAGACTGTACGAAATTGTTCGCAGCGCTGATTTACTGCTATATCAGTGAGAGGTAATTCCTGCGGATAAGATCCAAGGGAATGACAGGAGGGATTGCGGTGAGACATAAACTTATCTGTGTAAAATGCAATGCAGTTCAGGAACAGAAGCCTGCCTATGCATGCAGCAAGTGCGGGGGAATTCTTCACTTTGAACCGGAGGAGTCAGAACTGCCATATCCTATGATGGGAGAAGGAAATACGCCCCTGATCCCTCTGCTGAGGTCTGCGCAGGAGCTGGATTTGGATAAAGTTTACATAAAATGTGAATTCATGAACCCCACAGGTTCTTTTAAGGACAGAGGGATGGCCTTCGCTTTGGCACACAGCAGAGAACTTGGGGTAGAAAAGATTATTGTCGCCTCTGCGGGAAATGCCAGTGCTTCGGCAGCTGCGTATGGTTCCAGGGCGGGAATGCCGGTTACGGCAATTGTGCCTGCATCCACTTCCATGGAAAAGGTACGTCAGGCGGCTGCCTATGGGGCTAAGGTAATCCGCATGAAAGGGAATTACAGTGATTCCTTTCAGGGAGCGAAGGCTGTTGCCCAGGACAAGAAGTGGTATAATCTGACCACCACATACATTAATCCCTACGTGTGGGCAGGCTATGAGGGCATATGCAGAGAACTGACAGAGCAGCTGGATAAACCGGCAGACTGGATTATGGTTCCCATCGGAGCCGGTCCTTTTTTGGGGGGCATCTACCATGGATTTCTGAAGCTGAAGGAAGAAGGTGTGGTGGAGAAGATTCCAAGGCTGATTGGAGTGCAGTCTGACTGCTGTTATCCCATCGCAGATGCTTATTTTAGACAGGCAACGGATGTAAAGGAATGGAATATGACTAGGCCTACGATCGCTTCGGGGCTCAACGACGAGCTTAAGGGCTATACCCAGGACGGGGCGTATACCCTGGAGTGTATTTACAAAAGCCAAGGGAGAGCTGTTATCGTGTCAGATGAAGAGATCCTGGAAGCCAGGGCGTTAATGGGAAGAGAAGGACTGTACACTGAGCCGGCAGGAGCCGCCGGAGTGGCTGCAGCCAAAAAGCTGCGTCTGGAGGGGGTATTACATAAAAGTGATGTGATCATTTCCCTGGCTACAGGCAGCGGATTAAAAAGCAGCATTGCTTCCGGGCAGCAGGAACCGCCGACGGCAGAGACAATTGAGGAACTATTAAATTTATTATAAACTATGTAAGAAAGAGAGGGTTTTATATGAAAATTTTATACGCAGGAGACGCTTGTACCAAAATCGGACCTATTTTTATGGCCTCCCCATTTAATCTGGAGGTAAAAGGGATGACCCATCATATCTGGGGACAGCCTTTGATTGACGCTCTGACCAGCAGAGGCCATGAAGTGACCCATATGACCGGTGAGCAGGCAATCGGTGATTTCCCAAGAACCGTAGAGGAATTATCCAAGTATGATGCACTCATCATCAGTGACTGTGAGTGTGAAGTGCTGTCATTGTATCCTTTCTGGATTGATTCCGTACCTCAGCCTACCACGAACAGACTGAAAGCCATCCGTAATTATGTGCGCCAGGGAGGCGGCCTTCTTATGATCGGGGGCTGGACTTCTTTCAGCGGACGTTTCGGACACGGCGGATATTACGATACTCCCATTGAGGAGGCACTGCCTGTAAACTGCCTGAAGGGACTGGATGACAGAGTAGAGATGCCGGAAGGCACAACCATTGATATTAAAGTAAAAGACCATCCGATTCTGGCCGATATTCCGTGGGATGAGGCGCCGGGATTCGAAGGCTTCAATAAGATTCTTCCAAAAGAGGGTGCGGATGTACTGGCCACCATCGGTGATGATGAGGATCAGTATCCACTGCTTGTAACCTGGGAGTATGGAAAAGGACGGGCTATGGCGTTTGCCAGCGACTGTTCTCCCCACTGGGCAGCATCCTTCCAGCCATGGGAATATTACGGACAGTTCTGGGGACAGGCACTGGAATGGTTGGGTAACAAATAAGTAATTCTAACGGAAAGGAATGGGACAGAAGCTATGATTTATCCTATGTATATTGACGGAGAATGGTACACAAAAGAGGGTTCATCGAGAGATGTTGTAAGCCCTGCAACAGGAGAAGTAATAGGAACAGTTACCCCTGCAGGGTTTGAGGAAGTAGATCGTGCGCTGAAGGCAGCGGATCGGGAAAAGGGAAATCTGGAAAAGATGACAGTGTTTGAGAGATCCGAGATGCTTTTCAGAATTGCGGATGCTATTGATGCGCACAAAGAAGAACTGGCTAAAATGATTGCCATGGAAATGGGCAAGCCTTATCATACAGAAGCGCTTGGCGAAGTCGGCGGCAGCGCTCTGGCATTCCGGGATGCAGCTGAGCAGATTAAATGGATGTCTTCTGAGATTCCGTCTGTGAGAGAGAAGAACGTGCATGTTTATGCTTACAGAAAACCAGTAGGCGTATTTACCATCATCACTCCTTTTAACTTCCCCCTGTGCACGGCATCCTGCTATTATCTGGCACCGGGGCTGGCAGCAGGAAATACCATTCTTTGGCTGCCGCCTATGAGCTGCTCCGCGGTTGCCAGCCTGTTTATGAAATGCTTTGAGGAGGCAAAGGTTCCAAAAGGAATGATTAATATGGTAATCGGAACTTCCCAGGAAGCGAAGACTGCTGCGGTGGTGCATCCTCTGACAGCTGGTATTGGATTTACGGGAAGTACGAAGACTGGAAATGACATCATGGAAAAAGCAAAAGCCAAAAAGTCCCTCATGGAGCTGGGCGGCAACGGACCTGTGGTAGTGCTGAAAGACGCAGATCTGGAAAAAGCGGCAGAAGGCATTCTGGCGGGAAGCTTTGGCAATGCCGGTCAGATCTGTACCAGCACAGAGCGTGTTCTTGTGGATGACAGCGTTGCGGATGAACTGGTTAAGATTATTTTGTCTAAGATGGACCGCTATGTCGTGGGGAATCCAATGGATGAGAAGACAACCATGGGACCGGTACATAACCGAAGCACAGTGGACACGGTAATGGAGCATGTCCAGGATGCAATTGAGAAAGGTGCAAAGGTAGTAAGCGAGCACTGGGGCAAGGTGGAAGGTGCGCCTACGGAACACTATTTATATCCAACTGTAATCGATCATGTATCCAAGGATGCCCTCTTAAATATAGAAGAAACGTTTGGACCTGTAGTACCTCTGGTGCGTTTTAAAGAGGAATCTGAGATTATGGACTTAATTGCAATGAGCCCATATGGTCTGGCTGCGGGTGTTTACACAGAAGACTTGAAAAAAGGTATGCAGATGGCAGAGGAGATGCGTTTCGGCTATGTAAACATTAATTCCGGAAGCAGTTACTGGGATTGGACCTTCCCTGCAGGCGGAGCCGGCGGAAGTCAGTCCGGATATGGAAGAAGCGGCGGCAAATGGTCTATTCTGGAAATGAGCGAGGAAAGATGTGTCAGTGTAAATCTGAACTGATGATGTAAGGGAGTACGATGACATGAGAGTAAAGGATAAAGTTGCGATTATAACCGGAGCCGGCGGGGGAATCGGAAGGGCGTCAGCTCTCCGGTTTGCCCGGGAGGGAGCCAGGGTGGTAATACACGGCCGCAGAGAGGAGAATACCAGGGAGACATGGAGAATGGTTCAGGAGGCCGGCGGAGAAGGCATCTATGTCTTAGGGGATGTCCAGAAGGAAGAGGATATCCGACGTCTGGTGGATACAGCCATTGAAACATACGGAAGAATTGACATCCTTTTTAATAATGCCGGTGTGGGCTACTCATCTCCTTACAAATTTTCACCGGTGCCGGATGTGCCGACAGAAGACTGGAACAGCGTATTCAACATTAACATCAGAAGCATTTTCTTTACCTGTAAATATACCATTCCTCATATGATACAGCAGGGAGGAGGCGTGATTCTGAATTGCTGCTCCATCAATGGGGTAGTGGGATGCGGTGCGGAAACCTATTCAGCTACCAAAGGTGCTATGCTTGCCTTTACCAGAGCTATGGCTGTGGAGAATGGGAAGTACGGAATCCGGGTTAACTGTGTATCTCCTTCGACTACAAGAACCCCTATGGTGGATGAGCTTCTGGATCACGATGCAGAGTTTTATCACAAATGGGAAACTGTGGCACCTATCCAGGGGATCATTGAACCGGAGGATATTGCCAATGCGGCGCTGTTTATGGCGTCTGATGAGGCGAGGTTTATAACGGGACAGAATCTGGTGGTAGACGGAGGATTTACCATTAGCTGATGCTCCCTGCAATGGGGAAAGAAGGTGAGAGACAGCAGGTCCTTTGGACCTGATCAGGCCAAAGTGCTGTCTCTCACCTTTTTTCTGAGTATGGACTGAAATCGTGTAAAGAAGAAGGGCTGGGTGATTGAGATGAAGCTTGTGGAGGGTGTATACCTGGTGGGAAGCGGAAGAAATGGCATTTTCCTTACGGATGAGCTGGATTGTAACTGCTATCTGGTAGAGTTCGAAGGCAAGCTGGCCTTGTTTGACTGTGGAATCGGGATTCGGCCGGAACTTTTGGAGGCCGAAATCCAAAGAGATGGATTCCGGATGGAGGATATCTCCTATCTGTTTTTGACACATTGCCATGGGGATCACATTGGGGCGGCCGCCTATCTGCAGAGAGAGTATGGAATTAAGGTAGTGGTGCCGAGGACGGAGGCGGAAGCCTTTGCCAGAGGCGATGAGGCTGCTATGGGACTGGATGTGGCCAGGGATGCAGGGTTTTATCCCCCGGATTACCATCTGGCAGCGTGCCGCGGGGATGAGACAGCCGTACCGGGTATCTGGGAGAAAGACGGCATACATATGGAGCTTTTTGACGCTTCCGGACACAGCATCGGGGGAATCTGTTATTACGGAACTGTGAAGGGCCGCAGATTCTTTATCGGCGGTGACCTGGTGATGATGGGAGGCAAAATTAGCTTCCAGCTGATACCGGGAGCGGATATTCATGCCTATGCCAGATGTGTGAGAGAGGTGATGGATCTGAAGGTGGATCTGTTTCTTCCTGGACACGGGCTGTTCCAGCTGCAGGACGGCGGCATGCAGCTGCGTATGGCCGGGGAAGCCTTTGAACATTTATATATCCCTGCATGACAGCCGGGCATAAAAGAAAGGAGTAACTGTGATGGAGCAAGTGTATTTTATCTGCCATACCTGCGGTGAGAGCTTTCCTATGGGAAAGGAAAGTCTTTGCCCCAAGTGCGGCAGTATTTTAACCGTTGCGTATGAGAGGGAATATCTCAGAGAGGCGGGGCGCGCCCTGAAGGGGGAAGGAAAGGAGTCTATGTGGGATTACCAAAGGGTACTGCCCCCTGTGAAGCGGGAGAACATAGTAACCTTTCAGGAGGGGTGCACTAAGATAAAAAAGAGCAGAGTTCTGGGAGAGGAGCTTGGCCTTGATGGGCTGTTTTTCAAAGATGAGACGACAAATCCCACAGGTTCTTTTAAAGATCGTTCGGTATCTGTCTGCGTCAGTATGGCTAAGGAGTTTGGCTGTCCGGGCATTGTGGTGTCCTCCTCGGGAAATGGGGGAGCTTCCACAGGGGCTTACGGTACTAAGGGAGAGATCGACACGATTATCTTTGTGCCTGAAACGACCCCTGTGGGAAAGGTGGCCCAGGCCATAGCCTATGGGGGAAAGGTAATTAAGGTGCGGGGAAACTTTTCCTGTTCTTACCGGGCAGCGGTACAGATGGCGCAGCAAAAGGGGTATATGAATGTAACCACTACATTTCTGAGTCCCTTTGGACTGGAAGGATATAAAATTATCGGATACGAGATTTTTGACCAGATGGGAGAAGTGCCTGACTATATTGTGATTCCCGTAGGAGCTGGGCCGGTGCTTTATGGAATCTATAAGAGCTTTGCGGAACTGATGGATATGGGATACACAGAAAAGCTGCCCAGGCTGGTCTGCGTGCAGGCAAAGGGCTGTGCCCCTATCTCAGAGGCATGGCAGGAAAACCGCAAGGTAATCGGCTGCAAAAATCCCAGGAGTGTGGCTTCTGCTATCAGCGATCCTTTGCTGGGATATGAACAGGACGGGGATATCACCGTGGAAGCCATCCGCAAAACCTGCGGCTATGGTTTGACGGCTGAGGACAGTGAGATTCTGGAGGCAGGAAGGGCCCTGGCACAGAAAGAAGGGATTTTTGTGGAACCTTCCTCTGCAGCTACAATGGCAGCGGTCCGGCAGATGAAGGAACAGGGCATTTTGAAACCGGGAGATACTTGTGTCTGCCTCCTCACCGGACATGGGTTAAAGGACAGCAGCGCCTACATCCCGGAGGGACTGGAGATTCCGGTAATCAATACTATTGAAGAGCTGAGTTAATGTGCCGCAGGGACTTAATGATTGGAGGCGAATGAATGTTACTGGAATGGAGAGAGCTTGCATCACGGGAATGTTCTGCCATGGCTGAAAAAGGCGTGGCGGCATTGGTCATTGGCTCCTGTGAACAGCATGGCCTGCATCTGCCGCTGGGCACGGATGTATATCTGGGAGAGGCTGTGATACGAAGGGCGGCAGAGTGTGCAGCCCGGGAGGTAGTGCTGCTGCCGTCTGTCACCTATGGTTTCTCCGCTCATCACATGGATTTTCCGGGCAGTATTACCCTGACACAGAAGACTCTTGCCGCTATGATAACGGAGGTGATGGCAGGGGTGATTTCCGCGGGATTTACAAAAGCAGTTCTGGTGGTATCCCACGGGGGGAATTCCCCGGCCGTGCACACCGCTGTAAATGAACTGGGAATTGCTTTTCCCCAGTGCTCGGTAGCAATGCTCAGGTACTGGGACTTTATGACCGAGTTTATGGAGACACTGCGAGACAGTCCTTTGGGGGGAATCGGGCATGCCGGAGAGATGGAAACCTCTATGATGATGGCATTGTATCCGCACCTGGTAGGGGAAGGATGGGAAAATTATTCCCCGGCACAGGGGAATGACTGGTACCATCCGGATATGTTTGCGCATAATCGTGTGACGGTATACCGGAGATTCCGGGACATATCTCCTTACGGAAATGTGGGGGTATGTCAGGACGCCTCCCGGGAAAAGGGGGAAAAAATCTTAAACTATCTGGGGGAAGAAATAGGAAAGTTTTTAGACGGATATTTTATCTAATAGTATTTAATTCATTGGAGAAGGAGGACTACTATGCATTTAAGCGAAAGAGGATTGAATCCCCCGGTGTCCGGGATTCGGGCTATGTTTGAATTGGCCCGGGAATATGATAATGTGATCAATCTCTGTATTGGGGAACCTGGATTTCCCACACCCCCCAATGTGATCGGGGCGGGAAGAGATGCCTTGTATAAAGGATATACAAAGTACACCCCAAATGCAGGGATTCCCGGACTGCGGGAGGCATTATCCCAGAAATTACTGAGGGAAAATAAGATACAGGCGGATCCGGAAACAGAAATTATTGTCACCGCCGGAGGAGTAGAGGCAGTGCTTCTGGCAATGATGGTTACGGTAAACCCGGGGGATGAGGTGCTGGTGCCCATTCCCTCCTGGCCCAATTATCCGGAACAGATTAAATTTGTAGGCGGAACAATGGTGCCGGTGCCCGCCTATGAAAAAGATGGATTTGTACCTACAAAGGAGAACATTGAGGAGAGGATTACAGAGAAGACAAAGGTACTGGTTCTCAATTCTCCCAACAATCCCACAGGAGGTGTAATATCCAGAGGGGAAATGGAGGAAATCTGTAAACTTGTACGTAAGCATGATCTGACCATAATTTCTGATGAACCTTATGAGCGTCTCCTTTATGACGGCGCAGAACATGTGAGTCCTGCCTCTCTTCCTGATATGAAGGAGCATGTGATTACAGTAAATACTTTTTCTAAGACATTTGCCATGTCCGGATGGCGGGTAGGATATGCCTCCGGACCAAAACAAGCCATAGGTGCTATGGTTCAGATCATAGAGCAGGTTACCTCCTCTGTGAATGCTGCTGCACAGTATGCATGCATCGAAGCACTGAATCATACGGAAAAGGCCATACAAAAAATGGTGAAAGGCTACCAGAGAAACCGTGATATTCTCGTGGAGGGGCTAAACGGCTGTAAGAATGTAAGCTGCCGGTGTCCTCTGGGCGCTTTTTATGCATTTCCGAATATACAAGATACCGGGCTTACTTCTGCCCAGCTGGCGGCTGATATTGTAAAGGAAGTACAGGTGGTAACCACCCCGGGCCCTGCCTTTGGCATCTACGGGGAAGGATATCTGAGGCTGTCCTATGCTTCCTCGGAGACGGAAATCAGGGAAGCAGTAAAACGCCTGCAGCAGTATTTTAACCGCTGATGGAGCCTTATAGGGCTGTACGACGGACAGAAGGGAGGCAGAAACGTGTCACTGTATTGTATGACCTGCAATACCCCGTGGGAGGGGGAAGGAGATGAATATATCTGTCCCAGGTGCGGGGGTTCCATAGCTTCAGACAACTGCCTGGAGAAGCATAGAGAGGAATTCCGCCGGCTGCTGCGGGCAGGAAGCCGGGAGGGGATATGGGGATACCAGAAGCTCCTCCCCTATGAACCCCACATCCGGCCGGTGAGTCTGGGAGAGGGAAACACTCCTCTTTTGAAGGCTGAAGGTCTGGGTAAAAGGCTGGATATGAAACACCTGTATTTGAAGAATGAAACGCTGAATCCCAGCGGTTCTTACAAAGATCGCTTTTCCACAGTCGCAGTTACTATGGCAAAGGAAAAAGGAGTTGCATCCCTGGCTCTGGGCTCCGCAGGAAATGCCGCCGGCTCGGTGGCAGCCTATGCGGCTAAGGGTGAACTGCCCTGCTTTGTGCTCCTGCCCACAGCAGCAGTGAGGGAGAGGGCCTGGCAGATACAGACCTATGGGGCTAGGATGATAGGAATGGAGTGCAGCATTGCAGAGTGTATCCATTTCGTTCAGAAAGGAGTCCCCGTACTGGGTTGGGAAAATGTGAGTACAACTATGAAATATCACCCCTGGGCTTCTCAGGGCTATAAGACCATCGCATATGAAATAGGAAGGCAGATGGAGTTTGGGGCTCCGGACTGGGTGTTCTGTCCGGTTGGCGGGGCATCTCTTCTGGGAAAAGTATACCAGGGATTTGAGGAAATGTTCCGGCTGGGGATGATTCCCCATATTCCCAGATTCGCAGGGATTCAGGCCGCGGGCTGTGCGCCCCTTGTAAAGGCTTACCGGGAGAACCGAAGATCCACAGAGCTCTGGAAAGAGGCGTCAACCATTGCCTTTGCCATTGCTGATACGGAGACCTTTGAAGGGGTAACTGCTCTTGATATCATACGGAAGACAGGCGGACTTGCGGTAGCAGTGACAGATGAAGAGATTCTGGAAGGGCTGAAGCTGATGGCATCCAGTGAGGCTGTGATAGGAGAACCTGCCAGTGCCTCAGTGATCGCGGGAGTACAGAAACTGCGGAGAAAAGGCGTGATCGAAAAGGGTGACTCTGTAGTATGTATTATATCAGGCAGCGGCCTTAAGGATCTGCCTCTTATTGCCAAAAGCCTTCCCGGGTATCCTGTGATATCCGGTGAAACCCTCAATTGTGGGGAAGATTCAGCTGTTATGGCAGAACTCAGACAATATTGCTGTGTATAAAGGAGGAGAATGAATGGCAAACGAAAAAATGAAGGCCATTGTATGGGACGGAAGCGTCTATCCCAGAGGATTATCCTATGAAGAAGTAGAGATTCCCAGCCCGCCCAAAGGCTGGGTCCTGGTGCACAACCGTGCGGCCGGGATCTGTGGTGCGGATCTTATGGCCCTTCGGGGGCAGACCAGAGATAAGATGCCGGACAAATTGTTTCCGGCTGTACTGGGCCATGAGAATGCCGGTGATGTAGTGAAAACGGGTGAGGGTGTGACCCGGGTAAAAGTGGGGGATCGTGTTGCAGTAGAACCCCTTCATGGCTGCATTGATTTTGGGAAAAGCTGCCCCATGTGCCTCAGCGGCCGGTATCAGTTGTGTCTGGATGGTGTGTCACACGTGGGCATGCCTATGAAGAGGATGCTGCCCGGAGGATACGGAGAGTATTCCATTGTCCATGAAAACCATGTATATCCAATGCCGGATTCTATGAGTTATGAGGAAGGGGCAATTCTGGATGTACTGGCAGTAAACGTTCACGGAGCCATGATAGGGAAACCGCAGCTGGGAGATACCGTTGCCGTTGTGGGATGCGGGATTATTGGCATTAACATGATTCAGGTATTGCGTTCTATGGGGATTACCAAGATCATTGCAGTTGCCAAATACGGGCATCAGGCTCAGATGGCAGAAAAATACGGAGCAGCCCATTCCATTGTGCTGGACAGCAACGAGGATCCGGTAAAAGAAGTGATGAGACTGACCGGCGGCAGGGGAGTGGATCAGGCCTATGAGTGTGTAGGAGGCAATTCCAATGCGTTTTCCCAGGCAGTAGAGATGGCTGCTGTGGGAGGAAAGATTATTATGTTTGGGGGCACTGCAAGTCCTAGCATGGTATCTCTGTCAACCATACTCTACCGAGAATTGTCGGTTCTGGCTTCCAGCAGCTACTGCATGGCCGGGGATAAGCCAGAATTTCAGATAGCTATGGAGCTTGTGCAGAGTGGTCAGGTTGATCATAAAGGTGTTATCACCCACCGGTTCCGTCCGGAGGATTACGAGAAAGCCTTTGAAATGATTTTTTCTAAAAAGCAAAACCATATTTGTAAGGCAGTCTGGGTCAGAGAGTAAGGCGTAAATGGCAAAAAGGGGCTGTGAAAAAATGGAGTTGTTCTAACTCCATTTTTTCAGCCCTTCTTTATTTTGTGGAAAGCGTAAGAGAAAAGCAGTAAAAAGCAGTAAAAAGCGCATAATCCCCCTTACCCCAACAAACGTGCGCTCTTTCTTCTTTAAGCCACTTCCCGGAGTCTCATCTGCTTATTATTGAATTTATAGAGATTATGGCCGATAGATACAAGAAATATCTCTACTCTTACCGAATCCAGCCCTCTTCTTACAATACGCTTATACCATCGGTCGTATTTGATGATTCCAAATGTCCCTTCTGCCTGGATGGAGCGGTTCATGCGGAGCAACGCCCCATGGATACTCTGAAGATTATCCAATACCTCCTGATGCATGGCGCTTAATTCCGCATTAATCCGCACCGTCCTGTTCTTTTCTGTTCTCTTGCATTTTTCTGCATAGGGGCAGCCACTGCAGTCCTCGCAGGTATAGTACTCTTCCTGCCTGCCGTATTGGTTCCCTTTCACTGGTTTTCGGTATGCAAAGTGGAACTTCCTCCCGTTTGGACAGATTAGGTTCCCTTCCGGGTCTGTCTTAAAATTCACTGCACGCAACGGGTCTTCATGATACTTTTCATCTGTTGTCTCTTTCTTATACATGGGGAATTTCATGAACTTTTCCATCCTATGGTCCTGGCAGAACAGATAGTTATTAAAGGATCCATACCCTGCATCCGCTACCGGATATTTCGGGTAGAAACCGTATAA
>NZ_FQVI01000044.1 GCF_900129135.1 Lactonifactor longoviformis DSM 17459
ATTCCCGAAGGGAAGCGTATCCAGTGTCCATAAAGCCGAACAGGACTGTCTTTAGCATGTTGACCCGATTATATCCGGGCCGGCCCAGTTTATGTGAGGGCTCTGGCCTAAGATATCTTTCTATTCCAATCTCCTCCATGATTCTGTCAAATGCTAATACTGGATCACAGAGATCCAGACAATCCGAAAAAAACAGTGGCAGCCTTCCCTGTTTTGCGGTATAATATTTCTCGGTATTATTGTTCATAGTAGATTAATTTTACCACAAAAAGAAGAACGCCTCCAGGTTTGTATACCTGAAAGCGTTCTTTTTTTACGGGACTTTTTTCACAGCCCCATGCCTTACGCTTCACTCTCTTCTTTCACCGCTGTTCTCACAGCAATTCCATTAATTTCTACCTGATCCGTTGCCTCTATGAGAATATACGGAACCCCGTCAATTATCTTGTGTTCTACCAGCTGTGCCTTGTCCGGAGCTACCTTTATCACTACATCCGGGGTCTTAATCTCATAGCTCCTGACACTTGCCACATTGGCCGCGACAAAACTAGTCTTTTCATCCGCTGCCGCCTCATAATGGGAGTCGAATTCCTCCAGACGTTCATTGTCCACACCGCTGCTGGCCAGCAATTTTTTTACCTCGTACTTGCCCAAAGTAACCGGATCCGGATCTTCCTTCCTCTCTTCCAGCAGTTCATTGAGATTCTCCTGAATATTCATAACCGTCTCAAAATCACAGTTCCTGTCTAAGGTTTCCTCGATAATGACCTGAAAGGTCTCCTTCTGCGTCTTAGCACTCAACGGGATCCTGCACCCCAAAAACTGGTCAATGAAATCCGTCTGAAGCACTTCCGGATTCTTCGCATAATAAAGCAGACTGTGTATATCTGTATTTCTGTCATTAAATGCAGGAAAGAGAAACCCGGTATCCGGCACGTCTACAATCCAGTCCTGCACCCGATTTTCAATATGATTTGTCTCCGTATTATAACACAGGCCCGGTTTAGAAAGCTTTACCGGACATATACAGCACATAATAAAGTTATATACATACTCTGAGGCATCCTCCATGTCCAGATTGTCAGAGGCCCTTCCCGGCACATCATAAGCCCCGTGGACCAGGATAATGTAATAGTTCTCCGGATAAAGATATGTATCCATCACCTTTTGATAAAACTCATCTGTGAGCTCCTCTTCCATAAGTCCGCTGTCCCGCAGCCGCAGCAGAAACTTCTGAGTTCCCTCGCCCAGCTCCTGGTCCAGCGGAAATTCCATATTCATGAGGTTCTTGCCGATTGTGCCTGACAGCCCTTTTCTAAAGATTGTAAAATATTTGAATGCTTCCTCCTCAGGCAGAGAGAGAAAGGCTTCCCTGAGCTTTGTCCTCTGATTTTTTTCGGCATCCACATAACAGCCGCAGATCCTTGTAAGCACACAGTTTGCAGGTGTTAAAAGTTTTTTTATTTCACTGATTTCTTTCTTATTCATCGGTCCGTTTCCCCTTTGCTTTGCATTTACCATAATACCTTATTTCATTTTTTGGTATCTGTCAACCGCAAACACACAGAGCAGAGGTATTTCATCCATGCAGCTCAAAAGCTCAGATTAAGAAGCCCGGCGGGTATGCCTGACACCTTTTAAAGGGGCAGATCCCGTTTACAGAATCTTAAAATTCCTGTCCCCATAAGAAGAATTCCCGCCAGGTATAAGACGGCAGCCATCAGCCAGGCCTTTCCGTCACCGGCACTCAGTCCGTCTACATCAAATAGTGTCAGAGGGGTGGCATATTTCACATTCTCAAACTTTTCTCCTGCCTGGGATATCATCTGCACCAGAATGGAATAGACCACAACAGCCGTACTGATCGCTGAGGAATTTTTTGACTCATTGCAGATGCAGGACGCACAGAAGCAAGCCCCGCCGAAAAACACAAGAAGTCCCAGCAAACCTGCATTTACGCGGAGAAATCCTGCTGTGTCCATCTCCCCCGGAAACAGCATCTTCCCTACTGCCAGAATCAAAACAGTACAGTAAGCGGTCATAAGCACCAGCGTCAGCAGCAAAAATATCCCCTGTGTGAGCACAATTTTCCGTCGTTTATCCGGCACTGCCAGCAGATAAGCCATGGAGCCGTTATCCACATATTTTGCCACCAGCCGGTTTGTCAAAATAATAATATAAACTCCGGGAAATGCAATCAGCAGGATTCCATATAAGTAGCCTGTAACGAATTCCAGCAATGTAGTACCCACATCTGCCATCCCGAATGCCGCAAACATTTGGGGCATGCTGTCCGCCATCATTCGCAGGCTGTCCCCCAGCTTGGGATCGAACATCATGGTAATCATCACCGAATAAACGCTGAGCACACCTAAGAAAATCACAAGCAGTATCCAATTCGACTTTATTTCTTTCCTGAATAATGTGGCATTCATTGTTCTGCCCCCTCCCCGTAAAAATGCATAAAGAATTCTTCCAGACTCTGGGTACGCAGTTCCAGATCCACAACGGTGTACGCACCGGCCTTCTTTATAAAAGAATCCAGGTTCTTTCCTACCTCAGCAGTCACTCTTTTCCCTCCGATTTGATAGGACGCTTTGGGAACTTCGGCAGCAAACGCTTCTGCCATCGCTGCCTCCCTGAAGGTAACTTCAATAATTTTCTTTCGTCCTTCCTTCAGCTTTTCCATTTCCTCCACCGCTACCAGCTTTCCCTTACGGATGATTGCGGCCCGGTCACAGGTGCGTTCTATTTCCTCAAACATATGCGAAGACATAAGAATCGTCTTTCCTCTTTTCTTCTCTGACAGTATCAGTTCTACAAACCGGTTCTGCATCAGCGGATCCAGCCCCCCGGTAGGTTCGTCTAAAATGAAAGTGTCTGCGGCAGGATTCATAAAAGCACACACGATCCCGATTTTCTGCTTCATTCCCTTGGACATCTTTTTCAATTTTCCGGATGGATTCAGTTCAAACATATCCATTAATTCTTCTGCACGTCCCAGATTTTTCATTTTCTTCATCTTACCCACAAAACGGATAAATTCCATGCCGCTCATGGAATCTATAAATGCGATTTCTCCCGGCAGATATCCCAAAGACTCCTGGATTCGTCCCGCCTCCCTGAAGCAGTCCCTGCCCAGTATGGACAAACTCCCGCTGTCCGGTTTAATAAATCCCATCAGCTGCCGGATCGTTGTCGTCTTTCCCGCTCCATTGGGTCCTAAAAACCCAAGGACTTCCCCCTCTTTCACAGAGAAGCACACATCAAAAACCCCTCTTTTCTGACCATAATCCTTTGTAATATGGTTAATCTCAATTACATCCATACCCGTGCCCCCTCTCTTACAAGTCCGTCTCTCCCTGATATTCCTCTTTGTACGCAATTTTCTTAAACATCTCTGACCACTGTGCAAATTGCTCCATTAAATCCTCCACTTCAATAACTCCTGTGGTATCTCTGCCCATACAGGCAAACAGCTTCTGGTGCATATACCCGTCCGCCATCCAGATTAGCATATGAAGAATCCGGTTCGGATCCGCATCCTCTTTAAACTTACTCAAGTCAATGTTCTTAAAATATTCCTTAAACATTCTCTCAATCTGATCGTTCATAATCGAATTCATCTCCTGAGAGACATCCTCTTTGCAGGAATAGAACGCCCTCACAGAAAACTCCATGATGTGCGGAAATTTATGAAGGAGTTCCGCCTTTTTCCTGGTAGTATAAGCAAGCAGTTCAAAAAAATCCGTAATGGCATAAAACTTTTCATCCAGAATATGAGGACGAAACTCCTCTATGGCATACGAAAGCAAATACAGGTACAGCTCCTTTTTGCTTTTAAAATAGTAGAACAACAGCCCCTTAGATATGCCGGCCCTGGCCGCTATCAGATCCGTAGATGCCCGCTTATATTCATTGTTCCCAAAGACTTCAAAGGCAGCATTCATAATCTGTACCTTTTTCTCCTCCGGAAGGTGCCGAAGTCTTTCCTGATCCATAACACCCCTCCTTACCGATTTGGTTAATACCCATTATAGGAAATTGACTCAAATTTTCAACCCACTTTCGGAATGATTTCTGAAACCATTGTCTACAAAAAAGGGCATGCAATTTTCAGCTGCATGTCCCTTTCCCTCTAGTTCAGTTTCTTCCCGGCTTCCTGAAGCATTTGGCTTTTTATCTGGTAAATTTTTTCTGACAAATCCACATAATGTACATGGGGATTCTCCAGACGCAGTTCTTCCTCCCAAACCGTATTCTCTATCTGATCTTTCACATACTTTCTGATGTCCTCCAGCCGGGGCTTATTATATACCAGTTTCCCGTTGTCAAAGATAGTCTTCTGAAGCCTTACCGCAACAGAATTGTCAATCAGAATATGCTTCCAGGGCTTCTTGGGGTCTATTACATAGAAAGATCCCCCTTCGTCCAGATGCTCCTCCTCCAGCGTCAGGACATCTGCATAACCGATGCCCGATGTTTTGTTAAATAGTCTCCATAGAACTTTTTTCCCGGGATTGGTAATCTTTTCTTCATTTTCACTGATTTTGATGCGGGGAGTCAGTTTCCCCTCTTCCTCCACAGCCACCAGCTTATATACTCCGCCGAATACCGGATCTGATTTTGCAGTGATCAGGCGTTCTCCAATGCCGTATGAGTCAATCCTGGCTCCCTGGGTTTTCATAGAATTCAGCAGCCACTCATCAATGCTGTTTGAAACTACGATTTTGCAGTCCTCCATCCCATTCTCATCAAACAAGGCTCTGAGCTTTTTGGAAAAATACGCCAAATCCCCGCTGTCAATGCGGACTCCTTTTAAACGCTTTCCCTTGGGTTCCAGCACCTCTTTGGCCACTTTAACCGCGCACTGTGCTCCCTTTATAATGTCATAGGTATCAATGAGCAGCGTACAGTCATCCGGATACGTCTCTGCATATGCACGGAACGCCTCTTCCTCAGAACTGAAAAACTGTATCCAGGAATGTGCCATGGTTCCTATGGCATTCACACCATACATCTGATCCGCAAGCACAGTAGCCGTAGCATGGCAGCCTCCGATATAGGCAGCCCGTGCTCCAAGTACAGCTGCATCCGGCCCCTGGGCTCTCCTGGCGCCGAATTCCATAACAATGCCATCCCCTGCGGCCCTGCAGATGCGGTTTGCCTTGGTGGCAATCAGAGACTGGTGATTTATGGTTAGCAGCAAGAATGTCTCCAGAAGCTGGCACTCTATGACATTGCCTGTCACTGTCACCAGAGGAGTTCCCGGATATACAATGGTCCCCTCCGGCACCGCCTCTATGGTTCCCCGGAATCGGAATTCTTTTAAGTAGTCCAGAAATCCTTCGTCAAAAATTCTCTTTTTTCTCAGATAATCAATGTCCTCTTCTGTAAAATGCATGTCAGACACAAAATCTATCAGCTGCTCTAAGCCTGCGGCAATGACATATCCCCCGCGATCCGGATTCTTCCGGTAAAACATCTCAAATACTGCCTTTGTATCCTTATGCCCGTGAACATAAAATCCGTTGGCCATTGTAAACTCATAAAAATCTACCAGCATGGTTAAATTCTTCATTCTTTCTTCCTCCTACACAGCTCCTGGCGCTTATCTGAGATCAATCTGGCAGCATGCCATAGCCTTCAGCGCATTCTCATGGTTCTCCGTCGATGTCCCTGCACAGCATCCGCTGTCGACCAGAACAGGCACCTCCGGAAGAAATGCTTTGGCCATCAGTGCATTGCTGATCACGCAGATATCCGTACACACGCCGGCAAACTCCAGGGAGCTTATACCGGATTCCTTGTTCTTTTTCACCAGATAGCTCATCAGTTCTGTACTTCCAAAGGTGTCTTTTTGAAAAGAACGTTCCCTGCAGCCGGGATCCGCTTCTTTGATTTCATCTATCAGCTCCCAACCTTCCGTTCCCAGGATACAGTGGCTGACCGGAAGCTTCCTTCCCTCCTGGGACTGAAGATACGCACTGCCGTGGGTATCCTGGGTATAGAGGACCTCGCCCTCAAACTCCTTTATTTTCCGAATCAGCCCGGGCACTATCCCTTTGGCATCCCCGGATCCCAAAGTGCCGCTTACAAAATCCTTCTGCATGTCAATTACTATTAAATATTTCATTCCGATTCCTCCTGTCTGTATCTGAATAATTTTGCAGGCCGCAGAGACAGGCCTTTATATCCCTTCTCTGTCATTTTCCCGGTGTCCACTACATATTGATCCATCTCTTTCCTGAAATTTGATTTCCAAACCGGGCGTCCCAGCAGAGTCTCATATGCAGACTGGATCTCATACATAGTGAATTCCTCTGAGAGCAGGTTAAATGCAATGGGTGTATAACTTACTTTTCCACGGAGACGTTCCAATGATTCATTAATAATTCTGCTGTGGTCAAAAGCCAGCTTTTCTTTTGGGGAGGACAGCAATGATATTTCGAACTCTTTTGCAGCCAGTACGCCGTTTTTCTTTTTCGTCTCCACCACCTGATATCCCATATGAATTCCCAGACTTTCATTTTCCACCTTCAAAAGCCATGCCTCCCGGTCTGAATCAAAGTCCATCATCTTTGTCTTGCTCACAGAAAACCATGCCGCTTCCTGGGCATCATCTCCTGCTGACACTAAGATATCCTCCTTTTTGGCAAGTGCAATATAGGCAATGGAAATCACCCGCATTCTGGGATCTCTTTCCGGCTGTCCATACGTACACAGCTGTTCCAGATACACGTTATCCACACTTGTCTCTTCCTTTAATTCCCTTTTCGCTGCCTCCTCGGGACTTTCATCAATGCCCACAAATCCGCCGGGCAGCGCCCAGCACCCTTTAAAAGGATGCTGTCCTCTCTTCACCAGAAGCAGCTTTAACTCCTTCTCCATGGTTCTCTTTTCTTTTTTCACCTCATCCAGAGTGAAAAGAAGGATATCCACAGTAACCGAAGGCCGCTCATAATCTCCCGGCTTATAGTTCTCCAGAAATTCCTCCTCTGTCTCAAAGAATGGTTCCATATTCCTCAGCTCCTTTTATATAGTAGTATAATACTACTATATTTTCCTCATGTCAATATATAGTAGCAAATCAATACTATATTTTTCCAATTTCTTAATTCTCCATAAGAAATTCCCTATTTACACCGGAAATGTGATACAATCCTATCGTCACAAAGAATCACAAAAAGTAAATATTGGAGGAAAAAAATGAAAAAGAAAATCGTTGCCCTGATGCTTGCAGTTTCACTGACCGCATCCTTCGCCGCCTGCGGCACACCCAAAGACAGTTCAAAAGAAAGCTCAAAGTCAGAGGAAGCTTCTGATACGGCAGAGACCAAAGAGGCCGGTGCAGAAAAAGAATCCGGTGAGGACGGCGGAACTCTTTCTGCGGAAAAGAATATGCTGTCTGTGGAAGTAACCATTCCGGCATCTCTTCTGGAGGGTTCCGATTCTGCCGAGCTGACAGAAGAGGCTGAAGAAAGCGGAGTAAAAGAAGTTACAAAGAATGCAGACGGCTCCGTAACCATGAAGATGACCAAAGCAGCCCACGAAGAATTGTTAACTTCCATGAAAACTTCCATCGATGAGAGTATCAATGAGCTGCTGGCTGACAAGGAAAATTGTCCCTCTTTTGACTCCATCACCTACAGTGATGATGTTTCTGCCTTTGATATTAAGGTAGATGCAGACTCCTTCGGAGGATTTGAGGGAATCTATGCCATCACGTTCTATCTTATGGGAAATTTTTACCAGGCAATTAACGCTGTTCCGGAGGAAGAGATAAATACCACCGTAAACTTTATTAATAAAGATACCGGCGAAGTCATTCAGACCGGCGATTCTGCCTCTATGGCGGAAGAAGCTTCAGATTCTGCAGAATAGGACATACTGTTGTCATTATTCCCTTAATATAACCTAGAAGGCGGAGGAATTGCTATGAACTTTATTACATTGAATCAGGACAACATCGATCAGGAGCATATCTGCTGTGCGATCACAGATAAAAAAGGAGAACCCTGTGTTTCCTCCAAAAAGGAATGGATGACAGAACGGTTTAAAGACGGTCTGGTATTTCTAAAGCTGGATGCGCGGGGCAAAGTTTTTATCGAGTAAATCCCTAGGATTCCGGACAGCGGATACCGCCCATCCCTCTTTCGAGCTGCTCTATCTCCCCTTCCGGGAAAACGCTCCCCTTCCCAGCTTCAAAGACTGTGCCAAACAGGGAAAGACCCAGGAGCAGGGCATGGTCCTGTATTATTCCAGCCAGTGTCCCCATACTGCCAAATATGTACCTCTCATTCAGCAGGCAGCTAAGCAGTACGGAACTACCATCCGGCTGCACAAACTGGAGACCCTGGAGCAGGCACAGAATGCACCCGGTCCCTGTACAAACTATAGTTTTTTTTACAACGGAGAATTTGTGACAAACGAAATCTTCAGCGTGAAAAAGTTTGAGACCTTTCTGCAGACACACATGTAATCCCCCGGAATAGAATAAATTTCCATAATTTACCAGCCCCTTTTTCTTTATCATGGTACTACAATAAAGAAAGAAAGGGGCTGAATTTAATGGGTAACTTAAATTATTTGGAACTATTCAATCGCCTGATGGAGCAATTTCCTGATACCGTGACGGCAGCTCTCAGGAAAGAGGCGGAACAGATTGAGCGGGAGCTGAAGGAAGATCCTGTCATTGATCATATGAAGCCGCCGAAGGAACTCTATGACAGAATTGTTCAGGAACTAAAAGATAAAGGTATCTACCATGAGGATGACCCCGGGGTATAACCGGGGTTTTCCTACAATCGCTCCATATTTCCTCTTGAATTTGCCGCTCAAAGTGCTATACTTATAAGTACGGAAGCATAGCTCAGCTGGGATGAGCGTTCGCCTCACACGCGAGAGGCCACGGGTTCGAGCCCCGTTGCTTCCATTTTTTTGGGGTATTAGCGCAGTTGGGAGCGCGCAACATTCGCATTGTTGAGGCCACGGGTTCGAATCCCGTATACTCCATCCATATATAAATGTTACATAATACGGAGGCGCCTTTTATGATAAAAGAAATTTTGAAATTAGGCAATCCAAATCTGTATGAAGTCAGCTCTGAGATAGGAAAAGATGAGGCACATAAAATCCCGGGATGGGTCACCGATCTCCATGACACTCTCATGAACTATCGTAAGATCCACGGTGCAGGCAGGGCGGTGGCGGCACCTCAGATTGGGGTACAAAAACGGCTCCTCTACATGTATACAGACAAGCCCTATGTTTTTATTAATCCGTCAATCACTTTCCCAGAGAAAGATACCTTCCTGGTAATGGATGACTGTATGTCCTTTCCCGGACTTCTGGTGAAGGTTGAACGATATAAAAAGGCAGATATCCATTTTCTGGATATGAATTGGACGCCTCAAACTATGCATCTGGAGGGAGATCTCTCTGAACTGCTGCAGCACGAATACGATCATCTTGACGGAATTCTGGCGACCATGCGGGCAGCAGATAACCGCTCGTTGTTTATGGAAGAGATGAAACGAAATTTTTAATATTTTTATAGAATGGTCCTTAATTCCGGCAGTATATCTGTCCTGCCTTTTAATTCACAATTTCTTCCCTGTATTTTTTAAGCTCTTTTGCAAATACTAAGCGTGTAACAATGAAGAAGATTGTAAGGAGGACCTATCATGAAAATCAACGAAAGCATTCAATGTTCAATCAAAAATTGTGTACACCATGCCCAGGACGAAAACTACTGTACACTGAATAAAATCAAAGTCGGAACACACGAATCTAATCCGACTACAAAAGAATGTACAGACTGCGACTCTTTTGTAATTAAGTAAAAAACGGTATCTGTGTAAGAGACTGCTGGCGGACAGCAGTCTCTTATATTATGTTTAAAAATCGCTTTCCCGGATGTATATGAAATCGTTGTGTCTCATTTATGACTATCGTATCTATCTGAGATGTCTGCTCTTTGACTATCGTATAATTTTTCATTGGATAAAGGCATTCTTTCGTAATTTTTGTGCATTTACTTTTTTCTCTGTTTCCCATATACTGTAAATACAGGCATTTACATGTCCAGTTTGAAGAAGGGGGAACATAAAAGATAACTGCTGTATCACAAAATATGTTTATGATTTACATATGAAATCGAATGTACAAATATTGATATGAATTTCTGTTTACATGATCATTAGCCGAATGAGAATATCTTAATGAACTCTCTCTCATACTTCGGTTATCATAAAATTCAAAAGAAATGAGGAAAAAAGAATGAAGAAAAAACTTGTAATACTTCTGATGTGTGTATCCGTTTCCATAGGTATGCTGGGCTGCAGCGGAGGAGACACAAAATCTAAAGAAAATAAAAAGGAGTCTGCCGAAGAACAAGCTCCTTCCTCTCCCGCTGAACAGGATACTACAGACGACAATGTCAAGCAGTCAGAAACAGGACCTGCTGAGCAGCCCAAAGAAGAGATGCCTGCAGGCGACTATAAAGACACAGGGGACGGCACCATGTATATTGCCTGTGCAGACGAAACTTCTGAGGACGGCAAAGTGCCGGTCATCTATACCAAGGAAGGCGCTGCCGTCATTATGATTGAGGTAAACACGAAAGGATTCGACGGTTCCAAACAATCCTATATCTACGTTGACGGACTGTTAGCCGCCCAAGAACAGCTGTCCGATTCCTCCTACTCTGTAGATCTGGGGGACGACGCAATTGCTGTAGGGACACATAAGGTTGAAGTGATGCAGTACGCGGACGACGAACCTACCGGGGATGTGGTAACCTATAAGAGTGCATCCTATGAGGTGAAGGCAGAATAAGCTGCACTGTACATGTTTTTATTTACATGATTAACCATAAATATCACCTTTCCATACAAATTGGTTTAATGCCGATTTGTATTGGTTAGGTGATTTTTTTGCCGAAAGATTACTTATCTATGTGAAGTGGATGACACCTGCAACACTTCCCTAACAATGCTATCACTATAGCAAATTGTATATTGTTGTCGAATTATGTCAATTGGTTTCGTTTGATTTTCTGTAAAATTAATGATAATATCATAATTATTAGATATATTATTTTATATTATTTTTATAACTCATTGTTTATAAGGAGGTGAAACCATTGTGTATTTTATTTTATCAAAAACCCGAAAACTAATTGTATATGGAGGAATAATATGAAAGAAAGAAAGATAAAAGTGATATGCTATTTAACTTTAATTTGTCTACTTCTAGGGGCCAGCCCGGTAGACACCTATGCTTCTGAACCAACTGACGATATAGAAGTAGTTCTGCCGGCTAATGACGAACAGTCCCAGGAAAACGCAGACATTGATGAAGAAGAAACTGATGATGCCGACAACATTGCAGAAGAAGAAACTAACGGTGCAGCAACCAATCCTAATGCTTCTTATCATGAGGAAGCTAAAAATATCGAAAGCGAAGATATTAATATTACATATAATGATAATGAAACTATTACTGACGAAAGTACGGTTTCTTCACTTCCCGTAGGTTGGATAGATGCCGGAGATAAAAGGTGGTACCGCCATGAAGATGGATCTTTCACCTCAAATGATTGGGAAGAAATCGAAGGAAAATGGTATTATTTTGATGCTGAAGGTTGGCTTGTACGTGGATGGCTTAAGCTTGAAAATACATGGTATTATTTGAATAAGCCTGATGGGCATCGTGCTACAAGCTGGAACCTTATTGATGGATATTGGTATTACTTCCTTCCAGACGGTAAAATGGTTACTGACTGGTTTCTCCAAAACGGAACCTGGTATTACCTTGGTGAAAATGGAAAAATGCGTATTGGATGGGAAGAACTTTCGGGAAAATGGTATTATTTTGACAAGGATGGAAAGATGGTCACCGGGTGGATACAGATCGACGAAACCTGGTATTATCTTAACACAAAAGGAGACGCTGCTACAAATTGGAACCTCATAGACGGTTATTGGTATTATTTTTATCCAAACGGTAAAATGGCTGTCAACTGGATTCAGTTGAGTGGCACCTGGTATTATCTGGGTGAGAATGGAAAGATGAGAACTGGATGGTTATCATGGGAAGGACACTGGTTCTATCTGCGTGAAAGCGGCGCCATGGTAACCGGATGGCTGGACTGGGAAGGGAATAGATATTATTTTCTGAGTAATGGAGTTATGGTTACCGGTGATTACAAAATTGGCGATATACCCTATCATTTCATTCCAACTGGCTCTTTAGATATGGGACAATCTGTCGTAAATTATGCCATGCAGTTTATTGGAAATCCCTATGTATGGGGCGGGGTAAGCCTAACCAATGGATGTGACTGCTCAGGTTTTACTATGAAAGTATTCGAAAAGTTTGGAATTACAATACCGCGCACATCTGGTGAGCAGAGAGGCAGTGGTACAGCCGTTGGCTCTTTGTCAGCAGCCAGACCAGGGGATCTTTTGTGTTATGAAGGACATGTTGGTATTTATATCGGAAATGGTCAGATGGTTAATGCCTCTAATTCAGCACCATATCCGGAAGGTGGTATTAAATTAACCTCCGCAACCTACAAAACAATCATAACTATAAGAAGACTAGTTTAAATCACTTTAAATAGCAGTCTCGGCGATACGCGAAGTGAACCCCTTTTGTTAGACAAAATCAAACGTCTAATGAAAGGGGTTATTTCTATGTCTGGAAAAAGAATTTACAGCGATGAATTAAAACTTGAAATTTTACAACGATATCAAAAGGGGGATATCGGATTGATGGCACTGGCCGAGAAATATCATGTGAACAAAGCAGATATTCAAAAGTGGAAAGCAGCATATGCGGAACATGGGATTGAAGGGCTTACAGTAAAAAATGGAACATATACTGGTGATTTTAAAATTGCTGTAGTAGAATATATGCATAATACAGGAACTTCAATGAGGCAAACTACAGCTCACTTCAACATTCCCACTCCAAAATCTGTAAGCGCTTGGGAACGAATTTATTATGAAGAAGGCAAAGAAGCCCTGTATGAAGAACGGAGAGGCAGGGCATCTAAAATGGGAGCCAAAAAGACTGGGAAGGCAAAAAAGGCAGCTAAAAAAATCAAAGAATTTCCTGGTTATTTTTCTGATAATAGCCCTAAATGTCAGCGCTGCTATTCCCGTAAACGCTGCATGGCAAAAGGGGAGTAATGGTTGGTGGTATACAAATTATAGCTCCTCAGGATATGCTACCGGATGGGATTACATCAATGGTAAATGGTATTATTTTGACAAGGATGACTGGATGAAAACAGGCTGGCTATCTATTGACAATAATATGTATTATTTAAAAAGCTCCGGCCATATGGCTACCGGATGACAAAAAATCGGTAATAAGTGGTACTTCTTTCAAGAGAATGGTGTTATGCAGATAGCAGTGGGGCTATGCAGACCGGTTGGCAGCTTCTATACAAATCCTGGTATTATCTTAATAACAACGGGATAATGGCTCATGGCTGGTTTAAAATAGGAGGAAAATGGTATTTCTCAAAACCAAGTGGTGTACTGCAAAGAGGCTGGATAAACGATGGTAAGGAATGGTATTATCTCGATGGCTCCGGAGCCATGGTAACAAATAAGCAAATCGGAAAATATTATGTAGGCAGTGATGGGGTAATGTCATTTAAAAAATAGGATTGTACTATAAAAAATAGTTTTTGAATTAGAGTTGACGAAAAGCATTAAACGATGAAAACCGTTGTAAATACTGACTTTTTTGCCTATTAACATACTTGAAGACACAACGATTATTGATTTTATGGTGCCCGAATTTCCTGCGGCAATATAAAATGATACAAGCAGATGTAAAGACAAAAACGATGATAGATAAATTCACAGCTTTGTGCTATTATCATCGAAATTGATAAATATGAATTTGGAGGAGATTTCATGCACAGATTTGACAATAGTTTCTGGAGTGTATTAGATGCCTTAGTCAGCAAATCAGAAATCATCATAGATAGGCCAAAAGGAACTGCACATCCTAAATATCCTGATTTCATTTATAAAGTCAATTATGGGTATTTGAAAGATACAGCATCCATGGATGGCGCAGGGATAGATGTATGGGTCGGAACGAATGGGCAAAATATAGATGCTATTATGTGTATTGTTGATTTGATAAAAAGGGATTCTGAAATTAAAATACTGATAGGTTGCACGGAAGAAGAAAAGGCTATTATATACGAAACCCACAATGAAACACAGTACATGAAAGGAATTCTAATTCGTCGATAATTTCATATTTGTGAGTGCATTCCCAACAAGCAAAAATGAAACACATTTTTACGGAAAGGGTACACCTTTCCTATGCTTGCTACGGAACATTTCATTTAGTGCGTTGGTGTTTCCTTTGCTTTTCTAAATCGCCCATATTTTGTATGGAATGGGGGCAGGAAAGAAACGGGAGGAAACGGATAGCATTTCACTTTGAGGTGTTACGCAGTTAAAAGGCGTTTTCACAGGAAAAGGTATAAACACCTTGTCTGCTGATTTTGGTGTCTGCAAAGCCTTTGTTTTCAAGACTTATAGTACCTCTATTGCGTAACAATGCTATAAAAACAAGGGGGTGTAGTAACACCGCCTGATATGCCTGGGCATGTCTTATTTGTGGTGCTAAACTTTTTCCTGCTTCGCAATTTTATTCACAGTCTCAAAAACCGCACCAACCATAAAAGGTCAGTGCGGTTTTAAAATAGCCTCTTAATAATTCAATTACTTTAGAACTTTCCAGCTTTTGCTGCTTCCTCAACAGAAACGGTGAAGGGCGGTTTTTCAAGGGTTTGAGGGGTGTTTGTGCGCTATCGGTGTGCTACTCTGCACTTCTGATTACTTTCCATCCCTACACTCTATTATAAGTCATCATAGACATTCTATCACACAATAGTTATAATATAATTGCTGTTGACTCTTTCCAGCAGGAAGGAGGTGCATCCCCAATGGAATACATATTTGCTTTTCTTATCTCTGTTGCGGCAGGTATAGTTTGCTACTATATCTGCAAATGGTTGGATGGAGATAAATAAACAACAGCCTGCCTAAGTTATTCCTCTTCAAAAGGAAAATAGAAGCCCCAGGGAGCAGCCACTCCCTGGGGCTTCGCTTTGCGCCCAATGGACACATTTGCTTTTCTCTGCTAGTATTATATTACGCCATATAATTAAAAATGTCAATATGCTATCTTATAGCAGTTCATTCTGTTCCAACCATAGAAATATCTATTTTTCTGCCAAACTCCTTAATTTATATAGGTTTTCTTAGAACTTTCCAGCTTTTGCTGCTTCCTCAACAGCTACTGCCACAGCCACTGTCATTCCAACCATTGGGTTATTACCAGCGCCAATAAGTCCCATCATCTCAACATGAGCAGGAACGGAGGAGGATCCGGCAAACTGTGCATCTGAGTGCATACGTCCCATGGTATCTGTCATACCATAAGAAGCAGGACCTGCAGCCATATTGTCTGGATGAAGTGTTCTTCCTGTACCGCCGCCGGATGCTACGGAGAAGTATTTTTTGCCCATCTCAATGCATTCCTTCTTGTAAGTACCTGCAACCGGGTGCTGGAATCTGGTTGGATTGGTGGAGTTGCCTGTGATAGACACGTCAACACCTTCTTTATGCATAATAGCAACACCCTCAACTACATCGTTAGCTCCATAGCAGTTAACCTTTGCGCGAAGTCCCGTGGAGTATGCTTTTCTGAATACTTCCTTTACTTCGCCTGTATGATAATCCATCTCTGTCTCTACATATGTAAATCCATTGATTCTGGCAATAATCTGAGCGGCATCTTTACCAAGACCATTTAAGATAACACGAAGAGGCTCTTTGCGGACCTTATTAGCTTTTTCAGCGATACCGATGGCACCTTCTGCTGCAGCAAAAGACTCATGGCCTGCTAAGAAAGCAAAGCACTTAGTATCCTCTTCTAACAGCATTTTACCCAAATTACCGTGTCCCAGACCAACCTTGCGCTGATCCGCTACAGAACCCGGGATACAGAAAGACTGAAGTCCTTCACCGATTGCTGCTGCTGCATCTGCTGCTCTCCTGCATCCTTTTTTGATTGCAATCGCTGCACCTACAGTGTAAGCCCATTTAGCATTCTCAAAGCAGATTGGCTGAATACCCTCTACCATGTTATATACATCTAAACCAGCTGCTTTTGTAACTTCTGCAGCTTCTTCGATAGAATTAATTCCATACTGATTTAATACAGCAAGAATTTGTTTCTCTCTTCTCTCATATGATTCAAATAAAGCCATTAATTTATCCTCCTATTCTTTCTACGGCAGACTTTTAAGAGTATCTGATTACTCTTTTCTTGGGTCAATAATTTTCACTGCGTCATCTACACGGCCATACTGTCCCTGAGCTTTTTCAAATGCAGTGTTGGCATCGTCTCCAGCTTTGATAAAGTCCATCATCTTTCCAAAGCTGACAAATTTGTAACCGATGATTTCATCGTCTTCATTTAAAGCGATACCTGTAACGTAACCGTCTGTCATTTCCAGATAGCGAGGGCCCTTTGCAAGGGTTCCATACATAGTACCAACCTGAGATCTTAAGCCTTTTCCTAAATCTTCCAGACCAGCGCCTACAGGGAGTCCGTCTTCAGAGAAAGCACTCTGAGATCTTCCGTACACGATCTGTAAGAATAATTCTCTCATCGCGGTGTTGATAGCATCACAAACCAGGTCTGTATTCAGAGCTTCCAAAATGGTTCTTCCCGGTAAAATCTCAGATGCCATAGCTGCGGAGTGAGTCATACCTGAACATCCGATGGTCTCAACCAATGCTTCCTGGATAATACCTTCCTTTACATTTAAAGTTAACTTGCAGGTTCCCTGCTGAGGAGCACACCAGCCCACACCATGTGTTAAACCTGAGATATCTTTAATTTCTTTCGCTTTTACCCATTTTGCTTCTTCCGGAATTGGAGCTGCGCCGTGGTTCACGCCCTGTGCCACCGGGCACATCATTTCTACTTCGTGTGAATAAATCATTTTAAAACTCCTTTCAAGTATAGAATAGACTTAAGGCTCGTTAGTATTTAACATCGCACTTAATAATATTTTCTCATAATCTGACAAAAAAATCTACTGGGAAAGTGCCAAAATAAAATTCTAAAATTCCTTCTTTTCTATAATTTTTAGTGAAAGAATATAGGAAACAATCAGGGCCAGGACACATAGGATCAAAGCTCCAACAGCCACTGCAGGCCAGGAAATATTATTCAAAAAATTATTTACATTTTCTGTTCCTGCAATCTTGCCGATAAGGGCAACTGACACGACTGGGACAACAAAGATAAGTATCATGGAAGTCCTGGCTTTTTCACTGCCAAATTTGTAAATCAAAGGGATAACCACCGACATCATTAAGAAAATATAAATCATCATTGCCAAACCTGATGCAAAATTTTCCGCTATGGATAATTTTGTAATCACACAAACCGCCAGTTCACCCAGAATAGCAATAACCGCTGCACTTCCCATTAGAAGAATCATCAGTGCATATTTGCTCTTTACCAAATCCTGTCTGGACAATGGCCCTGTGAGTACGTATGCTTCCCAGTGGAAAAACTCATCGGTGTTAAACGTGCTGATAAACAGGCTCATCCCGTAAAAAGCCCCCAGAAATCCTATATAAGCAGGCATTTTCAGCATAATCCCCACAACAGTAAAAACCGCAAAAAACAGTACATATTGCTTCAGATATTTTTTTACACCATACAAATCTTTTAAAACTAATCCCTTCATAATACATCCCCCTTAATCTGGAATAAAATAATTTCCTCCAGCGTAGTTGAATCCACTACCCAGTCCCTGTTTTGTCTGGATATATCAATCCTGTTATCTACCATCACTTCATATCCGAATTGATTTTTCCTCAGCCCTACCACATGTTCCGGATCGATACGTTTGTAATCCTCCTTTGAACATCGAACCACTCCATAATTGTAGAGAAGCTCATCTTTGTTCTCGCTGAAAATCAATTTCCCTTTATGAAGAAATGTAATATAGTCAGCTACTTTTTCCAAATCACTGGTAATGTGAGAGGAAAAAAGTACTGTACATTCCTCATCCTGAATAAAATTCTGCAAAATCTCCAGGATCTCGTCCCTTACCACAGGGTCCAGGCCGCTGGTTGCCTCATCCAGCAGCAGAAGCTTAGCATTGTGGGAAAACGCCACGGCAATCTGGAGCTTCATAGCCATACCGGTAGAATAATCTTTTGTAAACTTATTTTCGTCGATGTGAAATTGTTTTAGATAGTCATAAAAGATATTTTTATCCCACCGGGAGTATATATTTTCCATAATTTTATTGATTTGTTTCGCATTCAAATTACCGGGAAAACTGGAACCGGACATTACTACTCCCACATCATTTTTCCACTCAATTTCCTTCTTGGAAATGACTTTTTCGTCCCTATATATCCTCCCGTCTGACAGACTTATCAGACCTAAAATACACTTAATCAGCGTAGTTTTTCCTGCGCCGTTCTCCCCTACGAGTCCCATAATACACCCCTTCGGAAGCTCCAGATTAATATGATCCAGGGTGAATTTCGGGTATTTCTTCACTACATTTTCTAACCTGATTGCTGTCTCCATTCTTTATACCTCCTCATAAATCATCCGCAGCATTTCTATAATTTCATCATAAGAAATCCCGCTTACTTTTGCTTTTTCAACTGCCTGCTCCAGGTATTCTTCAATTGCCTTTAGCTGTTCTTCTCTGACAATATCCTGATTGGTGTCTGCGACATAGCTTCCTTTTCCCACTTGTGTACAGATAAACCCATCACGTTCCAGATCTTCATATGCCCTTTTCGTGGTAATCACGCTGATTCTCAGCTCCTTCGCAAGCAGCCGCATAGAAGGAAGGGCATCTCCCGGTCTGAGCTCACCCGACATAATCATCTGCTTGATCTGCGATGTAATCTGCTCGTAGATGGGCTTACCGCTTGAATTACTGATTATTATGTTCATAATTTTCTCCATTTCAAGAAGTGTGTATATATGATTTTATTGTATATATATAATATACACATTATATACATATTTGTCAACAGGGAATATATGTAATTTGGGACGTGTTCTTTTTAGAAAGAACACGTCCCAAATTACAACACGGGTGTCCCATTTTCGGTACGCCCTGTCCCTATATAAAGTTTTTTATCATTTCCATTATCCCTGTAAGCCCTAAGCTATATATAAGAATAGACAATGGTTTCCCCAGCAGGATGATCCATGTGAATTTTTTTAATGTCATTTTTGTAAGCCCTGCGATATAACAGAGAAGATCGTCGGGTGCTACCGGCAGAAAGATTGCTATGGCAAAGGCTTTATCAAATTTGTCTCCTTTTTCCAGCCATGTTATATATTTGTTATATGACTTTTCTTTTACCATTGACCTGACAAAGGGCTGCCCATATTGTTTGGAAAGTCTGAAGGCTAAAACGGATCCGATGCAGATTCCTATGTAATTATATACGAATCCCCACACAGGACCAAAGATGAGCACGCCTCCCAGACAGCCGATTGCCCCGGGAAGAATCGGAATGACCACCTGAACAATTTGAACCATTATGAAGATAAAGGGAGCCCAAAATCCGAATCTTCCCAAAAATTGTGACAGTGCCTCCTGGGAGGAAAAGATTTTATTCTGTACTCCATAGATGATAAATAGTGTCATTAAAATCAGGCCGACCACTGTGCTCACATTCAAAAGCATTGCTGTTCTTTTATTGTTATCGATACAGATCTCTTTTGCTTTAGTTGCCATTTTTCGTAACCACCTCATAGATACTTCTCGCTGTATTATAGCGAACAAGACTGTTTCCCTGTTCTTTCAGTATACCAATGTAGAAATCTCTCCACATTTTCCCTACGTGTTCTCTGCTGTAAAATTCATGACCCTCAAATGCTTTATGAGAAGCTTCCATATAAAAATCCGGTTCATTCTGTAGTCTTCTCAGTAATATCTGGAATTCTTCCCTGGACTCTCCTTTTAACACATAGTCAAAGAGGATGGGTTTATAAATGTCCAAATCCCTCACCAGGATAGGAATACCGCAGTTCATAGACTCCAGGATAGTCATTGGAAACAGTTCTTCAAAGGAAGGCAGAAACATTACATTTGCCATATTATAGATATCGTTCATTTTCTCCCTGTCTACCATGCCGAGGAACTTAACATTCGCGGGAAGATGTTTCATCATCTGCCGTATCTCCTCATAACCGTCCGTAATCTTGCCAAAGGAAAACCCTCCGGCCCATACGAACTGCATATCCGGCATTTTTCTGGCAATGTCTACGAATTCCATAACTCCTTTTCTTTTTTGGAGCTGCCCAACACAGAGTACTGTAAACTTATCTTCTTCAATCCCATATTCCTTCCGTATCATCTTCTGACGGTCCATGGTAAGAGGATAGAAATCTTCATCTGATACAAAGTTGGGGATATAGGTTACTTTATCTCTTGCAATTCCATAGGTTTCTAAGACATCAATAAAATATGGGTTTACGGTAACAAGATAATCCATTTTTTTATAAAAGGAAAGCATGTATTTGTAAAAAATCTTTCTTGCCAGGCGGGGCAGCCGGATGCTGTTATCAACGGTTTCCGGTAAAAAATGCACATACCCTACTGTGCTTCCCTGTCTTTTCCTGAATGGTACAGACAGATAGAAGCCTGGATTGATTGAATGGTAATGGGTTATTTCACTTGGCGCCTTACCGTTTTCTTCCACCTGAAACAAATCTTTTAATTCTTCCTTTACCAGAGCTACCTGTTCATCGTGTGCAGACAGCACCCCATGTCCCTTCACCATATCTGCCTTAGACATCATATTTATCTTATACATTATGAATTCCTCCTTATCACCATATTATGAATCCACCCCAAAAGATACCCCGTGTAATCCTGGGCTGCCTGTACGCCAATCACCTGACGGTAAAGCTGTTCTGCCCGATTGCCGAACTCCCAGGTTGAGAACCTCACGGCATCATCCATTGCCTGTTCCGCCATCACCAGACGCCGCTCTTCATCTGCCAGCATATACTCCAGATGCATCTTAAAGTACTCGTACGAATCATACTGGAACCCGTTATAGCCATCTTTGATTACCCCGTCCAGACACTCATCTTTCCGGCACAGAGCGGGAATCCCGCTTGCCAGAGCTTCCAGATAGGTCAGCCCTTGTGTTTCACTGTTGGATGCACTTACAAATACATCTCCAAGCTGATAATAGCTTCCCACTTCCCTGGGATCTATCATTCCGGCAAATACCACCTGTCCATCCAGTTCCATTTCCTTTGTTTTTCTCTCCAGTTCCTCTCTGTAAGGTCCATCCCCTACCAGAAGTAGTGTGATATCCTTTCTGTCCATCTTTTTCAGATATTCCAATATCTCTGCCAGATTTTTTTCCTTCGCAAGGCGTCCGACATTGACCAGAACCTTATTTTCCTTTGGAATTCCCAAGAGTTCTTTTTTTCTTGCTCTCTCTTCCTCAGTAATTCTTGCAGAATATTTTCTCAGGTCAATTCCTGTGGGAATAACTTCTATCTGCTGTTCTACCTGATATTCGTACAAAAGATTTCTCACTTTTGCTGTAGGTACAATTACCGCATTTACTTTATCAAGAAGCTTTTTGCTCCATACCGCCACAACCTTTCTTCCCACAGTTTTGCTCGGAGAAAAATAATGGGTATAGTCTTCATATACGGTATGGTAGGTGTGCACAACCGGACAATGGCATTTCTTACTGATCTTCACTGCATAAGGAAATGTCATAAATTCACACTGAGAGTGAATTACATCCGGCGACCACTGTATAAGTTCTTCTACCAGCTCATCTCTGTGACATATAGTAGCCCTTGCATTTGGATAAATCTTTCCAAAGTCATATGACTTCAGATAATATATATTATTTTCTTGATAAGAATGCCTTTCCGACGCCAGTGTCAGCACCCTTACATCATGTCCTCTTTCTTCCAGTTCTCTTTTAAGGTTTAATACAGAAGTTACTACCCCGTTAACAATAGGCGCATACCAATCTGTTGTAATTAATATTTTCATGGAATCACTCCTAACTTTTTTTCTTTCTCAACTTGTTAAATACATCATACAGAGACAATCTAAAGATTAGGTGCTTCCTTTTCTAAAGTTTTTCTAAAGGATTTCTTAAACCACCTTTTGCTTTTTCAATTACTTGCTGTTATACTATAATTCTTAAAATATAGGATTAGGAGAAAACAATATGGAGCAAAAAAAATATGCCTGCCTGAGCGGAAGCACATTAAAAATCATAGCAATGGTAACCATGCTCATTGACCATATCGGGGCTGCCATACTGGAAAATGGCTACTATCTGAGCTATATCAACACCTCCGGCACTGCCGTCACAACAGAACAGATGACAAAAATTCTGGAAATTGACAGAGTTCTCCGTTTTATCGGACGCACCTCTTTTCCTATTTTCTGCTTTCTTTTAGTAGAAGGATTTCTACACACTTCAGATAAAAAGAAATACGGGTTCCGGCTCTTTCTGTTTGCACTGCTGTCAGAGTTCCCCTTTGATATTGCTTTTAATCAGGGGATTTTAGAGTTTACATCCCAGAATGTTATGTTCACATTGTTCATTGGATTTCTGGTATTGGCTGTCATGGAAAAGTATTCCGATAAACCTTATATCATGCTCTTTGGCCTGGCAGGCGGCATGGGTCTGGCTTACCTGATGCGCACAGACTACGACTTCAAGGGGGTAGCCCTGATTGTTATTCTCTATCTTTTCAGATACAGGCGGGTGGAGCGGACACTCTTTGGCTGTATCTCCCTTCTCTGGGAGCCGCCGGCCTGTATTGCATTTATACCAATCAATCTGTATAACGGTGAAAGAGGGCTGAAGCTGAAATATCTGTTTTACTTCTTTTATCCAGTACATTTGCTTATATTGTGTGGGATACGGTATTGGCTTTTATCATAAAATTATAGTTTTGTGTATGTGAAGTTCGGAGTTATATAGTCGGGGAGGATGTGTCGCAGACGGACGAACATAGGAGGGATCAGCGAGAGGACAGGGCCAGGCCAGGGGCCTGTCCTCTCGCTGATCCCTCCTATATCCTGGCAGAGACTCACTTCACATTCACGGAAAACGGGTGGGGAAGGTCGAATGTTGTACACTTTTCATATTATTCATCATTTATGATCGCTCAATGTTTTGGATAAACATCCAAACCGGTTACCGTTATCACTTCTATACTTTCTGGCTACATTACAGTCATATCCTATATGAATGATATCATTCCCCCTCTGATAAATTTACCCTCTGGAACTTCCCTATATCCAGGTGAGAGGAATCCCGCGGCGGTGGGATGGCTGGGTTGGGCGGGAGGGAGGCTTAAGTTCCGCGGACGATTCCGCAGGAGTGA
>NZ_FQVI01000026.1 GCF_900129135.1 Lactonifactor longoviformis DSM 17459
TATCACCGTATTCGTATGTGCATATGGAAACAGTGGAAGTTACCCAAAACAAGGAAAAGAAACCTTATGAAACACGGAATACCCGAATATTTTGCACATCAGGCGGCAAACAGCCGCAGGAAATACTGGTATGTATCGGGAATGGGAGCGGTCAACAGAGCATTAACAAAAGAAAGATTGATAAACAGTGGCTTCTATGATTTAGCCACTGCCTATCAGTCTGTGCACGTCAACTATTGAAACCGCCGTGTACCGAACGGTACGCACGGTGGTGTGAGAGGACGGGAGTTAATCACTCCCTCCTACTCGATTTTATTTCCCCATAGTTTGTTTTAAATATATGTGATAAAATTTTACATAATAAAAGGTAGGAAATGGATTTTAAGGAGTAAGGGAGATGCTTAGATGAAAAAGGTTGTGGTAGGGGTTGTGCTGCTTTTATATTTATCTCTTCTCACCGGCTGTATGGAGGATAAGCATTCAGATGATAGCGATGTAACCGGAGACCCGGGGTATACGCAGTTAACACTATTTTCTGATGTAGAATTTTGGAGGCCTCCTGCCTGGGATGTTACAGAGGGAACGATCACAGGGGATATCTCCCGGAATACGGGGGTTACCGTGGATGTTACTGTTCCTGCCCGGGATGCAGACAGACAGCTGAGTCTTATGTTAATTAATAATGATCTTCCGGACATAATTTCTATAACTGATCCGACAGTTTTGGGACAGCTGGTAACGTCCGGAAAGGTATGGGACTTAGGTGAGTTCTTCCAAAAGTATAAGCCGGATTCCCAGTTTTATAAGAACTTCCCTGAGGACGTGAAAAAAGAATTGGTTAAGCGGGATGGGGGCTGGTATGCCATTCCTTCCCATATGGAGTCCCGGGATTCCTATAAAATCTGGAAACCCAGTTCACAGTATTATTGGGATCTGATAAATTATGAGGATCCGTACACGATTATATGGAATAAGGAACTGCTGGGGCAAATAGGAATGCATCCGGATGAATTGAAGACGGAGGAGCAGATTCTTTCAGCTTTTGAGAAAATAAAAAATACAGGGACTGGGGCAGACGGAAGTCCGGTTATCCCTCTTTTAATTGATGGAGATGCGTACCAGGAGAGTACTCTATCTTTTCTGGAAACTACATATGGAGGAGAATATGTGGATGAGGATGGGAACTATAAGGATATTATGCTTCAGCCGGAGACAAGGGATGCCCTGTACTTTATTAATAAGGCAGTAAGGGCGGGATATATGGATCCGGGGCAGCTGACTATGGATAATGATCAGATTCATAATTTAATGGTAAGCGGAAGGGTTCTCTGTTTTATTGGAAATACTGCGAACACAGGGGCTGATTCCAGACTGTGGGTGTCTTCGGGTCCTATCCGGAAAACTGAGGAAAAACGTCCGGTTCACGGAAAAAATATGAGGGCTTCCACCGGGTGGATTGGAACTTTTATTTCAAAAGACTGCGAACATCCGGAGGAGACAGCTGACTGGATTGATTATATGACCAGTGATGGGGGAATGATGCTGTGGGGCTTTGGATATGAAGGGATTCATTATACCCGCGATGACGAGGGACTTGTAAGCTGGACAGAGGAGGGGGATGCCGCTACAAGGGAATATTCTAAGACTGGTGTGTGGGCTTGGTGGATGTTTGCTAATACTGCCTGGCAGAGAAGCGTAATGGCCCCGCTGGAAGAGGGAACAATAGCAAGAGCCCAGGCAGAGCTTACTACTGCCTATGCCAAAGATAAAGATACGGTTACTTTTGACAGTTCCCTGCTGAGCGGTCTGACAGAATCTCTTCCCCCCAATAGTGATTATCTTAAGATGGAGGGGGATATCAGGGGCTGGAAAAAAAACCAGATTCCCATGATACTCTTAGCTGCGGATGACGAAGCGTTTGACAAAGAGTATGAGACCTTTATAAGAAGGATGGAGGAACTGGGTATATATGAACTTGATGCTCAGAAAAATATGAAGTATAAAGAAAACTGTGCGGAGTACGGCCGAACCATTACAAAAGTGAATTGATACCGGACAAGAAAGGAAGCAGAGAGTGTTAGAAAGATTAAAAAAGAGCTTATTTCTTCAGCTGATTGTGCTGACGGTATTTATGATGGCGATGCTTTTAACAGCTTTTATCGTTACGAATCAGTATATAGAGAGAACCATAAGAGAGAATACTCTTGAGGCAAGTAATAAATTCTTAGACCAAGTTGCCGGACAGGCGGAGGAGTACTATGATTCTGTAAATCATGTGGCCACCACCATGGCATATTCGCCCACGGTATATAGTTATTTTACGATGGATGCCGTTGACAGAGTGCTCGCTATGGAAAATGTATCTTCTGTCTTTTTAAATACCGTTCTTCTGGAAAAAGACATTTCAGAAATATATCTGTACGACATGAGTATGAATCGGATTGCCAGTATGGGAAAAGAGCGGAGTGAAACGGATGAGATGCAATTTATTCATGTTTTAAAGAAAAAAATAGAGTTCAGCAATATTTTTTATCTGCAGCAGTCTAAGGCACCTTACTATGTGATCTATTTTCCTGTGTTCGATCTTGACAGCGTAACGTACGGAGAGCAGATAGGAATGTGCGTGCTTGTTATGAAGACGAATAATTTTACAAGATATCTGGAGCATGCTCCGGTTACCGGAAAGAGCCAGGTTTATCTGGTAGACGGAAGCGATAAAATTATGGCATCGGTCGGCGGCATGGAAAGCGGGAGGCTTGAACGAAGCAAAATGGAGTCCTCCTCAGAATATAGTGTACAGGTAAAACCGCTGAAAATGGACGGATGGAGAGTTGTCAGCCGAATATCCCTTTCAGACCTTTCCGGTAAGATGAACAGTCAGTATTCCTTTATAGTACTAGCATACGGGATGGCGTTTGCAGTGCTGGCGGGACTACTGTATTTTTCCTATAAGAATCTGGTGCTGCCTCTCCGGCAGGTGGACAACTTTATTCAGAATATAGTAGCAGAGCCCAAAAATCGTCTGATTCCCCGGAAGGAGAATGAGATAGGAACAGTGGTGCGTAATTTGAATACAATGTTAGACGAAAAAGAACAGGCAGCCGGAGAGATTCAGGAAGCGCAAAGAAAGAGATACGAAGCGGAACTGGCAAAAAAGCAGCTGCAGGTGCTTGCCTATAGAAACCAGATTAATCCTCACTTTTTATACAATACCTTTGAATGTATCCGTTCCATGGCCCTATACTATGATGCAGACGATATCGCAGAGATTACCATGGCGCTGGCTAATGTTTTCAGATTTGCCGTTAAGGGGGATAATATTGTTTCCGTGGAGGAGGAGGCTGCCTACATACGGGAATACGCTAAGATAATTCACTATAGATTCATGGACAGGATCAAAGTCATTACGGATATGGAGGAAGGAGTTAAGGAGAAAAAGGTAATTAAATTGATTCTTCAGCCTTTGGTGGAAAATGCGGTGTTTCACGGCCTGGAACAGACGATACAGGGAGGTGAAGTTTATGTCAGAATACGCCAGCTGGAGAATGACAAACTGCTCTTTATCGTGGAGGATAATGGATGCGGCATAGATCCCCAAAAATTGCAGGGGATCAGAGAGGGACTGGAAAGGCAGGAGAATCAAAAAGGGATTGGAATGCCTAATATTTACCAGAGACTGTTTCTGTTCTACGAGGGGGAAGTATCATTTACCATAGAAAGCGAACTGGACAGAGGTACAAAGATAACGATTATAGTGCCGAACAAGGTGAAAACACAAGGAGGAGAAAATGTATAAAGTATTTTTGGCGGATGATGAAGTGTGGATCACAGTGGGACTGAAGAAACTAATCCAACGCTCAGGGTTGCCCTTTTATGTAATGGGGGAGGCTGCTAATGGCGTTACCTCATTAGAGGAAGTCCGTACAAAAAGGCCGGATATACTGATTACGGACATACGTATGCCAGGATTAAGCGGCTTAGAGCTTTTAGAGAAAATAAACGAGGAAGGACTGGGAACGAAGGTGGTCCTTATCAGCGGTTATGCGGAATTTGAATATGCCAGAGAGGGGCTGAGACAGGGGGCTTTTGACTACTTATTAAAACCCATTGAACAGGGAAAGCTGAATGAAGTATTACAGGGGCTTCTGCAGAAAATACAGGCAGAGAGAGGAGAACAAACTGAGGCTGAACCTGACGAGGAGTTTAACCCTACTATTATCAGGCGGGTTGTAAAGGAAATACAGGAAACGTATCTGTCGGATGTGTCCTTAGGTGATTTGGCGGAAAAGTACGGGATCAGTATCAGCCATTTAAGCCGTTTGTTAAAGGAAGAACTGGGACTTTCCTTTTCAGAATATCTGGCGTCCAGAAGAATGCAGAAGGCTAAAGAACTTTTAAAGGATGAGACTTTGTCTGTGGAATCCATAGCAGAATCGGTAGGATATCATGATTATTTTTACTTTACCAGGGTATTTAAAAAAATCACCGGTATAACCCCAAGTAAATACCGCAAAACGCTGTGAAGCATTTATAGATGACTGGTCGTCTGAACAAAGAAATAATTACAAAAAATCGGAAATAATTGCATATGTATTTGGGTTAAAGCTTTTTATAATTAAAACATGAGGTACATTGGTCTCATAATTATAAAAAGCTTTTTTTATATCGTAAATAAAATTACAATAATCGTATAAAAACAAACATTACAGATTTTAAAATTAAAAATCTATAAATATTGAACATAATAAATAAATATACAGATATTTTATTTGCTATTCTTTTGGTATAGTATACAATAGGAGATTTTGCACAAAATTTTCTAAAATAAAATAGCTGTTTTTTTATTGCACGAAATGAAAATAGAAAGGGGGGAAATCTAACATATACAGCTTTTTTAAACAGGAAAATTAGGAACAATCAACTGGCTATGTAAAAGGAGAATAAGAATGAAGAGATTAATAGCGTCGATGCTGGCTGGGTGTATGCTGACCACCACAGTTCTTACCGCGTATCCGGCCGCAGAGGTAAGGGCGGCAGAGCTGCAGACCCAGGAAAACGAAATTGTCCCGGAAGAACAAGAACCTGCCGGGGAGGTTACAGAGGATACGGCAGATTTGCTGACAACAGATGCCGGGGATTCCCTCGAGGCCGGTAAAATATTGGATATGGAGTTTGAAGGAGATACTGCAAATAACGCAGGGGATAAGGAGATAAGCCCTGCAGTAGAGTCCGGAACTCCGGAGTACGTAACTGGTCATGACGAAACCGGTCAGGCTATAGAGTTAAATGGAGCAAAGATAAGTCTGGGGAATTCAGAAAAACTCCAGCCCAAGGATTTGACATTATCCTTTTGGGTTAAAGCCCCGGAAGGGGGATATCAGGGAGAGCAGATTCTCCTGTGGTGTAAGGAACAGTCTTCCTGGGACAAAGATGGATGGTATCTCACCCTGAACTTACATGGGGCCGTAAACCTGATGATAGGTAAGTCACATTTGGGATTTACGGGCACCACAAAGCAGTTTTTTCCTGAAGGAGAATGGGTTCATGTGGTAGCGGTCTACAGCAGTGAAACAAAAGAGATTGATTTTTACCGAAATGGGATAAAACAAACTACCAATATGAAGACAACCGGAGACGGTGTTATCAATCCTACAGAAGGTAATAAATACGTTGGAAAAAGCGGATATTCCCCCAGCAATATGACAGGGGCAATCGACGATCTGCAAATTTATAACGCTGCGGCTACCCAGGAGCAGGTGGAAGAGCTTTGTGGTATTCATGCGGAGGAGAAGCTGGCAGAAGCTGCTGACGCATTAGAATTGGGAGACAACAATCAATTATTCTACGATACTACCCTTCAGAGCAAGGGGCTTTGGGGCAGCAATATTACCTGGAGCCTGAAAGAGGCGTCAGAGGCTGTATTTGTAGAAAACGGAAACAAAGCCATAGTCACCAGGGGGAGCGAGGATATAGGTGCTGTCCTGGTAGCAACCATTTCCCTGGGGGAAGGCGGAACGTCGGTGGATAAAGAATTTGACATAACAATCCCCAGCCAGAAAAGGGAGTCTGTATCCAAAGCGGTAACATTTAACAATGTAGTACTTAAGGATAAGTTCTGGTCTGCACAGCAAAAGCAGTTTTTGTGTAAGGTAATCAATACAGGGATAACAAATATTGAGGCATACAGGGGAGGCATAGATAATTTGAGAAATGCCGCTATAAAAAATGGCGCCATTGAGCAGGATGCTTCTTACGATCCCTGTTTCCGATCCGGGGAAAAGCAGGATGGCTATGCGGACAACCTGTATTTCCTGGATACCGATCCCTACAAAATGATCGAAGCCATGAGTTACGCCCTCCAGATAGACCCTGCGGGGGATGAGGAAATTATTGCCCAGCAGGATAACTTCAGAGATAAACTGAATACCTGGATTCCATATATTGAAGGCGCTCAGGAGAAATATGAAGACGAAAGCGGCGCTCCCGCGGACAATGAGGCAATGGGCCAATACGACGGGTATCTGGACACGTATTTTACGCTGGATATGGCGTCTAACCCTAATCGTCCCGCAAAACTTACGAACTTTCATGATCACGAAATGTATTGCTTCGGCCATTTCTATGAAGCGGCAGTGGCATATACCCGTGGGACGCAGTATGAAGACTTAAGACTATTGGATGTTGCTGTAAGGAATGCGGATATGATGAACCGCCTCTTTGGCCGGGGAAAGTGGGAATCCTATCCGGGACATCAGGAGATAGAGCTGGCATTGGTTAAACTTGCACAGGTATGCCAGGAAGTCGGAGAGAGGAACGATGTAGACTATGCTTCCAAAGCAACAGATTATGTCAACCTGGCAAAGTTCTTTTTGGATAAGCGGGGATACGAGATGACTCACGGCGGTTTCGTGGATGGATTCGCAAACGATCCTTATTACAGACAAAACCATGCCCCTGTCGCCGAACAGACCACAGCCGTTGGACATGCGGTAAGAGCTATGTATCAGTATACCGCCATGACAGATGTGGAGACATTAATTGACAGTGATACTTACGACAATGCACTGCATTCCATCTGGGATGATCTGCAGACAAAGACCTATGTAACCGGAGGTATTGGATCAAAGGGCGGAAGCTCTTCCTCGGAAGGCTTCGGTGACTCCTACTACCTGCCCAATAACAATGCGTATGCGGAAACCTGTGCTAATATTGGCAGTATGATGTGGTCACAGCGGATGAACCTGCTGTACAGTGACAGCAAATATATTGATACCCTTGAAACTGCATTGTATAACAGTGTGATTTCTGGCGTTAACTTTGACGGAGATAAGTTCTTTTATCAGAATCCTATGAGCAGTACTGGCAATTTAGGACGTTCCCCATGGTTTGGATGCGCTTGCTGCCCGCCTAACCTGATGAGGACAATAACGGCACTTGGCGGATACATCTATGCGCAGGATGGTTCCAGTGTTGCAGTCAATCTGTATATCGGAAACGAGGCAGACATCACAGTGGGAGGACAGGATATAAAGCTGTCTATGGAAACCGATATGCCATGGTACGGAAACGCCAAACTTACCATACAAAATGCAGAGAATGCTGCTTTTGCACTTAAACTGCGTATCCCCGAGTGGGCTGCTGGTGCAAACAGCATTTCTGTAAACGGTGAAACTATTTCCTGCGGCGGGGATTCTCTGGATAAAGGTTATGCGGTAATCAGCAGAACATGGAATACCGGGGATATCATCGAAGTTACACTGCCCATGGAGACAGAAAAATATCATTCAGATGAACGCGTTGCCTCCAATAAGGGATTAGCGGCAGTAAAGCGGGGCCCCATTGTATATGCTGCAGAAGGCAAAGATAATGCCTTTAAAGTAAGCAATGCATATCTGGGTAATTCTTTCAAAGAGGAATTGGTAGATAATGTACTTACCAATGATGACTCCAGCCAGCCCAACAGCTATGGTACGAAAAGAGGGCTTGTCATTCATGCAGACGGGAGTATCTATACGTCTGGGGCAAAAGAGGATGCAGAGTGGACTTTTATTCCCTATTACGCATGGAATAACCGTGGTTCAGATACCATGCAGGTATTTGTAAGAGACCAGGATGCGTTGTCACTGGAGCAGCAGGCAGCTGTGGATACCATATATTACAATCCAAAGTTCAACCAGATTGACAAGATAAACGATGGTGATGTAAAGACCTTCTGGTGCTGCTGGAAGGAAGGTGAGGTATTAAAAGACCCATGGGTGAGTTATACTTTTGACAAATACATTAAAGTGAAGGGCTGCATTGTTAATTGGTATGATGACGGAGACGGCGCACAGGTGCCAAAAGGTCTGAGAATAGAGTATTTGGATCGAAATGGTGACTGGAAAGAGGTTTCCCGGACAGAGGACTATACAGAATTCGTAAAGGATCAGGATAATCGGTATGAGTTTGATGAGGTAGTAACGAAAGGCCTCAGGATGACCATGCTGAATGAAGGCAAGTCTTCTGCGGCCATCAGGGAGTGGAAACTGGATGCGGATACAGAGTTTACAGGGCTTGAGGAGGCAATGGAAGTTCTGGAAAAGATAGAGGCCCTTCCGTCTGTAGAGGAGGTTACATTAGACGATAGGGACAGTGTCACTGAAGCTATGGATAAATTCGAGTCACTTAGCGATGAGCAGAAAGCTCTCATCGGGACAGAAATGCAGGAGAAGCTCACTGCTCTGGCAGACAAAATTGAGGAGCTTGAGAAACCGGATATTAAGGAGCCTCATTGGGAAAAAGATCAGAATGGCTGGTGGTATGACAATGGGGACGGAACACGGCCGGCTTCCGAGTGGAAAATAATCGAGGGAAAATGGTATTACTTTAATCCGGATGGATACCGGATGTCAGGCTGGATCGATGACCATGGTACTTGGTTTTACTGTAACCAGGACGGAATAATGCAGACAGGCTGGCTGCTGGAGGGAAAGACCTGGTATTACTTAAAAGGCAATGGAGCCATGGCAACAGGCTGGCTGCAGTTAGGGAATACCTGGTATTATCTGAAGAGCAGCGGAGGCATGGTAACAGGCTGGCTGCAGTTAGGGAATACCTGGTACTATCTTAAGAGCAGCGGATCCATGGTAACAGGCTGGCTGCTGGAGGGAAAGACCTGGTACTATCTGAAGAACAGCGGAGCGATGGCAACGGGGTGGCTGCTGGACGGAAAGACGTGGTATTACCTGAAGAGCAGCGGAGCGATGGCAACGGGGTGGCTGCTGGAGGGAAAGACGTGGTATTACCTGAAGAGCAGCGGAGCGATGGCAACGGGGTGGCTGCTGGACGGAAAGACGTGGTATTACCTGAAGAGCAATGGTGCGATGGCAACCGGTTGGGTGAAGGTATCCGGAAAGTGGTATTATCTCCGCGACAATGGGGCAATGGCCAGTAAGACCTGGATTGGAAATTATTATGTGAATGCTTCCGGTGTCTGGACAAAGACGCGATGATCGTTAGAAAGGAGTATATAATGAAAAGAAAAAAGTATGTGCGGTTTTTATCTCTGGTACTGACTTCTGCATTGGTTGGACAGACAATGCTTATACCTGTCTGGGCAGAAGGTGAAAACGGGGAACAGGTGTCTGCCCACAATGAACAAATGCCTGATCCGATTTTTGAAATGGATTTTGAGAGTCTTACTGAAGAGACAGGCACAGAAGTAACAGATTCATTTGCCGCAGGAGAACAGATGGTCACAGTCCACGATAAAGTGACAGTCAAGGAAGGTTATAACGGCGGCAAAGCAGTTCTCCTGGACAATACCAGCGGAAATACCGGATATTTAACCGTACCAAACACAGATGAATTGAATCCTCAGGATATTACCGTATCTGTATGGCTTAAACGTACTTCGGGCACAAATAAAGAGGGCAGGGTACTCTGGAACAAGGAAATGAAAGAGACTGACAGAGATGCGTGGAAGAGCGACGGCTGGTTTCTGGGATGGACAAGCGGAGAAGCCATGGCATTGGTTACAGATGGGGCTAACATGGCGGTTCAGAAGGGAAATTCTGAGGAGCTGCTGCCCAAGGATAAATGGACTAATATTACAGCAACATTTGACAGTGCCACAGGGGAACATATCATCTATAAGGATGGTGCAGCGTTTGTGAGCAATACTGTGAGCGGCGCTTCCATTACAAAAAATATGGATGCTGCAGAACTGCTGATTGGAAAATCAGGTTATGGAGACGCTGGTATCGGCTGTGTGTTAGATGACATACGCATATTTGATCAGGCATTGTCTGAACAGCAGGTAGGAGAGATTGCCGGACTCGGAGACACGGATTATGCAAAACAGGATGCAGAGAGTATCAATATTCCTCAGAGGGTTACAGAAGACTTTTTGCTGCCTCTGGAAGGAAAGAGCGGTTCGTCAATTTCCTGGGAATCTTTTGACGAGGCTATTAAAATTGACGAAGGCGGAACCGCCGCAGTAACAAGAGGGGAAGAGGACAACCTGGTAAAGCTGACTGCAACTGTCACATACGGAACGGCAACAGAGACGAAAGACTTTGAGGTCACCGTAGTAAAGGCAAACCAGCCGGTAGAAGGGCTTAAGAAGTTAAGCTCAGATGAGATCCTGAATGTAGGCGGGACTATTGGGGCAAGGCTCGAGGATGCTGCAAATGTTTATGGAATGGACTTCCTATACAAACAGCGAATGCAGATAAGTCTGGACGAATACAAGAATCACAGTCATTCTCACTGGAGATGGCTGGAAGGTGAGCAGCCTGGAAAATGGCTGGAGGCCATGGCAAATTATAAGTGGCTGGATAAGGATGGCGAGATAAAGGCGGCCATCACAGATGTGGTAGAACAGCTTGCGGCAACTCAGACTGTGGAGGACAAAAGCGCAACCGGATACAATCAGTTTGCAGGATATCTTGGCAATTCTACTGCAAGTCTCCGAAACAGTTCTCCGGTAAAGGGAATGGATCCGTATGAGATGTATTCCACATTAAATGGACTGATCAATGTATACGAGAAATACCGGGGAGATGATACTGCTTTAGCGGATAAGGCTCTGGATTGTGCAGTAAAATTGGCCGATTATCTGGTGGCAACCATCGGTGACGAACATACAAAGGTATGCTATCAGGATGGAACGGAATCCAATATGAATAAAAAGGAGTTCTGGCCGATAGTACCTAACTATGGCACGGATAATGGAGCAACTGTCGCTGGTCATGCCGTTCATCAGGGTTGGGAAGGTACTTTGCTCATAGATCCAATCATGAAACTGGCGGGCATTGTGGAAGACGGGTCTAAGTCAGGGGCGTATTCTCAATGGACAGACTGGACCATCAGCAATATTGACAAATGGGCATCCAGCTATAATGGATATGGAGATACCCCATATGCGGATCTTGACAAGGTAGCATCCGGAGAGATGGGAATCGATGAGATACAGCATTATGTACATGCCCATACGTTCCAGATGAATTTCTTGGGATTCCTGAAGAAATACCAGGAAACCGGGGATTCAACATACCTGGATAAGGTAGTGGGAGCGTGGAAGGATATTACAGGCAGGCAAATGTATATTACTGGGACCGTGTCAGTCGGCGAGCACTATGAGGCGGGCCACAATCTTCCCAATACAGGTAGTGTGGGGGAGACTTGTGCTACAAACTCATGGACACTGCTGAATAATAACTTATTTGAACTAACGCAGGATGCACAATATCAGCAGATAGTAGAAAACGTTCTTTTTAATCATATGTTCGCTACGTCCACTATCGATGGAGATGGATATAGTTATCACAGGGCCCTGAACGGTAAGACAGAATTGTTTTATACAGGATTCAACTCTGCCGGTGTTGATGGCGTTAACTTTCCGGACTGCTGTTCGTCATCTGGCATGAGGATGCAGTCATATATACCATATTATATATACTCGAAATCAGATTCAGAGGTTTATGTCAATCAATTTATTGAGAGTGAAGCTAATATAGAACTGGGCAATGGCGAGATTATGCATTTGAAACAAAGTACCAACTATCCCGAGGATGACAGCATTCAATTGGAAATTATGGAAGGTTCTACAGCAAACACTGTGAAAGTGAGAATCCCTGACTGGGTGGAGAATCCGACCATTCAGGTAAACGGCGAGACTGTTACAGCAGCAACAGCTGGAGAATATGCCGTACTCAATGTCGCAGCCGGAGATATCGTTGATATTACTTATCCCTCCAAACTAACCTGGGTGCAGGGGGACAACTCTAACGACGGGCTGTGGGCTATGAAGAAAGGTCCAATGGTATACTGTATGGATTCCGCGTTTATGAGCAAGGAGGAGTCACAAGCAGCCTTTGGTTCAGATGTGGCAAAGGTTACTAACAGCGGTGTAATAAATCCGGAAAAGGGAAGGGCTGTTGAGGCAGCGGAGGAGATTAATTATGACGATCCCCGTATCTTCGGGAACGGCTATAAGGTGAAGATGTATACACCGCTTGGAGAACAAAATGTTACGGTAGTTCCATTTGCCAATGCCGGGCAGTGGTACCGATATGGGGAAGAGGCGCCGGGCGCCTTTGGAAAGAACTACAAAGCTTCAACAGAATACCCATATGCTATCTGGATGTCTGCAGATATGACCGAATACCCGGATATGCCTGAGGAAGAGACCCGGCCGGTAGTTCATTATGACTTTGACAGCGTGGAAGGCACAACTGTAAAGGATATTTCAGGAAATGGCCATGATGCAGTACTTAAAGGCGGGGCGGCAGTATCAGAAAAAGGAAAGCTTGGATCAGCCGTAACATTAAATGGCACTAATTCGTATATACAGATGCCGGAGGATATTATTTACGGCCTGTACAATATGACAATTACCTCTTGGGTAAGTCCGGATGAATTGGGCAGCTGGGTAAGACTGTTTGACTTTGGCAACCCTGGAACGGATCCTCCATATCCGAATCTTTTCCTGACACTGAATGGAAACAATAATACGAGACTGGCCTATGAAGAGGGGACCGGTGAGAGTGACAAATCACATGTGAATACATCAGTATTAAAGACTGGAGTATGGCAGCATATCGCAGTCACCATTGACGGGTCTAAAGCAGCTCTATATATTAATGGTGTAAAGGCGGCTGAAAATTCAGGATTCCTTTTCACTCCTGTAATGACCAGTAAGATGCAAAGCAATATGATAGGAAAATCGAATTACTCTGCCGATAAACTGTACAAAGGAAGTATTGACGATTTCCGTATCTATAACCGTGCTCTGGGTACAGATGAGCTTACTGCCCTAGCGGCAGGGGAAGAACCGGTTAGAAAAATCGCCAGTATAGTACAGCCAGATCCAGTGGAAACAACTGTGGGAACGGCACCGGAACTCCCCGGAAAGGTTAATGTAACATATCAAAATGGTACGATAGGAAGAGAAGCGGTTAATTGGGAAAACGTTCCTGAGGCCAGCTACGGAAAGCCAGGAACCTTTGAAGTTAAGGGAACTGTAGGGGAATATGAAGTAACCATTACTGTAGTTGTAAAAGGGAACGGAGGGGAAATCTCCGTAGAATCTATTACTGTCATTCCTCCTGCTAAAACGGAATATGGCCAGGGTGAACCGCTTGATTTGAAGGGGCTTATAGTAAACGCACATCTCAGTGACGGCTCACAAATAGAAATCCAGGAAGGTCCGGAAGGGTATTCTGTAAATGGATATGAACCCAATAAAACGGGGAGTCAAACAATAACGGTAAGCTATCAGGATAAAAAAGCATCCTTCCAGGTTACTGTAATAGCAAACGTGCAAGCCGGATGGGAGCAGAGCGGAAACAGATGGAAATACAGAAATGCAGACGGCAGCTACGTTTCCAATGCGTGGAAACTAGTTGACGGAAAGTGGTACTATTTTAATAAAGATGAATACATGGTGACGGGCTGGCTGCTGGATGGAAAGACCTGGTATTACTTAAAAGACAATGGAGCGATGGCAACGGGCTGGGTGCAGTTAGGGAATACCTGGTATTATCTGAAGAGCAGCGGAGCGATGGCAACGGGCTGGGTGCAGTTAGGGAATACCTGGTACTATCTGAAGAGCAGCGGGGCGATGGCAACGGGCTGGCTGCTGGACGGAAGGACATGGTATTACCTGAAGAGCAGCGGAGCGATGGCAACGGGCTGGCTGCTGGACGGAAAGACGTGGTACTATCTGAAGAACAGCGGCGCCATGGCAACGGGTTGGCTGCTGGACGGAAAGACGTGGTACTATCTGAAGAGCAGCGGGGCGATGGCAACGGGCTGGCTGCTGGACGGAAGGACATGGTATTACCTGAAGAGCAGCGGAGCGATGGCAACGGGCTGGCTGCTGGACGGAAAGACCTGGTATTACCTGAAGAGCAATGGAGCAATGGCAACCGGTTGGGTGAAGGTATCCGGAAAGTGGTATTATCTCCGCACCAATGGGGCAATGGCCAGCAAGACCTGGATTGGGAAGTATTATGTAAATGCTTCCGGTGTCTGGACAAAGACAAGGTAATTATTATATTAATAAAGAGGGATTATTGGTTGATGCTATAATTTAACCTTTCCTATCCCGGAATAAAACATCCCCGCAGGAAGCAGTGCCTTTGCAGCATTGAGTTTCCGGCGGGGATGTTTTAAAGTGACAAATACTACGAAGGATGTAGAATAAAATTTGTATTGAATATAGTTAGGCAGATACAGTATAATTTCTATATCGACGAGTTATCGTTTCGGGGAGGTATTGTCTGCGGATGGATATTCTTACAGAGTTTGAGAAAAAATTAAATGAAAAAGGCTTACATTTGCCTCAGTTTATCAAAACAGAAGTGTCGGTTTCCGAACATCCGGCAAAATCTTTGATATGTACAGCGGGAGATGCGGTTCATAAGATTCAGATATTAGTAAAAGGAGAGCTTATCATCCTGAATTCGTTTTCTGATGGGAAAGAATTTGTTTTTACAAGTGAGAACGACTTTACCTTGCTGGGGGACTTAGAGTTTTTCTCGGGACATATGACGAATGCTTCTTCTGTGCTCACGAATACAGATGTGGTGTTGGTAGGTATTGAATTGCGGATGTTTACCCGGTGGATTAACATGGACAGAAAGTTTTACGATTTTGTAGTGCGTCAGTTGGCAAATAAATGTTATAAGGGCGCCAGTGTTCAGGGAAATATCAAATACAAAAATGCAGCCAGCAGAGTTGTTAAAACTCTGCTGGATATCAGTGTGCCGTTCAAGCGGAATTCGGAGATGCTGGTGGCGGAGTGCTCTCACTATGAGATTGCAAGAATGGCAGGAATGAGTGAAAGAACGGTAAACCGGGTATTCCAGGAATTACAAAAAAGAGAGCTTATCTCTATCGAGTACAGGAAAGTATGCATTGCCAAAAAGGACATAGGTACTCTGATGCAGATGATGTGACAGCCTATTTTGCGATGAGAGGCCAGAAGCTGTGCCCATCAAGGCAATGTTCCAGATGAAATATATCAGCGATCGTGGCAGCGATATCACAAAATCCTTTCCGGGTGCCTAGGTTATATGGGATAATTTTCTCCCCGTAAATGCAAAGAGGGACTTGCTCTCTGGAGTGATCGGTGCTCTTCAGAAAACCAGGATCGCAGCCATGGTCAGCGGTGATCATCAGAAGGTCATCAGGTCTCATTTTTTGACAGAACCGGGCAAGCCAATTGTCAAATTCAGAAAGGGCTTTTGCATAGCCGTCTGTGTTGTTGCGATGTCCATATAGCATATCGAAATCGACCAGATTGACAAAGCACAATCCATGAAAGTTTTGTTCCAGATAATACGATGTGCGTGACATACCCTCCTCATTACCGGAAGTGTAGCTGTATGCAGTCAGGCCTCTTCCGGCAAAAATATCGTTTATTTTTCCGATTCCAATCACGTCTAAGCTGTTTTCTTTTAATAAATCAAGCACCGTGTGGCGCGGCGGATCTAAAGAAAAGTCGTGGCGGTGGGGTGTTCGATAAAAGTGGCCCGGATTTCCCGCGAAGGGACGGGCGACAACTCGTCCCACACTGTTAGTTCCCACTAAAATCCTTCTTGCCATGCGGCAATATTCATAAAGCTTATCCAAACTGACGCAGGATTCATGGGCTGCAATCTGAAAAACACTGTCTGCGCTTGTATAAACGATCAGTTTGTGTGTTTCCAAATGCTGCCGTCCAAAGTCGCGTATTACTTCGGTTCCGGAATATGGGCGGTTGCATAGGATGCCGTGTCCTGTCATCTCACAAAAAGGCTGGATGATATCATTCGGAAACCCCCGGGGATAGGTTGGAAGAGCAGTATGACTGACAATTCCGCAGATTTCCCAATGGCCAATGGTCGTATCCTTTCCTTTGGAAAGCTCTCCCAGACGGCCCACAGCACCAAGGCTTGCATGAGATGATCTCTGCAAATGTACACCATCAATAGTTGGGAATCCTAATTTTGTGAGAAATGGAATGTGAAAAAACGGGGAACCGGATATTGAGCGTAGGGTGTTTGCCCCCGTGTCTCCAAAGTCAGCAGCGTCCTCTGCATTTCCAATTCCAAGACTGTCCAGCACGATTAAAAAAATTCTTCTTATCATATAAATTCTCCTCCTATCCTTTCTCCGGCTTGCCTGAAAGCAAGCCTTTTTATTTTCCTTTTTCAGAAAGTTTCAGCTTGTTTTTCCTAAAAAATAGCACAAAAAAATCCTCGAAAATAGGACATATGGCATAGTTTTGTTCCGAAGGGATGAATATAATAAGGTCAAGCACAAAGAATAATAGAAGGAGGAAGAAATATGAGTGCATTTGATTTATTGGTTTTGTTTGCGTATTTAGGGATTATGCTGTTTATGGGCATAAGGGCAATGAAAACGGTAAAGACGGAAGAAGACTTTATATTGGGAGGAAGAAGTGTGAGCAGCTTTTTCGTACTGCTGTCGATTTTTGCTTCCTGGACAGGATTGTCCGGATTATTCGGAACACCACAGTATGTAAATGTCTATGGAACAGCCGGTGGATGGTGGTGGTTTACATTCCCTCTGGGAGTATTCATCATGGGAGTCACAATGGCAAAGTTACTGAGACGCAGAATGTATATGACGCTGCCGGACATTGTTGACCATAATCATACTTCTAAAGGGGTCCGTATTGCATCCTCTGTAGTGACGGTCTGGAATTACCTGGCTTGGACGGCAGGACAAGTTGCCGGGATTATGCTGGTCATCAGTACATTTACAAATTTGGAGCCGGTTGTGGCAGTAATCATCACATACCTGGTGATCATTACTTTTACAATGCTGGGCGGTTTCCGTGCTGTGGTACATACGGATGCATTTCAGGCAATCTTATTTTTAGTGATCATTGGCGTAGTGATCCCTGTTCTGATTATCAGCCGCTACGAACTGGGTGATATATGGAGAGAAACCTCAAAGATTGACGGATTTTACAGTGTTTTCGGGAATGTACCAAAAGGAACGATGATTACATGGTGGCTGCTCGCCCCGGCAGGGTTTATCGATACGATGGCATTTCAGCGTATTTTTGCGGCTAAGGATGAGAAAACAGCAAAGAAAAGTATCATTAAGGCATTTGGTATGATGATAGTTTTTGGTCTGATATTGATCTTCCTGGGGCTTGCGTCGAAGGTAATCTTACCGGCAGATATCGATCCTGCCAATGCAATGCTGCTTCTGGTGCAGAAGATTCTTCCCAAAGGCTTGTTGGGACTGTTGATTGCGGCTCTGGTGGGAGTTGCGATGTCCACTGCCAGCACCACGCTTTTAGTGTGCTCTGCAACCATTGAGCAGGATATTTTTTCCGTGCTCTGTCCCGGAAAAACAAAATCAAAACTGAAAATGCATAGAATATTGGTGCTGATAGTGGGACTGCTGGCGCTCACATTGGCTTTAAAAGTACCAAGTGTGACATCAATACTGATGTACGGATATTCCGTATATGTACCCGGCCTTCTGCTTCCTGTAATAGCTGGAACATTTGAATGGAAGATACCGGATAGATATATGCTGGGAACAATTATTTGCGGCGCTGTATCTGCAATGATACTGATTCTTCTTGGGGAACCATTCCCGGCGTCATTAGGCGGTCTGCTGCTCTCTGCGGTTCCCTTTGCTATAGGCTTGCTCCGGGGACGGGCAGAAGGAATGAAGAGAGAAAACGCGTAGAGAAAGGATGGAAAAACAATGGAAATTACCACACTCGACAAATTAAGCGGGGAGAACCAGGAACTGGTACAACAGGCAATGGAAGCACGTAAGAATGCGTATTCTCCATATAGCCAGCATTTGGTGGGAGCTGCAGTAAGAAGCAGATCAGGAAAGATTTACAGAGGATGCAATGTGGAAATTATAACCTTACAGATGAGTACACATGCAGAAAGGAATGCGGTCATGAATATGGCGATGCACGGGGATCGGGTGATCGAAGCAGTGGTTTGTTACGGGCCATATTCAGGAGTACCCTGTGCGGAATGCAGACAGGTCATATGGGAATTTTGTGATAATAATCCGGAGGTGTTGATCATAGGAGCCACTACAGAAGGAGAAATTGAACTGATGACAATCGGTGAAATTTATCCGTATGCATATGGGCCTGCGACAAAAGGAATTGACTGCAAAAAGTATTAGAAAAAAGAGGAGTTATAATGAGCAAAATGTTAAAAACAGAATTTCCAAGTATCTCAGATGCAGAATATCATATCCGTTTAAAAAAAGGTGATGTTCCACCGTACGTTTTGCTGCCGGGTGCCCCTGAGCGGGTAGATATTGTATCCAGCTGCTGGGAGAGCAAAGAAGAGCTGCAATTTAACCGTGAGTTTCGTTCAGCCAGAGGAAACTATCAGGGAACAGAGATGGCATGTGTATCAACAGGAATCGGTACGACTAGCGGGGAGATCTGTATTCATGAATTGAATCAGATCGGTGTGCACACAGCTATCAGAATAGGGACGACCGGAAGTATTTCCCCAAGATTCCGCCCGGGGGACTTAATTATTCCGGTTGCGGCCATCCGGGCAGATGGCACTAGTGACTGCTATGTACAACCGGCCTTTCCGGCTGTTGCAGATCTGGATGTTGTAAATGCTTTGGGAGAAGCCTGTGAGCGTCTTGGATTTACTTATGGATATGGGATCATGTACAGCCCGTCATCTCTTTACATAGGACAGGGAAGAAAGATCAAAGAAAACGGTTACTGGCCTTTTCATGCAGAGCACTTACTGGAGGATTTGATACAGGCAAGAGTAACAAATATTGATACAGATTCAGCCGGGCAGTTCATCGTTGGTTATATGCATGAAATGAGAATGGGGTCTGTCTTAAGTGTTCTGACGGATCGCCTGCATGATACCTGGGCTGCCGATAACTCCGGTGAATACCGGGCCTGCAAAGCGGCTTGCGAGGCAGTTAAAATTTTAAAGGAGCGGGATGAAAAAGAAAGTTCGTATCGCCGTTGAAAAGGAGGAGCTATTTATGTTAAAAGAAGAGAGTGCCCGGGCAGTAAAATCCTTTTTTAGCTCTGCGAATAGAGAATTTCAGACTATGACAAAAAAATTGGAGGCAGAGACATATGAAAATGCAGCCGCCTTGATCCTAGATGCACAGAAAGCAGGAAACAGATTACATATAACCGGAATTGGAAAACCAGGACATGTAGCGGCATATATCGCTTCTCTGTTTTCCTCCACCGGAACTCCATGCTATTTTTTGGACGGTACAGAAGCGGTCCATGGCTCCTGCGGGCAGCTGATTGCAGGGGATGTTGTGATCTGTATCTCTAACAGCGGAGAGACCGAGGAACTGAAAGCCACTGCAAAAGCTATTAGGGACAACGGATGCAAATTGATTGCAGTAACTGGCCAAGTGAACAGCTGGCTGGCCAAGTCCAGCAATGTTATTTTATATGCAGGAGTAGAAGAAGAGGGAGGCCCGCTGAATCGGGCCCCGAGAAATTCTGTCCTGGCAGAAATAGTAACGCTGCAGGCCTTGACAGTGGCTCTGCAGGCAGAATGCGGATGGAGTCCTCAGGAATATGTGCGCTGTCATCCTGGCGGCGCACTGGGAAGGCTTCGGGAATCAGAACGCAAAAAAGATGGCTGAAAACATGCCATCTTTTTTGCGTTTAGATAAGGGCGTTTATTACCTTTATTATAGTTATAAACCATATGTTCTATCATTTCGATGATTCCCCCTGAACCTTAGGGGTAAATTTTCCGGCGAAGGCAAATATGATGGCTAGAATGATAGATATCCAGGTGGGAAAACTCAGGGGCGCGTATGCGAAGGCACTTACACCCATGGCTGCGGAGGCCACCATGGCGCTGGAGTTCCAAGGGCAGATGGCGCCGATGGTAGTAGTGGATTCCGCAACGGTTCTGGAGAGCACTATGCCATCCAGACCTATCTCCTTGTAGGTTTCCTTGTACAATCGGTTATTCAGGATGATGGAGGTGTAGTCGCTGGAGGTGAGGAACACGATGCCGATACAGGTGGCGACCGTGGCAGCTACCAGGCTGCCGGCAGTGTGAATGAGTTTGGTCAGCAGCTGGACGATAACATCTATAATGCCGATGGACTCCGCCGAACCGGCAAAGAACACCGCCGCAAAGAATAGCATAATTAAGTCTGCCGTACCCACGATGCCCCCTCGGGTGAACAGAGTATCCACGAACTCAAAGCCTGAGTCACACACATAACCACTCCAGCAAGTGGTGAGCATCTGGGACAGGGTCTGCCCCTGAAAGATCATGGCTTCCAGTACGCCAATGACTACGCCGCCAAAGAGGACCGGCAGGATAGGGAACTTTAAGATCACCATAATGATGACGAACGCCAGGGGCAGCAGAGCCAGGATGCTCATGTTGAATGAAGCGTCCAACTGGGAGATATACTCCGTGATCTGGCTGATGTCTGTGTTGCTGCTATACTTAAACCCAATAAGTAAGTATAGCACCAGGGAGATTACCAGTGCGCCGCCGGAGGTGGCGCACATACTCTTAGACACATCAATGGACTTCCGCCCTGAGGTAGCGGCCACCAGGTTGCAGGAGTCACTGAGGGGGGACCACTTGTCGCCCATGAAGCAGCCAGAGACTACGCAGCCTGCCGTCAGCGCCGGGGGAATGCCCAGGCCTTGACCAATGCCTGCCAGAGCAAGACCTACTGAGGCGACTATGGCCCAGCTGGAACCGGTGCAGAAGGAGGTCAGGGCGGTGATTAGCAGCGCCGCAAACAAGAAGATCTGGGGTTTGATGATGCTAAGGCCCACATAGATGATGTAGGGAATGGTACTGCTGGCGATCCAGGCGGCGGAAACGGCGCCAGTGAACATCAGGAAGTACAGTGCCGGCATGGCACCGCTGACAATCTCCATGGTGTGGCCAAAGATATAGTCAAACTTCTGGTGGAGTACGACGCTGCCGTATAAAGCGCAGATGGTGCCAGAGATCATCAGGCTTATAGCGGTGGGGGTGCCGGCAATTAGGACGCCCCACATAAGGATAGCAACCGAAATTACCAGCAGAATCAAAGCTTCTGCTACGCTGAGTTTTCTATTAGTTTTTTCTTCCATAATTTAGAACCTTTCTAATCAAGCGAATACGCCTATCAAATGTCAGTCTGCATCAGAGGCAGAATCGTGCCCACGCCCTTTTCTTTAGCGGCGTTGTATATATCCCATCCCAGGGAGATATCTTCACAGGCCAGCCCCCAGTTGAAGGCTAGGACAATTTCGTCATCCGATTCGCGTCCGGGCTTTTTGCCGCTGATAACATCTCCGGTCTGGGCGGTCCACTCGGGGAAGCCTCCAGGATAGCACTCCTCACCGAAGGAGATGGTGGAGACCAGGTCGTCGGTGATATATTTGTCAGCGCTGTGGCAGACGCGGGCGGGCCAGGAGCGGGCTGACTCAATGCTGCCTGCCAGGACGCCCTTTGGCAGATCCATGTCTGGCATGAAGGGATAGTCGGCCAGGCTGGCGCCAGCCAGAGTGAAAATCAGATCGCTGTCAGGGATGAGCATCTCGGTCTTCGGGTACTGCTTAATGAGCATCTCGGGGAATTCCCTGCTCATCTCATCCACGAAACCTTCGGCAACATTGCCGAATTTATCATAGACCCGGCACTCTTCCAGGCCAGGCAGCACATGCTTCAGGGCACGCAGATGCATCTTACCCTGCACGCCGCCGCCTACGATGCTCAAAACCTTGGAATCTTTGCGGCCGAAGCGCTTAGCAGTGGCAGCAGTAACAGCGGCAGTCCGCACGCCGGTGAGCCATCGGCAATCCATAATGCAGTAGGGAGCACCGGTTTCCGCAGAGTTCATGACCTGGACGCCCAAGATAAAGGGCAGACCTTTCTCCCGGTTGGAAGGATAGCCGCTGACCCACTTGATGCCGCATGCGTCCATGTTCTTTAGGTAAACGGGCATCTCATGGATGAAGCAATCGGGCCTGGTATGTACGCCGCGTTTGGGCGGATTCTCAACGGTGCCGTTGCTGTGCTCGATCAGTGCCCGTTCAACGGCATTAATGATGGTGTCCCAACCAATATTCAGGGATACGATGTCTTCCTGAGACAGATATAGTAGATTGACTTTTTGCATAACAATACCCTCCATATAATAGTTTAAATTGCGGACAGTATATCGCCGAGAGATTAAAAAGTGAAAACTTTACAGATATCCATCCGCTTTTCTATTATTAGTAAAACATATTAATAAGATTCTGTGAATGGTCTCCCGAAGTTATTTCTATACCAAAAAAGAAGCAGTTTCCGTTATTTCTACTTTAAAAATACTCCTTTTCTGGTATAAATGCTTCCTGATACGTGGGTACTTGTGTCTGACAGGGTATCCGAAATGTTCTAATAATATAATACAAAATTTTCTTTTTATGTGGTATAATGATAAAAACTTTTTATTTTCAGACGCTTTCCAAGGAGAACTTGATTTTTTGAAAGGGGGTATGCCATGGAAAACCAAAAACTCATGCAATTTGACAGCCTGCTGTATACGATTTATGGAAGTGCCCCTATTGACAAAATAAAGCTGGACATTTTAAGAATGTTATATCATCTTGTACCCTGTACCTTTTGCAGTATCCTCAGTTATACTGACCACGAGGACCTGACCGCTACTTATCACGACAACCCCGTCTGTTTTCCGGAAGCTTACACTATCGTGGAGGATACGTACATCAAATTAGAGATGCAGGATAAAAACCGCTGGGTCTCCTGGGAACCGGACTGCAAGGTCTACCGTACCAGCGACCTTTACCAAGAGGGAGATATCCGAGAGCATTCTCCAATCTATCGCAACTGCTTTGCTCCCTACAATCTCCATTATGCAGTCTACGCCACACTGCGCCACGACGGCAAGGGGCTGGGCTGCCTGTCCCTGTACCGTGACAAGACAACCGGAGATTACACAAATGAGGAAGTCATGATCCTGCAAATGATTGCACGCCATCTGAGCCAGCGTTTAGCTGCAGACAAGCAGACGGCGGACGGCTCTGTCCCTCTGGTAAACGCTGTCCCCACTGACGCAGAAGAGAAACTTCTTGATTTAGCCGTCCGCTGCCGCCTGACGGCCCGGGAGCTGGAGGTTCTGAAAAGTTTAACACTTTCTCAGAGTATGGAAACATGGGCGCAGCAATTGCATATCAGCGAGCATACTTTAAAAAAACATCTGCAGAGCCTTTACAGAAAAACAGGGGTCAATCGCCTGATTCAGCTATACTCTTTAAAGAATTAACATCTACGGTATTGTATGTTTATCGTATGTTTCAATTCTATGGTTTGCCTTATCATAGCTCATTTATATAAAAAAGCAAGACGGCCATAGTACTATAGCGGCTCTCTTGCTTTTTATCATAGATACGATCATGTAGTAATAGCTTACTGTTCCATCTGCCTTCCTAAAAATCCTGCGGCTACTGCAGCCACTTTTTTCTCAGTCTCATCCATTTTCACACTGCCGTCCCTGCATAATAAAAGGACTGCTCCAATGGCATCTCCCGCGCTTGTTATAGTGTATATGGTTTGTCCGGTATAAGACTGACTGTCATCCTCAACTATTTTAATAAAGTTCCCGCTTGAGGTACAGCTGGACCTTCTTTCTGCAATAAAGCCCTCCAGGTCTTTATTAATTCGTCTGCCCAGATATTCCTTGGCGCCGGGACCTGCGGCGGCCACAATCTGGTCATGGTCTGCAATACAAACCAGACTTCCCATAGTCGTTGACAATGCCTCCGCATATTCTTTAGCGAAGGCTCCTAACTCCCCGATGGGGGAATATTTTTTCAGAATAATTTCTCCTTCCCGATCCGTAAAAATCTCCAGAGGATCGCTCTCCCGTATCCGTAATGTTCTTCTTATTTCTTTCGGTATTACAACCCGGCCTAAATCATCGATTCTTCTGACTATCCCTGTAGCTCTCATACAATCTGCTTCCTCCATGCTATATTTTCTATTACATTTTTATCTGTAGATAAATGTATTATTTGTAAAATGAAGGAAATTATGCTTAATTCATTAATTTTTACTTTTCACAAAAATATTCAGCTTTAACACTTAAATTATAGTACTTTAAGATTCTCTGAACCTAATATAACTTTATACATTTTTTGTAAAAAACAGCTTATTTTTTGCTGCTCCAGAGATATGCTGCTTCTTAGATTAAGGAGTGTATTTATTACAGTGAGGGTTAAAGGAAGGAAGCTGGAAACAAAAGAATAGTTTATGATATAGTAGTAGGAGAACACTGCGAAGGGAAAGGAGAACCCAAGATGAGACTATTTGATTTACACTGCGACACAATTGTTCCTCTGTGCGACCGGAAAGAGGGCTTTTACTGCCGGGACACACAGTTTTCTCTGGCAGACCTGGATAAGTTTCAGTGCCTTTGCCAGACCATGGCTGTCTTTGTGCCGGATACCTGCCCGAAGGGAGGCGGAAGAGCCTACGCGGATCATTATCTTGACTATCTGGAGGAACTGGGGGTGCTTCAGGGAAACATTGCCGGGCTGGCAGAGTCGGCGGCTGATATAGAGGCCCTTACGCAAAAGGGTAAATGTGCTCTTATCCGCTCCATTGAAAACGGGAGGGCATTAGACGGCGATTTAGAGAATGTTTCGCATTTTGCGGGCCGGGGGGTAAAGATAATGACGCTTGTGTGGAATGGAGAGAATGAATTAGGTTCAGGAAATTGCACGGATAGGGGGCTTACCTCCTTCGGCAGACAGGTGATCAGAAAAATGGAGGAGGTGCATATGATAATGGATGCTTCCCATCTGAACGATCCCGGATTTGATGATCTGTGCTGTGCCGCGGATGGTCCCTTTATTGCAACCCACTCTAATCTGCGGAGTGTGTGCCCTCACAATAGGAACCTCAAGGACTGGCAGTTTCAGGAGATTGCCAGAAGAGGGGGACTGGTGGGTGTTAATCTGTACAGACATTTTTTGGGGGAGGATGGATCCGGCGGTTTGGATCAGGTCTACCGGCAGGTATCTCATATGCTGGAGCTTGGAGGCGAAGATGTAATTGCATGCGGCAGCGACTTTGACGGAGCTGAGATCGCTCCTGTTTTGAATTCGCCTTTTAAGTTTGGCTCAGCGGCCGACTATCTGTTATCCCACGGAATTCCCCGGGCTGCCATAGATAAAATGTACTTTGACAATGCCCTGGCCTTTTTGAGGCGAACAGAGGCATAAAAAGACCTGGGCCCTGGCAAAAATGCGCAGACCCCAGGTTTGCATGTACTATTTTATGGAGGCAGAACCCATCTCTTCCAATAATGCCTTTTTTAACTCATAAAGGCGATCTGACAAGTCTACATATACCTCCGAGGGGTTCATAAGCCGCCGGGTTTCGTCCCAGAGGGTATCCAGTTCCTTTCTGCAGTAATCCCTGATTTCCATAACCGTGGGAGACTGGTATACGCATTCCCCTTTCAGGAATACCGGAACCAGGAGTTCCCGAAGGGCGTAGGTTCCGCCAACGATTTTAGTCCGTTTCCAGGTGTCTATGGGATCAAAAATGATCATATCCTGAGCTTCATCAAAGGATTCCTCTGCCAGGCAGATGAGATCGGCGCGGATCTTTCCTGTGGCTTTGCTGTAGATTCTGTAAATGGTTTTATTGCCGGGATTGGTGACTTTTTCAGTATTCTCGGAGAGCTTTATCTTGGGTGTGAATTCTGCGGCGTCCCTGTCCCGGATGGCAGCCATTTTATACACGCCTCCGAAGGCGGGATGTCCGCTGGAGGTTATGAGGTTGGTCCCCACACCCCAGGAATCAATTTTGGCTCCCTGGGTTTTCAGGCTGTCGATCAGGTATTCGTCGAGATCGCTGGAGGCGGCGATGGTAGCATCGGTAAAGCCTGCCGCATCCAGCATTTTCCGGGCCTCCTTAGACAGATAGGCCAAATCTCCGCTGTCCAGACGAATTCCGTAGTGGGTCAGGGGATGCCCTGCATCCTTCATCTCCCGGAATACCCGGATGGCGTTGGGAACACCGGATTTCAGTGTGTCGTAGGTATCTACCAGCAGGGTACAGGCGTCAGGATACATATCCGCATAGGTTTTAAAGGCGGTATATTCATCCGAAAAGCTCATAATCCAGCTGTGGGCATGAGTGCCGAGGACCGGCACATCAAACATCTGGCCGGTGAGGACATTGGAGGTTCCCACACAGCCACCGATCATGGCCGCCCTTGCCCCGAAGATTCCCGCATCCGGCCCCTGGGCCCTGCGAAGTCCGAATTCCATGATGCCCGCGCCCTTGGCGGCGTAGACGATTCTGGAAGCCTTGGTAGCGATAAGACTCTGGTGATTGATAATATTTAATATTGCAGTCTCAATAAGCTGGGCTTCCATGACAGGGGCTACAACCTTCAGGAGCGGCTCCTGGGGGAAGACAACAGTTCCCTCCGGGATAGCATAGATATCACCGGAAAAAAAGAAGCCCTTCAGGTAATCCAGAAAATCCTGTTCAAAGATATGCAGGCTTTTCAGGTAAGCAATATCATCGCTTGTAAAATGAAGGTCTTTAATATATTCTACAACCTGCTCCAGACCTGCGGCAATGGCATATCCGCCCTTGCAGGGATTGGTTCTGTAGAACACATCGAATACAACAATCTGATGGGTAGGATTTTTAAAATATCCCTGCATCATAGTCAATTCATACAGGTCGGTCAGTAAGGTAAGATTCATGGCTCTCATAACAATAGCTCTCCTTCAAAAGATTTGTAGCTATTATAACACAATTCCAGAAAAAACGTGCAAATATTTGGTATTTTTGACAGTACAATCGGGGAAAATGGCAGAAAAAAACACCGGATGATTAGATCCGGTGATATTCCTCCAGGGTGAGACCTGTAAGAGAGAGATACAGGGCCAAAGACTTGGATACGTAACGGATATGCCAGGGTTCATAGGCGTACCCGGTGACGGCTTCTTTGCCTTTGGGATAGCGGATGACAAAGCCGTACAGGGGGGCATAGGCCTTCAGCCATTTGCCGGCCTGAGTTTCAGCAAACTCTTCTACCAGGTCAAAGGCAACATCGGGACAGGAGACATCCAGGGCAAGCCCTGTCTGGTGCTCGCTGGCGCCCGGGGGCGCCACAAGAAGTTTACATAATTCTTCCGGCGGAGAGTCAGCGGTCAGATTTTCTTTTTTTAAGGCGGCTTTATAGAGCTCTTCCTGGCGGCTGTAGGGCCGGTAGCCGGAGACCCCCCAGAGGGTAATCTGACAGCTTTTTGCCCTTTGAAACAGGGCGTGTACAGCCTTTGCCGCGTCTTTTCTCAGGAGCCGCTTGGGATCCCCTGCCGGTGCATCAAAGGGGATGGAAGGCTCCACCAGATTCTTTGGAATGTATGAGGCAGGCAGGCGGTACTCCCGGTTTACTAGTACAGAACAAGATGACATGGGTTCCATCCTCCTTATGAAATGGTTCTATTATAATCTTATGCGCCTGCCGGTAAGAATATGTCTTGACGCAGACAGAGAATCCCGATACTATATGGGGGAAAGAGTAAGGAGACGGATGAAAAGATGACAGAATATTTAGTGCGCAGATTTGTGAAAGATTATGAGGACATCGGACGTGAGGAGGTCAGGACCAGATATGGAATCCTTTCCAGTATGGTAGGTATTCTCTGCAATGTACTTTTATTTGGGATAAAGCTGCTGATTGGAATGCTGATGCACAGTATAGCGGTCATGGCGGATGCCTTTAACAACCTGTCGGATGCGGCATCTTCGGTGATTAGCTTTGTGGGGGTGAAGATGGCCGGGAAACCCGCGGATAAGGAGCATCCCTTTGGCCATGGAAGGATGGAATATATTGCAGCTTTTATTGTTGCGTTCCTTGTCATACAGGTAGGGTTTTCATTTTTCAAAAGCAGTGCGGGCAAGCTTATGCACCCGGAGGCGATTACGTTTCAGCTGGTTCCCTTTTTGATACTGGTCCTTTCCGTGGGAGTGAAACTGTGGATGGGATTGTTTAACAGAAAGCTGGGAAAGCGGATTAACTCTAAGGTGATGCTTGCCACATCGGCAGATTCTATGGGAGATGCGGTGACCACGTCAGCCACCCTTATCTCTATTCTTATCTGCAGGTTTGCGGGAGTGAACATTGACGCAGCGGCGGGCCTTCTGGTATCCCTGATGGTTATGTGGGCCGGAATCTCCATTGCGAAGGAGACTCTGGAGCCGCTGATAGGGGAGGCGGCAGATCCGGAATTATATAAGAAGATATCCGAAATGGTAGAGGCTTATGAGGGGATACTGGGAACGCATGATCTCATCGTACATAATTACGGACCCAATAAAAGTATGGCCTCCATCCACGCAGAGGTCCCCAGGGATGCGGATATTGAAGAATCCCATGAGATCATTGACCGGATCGAGCGGGAAGTGGCCAGAGAACTGGGGATATTCTTAGTGATTCATATGGATCCCATCGAAGTCAGGGATGAAGAAGTGTTAAAATCAAAACAGGAGCTGGAAGAGGTTCTGCAGGTTATTGACGAACGGCTGAACATGCATGATTTCAGGATGGTGAAGGGCAAGAGACAAATTAATCTTATCTTTGATCTTGTAGTTCCCTTTGACTACGACAAAAAGGGGCAGGAAGAATTATTAGACAAGGTTATTCGAATGATGCAGGAAAAAGACGGACGCTACCAGTTTGTGATCACGGTGGATCAGGGGTTTGTGGGTACGTAATAAAAAAAATAAAAAAAATTTTAAAAAGTACTTGCATTTAAATACGTTATATTGTATAATTCATTTTGTCGCGAAATTGGGCTATCGCCAAATGGTAAGGCAACGGACTCTGACTCCGTCATTTCAAGGTTCGAATCCTTGTAGCCCAGCTTATGAAAGTCCCAAGTCTTACTTGGGACTTTATTTTTTGGTACAGAGAAATTTACCGGAAGGTTTGGACGTATTATGTCTCGCGGAGGCTGGTGGGACAGAGAAGAAAGGAAGGAGCAGCATGTATTCATTTGACAGCAGGATTCGGTACAGCGAGGTTGGAGAGGACAGAAGGATCACGTTAAACGCTATATTAAATTATTTTCAGGACTGCAGCACCTTCCATTCAGAAGATGTGGGATTAGGAATCGACTATCTGGCTGAACATAAGAAGGTATGGCTTCTGTCATCCTGGCAGATTGTTATCGACAGATATCCCTCACTGTGTGAAAAAGTAACCGTAAGCACCTGGCCCTATGATTTCAGGAAATTCCTGGGGAGCAGGAACTTCACCCTCACAGACGGGGAAGGGCGGATGGCAGCCTATGCCAATTCCCTCTGGGCATACATGGACCTGGAGACGAATTCACCGGCTCTCGTAGCCTCTGAACAGATCGAAGGCTATCATCTGGAGGAAAAGCTGGATATGAACTATGCCCCCAGGAAAATAAAGCTTCCTTCGGACAGCCGGATACAGGAGGCATTTCCGGTACGGCCCCATCATCTGGACACGAATCATCATGTGAATAACGGCCAGTATGTACAGATGGCAATGGAGTGGGTGCCTGAGGACTTTATCATCCGTCAGATGCGGGCAGAATATAAAAAGCAGGCAGTGCTGGGAGATATGATAATTCCCAGGGTACATGCTGCAGATGAAGTGTATACCGTAGCCCTGTGCGATGAGCAGGGAGAAGTATATGTGATCGTTGAGTTTCAGGGGACCGAAAAGGGGACGTGTACTTTCTAGAAAGTACACGTCCCAAAATCAGACTGGCCTGTCCCTTTTTGACATTTGTTTGGAGAAAGCGAAGGAGTAAAAATGATTCAGTTAGGTAGAAAACAGGAATTGACAGTTGTTAAACTTGTTGACTTTGGCGTATATCTTGGAGAAAAGATTGGTGCCGGGGAGAAGGAGAGGGTATTGCTTCCCAAAAAGCAGGTGCCCGAGGGAACCGGTGAGGGGGATGTTCTTACGGTATTTATCTATAAGGACTCTTCGGACCGGCTGATTGCCACCACACGGGAGCCTGCGGCGGAGCTTGGCCACCTGGCGGTGCTGAAGGTGGCTGCGGTTGGAAAGATCGGGGCGTTTCTGGACTGGGGGTTGGAGAAGGATCTCTTTCTTCCTTTTAAGGAGCAGACGAAACGGGTGCACGAGGGCGAGGAGTGTCTGGTGGCCCTGTACGCGGATAAGAGCGACCGCCTCTGTGCTACTATGAAGGTTTATCATTACCTGAAAAAGAATTCTCCCTATATTATCGGGGATGAGGTGACGGGACGGGTCTATGAAATCAGTGACAATTTCGGAGTGTTTGTGGCTGTGGACAATCAATATTCCGGTCTGATTCCCAAGAGGGAAGCCCAGGGGGAATATAAGGTTGGAGATGTTCTCTCCTGCCGTGTGACCAATGTGAAGGAAGATGGAAAGCTGGATCTCAGCACAAAACAGAAGGCATATATCCAGATTGACGAGGACGCCAAAAATGTTCTTCAGGTGATTGAAGAATTTGCCGGGGTACTGCCCTTTGATGACAAGGCGGCACCGGAGGTGATCCAAAGAGAGTTCGGGCTGAGCAAAAATGCGTTTAAGCGGGCAGTTGGTCATCTGCTGAAGGAAAAAAGGGTAAAGATCGAGGGCGGCAGGATCTATAAACTGTAAGATCAATCTTCACGCGGGGGACAAGTTATGATATAATGAGCGTTAGCAAACCATGAGGAGCTTTGCTCACATTTGGCGGCTGCTGCGGGATCATGGAGTTTTGCTTCCTGATCGGACAGCCCATCATAGGTAAGTAACTGAAGTAACAGTTGAATTTTTAAAGGAGGAAATTACGTGGACTCGATTGACTATTATGACCGATACGCGATACCTTATTTTGAGAAAACAGTAGACTTAAGTATGGAAGAGATGCTGAAGCCCTTTATTGAACTGCTCCCAGAGAATGCGGAGGTATTGGACCTGGGCTGCGGTTCCGGTCGTGACACCCTTTATATGGAAGAAGAAGGAATCTCAGTAACTCCAATGGACGCTTCCGCAGAGATGTGCAAGCTGGCCAGTATCCATACAGGAAAGGAAGTACTGAACTTAAGGCTTGAGGACATGGACTTTGATGACGTCTTTGACGGTGTCTGGGCCTGTGCTATTATCGGACATTTTACGCCGCAGGAAGTGAAGAAGGCTATGAAAAAGGTGATACGTTCCCTGAAAGAGGGAGGAATCATGTATTTTTCAGTGCGGAAAGGGGACAGGGACGGACAGTATAACGGGAGATATTTCTGTGATTACTCTAAGAGAGCCCTGGAGGATCTGGTTGAGAGCCTGCGTAATGTGGAATTAATAGATATCTGGGTTACAGAGGATATCCGCAAAGAGAGCGAAGGCAATGAATGGTTCAATGTATTGCTTCGCAAAACGGAGTAAGCTATGACACAATTTACCCATTTACATGTGCATACAGAATACAGCCTGCTGGATGGTTCCAATAAAATAAAAGAATATGTATCCAGAGTAAAAGAACTGGGGATGGACAGTGCAGCCATAACAGACCATGGGGTCATGTTTGGGTGCATTGATTTTTATAGGGAAGCCAAAGCCCAGGGGATCAAACCTATCATGGGATGCGAGGTATATGTGGCCCCGAACTCCAGATTTGACAAAGAAATCACCGGGGGCGAGGACCGGTATTACCATCTGGTACTGCTGGCAGAGAATAATCAGGGCTATCAAAACCTGATGAAAATAGTATCCAAGGGGTTTGTGGAAGGTTTCTATTACAAACCCAGGGTGGATATGGAAGTGTTGGAAGAATTTCATGAAGGAATTATTGCATCATCCGCCTGCCTTGCAGGAGAAGTTGCAAGAAATATTTCAAAGAGATTTTACGAAGAGGCAAAGCAAGCCGCGTTAAAATATGAAAATGTATTTGGAAAGGGGAATTTTTTCCTGGAGCTTCAGGACCACGGGATCCCGGAGCAGCAATATGTGAATCAGCAGCTTATGCGTATGAGCCAGGAGCTGGGAATCCCCCTGATCGCCACCAACGACGTGCACTATACCTATGTCACAGATGCTGAATCCCATGATATTCTCCTCTGTGTCCAGACTGGAAAAAAACTTCAGGATGAGGACAGAATGCGCTACGAGGGGGGACAGTATTATGTAAAGTCACCTCAGGAGATGGAAGCGCTGTTTCCTTATGCCCTGGAGGCTCTGGAAAACACCCATAGAATAGCCGAGAGATGCAATGTGGAGATAGAATTCGGCGTCACAAAGCTGCCAAGATTTGACGTTCCCCAGGGGTATACGGCCTGGGAGTACCTGAACAAACTGTGCTATGACGGCCTGAGGGATAAGTATTCCCCGGAACGGGCGGAGGAGCTTTCCCAGCGCCTGGATTATGAGCTGGGTGTTATCTCTAACATGGGATATGTGGATTACTTTCTCATTGTATGGGATTTCATCCGTTATGCCAGGGAAAAGGACATTATTGTCGGTCCGGGAAGAGGATCCGCCGCGGGCAGCCTGGTAGCATATACCCTTGGGATTACACAGCTGGATCCCATCCGCTATGATCTTCTGTTTGAACGTTTCCTGAATCCGGAACGTGTATCCATGCCGGATATTGATGTGGATTTCTGTTTTGAACGGCGCCAGGAGGTTATTGACTATGTGGTGGAAAAGTACGGGAAGGACCGGGTGGTACAGATTGTAACTTTTGGTACTATGGCTGCCAGAGGTGTGATCCGGGATGTGGGGCGGGTGATGGATCTGCCGTATGCCCAGTGCGATACCATCGCGAAGATGATCCCCAATGAATTAAATATTACCATAGATAAAGCGCTGAAGATGAATCGTGAACTCCGGGAGATGTACGAGGAAGATGATACGGTTCAGAAGCTTATTGATATGTCCCGGCGTCTGGAGGGGCTTCCCCGCCACACCTCTATGCATGCAGCAGGCGTGGTAATCAGCCAGAAGCCGGTGGACGAGTATGTACCTCTCTCGAGAGCCTCTGACGGTTCCATTACAACACAGTTCACCATGACCACTCTGGAGGAGCTGGGGCTCCTGAAAATGGACTTTTTAGGCCTGCGGACTCTGACGGTTATCCAGAATGCCCAGAAGCTTGCGGAAAAAAGTCTTGGGCATTCCCTGGATTTGGATACCATTGATTATAACGATCCACAGGTGCTGGCACTTGTGGGAAGCGGCAAAACTGAAGGTATTTTCCAGCTGGAGAGCGCAGGGATGAAGAACTTTATGAAGGAGCTGCGTCCCCAGAGCCTGGAAGATATTATTGCGGGAATTTCCCTGTACCGTCCCGGCCCCATGGATTTTATTCCCCAGTATATCCGGGGAAAAAACCATCCGGAGACCATTACTTATGACTGTCCCCAGCTGGAGCCTATTTTAAAGGCGACCTACGGGTGTATCGTCTACCAGGAGCAGGTTATGCAGATTGTACAGGCTCTGGCGGGCTATACGCTGGGACGAAGCGATCTGCTCCGAAGGGCTATGTCCAAGAAAAAAGCGTCTGTCATGGAAAAAGAACGCCAGAGCTTTGTATACGGCAATGAAGAGGAAGGGGTGCCCGGATGTATCAACCGGGGAATCAGCGAAAAGACAGCTAATAAGATTTATGATGAGATGATTGACTTTGCTAAATACGCGTTTAATAAGTCCCATGCGGCTGCGTATGCGGTGGTATCCTACCAGACTGCCTATCTGAAATGTTATTTTCCTGTGGAATATATGGCTGCTTTGATGACATCCGTAATCGAAATGCCCACTAAGGTTTCTGAGTACATTCTTACCTGCCGCCAGATGGGGATCCAGATTCTGCCCCCTGATATCAATACAGGAGAAAGTGCCTTTTCCGTTGAGGGATACAGTATACGCTATGGGCTGTCTGCCATTAAAAGCATCGGCCGCCCGGTGATCCAGGCTATTGTGGAGGAAAGGGCAGAACACGGGCCCTTCAAGACCCTGAAAGATTTCATAGAACGCCTGTCAGGCAAGGAAGTGAACAAAAGGACGCTTGAGAACTTTATCAAGGCCGGAGCCTTTGACAGTCTGCCCGGGAACCGCCGGCAGCAGATGATGGTCTATGCTCAGATTCTGGATGGGGTCAACCAGGAGAAAAAGACGGTTATGGCAGGCCAGATGAGCCTCTTTGATCTGGTTTCTGAGGAAGAAAAGCTGGAGTATGAGGTGAGAATGCCTGATGTGAAGGAATATGAGAAGGAAACACTGCTGGCATTTGAAAAAGAGGTTCTGGGTGTGTATATCAGCGGCCATCCCTTGGAAGAATATGAACAGGTATGGAGAAAAAATATAACGGCGGTTACCTCAGACTTTATGCCTGACGAGGAGACCGGTATGCCCAAGGTATACGACGGAGCGAAAGCGGTCCTGGGCGGAATGATTACCGGCAAAACCATAAAATATACTAAAAACAATAAAACCATGGCCTTCCTCACTCTGGAAGATCTGCTGGGAACCGTGGAGGTTGTGGTATTCCCCCGGGATTATGAAAACAATGCTATGCTGATGGAAGTAGACTCTAAAGTATTTATCCAGGGAAGAATCTCAGTGGAGGATGATAAACCCAGCAAACTTATCTGTGAAAAAATCCTTTCCTTTGAGGCAGTACCACGGGAACTCTGGGTGCAGTTTAAAGATCTGGAGGAATTCAGAAATGCCCGGGAGGAACTCTATGGGGAAATCAGAAGCTGTCCCGGGAAAAGCCAGGTGATGATCTTTCTTCGTTCTGAAAAAGCAAAAAAAATGCTGCCCTCCTCTATGAACGTGGATCTTGAGACTGGTATTTTCGTCAAATTGCGGGAAAAATACGGTGAAAGCAACGTTAAACTTGTAGAAAAGAGTATTGAAAAACTCATGAAAATGCATTAGAATAGGAACGAATAGTGGAAGATTGTTAAAAAATGTGCAGACAATTAATGGAGGGATAAGATGACTGCTAAGAAAGAGATAAAAACTATCGGTGTTTTAACCAGCGGCGGAGATGCCCCGGGTATGAACGCAGCGATTCGTGCGGTTGTAAGGCGGGGATTGTCCAGGGGCTGTAAGATGAAGGGCATTTTAAAAGGTTACAATGGTTTGCTGAATGAAGAAATTATTGATATGACGGCAGTTGACGTTTCAGATACCATTGAGCGGGGAGGCACCATTCTCTATACGGCCCGCTGTGCGGAGTTCCGCACGGAAGAGGGGCAGAAAAGAGGGGCTGAGATCTGCAGGAAGCACGGGATTGACGCACTGGTAGTCATCGGCGGTGACGGATCCTTTGCCGGCGCTCAGAAGCTGGCCAATCTGGGGATCAATACCGTAGGTGTTCCGGGCACCATTGACCTGGACATTGCCTGCACAGAATATACAATTGGGTTTGACACTGCGGTAAATACCGCCATGGAGGCCATCGATAAGGTACGGGATACCTCAACCTCTCACGAGCGCTGCAGCATTATAGAAGTTATGGGAAGGAATGCGGGGTATCTGGCACTGTGGTGCGGAATTGCCAACGGCGCTGAGGATATTCTTCTTCCGGAGAAATATGATTACGATGAACAGAAGGTAATTAATAATATTATTGAGAACCGCAAGAGAGGCAAGAAGCACCATATCATCATCAATGCGGAGGGAATCGGACATTCTGAGGCCATGGCAAAGCGGATCGAGGCTGCCACAGGAATTGAGACCAGGGCAACGATTCTGGGCCATATGCAGCGGGGCGGCAGCCCTACCTGTAAGGACCGTGTATACGCATCCATTATGGGCGCTAAGGCTGTGGATGTTCTTCTGGAAGGGAAGACGCAGCGGGTAATCGGTTATAAGAATGGGGAATACGTTGATTTTGATATTAACGAGGCTCTGGCTATGACCAAGTCGATTCCTGAATATACCTATGAGATAGGCCATGCTCTATCCCACAATTACAGTAAAAATGTAAAATAACAGTTAAGAGACATTGCTCATGAATTCTTTAAAAAATCTCGGTACAAAATTAAAAACAGCACAAATAATTGCCCTCGGTTTTGCGGGGGTAATTTTTGTAGGCGCAATTCTTTTATATCTGCCGGTATCTTCGGCTCCCGGAGTGCATACCACCTTTATCGACGCATTATTTACCGCTACCACTTCTGTGTGTGTGACCGGGCTGACTACGGTATCTACAGCAGGCAGCTGGTCTTTGTTCGGCAAGGTTGTAATCCTGATATTAATCCAGCTGGGCGGGTTCGGAATTATCACCATGAGTACCATTGTGTTAATGGTTGTGGGAAAGCGGATTACGCTGAATGACAGGAACAGGATACGGGAATCCTTTAATCTGGACTCTATGAGCGGTCTTGCCAGGCTGATTCGGAAGATTGTGACGGGAACGCTTATTGTGGAAGCAATAGGCGTGGTCTTATACTGCTTTGCGTTTGTTCCCAGATTCGGCGCGGGAAAGGGAATCTTTGTGTCTGTTTTTAACGCGGTATCCTCGTTCTGCAATGCGGGAATGGACATTATGGGGGATACCAGCCTGGCGGAGTACGCAAAGAGTCCTCTGGTCAACTTTACCACCATGGGTCTGATTGTAATTGGCGGCCTGGGCTATATGGTCTGGTGGGATCTGGTGGGAACAGGCAGAAGGATCGTTAAAAAAGAGATAGAATGGAAGAAAACCTGGAGGTATCTGAATCTGAACTCCAAATTGGTGCTGAGCAGTACGGGGATTCTTATTGCAGGGGGGACTGTGCTGATCTTTCTGTTCGAAAATCACAATCCCGGCACCATGGGAGATTTTACCACGGGGCAGACATGGATGGCGTCCCTGTTCCAGTCGGTTACCTGCAGGACTGCCGGATTTTTTACGATTGCACAGGATAAATTGAGGGAGGCGTCTGTGATGGTGTGTATGCTCCTGATGTTCATCGGAGGTTCCCCTATGGGGACAGCCGGCGGAGTGAAGACGACGACTGTCTGGGTACTGGTTCTGACAGCGGTAACTTTTCTGCGGGGAAAGAAGGAGACAGAGGTATTCCGAAGGAAGGTATCTGATACCTATATCCGTACAGCACTGATCGTGGTGCTGGTAAGCTTCAGTGTTCTTTTTATTTCTGTTGTGGGGATTACCCTGGTATCGGATGCTCCCTTTCTTGATATTTTATATGAAATGACTTCTGCTGTGGGGACCGTCGGTCTGAGCAGGGGGCTGACACCTAATCTTTCCGCAGCCGGGAAGCTGATTGTAATTCTTACTATGTATATCGGCAGAATCGGGCCGGTAACACTGGCCACGGCGGTTACGATACAGGCCCGCAGGCAGACTTCAAATATACACCTGCCGGAAGAAAAGATTTTGATTGGATAGGAGGTACGAATATGGGAAAGAAATCCTACGCAGTTATCGGCCTGGGGAAGTTTGGATATGCAGTGGCAGAGACACTGGCAAAAGCCGGATTTGAGGTGATGGCAGTGGATACAGATGAAGAAATTGTGCATAGCATTGCCAAGGAGGTTTCCTATGCGGCCCGGGCAGACATTACAGAGACGGGAGTCCTGGAATCCCTCGGAATCTCCAATGTGGATGTGGTGATTGTGGGGGTTGCTGAAAATATGGAGGCCAGTATTATGGCTACTATATTTGCCAAGGAGGCAGGCGTGAAGTATGTGATGGCGAAGGCTGTGAACAAGCTCCACGCAACTATCCTGAAGAAGGTAGGAGCAGATGAGATCATCCATCCGGAATGGTCCATGGGAACCAGGGTTGCCAAGAACCTGATGTCAGGGGGATTTGTTGACTTTTTTGAGCTTTCCTCCAAGTTTAGTCTGGCTGAGCTGCCGGTGCCTGAGGAATGGGTAGGGAAAACCTTAATCGAGCTGAACCTCAGGGATAAATTTGGGGTAAATGTAGTCGGCGTGAAGGTAGGGGACGATGTCCAGGTGAATGTAAAGCCGGACGAACCGTTTCTCGAAGAACAGACGTTAATGATAGTGGGTGAGAATGAGAGTCTTGCCAGATTGCAGAGGTAGGTGGAAGATATGATTACCAGTACATCCAATCCCCAGATTAAGAATATTGTACAGCTGGAGAAAAAGCCCAGGGCCCGGAAGGAGCAGGGGCTTTTTGTGGTGGAGGGCAGCAAAATGTTCGCCGAGGCCCCCCGGGATAACATTAAGAAGGTATATTGTTCCCAGAGCTTTCTGGAAAAATCGGAGCACAGGGATTTGCTGGAGAGTAAGGGGTTCGGCCCGGACTGTCAGGGGACAGAAGTGGTGGAGGACAAAGTGTTTAAAGGTCTTTCGGATACCATGTCCCCCCAGGGGATTCTCTGTGTCATGCGGCAGATGGCGTATACCCTGGAGGAGATTCTCGGCGGGAATACCAAAGATGGGACACCCTTTCTTCTTCTGCTGGAAGATCTTCAGGATCCGGGGAATCTGGGAACTATCCTGAGAACCGGAGAGGGGGCCGGGGTCACCGGCGTGATCATGAGCAGAAACACTGTGGACATCTATAATCCTAAGGTAATACGGTCTACCATGGGCTCTGTTTACCGGGTTCCGTTTCTCTATACGGATTCTCTTTTAGGGATCCTGCCCCGGCTGAAGGAGGCAGGGATTACTACCTATGCCGCTCACCTTCAGGGAGTCAGTGACTACGACAGACAGGACTATACCGGGGGGACAGGATTTTTGATCGGGAACGAAGGAAACGGTCTGTCCGATGCGCTGTCATTTGGGGCGGATGTGAAGATTAAAATACCTATGTGCGGACAGGTAGAGTCTCTGAATGCCGCTATGGCGTGCGGGATCCTGGCCTATGAGGCATACAGGCAGAGAAGAGGCTAAAGGAGGCGGAACACAATGAAAGAAACGGGTATTTTGCTCCCGGTTGCATCTCTTCCTTCCTGTACAGGGGTTGGAGAACTGGGGGCTTTTGCGTATGAATGGATTGATATGATTGCAAAGGCCGGGGCAGGGATCTGGCAGATCCTTCCCTTAAATCCTCTGGGATATGGGAATTCTCCTTATCAGCCTTATTCTTCTAAGGCCGGAGATGAAATTTATATCAGTCTGGAGGAACTGAGGCAGGAAGGGCTGCTGACAGACATTCCCCCCGCCGGATCCTGGAAAGACGGACAGCGCATCCAATATGGGAAGGTGAGGGCGTATAAGGATGTTATTTTGAGAAATGCATTTGCGGCATTTCAGGAGAATGAAGAATTTCTGGAGTTTGCGAGGCAGGACTGGGTAAGAGAGTATGGGGTATTCCGGGCATTCCGCAGGGCGGAGGGTGATGCCTGCTGGAATATCTGGCCTGCAGAGCTCAAAGCATGGCCGGAAGACAGGAAGGCAGATATTGCGCCTTATGAGGGAGAGATCCGATACCAGATATTCCTTCAATATGTTTTTTACCGTCAGTGGATGAAGCTGAAGCAGTATGCCAATGAAAAGGGAGTCCGGATTATGGGAGATGTTCCTTTTTATGTGGGGGTGGACTCTGTGGATGTCTGGGCGCAGAAAGAGAACTTCCTTCTGGATGCGGAGGGAAAGCCGTCTTTTATCGCCGGAGTGCCGCCGGATTATTTTAGCGCTGACGGCCAGAGGTGGGGGAATCCTATCTATGACTGGAGCTATATGAGAGAAAACGGGTACCGTTTCTGGACAGACCGTATGGCGTATAACAGCCGTCTGTTTGACATTGTCCGGATTGATCATTTCAGGGCCTTCGACACATTCTGGAAGATTCCCGCAACCTGTCCCACTGCCATCGAAGGTGAGTGGGTGGAGGCCCCCGGATATGAGGTTTTAGATACCCTTTACCGGGAGATTCCCGGGATATCCCTGGTTGCGGAGGATCTGGGAGAGCTCCGCCCTCAGGTTTACACGCTGAAGGAACACTATCATCTGAAGGGAATGAAGATTCTTCAATTTACCATAGACACCCGGGGAAAATATGCCAGGGATAGGTTCAGGGATACAGAAAATATGATTATCTACACCGGAACCCACGATAACGACACCATCCGTGGCTGGTATCAGGAACAAACGCCTGCCGGAAAACGAAAAATCCGCCGATTTCTGAGGAAAAAAGGTTTTAAAAACAGAACTCCTGCCAGCCGTCTCATAGCCTATGCCTTGTCCAGCCCAGCCGAATACGCGATCCTCCCCGCCGCAGACCTGCTGGAGTATGACAGCTGTGCAAGACTAAACACCCCATCCACCGTGGGAAGCCCCAACTGGGAATGGAAACTTCCGGATTACCAGGAAATGCGGCAGGCATTAAAAAAATGGACTCCATACTTTAACAGAACATAACAAAAAATAAGAAGTATCGTCTTGTATATCCAGGAAACCGGCAGGGCCCGGGGATGGGAAGGCAAAGGCAGAGATGCGCAGACTGCGGAATGCGTCCGAAGATCCACTGCCGGCGGTTACTTAGAATCGAAGGCTCTCCTGAGATTCTTAGTGAACGGCCAGGCAGTTAGCTGAGGAGAAATGAAGCAGCAAGCATCTCTGCCTTTGCCTTCCCATCCCCGGGCCCTGCCGGTTTCCGTCCCCCCCTTTCCAAAAAGTGACAGAAAATACCCGCTTGACAATAATACGTAATCTTGCTACAATACATCCGTAACAAAAATTAATAAGTTTGTAACAATTTCAAAAAACAAAATTAAAAATTATAGAAATTGTTCAGGAGGTAAGTATGAGAGCAAGAACAAAACATGTAGTATACAGTATGGGCGGTGCACTGGCGTTGTCCCTGGCAATGACAGTTCCCACCTTCGCGGATACCACAGGCGATACCCCCGATAACACCCAGACAGAAGCGGTCTGGACAGATAAAGTAGCAGCAGATGTTAACACTTATGCCAATATCCGGGTGGATGCATCTATCAACAGTCAGAGAGTGGGACGTCTTCCCAAAGGCGGCGTAGCTGTAGCGGTTGGGGAAAAGGACGGATGGATTCAGGTATCTTCCGGTGATGTGGAAGGGTACATACGCGGAGACCTTCTGGTATCCGAGGAAGCGGCAAGAGATCTCTATGTTAGTACCTATGGCACGGAAGACATATCTGTATGGGCAGAAGTAATAGATACCCGTCCCCAGGAGACGGAAGCACCCCAGGAGGAGTCGGGAAGCCAGGAGCAGGAAAGTGAAGAAACTACGGAGACAGCAGCTTCCGTCAGCCAGGATGACCTGGATCTCATGGCCGCCATTATAGAATGTGAGGCCGGAGGGGAGAGCTACGAAGGAAAAGTTGCAGTTGGCGCGGTAGTTATGAACCGAGTAAACAGCAGCAAATTCCCAAACACCATCTCTGAGGTTATCTACCAGAGAGGCCAGTTTTCACCGGTTGCCAGCGGAAAACTTTCCCGGGTACTCTCAAGAGGGGCCAGGGAGGACTGTTACGAGGCTGCCAGAGATGTATTAAACGGAGCCAATACCGTCGGAGATAAGCTCTTTTTCAGCGCCGGAAGCGGTAAGGGAATACAGATAGGAAATCAGCATTTTTATTAAAAACTAGATAGGGACAGGGCTGTTCGATTCTGGGACACCCTGAGTGCAAAAGGGGACGTGTTCTTTTTGAAAGGAACACGTCCCCCATTGTATTTTTGTGTCTGTTATAGTATGATATAACAAAGAATGAGCAAAAATAATAACGGACAAAGAGGGGTGATATTATGCAAGTACCTATTATATGGCTTGTGATTCTGGCAGTACTGTTGATTATTGAGATTGCGACTTTGGGGCTTACAACGATCTGGTTTGCCGGCGGAGCCCTCGTTGCATTTCTCGTTTCCCTGGTGGGAGGTCCTTTGTGGCTGCAGATTACACTGTTTATTGTTGTATCTTTCATTCTTTTAGTATTTACAAGACCGGCAGCTGCCCGATTGCTCAACAAGAAGGTGGAAAAGACCAATGTGGAAAGTCTTCCCGGGCAGAAGGCAGTGGTTCTTCAGGAGATCAATAATATTCAGGGAACTGGGCAGGTGAGGATGAACGGCCTTGAGTGGACTGCCAGATCCCAGAACGGCAAAATTATTCCTAAGGATGCGATTGTAAATGTAGTAACCGTTGAGGGCGTAAAACTGATTGTAGAAGAGGAGAACTAGTTATGGGATTTATCGTTTTATTAGTCTTTATCATCCTGGCATTGATTGTACTGGCATCTTGTGTAAAAATTGTTCCCCAGGCACATGCTCTTGTTGTAGAACGTCTCGGTATGTTCCGGGGCACATGGGGCGTTGGCATCCATTTTAAAATTCCTTTTATAGAGAGAATAGCCAAGAGAGTGAATCTCAAGGAACAGGTGGTGGATTTTGCTCCCCAGCCGGTTATTACCAAGGATAATGTAACCATGAGAATTGATACAGTAGTATTCTTCCAGATTACTGACCCGAGACTTTTCGCCTATGGCGTGGAGAACCCTATTATGGCCATAGAGAATCTGACAGCGACTACTCTGAGAAATATTATCGGTGATATGGAACTGGACGAGACGCTTACATCCAGAGAGATTATCAATACAAAGATGAGAGCATCCCTGGATATAGCCACAGACCCATGGGGCATTAAGGTGAATCGCGTGGAGCTTAAGAATATTATTCCTCCGTCAGCTATTCAGGATGCCATGGAGAAACAGATGAAGGCAGAGCGTGAGCGGAGGGAGTCAATCCTTATCGCTGAGGGGGAGAAGAAATCCACCATTTTAGTAGCGGAAGGTAAAAAAGAATCCGTTATCCTGGACGCTGAGGCTGAGAAACAGGCTGCTATCCTGAGGGCTGAGGCTGAGAAGGAAAAGATGATCCGTGAGGCAGAGGGGCAGGCAGAGGCGATTCTGAAGGTCCAGGAGGCGAATGCACAGGGAATCCGCATGATCCGGGAGGCCGGAGCGGACAATGCGGTGCTGACCATCAAGAGTCTGCAGGCATTCGAAAAGGCGGCTGACGGCAAGGCAACTAAGATTATTATTCCTTCAGATATTCAGGGGATCGCAGGACTTGCATCCTCGCTGGCCGAGGTTATGAAGGATAAGGAAAAATAGAAACCGAACATCGGGAACGGAGGTATCACTGACGATACGTCCGTTCTTTGCTATCCTGAACCACACCGGACGGTAAACCGGTCAAATTGCAGCAGGGAGGCGGTCCTATGTTACCAGTAATAGACATGACAAAAGAATATGGAATCGTGCTTGAGGGGGGCGGAGCGAAGGGAGCATACCAGATTGGCGCGTGGAAGGCCCTGGTGGAAGCCGGTGTTAAGATCAAAGGGATTGCAGGCACCAGTGTGGGGGCGCTGAACGGTGCTCTTATGTGCATGGGAGATCTGGAAAATGCGGAGGACGTGTGGGAAACCATATCATATTCCAGGATTATGGATGTGGATGATGAGAAAATGGCGCAGCTATTTAACGGGGAGCTGGGCCTTGCGGAAGCCCTCGGCGATGGTCTGGCGTTTATAACGGAAGGAGGGGTGGATATTACCCCCCTGAAGGAGCTGATAGCCAAAAATATTGACGAGGATGCCATCCTGTCCTCCCCCATAGAGCTTTACGTATTAACTTTTTGTGTAGATGAACTTAAGGAGCTGGATGTTGATCTGAAAAAGGTAGACAAATCTCTCATGAAGGATTTTCTTCTTGCCAGTGCCTATCTGTTTCCCATATTTAAAAATGAAAAGATCCGGGGAAAGAGATATATTGACGGAGGGGCTATAAATAACGTTCCGCTGGGTTCTCTGGTGGATAGGGGATACAAAGATATCATTATGATTCGAATCTATGGAGTGGGCAGAGAAAAGAAGGTAAAGCTGCCGGAGGATGCGAATCTGATCACCATTGCTCCCAGAGTTCAGCTGGGAAATATCATTGATTTTGACAGTAAGAAGAGCCGGAGGAATATGCGGATCGGCTATTATGATGCCATGCGGACTATCTATGGTCTGGAGGGTCGAATATATTATATTGAAGAAAACCAGGAAGAGTGTTATTATTTAAAGCAGCTGATTGACGTGGACCGAATCATTATGGACTATCTTCTGGAAACCTATCACATGGAACCGGCAGAGGGAATGGAAGTGAGAACGCTTATAGAAGACATACTTCCTGCGATTGCATCCGAACTAAAGCTGGGGAAGGAATGGACTTACAGAGAATTGTATCTGACGATGCTTGAGGCCACGGCAAAGATGTGCAGAGTGCAGAAGTACAGAATTTATACGCTGAAAGAGCTGCAGCATGAGGTGAACAGAAAACTGTACCGCCTTGTGGGAGATCCTGTGCCTGCGTTTGTGCAGATAATTTCTAAGGATATATTAATATAAATAACCAGGAGGATAAGAGAATGAATTTAAAGGGACGTAATTTTTTAACACTTAAGGATTTTTCGCCGGAGGAGATCCAGGGACTTTTGGATCTGGCAGCTGATCTGAAGGCTAAGAAAAAGCAGGGAATTCTGGGAAACAGCCTGAAAGGAAAGAATATAGCACTGATTTTTGAAAAACCGTCTACCCGCACCAGATGTGCGTTTACCGTAGGCTGTACCGATGAGGGCGCACATCCGGAATATCTCGGAACCAACGATATCCAGCTGGGAGCCAAGGAGAGTGTTGAGGATACGGCGAGGGTTCTGGGACGTATGTTTGACGGGATTGAATTCAGGGGATTCAAGCATGAGCACGTGGAGATGCTGGCTAAGTACAGCGGGGTTCCTGTTTGGAACGGGCTTACCGATGACTATCATCCTACCCAGATTCTGGCGGATTTCCTGACTATGATGGAACATCTGGGAACCTTAAAAGGGCTGAACTTTGTCTATCTGGGGGATGGGAGAAATAACATGGCAAACAGCCTTATGATTGGCTGCGGCAAGATGGGGGTTAATTTCACCATTGTAGCGCCCAAAGCCCTGTGGCCCAGGGAGGACCTTGTGGAGCTCTGCAAGGGATATGCGGATCAGGCCGGATCTTCTATTACCCTCTCAGAATCCACGGATGATGTGGCAGGGGCAGATGTCATTTACACGGATGTGTGGTGTTCCATGGGAGAGGAGAGCAAGGCAGCAGAGCGTGTGGCGCTCCTGAAGCCTTATCAGGTAAATGCAGCGCTTATGGAAAAGACCGGCAAGGACAGCACCATTTTTATGCATTGCCTCCCGGCTGTGAAGGGAAATGAAGTGACAGAAGAGGTATTTGAGTCTGCCCGGTCTGTGGTATTTGATGAAGCTGAGAACCGTATGCACACCATTAAGGCAGTTATGGTGGCAACCTTAGGAGAGTAGCTGTTCTATTATGAAAGGTGAACTATTAAGGATATTGAGGGAGGCGCCGGGATATGTTTCCGGACAGGAGCTGTGCGAGATTCTGGGCGTCTCCCGCACCGCCGTGTGGAAGGCTGTAAAGCAGCTGCGGGAGCAGGGATATGTTATTGAGGCTGCTCAGAATAAGGGCTATCATATGGTTGAGGCCCCGGATGTTATACAAAAAGGCGAGATTATAAGCCGCCTGAATACTAGGTGGCTGGGACAGAATCTTTTGTATCAGGATGAGGTGGATTCCACCAATACCTGGGCGAAAAGGGCAGGAGAAGACGGCGCTCCCAGCGGAACGGTTACGGTAGCCGATGTCCAGACAAAAGGGAAGGGCAGGAGGGGAAAAAGCTGGGTGACTCCCAGAGGCACGACCATTGCCATGAGTCTCCTCATACGCCCGGAGTTCGGTCCGGAGCAGGCTTCTATGCTTACGATAGTGGCTGGACTCAGTGTAGCCCAGGCCATCGCCGTGGAAACTGGTTTGGAGGCACAGATTAAGTGGCCCAATGATGTTGTAGTGGCGGGAAAAAAAGTGTGCGGAATTCTCACGGAGATGAGCGCGCAGATGGGATATATTGAATATGTCGTCACTGGCATCGGCATTAATGTGAATACCAAGGAGTTTTCCGAAGAGATTAAGGATGTGGCTACTTCTCTTTTTTTGGAGAGCGGCAGGATGTACAGCCGTGCAGCCCTCATAGCAGGAGTTCTGGAGAGGTTTGAGGAAAACTATGGACGTTTTCTGGAATCAGGGGATTTGAAGCTTCTTCTGGAGGACTATCAGAAGCTTTTGATTAACTGCAAAAAAGAGATAAAAGTGCTGGATCCCAAGGGACACTATTCCGGCATTTCCCATGGAATTAATGAAAAAGGGGAACTGCTGGTGGAGAGAACGGACGGAACTATGACCAGGGTCTTTGCCGGTGAGGTGTCCGTGCGCGGATTGTATGGATATACAGAGTAAGAATTGCAGAAAATAGAGGTAAGGCTATGTATGATGACAGAGTAGTATTGTGCGGTGCGAGCGCATATGAGGAAAAATACTATTTTAACCAGGATTTCGCCGCCCTTCCCCAGTCTATTCAGGACGAGCTTCATATTATGTGTGTACTGTTTACGCAGGATGTGGGCGGAATACTTACATTGGAATATGATGAGGACGGGAACCTGGAATTTAAGGTGGAAGCACTGGAAGCGGATGCCATGTTTGATGAGATTGGCAGCGCCCTTAAGATAAAAGAGCTGCAGAGAACCAAGGGAGAGCTTCTGGAATCCCTGGAATTATATTACCGGGTTTTCTTCCTGGGAGAGGATATGGAAGAGAACGGAGAAAATACAGAATAAGAGGAGGAGACGACATGCTGCTAGTAATCGATGTAGGCAATACCAACATTACCCTGGGGGTATTCCGGGAAAAAGAACTGATGGGGACCTATCGGATGACCACCAGAATGTCCCGGACATCGGATGAATACGGGATATTAATGTGTAATATGCTTGAGTATAGAGGGATCTCAAGGCATGAGATTGAAGATGTCATCATCAGTTCCGTAGTGCCGGATGTGATGCACTCGCTCAGCAGCAGCATTATCAAATACTTTGACATAAAACCCATTCATGTAGGTCCCGGAACCAAGACGGGCATCCGGGTCAGCGCAGTTAATCCCAAGGAAATTGGGGCGGACCGTATTGTAGATGCCGTGGCAGCATACTCTCTGTACGGGGGACCTGTGCTTGTTCTGGACTTTGGAACAGCTACTACCTACGATCTGATTACGGAGGACGGAAGCTTTGTGGCGGGCATCACTTCTCCCGGGATTGAGATCAGCGCCAGGGCTCTTTGGGAGGACGCAGCAAAGCTCCCTAAGATTACCATTGAAAAGCCTGTTTCTATTTTGGCAAAGGAGACCATTACCAGCATGCAGGCGGGGCTTGTGTACGGATACATTGGTCAGACTGAATATATTATTAAGAAGGTAAAAGAGGAGTCCGGTCTAATTAATCTCAAGGTAGTGGCGACCGGGGGATTGGGTAAAATTATTGCCGATGAGACAGATATGATCGACATCTATGACACCCAGTTAACTCTGAAGGGACTGGAAATCATTTACGAGAAAACAAAGAAAGACAGATAGGTAGCAAAATCATGCAGATTGGCAACGTAGTATTGAAGAATAATCTGATTCTGGCACCTATGGCAGGGGTAACCGACCTGCCTTTTCGTTTGCTTTGCAAGGAACAGGGGGCGGGGCTTTTATGTATGGAGATGATCAGTGCAAAGGCCATCTATTTCGGGAACAAAAATACAGAGGCACTCATGGAAATAGATGAGCGGGAACACCCTGTCGCCCTTCAGCTGTTCGGATCCGATCCCTATATTATCAGTGAGATGGCGAAAAAAATCGAAGAACGGCCCTTTGATATTCTGGACCTTAATATGGGCTGCCCGGTTCCTAAGGTAGTGAATAACGGGGAGGGATCTGCACTTATGAAGAACCCGGGGCTGATTCATGAAATAGTGAGCAAAACAGTGAAAGCAATCTCCAAGCCGGTAACCGTTAAAATACGGAAGGGTTTTACAGAAGACAGTGTAAACGCAGTGGAGACAGCCAAAATCATAGAGGACGCCGGGGCAGCGGCAGTTGCCGTTCACGGGAGAACCAGAGAACAATATTATTCAGGGAAGGCAGACTGGGACATCATACGCCGTGTGAAAGACGCAGTATCCATACCTGTTATAGGAAACGGGGATGTAGACTCCCCTGAGCGGGCAAAAGCACTGGCGGAGGAGACAGGATGCGACGGAATCATGGTAGGGCGCGCCGCCAGGGGGAATCCCTGGCTGTTTCATCAGATTCTCCACTACTTCCAAACAGGAGAAATAGAACCCAAACCAACAGTGGATGAAGTATCAGACATGATACTCCGCCATGCCCGCCTGCAGATTGCGTGCAAAGGCGAGTATACAGGGATCCGCGAGATGAGGAAGCATGTAGCCTGGTATACCGCGGGCTTTCCTCATTCCGCTAGACTGAGAGAGAGGGTAAACCAGATCGAGAGCCTGGAGGACCTGGAGAGGGACGTGTACCTTTTAAAAAGAACACGTCCCAAATGAGGCATGGCCTGTCCCTTTTTGAGAGTGGCCTGTCCCCAATTGCGACTTAATGAAAAACCTTGACAATCCCTCTGGTATCCGCTATAATACTGTGATTGTTAAAAGGAAAAGTCTAAGCATTTATCACATAAATTTTAACATGAAAGACAAGAATTTTAATATGTAAGAAAGGGTGTAGAATAAGACATGGAAGAAAAGAAGAACTTGCTTACCTATGGGGGACTGAAAAAATTAGAGGATGAGCTTCAGGACCTGAAGGTATACCGCAGAAAAGAAGTGGCCCAGAAAATTAAAGAGGCAAGAGAGCAGGGGGACTTGTCGGAGAACGCTGAATACGATGCGGCTAAGGATGAGCAGCGCGATATTGAAGCCCGCATTGAAGAGATTGAGAAGATTCTGAAAAACGCAGAAGTCGTAGTGGAAGATGAAGTGGATCTTGAGAAAATTGGCGTTGGATGCAAGGTAAAGGTTCACGACTTTGAATATGAAGAAGACATTGAGTTTAAAATCGTTGGATCAACGGAGGCGAACAGCCTGGAAGGAAAGATTTCTAACGAGTCTCCTGTGGGCAAGGCTTTGATTGGAGCCAGAGCAGGGGAAACGGTGAGTGTGGAAATGCCGTCCGGCATTATAGAATATAAAGTTCTGGAAATACAGAGAAACGTATAAGGGAGTGGAAAAAGTGGCACAGCAGCAGAAAAATGCACAGGAACAGGATATTAACCAGTTATTAAAGGTACGCCGGGAGAAGCTTGCGGATCTTCAGGCTAACGGCAGGAATCCTTTTGAAATTGTAAAATACGATGTAACACATCACAGCCAGGAAATCAAAGATAACTTTGAGACACTGGAGGGACAGACGGTAAGTATCGCAGGCCGTATGATGTCCAAACGCGTTATGGGAAAGGCATCCTTCTGCAACGTTCAGGATCTGCAGGGGGGAATCCAATCCTATGTGGCCAGGGACAGTGTCGGGGAAGAACCCTACAAAGATTTTAAAAAGATGGACATCGGTGATATTGTGGGGATCAGAGGCGAGGTATTCAAGACAAAGACAGGAGAAATCTCCCTCCATGCTGCGGAAGTTACGCTGCTGTCCAAGAGTCTGCAGATCCTTCCTGAGAAGTTCCACGGATTGACCAACACGGATCTCCGCTACCGCCAGAGATATGTGGATCTGATCATGAACGCGGAAGTCAAGGATACGTTTATCAAGCGTTCACAGATTATCAGCGCCATCCGCAGATACCTGGGCCAGGAGGGATTCCTGGAGGTGGAGACACCTATGCTGGTATCCAACGCGGGAGGAGCCGCTGCCCGTCCCTTCGAGACCCATTTTAATGCGCTGGACGAGGATTTTAAGCTGAGAATCTCTCTGGAATTATATTTAAAGAGGCTGATTGTAGGCGGAATGGAGCGGGTATATGAGATTGGACGGGTATTCCGCAACGAAGGCCTGGACACAAGACATAACCCGGAATTCACTCTGATGGAACTGTATCAGGCGTACACTGACTACAATGGCATGATGGACCTTACGGAGAATCTGTACCGTTTTGTAGCTCAGGAGGTACTGGGTACTACAACTATTACCTACAACGGCGTTGAGATGGATCTCGGCAGGCCTTTTGAGCGCATCACTATGCTGGATGCGGTGAAGAAGTATGCAGGCGTTGATTTTAATGAGATTCATACTCTGGAGGAGGCAAGAGCTGCTGCCAGGGAACACCACGTACCGTTTGAAGAAAGGCATAAAAAAGGAGATATCCTGAGCCTGTTCTTCGAAGAATTTGCGGAAGAGCATCTGATCCAGCCAACCTTTGTTATGGATCATCCCATTGAGATATCACCCCTTACAAAGAAGAAACCGGGGAATCCTGAATATGTGGAGCGCTTCGAGTTCTTCATGAATGGATGGGAGCTGGCCAACGCATACTCGGAGCTGAACGACCCCATAGATCAGCGGGAACGCTTCCAGGCACAGGAAGAGCTTCTTGCTCAGGGTGATGAAGAAGCAAACCATACAGATGAAGATTTCCTGAACGCACTGGAGATCGGCATGCCGCCGACCGGGGGTATCGGATTCGGAATTGACCGGATGGTTATGCTGCTGACGGATTCAGCGGCTATCAGAGATGTTCTGCTGTTCCCGACAATGAAGTCTCTGGACGCTAAAAAGGGCGAGGCAAAGGCTGAAAAGGCCGCTGCAGCAAAAGCAGAGGAGAAGCCTGACTTTTCTAATGTGAAGATTGAGCCGCTCTTTGAAGAAGTGGTTGACTTTGATACTTTCAGCAAATCGGATTTCCGCGCTGTGAAGATTGAAGCCTGCGAAGCTGTTCCGAAGAGTAAGAAGCTATTGAAATTTACCCTGAATGACGGAACAGACCGGAAACGCACAATTTTAAGCGGTATCCACGAATATTATGAGCCGGAAGAGCTGATCGGAAAAACGGCAATCGCTATTGTAAATCTGCCGCCGAGAAAGATGATGGGCGTTGATTCTGAAGGTATGCTGATTTCGGCAGTACATGAGGAAGAGGGCAGAGAAGGGTTAAACCTTCTGATGGTAGATGACCGGATTCCCGCGGGAGCGAAGCTGTATTAAAGCCCGGCGAATCAGTATATAAATAGACAGAATTGCAAGGACACTTTTCTAAAAGAAATTTTAGGAAGGTGTCTTTTTGTATGCGCAGATCATAAAAGAGCCGGAACTGTAAGTAAAAGGCAAGCCTAAAAGAGGCTAAAATAGGGGATTGTCCGGCTGATGTGCGTGCCATGAAATAATATTTCTGGATGAATGAGAAATATTATTTCATATGAATTCAACGGCCGATTAATTATGTTGTGCATAATGCACAAAAATAAAATCATAGCAAAGGTTAATGTTGACTTATTGCAAAATAGTGATAAAATAAAATTACACAATAGAACAGTCAAACATGCATGATTAATGAAAACGGACATTAAAAGATACAAATTTCGACAATATATGAAATTATATTACATGCATGGAGGCGAAAATAAAAAAGGGGTTTCCTGAATCATCCAAAGTCAGGAGTTCCCAGGGAAGGTGGTTGATAGACAATCCCTCAGAATATAAGATTACTGATTTTGCCGGTTCATATAAATCTTATGGAACAGCGGGGGATATGAAAGGAATTGTAACACACAGAATGCAAACATTGCAGAAAGGCACAGCAGAGCGCTGTGTTCCCCGGCATAGAGCGGACCGGCAGTTACGGGGAGAAATGTTCATTCATTTAGCGCATTCATCTTAGAGATGAGCGAAATGGAAAAAAGGAAAAATATTTGACGAAATTAGGGAGGAGTCATTATGAAACTGAGAACAATCATGAAAAAGGGACTTGCCGTTGGTTTGATGGGTATTATGATGGTAAGTCTGGCTGCCTGCGGAGACAACAAGGAAGAAGAAAAAACAAATGCTGAAACAGATACCAAAACGGAAGCAAAAGCCGATGAAACCGGATCTGACGCTAAAAGTGATGTGACACTGAAGTTCCAGCAGTGGTGGGGCGCAGAACTTCCGGAGGGATATTTGGATGATATTTGTGCCAAATATGAAGAAGAGACAGGCGTGAAGGTTGAGCTGTTAACAGCACCATGGGCGGATACAAAGACAGCTATCACAGCAGGCGCAACAAATGGCACCATCGCAGATATCATAAGCGTGGATGGTGCGTGGCTTTCAGAATTTGTTGACATGGGTGTTCTGACTAACGTAGAAGATGCAGGTGTAGACAGCAGCCTTGCAAGTGACATCTGGAAAGTAGATGGTACAGGCTACGTGGTTCCTGTCCTGAACTTTGCATATCCGATGTATGTAAATATGGATATTCTGAAAGAGGCCGGAGTTGAAACAGTTCCTACCACATGGACTGAACTGAAGGACGCATGTAAGAAGATCACAGATGCAGGAAAATCTGCATTCGCGTTAAACCTTGGAACCACAAACGCTAATGGAATCCAGAACGTATTTATGGGAACCGGCTGGGGTTCAGGAATCAGTCTCAAGGATGAAAGCGGAGCATACAAGACAAAAGACAATGCAGGTCTTGCGTCTCTTGCTGAGATGTTTAAGGGGCTTTACGATGACGGTTCTTTATATCCGGGTATGAGCACACTGGAAGAGTCTGAGATGACAAGTAACTTTGCAGCAGGCAACTGTGCATTTACAGTGGCATCTGCAGCTACTATGAGTCAGTTTACAGACATTAACTTTGAGGCTACTACAATCCCGGTAAAAGATGATTTCAAAGACAAGAGCGGTATCTGCTATGCAAGCTGGGCAGTAGGTATTTCAGAATCCTGCGAGAACAAAGAAGAAGCAGCTAAGTTTATCAACTACCTGCTTGGCGGCATTGACGGAAAAGATGGTTCTGCATCTGCAGGATTAGCAGCTACAATGTCAGCATTCCCGAACAGTACGGTTGCTGAACCGGATTACAGCAAGGCACCAAAACAGTTCCAGGATTACTATGAGTTATACAAACAAAATTATGTAATCAATGAATTTATTGGACTTCCTAACGCATCCGATGTAATGACCTCTATGACAAACGATCTGACCACATATCTTGAAGGTAAAATTGACATCGACACACTGCTTTCTAACTGGCAGGGTTACCTTGACGCCGCAGGAAAGTAAATAATTGAGGAAGTAAAATAAGAATGGGGAGCGGGGGTAATCCCTGCCCCCCATTTCTAAGAAGCAGCTTTAACTTTAGTGAAAGAATCTTTGGTCCATAAAGTTAAAATAGGATAATAGGAGGGACTGATTTTGAAGTTAACAGGAAAGAAAACTGCACCATACAGATATCTTGCCCCGACGATACTGCTTATGATTGTTTTTATGGTAATCCCTATCTGCATGGTAATCGGTTACTCTTTTGTGGATAAAGCTGTCGTCTCGCAGAACCCGCAGTTTGTCGGATTGGAAAATTATAAAACAATATTTGCAGACAACGAGTATATAGGAGCAATTTCTAATACCATAATTTTTGTAGTGGTAAGTGTAGTTGCACATTTAATTCTGGGCATGCTGTTTGCAATGCTGCTGAATTCCAAATATTTTAAAAGCAGGACAAAAACAATAGCCCGTGTTATTTATATTCTTCCATGGGTATTTACCGCATCCGTTGTTGCGATTCTGTGGAAGCTGATGTTACAGCCGTCGGGTATTGTAAATTATCTCCTGTCGATCTTTCCGCAGATATCCCGAAATACTGAGTGGCTGAGCAACAGCTCAATCGCGCTGGCAGTTATCTGCTTTATCAATATCTGGTGCGGCTATCCGTTTTATATGATTAGTATTCTTGCAGGCCTGCAGGGAATCTCCGGAGACTTGTATGAGAGCGCCGCTATTGACGGTTCAACGGCCGTTAAGAGCTTCCTGCATATAACCATTCCGCAATTGAAACCGATTTTGATTAGTATCGCGATGTTAGATTTTATCTGGACACTGCAGTCCTTCAATGTTATCTGGATGTTAACTGGCGGCGGTCCGGTAAATGCAACAGAGACGTTGAGTATATATATTTACAAAAAAGCATTCCAGAAAGTGGATTACAGTATGGCCGCAACGGCAGCTACCATATTGCTCGTGGTCTGTATATTTATTGCCGTATTCTATGTGAGACAGCAGAAGAAAGTGAGGGAATAGGGGATGGTTGGAAGTTATAAAAAAACGACGAAGGTCATAGTTTCTATTCTTTTGATTTTGGGAGGTCTGTTCTCAGCATTTCCAATCTTGTGGATGGTCTGCTCTTCACTAAAATCAAATTCGGAAATTTTCTCGTGGCCGCCCAAATTTTTTGATAAGACAGCCAATTTATCGTCCTACGCATCAGTGCTGACGGACTCCACAAAGGTTAGGTTTTTTATTAACAGTTATATTGTGGCAGGATGCGTAGTGCTGCTGACTCTGTTTGTTGGAATACTTGCCGCATATGCATTCAGCAGATTCGATTTTCCGGGAAAAGGCGTTTTCAATTCACTGATTGTCAGCGTGCAGGCAATCCCGCCCATTGTACTGCTGATACCATATATGGGTCTGATCGTTGCAATGAAACTGTTTAATACATATTTTGCGTTGATTCTTACCTATCTGATCACTACGCTGCCCTATTGCATTTTAATGATGACAGGGTATTTTAATACCTTGTCCAGAGAGCTGGACGAGGCGGTCATGATCGACGGCGGGTCCAGATGGAAAGCCCTTTGGTCTGTATTAGTACCTATATCTATACCGGGAATGGTATCTGTAGGAATGTACACGTTTATGCAGGCATGGAATGAATATCTGTTTGCGCTGGCATTGACACAGACAACCGATATGCGTACAGTTCCAATCGGTATCAACCTGCTCATGGGACAGCATGCATATGACTGGAGCCAGATGATGGCCATGAGTGTGCTGGGATCGATCCCTGTACTGATTCTGTTTATCTTTTTCCAGAAATACTTTATAGCCGGCATGTCTTCCGGCGGTGTGAAGGGCTAATGGAAAATGGATATATATTAATGAAAAGAAAAGAGGAGAATGATTATGTTAATGAACATGAAAAAATTACTTGCCGTAGCAAATGAGAACAACTTTGCCGTACCTGCGTTTAACATTAGTGACTACAATATGTTTAACGGCATCATGGAGGCATCGGAAGAAAAGAATGCACCTGTGATTATTGCGATTCATCCGGATGAATTAAGTCATATTACACCTGAGATGGTTAAGGGAATTGTTGAGAGAGTACATAATTCTTCTGTTCCTGCAGTAATCCATCTGGATCACGGCGGAACCTTCGGGCAGGTGATTACCGCAATCCGCGCCGGATTTACCTCTGTCATGATCGATGCTTCCAGCCAGCCATACGAGGGAAATGTTGCTACATGTCAGAAGGTCTGCGAGGCAGCCCATGCGGTTGACGTCTCTGTTGAGGGCGAACTTGGCACCATAGGTAATACAGATTCTGTGGAAACAACGGCACCGGATGAGATCTTATATACAGATCCCATGCAGGCAAAGGATTTTATTGAGAAAACAGGGATTGACTGTCTGGCGATTGCAATCGGAACCTGCCATGGTATTTATCCGAAAGATAAGAAACCGGAGCTTCGTATTGATATACTGGATGAAATTAAAAAAGTTGTGGATGTACCCCTTGTACTTCACGGAGGATCTTCGAATAAAGATTCCGAGATCGCGAAATCTGTAGAGCACGGCGTAAATAAGATTAACATTTCCAGCGACATTAAAGCGGCTTACTATGAGAAAATGCGAGAGGTTCTTCAGGATGCTTCTCTTCGCGAACCAAACCAGATTCAGCCGCCCTGCGTGGAAGCTATGAAGAAAGTCGCTTTTGACAAGATTGAACTTTTCCAGGCATCAGGGAAAGCATCACTTTACTAGAGCTGAGGATGATATGAGACCGAAGGAGACTGCGGAATGAATGAGAAAATTGCACTGGGCTTTCATACATGTGTAGATTACGAACTCAAATGGGATACACAGGTGGCAGAAGCACAGATTAGGGCATTTGATATCCACGCGGATGAGCTGAAACTGGATATCGAAGTGGATTCAGAACGCGCAATTTGGATTATGAGCCTTGCACATTTGCAGGCCGGAATCGGATGTGAGATGGTTCCGGACACATCCAAGATGTGTGTGGAGTTTGCAAATCATTTTGAGTATGAGGTGACTTTAGGAGGGACCCCCACCCGTGCCGGCATTATTCTGGATCGCCTGGGCTATCCCAGCGTGCTGCAAACCAGCTGTTACAATGAACATGTAAAACGGCTGATGCCGCCGGGTATCCGCATCCTTCCCGGCGTGGGACCGGAACAGAACAAGATCTATCCGCACGTTGTTTTGCAATGCCATAAGGGCGTGAGGATTCAGGCAAATGATATTGATTTTGTTACCCCCAGAGAGAACCGGATCTTGATCTCGAGGGATGAAGACAGCCTGCATATGCCTGTTCTGCCGGAGGAATTCGGAAAAATGATTGGCGGATGCGAGGTGTTTCTTCTGGGATCCTTTTCGGAGCTTCTGGATTCAGAGGTGCTCAGAGACAGGATGGAGAAGACAAAGTCTCTGCTTTCCTATCTGCCGGAGGATGCGGTTGTAGTCATGGAGGACGGATGTTATGTAAAAAAGGAATTCCGCACCTATGTCCACCGGCAGCTGGCGCCTCAGATTGACGTGTTAAGCATGAATGAAGATGAACTGCAGCAGTATATCGGAAAGTCAATTGATATACTGGACGCAAAAGCAGTGGAGGATGCGGTGAAATATGTCTGCCGCAATTCAGGCATCAGGCTGATTCTGGTTCATTCTGCCGCGTGGGCATTGGCTTATGGGGAAAATGCAGGCATAATGCGGGCTGCTCTGGAGGGGGGAGTTACGATGGCGGCAACACGATTTAGGATCGGCGACAGCTTTACGGTAAAAGACTTTGAGCAGACCAAAGAAATACCGGACAAGGCAGAAGGTGCGGCGTTCTGTGAGCAAATGAGAGAGAGTCTGGGAGATAAGATTTGCTGTATCCCGTGTAAAGATTTAAGCTATGTGGAAAAACCGACGGTAGTCGGCCTGGGCGATTCGTTTGCCGGCGGGCTTCTGCCGGGGCTGCTGAAGGAAAGCAGATTAAACTAGACATCATATGAAGGAGAAAACATAATGTATGAGAAAACAGAAAATATATTAAAGATGGCGAAGGAGAGCAATACTGCGGTAATCTCATTCATCTGCATGGATTATACGATGGCCAGATCGGTTGTATATGCTGCTGAGGCAGCTAACACACCGGCCATAGTTATGCTGTATCCGGAGCATGTGACCGTTCAGCATACAACGGGATTTGCAAATTATGCGGCCATGGTAAAGGAGCTGGCAGGCGAGGTGAAAGTGCCCATCGGGCTGCATGCGGATCACGATTTTACGTATGATGCCGTTATGAATACCATAGGGGCAGGTTTTGAATCTGTAATGATTGATGGGTCCATGAATGATCTGGATACCAATATTGCACTGACCAAAAAAGTGGTTCTTAAGGCACGGGAGTCAGGGGTATGTGTAGAGGGCGAGATTGGCCATGTGGGGGCGGCGGCATCCTCCGATAATGCAAATGAGGATCTGTATACAAAGGCGGATGCTGCAGAAAAATTCTGCAGAGAGACGGGCGTGAATTCCCTGGCAGTTTCCATCGGAAATGCACACGGCGAATATAAGGATACTCCCCATCTGGATATACCGCGTCTGGAAGAAATCCATGCTGCTACCGACGTATCGCTGGTTCTGCATGGAGGCAGCGGCATACCGGATGACCAGCTGCTGACTGCTTTCTCAAAGGGGATTAATAAATTTAATCTGGGAACGGAATTTTTGGGCAGATATTATGATGCTGTTGCGGCGTTTTCTCTTGAGAATGCAGATAACCCGGACCCGGTTAAAATTATTAATCTTCCGGAGTACGTGCAGGGGAAACTACAGCCTTACTTAGAGGAGCGCCTGAGAACCCTTTGTCATTTTTAAATGAAAGGGAGAAAAAGCTGCAAAGATACGGGTGCCCGCAGGAATGATGGTGACAGAGGATGGCATATGTGATATTATTAAATCAATAATTATTCGCGAAGTATTTACAAAAATAATGTATGGAGCAGAGAACCTTGAAGAATGATAGTATATTACAGATGGAAGTACTTGATGTGATAAAACAAAAGTACGGCGAAATATTTGCAGCAGAAAAAAAGGTTGCTGACTTTGTTCTGCAGAATCCACAGAAGACAGTGGACTCTAATGTTTCGGAGATCGCAAAGCAGAGCGGAGTAAGCGATGCTACAGTTGTGCGCATGTGCCATCATATTGGATACACAGGATATTATCAGTTTCGGATTACTCTTGCAAGAGACTTGGGAAAGAAACAGTACGAGGACATAGTGATTCCAAAGAGTATCGGGGCTATAGAAAAGCTGTTTCATGACTATGCGGAAAATATGATTGCAATTGGCAGAAGATTGGACGCTGAAATTATGTGGAATTGCGTGAATCTCCTGAAAAAATGTAACGTAGCGCATATTATCGCTATCGGCAATACATGTTCGATGTCACAATATATGGGGTTTCGGCTGGGAAGGCTTGGAATAAGGAGTACCTATGGATCCTCGGCGGAATTTTTTATGAACCATGTCAACCTTGCGGACCAGGATGATATTGTGATAGCCATATCGAAATCCGGTACGTCAAAACCGGTCATTCTGGGAATGGAATTGGCAAAGGAAAAAGGGATTAAGATGATAGCCATTACTGACTATGTGGAATCACCGGTCTCTGAACTCGCGGATTATGTGCTGCTGTCCAGCGGGGAGGATAAGCCCTTTAATTATTACAAGGATTATGCACAGACAAACCTGATGGCGACTATTGATGCACTTTTAAACTTTGTTACAAATGAGGAATGGATTAAGACAAAGCAGGCAGACCGGCCTGAGATGATCTTATCAGAGTATAAGCTATAAATTTGCTGAAGGCGAGGAAACGGATAGCAGGGACAGGTGCCCTGCTATTTGGATATTAAGAAAGGATGGGTTACAGTATGAAACGTTCAAGAATCAATGAAGTAATTAAGGACATGGAGGCATTAATTGCAGAGCACAGATTTGAGATACCGCCGTTTGCAAAACTGACTGCGGAAGAATGGCAGGACCTGGGTCACGAATACGACGAGGTCCGTGACAACTGTCTGGGATGGGATATTACAGATTATGGTCTTGGAAACTTTGATAAAGTAGGCTTTTCGCTTCTTACGATCCGTAACGGGAATCAAAAAATGCCGGAGAAATATCCAAAGCCATATGCGGAAAAGCTTCTGATGCTGTATGAGGGGCAGACTGCACCCATGCACTATCACTGGAACAAGATGGAGGATATTATAAACCGGGGCGGGAACGATATTTATATCACTGTATACAATGGAGCAGAGGATAAATCCATGCTGGACACAGATGTGACTGTACATACGGACGGCAAGACGGAGATAGTTCCTGCAGGGACTAAGGTTTGCTTAAAACCGGGTCAGAGCATTACGATTACTCCATATATGTACCATGATTTTATTGTTCCTGAGACCGGAGGCTCAGTATTATTGGGAGAGGTATCCATGTGCAACGATGATGAAAATGATAACTGTTTCTATGAGCCAATCGGACGTTTTCCGGAAATAGAGGAGGACGAAAAGCCTTACCGCCTGCTTTGCACGGAGTATCCGAAGGCACGGTAGCCTTGGCGACTGACACAAAAAACAAAGAGATCCGCTGCCTGACAGTTGGGAAGAGCTTCACACAGAAACTCTTCCCAAATTAATGTCAGCCGATATTGTCATTTAGATAGTAATTATGGCGGAACAGATGGTCATCTACTTGTTCTGATAAATGGGTCAGCTCTTTGCGGACATCCGCTCCTGTTGCAATGTGATAGTATGCGTAGGCGAATTGTTTGCTGAAGAATGGATAGGCCGGAGTCTGCGGTCTGGTAAAGGATGAATGACGCAGCTGGGAAAACAGTATATTGTTATTGCTGGAGACATTCTGAAAACTATCCATTACCTCATGAATTTCTTTTAATACCGGAATACCGGTGAGCCTGCTGATCTTTAACTGATTCTGCAGACTGAACACATACCGGATAAACTGGCAGCACTGTTCCGGGTGCCGGGTTTGCCGGGACATACATAACCCCCAGCTTCCGTGAGGGATTGCGGCTTTTTTGCCGTGTGGAAGAGGAATAATGCCTATATTATCATTTTCTTTCAATGACTCAAAATATGCGTTCGGCAGAGACAAACTCATGGCAAAATTATTCGGAAAATTGTCACTGACATCTTCAATATGTGTATAGTTATACTTGTGAAACAGGCTGCCAAGCCAGTCCATTGCAGCAATCGACTCCGGAGAATTGATATAACCGGAAGTTTTAGTCAGATCATCATTAAAAAGTCTGCCGTTATTCTGCAGAATAAAAGGAAGACCGGAATAGCTGTTCCATTCCCCCGACTTAGGGGAGAGGCCCCGCCCGGAATCCATAAGAAGCGGATACGGAAAAGAGGTCTTTTCCTTAATGAGTTTGCATACGGAAAGAAATTCGTCCCAGCTCCAGGCATCATCTATACCGGAGGGAATACGGATGCCGAGAAAATGGAACAGTTCCTTGTTATAAAGAATACATAAGGTGGATTCAGTGTAACCAAGGTGATATAATTTCCCCCGGAATCTCCCCTGCAGCAGGATGGGATCCAGAAATGAGCTTAAAAAGGCATCATCCATGTAATCGTCAAACGGAAGAAGAGAGTTCATATACGCCCAGTATGCAACGTCCGGACCGTCCAGAGAGAGGATATCAGGGGCATTTCCGCTGGTAAAGCTCTGGAACAGAGTATCTCTCAGAGGAGCTTTTTGGTTAGACAGAAAAGTTCCTTCTACCGTAAATCCCTGGTTGCTTTCGTTGAATGCCTCAATCAGGGGGGTCCAGAATTGTTTCTCACTTTCTTCCATCGGGCACAGATAAATCCTTAAAACAGTCTGTAATTGGGAACGATCAGTGACAAAACTTCCCTTTCCCTGCTGCCGGACGATATAGCCTTCTGCTTCCAAAGTCTTTAATGCCTGTGTAATTGTGCTTTTACTAATATTCAGCGTGCGCATTAATTCATTATCAGAAGGAATGGCATCCCCCGGCTGGTAACAGCCGCTTTCTATTTTATGAATCAGATTGTTCTTAATGGTGATATATTTTGGTGTTCTGCTATTCATACTACATTCTCCCTGCTTTTTTGAAAAAGCGTTGACAAAGCTTTTTCGGTATGCTAATATCATAGCATAAGTTGTTCGAATAAACAATATCTATTTAAAAAAAGGGGCTGTGAAAAAAGCCCCTTTTATAAGACCATCGGCATAGTCGATGGTCTTATATTGTATTTAGATACCTTTTGGGAGTAAAAAAGGACATAAAATCCCCCTCCCCACAGATTACTGCTTTTTCTTTTTAGGCTGCTTTCTGTCGTCTCATCTGCTTATTATGATATTTATAAAGATTATGGCCTATGGAAACCAGAAATATCTCCATTCGCACTGATTCGATTCCTCTTCTTACGATTCTTTTATACCAGCGGTCATTTTTTATGATTCCAAATGTTCCCTCTGCCTGAATCGAACGGTTCATTCTTAACAGGGCTCCATGGATGCTT
>NZ_FQVI01000019.1 GCF_900129135.1 Lactonifactor longoviformis DSM 17459
GGAGATTTTTTCGGCAGTCAGAGCCGAAAAAAAGTGAGCATGGGCAGAGAATGCACATCAAGCATTCTTTGCACATACGAACGGTGCTCCGGCGGGGATTCCGGTTTTGTCTTAGACTCTCTTCGCGACGGAGGTGTCCCCGGAACTTAAGCCTCCCTCCCTCCCGAACCAGCCAGCCCGCTGCCGCGGGATTCCTCTCACCGCCCCCCTGCCACACAACACCTGCCGTCATGAAGCATCTTGAGCCGAAGTCCACGTAGTTATATCCCTAAATCCCAAGTATATAAAAAGCAGGAACCATCACAATCCCTGCAATAGCCCCTGCCAATTATTACATCCTGATAACCGCCTTCACCATCTCATCTTTCCTGTGAATGCTGTCCTCCAGTGCCTCCCCTATCCGGGAGAATTCATAGGTATCGGTGACGATTTTCTTCACCGGAATCTTCCCGCTGCTCACCAGCTCGATGGCTGTGGGGTACAGATTTTTATATCTGAATACCGTGTGCAGCTTAGCCTCCTTGCTCATCAGCGTCCCAAAGTCATACGGAAAAACGGGATTGGCTGCCATACCTACCAGCACCACGGTTCCTCCCCTTTTGACCAGTTTTGCGGTCTGTTTTGTGGTGAACTCTGTGCCTGCTGTCTCAAATACCAGATCTACACCTTTCCCCTGGGTAAGTTCCATAATTGCTTCTTCAGCATTCTGTTCTCTCCCGTGAATCACTGCAGACGCTCCCAGTTCTTTTGCCATCTGCAGGCGTTTTTCTATAACATCCACCACATAAACAGTGCAGATTCCCATAGCTTTCAATGCCATCAAGGTGCAAAGTCCAATACAGCCGCTGCCCAAAATGGCTGCTGTCTGGCCTACTTTTCCCTCTGACTGCTCTGCCGCGTGAAGTCCCACACACAAAGGCTCAATCAGCGCCCCCTCTACGGTATCCATAGTATCAGGAAGCCTGTAAACCATATCCGCAGGATATCTGATATACTCTGCAAAAGCACCGTCGTACGGGGGAGTGGCCAGGAAAACCACATCCGGGCAGAGATGATATCTTCCGGTCTTGCAAAACTCACATTTTCCGCAGGGATATCCCGGTTCCACAGCCACCAGGTCCCCCTTCTCCAGGCCTTTTACCCCATCGCCCACTTCCACAATTTCTCCGCCGCATTCATGCCCCAGGATCATAGGCTTTTCCACCACGAAATCTCCGATGCGTCCATGCTCATAATAGTGAACGTCCGAACCGCAGACACCGCAGTGTAAAACCTTGATTAGAACTTCGTCCCGGCGGATGGCGGGGATGTCCCGCTCCTGCTCTTCAACCTTCTTTATATCTGTTAATACTGATACCTTCATAGTCTCACCTCTCCTATCGCATCGTTTACTCAATCACAGGAGTGCGGTTAATCTTCGGATCTGTAAAAACGTCATATTCGTCCAGACTCTTTGTACTGAACTCAGAGATTACCGCACCCTCCGGGCCGGCCTGAAACCAGTGTTTTGTGTTGGGGACAAGAGTATACTGTTCTCCGGCATGCAGTACAATCTCATGGCCAACCGTGTAGGTGTCCTCATATCCCTCCGGTTTCTTTCCAAGGGGATTGGAAGTCTCTTCTCCTTCCACATACAGGTACACGCTTCCGTACCTGCAGCGGAATGTTTCTTCTTTTCCCTCGTAGTGCAGCTCGGGTATGGGTCCGTGGCAGTGTTCCGGGCAAGTCTGGCCGGGAAAGAGAACCATCTCCTTTGCACAGCATCTGTCCGTATTCACAAAAGTGACCAAAATCAGCCCGATGTGTTCCAGATCCTCCAGTCCAAAGTCTGCGATTTCTATTGCAGCCTTTTCTTCATCTGTCAAAACAATTGCAGCCTTTTCATAAAATTCCAGCGCCTTTTTTCTGGCTTCTTCATAACATTCTTTGCGCATTCTATACCTCCTGCATAGTTATCCTTTATTTTACCTGTTTGATGACAGGTTCCTTTCCGCCGATTCCCTTGATTCTGAAGGTTTTTACCTCCCCGGGAAGCAGATCGAAATAGCAGTCGGAGCAATCATAATCTCCCTTGGCGTAAACTCCGTGTGCAAAACCGTCCGCGGTAACTGTAACCAGTTTATCCTCACCCTCCTGGCGGATCTCCACGGTTCTCACAGGGTTGGGTCCGAAGTTCAGCTGACGCATATCATCGGTGCGCAGCCATATATTGTCAACGGCATCACTGTCTGTATAGAGCATTACCGTACCTGCGGCATAATCTCTTTCAGGAAGCTTTTCCTTCAGAAGATATATCCTCTCTCCTGCAGGAACTTTCAGTACAATGTCTCTGAGTTCCTTCACCTTTCCGTCAAAGGAGACGTAGCCTATCTTTCCGGAAACCTCCAGATCCTCCGGATAGTCATTAGCCCCCTGCAATACCAGCTGCCCGTCTGCTGCCCGCATGGTAAACTTCTGATGAGCGAGAGCCCGCTTTACCGCATAAAAAGGAATCTTTCTTCTAAGGTAATAATCAATAATGGTCCAGCCCACTTCTCCCCAGGCATCGTTATACATCCAGAACAAACCGCCGCCGCAGTGTTCCTTAAAGCGGATAGCCTCCAGTGAATATCCGTACATTAATCCATGTACCATTCCGCCGTAGAGAATGTATTCGTCCAGGGACAGTGTCTCCGGATGATCCAGATAATTTTTCTCAATTGCTGCATTTACAGTTCCCTTTTCAAATACATTGGAATGCATATGCCAGATGTTTCCTTCCCTGTCCATGGAGGCCCCATCCATATATTCTTCTGTGCTTTTCCTGCAGCACGGACCGATAAAGCCGTATTCGCTTACAAACTTTGATTCTATGGTGTCATAATCCTTCGCCTCGATACGCTCTTCCATCTTTTTGCTCATCAGAGCATTGTGCCAGCGGTGAACATCTCCGACGGTATCATCATTGGGGAGATCCCCTCCGTAAGGTGAGCTGTTCCAGTAAGGAATCTGAGGGCAGTTGTTTCGTATGATCTCCTTCGCCATCAGATTGGCAATTCTAAGTCCATACTGGTGCTCATATGAAAATTCTATTCCCCATCTGGGATTGTCAATGGAATTAAAGATCCAGTGTACCTCATTGGTGCCGCAGTATAACCCCATACAGCAGTGGTTTCGCAGTCTCTTGGTCTGGTAATCCAGCTCCTGGCGCATCTCGTCCCGGAACCATTGCTGATGATCCGGATAGGTAGAACAGGCAAACATAAAGTCATGCCACAAAAGGAGTCCTTTCTGATCGCATAATTCATAGAAGAGGTCTCTCTCATACAGGCCCCCGCCCCAAACACGGATCATATTAAAGTTGGCCTCTGCCGCCTCGTCCGTGAGCACATGATACTTTTCATCCGGTACTCTGGCATAGATGAAATCATTGGGCACCCAGTTGCCTCCCTTGCAGTAGATGGGCTTCCCGTTGACAACCAGAATAAAATTCCTGTCCTCCCCGGCAATCACACTGGTATCCAGCTGTATGGTACGGATACCAAAGGAAAATGCAGGATATTCCTCTGTCTCCCCGCCGCAGGCAGCACATACCCGCACTTCATACAGGGGCTGCTCCCCGTAGCCATTGGGCCACCAGAGACAGGGATTCTTAACTTCAAGTTCCAGATCCAGATAGTTATATCCGGAGGTAAGAAGCTGCTTCTCCAGTTTGGCTTCCGCGCATACCGCGCCTTCTCTCACCATCTGAACCGTTACATCACAGCTTTTGGAACTGATGAAGCACAGATCCTCTATATTTACCATCGCATGTACCCGGGCTGTTTCCCCCAGCTTTTCCGTATGTAAGTGTACCTCGCGGATGGCAATAGTCTTATAGCTTCTCAGACAGACGTTTCCGGTGATTCCTATGGTGATTACTTTAGGCCCCCAGTCCCAGCCTACAGTATACTGAGGCCGTCTCACAAAGGAACGCCGGCCGTCCCCCCGGAATTCACCCCCGTTATTGCTCTCCAGGCAGACTGCATGATCCAGCTCCGCCAGATCCTCTTCTGCCACTTCTTCCAGACCGCTGGTGACTCTCACCATAATCTCGTTTTCCCCCGGCACCAGAAGATCCTTAACATCGTATACAAAGGGGTAGTGCACATTTCTGTGGCAGCCGATAAACTGTCCGTTTATAAAGATGTCGCTTCTGGTATCCAGCCCCTCCAGGACCAGCTCAACAATATCATCCTCCATACATACGGCGCTTCCGTCGAATGTCTTCCTGAACCACCAGGATCGGTCTTCTATCCACTCAGATTCCCTGCAGTAGTCAGAAAGTACGGGATCTTTAATAACCCCAGCCTCAATTAAAGGCATTCTCACATCTGCAGGCAGACTGCAGTCATACCACCCGTCTGTCTGACGGTCTATCTGGCTTTTATATTCCTTCCCCCATTTTAAAGGGGCCTCATGGAGCTGCCAGTTCTCATTTAAACACAATTTTTTCATTCTGTATCCACCTCTTCTTTTCTTATTATCTGAAACTTATGGCTTAACCCTTAACCGCTCCTGCAATCATTCCCTTAATAATCTGTTTGGAGAATGAGAAATACAGAACCACAGCCGGAAGAATCGCAATCAGCATGGCGGTCATCATCTTAGGGTAATCTGTGGTAAACTGACCTTTAAAGAGGGTAATCCCCACAGGTACAGTCATCCACTTTTCTGAGTCAATCAAAATCAGAGAAAATGTAAATTCGTTCCATACGTAGAAAAACTGTATGATGCCCACTGTTACTAAGATAGGCTTGCACATTGGCAGGATAATGGAAAACAGAGTTCTGTGAAGGGAACTCCCGTCAATGGCCGCCGCCTCCTCCACCTCCAGAGGAATCGATTTCACATAGCTTTCCACCAGGAAAATGGCTATGGGCAGCGAGAGGGCTGTGTACGGCAGCACCAGCGTGAACCAGTTGTCCGTCAGGCCCATCTTTGTAAAAAGCACGTACATCGGCACCATCAGGGCGTGAACCGGTACCAGCATCCCCACCAGGAAATATCCATAGAGTGCCTTTCTCCCTCTGAACTTGTATCTGGAGAGGAAGTAGCCTACCACGAATCCGATGAGCAGGATAAATACCAGAGAAAGAAAACTGTTTCGAATGGTGTTTCCCATCCAGGTAAGAATCTTGCTGTTGGTAAATATAGATATGTAATGCTGAAAATTCGGGCTCTTTGGCAGTGCAATGGGACTCTGGTAAAATTCCGCCTTATCCTTCAGCGAGGAGTAGAACAGCCATATCGCCGGAAAGATACAAGACAGGGAAAATAGTATCAGCACAATATTTGGTATAATTCTTAAAATTTTTCTTCCTGCTTCTTTCATCCTAAACCTCCTTATCCTTCCCGAACCGCAAAAGCAGTCCCCGGCTTCCCGCCACCAGAATCAGGCTGACAATCAGTATGATAATGGACATCGCACTGCCGTATCCCATCTTATAAGACATAAAAGACGTCTTATAGGCATACATGGCCATCACACTGCTGGATGTACCCGGTCCGCCTCCTGTCATGGCATAAATATGATCAAAAATCTTCATGTTGCCCGCAATACAAAGGGTAACGCAGACAATCAGGGTATTCTTAATCAGGGGAAGCGTGATATAAATGGCCCGCTTAAAGCCGCTTGCGCCGTCAATTTCCGCCATCTCAAAGATCTGGGGATCCACGGAAGACAGGGCCGACATGATAATCAGCAGGTAATAGCCCACATACTGCCAGATCAGCGGAATTGCCACCAGCAGAAGCACCAGCTTATCATTATTCAGCCATGCCTGAGCCAGATCCCCCTGACCGATTACTTTCAGAAAAGAATTTAAAAGCCCGTAGTGGTAATCATAGATCATATTCCAGATAAAACCGATGACAACAGCGGAAAGAACCGCCGGAAAATAACTCATGGTGCGGTGGAACCCTTTAAACTTAATGTGCCGTCCATTCAGCATCACTGCCAGAATAAAGGCAATTCCTATCTGCCCTGCCAGGCAGACTATGGTAAGATAAATATTATTTCCCAGAGACTGGCGGAAAACCGGGTCTTTAATAACGTCCAGATAATTCTGGATTCCCAGAAAAGTCTTATTCGTTCCTCCTGCCCAGTCGAACATTCCGTAGTAGGCGGCAAGGCACACCGGAACCAGAATAATAAAGCTGTACCAGAGAATACCGGGAAGCATATAGAGGAATATAGTCCGCTTTTTTACTTTTAAACAACTGCTCATACACTCACACCTTTCCAATTTTGGACAAAAAGAGAGACGGACCTTCTGCGGACAGAAGTTCCGCCCCTTTTTTCAGCCTTTATTTTAGTTTATCCTGCTCCGCCTGAATCTCTGCCGCCAGATCCTTCGGCTCCTTGGATCCATTCAGCAGATCCTGTATTCCTGTATTCATCACCTCAATGACAGCTCCGTCCATAACCAGATCGTATACCGGTGTGAAATTCAGTTCATTGGTGAGTGCGATAAAGTCCTGTGTCAGCTGAGGAAATGCAGATACATCCACATCCTCTACCAGACCGGCGCCCATAAGGCCGTGTTCTTTGGCAGCATATTCACACATCTCATATCCTGTGGTAGAGAAGATAAAGTCCATAGCTGCATCCAGCTTTTCTCCTGTGAGGTTTTTGTTCACTGCAAAATACCATCCGCATCCCCCGGAGATACTTTCCGGCTTGCTTCCATCCTCTGACGGGAGAACAGCTACCTTTGTATTCTTAATGGTCTCTTCGTCGGCAAAGGATTCAATTGCAGCCACACTCCAGTGTCCGGAGACAACTGCTGCTGCCCTGCCCTGAGAGTAATATTCAACGCCCTGTGTCTCTGTTATGGTGTTAAAGTCAGGATTCAGCACATTTTTCGTTGCCAGTGTCTGCAGTCTCTCCAGTGCTGATACAAAGGAATCATCTGTGAATTTTGCTGTCCCGGATTTGTCGATGATGCTATTTGTCCAGTCAGCCCCGGTAAACCTGTCGCCTAAGGTGGACAGGATGCAGGATTCCGCAGCCCATTTCTCACTGTTTCCCAGAGCAATGGCTGAAATTCCCTGTTCCTGGAACTTTTCTGCCGCAGCGTAGATGTCGTCCCAATTATCCGGGAAGGAATCGTATCCTATGGATTTCCACAGTGCCTCGTTGTAGTAAACCACGGAGGTTATAGACATCTGGTTTGGCATGCCGTAGATCTGGCCGTCCCTGGTGGCTGCGTCAAACACACCCTCTCTGAAGTTATCTTTATATTCGTATTTGTCCAGATACTCGTTAATGGGAGCCACGATGCCGTTCTCCACAAAATTATCTACCCAGGATCCCTTTACCATAAACACATCCGGCACCTCGTTCACAGCAGCCTGTGCCTGAATCTTTGTTGAGTAATCGGACTGGGACATGGCCTGCTGGGTTACTGTGATATCCGGGTGATCCTTCTCATACTGTTCCACCATGGCCAGATAGCTGTCTCCCACTGCATTGCTCTCCCGTTCTTCCTGCAGGTAATAATGTGATACGGTAAGTTCAATTCCGTCTCCTGCCCCTTTTTTGCCCTCTGCTTTTGCATCATCCCCGCCGCCGCAGGCAGTCAGACCAGTTACCGTAAGTATCCCTGCCATCAAAAGCGCAGCAGTTTTCATTTTCCTTTTCATTCCCAATACCTCCAATTCGTTTTTGTTAGATTCATTATATCGGCCCCGGCGAAAAGAAAAAACCGAAGTTATTGTTTTTGATATCCTGTTAAAATGACCTGTTGAGCGCCTGTCGGCCTGTCTGAGGACAAAAACATCCTAAGTTATTTACCAGTATCCTAAAAAATCATCTCCTTGGGGATTCTCCCCCTATTTCATTGACACTCTTTGTCTTCTGATGATAAGATCCAACCAGAGAACAATCTGCCATAAGGAGTATGACTATGAAAGTTAAAATGACCATGCGGAAGAAAATTATTCTGTTTTTCCTCTGCCTTGTAGCGATTCCCATTCTTATTATATATATTGTTGCCAGTAACCTGTTTATCAAAAGCGCCCAGAAGGATCTCAAGAACCTCTATGCCGCCAATATCAATGAGGTGGGGAAGAATATTGATGTGTTCTTCAGCGATGCCCTGGACTTAACCCTGTATCCCCTCATGGAACAAAACCTGAGGACCTTTCTCACAGAGCCCCCCTCCAGTCCATCTTATCTGAAAGACAAAAAAAATGCCAGCGATATTCTCCTTTCTATGCCCTATGGATTTTCCTCTGGCATTCACGGCATTACACTCGCTAACATGGTACCGGATATGATTGGTGTGGGATCTAACATCCGTCTGACCAAAGAGGATACGGAGGCCGCCAAAGAACAGAACGCATCTCCCAGCTGGGATTATTCCGCTGCCAGAGAGAAGAACGGATACCTATATCTCACCCGGCTGTTAAAAAATCCCAGCAATATCTCCCAGCACATTGGCTATATAAAGCTCTCCATCAGCTGCGCTAAGATAAAGGCTGCTATTGCGGAAAACCAGAAGGATGATCAAACCTCTTATTTTCTTCTCTCCCCGGGCAACGGATGTCTGGTAGAGTCAGATACCAGCCGACAGTCAGATTTCCCCAAAGAGGAGCTCTCGTATCAAAAACTATCTCAGCTGGCAGCTTCTGCGGAAAACAGTAAAATTATAAGCAACCGGATTCTCTCGGCCTACTCCATAGAGCACACGGATCTTATTATATACAGCATTACCAGGCCGGACGTCCTTACTGTGGTGAAGAAGACCTTTCTCTCCAACATGATGATTCTGTCTGTTCTGGTATTCGCCTTTTCCATCCTGCTGTCACTGGCCTTTGCGAAGATTATCACCAAGCCCATGGACATGCTGGGACGGCGCATGGCCTCCCTGTCCAATGAAGACTTTTCCGTCCGTGTACCGGTAAAGGGGACAGATGAAATCTCTGTTCTCTCTCATCATTTCAATGAAATGGCTGAGAGGCTTGAATTTCTCTATAAAGAGGTTTACATGGGAGAATTAAAATTAAAGCAGTCCCAGCTTGATATGCTGCAGACCCAGATCAATCCCCATTTCCTCTACAATACGCTGGACACCATCTACTGGATGGCCCAGATGGGAGATACCCAAAATGTAAGCACCATGGTTTCCAATATGTCGAAAATGATGCGTCTGACCCTCACGCCCAAGACAAACGATAAAATCCCCTTGTCACAGGAGTTAGAACATCTTTCCTGCTATATAACCATTCAGCAGATACGCTACGGAAGCAAAGTCCAGTTCTTCCAGACCTGTCCGGAGAATCTCATGGATGAGTATGTTCTTAGCTTTCTTCTGCAGCCTTTGGTGGAAAATGCATTGGTCCACGGCCTGAAAAACAGCCTCCACGGCTTTGTCCGGGTTACCATCTATGAGGAAAACGGCAATATTATATATGAAGTAGCCAATACCGGCGAATTGATCTGTCCGGACGAGATCAGCGCCATCCTGGCCGACCCCACAGATTCTCAGAAAGGGCTCGCCCTCAAAAATATCAGGGAGCGCCTCCGTCTGAAATATGGGGAAGCTTATCCAATGGAATATTATGTAGAAAAGGAATGCAGTGTATTTAAAATCACGCAGCCAAAGGAGAGTACGATATGATAAAGATACTGATTGCAGATGATGAAGATTTTATCCGGCACGGCATGCGCTACGCCATTCCCTGGGAGGACAACGGCATGGAGGTCATAGGAGAAGCCGGCAACGGGGAGGAAGCTCTGCAGCTTGCGGTCCGCCTCCGGCCTGATATTGTCCTGGCAGATATCCAGATGCCCCTTATGGACGGTCTGGAGCTGGCCCAGCGGCTCAGAGAACTGCTGCCGGAAACCAGGGTAGTAATTCTCACTGCTTACGGAAATACTGAGAATCTTACCAGCGCCATCGATGTCAAGGTAAGCGCCTTTCTTTTAAAGAGTGCAGACAGCAAAAAGATTCTGGAAACAGTAGTCAAAGTCAAAAAAGAAGCAGAGGCGGCTCAGGCCAGCTCTCATAAAGTTTCTCAGCTCAAAGATATCTATGAGGAAAACCGCCATCTGATTAAGGGCACCCTGCTCTCCCGGTTTTTGCAGAATCAGGTTTCCTATTCTCATTTTGCAAAAAAGGCGGGAAAAATCGGCCTGGATCTCTTTGCCTCTTCCTATGCACTGGCCCTGATCCGCACGGACAGTACAGATGAGAAGCTGGTTCTTGGCAGTCTGATCCAGCATTTTCTGCGTTTTCAGCCCTTTGCCTTTTTCATCCGGGATCAGCATGCCATTGTTATTCTGAATACAGAAGAATACCCTTTGGACCGGGATGCCATGGATGATATTCTCCCCGGTATACTTCCGGTCACCTTTGGCAATTCCATTGTTGTAATGAGGGATGTTACTTCCGCGGAAGAATTCCCCCTTGTCTACACGGTTCTCACCCAGGCGCTGGAACACTGCTTTTGGAACATCGGGCAGCCCTATACCCTTCTCACCCCGGAACAGAGTTTTACCTCTGACGCAAAGATACAGCCCTACACCCATGAAAGTCAGCTTATAACAGCCATACTTTCCAGAGACTCCGGCCGGATCCAGCAGCAGCTTCATACCTACTATTCCTACATGGAAGAGCATAAATGCTCCCGTCTGCTGTTTCTGGAATCGGTCAAACGGCTGGCGGTCCTGCTGGGAGCTGTCTCAGAGGATACCGGGGATATTCTGAAGATAAATGCGCTGATGGAAGAGATGGAAACCCCCCGGGAAATTATGGATCTCATTGCAAGCCTTGCCCTTCCCGCCAAAGCGGAACACCCTGCACATTCCCAGATTGAACCTGCGCTGCACTACATACACCAGCATTACACGGAAGATATCCATCTTGAGGACGCGGCGGGAGCTGCCTACCTATCCCCAGGCTATCTAAGCCGTATCTTTAAAGCGGAAACCGGCTATGCCTTTAAAGAGTATATCCACAGACTCCGTATTCAAAAGGCCCAGGATCTGGTGTGCGGCACAGATCTCAAATATTATGAGATAGCGGAACAGGTGGGATATAAGGATTACAAATATTTTTCCGCATACTTTAATAAAATTGCAGGATGCAGCGCAAAAGAATACCGGAACACTCACAGCCGCTCATCTGTATGAGTCTCACCCTCCCTGCCCTTAATAAGCTGGGGGCAGGGGAGATACTCTATGGAAACTTCATTTTTAATGACACCTATAAATTTCCCCATTCTCTTGCAGTCCAGTTTTTTAGTAATTACCATATCGTCTATGTTGCCGTTGAGCGATTTTAATAAATGTTTCTCTTTATAGTGATAGTACCTGCCAATATAGAGATACCCCTCCTTCAGAAACATCCAGATCTCCCCCTGCTTAGGCATAACTTCATCTTCGTACCGGAATCCCAGAAAAGAGCCTCTGAAAAACTGAGGTTCCAGAGCATTGTCGCAGATGTGCACGCAAAAGGTACAGTCTCTGGTTAATAAATTATTGTCTGCCACAATCATTTTTTCTATCTTGCTCTCATATTCCCCCAGCCCGTCCACTACGTTGGTGAACTCAAAACATCTGAGCCGGATCTTATCCTCTGTTTTCAGATAGATCATGCGGTCATATTCCAAATCTATAATAAACTTAATATATTCCTTTATATGAGGCGCCAGCTGCTTCATCTTATATACATATTCCTCGTACTGATAAGGAATTTTGGGCTCCCGGTCAGAGAATTCATCCATGGAACACCGGAGAGCAGAGGCAATGGACTGCATGGTTTCAAACCTGGGATCCGGGGTATCCCCGCTGCTTATTTTTGCCAATGTACTCAGAGGAATCCTGCTTATTTTCGCCAATTCCTCCAGGGTATATCCCCGGTCCCGGCAAATCTTTTTAATCTTTTCCCTTTTCAATATATCAGCCCTTCCATATTTGGTATTTTTATACATATTGCGTGAATTGACATTGATCGCTGCTCTTCTCTATAATTTACCATATGCGGTATCCCAAGGTTATACAGAAACCGCCAAGAATAAGATGGAGGAACACTATAATGGAAATGAAAACTCTGCAAATCGTATTTTCGGATGACAAGATTTATAATGTTAGTTTAACTGACGAAAATGGAAAAGTAAACCAATTGTTGTCAGGACTACTGCAGATAGGCCAGGCAGCAGCAATACCGTCTCCTGCGGAGGCTTGTCCAGAGGATGAAAGCGTCTCCAACAATCTCACTCTCTTGCTGAATCATCTGGGACTGTCACCTAATCTGAAGGGTTACTATTATATCAAATATGCAGTTCTCCAGGTCATGAGGGAGCCCAGTCTTCTGGTAGGGATCACCAAAAAATTGTACCCCGAGATCGCAGACGAGTATCACACAACCACCGGCAGCGTGGAACGCTCCATCCGCCATGCCATTCAGATAGTCTGGCGCAGCGGCCACAAGGAGCGGTACTGCCGGCTGACCCACAGTACTATAACAGACAAGCCAACCAACAGTCAGTTCATAGGAATCCTGGCTGAATACATAAAAATTGCAAAGGCAAATGATATGGCTATCGGCTGAAGAGCACTTTGGCCGGCAGTCTAAAAAAGGCAGATACCAAATGATATCTGCCTTTTTATCCTGTTTATCTGAATACGATAGAATTCAGGATTCCCGGAATATCTGCCTGCAGCTTCAGAATCTCTGCCTGCTGCTCCGGTCCGTAAGAGCCAATGGCGCTCTCCTTATCCTGTCCCGCTACAAACCACATGCCGGAATGCTGTCCCAGGTTTTTCGGATTCTTTAATTCCGCCATATAAAGCTCTGCTTCCTGCTTTGTCTTTGCTGCCACAACACCAAAAAGCGGCTCATAGTCATCCTCTCCGCTTTCGTTTTTGAAGGCAGCGGCATACATGGCGATCCACATCTTGTCAATGGCTCCGTACTGTACAGGCTCATCCCAGGATTCCGGTACTGTCATATAAAAATATTTTGTCACTACCCGGTCTAAGTCGAAGTCTATATCGTCATCACCTAATTTCATCCATACGCCGTCGCTGTCTACATAATAACCGTCCGGGGTATATCTGGATACATACATAGCTCCGCTTGCTCCTACGTAGTAGCTGCCAATCCAGCGGTTCGCGGCCATTGCCCCTGAAGAATTGAGATAATACCAGGTCTTTCCGTCCTTTATCCACCCGGTAGCCATCGCCCCGTTCTCTTTAAAGTAATACCAGGTGCTTCCCACCTGACACCAGCCCGCAGCCATGGCTCCGCTGCTCTTCAGATAATACCATGTATTCCCCTGCTTCAGCCAGCCTGTCTGCATCGCTCCGCTTCCGTTGGCATAATACCAGGTCTTTCCGTCCTGATACCAGCCTGTCGCCATGGAGCCGTCTGCTTTCATATAATACCAGATCTTGCCCTGCTTCAGCCAGCCCGTCTGCATGGCTCCGTTTGCCTTCAGATAATACCAGGTATTTCCTGATTTTATCCAGCCTGTCTGCATCACTCCGCTTCCGTTGGAATAGTACCAAGTCTTTCCATCCTGATACCAGCCTGTCGCCATAGATCCGTCTGCTTTCAGGTAATACCAGGTGCTTCCCTGCTTCAGCCAGCCTGTCTTCATCGCTCCGCTGTTGTCAGAATAATACCACTTTCCTCCTGCCATATACCAGCCGGCGGCCATAGATCCGTCACCCCGCAGATAGTACCAGGTATTCCCCAGTTTCAGCCAGCCCGTCTGCATGGCTCCGCTGTTGTCGGAATAATACCACTTTCCGCCCGCCTGGTACCAGCCGGTGGCCATAGCTCCGTCACCCTTCAGATAATACCAGGTATTCCCCAGTCTCAGCCAGCCCGTTACCATGTAGCCGGAATCATTGAAATAGTACCATTTGTTGTCAATGAGATCCCATTGGTTCACAGGATAGGTGCCGTCTGAATAAAGATACCACCAGCCTGTCTTATTCTGTTTCCATCCGCCAGTCTTCACCGGGGGAGTTGTCTGCTTCTCAATGCTAATCTCTTTCATGGCATTGGATAAATCATCAGCAAGCTTACCGCTTACCTCGGGAGCCGCAAAAGATACTCCTGCATATAGTGTCTTTGTATATTCATCTTTAAGCCATTCTGTAGACTCAATTCTTCCCCCGCTAATCTCACTATATCCTTCCGCCAGATATATGTTATTGTCAGTCGGTTCCGCATCCTCGGACTCTTTATGCCGCACAACAAGCATAGCAGGCATATCTCCTTCTGCTTTTACATACACCCTCCCGGCTTCCAGTATAAAGGAACCCTCGGTCCATATGCCTGTCCATTCCTGTGATCCAACATAGAGAGTGCTTCCTTTTCCTTTAACAATAATATCTTTATCAGCTGCTATAGCTTCATTTACGCTGTTTACAGTGAGATGTGCATTTGTCAGAAGAAGTTCCCCGCCTACGTACATTCCTACCTCTGTATTCAGGTAAAGAGAGCCTTCTCCCTCAATGTCTATACTTCCTGAGACATTTATTCCTGAAATAGCAGCTTCACCCAGATCAGCCTGTATCTCATTTGTCCCGTTCAGACGCAGACTCAGGTTCATCGGTTCGCCTGAAGAATCTTCTGCATAAATACCAAAATCTCCCACAGCCCCTGTATTAATCACAGCTTCTTCCAATGTAAGGATCCCGCTTGCAGGATCATATTTAGCAGTGCCCTCGCCGCACGGCACTGTATTATCTTCTGCCTCCAATATGTTCTGTCCGTTTACCCACAGCACTTTATCCGGCTCTGCCGCCCTTACCGTTGCCGGCAGTACTGCTATTCCAATCAGGACAGCCATCGCCGCCAGGCATTTCCCTAAGAATGTTCTTTTTACCTTTTCTTTACTCCGGTTGTTCATCATTTTCCTCCTTCATCTCCTTGTTTTTTATATAACAGCATAAACCAAGACCTTCCGACCTTTTCCACTCATCTCCTCCTCAGTTTCTTTTATGATTTATGCTCTATATCGTGATTTTCTACTGTACAAGAAAACTCACACTACTAAGTTCTATTATATAAGATATATGTAAAAAATGCATTATATTTTTTACTTTTTTATGTATAATTTGTGCATTTTATGGAATTTCAGTACATCAACGTAACTCCCAGACAAAGAAACAGCAGGACAACCACCCAAGCTTGTCCTGCTGTTTCTCTCATTTCCCTTATTATCTGAAGACCAGGGAATCTAAAATGCTTTCCACGTCTTTATGCATCTGCTGAATCTCCGCCTGCTGTGCCTTGGTGTACAGATCAATCACCGTGTTCTCATCACCGCCTGCAATAAACCAAAGTCCGGAGTGCTGGCCCAGATATCTTCCGTCTTCCATTTCCGCTGCGTATTCTCTCGCTTCCTGCTCCGTCCTCACCGCCTCAATGGTGAACAGCTCTTCCTGCTTCTTTTGATTGCCATCCATGACAGTGTCTGCATACAGGAACGCCCAAAGTCCTCTCCCCACGAAATATTCCATCCGGTTATTCCATGTCTCTGGCAATGTGAAATAGTAATATTTCGTCACCATCCGGTCACCGTCTGTCTTCATATCATCCTCTGAGAGAGGCATCCACATGCCGTCCGTATCCACATAATAGCCATCCGGTGTATAGCCCGAGGTGTGCATGGCGCCTGTACTTCCTACATAATAATTGCCGATCCAGCGGTTCACCGCCATGGCACCGCTGCTGTCGGCAAAATACCACTCATTCTCTGTCAGGAACCAGCCGGTGGCCATGGCCCCGTCTTCCTTCAGATAATAGGTAGTATTTCCATCTCTCAGCCAACCGGTATAGACTGCTCCGTCGCTCTTCAGATAATACCAGACGTTATTGGTTTTTGCCCATCCAGTCTTCATAGCCCCGCTGGAATCAAACACATAATTTTTTCCTGCCACCTGATACAGACCGGTTACCATCGCTCCGCTGTCCTTCAGATAATACCAGGTCTTCCCCAGCTTCAGCCAGCCCGTGGCCATTCTTCCGTCGGATCTCAGATAATACCAGGTATTTCCTACCTTACACCAGTTTACAGCCATGCTTCCGTCGGCTTTCAGATAGTACCACTCATCCTCAAGAAGTCTCCAACCGGTGGCCATGGCTCCGCTGTCCTCCAGATAATACCATAGACTGCCTGATTTCAGCCATCCCACAGCCATGCTTCCGTCGGACTTCAGATAATACCATTTGCCGCCGGTCAGTAACCAGCCCTTAGCCATCGCTCCGTCTCCCCGCAGATAATACCAGGTATTTTCCAAGAGTACCCAGCCGGTGGCCATCGCTCCGCTGTCCTTCAGATAGTACCAGGTATTTCCCACCTTGCACCAGCCGGTGGCCATCGCTCCGCTTGGCTTCAGATAGTACCAGACATTCCCCTTTTTCAGCCACCCGGTAGCCATATAGCCTGAGCCGTTAAAATAGTACCACTGTCTGTCAATGTATTTCCACTGATTCACCGGATATGACTTATCCTGGAACTGATACCACCAGCCGATTCTGTCTCTGATCCAACTGCCCTTCTTTTCAATTCTGACCTCATTCATAGCGTTGCCAAAATCCGGGGAAAGCTTTCCCTTCTCTCCTGGATTGAGAAAAGAGGTCCATGCAGCCGTCTCTTCCCCCTCCTGGAACCAGTCTGATACTGCGGCTTCCCCGCCGTTTCTCTCTGCATATCCGGAATCCAGGAGAATCTGAAGTTCAGGCTCCTCTCCCTCTGCCCCCTGTGTCTGCCTTGCAGCCACGCCTGGCATCCCCGGTCCGCCTTTGGCAGACACATTGCCGGATTTGACCGAGATCGTACCCCCTGCACAGATTCCCATATTTTCTGAGGAGTGTGCTGCGACAGATGCCCCCTCAATCCCTATGTCCTGTTCCGCCTGAAGAGCCGGCTCTTTGGATTTCACCGTGATGCTGCCTCCCTTTAAGCGCAAGTCTTCTGCTGTATAGATGCCGTCCTCAGCCTCAATACTCAAGGCTCCGTTCCCCTGAACGGTAATCCCGCCCGGAGAAAATATACCGCCTGTAATTTGGGCGTCCTTCCCCGCCTGAATCCGGCTGCTCCCTGCAAGCTGAATCGTCAGATCTGCGGGTGTCTCCCCTTCATATTTCACAGAGATGCCATTGCCGTCCTCATTTCCCGTTTCTATTACTGCGCTGTTCAATGTAAGCACATGTCTGGATGCATCGTATACTGCAGTACCTGCCCCGCAGGGCACTGTGTTTTGTTCCGCCTCCAGGATATTCTGTCCATTGACCCATAGTTCCCCGTCTCCCTCCGCTGCCATAGCTGTGGTTGAAAACAGCAGGCTTCCAAAAATCACAGCTGCCGCCAATCTCCAGCTTAAAGCTTTCGGTCCTTTGCTTCTTTCTTCTGTCTCTTTCATAGGCTCCTCCTTTGTATTTCTTCAACGTTCCATAGCCAAACCCTTTTTACTAACTATTCCCATTATAGCGAATTACCCATGGGATTGTCTATAGTCTGTTGTCCCCCTGCCTGGCTGTCTTTGGACAAAAAAAGCCGGACATATCCGGCTGCCGCTTTCAAAAAGCAGGCGATGAATGGCTTGATTCTCAAAGTATTGACATTATCTGGTCCATCTCTTTGTACTGATAAGGGATATTGTTTGCGCGGCACCATTTCTCAGCTATTTTGCACAGGGCTTCAAAGTTTTCATCTATTGTCCAATCTTTACTCACCCTGGGCAATTGAATCATATTTTTATTTCCCAGCGCTATACTATCATAATTATGAAAATAGGGAGTCAGAGAAAATTCCACTATGTTTAAATAGTAAGAGACATCTTCCTCCTGTTCTACGATCGCATCTGCAATATCTTCTATATAACAATACTCTTTGCCCCTTTCCAGCTCAACCCAGCATACCCCTCCCATTTCTTTTACCGTGAATTCATTATTTTGCAAATCTTCCGGGTTAACACTGTCTAATATGACATCTCTGAGAACTATATCATTGTCTTTTATTTTTACTTCAGCCAAAGTTTTATTGTTTCTTTTATACACAGAAATCAAGTCTATTGCTTTCCATTCCTTTCGTATTAATTCTTTATTAGTTAACCACATATTCAACGTTTTTATAGTCATCCTCTTACATACGTGTATAAAAGCCCGGTAATTCATGCTTATCATACAAATGATATATATAGCACCTAAAAAGAGAATATAGTTTTCTACTAATGTAACCTTACTGTCTTCTTTCACCAGGAATAAAAAGAGCGTTATCACTGTTAACGCAGCCATAAATCTATTCCCCCAGATAACTTCAGCGGGTATTTCCCTATATGTATTTCTTTTCGTATACGGGTAACAACTCCACCGCTTATTTCCAATATTCATACACTTTTCTTTTGGGTAAATGTTAATGACACGAAAATATTCTAACGCAATAGCATAGTAGAATAAAAACCAGAACACTAGTACTGTCAGTATATATGGCAGCATTTTATGCACCTCCAAATGGGAATCTGTTGTCCTTTATATACAGAATATTTTTAGAACTTAACCATATGATGTGAAACCTGCCGATAAGCATAGGGTATCCCCCGCTTTCTGCACCACTTCTCTGCAAACACGCATTCTTCATAATTTGCGAGGCAGCAAACATCCTCAGTGCTTATATAATTGCTATTATTTATATAGGGGATTTCGATAAAAATACTTGCTAGTGCACTTTTAATGTCTTCTCTGGCACACCTGATTATTTTGCAATCAGACACTCTTATAAAAAACTGTTCCTGTTTTCTATACTTTCGTTTTATAGTCATTTTTTCTACTAAATCTTCTATAAATACATAATTTGGTTCCTTACCTTCTACCCATAAAACCCCGCATCTCTCATAAAGATAATACGGCTCCCCATTTTTCTGTAAAAATAAGATACATTCTATTATGTCATTGCTTCTTTCTACACGAATCTTTGCCTTCGAACCCTTCCTGCCGCATGCCGTAACTTCCAGGACTTCTACTTCACTTTTTAACTTTTTTCTGATTTTGAATGCCCTTGGGGAATTTATACATGCAAGAAACAGGTATTTTATATTATCTCTATTTACTCGTTTGTAGTAGTCAAAAAATATTTCCAAATTTACGGCAGTAGCTATAATGAATCCAAATAAACCAATTGATATGAAGTATATAAGGCCTATCATGTAGCTATGACTTTTATATACACACATATTTATCAGCCATATTCCCAAAACACAAAACAGTAGAATATTTTGTATAATACATGCTGCTGCCATTTCCCGGGGAATGCCTTTGCTTGTATTTCTTTTAGAATACGGAAATAGCAAAAATCTCATTTTGTTTATCGTAATACATTTATCATAAGGATACTGATTAATAAACAGAACATAAGTATCTGCAATTGTATAATACCCTGCTACATATACAAATATAAAAATAAGAATTTCCATTCTTTTCCACCCCTTGTAAAACATCAATAATGTGACATGTATCGAAACATCTCTTCATATTTATATTTTATTTGATTTTTACGGCACCAGGCTTCCGCATATTGAGCAGTTTTGTCTCCATACATCCCTAAAGCCCATCTTCTGGTTTCTAGTTTATCAACCCTTGGAACTATTGCAAAGCGGTCAGATTCCGCATAGTATTCTTTGTTTTCCCTGTCTGCAGAAAATAAATTCGGTTCAGTCCTGTCAACGACGTAAATATGTTCCGCATCTTTTGACAACATGGCCTCTATAATCTTTTCTATATATAAAGCTTCTTTATCAGGTTTCTCCACCCACATGACAGAACAACGTTCGAATAGAGCCAACGGAACGTCTGTGTCGGTACCGTTCGGAAGTATTACATTATGATAAGTATAATTATCTGCCTGTCCTCTTACAACTGCATATTTTCTATTATTACGTTTATAAATTTTCTTTACGCCTACTACTCCTAAGTAATTTTTAGGTATCTCATAGTCCAGAATATGCAAAAAATGCTTATAATTTTTCATATTTAGTCTCTTAAATTCATATCTAAACAATTGTACTGACAGGCTCATACTATACAGCACTACAAATACTACCAATATAATAATATAATCACCTATGCAGTCCTCAAATGTTTCCTTATCGGATTTATTCCAGATCCACTTAAAAATAAAATACAAAAAACAAAATCTGTTTAAAATGCCAGAAATAAAACATTCCACAGGAATTCCTTTTTCTGTACATCGTCTTGTATATCCCCAAAGCAGACGCCTCAGCCAAGAAAATACATTTATGCAGCTTCGAGGCGGGTATCTGTTAATCACTTCAAAGTAATTTTCAGATATACGATGCTCCCACAATACATACAAACAGATAAAACTCATAATTTTTAAAATTATCATAGGTACTCCTATAACATCCCCAAAATATTTAATGCAGAGGCATAGACTGATACATTACTCTATAACAGTAACGGATTTTATTCGAGAAGCACCATCTTTCTACAGCCTTCATATCCCGGTCAGTAATAGAATAGTTCAAGTCCCCCTCCTCGTAATCCCATGCCCTTTTAAGTAAATGCGGTATAAGTATATAATTATCAGAGTTTTCTATTACTTGCTCATAGTTTTCAAAGACAGGAACTATCTCCAGGTCTGAAACTCTCAGGTAGTATTTATAATCCTTCTTTTTTTCAAGCATTACACGCATAATATCCTCTATGTAAACAAAATATTTTTCTTCTTTCCTTTCTACCCAAAAAACATCTAATAATTTATATAATACTAGTGGAGGAGTTTCTGCCTCCACAACAACATTTTTATACTCTTTATTATTACAAACAACAGTTGCGTAAGTTCTTCTCCTGGTTTTATAAGTACTGGCAATCTGCGCTTCCCCTATATATCTCTTTGCTCTCCTTCTCTTACTAAGGAATAGCAGATAAAAAAAGTTTCTTATTGTTAGCTTTTTATATTGATAGAGCAGTACTGTTCTTTCAAAGATTGCGATACAGAGTAAAGAAAAAAACAGTGCAGCAATGCAGTAGCCCTGCATCACTTTAGTAAAGTACTTTAGTTCTTTACAAAAGAAGTATATCCCACAAACAAATACCGCTCCGCTGCTCATTAACAGATATAGCTTAAAAAAGAACAACTCTCTTGGAACCCCTTTTACTGTATTCCTCTTTGTATATCCAAAGAGTTTAAACCTGACATTATATTTAGGATATATACACTTGTTCCTCGGATAAACGTTTATGTGATTACAATACAAAATTCCCATCCCCATCTCAAAATACAAGTTAATAACCAGTACCGTAAATAAATTATACAGCAAGCTCTTCATCATTTCCCCTATTTCTATATAATAGAATCTTGATTTCCGTTGCAATCTGCAGATATCACACCATGTATGCTATCATAAGTATAATCGATATTGATTTTCTTTGCATCTGATAATTATGCCATATTATTGTCCTTTGGTGTCTGTGCAGGCAGCCGCAATATATAAAAGAAAGTAAAAACGCCGTCCCAACCATATCCTGGTCCCTGGGCGACGCTTTTTCTCTACAAATATTTAAAATAATCTCTGTATTCATTTACAATCTTCGGCAGATAATCCTGGAATCCTTTGATATGCTGTATCACATAATCATCAATACTGAAATCCGACGCAGTTCCAAAGGTGAGCATCTCGTACATCTGTTCATGCTCCCGAAAGCTTACAGGTATAAAATCATAACAGTTAAAAATCTGAATCAGATAACGCATCCGGGTGAGGTGGGACCCCATCCGCTGTACCACACTGAAGGTAAGAGGCTTATTGGCTGCAATATAGATAATCTCGTGGAATTCATCATCACAGGTGAGAAACTCCTCCAGTCTTCCCATCTCAATAATCTCCTTTTGTGTCCTCAGATTCTCCATCAGCTTTTTCCGGTATTCCGGGCCGATGTGCTTCATAGCGGCTTTCATGGCAGCCGGTTCCAGATTTCTTCTTATAAAGAAGCCTTCATTCACCATATCAATATCAATATAGGAGACCTTGGATTCTTTCCTGGGCCTTATGTCAATTAAGAATTCCTCTTTCAGTTTCAGAACCGCTTCATGAACCGGTGTCCTGCTTACAGCCAGTTGTTCCGCGATATCTCCCTCATTAATTACAGTTCCAGGCTTCATAGTCAGATCCAGTATATTTGTCCGCATGATACGGTATGCATACTCTGCATGACTTTCTCCGTCTCTTCTAGCACCAACGTTCATACAACCCCTCCAGTGATTAACTTTGTTTTTTCATTAATTTACCATATAATCTTTCTCACGTCCATCCTTGCAGGCCAAACTTCTCATTCTCGTCTCACCTGCACCAGGGTCTCACCCCCGCAGGGAATAACCCCGATTTTCGCGTCCTGCCCCATAATCTTTAGGGCATTAGCCACCGCCTCCTGCACATCGGTAAATTTCTGAAATCTCAGCAGGCGGCACTCATCCTCTGTCAAGGTATCTGTAACACAGAATACCTGCACCTGTTCCACTACCTGATAATGGCAGAGAGGATTGCAGATCCCCACCAAATCCCGGATGGTTCCATTTTCAATATCTTTTCTGGCTGTCTTCTCGTCCTTATTCAGATACTTCTCCAGGATAGGCTTATGAGCAGGGGAATTTCCGCAGAGGCCTTCCGGCGGGTCAAACAGATAAATCACAATCCCTCCTTTTTTAACCCCCTTCAGTGAAAATCCTACGGGTTTGAATCCCTGCCAGTAGTCCAGATAACAGGGGTATGCAGAGACAATCACAATATCCGCCAGTTCCGGAATGGAGGGGCACAGGACCTTTTGGGCAAAAGCGACTCCCTCCCTGTGGGCTTTCAGATAATGGCCGCAGAATAATCCCAGAATCTGCCCCTGGGCGCTTAAGACTGTATTCACAATAAAATTCAGTCCCACCTTTTCTCCGATGGCATCAATCTCCTGCCTAGCCTTACAGTTTACATTTCCGAATACATCCTCGATCCGTTCAAAGCAGCCTGACAGATGGGTGGCCTCTGTTGTAATCCTGCCGCTGACTCCTGGCTGAATGATCTTGGCACCTCCGCCCCATCCCACTACGTTATGGGGAGCGATATTCCCGATAGCTATCAGATAGTCTGCCTCCAGGACGGCTTTGTGGATATATAGAGGAGTTTTCATTTGTTCTGTCTCACCGATGTACTGATAATCCTCCTCCCTCTGAGCGTCCACATTGACCACACCGTATTTTTTAAGCACATCTTTTCCTATCTTTTTATCCAGTTCTTCCTCCGTCAGAGGCCTGTGAGTTCCAGGAGCTGTTATAAATATTATATTCCGGCTTCTCTGTTCTACCCGCTTCAGAAGATACGGAATAATCTTCCGGGAGGGAGTGGGTCTGGTAGCATCGTCTATAATAACAGCTACTTTTCCGCCCAGAGGGATATCCTCCAGAGATGCCCCTCCCAAGGGCCGGTCAATGGCTTCTTCAATTACCTGTTCCTCCGGCACCGGATTTTCTTCCAGCTTCTGGGCTGCATAATATAAAAAATTCCTTCTATCCAATATCAGCTCTCTGGCACCGTTTCCTGTATCTATACGAAACTGCATTCTCTCCATTTTATGCTACACACCCTTCATTACTTTCTCCAGTTCCTCCAGGCGGCGTCTCATCTGCCGTTTTGCAAGGAATCCGTACAGACCTTTGAGCCCCATTTCACCGATCCAGAGTCTGGGCAGCAGTGCAATTTTTATCCAGGCCTGGACAGCCACACGCCCTTCCCCCATGGTCAGCTGAATAAAATGCGGTCCCCCTGTAATACTGTAAAGCTTTCCCCAAAGTCCCTCTTCTCCCATCTCCTGAAATCCTTCTTTTTGCAGATACCGGCCCGCAGCCTCCTCTATTAATTTTCTGTCGCCCAAAACCGAAACTTCTTCATAGTACCGAGACATATATCCTCCTCCTATCCGAACAGCCTGATTAAGAACAGCGAGATCCCAGGTATATAGGTTACAAGGAGCAGTACTGCAATCAGAGCTCCCAGCAGAGGCAGCGCCTCCCTGATAAATTCTCCCACCTTTACCTTTGTTATATTAGCAGCCGTGAACATAAGAATGCCAAATGGAGGTGTCACTCCGCCGATGGTAATGTTCATACACATAATAATCCCGAACTGCACCAGATCAATTCCCAGCTTTTGAGCAACCGGCGCCAGCAGGGGAGGAAAGATCACCAGTGCGGCATTGGCATCAAAAAACATTCCCATAAACAGCAGCAGGGCATTTACAATCAGCAAAAATACATACTTATTGTCTGTAAGTCCAAGCAGGAAGTTTGATACCGTAGAGGGAATCTGCTCCCAGTTCAGGTATTTTGAAAACAAGCCCGCACAGCACATGATAAACATAACAGATGCCGTGCTGAGTACAGATTCGATTAATATTCGCGGAATATGTTTTATTTTTAATTCTTTATAAATGAAAATCCCTAAAAATACGGAGTAGATCACACAGATAGCTCCGCATTCTGTGGGGGTAAACCATCCCAGCCTGAGCCCCATAATGATGCCAAAAGGCATAATGAGGGCCCATACAGAACTTCTTGCCTGTTTTCCCACCTCTTTCCAGGATGCTTTGGTCTTTCTGGACGGCAGATAACCACGTTTTTTGGAAATTCTCCACACAGTAATCATCAGTGCCGCTCCCATTAGAATTCCCGGTATATAACCTGCCATAAACATATCGCCGATGGACTGGTTCGTTACGGTAGCGTACAGAATCAGGCATATGCCAGGGGGAATAATCGGCGTGATTACAGAAGATGCCGCTGTCAATGCAGATGAAAATGCTTTGGAATAGCCTTTCTTCTCCATCTCAGGAACCAAAACCTTTGCCTCGAAGGCGCAATCCGCAATGGGTGAGCCTGAGATACCGCCCATAAAGACACTCAGAAGAATATTTACCTGTCCCAGGCCTCCCTGCATGTGTCCAGTCAGCACTTCCGCCATATCCATTAATTTTTTGGAAATCCCGGCATAGGACATCACAACGCCTGCTGTAATAAAGAAAGGAATTGCCAGCATTGGGTAGGATGTAGTGCTGCTCATAATTGCCTGAATCAGTAAGTCCATGGGAAGATCATTTGATAAGAAGATAAAATATACCATGCCTGATATGGCAAGTGAAAAAGCAACCGGTACATTTATCGCAAAAAGTATAAACATTAATAACAGAGGTAAAAATGCCATCTTCTACTCCCCCTCCTTTCCCTGTAAAGCTGTAATCTCATCTGTCATATCCTGTACCGGATCTATATTGATAAGGCTGGCATACAGCGGCCTGCTGTTATAATCTTCATATTTAAAAATATTATATATCTGCTTGATGCAATGCAGAAGCATCATTAAAAAGCCAAATACAACAGACAGATCTACGTAAGTATATGGGATATGGAGAATCGGTGTAAGCTTGGCAACAGCTGCAATGGAAAGATTCACTGACAGATATGCTATAGCCGCTATCGCTGCCATCTCAACCACTGTAGTAAATACTGCCACCCCTTTCTCCATCTTCTTTGGAAAGAGCTGGACCAGCAAATCGATACTGCTGTGTCCTTTTCTTTTAAATGCCGCGCTCGCTCCAACGAACACTACCCAGGCATAGCTGGCATAAGAGATCTCTTCTGCCCACGGCAGGGACTTTCCGGATACCAGGCGTAATATAACATTGGAACTGGTCAGTACAATCAGCAGAACGAGAAAGAAACCTGCGATAAACTCTTCCAGATTAGCCAAAAAAATTTTCAGTTTTTTCTGCATCTTGAATCTCCTTCTTTCAAATTTTAATGGCGGCCAGACATGCCTGTCCGGCCGCCGAACATACAGGTACTGTTTCAAGCCTGATTACTCTTTGTCCACAATTTCTTTCACCCTGTCAAAAACGCCGTCTGTCCATTCAGGAAATGCTGTATACACAGTTTTACATGTCTCAGCAAACGCCTCTGTATCTACTTCTACAAATTCAACCCCCTGTTCCTCCATTTCCTTTCTTACCTGCTTTTCAGCAGCTAATACTTCTTCCGTTGTTCCCTTCGCAAATGCCAGTGCCTCTTCTGTTAGAATGGTCTGCTGCTCTTTTGTCAGGCTCTGGAAGAACTCTTCAGACATTTCTAGTCCGCCCGGAGCAATCATATGGCCGGTGAGCATTACATAGGGAGCCACTTCATGGAGCTTGGCTGCATAGATACTTGGAAGAGGGTTCTCAGCCGCATCAGCCACACCCTGGGAGATTGCACTATAGACTTCACTGAAAGCTATGGTTGTGGGATTTCCTCCCATGGCTTCAATAGTCTTTACCCAAAGAGGGGTGGTAGGCACACGGCACATAATGCCCTTAAACTCTTCCGGGTTGGTAAATTTCTTTTTACTAATAACCTGTCTGGTTCCAAAATATGTAGTCATGCTGTCCAGAACACGTACTCCCTTTTCGGCCGCATGTTCCACCATCTCCTGCCCATAATCGGATAATCCCACTTTCTCTATATCCTCCGGGGCATTGTACAAATACGGGGCATTCATAACCGCATAATCCGGTACAAAATCAGACATCTGAGCTGGATCGAAAAATCCAATGATATTCCCCCCTCTGGTAATCGCCTCTACGATATCCTGTGCATTTGCATAAAGCTCCGAATTAGCATATACCTGCACTTCCAGGGAGCCCTGAGACCTCTCATTCACACGCTCTGCAAATGCCTCCATTTGGTTTACCGCCGGTTCTCCGCTGGTAAGAATAGTTGCAATCTTCAATACCACCGGTTCTCCATCTGACTTTTTATCTGTTTCTTCTTCTGCCTCTGATGTATTTGACTCTGTTCCCCCAGAGCTGTCATCAGAACTTTTTCCGCATCCGGCCAACATACCTGCAGCTAACACTGCAGCCATAAAAAGGCTTAAAATCTTTGTTTTCATATATGCTCTCCTTTTCTTCTGATTCCCAAAGGAAATGTACAGAATACCTGTCGTAATTTCCTTATATGTTATGTTTTTGTGTTTTTCTAATATATCAGACGCAATTACATCATAATACACTCAAGCCCACTGTGTCAATGATTTTTCTCGGTATTCTTTTTCTCTTACTACATTTTGTTATATATACATAGTTATTATTAAATATATTTGTGCGTTTTATCCATATGTTTCACCTGCTTCTCAGTCCCATTTTTTCTTTTTATAATATATCACTGTAATATTATCCAATTTTTTCTAGCCGGCAATTTATCTTCAAAACAATAAGCTGCTGCCCGAAGACAATCTGTCTTCAGGCAGCAGCCTGTCTGCACACCATTTCCATTCCATTTTACTTATACTGACAATTCTCCCTGAAAACCTCATACATAGTCAGAATATTTTCCAGAGGCACTCCCGGCTGAATATTATGCACCTGTGAGAAGACATAGCCGCCTCCAGGCTTAAAGATTTCCAGATTTGTTTTCACCTGCTCTTTTACCGCTTCTGCTGTCCCCAGGTTCAGACAGCTCTGTGTATCCACTCCACCTCCCCAAAAAGTAATTTTTCTTCCATACTTCTTCTTCAGTGTCTCCGGATCCATACCTCTGGCTGATATCTGAACCGGATTCAGGGCATCCACCCCTATTTCAATCAGATCGCCAATAATAGGTTCAATCGCCCCGCAGCAATGCAGCAGCAGCTTTTTCTTATACTTTTTCTTTATATAGCTGTAAAGCCGTTCCTGATAAGGCTTCACCCTGGCTCTGTACGTCTCCGGGGACATCAGCAGCGCGTCCTGTGCCCCCAAATCATCCGCCACTTTTACAATGTCAATCTTATCCCCTATGCGCACCATAATAAAATCAATCAGTTCCAGATAATATGCCAGAATCTTCTCGTGAAGGGCATCCGAGAGTTCTTCATTGGCAAGCAGATCCATATAATAATTTTGATTTCCTCTCAGCCAGGAGGGAAGGCCAAACATAGGCTCCCGCAGCCCCTCCAGAATACAGCACTTATCCCTGTGAGCCTCCGCCCTCTCTGTCAGCCCTTCTACCATGTACTCTGTAGGCGGCAGAAAGGTGAAAGCCTCCAAGTCCTCCGGCTCCTCCACCTGCTCCATGGGGTGAAAACACATGTTATAATAATACCCATCCGGATTCAGCTTTTGTCCCACCCCCCACATGTCTGTAAAGGTGCCGTCCCCATTGTCCTTCCATGGGCGGGATTCATTAATGTACAGGGAACACGTATCACCTCCAAAATACTCCACCACGCTGTCATCCGGCACAACAACCCCCTGCTGAACTGCTTTTATGATAGTCCCATTGTCTTTCAGCCCCAGTTTTACCTTCAATGCCTTCTCAATCTGTTCATGCATGGTAGAATTATTAATTCCTCCAATATCCAGCGGCACCCTGTCAGCCTCTTCATGATTCAATGCCGCCATTACCCTTTCCTTTGATGTCATATTACATCTCCTGTAGTGATTTATTCGCGTCTGATATATCACTATATTCAATATAATACTTTTTGCTCCATGGGTCAATGTCCATTTTTGCTCATATTTTCCATGTATTTTCAGTAATACTGTACAATTCTTTATCCTTTTTTATTTATGTAATATTTCACATTCCCAATCTTTTGAGTCAATATATTCAATTAATTCATTGGCCTCTTCCACACTGTCCGCCAGTATGTTGAGCGCCGTCCGCTCATGAGGCAGTTCCTCATAGATTGCGTCGATATCTCCCTTTGTAAAGGGTCCCATTCCCAGAACAAGGTTCTTTCCTCCTTCCAGTACAGCTCTGCACTGGGGCAGCATTTCTTCCACAGAAGGACCTGTCAGATCTTTATTCAGCTGGACTGCTTTTAAATTAGCCACCTGCAGAATCCCGTCCAGATGCAAAAAGCTGGCTGGATGAAGATGTACCAGCGAATACTCATAATCCTCAACAATTCTGCAGGAAGTCTGATACAGATACTCCTGATAATGCGCCGGAGACATCAGGGAAGCCAGATCTTCCTGGTACCAGATTACTCTTCCGGGAGCCCATATATGATAAAATCCTATGCTCCTGCCCCCTAAAAAAGAGGTTGTCACCTTATACTGATCCCTGATAAGCATTCGGAGAGCTTCCGCTACCCGGAAAAATGCAGCCTTTACTTTTTCCGGTTCATCCATCAGTGCATAGGCCATCTCCGATTGCCCCATTAAGGCTCCCACGGTGTCTGTCACGCCCCTTAAAATAGGCTGGCATACCGGAAACCGTCCCTTGGCAAACGACGTCAGTTTTTCCGAAAATTCCAGGTACTTCTGGTACCACTGGTTCCTTTCTTTGTCTTCTATCCCCTTTATATCCCCCGGCTCTCCAATCACTGGCCTTGTGATCACACTAACCGTTTCTCCAACTATTCTGGCGCCAAAGATTGCCTCCATCCACGGAAGTCCTGTACAAGGCTCGGCCGCAAAGAATCCATCCTGGTTAACAGCCTCCGCCTCCAGAAACATACGTTCATAATCCGTCAAAAAATCTTCGACCACAATCTGTTCCGGTGTGATTTCATGCCCCCGCTCCAGCAAAGGAAGCATAGCCTCAAACCTTCTGCTCAAAAATAAGTCCCCAATCCGCACAATCACCAAAGGTTTATTCCCCGTCTCTCCCGCCCAGAACGCCCTGTGGCGCCTCAGTTTTTCTTCTGCACTCACCATATGTTCCTTCTCCTTTCTGCTTACAAATTTTTCTTCTAATATATCACATACTACTTATAAATGCAATTTATTTATTATTGCTGTAAAATTCAATATTTCTGTCTTCTTTATGATATATCACTTCTTTATGGTCAAAAAAAGAGGATGCACACGCTGTGCACCCTCCGCCTGTTTCCGGCACCCGGAACTTTTCTTCTTTACTCATCGTCAATCTCTACGGTTACCATATACACACTGGTCTCCGGAACCACCTGGGTAACCGTGCCGCTCAGCTTCGCAAGGGGTTTTCTCAAATTGCCCGACATTGCAACCGCATCCTTAATGGTATAATAATACATCAGCCCGGACATGGTACTTGCTTTGTCCTCTTTTAATTCGATCCTGTCCCCTGGTTTCACAAGCCCCTCTCTCTCCATGGTAAAATCAACCAGCTGCCCCATTGATACATGCCCTCTTTCTACTCTGTGTTGTTTTTATCTTACCACAAAAGTCTGAGAATTCCAACAGGAGCAGATCAGTCCCTTTTAAGCCGCAGGGCAAATCCAATGCTTGCCAAAAAGGGCACATAATAATCAGCCGTCCACCCCTTCCCGTCCAAAGCCTGTATTTTTATTTATAGGTTTCCTTATAATTCTGGAAATATTCTCTGTGGTGAGGATTTTCCTCCCACAATTCCTCAGCCTTTACGCCCCATTCTCTGGCATATTCCACACACTTGCCGCAGAGGTGTTCCACAGTCTCCGGCGACTGCAGATCGGTAGACCTGGCCCCGGTTTCGTGCACCATCCTCTGGAGGATCTCCGGGTTCTCCAGCATCGGGCAGGGCCGGAGATGATTCCCGTTAAAGGGCTGGTTTTCTCTGTAGGCCATAAACAGCGGCTGCTTCAGAGCCTCCAGAAGAGAAACCTCTTTTATATTGGCGCTGGAGTAATGAACAAATACACAAGGTTCTGCATCTCCGTTGGCATTAATATGCAGGTAGTTCCTGCCCCCGGCAATGCAGCCGCCTACAAACTCCCCGTCATTCTGGAAATCCATGACAAAGATTGGCTTGCCCCCTTCTCTGCCTCTGATCTCCCGGATTCTGCGGTACATATACTCTCTTTGTTTCACCGTGGGAATCAGTTCCTTTACCGCCGCATTGCCCACAGGCATGTAATTAAAGTACCAGCTGTAGCGGCAGCCGTGCCCAATAATCAGATCCAGGAATTCATCTGAGGTGACAGTCTGGACGTTAGCTCTGGTGTAACAGATGGAAGTACCAAAAATCAGGCCGTACTTCTTCAGCAGATCCATGGCTCCCAGCACCTTCTGAAAGATTCCATTTCCTCTCCGCCCGTCGTTTACCTCCTCGAACCCCTCCAGGCTCAAAGACAGGGATAAGTTCCCCACTCTCACCATCTCCCTGCAGAAGTCATCATCCACCAGAGTTCCGTTGGTAAATGCGTGAAATGCACAGTCGTTGTGCTTCTCGCACAGGCGGATCAAATCTTTTTTTCTCACCAGGGGCTCTCCCCCTGTATACATGTAGAAGTAAACGCCCAGCTCTTTGCCCTGGGTAATTATGCTGTCTAAAAGCTCATAGGACAGATTCAGCTTATGCCCGTATTCAGCCGCCCAGCACCCCGTACAGTGAAGGTTGCATGCGCTGGTGGGATCCAGAAGCATAACCCAGGGAATATTGCACTGGTGCTCCTTTCTCATCCTTCGTATGGTCTTCGTCCCCTGAAAGGCAGCTTCGTATCCCAGATTCAGCACAGTCGTCCTGAGCACATGGGGATTTACTTCATCCAGAAGACAATTAATATATCCCATCCACTTTCCATCCTGCTGCTGAATGAGGGCTCTGGCCCCTGCATAGGTTTTTTCCTGAAACATATCTCCGGCCAGCTTTTCTACCAGATCCACCAGATTCAAAAGATGTTTCTCTCTGTCTTTGTTCACATATTTGAGCACTTCATCGATTGTCTTTCCCACTGCTGCCCGTTCCATTTTTCTCGTTACTGTCATATTTTTTCCCTCCTACCCTACATAAAAATCCCCAAAGCCGCCAGTGTCATGAATACCGCGTCCGTCAGGCATACCACTTTCTTTTGTTTTACCCCCAGCCAATATCCGTACAGGAATCCTCCCACAGCCCCGGGAACAGACAAGCCTAATACACAGATACCGCCCCATAGGGCGCCGCCGTTCCCGTAGTAAAGGCAGATTCCTATAATAACTGCCTCAAGCCCCGTTCTCACAGATCTCAGGATGCATCCCTTCACAGACAGAGGATCCTCCCTGCGCTCTAGAAACCCTGCCTTGTCTGTCCCATTCCGGAACCGCCGCACCGCAATCATCAGCAGCAGCAAAGCTGCCGAATAATGACAGAATCTTCCACTGATATGTACGGCCGGAAGCTTTTGCATCAGACAGGCCGCCAGTCCCCCGAGAGCCATCAAAAGCAGCTGCACGCCCGCATACAAAACCCCCATGACAAGAGCCTTCTTTTTTCCCCAGTTTTCCTGGGTAGCTCCAATCTCCATAGTGGTTTCGAATATATGCAGGGCCAGACCCAGGGCAAGGAACCACACTACAACTGTCCCCACCTCACACCACCTCTTTCCGGACAATAGAATTATATCTTCCTTTAATTATAAAAAAAGAGACTGAACATGTTAATATTCAATCTCTTTCCAATGTTTTCTTTATAATGACAACAACACTATTTTGTCGCTTTTCAATGACAAATCTGACTATTTGTCATGTATGGCTATATAGTTCCCGAATCATCTCATCCAGGGGCTCTGCCACCAGCATAGTATACGCCTGGGCAACCTCCTGCGTCGTTACCTCCCACTCTGTCTTAATCCACCGTATTATTACAAAAGAACTGACCGCCGCGTAATACTCTGCTATAGAATCCGGCGTGAGAAGACGGTTGGCCATATGCTTTCCCTTCATTTTACTCTCCAGCACCCTTTTCATAATGTCCCGGAATGCCTGGAAAATTATATCCTGAAATGAATTCTGTCCCTGAATCCGTACGGCTTTTCTGTAAAAGTCAAGATCCATCTCCATTCGCCTCAGCATCAGACGGACTGCCTCTTCCATCATATTGCTCTCAATCAGGGCTTCTGCCGGCTGTATTATTTCCTCTGTAAAAATCCACTCTAAAAGGTCATACTTATCCTTAAAGTGATTATAGAAGGTAGGCCGCATCAGACCTGCTTCCTCTGTGATATCCCGGATTGTAATCTTCTCAAAAGGCATCTTAAGAATCAGCTTCTTCAGACTGTACCCCAACGCCTCTTCTGTTGTATTTCCCTTCTGGCCCATAATACCCCCGCTCTGTGGTATGCTGTCATTCTGTCCTATCTATGGATATTATACAATATCATGCCAGAAATTCAATACAAATCGTAAGCCGGCCAAAAGGCCCTTTATAATAACGGCTGTCACGGGGCATCGATTACCGTACCGTCCATGGCATTGATGATCAAAAGGGCCTGAGCCGCACTGTGAAAGCCTGCCTGGGATAAAAGATACTCCCCCTCCTCCGGATACACAGTCTCCATACTCCCGTAAAAGATCCATGCGGGGACCAGTCTGCCCTCCTGGCCATCCGCGTCCTCCGCAGTTCTTACATACCCGAGTTTTATCTGCTGCACCTGCGCAGAGGCTTGAATGTTCTGTTCCTGATAGCTTTTATATTTCTCTCCTATCATACGCTGAAATACCTCAGCTATCTCCTGGAAGGGCAGAAGATAAACTGCCTCACCGGCTCCTGCCTCAACAACATAAGGATTTTTAATCAAGACCCGCCGCAGGCCGTCATCGGTGTAGAGGATGGAAATCTCCTCCGGCTGCCAGATCTTCTGATTGGCAGAGCTCCCCTCCCCCAATCCGATCCCTCCTTCGCTCTTCCTGTCTTCTCTCAAAGTCAGGGAGGTTGCATATTTGCCCGCTTCCCGGTAATACAGGAGCGGGATCTGGTCAATTTCCCTGGTATAGTGAAGGACGAGGCCGGTTTCTGCGTCTTTCTCCTCAAAATAAGGGCTGGCCGCTTTCTGATACTCCAATTGCGCCAGGGCAAAGCCTTCATAGCCCAGCTGTTCCAGAAGGGCATTGCCCTCCCCAATGATTGTCTCAGACGGAGTTTCCATGGAAAAATCCCCCTCCTGATCAGAGACCCTGGACTCCGTAAAGTACTCGGCACACCTGGCTGTCCTGTCATAAAATCCTATCTTTTGAAGCACCTCACCCTCATCGTTGACTGTTACCATTTGAAATTCATATTCCTTATCCCCTATGGTGACATATCCCTCCAGGCTCGCCCCGTCTGCAGGTTCCGGTATCTCGATGGGAACCTCCTTCATCTCCACAGATGCCGGTGCCTTCTCGCCTCTCTTGCGGTACGCTTCTATCTCGCTGTCCAGACGCTCCCTCACCCCGGAATCCGCTTTGTCTCTCAACGCCTCCAGCTGCCGGATATATCGCTCACACTCCTCTTTGGTCATCTCTCCCGCCTGTTTTTCATCCTGATACTGCATCAGCGGCTGTCCCTGAAAGAGCACCCCTGTGACCCTGTCCAGATCCTCCTGACTGATATCTCCTGATTTTACAGGTCTTATCTCCATCTTCTCAGCTTCCGGCACCCAGATATCCGCATCCGCCTCAACCCGAAACATCCCCTCATTTGTCTCAAAAGAAGTCTGATACCTCTCCGGGGCCTGTACCTGCCCTTTTACTGTAGATACATTCTCCCCCTTTTCCTCCGCGGTGTTTTGGCTTTGGGCACCTCCCTGCACCTCATTTTGTTTTTTCTCTGTAACCGTCATCTGACTGGTAGTCTGATAACATCCCAGAAGCCCTGTCACAAGAACTCCCGCACACGCGGCTCCCGCAAGAAACTTATTTATACATCTGCTGCTCATACACTTCCTCCTTTCTCATCCCAGCATACCAGCAAGAACATTCAAAGTATTCAGGAAGTTGTAAATAAATTGTAAGCGTCTGTAAAAAGAATACGGGCTACCGTGCCGCAGCCGGGAGAGCTCTCGATTTCAAGGCTGGCCTTGTGGATATGGGCAATTTCTTTGCACAGGGCAAGCCCCAGTCCAATCCCGCCCTCTTTTTTAGTTCTCGCCTTGTCAACCATATAGAAAGCCTCTGTTACCTTTGAAACCTCGTCCGGGGGGATTCCCCTCCCCTCATCGATCACCTCGATCTTGTGATCCTTTGCCTCCATCCAGATACTGCCTCCCGGCCTGGAAGCTTTGATGGCATTATCCACAAGGTTTACCAGCAGGCTTTCCATGAGATCGCTGTCCATGGGGATCTTCTCCATCCGGCAGTCCATGGAAAACTGTATCTCCTTCTCCCGGAGGTGTTCCTTCTCCACATGGGCAACCCTTTGAAACAATTCCTCCACAGAGCCAAGAGTCAGATGAATCGTATCATTTACATAAAGTCCGGTGAGGCTCATCATCTTGCCGGACAGCCGTTCCAGGCGGCAGCATTCCTGGTAAATATAGGAGAGGGCCTTCTCTCTCTGCGCCTCCTGCAGCTTTACATGGAGCAGCGTATCCGCATACCCCATGATGGAGGTCATGGGCGTCTTTAATTCGTGGGTCAGACTCCCCAAAAGCATCTTCTGTTTTTCTGTAATCTCCTGCAGCTGGGTAATCTGTGTTTCCACCTGCTCCGCCATCTGATTAAAAGCCTCTCCCACCACCTGAATCTCATCCCGGGAAGTTACGGGGACCCGCTCCTGGTACTGCCCCCGGCTGATGGCCAGGGATGCTTTCTCCAGATTGTACAGAGGCCTCAGGGCAAGCCGGGTCAGAATGCCAATGCCGGCTGCTGCCAGAAATGATACCAGCAGATAAACGCCTCCGAACAGCACCGCCTGCTTTTCAATCCCTGTAAAAACCTGGGTAATATCCTTTGCCGTCAGAATATACGTTTCCTCCATTCCCTCCACGGGCCTGGCCATTAGGAGAATGTACCTGTGATTCAGCTTTTGAATCTCATAATCCGGATGATTGCTGTCCCAGGGGCTAAGCTTGTCCAGAATCCCTGTATCAGACACCTGAAACTCTGTGAGATTTATCACAGGCTCCCTATTTTGTATCAGAGCATAATCCTTCCCGCAGCACTTCCTGAACTGAAAGTCCAGAAAAGATGCTTTTACCGTACCGCTCATTTCCAGGAGTTCATTGGATTTGCAGAACTGTTCAAAGGCGTATCCCACGCCCTCCATCTGCTTTCCCTCATTAAACACTCTCTGCCCGATGCTGTAGCCGCCCATCCGGACAATGGTAAAGCTCCCGCAGATCCCCAGAGCCAGCAGAAGTATGCCTGTAGTTAGTATGGATATCTTTTTCCAAAGCTTCATTCACTATCCTCCAGGCGGTATCCCAGCTTGGGAATGGTCTTTATCTGGTCCTTCAGACCCAGTTTCTTTCTCAGCTGGCCCACGTGTACATCCACAGTCCGGGTCTCCCCCATATAGTCACTGCCCCACACCTGCAGCAGCAGCTGCTCTCTGGTAAACGCCACATTCTTATTCTTTACCAGCAGCAAAAGCAGATCATACTCCATGGGTTTCAGGATGACACACTCCCCGTCTTTTCTTACCTGATGGCTGTCCAGGTTAATTTCAATCCCTCCGAAGCTTAGTACCTCCTTCTGCCGTCCGGTCCTCTCCAGGACCTTTTCTATCCGCACCAAAAGCTCCAGCACCTCAAAGGGCTTTACAATATAATCCTCAGCCCCCTCCCGAAGGCCTTTTACTTTAGAAGCAACATCTGACATAGCCGTAAGGTATATGACTGGAATTGCCCTTTTTTTAAAGCATTCCATTAACTCAAATCCATTCCGGCCGGGCAGCATAATATCCACAAGGGCCAGATCCAGCTCCTTCTCATTCCACAGTGCCTGCTCCGCGGCGTCTCCTTCGTAAACCGGGAGAGTCTCATATCCGGCCACCTCCAGGTTCATACAGATCAAATCTGAGATTGCTTTTTCATCTTCCACAACCAGAATCCTGTTTTTCATCTCTGTCTCTCCTCTGTTTTTCAAGTTAAGGCTATTTTACCACAGAGAGGAAGATAAAAAATACAACAAAATGTAAACAGAGAGGTTCCTCACTATCCGTAGACTCTGGCAATCTCCTCCCGCATAATTTCTACCCACCGAACGGCATTCTTCGGCTGATTTCCAAGTGTATTATTGTCTTTCATTATAAATTCACAGATCCCGCCTCTTGTCTCCTCCACCGCTCTTCTGCAGTCTCTTCTCACCACATCCTCATTCATAACAGGCATCGCAAGGGGGGTGGGCATAGGTTTTACAGAGGCAATATAGTCTTTTCCCAGATATTCCGGCACTTTTGACCAGTCTGCCCATGGGGAAACCGACACCCTTCTAAGGTTGGGCAGCTGCTTCACATAACTCCACCGGGGATCAAAAGGCTCACAGCACCCATAACAGGTAAGGGCAAACCTTTCCAGTATTTTTTTGTGTCTGGGCAGGATAAACTCCCCATACAATTCCGGGTTCATAGAAACCGTCTCCTGGCTGTCACAGAACCCCCACATGTCCTGTGTCGTCACCGTCTGCCCCTCTTCCACCCGGGGAATCTCATCTGTAAACCCGAATCCGCCGCTTCCCACATAGGTTCCCTCCGTATTCTGGGCCAATAAGCCGCCTTTTTCCAAATCATCCAGCATCTGCAGCTTCCCTTCACACAGAAGATCCAGCATACGTTCGGCCCATTCAGGCTCTGCTATAAAATCACACATGAAATCTTCCATCCCCCTAAGATTTACATAATCCCAGCAAAGTCCCAGGGTCCACCACCAGGTATTTTTTCTGCGGACTTTTAAAATACCATCAAAAATCTCATGCGCCAGATTCATCACCCGGTCGGATTCCGTCCAGTCGATGGTGTATCTTGGGTGATGCAGTTTTTGGAAGTCGCGCTCATACTCCTCAATCGCCTGCTTGACAATATAGCTGCCGCCATTTTCACCCCCGATTTTTTCCAGCGGAACTCCCCATCCGGAATCCCAATAGCTGTAGGGAACATCAAAATACGGTTCTATCACTTTGTCGTCCCTCATTTTTTCTGCCCAGAAAATCTGCTTTCTCAGCGCCATCTCCCAAACTCTTGCCAGGGGTTCCCGGCACTGCAGCGTAGAGGCCGGTATGCACTCATTCCATCCGTTTTCCGGATCGATAAACACAACCGGCCGATCCGTTTTCAGATCATTGTGCAGCCTCCACAGCTCTTTCTTCTCCTTCATATCCGGCCGTTCAGAGATTTCTGCCACCTGACCGGCCAGCCTCCTTAGAATTTCTTTTTCATCCTCTGTAAATAAAAAGGTAGTACCCATTGCCTTTAGTTCCGGATAACCGGCTGCTGTCTGCTCTGTAGCCGGATCTCTTTTATGTTCTAATAATCCCATTAACGTCCTCTCCTATCTTTCTCTGCTCTGCCTGTAGTCCGTGGGAGACACATCCAGTATCTTTTTAAATGCCGCGCAGAAATAATGCTGAGACTTGTACCCCACCTTCTCTGCCACCTCATATATCCGCAAATCTGTCTGCTCCAGCAGCACAAGCGCCCTCTGCATACGTATCTTAGTCAGATAATCTATCAGCGTTGTCCCCATCTCTGCCCGGAATAAACGGCTGAGATATGCCGGGCTTACACCGCACCATTCTGCAGTCTGCTGGGCGGAGACATCCGAATCACTGAAGTTTTCCTCAAGAAACTTCCTGGCCTGCAATACAAGACCTGACAAATGCTTCCTGTCCTCTTCTTCCCAGCCCTGATAAATCAGAAACATAGATTCAGGGCCTCCGGCTCTGGCCACCCTGGTCTGCAGCTGCGTTTTCATACAGTCATTCACCACAGCCTTAAGCTCTGCATCTGCTGCATACATCTGGTTTTCATCCTTCATATCCAGAAATAGAAACAATCGATCAAAGGCATCGAAAAAGGTATACACAGTCCCATAGTATCCCAGCACCTCCTCCGAGATATTCCGCAGTACAAACTGCCAGAGCTGCCTGTCCCAATCTTTTTGGATAAATAAGTCATCCGTGCCGGACGGAGTTATTCTCCACAGACACAAATCTCCGGAAAAACTGATTTCATGGAAGGAAAGGGCCTCCCTGATTTCCTCTGCATCCAGGGCACCCATCAGAATCTGGTTGAGCACTCGTTCCCGTAAAAGGGGAAGATGCTCCTTCAGCATTTTCTCCGCCTGCCTCATGTGCACATTTTTATTTCTGCGCTCTGTTATTACAGCCTTTGCCCTGTCTATAATATCTTTCAGCTGTTCTTCATTTACCGGTTTCAGAATATAGTCAAAAACCCCCATCCGCACTGCCTGCCTGGCATATTCAAATTCATCATATCCTGTAATAATGATACAGATGGTATCCGGATGCTCCTCATATATTTTTTGAATCAGATCCAGCCCATTCAAAAGCGGCATACAGATATCAATGAGACAGATATCCGGCTGTTTGGCACATACTTCCTGAATGGCACATTCCCCGTTAGGCGCAGAACCGCATATTTCCATTCCCATCTCTTCCCATGGCAGCGCCTCTGCAAGTCCCCGCCTGATCTTTGGTTCGTCATCTGCTATTAAAACTTTCAGCATACTCAGTCCTCCTGTATTACCGGGTGGCATATTAGTGCAGTTGTCCCTCCGTTTGGTTCACTTTCCAGATATAGTCCATAGGGTTTACCATAATTCAGTACAATCCTCTGATGTACATTCACCACTCCGTATGCACCGTTTGACTCCGGTTTAAAATGCTCCAGCAGGCCCCGAACCTGCTCCAGCTTTTCCTCTGCCATTCCTAACCCATTGTCCTCAACCGCCATAAAAATCTGGTCTTGTTCCCGCCATACATGAATAGTAATCTTTCCCGCCGCCCCGCTCTCTTTAATGCCATGGTAAATGGAATTTTCCACTAAAGGCTGCAGGATCAGTTTCTGTACTTTCAGCTCTTCACAGTTTTTAGCCACATGAATCTCATAGGAGATCATCTCCTCATACCGCACCTTTTGTATCTGCAGATAGCTTGTCACATGCTGTATTTCCTGTGCCACTGTTATGATTTCCCTGCCCTTTGACAGCGAGATGCGGAATAAGGTGGATAACGCATCTATAGTTTCCACAATATCTGCAGCGTGGTATGACTTTGCCATCCAATGAATCGTATCCAGCGTATTGTATAGAAAGTGAGGCTTAATATTAGCCTGCAAAGCTTCCATCTCTGCCTTGCGTTTTGCTTTCTGCTCTGTATATACTTGCTTTACATAGTTATTCAGCTGCTGAATCATGACATTAAAGCCATACCCCAGCTCCGTGATTTCCTCCGGTGCTCTCTCATCAAAATGGACGGTCAGATCGCCGTCCTCCGCCTTTTTCATCAATGCCCTGAGCGTTTGGATTGGCCTGACAATAGACCCTCCCACCTGAATGGACACCACAGCCATTATCAGGGTAATCACAAACAGCATTACCGCCAGGAGACTTTTCAGTGTATTAATCTGTCCCAAATATTCTGTCATAGGAACAACTCCGATAATCTGCCAGTGGTTTCTCTGGTTATACACCTCTACCTGGATATTATCTTTCTTAAATTGAGGAATAATGCCTACCACAGGGGAGTAGACCGTTTTTCCCTCTTTGTTAAGGATATAAACGTAAGACCCATTGCGGCTTAAGATATTGGACATAGATCTCTCCAGCACCTGACTGTACATCTCTACGCTTACCGCTCCTATATATTCTCCCCTGCTGTTAAACATGCCCCGGCACACGATTAGCATCTCAGAGTTCCTGGGTTCCATCTCCTGGTAAATCTGTTCATTGGCCCTGAAATTAAGCACATGGGCTGTTTTCTGTTCCCGGCTGCACAGCTGGTACCATGGCTGCGCTTCCGCCTCTGCATAAATCAGCTCCTCCTGATCCGTAGAGTACTGAAAACCGTTCTCATAGGAGATAACCACACGGGCCACCTGCTCCACACTTGTGCGGTAATAATTAAGCAGCCGGTACATTTTTTCTTTTCTTTCAGAATCACCGTTATAACTGCCTATGTCCTGAATTTCTCCGATTTCCTGTATCTGTCTGTCTCTGGAAATAAAGTAGGCCAGGCTGTCATAAGACTTAAACTGCTGATCGATATTATAGTTGATCAGATCCAGCGAATCCTTCGCATTATTCGCTGCCAGGTCCATGATGCTCTTTTTATACGCTGCCTGCATGGTCAGAGACAAGATGACAATAGGAACCAGAATGATCCCGACAAAATACACCATAAGCCGGGTACTGATACTGTTTTTTCTCACTTTTTTTCCTATTATCATCTGTCTGCCTCTCCTGCAAAGGTCTGCCGGATTCTGCAGACCTTTTTTCTTTTCTATCTATAGTTATCTACACTGTCTGCACGCACGCCTTCATAGGGAATATAGTAATTATTCTCCAGGGTTTCTCCGCCTGCGGCTTTAATCGCTACATCCACACATTCACTGCCCTGCTTCTCTGCATTCTGGAAGACCGTACCTGACATGGTTCCCTTTTCCACCGCATCCAAGGCCTCTCCCTGAGCATCAATGCCATATACCTTAATCTTGCCTGTCATCCCTTTTTCCTCAATTGCCATCACGGCGCCCAGTGCCATAGCATCGTTCTGGGCTACCACGGCATCAATCTCTTTTCCGGAGGAAAGCCAGTTTTCCATGAGAGACATTCCGTCTTCTCTGGACCAGTTGGCGGTTTGTTCCGCAACAATCTCGATGTCCGTTCCCTCAATTGTCTTCTTCAGACCGTCATAACGGCCAATCTGTGCATCATGCCCCATCTGGCCAAACATAACAACTATATTTCCCTTTCCCTGCAGATCCTCTACTACCATTTCTGCCTGGATCTCTCCGGATTCTACGGCGTCAGAGCCTACATAAGTGCTGGCCTGATCCTGGTTTGAGGTGGTGGAAATCAAAGTGATAATAGGGATCCCTGCCTCCTTTGCCGCCGTCACAGCAGGTGCACAGCCATCCGCTGATATGGGGTTCATAACAATCACGTCTACCTTCTGGGCAATAAAGTTTTCTACCTGTCCCACCTGTTTTTCTGCATTCATCTGGCCATCAGCCACCTGGATATTGACACCTGCCTCTTCTGCCCTTTTCTTAAATGCGTCGCTCAGCCGAACAATATATTCGTCCGACAGTCCCTGGAACGTTACCCCTATGGTAATCTCTTCTTTCCCGGAGTCATCTGCGCTCTCCTCAGACGCTTTTTCTTCTGTTCCCGTTTTTTCTTCCTCTTTGCTCTCTTTTGCCGTATCACCGCAGCCCGCAAGACCTGCTGCCAGCATTGTGAGTACTAACATCTTTGCCATCCATTTTCTTCTCATTTTCATACCTCCATTTTATATGATTATTTCCCTTTGTGGAATACAAAGTTCTTTCCATTATTTTTTACTGCTTTTTGTCTGCACATCCAGCAGCACTGCCAGAACAATAATGATACCTTTGATGATCTGCTGATAATATGCCGATACATTCATCAAGTCCAGCCCATTGCTTATCATTGCCATGAGCAGCGAGCCAATCACTGCGCCATATATGGTTCCCACACCTCCTGAAGTACTGACACCCCCGATGACAGCCCCGGCAATGGCATCCAGTTCATATCCTTCCCCCATCGTCGGAGTTCCGGACTGGATTCTCCCCGCCAGCATAATTCCTCCAAGACCAGCCAGTGCCCCGGCAGCGGTATAGACGATAAGCTTCACACGCTGCACCCGGATTCCCGACACATGAGCTGACTGTTCATTCCCTCCTACCGCATAAACATGACGGCCGAATTTGGTCTTATTCAGAATAAAGGCAGTTACTATAACAACCGCGACCATAATAATAACCAGCATAGGAATTCCCAGTACTTTTCCGCTGCCCATAAAGATATAGGCGGCTGACAGACCAAAAACGGGAGTGGCATTTGTCACAAGGAGTGCCATCCCTCTGGCTGCCTGCTGCATTCCCAAAGTGGCAATAAAAGCAGGGACACGCCCTTTGGATACAATCAGCCCGTTTATAAAGCCGCATAACATGCCAACCAGGATTGCTGTTAAAAATGCTGCCGGCATATTCGTTTTATCTGCCAGGCCGAACATGGCCGAAGTCACCCCGGCCAAAGCCATGATAGAACCCGATGAAAGATCCATCCCTCCGGTTATGAGGCACAGTGTCTGGCCAATGGCTATTACAGCCACAGTAGATGCCTGCTTTAAAATATTCAGCAGATTGGACGGGGTAAAAAACGCCTGGTTTGCAATGGACAGCACCAGGAAAATAACCAGAAAAATAATATAAATCCCGTATCTGGAAATAATCGTTTTTATATTCTTCTTCTCACTTAGCATCTTCAATATTTTCCCCCAATCCTGTTGCATATTTCATAATTGCCTCCTGTGTCATTTCATTTTTTTTCAATACTCCTGTGATACGGCCCTCATGCATAACCAGTGTCCGGTCACAGATTCCCAGGATTTCCGGAAGCTCTGAGGAAATCATCAGGATCGCCTTCCCGCCCGCCGCCAGCTCTCTCATAATACTGTAAATCTCGTATTTTGCCCCCACATCAATTCCCCTGGTAGGTTCGTCCATTATGAGAATTTGCGGATTCGACATGAGCCATCTGGCAATAATCACCTTCTGCTGATTCCCACCCGAAAGATTCCTGATTCCCTGATTTCTGGAAGGGGTCTTAATATTGAGCTGCCGGATTCTCTGATCCACCCCCTCATTTTCTTTCCTGCTGTTAATCACCTGCCCCCACCGGCAGAATTGCTTCAGGGTGAGGATACTCATATCCTTTTTCACTGTAGTTTTCAGATTCAGCCCCGACTGCGCCCTGTCTTCAGTGACAAAGGCCAATCCGGCACGAATTGCATACCGGGGACTTTTTATAGAGAGCCTGGAGCTCCCTATATAGATTTCTCCGCTGTCCGCCCGCCGCAGTCCGAAGATCGTCTCTACCAGTTCACTTCTTCCCGCTCCCATAAGCCCTGCAATTCCCAGAATCTCACCTCTTCTGAGCGAAAAGTCCACGCCGTTAAACAGAGAACCGCTGCTCAGAGCTTTGACTCTTAAAATCTCCTCACCCAGCTCATGGGGAATCTTTGGGGGGTATACATCCTCTATACTCCTCCCTACCATCTTTGCAATAAGCTCATTGGCTGTCAGATGGGACGCTTCATAAGTACCCACAGTTTTTCCGTCCCGCATTACCGTGATCCGGTCTGCAATGCGGAATATCTCATCCATTTTATGGGATATGTAAACAATCCCTATGCCCCGGGAACGGAATTCCCCAATCACCCGGAAAAGGGCATCCACTTCTTTATCAGAGATAGCCGAAGTGGGTTCGTCCATAATTATAACTTTGGCTTTCATAGAAACAGCTTTTGCAATCTCTACCATCTGCCGTTTTGCCACAGACAGTTCCCTCATTTTTAGATTGGGATCAAGCTCCAGCCCCAGCTGCTGCAGTGCATTCTGTGCTTCGCGCTTCATAGCCTTCTTATCATACAGAATCCCCCTGCCTATCTCTCTTCCCAGAAATATATTCTCCGATACCGTCATATCCAGCACCGTATTCAACTCCTGGTGTATCATAGCAATGCCGTTTCTCATGGCATCCATAGGGGACTGAATCACAGTCTTAGCTCCATACAGCCGCATCTCCCCTTCGTCAGGGTGATATATCCCATCCACAATCTTCATAAGCGTGGATTTACCGGCTCCGTTTTCCCCCATAATGACATGCACCTCTCCGGGGCTCACCTTCAATTCCACCTTATCAAGCGCCAAAACACCCGGAAATCTTTTCGTAATGTTTCTAAGCTCCAAAAGATACTCTCCCATCAATTCACCTCCTACCATAAAGTATAGAGAATTCAGGAAAAAAGTATTTATTATAATATGACAAGGTTGTCCACTATTTTGACCTTATACCGTAGAGAAACAGAATTTCTCCCGGTAAAGAACATTTATATAATGAATATCGCCGCTGATCTGCAGCTAAAGATAAGGCCGCTGGAAATAAGCATCAAACAGCCGGCCATAGGAAATGTTATTCAAAATATGTTAAGAAAAGCCTCAAAAAAACGCCTGTAAACTGACATACATGCAGTTTCTGTGAGTTTATTTTCGCCTAATATGCTGATTAATTATGGTAAGGGACAAGTTTTCCCTCTTCCAATAACCAGGTGACATAACTGCAGCGCCGGGGGCCACCTCTGGCCCCCGGCGCTGCAGTTATGTCACCGTCCCCCTCTCTTTAATGCTGAACCGTAACCCATTTCAATTCCGTATATTCCTCCGCTGAAAATGAGCTGTTCTCCCGCCCTACACCGCTCATCTTCACGCCTCCGAAGGGCGCACGGGTGGAGCCTACCACTGTAGATTCATTAATATGCACCATCCCCGCTTCTATCTCCTCAGAAAGGGAGAGGGCCAGCGTGATATCATTGGTCAGAATGGAACTGGACAGGCCATACTCATTATCATTGCACAGTTCCACCCCATGCCGGGCATCTTCTGCGCAGATTACACATACCACCGGTCCGAAACATTCTTCATAGAAAATATCCATCTCTTGGGTGACATCCTTTAAAAGCGTTGGTTCGTAAAAAGCGCCCCTGTGCTTTCCCCCGGCAAGAAGCTTTGCCCCTTTGTTCACCGCATCTTCTATCAGACGGTCTAAAACCTGGCACTGTTTTTCGTGAATCAGTGGACCAACGATTGTCTCCGGATCGTGGGGATCTCCCATGACGATCTTGCCCGTTTTCTCCGCCATCACCTCACAGAACTTTTCATAGACAGGTTCCTCGGCAATGATTCTGCTGGTGGCCATACAGATCTGTCCCTGGTGGAAATATCCACCGAATACAGCAATATCCGCCGCTTTATCCACATCAAAATCCTTTAGTATCAACATAGGGTTCTTCCCTCCCAGTTCCAGGGAGTACCGTTTCAGAGAGGAGGCAGCCTGCACGGCAAGCCTCTGTCCCACCTGGCTGGAACCTGTAAGGGCAACCATCCGCACCCTCCTGTCTGCGGTCAGGGCGTCGCCCACCACCCTCCCGGACCCCGGAAGGACGCTGAGCACGCCTTTGGGAAGTCCGGCCTTTTCAAAGCACCTGGCAATCACAAGGCCGGATAAGGGCGTGCAGGACGACGGTTTCAGAATAAAAGTATTCCCCATTGCAATGGCGAAAGCCACCTTATTGATTGCCAGAAATAAAGGATAATTAAACGGGGCGATTCCCACCACCACTCCCAGCGGATTTCTTGTGTAGTAAGAAAGGTGATTGGGGTATTCTCCCTGGATTACCCCTCCCGATATACGGCAGCATTCCCCGGCAGCGGTCCGGATTAGTCCGGTGCAGCTGGCAATCTCTGCAGTAATCTTTGTGAGGGAGGATCCGCTCTCGTCAATCAGCCACGGTATATACTTTTCTGCGTCTTCCTCCAGGCAGTCGGCAGCTTTTAAGAGAATGGCTTCTCTTTCCTTGGCCAGGGAGTGTCCCCAGCTTTTCCGGGCTTCATAGGCGCCCCGAAGGGCCTCCTCCACCTCTTTTTCCCCCGCTGCCCTCACCCGGCAGAACACTTCTCCCGTTGCAGGATTAACGTTATCAATCCATGCTTCTTTTTCAGGGCGGACCCACTCCCCATTTACAAACAGGTCAAATTCTCTCATTCTCTTTCCCCCTATTTTATCATGTCACGCAAGGCTGCGATAGTTCCCTCCAGGCCGAATCCGTATTTGTCATAAAGCTCCGGTCCGTCTCCAAATCCCGGGAATACCTGGGGGATACCCATACGGGTAAACCTGCAGTCCAGATTCTTATCTGCAATTACCTCTGCCACAGCGCTTCCCAGGCCGCCAATGGTGTAATGGTCTTCCAGTGTCAGGATCGCACCGGTGTCACGGGCCGCTCTCACAATGGCTTCCTCATCAATGGGCTTCAGGGTATGCATGTCCAGTACTCTCACGGAGATCCCTTCTTTTTCCAGTGAATTGGCCGCGTCAACAGCCTGAGCCACCATAACCCCGCAGGCTATGATGACCGCATCCTTTCCGGGCCTTGTCTCGATAGCCTTCCCAACCTGATAGGTTACCTCTCCGGGCTGGTACACCACAGGTTCGCCTTTTCCTCTGGCAAGACGTATATACACCGGGCCGGGATGGTTCTCGGTAGCCAGCAGCACATCCCTCACAATCCCCGGATCCCCCGGAACGATGAGGGTCATATTGGCCATAGATCGCACAATTCCCAAATCCTCCATGGCATTATGGGTGGATCCCCCGGTGGAGGTAAGCCCCCCGTTGGTCGCTATGATGCGCACCGGGAGATTCTGGTAGCAGATATCTGTCCGGAGCTGTTCGCAGGCGCGCATAGAGGCGAAGGTGGACATTGTGGTGGCATAGGGGATATTTCCCTCAAGGGCAAGTCCCGCCGCCATGCCAAGCATCGTCTGTTCTGCTATGCCTGCATTGATAAATCTCTCCGGGAATGCCTTTTTGCATCCTTTTACACTGCAGGTACGCATCAAGTCTGCTGTCAGCACATAGATTTTCTGATTTCTCTCACCCATTTCCTGAAGAGTATCTCCGCAGATTGTTCTGGATGCCGCGAATTGGCCAAAATTAAACGTTACACCCATATTACTCACCCCTTTCCTTATCCCAGGCTGCCCGTATCTCTGCAAGCGCCTTATTCATATCCTCCTCACTGACAGAGCCCGCATGCCAGTCAGGATTATTTTCCATAAAGGAAACGCCTTTTCCTTTTACCGTCCGGCAGATAACCACTGTGGGGGTATCCGACTCGGGAGAAGGCAGCTGATCCAGAGCATCCACCAGCTGAGCCATATCGTGCCCGTCAACCTCCACCACATTCCAGCCAAATGCCTTCCACTTATCCCCGTAGGGTTCCATCTTCATCATGTCTTCCGTAAAATCATCCAGCTGAAGACAGTTCCTGTCTACAAATGCAACCAGGTTTCCCAGCTTATACTGATGGGCGTTCAGCGCTGCTTCCCAGGTAGTTCCCTCCTGGGATTCCCCGTCGCCCAGAAGAACAAATACTCTGTGCTTTTCCTGGTTTACCTTTGCGGAAAAGGCCATCCCGCATCCAATGGGCAGTCCGTGCCCCAGTGACCCGGAAGAGGTTTCCACTCCGGGCAGATTGACCTTGCAGGGATGCATTCCGTATGCACTGTTCAGCTGTCCGTAGGTCTTCAGAATCTCATCAAAATCAAAAAATCCCTTCAGCGCCATAGCGATGTACATTCCTACCGCACCGTGTCCCTTACTGAGGATAAAGCGGTCCCGGCCCGGCATCCTGATATCTTTTGGGTCTACATGCAGCCCATAGTGGTACAGGGCAATCATGATATCTGTCATAGACAAATCTCCGCCTATGTGAACGCTGCCCTCAAAAGTTCCGCACAGTGTGAGCAGATTCACCCGCATCTGATACGCTTTTTCTTTTAAACTCATTACAACTTGTGTGTCGGCCATATATATTCCTCCTTTCTGGAATTTGCCTGTTTAACATTCTAGTAAAATCTTAGGATATCTGGACTCCTGAAATAACGCAAAGGCATCCAGCGCCTGTGCCAGAGGAATTACCTTTCCGATAATTTTCTCCGTCTGTACCCTGGGAATGAGGTTAATTGCCCGGGGAAACAGATAATGGCTTGTAAATACTGTCTGAATACTGGCCTCCTTCATATAAAGTTTATAGAGATTCAGAGGCATCTCATACGCAGGGGGAAACACTGCAAAATATGTTACTTTGCCGCAGTGAGCCACAAGGTCAAGGCATACATTGGCCGCCTTTGGCGAGCCCGACACTTCAAATACGTGATCAAACCCATTTCCCTCAGTAATCTCCATGCTTCTCTTCTCCAAATCATCATGAAAGGGATCCAGCGCATACTCCGCGCCCATGTCCAGCGCCAGCCGGCGCTTCTCAGGCACGGGATCAATGGCTGTTATCCTGGCGCCCCCTGCCAGAAGCACCATATTCAGCAGTATGGAGCCTATACCGCCGATCCCGGACACCGCCACGGTCTGTCCATGTTTGATTCCCGCCAGATCCATGGCGCGTATGGTGCACACGGAAGGCTCCACCAGGGAATACTTCTTTAAATCCGCATCCGCGGGTATCTTATATACTGCGCTGATGTCTGTGACAATATATTCACTGAATGCCGCTACCGGCGCTGCCTGAAGACAGTACTGGGGCAGCCCCTTTTTGCACATGGGGCACTTTCCGCACACTGCCACCGGCGCCACCACTACCTTGTCCCCGATCCGGTAACCGTAATCCCCGGTTCCTTCTCCCAGCTCAGTTATCACACCCGATGCCTCATGCCCCAGGGGAATCCCCGGCTGAGCGCCCAGAACCCCCATGGTCACCATATGCACATCTGTGGCACAAAGAGCGGCATAGGCTGTCTTTATCTTAACCATTCCGGGACGTACCTCTGGGATATTCACCTCCCGGACCTCAATCTTATCCTTTGCTGCAAAATACACTGATTTCATTTTTTCCATACGCTTCACCCGAAGTCCCTTTTGTCTTTAGGCAGGAGATAAACTACCTCCTGCCTAAGAATTCATTCCCTATATTTCACCGCACTATTTGCTCTGTGCCTCTTCTCTGATCTGATCAATGGTTTTCCACTCAAAAGGAAGCACCTTGCAGTACTGCAGATCCGGATCCTCATACTCTTTCCAGTTTTCCTTTGTGATAGCTCCGTTTGGAAGATCTGATGCGGCCGGAAGGTTGCTTGCGTCGTATCCTTCCTCAAACATCATATGAATCAGATCCACTGCAGCGGAACCGTTTAAGTTCGGGCTGTTGTATCCGGTTACCAGCATCTCTCCGCTCTCCAGATACGGGAACATTTCTTTTCCGCCGTCTGCGGCGCAGGCTACATAGATATCTTTTCCGGGTGTGAGACCTGCATTTTTGATTGCCTTGATTGCCCCGGCGCCCATGGGGTCACAGGCTGCCATAATTAAATTTATGTCAGAGTTTCCGGCGATAATATCTTCTGCCGCTGCAAGTCCGCCCTCATTTGTCCAGTCACCCTGACCCTGGGCAACAATTTCAAAATCCCATTTGTCACTGCTGAATTTTCCTTTATCTCTCAGCTCGCTGAACAGATCATTTGCCTCCAGGTATGCGTCTTCCTGGCAGGCGTAAGGATTGCCCTGCTGTTCTGCGCGTTTGTACAGAATTCCTGCGATCATGCCGTTGATGCGGCTCTCATCAATGGTGTGTCCCATCATACCCAAAATCGCTGCTGCCTTAATATGCTGATCCTTGAAGAACTCACCCATATAGAGTCCGGATTCCCAGCCGCCGAAGTAGTTGTTGGCAAGGATAGAAGTAACCACCGGCACGTCCTCTGCAAAGTCTACACCGGCACCGATAACCGGAATTCCTGCTTCCACCGCTCTTTTTACATCTGCTGCCGCTGCTGTAACGTCCATAGGATTCAGGATAATCGCATCATATCCGGCTGTAATCATGGATTCCACATCCGCGCTCTGCTTGGAAATATTGCCGTCCGCGCACAGCATAACCAGCTCATACCCATAATCCTCAGCCGCCTTTGTTGCACTGTCAATCATCTCTGTAAAGAAAGAGCTTCCCATCTGGCCCATAGATAAGCCAATGGTAAGATTTCCTTTTTGCTCCTTAGGCAGTGCCTTGTCAATATCCTTTCTGTCCTTCATAGCAGGAGATACCAGCCCGCTCAGGGCATTTCTCTCAGTAAGCTTGTAGATCTCGTGTAAGTCACCTGTATCGGCAGTGTCCTCCGCCTTGGTGTCACTGGCTGCCGTGGTATCGGATTCTTCTGCTTCTGTCTCCTTCGTTTCTGCTGCCGGTTCTTCTTTCACCTCATCAGAGCTAGCCTTGGTGTCCCCGCAGCCTGCCAGGGAACCTGCTACCATCCCCACTGTCAGTGCCATTGCCAATAGTTTTCTTACTTTCTTTTTCTGCATAAATCCTTCTCCTTTCATTTACGCTTTTTTATTAGTGAATTCATTTCACTCCCTTTGTTACTGCTTTTTGTTTCCTATACTTTTCAAGAGAACTGCCGCAATGATGATCACACCCTTTGCAACCTTCTGGGGATAAGCAGCAATACTCAGCAGGTTCATGATATTTCCTATCAATGCCATAATCAGTACACCGATGATGGTATTTACAACAGATGCCTTTCCGCCCTCCAGATTCGCACCGCCGATAACCACGGCAGCAATTGCGTCCAGCTCGTATCCGCCGGATACGGTAGCCGGGGTTCCGATGGCTGCCCGGCAGGTAACAAAGATTCCTGCAAGTGCACTGAGCGCACCGCAGATGGTATATGCCGCCGCCTTGTAGAGGTTCACATTGATACCGGACAGGCGCACTGCTGTCTCGTTGCTTCCGGACGCTATGGTAAGACGACCGTAGGAAGTCCATTTGATTAAGAATACGAACAGCAGAATCACAATCAGCGTTACGTATACAGCAACCGGCACTCCCAGAAGCGGATCTTTAATTTCCGCAAACGCAATAAGAGCATCTGTGGCAGGAGTGGACGGCAGACGGATGGGCTGTCCGTTTGTGAGAATGTAGGCCAGTCCCTGGGCCATTGTCATAACAGCCAGAGTGGCAATGAATGCCGCCATCTTAAAATACGCTACCAGCACACCGTTCAGCAGTCCTATGACTCCGCCCACAAGGGCAGTAATCACAACACACCCGAGAAGTGCGGGAACTGAGGTAATGCTTTCTTTTGTGAGAAGCAGGGCGATAACCACACTTCCCACCCCCAGAATTGCACCGCAGGACAGGTCAATGCCCCCGGTCATAATGACAAGCATGCACCCGATCCCTACCAGGGCATACGGCACCTGCTGCCTCAGTACATTCACAACGTTTCTCTGGGAAAGAAAATTCGGTGACAGGCAGCTGGCAATTATAATCAGTAAAACAAAGATGATAATCGCATTGTTTTCCTTAAAAAACTTCTTTAAATTAAATTTATTTGCAACTTTTGCCTCGCTCATATTCGCATCCTCCGCTTTTATAATCCTGTAGAAGCCTATACCCCCATAGAGTAAGAGATTAGGTTACTTTCCGAAAAGTCTTTCTTATCCAGTTCTCCGGTGACTTCGCCGCCCCTCATGATAATCACCCGGTCACACATCCCCATAATTTCCTGCATCTCGGAAGATATCATCACAATAGAATAGTTTTTGGCAGCAAAATCATTGATAATTTTATAGATCTCTCTTTTTGCACCTACATCCACACCCCGGGTAGGCTCATCCAGCAGCAGTACTTTACAGTCTGAGGCCAATAGCTTTGCAATTGCCACCTTCTGCTGATTTCCGCCGGACAGGCTGGACACATCATTTTCTATACTTCCCACCTTGATAGACAGCTGCTCTACCATATCGTTGATATACGCGGTCTCCTTCTTTCCCGAAAGCTTCCCGAAAGCTGTCTTAAAAAGCTTCAGACACCCCAGGGTAATGTTATTTCGGATCGGAAGATCCAGCAGTACTCCCTGGGTTTTTCTGTCTTCAGGCAGCAGTCCTATCCCGTTGTGTATGGCATCCCTGGGGCTTCGAATGGTTACTTCCCTGCCATCCAGATAGATTTTTCCGGAATCCCTTTTATCCTCTCCGAAGATAGCCCGGATGGTCTCTGTCCTTCCCGCCCCTACAAGACCGTTGATTCCCAGAACCTCTCCCTGGCGGACCTCAAAAGAAACGTTGCTGACTTTCCCTCTGACACTGATATTTTCCACTTTGAAATTTACCGGTCCTATCCGGACCTCCCTTTTGGGATAATAGTCCTGAAGCTCTCTTCCTACCATTTTATTGGCCAGCTCCTGTTTTGTAATAGAAGAGGTCTCCACCGTGTCAATGTAGGTGCCGTCCCTCATAATGGTTATTCTGTCGCACAGCTCCATGACCTCTTCCAGACGGTGGGAGATATAGATGATGGCAACTCCCTCCTCCCGCAGTTTCCGCAGCAGACGGAACAAGTGCACGACCTCATTGTTGGAGAGCACGGAGGTAGGCTCGTCCAGTATCAGTACAGAAGCATTTCTGGACAGGGCCTTGCAGATTTCCACCACCTGCTGGTATGCCACCGTCAAATCACCTACCTCATCCGTTGCTTTTATATCCGAAAATCCTGTCTCGTTCAGATATTCCTGCGCCTTTTTCCGAAGCTCCTTCCAGTTGATAATCTTACTGTCTTTGTTCAGACTGTCGATGAAAATATTTTCAGCTACGGTCAGATCGTTTACCAGCATCAGCTCCTGGTAGATAATGGAGATTCCATAGGCCATTCCATCCTTGGGACTTTTTATATTGGCAAGTTTGCCTCCTATGTATATTTCCCCCTCATCCTTTTCCAGGGATCCGGCCAAAATCTTCATAATTGTGGATTTTCCTGCCCCGTTCTCTCCCATGAGCGCATGAATCTCACCCTTTCTCACCTTGAGAGAGACGTTGTCCAAAGCCACAACTCCGCCGAACCGCTTGCAGATGCCGCGCATATCTACCCAGTTTTCTGAATTGCTCATAGCGCACCTCCTATCTCGCCAGCATATATCCTCCGTCTATGGTAAGGACTGCTCCTGTAACCTGTTCTGCCGCCTCGCTGGCCAGGTAGACAGCCGCAGCCCCGATTTCTATGGGTTTGCCAAAACGCCCGGTGGGAGTGCAGGACAGCCAATAATCCGTCCATCCCTTCGTCTCTCCCTCATCCTTCACTCCCGTTACCAGATTGGTCTCTGTATATCCGGGAGCGATTGCATTTACCCGTATACCATACTGTGCCCATTCATAGGCCAGGCACTTGGTCAGCCTGTCCCCGGCCGCTTTGGCCGCGTTGTAGGAACAGCTTTTCTGGGGGATATTCACAATCCTGGAAGAATTGGAGGTGATATTAATGATCCGCCCTCCCTTCTGTTCCTTCATCTTCAGCCCTGCATAATGGCACATAAGAAATGTTCCGTTTAAGTCTACGTCCAATACCCGGTACCATCCGCTCAGATCATCTGTGTCTTCCATCGGGTCAAAGGGAGTGGCAATCCCGGCATTGTTTACCAGCACATCAATTCTTCCGTAATCCTCAGCCACTTTGGCAACCACTCTTTTGGCATCCTCCTGCTTTGTCACATCCCCTTCATAGGCCCGGTGGACACCGCCGAATTGCTCTAGCTCTTCTATGGTCTTAGCAGCGCTTGCCTGATTTCTGCACATAATAGCAACACTGGCTCCGCTCTGCGCCATAGCCAGGGAGATTCCTTTTCCAATTCCCTTATTTCCCCCGGTTATCAGGACCACTTTCTCCTTCAGGGAAAATGCATGTTCCAAAGACTCTATCATAAAAGCTCCTTTCTCACTTGGTACAGTCAAAAACCAGCTTTGCATATTTTCCTGATTTCTGATCCGCGTAGGCCTGCTTACACTCATCCAAAGCATATATCTTTTCCACCACCGGCTTAAAATTCATCTGGGGAAGCATATTAACAGCCCTGGGGAAGGATTCCTGGGCCAGATACATTCCCTGGATTCTCAGCTCTTTCCGGTAGGTGTACTCCAGAAGATTCATAGACATTTCATAGTCCCTCCGGTACATGGACATGAATACCAGATGTGCTCCCCTGGCAGCAAAATCCAGGGTTTTTCTGGCCGCGGGTCCGTTTCCGGAGGACTCAATCACTGCATCAAAGCCTTTATTGCCCGTAATTTTCTGCACCTGCTCTTCAATATCCGGATCCAGAGGATTAAGCACGTAATCGGCGCCCATCTCTAACGCTCTTTTTCGCTTTCCCTCCATAGGCTCCAGCACGGTCACCCGCCCTGCGCCGCTCCGTTTCAGAAGCTGGGTCATCATAAGGCCGATGCCGCCCCCGCCTGAGACAGCCACGTGAGCCCCCAGCCGGAAGTCCGCCAGTTCCACTGCCCGCACCGCAATATTAAAGGGTTCTGTCAGTGCCGCGTCCAAAAGACTTACCCCTTCCGGCAGCTTATATACCTGATCCTCATGCCATACGATGTACTCCGCCTGGGCAGCCCCCAGGCCCTCTGCATGTTCGCAGAACTGAGATTCCCCTCCAAGACAGTAGTCACAGGAACCGCAGGTCCGGTAAAAATTGCCTGTTACTTTATCCCCTACCTTCAGCCCTTTGCGGTTTGCCTTTGGTCCCAGGGCCTCAATGGTCCCGGAAAGCTCGTGTCCGCAGGGCGATGGAATAGGAAGATCAAAATATCCCTCCAGCAGATGGGGATCGGAACCGCACACAGAGGCATACGCTACTTTGATCAGAACCTCGTCCTCATTTACAATCTCCGGCTTCGGTACCTCCATACAGGCTACCTCTCCCAGCTCTTTGGTGCTCTCATTAAATGCTTTCACCAGCATAACTGCTTTCATCCCTGCTCCTCCTTTACCAGATGGTCACTCCGCCGTCTATTAGAAAATCACTCCCTGTTGCATACGAAGACAGCTCAGAAGCCAGAAATACAACAATTCCCATAATCTCATTCAGGGACGCAAAGCGGTTCATAGGGACCGCATCCCTTACAAATTCCTCCAGAGGAGCCATATCCATATCATCGTGCAGACCGGAGAGAATCATTCCGGGGCTGATGCTGTTGCACCGGATGCCGTCCTCCACATAGCTGACTGCCATAGACTTGGTGAACTGAATCACACCTGCCTTCGTGGCGGCATAAACGGCCATATGCTGACTCATATCCTTTCTGCTCCCTTTATTGATGATGTGCCCTGACATCGAGGCAGTATTGATTATAGAGCCTCCGTTTCCCAGCTCTTTCATCTTGTTTGCCGCGATCCGGTTAACCAGAAACATTCCTGTAAGGTTAATATCTACCACACGCTTCCATTCCTCCAGGGAAATACCGGAGGGACTGTCGCTGCGTCCCGCAACACCGGCATTGGAGAATACAATATCCAGCCTTCCAAACAGCTCTGCTGTCTCCCGGATCATTCTTGTCACATCTGCTTCGTCCGCAACATTTCCCATGCACTTCCCCGTCTTTACGCCGTACCGTTTTTCGATTTCTCTGCAATTCTCTTCGAGAATCTGTGCCTTCTGGGGAATATCCATCAATACAACATCCGCTCCGGCCTCCGCCAGTCCGGCCGCACAGGATCTTCCGATCCCCCCGGCCCCTCCGGTCACAAGGGCTGTCTTTCCCTTCAGGGAGAGCATCTCATAGATACTCCTCAGTTCTGCAATCTGCAATGGTTTCATACTCTTTCTCCTTCCTGTTTTATCCTGCCTTCTCTATCCATACATCCTAATTTGCACTCTTAATCCTGCAGCTCAATTAAATTTCCGTCCGGATCCTTTAAAAATGCCCAGTGCTCCTCCGGGGTGGCTCTTCTGTCCGGAGGAAAGAAAAAGTAAACCCCGTCTGCCTTCATAGTTTCGTAAGCCTCAAAAATATTTGGAACACGCAGGCAGATATGAGTATAGCCAGGCTGGTTCCAAACCGTCTCGTCCCCTTCTTTTTGCGGATGAAATTGAAACAGCTCCAACACAATCCCATCCGGGGATTTTAAGAAACAAAAATCCGAAAAAGCTCCCGCCGACAGCCGGTACAGCCCATTGTGGGAACTGATAAATTCTTCTGAAAACACATCCTGAAATTCCAGCTGAAACCCGAAATACTTTGTATAAAACTCAATGGTTCTGCCAATATCCCGCACCGTAATTCCCACATGCAGAAACTTAGATACGCTCATATGCCATTTCCTCCCTGTTAGCCTGTCTGTTCTGTTTCTTTACAACATTTTTACTAGATTTATATAGAGTTACCTGTTTTTTTTATGCACTTTGCATATCTTTTAAGGTAATTATAGTATTTTCAATCATTTTTACAATTCGAATTTCAGGAGAGATCTATTCCTTGCGGGAATGAATCCCTGAACTACCTCAGGAGTTAGCCTTTGTTCCGTCCTCATGTGCCGCGGTATATGCCGTCCGGGTCATCTGCTCTGGTTTTTCAGGAGGACAATAGCCGGCTTTCTCCCATAAAGGAGCATTATACTCATACAAGGCGTCCACCAGTGGACCGGTGATCCCGGGATCGATCATGGCCGGCTCCGCCACCCAGCTTCCTCCCGGTGCCATTAACCTGATGCGGTATAAGCACTCCTCGTACCGTTCCCGGTATCCTGCGCCCTGCCTGTCCAGAATCCCCTGGTTATCGAATCCTCCCACAAAACAAATCTGCTTTCCATACTTCTTTTTCAGCTCATAGGGATGGTTGCTTAACTGCAGGGGATTTAAGGCGTCTATTCCCAGCTCTATAAAATCATCCATGAGAGGCGCAATATAGCCGCAGGAATGATGTTCGTACAGCATGCCCTGGCTGTGTACTGCATCCACAATTCGTTTCAAATAGGGTTTTATCATCTTTCTCCAGGTTTCCAGAGACATAAACATTCTGTCATTGGATCCGTAGTCGTCGTGGAACTGTATCTTATCAGGTTTATAGTATTGAGCGATTAAATTTATTTCCTCTATCCGGTAATCGGTGAGCGCTCCCAGAAGATCTCCGGCTGCCTCTTCTTCCATCAAAAGACCGCACAGGGCATCCTCCACCCCTGTCATAGCGTGAAACTGCTCGAATAAGCCATTTATTATAATCACACTGCTAAGCTTGTTCTCCCTGTCCCACTGTGCGGTATCCTCCCTGGCGCCCCTCTCCCAGTCATAGCTTTTGGGATCCGGAATCTTCAGATGCGTTCTCCACTCTGTGATATCCTCCAGTCTCTTTGTTCCCCTGGTCACCATAGGCCCCTCCATCCCCTCTTCGAAGGTCCAGGATATGCCGAAGGCATCTACGGTAACACCGTAACCCTTTGGTCCCTCCATCACGATTGTGGGAAGACAGGTATCCTGGTCTGTGGTCTGGCTTGGCACCCACAAAGGCTCCTCATGCCGGTAGGCCATTAATATATTTTCTTTGGCATTCATTACTTATCCACTCCTTTATTTGCGAAAAGACGGCCCCGGATCGTTTCCTAAGGCCGCTTTCTCATACGGGATTCTGTTGTCAGCTGTTTATAGTTCCGGACACCATTTCCTGTAATCCACCTCCAGGAACTTGGATCTCTCAAACCTTTTTTTCTGAGCATACGGCACCGTACAGTCAAAGATCATCTTGCAGGAAATGCCGTTGTCCCTCAGTGCCAGATTGTACTCCATCTTCTGGGAGGGATCCAGAGGATGGCATCTGACTCCAGGGATAAAGATGGTGTCGATGTCCCCCTGGTATCTGGTATTCATGGCAAACAATACATCATTCATATCAAAGGGATCTACATCCTCATCCACGATAAAAATATGCTTTAATTCTGAAAATGCGGAAAATGCAAGCAGGGCAGCCTGTCTCTGCCGGCCCTCGTCACTCTGGGTCCTCTTCTTAAACTGAAGCACTGCCATATATTTGCCCCCTCCGGCAGAACAGCAGTACACGTTCTGAAGACGGCCGGGCATTGCCCGCTCTACCATCTGTATGATACTGGCCTCTGTGGGAATGCCAGCCATATTTACATGCTCCTCGCTGGGTCCGATGCAGGTCTGCATAATGGGATTCTCCCTGTGCGTGACGGCTTTTACCTTGATAAGGGGAACTGCCTGATTGGCATTTCCCGTATACCCCGGGAATTCTGGCATGGCCTTCCCTGTATTGGTATTGATATCCTCCCGGATATAGGAGTCAGGAATTAATTCTCCCTCAATGACGTATTCTGCATTGGCAATGCATTTTTCTTCTATGGTGAGACAGTTGGTCAGCCGCACCGCAGAATTTCTGATGGCCCCTGCCACGGAGAGCTCATTGAATCCGATAGGCGTTGTGGGCGGCTCAAAGCATGCGGCAATTTCGATGGCAGGATCCACCCCGATGCTGATGGATATGGGAAGGGGTCTGCCCAGAGCCTCCGCCTTTTCCCGGAAAGCCCCCAGATGTCTGGCGCCCGGAACAAAATACATGGAAATGGTGTCTTCGCTCTGCAGACAGAGCCTGTGGATTGTAATATCCGATTCCCCCGTCTCAACATCCGAAGCATAGCACATACCCATGGTGATATACGGACCCGCATCCTCCGGCGTATTGGTAGGCGCCGGCAGAATCTTTCTGATGTCAAACCCTTCCTCAGCGGCAAAATGTTTTACCTCCTGACAATCAGCCTCAGCATTTGAGATAACTACCGGCCGGATGGGATGTTCTACCGCCTCCTTCAAAAGAAAGCCGAGGCGTTCCGGTTTTTCCCCAAGAAGAAGTCCCACTCTTTCTCTGGACGCCAGAAGACCAATCAGCACTCTTGCATCCTCATGGCCTGTGACCTGATTAAACATCAGGGCCGGACCTTGTTTTGTGGGCCTTTTCACGGTTCCCCCTGCTCCTACATACCGATAGATCCCGGAAATCTCCGCATGGGGTTTTACCGGAACATCGGTTTCCATATATTGACCCGGAACCTTTTTTAATAATTCGATGGCAGCTCTAAGACTATTATACTTTGGCATACCCTCACCCCCTTACTCCCGCTATTTTATTTCTTTTTCTTTGGGTGTTCCCCTGTACATGGTTTTCAGATATAGTCTCCGCATATCCTCCGGCGTTGTAAGCCTCGGGCAGTGTTCCCAGATTTTCGTCTTCTGGGCGTCCACGATCATCTCTTCCAGGTGCTCCTCACCGATTCCCATCTCTGAAAGGTTCTTCGGCAGGCCCAGTTTTTCGTTGAGTTTCACCAGGTAGTCAATGAGCATTTCCGTCTCAAAGTTTTCTGTATAGGCGTGTTCTCTGCGGAGCAGATTATACACTTTCTTATATTTTCCCCTGTCTGCAAGCGCATTGAACTCCATGGTGGTGGGGAACAGCATGGCATTGGCCAGTCCGTGAGGCACATGGTAGAAACCTGTCAGCGGATGGGACAAAGCATGGGCCTGGTTTGGCAGGCAGAGGGATAAGGTGATTCCCGCCAGCGTGCTTCCCATAATCATATCAGAGGCTGCATCTATATCCGCCCGGTTTGCCACAAACCTTGGCAGGGCAGGTCCGATCAATTCCATAGCCTTTTCTGCTACGGAGTCAGAAAACGGAGTCGCCAAATCACTCATGTAACACTCTACCGCATGGATCAGGGCATCCATTCCAGTGGAAGCTGCAACTCCTGCCGGAAGTGTGGTGATCAGTTCCGGATCCAGCAGAGCCACCTGCGGAAGCATCTTGTCATTCAGAATTACCATCTTGTATTTATTCTCATCTGTGATAACCGTATTTCTTGTCACCTCACTGCCGGTGCCTGCTGTGGTTGGAATGGCAATTACCGGAATGGGATCATGTTCCACCGGCAGATAGTATCCCCAGAAATCCTGAAGGCGTTTTCCGCTGTATCCCACAAGAGCAGCACTCTTTGCCGTATCCATGGAGCTTCCTCCGCCCACTGCCACCACGCAGTCCACCTTTTCTTCCACGATAATCTTAACTACCTTTTCCACTACCCAGCAGCCGGGATCCGGCTCCACGTCAGTAAAGGTCACACAGGGGTAGCCTGCAGCCCCGATAATCTTCTCCACCCTTCCTGTAATGCCGGCCTTCACCAGGCCCGGGTCAGATACCAGAAGCACCCTTGTCCCATGCAGTCTCTGAATATATTCCCCTAATTTTTCAACAATCCCGACACCAAATTCAATATCCTGTTTTACTGAAAAGCTGTGATTTTTCATTCAATATTTCCTCCTTTTGGATGTTATCTACTGAAGCTCCGGGGGTATTTCTGCTCCATACTCCCTCATTTTTTCTGTTACCAGGGGCCTTAATTCCTCAAAAAAGATCTGGGGATGCTTACAGAAGAAGGGTTTCCAGGCCACAAAGCTGCCCCCCGGGGCAACCCTTTGAAATACTCTCCGTATCTCCTCCCGGCTCTCCTTTGGAGTGACATCTTCCCTGTCCAGTATCTCCACATTGTTAAATCCTCCGCAGAAACAGAGGTCCTTGCCGTATTTCGCCTTCAGTTCCTCCGGATGATTGGAGATCTGCACCGGGTGAACGGCGTCCACTCCAAGCTCAATAAAGTCTTCAATCATGGGGCGCATAAACCCGCAGCAGTGAAGAATATAAAACATTCCCATTTCATGGGCAGTATCCACCATTCTCTTAAGCTGAGGCTTTATGAGTTCCCGCCATGTGGAAAGAGACATCATCATGGATTCCTTTGCACTGTAGTCGTCAAAAACCATAATGGCATCCGGTTTATAATATTTTCCTATTTGCCGGATCAGTCTCAGTCTGTAATCGGTGAATTCCCGAAACCAGTCTTCCATTATCTCCGGTTCCTCCAGCAGCGCGCACAGGACATCCTCGAATCCCATCATCAGATGTGCCCGCTCAAACATACCGTTGAACAGCTGGACAATGGAAAACTTATTCTCTCTGTCCCACCCTGCGGTATCCCTGGCCGCCAGAGCTTCCCAGTCCCGGTCCTCCACGTTGGGGAAGACTATTTCCTTTTTCCATTCCTCCACGCAGGATACTGCCCGGGTTCCTACCTTCTGTACAGGCCCGTTGGCTTCCAGGTTGTACTCATACTCTACCCCGAACTCGTCTCTGCCCTCCGTGCGGCCTTCATACCGCTCCTGCACTGCCTGCTGCAATACGATGTCACAGTCTGTAATATTATTGGGAATCCACAGGGTTTCCTGATGTTTCATGGCCAATATCACATTTTCACGCCTTGTCATTGTTTTTGCAGCCCTCCCTTCCTGTATGTATTTACTAAATTTTGTTGTTCTTAAGCCTATAATATAGTAATTTTATACAATTAATCAATTCAGTTTTCCCAGTCAATCTATTCCCCCAAAGAATATATGCCCCATTCCCGGGGAAAGTCTCTTACTGCAGGAATCCCTTTAATACAATTACTTTTTCTTTCACGACCTCTCCCAGAGTGGTAAATCCCTCTTTTCCGGTGCCGCTCAGCTTGTATCCACCAAAGGGCTGCATCATATTCCGGTAGGTCCCGGTGCCGTTTACTACCACGCCGCCGGACTCTATGTTTCTTGCCAGATGCATCCCCTTTTTCCAGTCTCTGGTCATCACACAGCCGGAAAGACCGAAGCAGCTGCTGTTGGCAATCTCCACCGCTTCCTCAGGGGTGTCGAATCCTATAATGGGCATAACAGGGCCGAAGATTTCCATATCCCGGGCAATGTCCATGGACTTATCTACCTCTCCGATTACCGTAGGCTCTATAAACGCGCCTTTCCGTCTCCCTCCTGCCAAAAGTTTTGCCCCCTGGTCCAGGGTTTTTTTGATCTGCTGTTCCACCTGAATGGCCGCTTTTTCTGAGATCAGACTGTTCATCAGGGTCTTTCCCGGTTTCAGCTGGGAAAAGTCCAGCCCAATGTACTGATCCAGCTCTGCCTCTACGTCCATATCATATCCCATCTCTATTTTAGATACCGCATCCAGTACGGTCTTCGTAAACTGTTCTTTTACGGAATTCTGTACGATGAACCTCTTGGGGGCGATGCACACCTGTCCCGCAGAATTCATTCTCCAGGCGGCTGCCTCCCTGGCAGCTGCCTCCACATCTGCATCCTCCAGAACAATAAAGGGATCGTTTCCTCCCAGCTCCAGCGCACAGGGGGCCAGCCGTTTGGCCATGATGCCGGCGATGTGGAGTCCTACTTCTGTGCTTCCGGTGAGCGTCACGGCATCCACTCTGGGATCCGCAACCAGCCAGTCTCCAATGTCACCCCCTGCGCCGGTCACTACCTGCAGGGCGTCTCCCGGCACGCCGGCCTCCCACAGCAGCTCGATCAGCTTCATCAATGCCAGAGGGTTGCTGGTGGGCGGCTTTACAATTACCGCATTCCCCGCTGCCAGAGCCGGGGCAACTTTGTAGCCGAAAAGCATCAGAGGCGCATTGAAGGGTACGATAGCCAGAACGGTTCCCACGGGTTCGTATACTACCATCTGCAGATCCTGCTCTGTCTTGCCGTCATGACCGGCCTCGGTGCCGGGTACTAAAAGCTTCCCGTCACAGCGCTTTGCCGTCTCCAGGTATCCCCGGAACAAACCAGGTATCCCCTGCCACTGAAACAGGCCGTTTCGCACGCTGCTTCCGCTCTCTCTCATCAGGGTTCCGATAATTTCCCTTTTATTCTCCTCCATTAACCGGAAAAAGCGCTCAAAAATAACTTCCTTTTCCTTCAGGGGCACAGCGCTCCACTTTTTCAGTCCTCTTTTGGAAGCCTCCAATGCCCTGTCCACATCCTCTTTGGTGGCCATTGGTATGGTGTCAATCACTTCATTTGTAATGGGATTGATAACCGGTATAGTTTTACCGTCACCGGACCCTGTCTTCTGTCCGTCAATCATCATTTTCATAGTACTGCTCCCTTCTTTCTGCAAAAATCTCCGCCCCACATTATAGCATTATAACGCAAGACGGAGATCCTTATCTACAATCCTTACTATTATCTTGTCTCAAACAGGATCGCTCCCTGAGCTACCAGATTATCCTGCAGTTCCTTGATATCCTTCTGAAGTTCTCTGGGGGTTACACCCTTCTTTACAGAAAGTGCCGCTGCGGTCCCCGCTGCCTGCCCGGTTACCATCGTCTGATGGAGGTAGCGCAGGTATGCCGGCCGGTCAGTGGAAACAGATTTGCCTGCTGCCAGCAGATTGTCAATGGTTTTGGGAATCAGGCACCGGTAAGGAATATCGTAAGATCCCCCATCCTTCGGAAACGCCATATCTGTCTTACCGTCCACGCATACAGCCAGTGTATCCATGGCTGCCACATGGTATCCCCCTGCCTTAAAGGATGTCTTGCCAATCGTGTCCTCAAACTGGCGGCATGCCTCCACGTCGTCCCTGGTAAGGATATACTCGCCTACAATCCTGGGGCCTTCTCTCAGACGAAGCTCTGTGCAGGTCTTGGTAATATAAGCGTGCTCAAATCCAGGCACATAATTCTTGAAGAATCTCCAGGCAATCATATTCTGCTTCCTGCATTCAATGTTGCATCTGGTAAGATCCCACGCATCCGTGGGAAGCGCGTGATCCACCTGGGAGGAATGCTGGAAGTGGGCCTGAATGTGTCCCCCCTCTCTTGGGGTAAGGAAGAATCCGGCTCCTGAATACGGATGCCAGTCCCCGTTTTTCAGGGCCATATCACGCAGCTCATAAAAGCCCATGATTTCTCCCAGCTCTTTGATGTCGTAGCACTTACGGTACATATCCTCTACTTCTTCCCTTGTATTTGCACCTTCATAAGGGAAGATCAGCTGTTTAAAGGAAAACTGGTCCGGATTGGTGCGGATATAGGTTAAGAGCTTGTCCCAGTCTACCCCGTCCACTGTGAACGCCAGAGTATGAGGCTGGATAATATCACGGCTGACGCAAGCTGTCTCACATCCCGCCTGGATAGCCACGTATCCCTCTCCGGTACAGTCGATCACACGTTTTGCTTTCATCTCGTTTCTGCCGTTGGCATTTTCAACGATAATTCCGTTTACGGTGTTCTCCTCCTTGGTAACCCCTACCACCAGAGTGTCCAAAAGGAGATCCACACCCTCTTCTTCCATCATTTCAAAGATAAGGTATACCCACCATTCCGGATCTACATAGGAGAAGGTATAGCCTGCTTTTTCCCTGATCTTGCTTCTCCACTCAGGCAGCGCATGCCCGGATTTCAGAAGTCTCTGATAGGTTTCTTCCACCAGGCCCCCGATATCTCTTTTGCCCTGTGGGTTAAATAATCTTGCATAGGCGAATCCGGGAGGTCCGGAAAGACTCATCTGCCCTCCCAGGATCCCTGTTTTTTCAATCAATAAGGTTTTTGCACCATTCCTCGCACTGGCAATTGCCGCAGCCACACCTGAAGTTCCGCCGCCGCAGACAATTACATCATATTGTGTGTCGTACCCCATAACGTGCCCTCCTTCATTATTTTTTCTATTTTTTAAAATCTTCAATTGATTTTGCAATGGTTCCATCGGGCATAGCTACTGGCTCTACGCATCCCTCGCTGTGAAGCGCCCATGGAAGGATGACTCCGGAATGGCCGCCCCGGCCGCCGATTACTACTACTTCTACATCTTTGGGGGAGCGCGTCACAGGCAGAGGATGTCTGTTTTCCCACTCTTTCGGCCGTACCGGAACAAGTCCGCGGTTGCGAACCATAGGTACCTCATGATATACATACTGATGAATATGTTCCTGAATCATTTCCTTTGTATAACCGGATTTTTTCAGCATCATACCGTGGTCCGGCGTCAGGCATACTACCAGGGGACCAGGCATATAGGCATTGTTGGAGCCAAGTGTGGTACAGCAGTGTGTTATGGTATCCAGCAGATCGTGTCCGTTTAAGCTTAGGAAGTCGATAATATCATGAAGAGGTTCTGCTTTTAGCACATAGACCGTGGTTGTATCTGAATCATAACGGTCCTCGTTGATCATATTCCACTGCGCCAGTTCAGGCTCTTCTGCAAAGCAGTAGGTGAATTCTGCCTGGGAAGCGATGCAGTCCAGATCACATACACCTGGAACTGAGCGGAATATATTCATGATAACCAGGTTAACAGCTCTTCCTATGGTTGCGTTGGCCGGATAGCCAGGTCCCTGGCAGCCCTGTTTGCCGGAGATTCCAATTTCCTGGGCAATGGGACCGGATACGATTACCATGTTGCCGCCGGGATGAGAAGTTGTCACAGACTGGTTCAGGTTGTACAGGGGACTGTTCAGCGCCTTGAATACAGCTACCAGTATGGGCATGGCTGTTGGTTTGCATCCTGCCATAATTGCTGCCACTGCCACGTCCCTTACGGTAACGGTCTTGCCGCTGGGGCCGCTGGGACTGCACAGCACCAGATCTTCATCAAATGGACAGTACTCCATCATTTTCTCATACCGGGCTTTTGTAGGAGGAATGATCGGAAGCCCGTCGCTGATGTGCTCTGCATTGAAGAAATCGTTAATTTCCTCCATGTATGCACCCGGTTCACAGAGTTTTTCTTCTTCTATCTCTAATTCCTCCGTCAGGGGGAGCAGTCCGTCTGCTCTCGGAGGCACTTTGTCCATCTTAAAGTCAATGTGGGCAAGCTCTTCCAGCTTTTCTCCATTGCTGGTCAGAGACTCTATGATGTAATCCCATTTCAAATCCACCTGAGCCGCCACTTCTTCTACAGTACTGGCCTGATAGATGTCTACTGAACAGAGACAGAGATGCCCTGCCCGGTACACGCCCACACCTTCTGTGATACCGGTTCCCGGAGGTGCTGTCATGTAGACAGTGGGAATCCCCAGCTCTTCCAGGGCAATGCTTAACACGGTGGTGGAAGAAGAAGTTCCCATATCACCAAAGGCAACAATGGCCGCCGTTGGTTTCTCCTCTGCCAGCATTTCCGCATATTTCCTCAGAGCCTCCGCGTCCTTTCCCCGGACTGTTTCTGTATACTCTACGAAGTTTGTAATCCCCAGTTCTGTAAAGTGCTCTTTGATGCGATCAAACACCGTGTAATAATTACAAAATCCCAGTTTTGTATTATTATAAAAAAGTATTTTGCCTGACTTCAGCTCTTCCAGAGATACCCGGGGGGCCAGCTGAATCATTTTTCGTTCCTGAAACCCTCTGGGGTCCAGGATTGGATTAAATTTTGTCGCCATACTCATTCTCCTTTTCCATACTTATTTTTTATATACTGCTTAAGCATTTTTTATTTTATGACTTAAGTTTACTTTTTTATGGCTGTTGTATCAATTCGCTTTTCCCTCCCTTTTTATTCCTGGAACGAATAAGTACACAAACCGATGTCAGATTAAGTTGCATGTCTGCTTGATAACGTCGGAATCTTGCGATATAATAAGTCTTGACAGTTTGTTGAGCAGGCATAAAAGGAGAGAGATGAATGACATTTGAACAATTACAACATTTTCTGGCAATTGCGAAATATAAAAACTATTCGATTGCTGCTGAAGAAAGCTTTGTCTCCCAGTCTTCTCTCTCCAAGCAAATCAAAGCACTGGAGGAAGAACTGGGATTCAAACTTTTTGACAGGACTACCAGGAATATCGAGCTGACTGAGGGCGGGGAAGAATTTGTGATGTATTCTAAAAGAATTCTGCAGGAGTATAAAGAAATGCTCAGCAGACTTCGCAGATATACGGACGAATCCAAGAATACCCTGAGGATAGCCGCCATACCTGTCATGAATCATTACGGACTCACGGACATTATTTTTCATTTTCAGCAGCAATACCCCGGGGTAAGAGTGAAGGTTCTGGAAAAGGACGGGAGCTACGTTGTCCAGGATCTGGAGAAAGGGGATGCCGATCTGGTATTCCTGAGAAGCCATCATATTCCGGAAGGAGAATTCTTAATCTATCCCCTGATCGACGATGAGCTGGTGCTGATTACCGGTCAGGATCACCGTTTTTCAAACAGAGATGAGATCGAGCTAAAAGAGGCGGAGGATGAAGAATTTCTGTTTTTAGGAGCCAATACCGGTATGCATCAGACCTGCATCAAAGCATGCAAAATGGCAGGGTTCATTCCAAAAGAACGGTGCCTGGATCTCCGCTCCAGCACCATCAAGAATCTGGTGGCAAACGGCCAGGGCATCTCTCTTATGATGAAGGCATCCATTGAGTACATGAAAGACCCCAGAATACATATCGTCTATCTGAAAGAACATCCCATAGTAAATCTGGCACTGGCAACCAAAGAAGAAAAGTTAAGTGATGTATCCCGGACATTTATTGAATATGTCCAGGATAGTTTCGGGCATCTTACCGACGGGGAAGAAGTCATGTAGGGACAGGTCTGTTGTAAAAAGGGACAGGCCGATCCCAAAAGGGGACGTGTTCCTTTTAGAAAGAACACGTCCCCTTTTTTACCCTTTAGACTGCTTTACGCCCGCAGCACTGTTTGTATTTCTTACCGCTGCCGCATGGGCAGGGGTCATTGGGATATACTTTTTTTACTGCTCTCTGCATTGGTTTCTTAGGACCGGATTCGTCTTTATTCGTTCCGGTTACCTTCGCTACCTGTTCTCTTTCTACCTTCTGCTCTACTTTTACATGGTACAGCAGGCGAAGTGTATCCTCCTGGATCGCAGCGGTCATGGCATTAAACATCTCGTAGCCGCTCATCTTATATTCTACCTTCGGATCCCTCTGGCCATAGGCCTGCAGGCCGATTCCCTGGCGCAGCTGATCCATGTCATCGATATGGTCCATCCACTTCCGGTCGATTACCTTCAGCAAAATGACACGCTCCAGTTCTCTCAGCTGTTCTGGTTCCGGGAACTCCACTTCTTTTTCTTCGTAAATCTTTACTGCCTCTTCCTTCAGATCCTGTTTCAGCTGATTCTTCTTAATCCCTTCTACCTTCTCTTTTGTCACTGGTTTTACAGGTATGATGGGAATTAATACACTGTTCAGTTCGTTGAGATCCCACTCTTCGTTCTCTACGTCGTCAGAGATGCACATATCTACTGTACTGTCCACGATATCAGTAATCATCTTATAGATAGACTCTCTCATATTCTCTCCGTCCAGAACGCGGCGTCTCTCTTTGTAGATAATCTCCCGCTGTTCGTTGTTTACCTGGTCATATTCCAGCAGGTTCTTACGGATTCCGTAGTTATTGCTCTCTATCTTCATCTGCGCCTTTTCAATGGCACTGGACAGCATTTTATGCTCAATCTGCTCATTCTCCGCAACACCCAGAGATTTAAATACGTTCATCAGCTTTTCGGAACCAAACAGACGCATCAGGTCATCTTCCAGAGAAATATAGAATCTGGATTCACCCGGATCTCCCTGCCGTCCGGAACGGCCGCGGAGCTGATTGTCAATACGCCTGGATTCGTGGCGCTCTGTACCAATAATTTTGAGTCCGCCTGCTTCTCTGGACACATCATCCAGCTTGATATCGGTACCACGACCGGCCATATTGGTTGCGATGGTAACCGCTCCGGCCTCTCCGGCACCGGCTACGATCTCTGCCTCCAGCTCATGGAACTTTGCGTTCAATACCGTATGCTTGATTCCCTCTCTTTTCAGCATCCCGCTGAGAAGTTCGGAGTTCTCTATGGTAATGGTGCCGACCAGGACCGGCTGATTCTTGGCGTGGGCCTCTTTGATCTCTTCCACCACAGCCCGGAACTTTTCCTTCTGAGTCATATATACCGCATCGTCGTAGTCTTTACGGATGACAGGCATATTCGTTGGAATCTCTACAACGTCCATGCCGTAGATTTCCCTGAACTCCTTTTCCTCTGTTAGAGCAGTACCTGTCATACCCGACTTTTTGGTGTATTTGTTAAAGAAATTCTGGAAGGTAATCGTTGCCAGGGTTTTGCTCTCCCTCCTTACCTTCACATGCTCTTTTGCCTCAATTGCCTGGTGGAGCCCGTCGGAATACCGGCGGCCGGGCATAATACGGCCGGTAAATTCATCTACAATCAGTACCTGATCGTCCTTTACCACATAATCCTGGTCTCTGAACATCAGATTGTGTGCCCGCAGAGCCAGTATAATATTGTGCTGAATCTCCAGATTCTCAGGATCCGCCAGATTCTCAATGCTGAAGAACTTTTCTACTTTCTTAACGCCCTGTTCGGTCAGATTTACAATCTTATCTTTTTCATTAACGATAAAGTCCCCGGTTTCAATGATTTCCTCTCCCATAATGGCGGTCATCTTCGTCATCTCACCGCTGGCCTCGCCCCGCTCCAGCTGTCTTGCAAGAATGTCGCAGACTTCATAGAGCTTGGTGGACTTTTCACTCTGTCCGGAAATAATCAGAGGAGTTCTGGCCTCGTCAATAAGAACCGAGTCAACCTCATCGATGATAGCATAGTGGAGGTCCCTCTGCACCAGCTGTTCCTTGTAAATCACCATGTTGTCACGCAGGTAATCAAAGCCCAGCTCATTGTTCGTCACATAGGTAATGTCACAGGCATAGGCAGCACGTCTCTCGTCATTATTCATGGAATTCAGAACCACGCCTACTGTCAGTCCCAAAAATTCATGAACCTTACCCATCCACTCCGCATCACGGTGTGCCAGATAATCATTGACGGTTACAATATGCACGCCTTCCCCCTCCAAAGCATTCAGATAGGCAGGGAGGGTTGATACCAGTGTCTTACCTTCACCGGTTCTCATCTCAGCAATACGCCCCTGATGCAGGATAATACCGCCGATGAGCTGTACCCGGTAATGTTCCATATTGAGGACACGCTTGGCCGCCTCTCTCACAGTGGCAAATGCCTCCGGGAGAATATCATCCAGCGTAGCACCCTCGGAGAGCCGGTTTTTAAATTCCCTGGTCTTCTCCCGCAGTTCCTCGTCACTGAGCTTCTGCATCTCAGGACGAAGTTCCTCAATCTTGTCCACAGTGGCCACCAGCCGCTTTACTTCTCTTTCACTATGGGTTCCAAATATCTTGTTTATAACATTCATAAAAAATACTCCTATTTTTTCTTCGTTTTCAACTTAAGTCATAGCACTATTGTTCATTTTAGCACTTTCCTATGTTGAAAACAATAAATTTTTCGTGAACAAACCATGAAAAAGCACCCGAAAGCCCTCTGCAGGCTCCGGGTGCCGGTGATTCTTATCTTAGAACTCTGGTTCAATCAAACCATAAGTATTGCCTTTTCTCTTGTATACCACGTTCACTTCCTCTGTCTCCGCATTCAGGAAAACATAGAAATTATGTCCCAGAAGCTCCATCTGCACACAGGCATCTTCCGGATACATGGGTTTGAAGCCAAAACGTTTGGTACGGATAATCTTTATCTCTCCGTCATCCTCATAATCCTTTTCTACATAGGCCTTCTGGAAGTGCGTATATTCTTCCTGTTCCTTCACGCCCTGCTCTCTCTGGATGATTTTGTTTTTGTACTTTCTCAGCTGGCGCTCAATGACTTCCTCCACAAGATCAATGGATACATACATATCATTGCTTACCTGTTCCGAACGGATAATATTTCCCTTTACGGGTATGGTCACCTCAATCTTCTGGCGCTCCTTTTCTACGCTGAGCGTTACTATAATCTCCGTATCTTCTGTAAAATATCTACTTAACTTTCCAAGCTTGTCCTGGACTGCTGTGCGTAACCCATCGGTTACTTCAAGATTTTTTCCACTTATGATAAAATTCATGCTGTCAACCCCTTTAACGTGTATTTTACAAATCCCTTTTAAATTCTCTGCCAAGGTCATTTGTAATGTAACCCCATTATATCAATATTTAGTTTTTATTGCAACGGAATTTAGAAAATTTTCATTATTGCATTATATTTGACAGTTATTTCTGCAGCATTCTAAGACGTCCTCATATTTCATAGGACCTCCAAACAAGTCTAAGGCACTGCCAATCGTAACATCCAGGCGGCCTTTCCCTAACTCTGCCAGGGTTTTTAAGTCTGCAAAGGTACCCACACCGCCAGCATAGGTTGTTGGAATCTCACTGCCCTCTGCAAGCAGAGATACAAGACCGGTCTCAATCCCAGATGCTTTTCCCTCCACGTCCACAGCATGAACCAGAAACTCATCGCAAAAAGAAGCAAGCTCCCGAAGCACACCTCTGCTGATTGTCACCTCTGTAAACTTCTGCCACCGATCCGTTACTATATAGTAGTTCCCATCCCGCTTTCTGCAGCTCAAATCCAGAACCAGATGTTCTCTGCCAACGGTCTTGGCCATCCGCTCCAGGTTTTGCATGGATACTTTTCCGTCTTTGAATACATAGGAGGTTACGATAACATGGCTCGCTCCTGCCTGCAGAAACTCACGGCTGTTTTCCGGCGTAATCCCTCCGCCCACCTGGAGGCCGCCGGGATACTCCCTGAGTGCATCCAGAGCCTGGCCCTTCGTCTGAGCATAATAAGCAGAGGACGGCGGATTCAGCATAATAATATGCCCCCCGCGAATCCCTGACGCTTTATACATCTTTGCGTAAAAGGGCGCATCCTGTTCGGCTACAAAGTTTTCTGCCGCCATGTCATTTTCATCCTTCAAAGTACCGCCGACAATCTGTTTCACTTTCCCATTATGTATATCTATGCAAGGGCGAAAATTCATCCGGAAACCTCCTGTAACTAATATATGGGGTATCATACCATGTTAAGACTAATTGATCAATACGGCTTTGTCCAAAAAGGAAGGGCAGAGAGTCCCCTCCCTGCCCCTGTTCCTTTATTTTGCCTGGGTATTATTTTCTGTCGTTGTGTTGTTGGCACCCGGATCTGTGTTGTCATTGGCATTTCCATTGGCATCATTTCCTGTAAGGTCATCTCCTAGATCCTCAATGCCGTCGCCTACATCTTCAACGCCGTCTTTGATATCATCGCCGAGTTCATCCACAACACCGTCTCCGTCAGCGTCATTTCCCTCTGTTACACTGTTATTGTTATTGCTTTTGTCGTTGGGAGTATTGCTGTCCGTTTTGTTTGTATCCTTGTTGTCGGTAGTTCCGTTTTCTGTCGTATTGCTGCCGTTATTTCCGTTGTCATTATTGCTTCCGCATCCTGCTGCAAAGCTGAGAGTCAAAACTAACAGGGCGCCAAGCAAAAGTGTTTTACATTTCTTCATCACTATAGTCTCCTTTGATTCATTATTTTTTTATCTTCAGTGTTATTAATATGTGCTGATCTCTCCTGATTTATTCGCAGGATAAAATCTTTGAATCCGGAAACTATTTTATAAAGAAAAAGATCCATGCGGATATGGATCTTTTTCCAATTTTTTCATATTATTTTGCCTGGATTACATCAGCCATATTATACATCCCTGCCGGCTTTCCGCCCAGGAATTTGGCTGCTTCCACAGCTCCTTTTCCAAACACCGTCTTAGAATAGGCTGTATGGGAGAACGTTATGACCTCGTCCGGACCTGCAAAGATCACATCGTGATCCCCCACGATGGTCCCGCCTCTGACTGCGGAGATTCCTATTTCTTTTGGATCCCTCTGCTCTCTCCTCTGGCTTCTGTCGTATACATAATGATACTGGTGATCCATGGCCTCATTCAGGCTGTCTGCCAGTGCGATAGCAGTTCCGCTGGGGGCATCCAGTTTTAATTTGTGATGTTTTTCCACAATTTCCATATCAAATCCGGCTTCTGCCAAAACTTTGGCAGCGTCCTGTACAAGCTTTAACAGTGTATTAATACCAAGAGACATGTTAGCGGAACGCAGCACTGCCACTTCCCCGCTGATCCTCCGTGCTTTTTCCAGCTGCTCTTCACTGAGTCCGGTGGTGCACAAAACAACAGGCAGTTTTCTTCTCTCACAGTAATCCAGCAGTCGGTCCGTTGCTTTTGCAGAAGAAAAGTCAATGAGAACATCTGCCTCTGTGTCACAGGTATCAATATCTGTAAATACAGGATATTCACACCGGCCATTATCTGCCATATCAATACCGGCCACAATCTCCGCTGCCGAATCTTCTTTTACTAAACCGGAAATCACCTGCCCCATATGGCCGCAGCATCCGTGCATTATAATCTTTGTCATCTGTTTATCCTCTTTTCTGTCTTAAGCCAGCTCTATGCCGAAATCCTTCATAGCCTGGGCTAATTTTTTCTGATTTTCTTCTTCCATGGTTGTCAAAGGCATTCTCAAAGGACCTACTTCTTTCCCCATAAGATTCAGGGCAGCCTTCACAGGAATTGGATTGACCTCGCTGAACAGTGCGTTCACAAGGGGAAGTGCTTTGAGCTGCAGTGCACAGCTGCCTTTCACATCTCCCTCCAGATATTTGGCTGCAATCTCGTGTGTCTCTCTGGGTGCCACATTTGACAGTACGGAAATCACGCCTTTTCCTCCCAGTGACATAATAGGAACAATCTGATCATCATTTCCGGAATAGAGGTCAAGGTCATCCCCGGCAAGCTGCATGGTCTTAGCTACCTGTGCGATATTGCCTGTTGCCTCTTTAATGCCTGCAATGTTTTCTACATTTTTAGCGAGATAAGCCGCAGTCTCGGGGAGTATATTGCATCCGGTTCTGCTTGGCACATTATACATAATCAAAGGAATGCTGACAGCATTCGCAATTGCTGTGTAATGGGCGATCAGCCCCTTCTGAGTGGCCTTGTTGTAGTAAGGAGTAACAATCAGCAGGCCGTCTGCGCCGAACTTCTCTGCCTCCTGTGAAAGATAGATTGCAGTTTCCGTACAGTTGGAGCCTGTGCCGGCCACAACAGGTATTCTTTTCGCCACCTTGTCAACGGTGTATTTGATAGCCTCCAGATGCTCCTCATGAGTCAGGGTAGAAGATTCCCCGGTAGTGCCGCAGATAATAATGGCATCCGTTCCCCCCTCAATCTGAAATTCAATCAGTTCCCCCAATTTGTCAAAATTAACTTTCCCATTGTCGTACATAGGGGTAACAATCGCTACGCCTGCTCCTGTAAAAATAGCCATAATAATTCCTCCTTCATTTCCACTCGGTTTTAGGTTTGCATATAATTCTGCTAATAAAGAAAAGAGGCAAACCCGTAAGCCGCCTCTAAAGAATACTACATTGTATCACATTTATGAATTCTTTGGATAGCGCACCATCTTACGATGACAGTCATGAAATTATTCACTTCATGCCCAAGGTATAGGACTGCAGGGTTCCCACCCTTTCGGCGCCGTTTCCTTTTTTCTATCGTCATCTGTGCCTGCCACATCTGATAAAATACTCATAAAAAGCGCAACCTCTATCATTCTTTATATAATTTACAGTAACTATAGCATTATTAAAAATCCTTGTCAATGCCTCTTTTATAAAAATATTATATTCAAAAACAAGGAGGATGAGATAACTTTTGTGCATGTAAAGTTTAAAAATTTAAAGATAAGAATAAGAGAATCACAGACTGACGGAGAAGGACTGCCCTTTAGACCGCAAGGCAGCTTCGCGGCACAGGGGCCTTCTACCCCTTACCCTTCAAACATCAAATCGTACGTATCCTCACGGACTCTAAGCAAATAATAGACTGCCTCATTGTACGGCGTAGGTATCCCGTACTTTTTTCCTTCCCTGCACACTGCCCCGTTCAGGAATTCTACCTCTGTCTTTCTCTGTTTGTAGACATCCAGTACGGTTGAGGTAAAATGGTGCTCGTCAAGAGGCACCTGAGCCATATTTTCACGCTCTTTTTTCCAGTATTCCTCAGCATCCATGGGCACTCCTTTGGCGGTGGCAACCTCACAGACCTCCCGGGCCAGTTCTTTCAGGAGTTTTCTGCCCTCCTCATGTCTCATAAAATCCTCCCCTGCCAGCTGTACCAGAGCACAGGGGGCATTATACAAAACATTGATAAACAGCTTGTCCCACATAATCGCCTCTGTCTGCTCCGACAGGGCTGCGGGGAATCCTCCCCTTTCCAGTATCTTTTCCATTTCCACAAAAAGATGCCGGTATGGGGTGTCCTTCTCAAGAGGGGAGAACCAGACGCCCTTGGGACTGTACGGAAATTTTACCCTTCCTGCGATTCTTCCCGGCGCCCTGAGGGTGGCAGATGCCTTTAACACTCCATATCCAATCTGCCCGGCGGAGAAGAACTCCTTTAGTATCTCCACGTTTCCCAGTCCGTTCTGCAGAGAAATTACAACCGTATCCTCTCCGAACAGTTCCCGGTTTGCTTCAATGCTGCTTCTCGTGTTCATTCCCTTAACCAGCAGGATCACCAGATCGCAGGCTCCTGCCTTTGAGGCATCTGAGGTAGCCATAGTTATCTTTACGGTTTCTTCTTCCTGTTCCTCCAGCTCCATATGGAGCCCTTCCTGTTCCACGGCCTGCATGTGCTGCACATAGGGATCCACAAAATATACCTCCGCGCCGCCCTTCATCAGATGCGCGCCTACCAGGGAGCCCATGGCGCCGGCTCCAAGAATTCCTATCTTCATAGACTTCCTCCCTTCTCATCCGCAGCCCTCTGGCTTCTGACCGCCTCCATCCCCCGGCGGAATGCCGCTATATTCAGCTCTGCAATCCGAGGCTTTTTCCCGAAGGCAGACCGGAGCACCTCCTCCATCACCGGGGGGGCCACGCTTCCGGTAGCTTCCACCACAGCGCCCAGCATAATTACATTCAGAAGCCGGTCATTTTTAAGTTCCTCCGCAATGTCGGAAGCCGGTATCCTATATACCGTTCCCCTATTCCCCTCCGGCATTGTCCTGACCAGAGAGGTGTTCACGATATAGCAGCCTCCGTCCTTTAAGCATTGGCTTTGGGCTGCACAAGATTCCTCGTCAAAAAAAGCCATGCAGTCATAAGACGCCGTTACCTGCGCCCCCACCTCTCTGTCCGAGAGAATCAGAGTGGTATACGTATAACCGTTTCTCATGGCAGGCGCGTATTCCGAATACGAGGTGGCATATTGATGTGCCTCCACCGCGGCCAGCCCTAACAGCTTCCCCCCAAGGACTACTCCCTGACCTCCCAGGCCTCCTAAAAAGATTTTATTTTCCATACCTATTCTCCTTTAAAAACACCGATTGGATACTGACGCTCAGACATCTCTTTAATGTGTTCAATAGACTGCAGAGGCGTCATATGCCAGTTCGTGGGACAATTAGACAAGAATTCAATAAAGGCAAACCCCTTGTGTTCTGTCTGAAGACGGAATGCTTTCTCTAATGCCTTTTTTGCCTGCATTACATGTTTCGGATCGTACACCGCCATCCGGGCAGAATACTGGGTGCCCTCTACCTGAGCCAGAATCTCTGCCAGATTAATGGGATATCCTTCCCGGTCAGCGCTTCTTCCCCGGGGGGAGGTAGTTGATTTCTGTCCCATCAGTGTTGTGGGCGCCATCTGCCCCCCTGTATTGGCAAACAGTGAATTATTCACCATAACCACCGTAAGATTTTCATTTCTGGCCGCCGCATGGATCACATCTCCGATCCCAATGGCCGCGTCCGCCCCGTCTCCGTCCCAGCACAATACAAAATGGTCCGGATCCGCCCTTTTGATTCCCGTTCCCACAGCAGCCGATCTCCCCAGCCCAACCATCACTGTGTTAATATTAATGCAGAAATCCTGCTGGGGCCCGCAGCCGGGAGGGAACAGCAGCGTCGTATTTTCCGGAGCAATCTTCAGTTCATCCATGGTGTCCAGAATTAATTTCCCTATCAGTCCGTGCATACACCCGGAGCACAAAGGATGGCTGCCCTTGTACAGTTTCGATCGTTCATAAACAACCTGTTCCATCAGTCACCGCTCCCTTCCATCTGTTGTTTGACATGGCAGACTACCTCTTCCGGCGTCACCAGCATACCGCCGCCCCTGCCGTAGAAGTCCACCTCAATCCGGCCTTTTACACTCCGTTCCACATCCTCCAGCATCTGGCCGGGAATCGCCATCTCCACGCAGATGGCTTTTTTTATCCTCTCATAATGCAAACTCCCAATCTGCTTCCGCGGAAATGGAAATAGTGTGACAGGGCGGAACAACCCCGCCTTTACGCCCTCTTTTCTCAGCTGCCGCACTGCTTCTCTTACGATACGCCCCACGGACCCATAGGCAAAGAGAACCACTTCCGCATCCTCCAGCATAAATTCCTCGTATCTGGTTTCCTTTTCTTCCCACTGTTTATACTTATCGGCCAGCTTTATGCAGAATTCTTCCTGTGAAGAAACCGGAAGAAGCATGGACTGGCAGATCCGTTTATCCTCAAACTTCATACTGTCTCTTTTGGTAATCAGCCAGGAAGATTTATCGGGTAATTCAGAAAGAGCTCTGAGAGGCGGAAGCTCCACCACCTCTGTAGTGGCAGCAAGAAGCTTATCTGTGAGCACTACGACAGGCGTACGGTACCGATCTGCAATATCAAAGCTCTCATAAACTATATGTACTGCCTCCTGGATCGTGCTGGGAGAGATAACGAAGGCTCTGCCCCCTCCAGCACCCAGCCCCTTTACCGCATACAGATAATCCTGGCTGCACCCGCCGATTCCTCCCATTCCAGGCCCCGGCCTGGCCACGTCAATAAAAACACAGGGGGCCTCACAGCCTATGATAAAGCTGATGCCCTCTGCCATCAGAGAAAAACCCGGACCCGAGGTACTGGTCATACAGCGGAGCCCTCCGTAGCTTGCCCCTAATAAAATGTTAGCAGACACTACCTCGCTTTCTGCCTGGATAAAGCTTCCTCCCACCTCCGGAAGCCGGCCGGATAAGTACTCCGGCATAGGGCTCTGGGGGGTAATGGGAAAACCGGCAAACAGCCGGCACCCGGCCGCTACCGCAGCTTCTGCCATAGCCACATTGCCGTCTATAAATTTGGTTGACATAATTTCCCTCCTATTCCATCTCCTGGTTTCTGACACTCTGCCGTCCCGGTGCGGATCACACTTATCTTCACCCACCGGAAGGCCTGTGTCTTATCTGCTTTCCCGATAAACAGTAATTGCTGCATCAGGGCACATTAAGGCACATATTTTACATGCCGTACAGACACCTTCCTCCGCTCCCGGCTCCGCATATTTAAACCCCAGGGAATTAAATTTACTGCCCAAATGAATCAACGCCTTCGGGCAGTAAGTAATACAGAAACCGCATCCCTTGCACAGCTCCTCATCAATAACAATTCGGTTCATACTTCTACCTCCGCAGTACCTAGCTAAATTATCAGCTGCTTTTTCGCCTGATAGGTCAGTTCCTCACGAAACCTCGGATGTGCGATGGCGATAAGCGCTTTTGCTTTTTCACTGAGTGTGCGGTTTCTCATCTCCGCCACTCCATACTCTGTAACAATAAAATGCGTGTCGTTGCGGGGGGTGGTAACCGCAGAGCCCGGGGGCAGCGTCAGCGTAATCTTTGATATACTGGTGCCGTCCGCCTTTTCCAAACTGGATCTCATGGCAATAAAGGATTTTCCGCCCTTGGATCCCCGCACTCCCCGGACAAAGTCAAGCTGCCCGCCGCTCCCCGCATAAGTGTCAAGCCCAATACACTCAGAGCATACCTGACCCCGCAGGTCTACCGCCATACAGGAATTAATGGATATCATATTGTCATTTTGGGCAATGGTTTCCGGGTGATTCACCCAGGACAGGCGCTCAAAATAAAGCTCCTTATTCTCATGGACAAATTTATAGGTGTCTCTGGTCCCCTGGAGAAACCCTGCCACTGACTGGCCGGGACGGATTTGTTTTTGGCTGTTATCCACCACTCCTTTTTCCATCAGTACTCTCATAACATCGGTAAAGACCTCTGTGTGGATTCCCAGGTGTCTGTGATGTTCCAGAAAATTTCCCACAGCGCTGGGCACGCCTCCAACCCCCAGCTGAATCACGGATCCGTCATCTATCCTCTCCACAATATGCTGAGCCATTTTCTTTTCCAATTCCGTGGGAACCATATCCGGTATCTCTGCCAGCACGGTATCCATCTCACACAGCGCCTCAGCTTCGCTGATATGTATTCTGTTAAAGTCTGTGTTTATCATGGGCAGGTTCCGGTTCACCTGCAGAATCACCTTTGCCCCGCTGTCGATGGAGACTCTCCCCGGTCCGGGACAGATTCCCATGTAGAGATAGCCTTCTTCATCCATAGGGGATACGTGACAGAGGACATAGTCCGGACGTATCCGCTCCCGGAACATCTCCTCGATCTTGCTGAAATGGGTGAGAAGGTGATCTATCTTTATCCCTCTCTTGATCGCCTGAGCCTCTGGTTTTGTCATATAGCTGATCCCCACAGAAAAGTTTTCTTCGGCACCGTCGCTGTATAACCGCTGATAGATATGGGGGTTTGCAATCCCCATCATGGAATAAAGATATAGGGGATGAAACCTCTCCCTCTGTTCATAGAGCGCCTCCGCCAGGGCAGCCGGTTCGCTGCACAGAAGAACACGGCTCTGGGAGGGGATTCCGGCCACCGCCTCACCGGGGGAACAGCATTTTCTTTTATATTCGTTTAAAAAATCCATGGTTCTTTCACCTCTTTTCATAGAAACACAGCATAGAAACCTAATAATCCTGAATTACTCTTGTAAAATTGACTTACAAATCAACATGAATAATCCAGGATTATATAGTCTCCATTGCTCAGACAGCAGCAGATGTAACTAATTTCTTTTTATTCTTTTTCCATTTTGCTACGTGAGACACCGTGGCAGCTGCAAAGAGCGCCAGGCCAATGATGCACAATATATTCATGCTCATAAAGATATAGAGAATTAATGCCAGGAAGCTGAGGAAAAACATTGCCCGCTCCAGCAGCGTAAGATCCGTACAGAAATAGTTCACCCAGCAGAACTGCGCCGCTACGGTAAGCACAATGACCGACAGGAGCTGAATATATGAGGTGGGATCCGTCAGACTTCCCTCCAGAAGCAGAACCGGTGCATAGACAAATAAAAACGGAGCCAGGAAGGAAACGCCGCAGATCTTACAGCACTCTATTGCAGTCTTGCCATATGGTGTTCCGGATATCTGTGTGCCCACCAGAGTGGTTAGGGCTACCGGCGGTGTAATCGTTGAGTAGGAAGCCGGATAGACACAGAAGAAGTGGGCCGTGGCATAGGCAATCCCAAGCTTCTGCAGCGCGGGGACCGCAAATGCTGCCGCGGTAAAGTACGCTGCCACAGACACGCCTGCCATACCTGCTATAATACTGGCGATATAGAGAATCAGAAGGGCCAGGAATAAAGATCCATGGCTCCAGCTCTCAATACCTGAAGTAAGCTTTACGCCCATTCCGCTGGTGGTGAAGGTACACACAAGCATACCGATAACCGCACAGCAGGCACCCATCTGCGCCCCCTGCTTTGCTCCTTCCACAAATCCGTCTATCAGCGCACGAACCTTTGGTCTGTGCCTCTTTGGCGCCAGATAGCTCATGACAATAACAGAGATAATAGCCCAAAAGCCGCAGATCATAACAGATTTCCCCTGGATCAGCAAAGTGATAATAATGATAAAAGGTACTACAAATGCCGGGCCTTTCCACTTCATTACGTCCCAGTCCACCACCGGTTTTTCCACAATCCTTGTTCTGAGCTCCGGGGTCTTCAAAGCATGAAGATGGGCATACAGAGACAGGGACAGGTAATAAAGAATAGCCGAAACAATAGCCATTTTACATATGGTCCAATAGGGGATTCCGGCATATCCAGCCATAGAAAAAGCTACAATTCCCATAACCGGCGGAAGGATCTGTCCTCCGTTAGACCCCACACAGGAAATGGCTGTAGCAGTCGTAGGATTGTACCCGTTCTTTTTCATGTTATCGATGCAGTAAGGTCCGGTCATAGTTACATTTGCAATGGCATTTCCGCATACCATGCCAACCATTGCCGTATTCACAACGCTAATCTGAGCGCTTCCGGAGCGGAAGCGTCCCACAGTCCATTTTCCAAACTCTCCGAAAAACTTCTGCACTCCTGTGGCTGACATTACACCCCCGAAGACACAGAATAAAAAGGTATAATTCGCCGATATGGTCAGCGTACTGTCGTACAGCCCTGTGGTCAGTCCTATAGACAGGTTGGAGATTGTCCTGCTGAAGGGAAGGGCACTTGTGTGAAAGGGGCCGGGCATCATCTTTCCGAAAAACGGATAGATGCAGACAATAATTACAAGAATGGGGATAAATTTTCCAAACCCCAGCCAGCATGCATAGAGTGCCAGGACAATCATGGTACATCCCACTACAATATCCAGGTTTGTGCTGACCCACTGGCGGACTCTCAGAGCCTCCAGATTACAGCAGACATAGATGGTAAACGCAAATGTGAGAGCCACTGATAAAAATAAGAACGCATTATGTATTTTGCTCTCGCTCTTTTTTGCTGTGGACAGAAACAAAATTATAAACGAAAAAAACATATGCATCGTCAGATATACTTCCTGCTGCAGAAACGATTTCTTAGCACAGATCATATGCATGATGCACATAGCCAGACAGAACACAACCAGCAGATAATCATAGACTTTTTCCGGCAGGACACCCCCGTAAGCTTTCACTTCAACCGCCTGCTCTATGGCCTGTTCTGCCTTATCTTTCTTTTTCTTGCCAAATCCCATCTGTACACCTCCTTTGAGTACTTATGGCTGTTTCATTTATTCTTATCAATATGGTATTATTTTCACTCTTAATAATCTTTCAGGGATGCTGCGAATGCCTCTCTGCCGGGACAGGATACAAAAAGATACCATCCGCAGCCATCCAATATACATAACAACCGTTTAAAATAGTTCAATACAAAATGAGTATACCGTGTTCAGTTAATCAGTACTTTCGCATCATCTGCTTTGCTTCAGTCCCTGCCCATTCTCTATTTCGGAACATAGGTCTCATAAGGAGTTTCTCTGTAATTTACTTCAATGCCCTTCTCTTCATAGAATTTATTTGCCACATCGGAGATCAGTTCCGGGGTATCAATCTTGCCCATATTTTCTTTTGTACAATATTTACCCTCATCCTTATATTCTGCAAATTCATCGCAGTGTTCATAGTAGATATTCAAAAGCTCTTCCTGCACATCCTCCGGGAAATCCTTGTGGACATACCAGCACAGGTAATCCGCCATAATAGTAACCTCATCATTAAATTTGGCGTCGTACTGCCCTGGCTCCAGAGTCATAACACCGGGAAGGAGGGAATGATTCAGTGCATCTTTTGCTTCAAACAGTGCCTTTTCATCCAGAGATACATAATAAACATCATTGCGGGCATATACCTCTGCCAAAGCTGCCATCTGCGTCCACTCTGTAGCCTCCGCATTGAGTGCCATGCCGCCGGATAATATAGCATCTACCTTGCCGTCTGCAAGAGCAGTGGCGGAATCTGCAAAGGAAAGATATTCATATTTGGGTTCAATCCCCAGAATCTCAAACATCTTTGTGGGGATATCAACAGCCGGAACATTGGGTTTTGTTCTGAGCGCAACTGTCTTGCCGTCCAGATCCTGAAGTGTCTTTATATTCTCATCCAGGGTAAGGAAAACGTTGGATACCAGTCCATATCCAATCAGACAGCGAAGGTCATAATTAGGCTCTGTAAAGGGATCTTCTCCCAGGATTGCATCCACGCCAATCATATATCCCATAACGTGTTCTTTATAGTTATCATCTGCTAATACCATGGAAGCTGTCTGGTCAGGTCCCGGAGATTCCATAGCTGTGGCTTTCAGCCAGGAGCTGTATTTGTTAATTAAATCCGCAAAAGCAACACCGAGAACATAGGTTGCTCCGCCCTGAGCGTTAGTATAGATCTCAATCTCGTACGGCTCATGGTCAGGGTCAGACTTCCAGCCGCTTCCCGAATCAGCGCTTTTCTCACCGGACTCATCTTTCGCCTCTTCTTTGTCAGGCTCTGTCTCCCCGGTCTCCGCAGCATTGGAGGCGTCTTCGCTCTTTCCGTCATCCGAACCGCATCCTCCAAGCATGGAAACAGCCATAGCGGCTGCCAGTAAGAGTGCTACCAGTTTTTTTCTTTTCATAAGTACTTCTCCTTTCTTCGATGAAATTTCATCATTTTTACATGGTCCTGCGCATAGTAGTACTGATTCTTTCATCGTAATGCACAATTTTCTCTCTTCATTTTGTATTTTGTTGTATTTTATAGTCAAATACTAACAAACGTTCTGAAAATTAACAATTCCAATTTTGGTATCTATTTATTCGTTTTAAGAATACTTCCTGGTTACCCATATCCATTCTATTCTGTATATTTTACTGGAATATTCTCCCAAATCCCCCCAAAACGGGAAATGGACCTCAGCACCTTTCGGTACTGAGGCCCACATTATCCGGCTTGCGTCTCTATTTATTATCGTCTTCCTGCTTTTTTTTCTCATTTTCTATGCTTTCAAATGTTGTTATCGTATCCACACAATCCTTGATTTCCTCACACATATGATATCCGGTAAGAATCAGACCTGTGTGTTTGTCCTTGCATTCTATGAGAGTCTTCAATTCCTCTCCCGTTATGATACCATGTTCCACTACTCCCAGAATCTCGTCCAGAATTAATAAGTCACACTCTTCGGTTACCAGAACCTTCCGCGCAAAATTCAGACCATTCTTGATATTCCAGTCCTCCTCCTGCTTTTCTTCCTCCGTCAGTTCCTGATAATACTTTTCATTCTTCTCAAAACGGAATACTTTTATCTCTGGCTCAAGGCGTTCCATAAAATTCAGTTCATCCATCGCTCTTCCCTTAAGAAATTGTATGAGAATCACTGATTTGCCCTGACCTACAGCCCTGATAGCCTGGCCAATCGCAACCGGCGTCTTGCCCATTCCCAGCCCACAGTATACCTCGACTAAACCTTTTTCCATATTTTTACCTCTTCCAGACCTGTCCCTACACGTCTGTTTGAAATCCCGCAGCCGGCCAAAGAGTCTCTTCTATATGATAATATCTGCCAGCTTTCATCAGATAACGTGTATATATTACTACACCTGGTAGAAGATTGCAAGATTTGCCAACAATAAATCGGCTTTATTCCATATATTCCAGCTTGCTTACGGATACTTCGTAGGCGATTCTTTTTTCTGTCTCACTCTCTCCAATCTTTTTGATATACTCTCTGCTTTGAATGCGGCCCCATACAAGCACATGACCGCCGACTGTAAATGCCGAGGCATACCTGGCATTCCTTCCCCAGCAGATACAGGGTATGTAATCTGATTTGCCATAGGGCCGGTTTACTGCCAGAAGCAGGTCAGCAATCTCACGCCCCAGCGGAGTCTTGCGGTATACCGGCGGCTTACAGATGTAGCCATCCAGAAAAATCTGGTTGGTCTTTATGGAGTCGTCCTCCTCCTCCACAAAACTTAATTCCCGTACAAATACGGACAGCACAAGGCGGTTCTTTTTCTCCTCGTGACGGTTGTAAGAGCGGAATTGTCCGTGCACCTGGATGTATTCCCCCTCATAGTCCTGTGTCACATCAATGAGACGCTCCGATATCATCAGCGGAATGCGGTCTTCTGAGTCACTTAACCTTTTCACCATAAGATCCAGCGTATAAAAGCCCTCTCCGAATACCTGGTGACTAAATGTGAATCCCGATGCGATTCTCCCCATAATGGATACTTGGTTGTTTTCAATAATCTTATCTGCCATGAATGATAGTTCCCCTTCCTCTTTGTGGTATTTTGTCTATATCATATTTATTCTCAGGCAGAACATTTTAGAACTAAAAAAATGAAAAATTTTTGACCTCTTGAATGTGACGGTGTAGTATGCTAAAATTTATAAGTTAAGAATCTATTAGTTGGCTATACTTCTTACTATAGAAGAGAGGATGTAACAATGAAAATAAAAAGAGAAGATGTTAGGAACGTGGCTATTATTGCACACGTAGATCACGGAAAGACCACTCTGGTTGATGAACTGCTGAAGCAAAGCGGTGTTTTTCGTGAAAATCAGGAAGTACAGGAAAGGGTCATGGACTCCAATGATATAGAAAGAGAACGTGGAATCACCATTCTGTCCAAAAATACTGCTGTTTATTATAAGGACACAAAAATTAATATTATAGATACCCCCGGGCACGCGGACTTCGGCGGCGAGGTTGAGCGTGTGCTGAAAATGGTTAACGGCGTAATTCTGGTGGTTGATGCTTTTGAAGGCGCCATGCCCCAGACCAAATTTGTTTTGAAAAAAGCGCTGGAACTGGATCTCCATGTAATTGTATGTATTAATAAAATCGATCGGCCGGAAGCACGTCCTGACGAAGTAATCGATGAAGTGCTTGAACTTCTCATGGACCTGGATGCCTCGGATGAGCAGCTGGATTGTCCCTTCCTGTATGCTTCTGCCAAAAGAGGGCATGCAGTCCTGGATCTCAATGACGCGCCTCACAACATGGAGCCGCTCTTTGAGACTATCCTGAAATATATTCCCGCTCCCGAAGGAGACCCGGATGCAGGGACACAGGTGTTAATCAGCACCATCGATTATAATGAATACGTTGGCCGTATCGGCGTGGGAAAGGTCGACAACGGAATCATCTCAGTAAATCAGGAAGTAGTTATCGTAAACCACCACGACCCGGACAAAAAGAAAAAGGTCAAGATCAGCAAGCTGTACGAGTTCGACGGGCTAAGCAAGACAGAGGTTTCTTCTGCCTCTGTGGGATCTATCGTGGCAATATCCGGAATCTCTGATATTCATATCGGGGATACCCTCTGCTCTCCTGACAACCCCGATCCCATTCCTTTTCAGAAGATTTCCGAGCCTACCATTGCCATGCATTTTATGGTAAATGACAGCCCCCTGGCCGGACAGGAAGGCAAGTATGTAACCTCCCGGCATCTGCGGGAGCGGCTTTTCCGGGAACTGAATACCGACGTAAGCCTTCGGGTGGAGGATACAGATACTACCGAATGTTTTAAAGTGTCCGGAAGAGGGGAACTGCATCTTTCCGTTCTGATCGAAAATATGCGCCGGGAGGGATATGAGTTTGCAGTGAGCAAAGCTGAGGTCCTTTACCATACTGACGAACGGGGCAAGCTTCAGGAGCCCATGGAAATCGCTTATATTGACGTGCCTGAAGAGTTTTCCGGAACGGTAATCCAGAAACTCAGTGAACGGAAGGGAGAACTGCAGGGTATGAGTCTAGCCAGCGATGGTTCCACCCGCTTGGAATTCCACATTCCTTCCAGAGGTCTGATTGGATTCCGGGGCGAGTTTATGACTGCCACAAAAGGGAATGGAATCATCAACACTGCGTTTGACGGATACGGGCCTTACAAGGGTGATATCCAGTACAGAAAGCAGGGCTCTCTCATTGCTTTTGAATCAGGGGATGCCGTAACTTACGGCCTCTTCTCCGCTCAGGACAGGGGAACCTTGTTTATCGGACCGGGCGAGAAAGTATATGCCGGCATGGTCATCGGCCAGAACGGCAAAGCAGAGGATATTGAGCTGAACGTATGCAAGACAAAGCATCTCACCAATACCCGCTCCTCTTCCGCAGATGAGGCTTTAAAGCTGACTCCGCCGAGGGTTCTTAGTCTGGAGCAGGCCCTGGAATTCATAGACAGTGATGAGCTTTTGGAGATAACTCCCGCCAGTCTCAGGATTCGGAAAAAGATACTGGATTCCCGCATGAGGAAGAGAGAAAATCGTTAATTTTTTATTTATATTTTACAGGATTTTCCAGCACGTACAATTTTCAGATTAAAGTCATGCCTTCTGACACAGACCTGAGAGGCATCGAATATTTTTTGATTATAAGCGCTGTTTTGGCAATTCATTTGCCCATACAGCGCTTATTTTGCGTTAATTTTTCATAAAGATTTCTTAAATTTTTAATTATCACTTTGCATTTTCTAGTAATTGTATTCCTTTTTCTCGTTTATTATTTAACTTTTCTTCCTTTCAGGTCAATTCTATGTTATACTCAACCTATGAAAATTCAATTCAACAAAAGTTCAAAAAAGCCTGTTTCTGAAGAATTTTTTCCCAAAAAATGTATTGACTATATTTTAACAATGCGGTATAATCCTTTTAACATTTGTTAAAATATTATCAATCATAAGAAGCTTTTTTACCATTTTCTATTCAATTTAAGGAGGATTAACTTATGGCAAAAAAAGAAACAAAGGTTCCAGCTATCGTGGACAGCCCGGAGACACTGGCAGCTAAATTAGCCGCAATGAGAGAGGCTCAGAAGGTTTTCGCGACTTTTACTCAGGAACAGGTAGACAATATTTTCCTGGCTGCCTCTATCGCCGCCAATCAGCAGCGTATCCCATTAGCTAAAATGGCTGTGGAAGAGACAGGTATGGGTGTGGTAGAGGACAAAGTTATCAAAAACCATTATGCCGCTGAATATATGTACAATGCCTATAAAAACACAAAAACCTGCGGGGTTATTGATGAAGACCCGGCATACGGAATCAAAAAGATCGCAGAACCGCTGGGACTGGTCGCCGCGGTTATCCCAACCACCAACCCTACCTCTACTGCCATTTTTAAGACTCTTATCTGTCTGAAAACAAGAAATGCTATTATCATCAGTCCTCATCCCCGGGCCAAGGCTTGTACCATTGAAGCAGCCAGGGTTGTACTGGAAGCAGCTGTAAAAGCAGGGGCACCGGAAGGTATTATCGGCTGGATCGACGTGCCTTCTCTGGAGCTTACAAATCAGGTAATGCAGGAAGCTGACTGTATCCTGGCTACCGGAGGCCCCGGCATGGTCAAATCCGCATATTCCTCAGGCAAACCTGCCATCGGTGTAGGCCCTGGAAATACCCCCGTCATTATTGACGACTCTGCCGATATTAAGATGGCTGTATATTCTGTCATCCACTCAAAGACCTTTGATAACGGTATGATCTGTGCTTCGGAACAGTCTGTTACTGTCCTGGCCGGTATCTATGAGGAGGTAAAAAAAGAATTCGCATACAGAGGCTGCTACTTCCTGAAAAAGGATGAGCTGGACAAAGTACGCAGTATTATCCTGGCTCCATCCGGTACAGTGAATGCTAAGATTGTTGGCCAGAAAGCCGCAACCATTGCTGAGATGGCCGGAGTTAAGGTTCCCCCTGAGACTAAGATATTAATCGGTGAGGTGGATTCTGTTGATATCTCCGAGCCATTTGCCCATGAAAAATTATCACCGGTGCTTGCTATGTACAAAGCCAAATCCTTTGACGAAGCGCTTGACAAGGCAGCAAAATTAGTAGCGGACGGAGGTTACGGCCATACATCCTCTCTGTATGTAAACCCGGCGGAGACCGAAAAGATGGCTAAACATGCGGCTGCCATGAAAACCTGCCGTATCTTGGTAAATACACCTTCCTCCCACGGCGGAATCGGTGATCTTTATAACTTTAAGCTGGAGCCATCTCTCACACTGGGCTGCGGTTCCTGAGGCGGCAACTCTGTTTCTGAAAACGTCGGAGTGAAGCACCTGATTAATATCAAGACCGTTGCAGAGAGGAGAGAAAATATGCTTTGGTTCAGAACGCCTGATAAGGTTTACTTTAAGAAAGGATGTATGCCCGTAGCTCTGGATGAGCTGAGAGCAGTGTACGGCAAAAAGAAATGCTTTATTGTAACCGACACCTTCCTTTACAAAAACGGATATACTAAGCCTATCGAGGATAAATTAGACCAGATGGGAATTCAGCATACCTGTTTCTATGAAGTAGCCCCGGATCCTACTCTTGGCTGCGCTACAAAGGGTGCTGAGGCTATGAGACAGTTTGAGCCGGACTGCATTATTGCCCTGGGCGGCGGTTCCGCCATGGACGCCGGCAAGATTATGTGGGTGATGTATGAGCATCCGGATGCAGACTTTATGAAGATGGCAATGGACTTCATGGATATCCGCAAGAGAGTTTATACCTTCCCGAAGATGGGCGAGAAAGCATTCTTTATCGCGATTCCTACTTCCTCCGGAACAGGCTCAGAGGTGACTCCTTTTGCCATTATCACTGATGAAAAGACAGGAACCAAATATCCTCTTGCAGATTACGAATTAATGCCTAATATGGCAATCATCGATGCGGATAATATGATGAATCAGCCGAAAGGCCTGACCGCAGCATCCGGTATAGATGTTATGACACACGCCCTTGAAGCCTATGTTTCCATTATGGCTACCGACTATACAGACGGTCTTGCCCTGAAGGCTATCAAAAATGTATTTACATATCTGCCGAGAGCCTTTGAGTATGGAGCTGCAGATGTGGAAGCCAGAGTTAAGATGGCAGATGCGGCATGTCTGGCCGGTATGGCTTTTGCCAATGCCTTCCTTGGAATCAACCACTCCCTGGCTCATAAATTAGGTGCTTTCCATCACCTGCCTCACGGTGTGGCCAATGCTATTATCCTTACAGAGGTTATGAAGTTCAATGCGGCAGCCGCTCCTACCAAGATGGGTACATTCTCTCAGTACCAGTATCCGCACGCACTGGAGCGATATGCGGAAGCAGCCCGTTTTGCAGGAATTGTGGGCAAAGACGATCAGGATACCTTTGACAAATTAATCGCCGCCCTGGAAGAGCTGAAAGAAAAGATAGGCATTAAGAAAACCATCAAGGATTACGGAGTTGACGAGAAATATTTCCTGGATACCCTGGACAGAATGGTGGAACAGGCCTTTGATGATCAGTGTACCGGAGCAAACCCGAGATATCCGTTAATGTCCGAGATTAAAGAGATTTATCTGAAAGCATACTACGGAAAATAAGACTTAAGCATAGGGGCTGTGAAAAAAGTCCCGTAAAAAAAGAACGCTTTCAGGTATACAAACCTGGAGGCGTTCTTCTTTTTGTGGTAAAATTAATCTACTATGAACAATAATACCGAGAAATATTATACCGCAAAACAGGGAAGGCTGCCACTGTTTTTTTCGGATTGTCTGGATCTCTGTGATCCAGTATTAGTATTTGACAGAATCATGGAGGAGATTGGAATAGAAAGATATCTTAGGCCAGAGCCCTCACATAAACTGGGCCGGCCCGGATATAATCGGGTCAACATGCTAAAGACAGTCCTGTTCGGCTTTATGGACACTGGATA
>NZ_FQVI01000030.1 GCF_900129135.1 Lactonifactor longoviformis DSM 17459
CCATAATCTCTATAAAATCTATAATAAGCAGATGAGACTCCGGGAAGTGGCTTAAAGAAGAAAGAGCGCACGTTTGTTGGGGTAAGGGGGATTATGCGCTTTTTACTGCTTTTTTCTTACGCTTTCCACAAAATAAAGAGGGGCTGAAAAAATGGAGTTAGAGCAACTCCATTTTTTCACAGCCCCCCCTTTTGCCCTTTTACAGACGCATTTTAAAATCTTCGTATCCAAATTCCTTTATTATTCTGCACTCCCCGTCTTCTTCCAGCACTGCAATACCCGGCAGCCTCATACCGTTGAAGGTATTGTTTTTTACCATGGAGTAGATCGCCATATCTTCAAACACCAGTCTCTCCCCCGGGGCGAGCCTGTGGTCGAAGGAATAGTCGCCTATGATATCTCCGGCCAGGCAGGTGGGGCCGGCCAGGCGGCAGGTGTAGGATTTTTCTCCGGGTTCTCCGCTCTCTCTCAGCGGGGGCCGATAGGGCATTTCCAGGACATCCGGCATATGGCAGGCGGCGGATGTGTCCAGAATGGCGGTGTCTGTACCGTTTTTTACTATCTCCAGCACCTCAGTGACCAGATAGCCGGCATCCAGGGCAATGGCCTCCCCCGGCTCCAGATATACTTGTACCTGGTAGCGGTTCTGTATCCGCCGGATGCATTTTTCCAGCACTTCTATGTGATAACCAGGCCTTGTGATGTGGTGTCCGCCCCCGAAGTTTATCCATTTCATTCTTTCCATATAGGGACCGAATGCCTCCTCAATCACCTCCAGGGTGGCGTCCAAATCGTAGGCATCCTGCTCGCACAGGGTGTGAAAGTGAAGGCCTTCGACGTTTTCCAAAAGATCCGGTCTGAAGTTTTCTAAGGTTACACCCAGACGGGACCCAGTTGCACAGGGATCGTAGATGGCATGCGCTTCCTGGGTGGAATACTGGGGATTAATCCGCAATCCTACACTTCTCCCTCGTTCTATGGCCGCAGGGCCGTATTTTTCCAGCTGTGCAAAGGAGTTAAAAATGATATGGCTGCAGAGCCCGCAGATCGCGGGAAACTCTTCGGCCCTGTAGGCGGGGGAGTAGATATGGTTCTCTTTTCCCATCTCCTCGGCCCCCAGCCTGGCTTCGCAGAGTCCGCTGGAGGTGCATCCGCTTAGGTACTCACCTATGAGAGGATACAGAGAATACATAGAGAATGCTTTCTGCGCCAGAAGGATCTCGCATCCGGTACGATCTGCTACGCCTTTTAGTATCTCCAGATTCCCCTTTAGCCGGGATATATCCACTACATAGCAGGGGGTAGGCAATTGTTCCCAGCGCATATCAGTCTACCAGCTCCGGCTGCTCCTCTGTCTTCCACGGCAGCCCCCACCGGTTCAGAGCCTCCATAAAAGGATCCGGATCGAATTCTTCAACATTGAATACCCCCGGCTTCAGCCATTTGCCCGTCATTACCATCATGGCGCCTATCATAGCCGGAACCCCTGTGGTATATGCCACCGCCTGGGATCCTACCTCCCTGTAGCATTCCTGGTGATCACATACATTGTAGATATAGAGATTCCTTTCTTTTCCATCCTTTATTCCCCGGAAAATACAGCCAATATTCGTCTTTCCTTTGGTTCTAGGTCCCAGAGACGAGGGATCCGGGAGCACAGCTTTTAAAAACTGAAGAGGCACAATCTGTTTTCCTTCGAATTCAATGGGTTCAATGGATGTCATGCCCACATTCTCCAGGCACTTCAGATGGGTCAGGTAGCTCTGCCCGAAAGTCATAAAAAAACGGATTCTCTTAATGCCTTTGATATTCAGCGCCAGAGACTCCAGCTCTTCATGGTGGAGCAGGTACATATCCTTCTCCCCGATTTCCGGAAAATCATAGACCTTCTTAATCTCCATAGGCTCCGTCTCAACCCAGCTTCCGTTCTCCCAATAGCTTCCCCTGGCTGATACTTCTCTGATATTGATCTCCGGATTAAAGTTCGTAGCAAAGGGATATCCGTGATCCCCCGCATTGCAGTCCAGTATGTCAATGTAATGAATCTCATCAAAATAGTGCTTTTGGGCATATGCAGAAAAAACACCAGTCACTCCAGGGTCGAACCCGCTTCCTAAAAGGGCAGTGATTCCCGCTTTCTCAAACTTCTCTCTGTAGGCCCACTGCCATTTATATTCAAACTTGGCCGTATCCTCAGGCTCATAGTTTGCAGTGTCTATATAGTGTGTTTTGGCTGCCAGGCAGGCATCCATAATAGTGAGATCCTGATAGGGAAGCGCCAGATTCAGCACAACATCCGGCTTTTCCTTTTTGATCAGTGCGGTAAGCTCATCCACATGGTCTGCATCTACCTGTGCAGTTGTAATCTTTGTGCTTGTAGTTCCCTCCAGCTTTTCCTTCAGTGCATCACATTTTGCTTTTGTTCTGCTTGCAATACAGATTTCTGTAAATACTTCGCTGTTCTGGCAGCATTTATGGATGGCTGCGGATGCAACCCCGCCGCAGCCGATAATCAACGCTTTTCCCATACTTATATTCTCCTTTTCTATATGATAACCTGTCTCTGTTCCCCCAGTGCAAGAAGCATCTCCCGCAGTACCTTACAGGCTGTTGCTGTTGAAATCCCGCTGGGGTCATACCCCGGGCAAAGCTCCACTATGTCACACCCTGCGATTTTCGTGCCCCTGCAGACCAGCTCCACTGCGTCCCTCAGCTGGTCAAAGGTAACACCTCCGGCCTCCGGTGTCCCCGTTCCGGGAAATACACTGGGGTCCAGCACATCCAGATCCAGGGTGAAATACACAGGCCTGCCCTTTAGTGTCTCAATCGTCTCCGCAAGTCCCTGAAAATCAAATCGTCTGGTATCCACATGTCCCCGTTCTCCCCAGCAAAACTCTTCCCGATCCCCTGAGCGTATCCCAAACTGATGGATCCTTTTGTCCCCCAGCAGCTCCCAGCAGCGCCTGAGTACGCAGGCATGGGACAGTCTTGCGCCCAGGTAATCCTCCCTCAGGTCTGCATGGGCATCAAAATGAATCACATGGAGATCCGGGTGCCGTTTGAACACTGCCCTGACAGCACCAAGGGTCACCAGATGTTCACCGCCCAAAAGCACCGGCAGCTTCCCGTCCTCCAGAATCGCCTCCGCCCGCCTCTCTATGTCTTCCAGCGCAAGGGAGGAATCTCCGAAACACAGCTCCAGATCACCGCTGTCAAAGACTTTCAGATCTGTCAGATCTTTGTCCTGATAGGGACTGTAGGTCTCCAGGCCAAAGGATTCGCTTCTCATAGCCTTGCTTCCGAATCTGGCCCCGGGCCGGTAAGAAGTCGTGGAATCATAGGGTGCCCCGTACAGCACAATCCCTGCCTCCTCATATTCCGCCTCACAGCCGATAAATACTTCTATATTCTTATTCAACATGCTTCAGCATCTCCTCTACATAATATGGGAGGGCAAAGGCCCCTGCGTGGAGCTGTGTCGTATAATACCGGGTGGAAAGCCCAAACATATTCCATTTGACAGCATCCAGATCCCGGACCGGATGATATTTTTTCGAGGCAAACCCAAACAGCCAATGCCCCGCCGGAAAGGTGGGAACATGCACCTGATAAACCCGGCTGATGGGAAAGCTCCCCACAATGCGCTTGTGTACTCTCTGCATGGTCATGGCATCCTCCTCATAGAAGGGGCTTTCATGCTGATTCACCATAATCCCGTCGTCCTTCAACGCCTTATAGCAGCTCCCGTAAAACTCCTTGGTGAACAGCCCCTCCCCCGGACCCCCGGGGTCTGAACAGTCCACAATGATGAGATCATATTCCTCGTGCACGGAACGTATAAAACGCAGGCCGTCCTCATAATAGATATGTACTCTGGGATCCTCCAGCCGGCAGGCCGTCTGGGGCAGATACTTTTTGGATACCTCTACCACAAGGGGGTCAATCTCCACCATATCAATCCGTTCTATCTTCTCATACCTGGTCAGTTCCCGGATTACACCCCCGTCTCCTCCTCCGATTACCAGGATCTTCCTGGGATCGGGATGCACCGCCATAGGCACATGCGTCATCATTTCATGATATATAAATTCGTCCTTCTCTGTCAGCATAAGATACCCGTCCAGGGTCAGAAACCGGCCGAACTCCCTGGAGTCAAATACATCAATCCGCTGAAATTCACTTTGTCCGCTGTAAAGCTGTCTCTCTACACGAATGGAAAACTTCACATTTTGGGTATGACGCTCTGAAAACCATAATTCCATTTTCCACCTCTCCTTATCTTCTATATTTTCCTAAAATCCCCGTCTCCTGCAGACCCCTTTTGCGTCCTCTCAAAACAGGTCTCTATAGCAATACATTCAGTGCTTCGATCTTTTCATCCTCGGGCCCGGTCATGGAGCAGCCCTTTTCTCTGGCATACACAATATAGTCCAGTATCTTATCCGTAATCCTCTCTCCCGGAGCCAGAATGGGGATTCCCGGGGGATAGCACATAACAAATTCACTGCACACTCTTCCCGCCGTCTCCTTCAGCGGCAGCGATTCCTTCCTGGCATAGAAGGCGTCCTGGGGCGTTACAACCACCTGGGGACTTATGTATTCCTGGCTCATCATGCCATTCCTGCTCTTCTGATACAGCCGCTTAATCTCCGCCAGGGCACTGGCCAGGCGCTCAATATCCTGCCTCCGGTCACCGATAGACAGATAGGCCAGTATATTGCCGATATCCCCGAATTCTATCTGGATATCATATTCGTCGCGGAGCAGATCATAGACTTCAATCCCCGCCAGACCGATCTCCAGGGTATAGACAGAAAGCTTTGTTACATCAAAATCATAGATGCTGTCCCCGTTCACCAGCTCCCGGGAGTAGGCATAATAACCGCCTATAGCATTGATCTCCGCTCTTGCATATTCCGCCAGTTCCACCACCTGGCAAAACGTCTCTCTTCCGTGGAGCGCCAGATTTCTTCTGGAGATATCCAGGCTGGATAAAAGCAGATAGGATCCGCTGGTAGTCTGCGTCAGGTTAATTATCTGGCTTACATACCCCGGATTCACCTCTGGACCTGTAAGCAGAAGAGAACTCTGGGTAAGGCTCCCCCCCGACTTGTGCATACTCACCGCCGCCATATCTGCACCCGCCTTCATAGCTGCCGCGGGCAGATTATCCCCAAAATAAAAGTGGGTGCCGTGGGCCTCATCCGCCAGTACCATCATTCCATGGGCATGCGCAAGGGCAATAATCGATTTTATATCCGAGCAGATGCCGTAATAGGTAGGATTATTTACAAGAACAGCCACTGCATCCGGATTCTCCTTAATCGCCTGCTCTACCTGTGACACCTTCATCCCCAGGGCAATCCCAAGCTGATGATCCACATCAGGGTTGACGTACACAGGCACTGCTCCGCAGAGAACCAGAGCATTAATCACACTCCTGTGGACATTTCTCGGAAGAATAATCTTATCCCCCCGTTTGCAGGCCGTTAGCACCATACTCTGTACCGCAGAGGTAGTGCCCCCCACCATCAGAAAGGCGTGTGACGCTCCAAAGGCCTCTGCCGCCAGCTCCTCTGCCTCCCGGATAACAGATACGGGATGACACAGGTTATCCAGAGGCTTCATGGAATTCACATCCAGGCTGACACACTTTTCTCCCAGAAATTCTCTTAATTCCTTATTTCCCCGCCCTCTTTTGTGTCCGGGGACATCGAACGGGACCACCCTCATCCTCCTGAATTCCTCCAGTGCCTCGTAGACAGGAGCCCTTTCCTGTGAAAGACTCATTGGCCTCCTCTCCTTTCTATTCACCTGATTATGTGCAATAGACGCCTGTATCCAGTCCTGCATCCGTATATTAGATGGTCTGCCGCAGTGTGAGCCACGGAGGGTTTTTTATTACATAGGGAACAAAATTACCTATGTAATAAAAAAACGCAGGCAACAGGCAGTCTACCGCCCATCACTTGCGTTTCATCGTCTTTTCTGATTTTGTTTTATTTGAAAACAGAGGCTATGGCCTGCAGGCCCCCCTGTTCCTATTTATTCAAAATGCAGTTGAGAATTAGAGTCTATATAGCAAACATTTTACTTTTACCACTCTTATTGACCGTTTCACAAGTTGATGTGCAGCAATGCACTGGTTTTGAGTAACCAACTTATAAAATTTGAGCTTTTAACTCAATCAATAAGGCAACGAAAGTTGCCAATCGGCAGTTGACCCGGCTGTCCGTATGGCCTTAACTCATAATGAGTGGTCAAAAAATATTTGCATGGAAAGCTCTAATTCAGGAACTATCATCCATACAATGGATAACGTATCATATTTTTATTTTTCTGTCAAGAAGAAAGAAGATTTTTCAGTCCAGCTGAATTTCAACGGTCTGGCTTTTCACCAGTTCTGTAAAAATAGGAACCAGCTTAGGATCAAATTGCCGGCCGGCCTCTTCCTCCAGAATGCCCAGCGCTTTGTCCACCTCCATACTTGGCTTGTAGCTTCTCTTGGAGATCATAGCGTCAAAGGAATCTGCCACGCAAAGCATCCGGGCCATAATAGGAATATCTTCCCCAGCAATCCGTCTGGGATACCCCCTTCCGTCATAGCGCTCATGATGGCCGATAACAGCGGGTATGACGTAATCCAGAGAGGGCAGGTGACGGATAATTCCGATGGAATGCTCCACATGTCCCTTCATAATCTCGTATTCCTCGTCTGTCAGCTTTCCCGGTTTATTTAAAATGTCCTCAGGAATACCTATCTTACCAATGTCGTGGAGAAGTCCTGCCTCGTGCACAATATTGACACATTCCTGGTTCATGCCGTACGCCTTAGCCAGTTCGCTGGCATAGTATGCCACATTCTTGGAATGGCTGAAGGTATAGTGATCCTTGGTATCAATCGCAGCTGTAAGCGCATAGATGGTAGAGGCATATTCTGAATACACACTCTTCTTATACGACTGTTCAGGCGCCTGCATCGCAAACTTCTGATCCTGGCCCACAGAATAAATCATGACTGCATTTTTGCCGGAACGCTTCACATGATAGACTGCCATGTCCGCATTGTTCACCAGCTCATGAGGGTTGGAAGCTGAAAATGGTATTCCGCAGATCCCGCAGCTCACGGTAAGGGCTTTCAGGGCATATTCTTTGGAGTGCCGGTTCATATCCCGGATCTGTGCCGCAATGTTTTCCGCCAGCTTTTTTGCCATGTGGAGATCGTACTGCGGCAGAATAATGGCAAATTCCTTCCCGCTGTATCTTGCCACATAGCTTTTCTCCCCTGCGCTTGCCTGTATGATGGCCGCCACTCTCTGGAGGGCAATATCCCCCTCCTGGTCCCCGTACAGCTGATTATACAGCTTAAAATCATCGATATTCAGGATAATAAGCGCCAGAGAACTGTCTTTAAATCTTTCATAGGCTTCGTCCAGAACCTCGTAAAAGCATTTCCGGTTGAGCAGACCGGTGAGCTCATCCTTCCTGGCCTCCTCATAAGCCTTTTCGTAAAGTCTGGAGTTCTTAACCGCAATAGAGCTTACGGAATCTACAGAGGTAAGAAAGCTAATATCATTGTAGGTATACCTCTCATGCTTCAGCTTATTGGACAGCATTACGATACCAATGATATCCTCTTCGTCCTTTAAGGCAACAAAGCACTCTATCTTCCAGACAGCCAGCTGGTGCTTCTCCTCCTCCCACATAGATTTATAGGCAACCGTCCGTTTAAATTCTCTCATCAGCAGACAGCCGTCTGACTTTTTCAGATATTCTACTACGGGATGATCCTTTGCCAGCACAAAGTCCCGACGGTTGAGGGGACTGGTGCTCTGCACCATCTTATATTCCCCCTTGTCATCCTCTATGCAGATATATACCTTTTCCACAGAAATGGTTTTCTGTATAATTTCAATCAATTCAGTAAGAATTTCCTGGATGTTCAGGGATTTGGATACCTTTGAGCTAAAGTCACGGAGGTTCTCCGTCTGCACCAATTCATCCTTCACGAACAGTTCATCGAAAAACTTTTTAAGTATCGCATACATACCCATTGTTACCAGCATAACCAGGACCGCAATCGCCATAACTCTCTGGGAATCTCCCAGATGAAACAGTCCGCTCAGCAGTTCCTCCAAGGGCCGAACCAGATTATAGAAAATCACCACAGCCAGAACAATGGCCAGGGCATAACAGTTCCCTCTGGAAATCAAAAGTGTAAGCTTAAAAAGGCGCTTTTTGTACAGTGCATAAAACATTAGAAAAGCATTGATAATTCCACTCATGAGATCAATGGGAAACCCTTTAAAAAACGGGAATACCAGCAGTACATGTCCAAGGAAAAGGATAAAAATCCCCAGCAGGATCGGATTGAGCTTCTTCATGACCACAGCGTTGCGGTGCCCATTCTTATAGATCATCCAGGCACAGTCAAGAAGGATAAACGCTTCTGTAAGAAAAAGGACAATCACCGGCCAGTGAATATCATAAATATAGGTTACCTGCCCCGTGGCTATCTCTTTCATCTCCGGTGCAGCTACAAAGACTCCTGTTTTTATATTCACGCCCATGATAATCAGAACAAGAACAGACCAGAACCCTTTGCGATGATTACTTTTAACCTCCATGAATTCCCGGATAAATCCCAAAAATCCCACAGGCATCATCATCATGCCGATAAGAGATACATGAAACCAGAACTTTTCATAGGGCCACAGCCCCATGCGCATAAAAAAGGAACCGCCGGTCCACATTATCATAATAACCAGGAGGCCAATAAAAGAATTAATAATCTTATTTTTTCTGGCAGCCAGGAAGGACACCAGAAGGAAGGAATAACAAAACAGTGCAATAATCGGCACACTTGCATAACTATACACGTCTTATCCCTCCTTTGTCACCCTCTGCCCGCAGCAGGTCCTGTACTTCCCGGGCCGGAGGACTCATATGCCGGATATTTTTCTCCGTCTCCAGTCTGTAGCGGTCAAACGTGCCGCATTTTAATATTGTGATCTCAAGAGGATCCATCCCCAGAATTTTTTTCAAATCCTGGTAATCCTCATCAATATATTTAAAATAAATCCCCAGATGCTCTTTCAGGATCATCTGGCTTACCGCATGGTTGGCAAGACAGCCAGCCTCCATCTCCACATACATATGTAATACAGGTCTCCGGTTATCCTTATATTCCTTCTGTGCGATCCAGTCCTTGATCGGAAGTCCGGACAACTCTATGGCCCGCGTTATGGAATACTCAGAAATTCTGGTAAATCCCGCTATATCTATGATCGAGGACACCCTGTCCACATACTGAAAACGGGGGATCTTTGTCTCGTCCTCTTTGTTCGTAAGCCCCGCACACCGGTATACATCTCCCACCCGGTATCTGGCAAAAGCCCCTCCCTTAAAAATGGTAAGTACCAGTTCATACTTTTCGCCCTCCTGTACCTCATCCATCAGAACTGTCCGGGGCTGGTAGGTACTGTCTTCCATATTCTTCTCCATCTCTGCCTCCGGAATAAATTCATAGAAACAGGTGTCCGGAAAAAAATACATTCCATTCCTGGTCCAGGTCTCTGTCCCGATGCAGCTGGGCTCCGTCCCTGCAAAAAGCTCCATTGGGCGGATTCCCCAGAGGTCTTCCAGGTCGTCCTTGTAGCATCGGTTGTCCGTACCCGCGCACATAAACCCTTTCAGCTGAAACAAATCCTTAGGCTTCAGCTGCCGGTTCTCCTCTTTGCATATTTTCTTTGCCTTAGCCAGGCGCAAAAGCATAGACGGGGAGATCCCTGCCAGTTTTTTCAGTCCTTTGGAGGAGCCGCCGCTTCCCATGGCAGCTACACTCAGGCTTACGTAATAGGCCACACTTCCCATGCCGAAGAAAAACTCAATTCCCTTCTTCAATCCCATCTGAAACCCTTTTACATTCCGCTCCTTAAAGGACATCTCCACAGCATCCTTCACCGGAGGCAGAAAGCCAATGCCGATCTCATCCCCAAGGGCAACCGGAAACAGCCCGGTAGGGTAGGGCAGCGGGGCAAGGGCGTACAGGATATTATCCGCTGCACTTACGTCAAATTCCCCTTTTTTGCTGCTTGTGGACAAAATCAGACATGCCAGAACATTGTTCTGATACGTTTTCAGCATCCCCTGGGTGTAGGGTGCTGCTTTGATCGGGTGTTTTCCTCCCTCCCAAGTGGTCTGGATCCAGATCACAGGCTCCTCCGGCAGCATTTCCTTTCGCCTGGCCAGCAGTACATCTGCATAGTCATCGTATGTGGTAAGGGGTACCATAGCGCGGAATTCTTCTATGGTTCCGGGAAATTTCCCCTTTAAAAAGCTTTGTCCCAGGGAAGAGCTGCTCCACAGACGGATCTGTTCCTTTAAGAGCCTGTTTTGTATCTGCATATACTCCCTGATATCAAGATCCAAAAATCCACAGTACTCACTCCATATCGCTTCTTTAGGAAATTCTTTTAACTTTTCCTCAAACCTCATGTTCCTTCCGCCCCCTTTCCCGCAGTGTAGTAAGGCAAGCCAGTAAGCTCCCCTTTGTAGGAATTAAAAAAGGAGTCCTCTTTTTATACTCCTCATAACCGCCCAAGCTTCTGGGAAACGTCCATATATCCTGCAGAATCACGTACCCCAGATTGCACAGGCTGAACACCATGCCTGCCCCCGCAAGCTGCAGGGAGTGAAAAGACAGGCCCAGAAACAGATAAAAAAAGAAAAACCACAAAACTCCCGGATGCCGGCAAAGGGCGTACACCCCCGCGCTGCAGACCTGGGGTCTGCCGTCCATGGTCTGATACGTCTCCCCAAACGGCAGGGCAAAAAATAGAGTATAAATGAGAAGCCCTAAAAAGAACAGTGCCAACAGGCCGCATAAAATAGAACCCATTGACACAAACGCCTCATTCCATACTCTTTTTATCAACATTATGGTTGCACCTATAATAAGTACATTACCCGCAAAAAAGCCACAGTGGAGACTTTTCTTTCTCCACAGTACACTGTTTATATCATATAATACGAATAATAAAAAGCCAACAACTCCCGCAATCGTATAAGTCATACTGTTCCCTCTGCTCAGCTACACAAGGCTTCTTCCCATTCCTTCTCCTTAAAACCTGTCAGTACAAAATCATCCCCTATAATAAGAGGCCGCTTTACCAGCATACCGTCTGTCCCCAAAAGCTCCAGCTGCTCTTCCTCTGTCATCAAAGGCAGCTTGTCTTTCAGTCCCATATCACGGTAAATCATTCCGCTGGTGTTAAAAAAGCGCTTCAACGGCAGTCCGCTTTTCCTGTACCAATCCGCGAGCTCTCCGCTGGTGGGATTCTCTTCTTTTATATGCCGATCCGTATATTCAATTCCATGACTGTCCAGCCACTTTTTTGCACGCTGGCAGGTACTGCATTTCGGATATTCTATAAATAAAACAGACATTATCATACTCCTTAACTTCCAGTAATTTGCATATCAAACTTATTATAATCGAAAATTCTTTTTCTTACAACGACTTTCATGAAGAAATTTGAACCTTTATTGTAATTTAATGTAATGTTTTGGTAATAAATGGAAACAATGCACAAAAAAGGCCCGGTGACAAACGGGCGGTATCTTACTGTACGCCTGCTTGTCACCGGGTCTGTGATAGATCTGATTCACGTTCTGTTTTATTCAGCTGTCTCTTCCTGCTGGGCAGCATCACTGCCGTCCGATTCCCCCTGGGAGGCGCCGCTGGTGTCTGCTTCCCCCTCATCCACGGTCTGATCCGTAATCTTGCCGTTCTCTACAAGCACATCTCCGACCTTATTCCAGAGAATGGTATCCTTTACCATATCTTCCCCGTAGCTTTGGATCATAGTATCTTTGCTCTCAAATCCATATCTCTGTGCATAATCTTCTACCATCTTATCGTAATCTTCCTGCGTGATTCTCATATCCTCAGCATTCATAATTGCCTGTACGATCATTTTCTGCTGCAGTCTCTCTTTGCCCTTTTCCTCAGCCAGCTCGTTAAAAGTCTCTTCCGTATACCCTTGAGCCTCAATGAACTCATCCATGGTCATACCAGCTGCCGCTGCATACATAGATTCTATCTGATCTTTATAATTCTGGGTTTCCTGCTTCACCAGATCTTCCGGATATTCCTTAATCTCGGAGTTCTCCTGCACCTGGCTGAACAGAGACGTAGCAAGGTAATAGATGGATTGATCATCATTGCTGTCTTCAATCATTTTTCTGATAGACGCTTTGTATTCATCCACTGTCTTATATTCTGTGTTCGCTGCCACCCACTCATCCGTAAGCTCGGGAGGTGCTGAGATGGAATTCACTGTCACATGAAACACTGCATTTTTGCCGGACAGATCCGTATTATTTTGATAAGGATCCGGGAAGGTAACATTGACATCAACCTCCTGTCCTGTGGTTGCCCCTATAAGGCCTGTCTCAAATCCGTCGATAAATTCCCCGGAGCCGATGGTAAGGTCATAGTTCTGTCCTTTTCCCCCTTCAAACTCTACGCCGTCTACCGTTCCCACATAGTCAATATTGACAATATCCCCGTCCTGAACCGGCCGGTCTGTCACCACAGCAGAGTTTTGAAATAATGTACCGTTTACCTGGGCATTCACATCTTCGTCTGTAATCTCATACACCATCTTAGTGCCTTCCAGTCCTTTGTACTGGCCCAGAGTCATATATTTGCCCAAATCCTTAAGGTCCAGCGCCTTTACCAGGTCGTCTGAGTCCTTCATATCAGATATGTCAATTTTTTCTCCTGTATTCTTGCTGTCCTTGCCATCTTTGGAATTGCTGCCTGAGCATCCGGTAAACACCAGCGCTGTACAAAGTGCCAGCGCGATTAATGTACCCCTTTTTTTCATTTTTTCATCCTTTCTAGGCTCCCTGTTATCGTATGAATCTATTCCATTTAAAGTACGTCTTAGCGTACTTTCTGCAAGCGGGGAGTCTTATCTTGTTTCAAGATAAAGGCTTTTCAAGTTAAAGCCACACATGTGTTATACCATACATGGCTTTAAAAAGAAAGCCTTTCCCGTCCATTTCATAATTTTTTCACATTCATTCTCCCATGGGGGGCACCGGAACGGGCCTTGCCGGGTCGAATACTTCCCCCACCTGAAACAGGTCAGAAAGCTTATTGGTGCCTTCCGTCATGTCATAGTACATCCGGTAGCCATCCACGTTCCTTCTCCCCTGCCGGAGATATTCATCGGTAATCTGGACCCATGACGTATTTGAATCTACATTGCAAAAATAACGGTACCCCTGGCTTTTCAAAAACCTGTATTTTTCATTCTCCTGGGTGTAGGGGTGCCAGTCCCCGATGTCCTCCCCGAAGGCAAAGATAATCACATCCGTGTCACCCACAATAGGCGCTACCCTTGTCTTCCACTTTCTTGTATCCTCCACCATCTGCTGGTAGCTGCAGCTGTAGGCCCTCAGATGTCCCCAGGTGTGGCTGGCGAACTCCCAGCCGTCCTTTTTCAGTCCTTCTGCTGCCGCCCTGGCCTCCCGAACCTCATGTTCAAAGTTGAAATCCGGATTTGCCTCCAAAAACTTCTTCTGATCCTCATCCAGATTTTCACCTGTCTCATACGCCGTATCTGTGCGGTACCCTAGGACACCGTTATATCCGGTAAGGGCAATGGTTCCCCTGGCGCCTTTATAAGCACCGTCGGGATGCTCACGCAGAAACGAATCCAGCAGAGGAACCACATCGTAATCCCCCACGGTAACCGTCCCGTCTGCGGCGGTATACTGGCACTTGGGCCTGCCGTCACCGTCCAGAACAATTTTACCGGCGAATCCATCCCCGTCCATATAATGGTAATAGCTGAGATCATCCACAGAGAGGACAAATGGTTTCTTTCCCTCCGGGAGAAGGATTTCCTTCGGCGCCATATAGGTCCTCCCATTTTCATCCGTCTTTTCTCCGGCCAGATCCTTTAGCCTTACCAACACGTACCCCCGCTCATACATCTGTTCCATAATTTTAGTGAATTCACTGATGGTTGTCATCACCTGATTGTAGGCCCCCTCCTTACTGTCCCCGTCAAAGGCCCTGGAAGTATCTGCAATCAGAGAGTGATAAAATATATGAGGAATCTCCTCCACGTCTGCAGGCCTGCAGGCTTCTTTCCTGGCCAGGTACGCCGCAGCCGCTTCCTGCATTTCTTTGGATTCTGCATATCCGGGGCTCTTTTTCAAAAGAGAAACCGCACCGTCGTAGTCATAGCCTGCTGCCAGCAGCTTTGCCTGCTCCATTACCCCTTTTTTTCCGCCAGCCTGTACAGCTGCCTGGCTTATGCCGGCCTCTCCCGCATTATCTTCAGTACCCTGGATATCGTATCGGTGTACTGCCGCCAATAGGAGAAGCAGACAAACCCCCGTAAGAATAACTCCACGGTCCTTCATAAAGATTCCTCCCATATCCTCCATCCCACTATTCTAATCTATTAGTACCCTTTGTCTACTTATGCCTCACAGCTCATTTTCCGGCCCTTTCTTCCGCCTTTTTTTGGCAAATTAATAATTGCCTTTTTCCAGAATTAATGCTAAAATGAAATTTGCGTATGAAGCTGCGGGGCAGTGGATTCAATACACTTTAGGAGGTTAATTATGGAACTTTGGAAAGTATTATTGATTATTTTGGCGATTCTTGCAGTTGCCGTTGTCGTATTATATTTCCTGGGAAAAAGAGCACAGAAAAAGCAAGAAGCACAGCAGGAGCAGATAGAGGCTGCGAAACAAGTCGTCCCCATGCTGATAATAGATAAAAAAAGGATGCCCCTAAAAAGTTCGGGACTCCCTCAGGCAGTGATAGATCAGACGCCCAAGCTTATGAGAAGATCCAAGCTTCCTATTGTAAAGGCAAAAGTCGGACCCAAGATTATGACTCTGGTCTGCGATGAAAGAATCTTCGATGTAATCCCTCTGAAAAAGGAAGTCAAAGCTACTGTCAGCGGAATCTACATTACAGACGTCCGGGGTGTCAGAGGTCCTCTGGAAGCACCGGCTAAAAAGAAAGGATTCTTCCAGCGCCTGAGAAATAAGGCTATGGATGCGACCGCCGGAAAGCGCTCGTAAGCGGCTATAGTGATAAAAAAAGGATTGCGGTTCTCTCCGCAGTCCTTTTATGATCTCAGTGAAAAGTCCTGAGCCTCTTTTGATTTAATATTAATGCAGATATTGCAGTCTGCCACATGCTGTTCATTTATCTCCAGCGCGTAATCTACATTCACGTCTATATTTTCCCGGGTTTCCTGAATCTTGACCCGGGTTGCGGAGATTCCCATCTCCATACTCCCATAGGGGGTTGAATAATATGTAAGGTTTTTCTTGTTCTCCTGGAACACCATATGGGCATTGGCAACGCCCTTTTTCCTTACCTCCACAGAATCTTCCTTCACTTTTATGTAGTTCTTTGTGCTGCCCTCAAAGCCTTCCATCACCTCATTGTACATGATAAAATGATGGCCGTTCTTTTTATAATAATCCCCGGCCGTAATCAGCTCTATATTCGTATCCTCTTCCCCGGGTCCCGGCATCTGAAGTCCCTTGATTGTAATCAATACTTGCTTTGTCATTCTTTAGTACTCCTCAATAGTAATCTGCTTTGTCATACCCACATCATAAGGAAGTATGGAATTTGCAAAGTCTTTAAACTGCTGCACTGAATCGCTGGCATAGAAGCGGTAGGGAAATTCAGCTTCCTCTTTCCCTGGGCTTGCCAGCCCTCTCTCCTCCAGAAGCCTCTGCAGGTCCTTTGCAGTTTCATACGCCGGATTCACCAGCCTGACTTTTTCTCCCACCAGCTCACGCATCACAGATCGCAGCAGAGGATAGTGGGTACATCCCAGGATCAGGGTATCGATATCCTGCCTCAAAAGAGGTTCCAGATACCGCCTTGCCACCTCCACCGTCACGGCGTCCTTCAGCCACCCTTCTTCTACCAAAGGCACCAGCAGCGGGCAGGCCTTTCCAATCACCTCGATCTCAGGGTTCTGTCTTTGAATAAACTCCTTATAGATGCAGCTGTTAATTGTGGCCCTGGTCCCGATCACTCCGATCTTATGGTTCCGGGTTACCTGGGCCGCCACTCTGGCTCCGGGCTTTACCACTCCGATTATAGGAATATTAATCTCTTCTCTTATGGTCTCAAGAGCCATGGCACTGGCTGTATTGCAGGCCACAACAATAGCTTTTACATCCTGGGTCATCAGAAAACGGATAATCTGGCGGGAATAGCGCAGGACGGCTTCTCTCGATTTATTGCCATAGGGAACTCTTGCGGTATCACCGAAATATACAATTTTTTCATTGGGCAGATTGCGCATAATCTCCCTCGCCACTGTCAATCCGCCGACTCCTGAGTCAAATACTCCTATGGGTGCGTAGTTCTTTTGGCTCATATTCTTTCTCCATCATTTATTAGCCTGGCCTCAGGCTAAGGTTTTATACATTGTTCTATTCTACTCTCACTGAAGGGAGAATTCAAGCGGAAATTATCAGTGGGGAAGCCACTTAAAAGTAATTTTAACCCTTGGGGTATCTGTGACTGTATCATATTCCTCTTCTGTAAGAACGTTCTTCAATTCTTCTTTTTTCTCCTCTGTAACCACTCCATGGGTGTCATCTACAAAACACAGGCTGGGATAAAGAACACACCACCAGTTATGTCCCTCTGCCTCTCCAATCTTAATCTGAAGCGCCTCGTATTCCCCCGGCGGAAAAGTACAGTCCCCGTATGTTTTTTCAGGGAAGTAAGCCGTAGTAAGCCCTGCCGTCACCGGATACGCATATCCTTCTTTCTCGATCACTTCCCTGGAGATATCCCGAATCTCCTCCATATGAGAAACAATTGCTTTCCTGGTCTCTTCCAGAGTAGTGTCATCTCCCAAAAGCTCATGCAGATACTCCACTACTCTGTTTTTTACCTTTATTTTCAGTCCCTGATCCTCCTCGCTGTCGCTGTTGGCAAGGACATGGAACCGGATGATTTCTTTTGCAATTCCCTGCTGGATCTTGCGGGACGTTTCCCCCTGAGCCCGGGCAGTAAAGGAAGCAGCCAGAATGCCTCCCAAAACCCCCAGAGAAAGGGCTGCTGCTATAATATATTTCTTACGGTTTGCCGTGATTTTCATTTTATGTACCTCCTAATAACTTTGTATTAGGAGTATTTCCATTTATCCCGGGTCTATTCAAGGTACACCTGGGTTCCCCTCACATTTACCCTGGGTACCTTGGGGAACTCCTCCTGGTTATGCCAGGCATTGTAGAACTTTTGTATGGTAACCTGAGCCTTTCTGTCCGGGTTCGGCTTATTTTCCAGTATCCCAATGAGATATTCTCCCAGAGAATCGATCTCATTTCCGTTCAGGGACATTGCCTCTTCCACCTGGCTGCTTCGGAATACTTTTATGCTGCCCGCGATTGCCGGGTTGTTTTCCAGATAGGCCAGGCATTTCGTAAATGCCTCCTTATTCTCCATCAGCCCGTCTCCCAGCAGAAATGTTTTTACATGCCCCAGATCCAGATAGTTTTTCTGGCTTTTATCGAACTCTTCTTCTATTTCTTTGATGGATGCCCCGGTATAGACGGTAACCCGGGGCTCCTGACTGCCGGATTCCTCCTTCTTTCCCTGGCCTGTAGTATTCGACAGGTCCGGGATTCCGTAGATCACTTCATATTCCCCATCTGTATAATCAATGCTCACGATAAGGGGAAAGGCCCGGTTTTCCGGCTCTACACCGCAGCATCCATTCAGAAAGAACAGAAGAATGAGTCCCAGAATCCCTATGAGTGCCTTACCCCACTTTGCCTTTTTCTCGTTCTTTCCCAGCCGCAGCCCGGCAATCAGACTGATCAGCAGAAAAACAGGAATGTAGTATCTCTCCAGAATCTGGCCGTAGTATCTGGCCGACACGCCCATATGCGCACAGACAAGTCCCCCTGCCAGTACCAGAAACGCAGCAAACAGCCTTCCCTTTTCCCAGTGCACCCGGGATAAAAGCTCATTCTGGTAAAAAAACACACTTCCCAGGGCAAATAATACGCTGAACAGCAGAAATATGATCCAGAATACATCCACACGCTCCAGAAAGTCTCCGGGTATATTAACCCCTGACATCAAATCTATCATAGGAAAGGATTTGTACAGCAGTCCGGGCAGACCGAAGGTCCCCTGCAGAAGGATAAAAGTCAGGGACAGAATCCCTCCCAAAAGTCCTACGGCTCCTATAATAACTCCGTGGGCACTTGACGGCTTCTGAACTGTCCCCAGAGTAAAGGGAATCAGGATCAAAGGGGCAAAGGCACAGAAGATCCCATAGCTTCCCCATCCCAGCTGGGGCCAGCTAACAGAAGCACTCTGCTGCAGATATCCCAGATTTACCTTGCTGAGGGCCAGAAAAAACATAAGAAACAGTGCCCCTGTCACCAGGGGAAAGACAGCTTCTGCCATCCGGCCCCGGCGCTCCAGGCCCTGGCCGCTGCCCAGATAGCAGAAGACCACTGCCAACCCCATAACCACCGCCGCATTGGCTCCTGTCACAAGGAAGCGCGCTACCACCGCCCCGATGATTCGGAGAAGAAAGATTCCGGTGAATACCAGGTAGGAGAGATATACCAGAACAATCAACCGCCCTCCTATCTTTCCGAAGGTCTTATCCAGATTCGTATAGGAATGATTCAAACGCACCAGATAAATGATATAAAAGAAAAGAAAGAGAAGCCCGATCCCTACACACAGTACTCCCCTGCGTCCCTCCAGGGACTGCCACCCGGGAATACACAGAAGATAGATACCCAAAAAGCTCATGACCAGCTGCCGGAAGAGCTGGCGGTGAGATATTTTCTGATTGTCTGCGAACATCTTACTTGTTCTCCCTTCTGCGAAGTCTGATTTTTTCTTCTTGTCTGGCGTAAATAGGACGTCTGCGGAGCCACCAGATAGGTGCCCTCAGAATGCCGTCCTTCTCCCCCCGGAATCTCTCCTTTTTTGTGGCAACAAAAGGCATAAGGTAAGGAATATGGAAGGTGGTAAGCCCTGCCAGATGACTGATGACCAGATAGAGTCCAAGGGCAATGCCATAGACACCCAGAGTTCCCCCCAGGACTATCATGCCATATTTAATCAGGCGGAAGGGCGCAGAGAATTCCTCATTTGGGATGGCCAGTGAGCTTAAGGCTGTAATCGCTACTACCACAACTACCATGGGGCTTACCAGATTCGCCTCCACAGCCGCCTGTCCGATAATCAGTCCCCCAACGATTCCAATGGTCCCGCCAAGTGGTCCGGGCATCCGTATCCCGGCCTCCCGAATCATCTCAAAAGCTACTTCCATAAGGATGACCTCCAGCATGCTGGGAAAAGGTACCCCCTGTCTTGATTCTGCAAACGCCAGCATCAGATTGGTGGGAAGCACCTGGGTGTGAAAGTTGGTCATCGCAAGGTATGTGGCGGAAAAGAGCATGGTCAGCACCACCGCAAGATACCGGAGAATGCGCAGGAAGCTCACCAGGGCAAAACGGTTATACCAGTCCTCACTCACCTGAAGAAAACTGTTGTACGTGGTGGGGAGCAGCAGTCCCACAGGCGAGTTATCACACAGTAAAAGTATCCGCCCGTTTAGCAGCTCCATAGCCGCCTTGTCCGGACGTTCTGTGGTCTGGAACTGGGGAAACGGAGAATACCAGACCTCTTCTGTAAGCTGTTCTATAATACCGCTGTCTGTTACCCCGTCAATCTCAAAGGATTCCAGGCGTTGTTCAATCTCCCTTAAGAGACCGGGATCAATGAGATCCTCCACGTATAGAAGCTGCACCACGGTATTGGACCTGACTCCCACACTGGTCTGCTTGACTTTCATGCGGGTGTCTCTGAGACGCTTCCTTACCAGTGCTGAATTGGCTTTCACCGCATCTCCGAATCCCTCGTTGGAGCCCCTCAGTACCTTTTCCGCCTCAGCTTCCTGTACGCCTCTGTCCGGGTAGCCTTTGCTGGAAATCTTTATGGCATGGGGGTAGCCGTCCAGGAAAAATATGGCATTTCCCGCCAGCATGGCGTCGAATGCCTCCTTCATAGTATCCAGCGTCTTTACGTCTGAGATTCCCAGCCCGTTATCCTCCACAAACTCCAGAATCTGGTCCCTGGGCATCTCCCACATGTGGTTGATAAGTTTGCCGATCACAGACTCTTCCAGCATCATATTGCTTACAGCGACTTCTATATATACCACCAGACAGCGCACCTTTTTTTCGTCCCCCAGAAGCATAGGGCGTATGATGATATCGTCGCAGTTCTCGCACCGGCTGCGGATATATTCTTCATTTTCCTGTATATGCATGGAAATATCACTTACTGTTGACATCTTCCGCCTCCTCGTAAAAAAATAAGAGAAATACCCGTATCTGGGTATCTCTCTTATCATGTGCAAAAATTACCTTTTTATTCTAATCTTTTAGATGCAGGCTTCGGATAATGGCCTTCTGCTGGTTCCCGATATGCCTCTTAACCTCCATAAGAGCTGCGTCCTCATCCCGGGCCTTCACCGCCCGGTAGATTGCCTCATGCTCTGTGATCAGGGTTCTCCTGGCCTTCGCATCCTTCAGGTACTCTACCCGGTACCGGTACATCTGCTCCCGGAGATTGCTCAGGATCTGCACCAGGCGGCGGTTGTTAGTCCCGCTGTATATGGTTTCATGGAATTCTACGTCTGCCTGGGCAAGGGCTGTCAGATCGTCTGTCTCCATCAGAGAGGCAAACCTGTCTGAAATTTCCTTCAGCTTCTCTATGGACTCATTCCCCATACGGCTGCAGGCCAGCTTGATTGCCAGCTCCTCCAGTCCCATCCGCACTTCCAGTACATCATTGAGCTCCCGCTCGGTGATGGAGGCTACTTTTGCCCCCTTCCGGGGTATCATAATAACAAGTCCTTCCAGTTCCAGCTTGCGGATCGCTTCCCGGATAGGGGTTCTGCTGACCCCCAGGCGGTTGGCCAGGGATATCTCCATCAGACGCTCTCCCGGTTTCAGCTGCCCTGTGAGAATAGCCTCTCTGAGAGTATTAAATACAACATCGCGCAACGGCAGATACTCATCCATATGCATCTGGAAATCATTTGTCATTCGTAGTTTCCTCCATTTCCATTGTTAAAAATGGTTGTCAGAAATACCTGCTTGGCCAGTCTGCTCTTTTTCAGCTGCCGGCATGCATTTCTGGCTGTCTTATCATTGTCAAACAGTCCGAAGACTGTGGGCCCGCTTCCGCTCATCATTGCGTTCAGGGCTCCGTGGCTCTTCATATGATTCTTAATCTCCTGAATCACCGGATAGTTTGGAATCGTTACTGTCTCCAGTACATTCTCCATCTTTCCGGCAATGCCTCTTAAATCCTTCTTATACAGTCCCTCTACCAGTCCGTCTATATCCACATGCCAGGCAAGGTCGTTGGCATGCAGATTCTCATATACGAATTTCGTGGAAACGCTGATCCCCGGCTTTCCGATTAAAACATAGCATTTGGGCATGGGAGGCAGAGCAGACAGACGCTCTCCGATCCCCTCAGCCAGGGCCGTTCCTCTCATTATACAGTAGGGCACGTCCGCCCCTATGGCAACTGCCCGCTCCATCAGCTCCTGCTGGGACAGGCCCAGACGGAACATACGGTTAACCCCCACCATTGCCGCTGCCGCATCAGAGCTTCCGCCGGCCATACCTGCTGCCACCGGTATGAATTTCCTGAGATTGATCACCAAGCCGTCATGAATATTGAATTCCTCCAGAAGAAGCCTGGATGCTTTGTTAACAAGATTATTTTCATTCGTAGGTATATAGGGCAGATTCGTGGTCAGTACGATCCCCGGTGCTTTTTTCCTCTTTATGTCCAGCTGATCGTACATATTAATGGTCTGCATTACCATACGGACTTCATGATAGCCATCCTCCCGGCGGCGCACAACATCCAGCCCCAAATTTATCTTTGCCAAGGCTCTTAATCGCATGTGTTTCTCCTTGTATTTTGCATGTACTTTGTATACTGTATCCGTTTTTATACAATCTATCTTACCCGATTTTATGAGGTTTTACAACATATTTTGTCGGATTCCGAAAAGTTCATGCATTCTTTCTAAACCTGGGAATGATTATTGGTCAATATTGACTATAGTACGTAGGATGATATCAGTTTCAGAAAAAGGCCGTGCATCTCTGCGAGGGGCCTTTTTCAGTATTTTTCTTTTTAAATTGTCATTCCGCCATCCGCCATAATCACCGCACCATTTACAAATGCTGCCTCTTCGCATGCAGCAAATACGATTGCCTCCGCGATCTCCGTATCCTTCCCTAACCGGCCCATGGGCTGTCTGGCAATAAAGTCCTCCCTGGCTGCCTTGGGATCCTCAAACACGGCGATACGCTCCTCCAGGGATGGTGTTTCCGTTGTTCCCGGACATATGCAGTTGCAGCGGATATTCTCCTTTATGTAATCAGCTGCTATGGATCGGGAAAGGGCCACCACAGCTCCCTTGGAGGCTGCATATGCGGCTCTGTCTCTGACTCCCTTTACAGCTACAGCGGAAGCGTTGTTGACAATCACTCCCCCTCCGCTCTGCCGCATGACATCTACCGCATACTTAGATACCAGATAACAGCTCTTGGCATTGACATCCATGGAGGTGTCCCAATCTTTCTCTGAGACGGTTTCCACGTTTCCGGGCAGTACCACCCCGGCATTATTAACCAGTATATCAACTCTTCCATAGATTTGTACCGCCTGTCGGATCAGTTTTTCCGCCCCTGCCGCCTCAGAGACATCTGCCTGTACAAAGGTACAGACACCCCCTGCCTCAATAATCCGCCTGCAGGTTTCCCGGCCATGGGCCTCAGACCGCCCGTTTACCACAACCTTGGCTCCAAGCTCAGCAAACCTGATAGCCGCGGCCCTGCCAATCCCCACTCCGGATCCTGTGATTACTACAATCTTCCCGCTAAAATTCATATCCTATCCTCCTACACGTGCAGCAGTCTGGCTGCATTTTCATATAGAATCCTGTCCAGACTGCCTGCAGATATAAAGTCCATGCCTTTTATTCTATTCAGATACTCCTTCACACGGTCAGCTCCCTTGTCCTCAAAGGCGCTCAGTCCAAGCCGCTCGCCCTCAGAACCCCAGACAAGTTTCTGGTCCCCTAAGCTGTGCATACAGCGTCGGAGCACAAACTCTGTGAGGCCTGGGGCAAAGGTATATTCCAGAACATCTAAAAAAGTAAGATCAATGATAACATTCTCATTCATCTTTGCCACAAGAAGCGCTTCCTCCACCCAAGGATAGCCGGCGTGCATTATTACAACGTGCAGTCCCGGAAACCGTACCGCGATATCGTCAATATAGATAGGCTCATTATACCTCATCTGCTGAAACCAATGAGCCTTTATCCCTGTATGAATCAGTACCGGAACTTCTCTATCCTGGGCCAAAGCATACATTTCATCCAGCCGCCGGTCATTTGGGTAAAAGCCGCTGTGGGGATAAAGCTTACAGCCTTTTACCCCCGCCTCAAGCATAGTCTTAAGCTCCTCAGCCGGATTCTTGACCCTGTCCGGATGAACGGATCCCACTGCGTACAGACGTCCGCCGGATGCCTCTGCCAGATTCGCGGCCTTCCTCCAGGATACGTTAGTCCCGCGCTCAATTCCCTGGAGGCCGTGGTCTGTAGCCAGTATAGCTCCCCGATCCATCTGCAGACGGTCCAGAAAAGACAGAACTTCCTCAATCGCTGTATCTTCAGATATATGAATATGAAAATCTAAAATTTTCATGCGTTCACCTGACTTTCCAATCTGCCAGGCACTTATGCTTCCGGTACACTTACGGATCCACTTTTAAGTCTACATTGTCCATATTTTGAATTACCTTCAGGAATTCCGACTTAAAAACATCCTCGTTGAGATCCATGATCATTCTAATATGCTCAATGTGCTGCTTCATATACTCTCCGGCAGCTTTTTCATCCCGTTTCTGAAGTGCCTGGACGATTCTGATATGATCCTGATGGACAACCTTCCTCACTTCTAAGTAGCGTCCCGTTACCTCTCTGCTCAGAGACGCCAGATTATCCACGATCTGCATAATAAGTAAAAACAAATAATTCCCCGTGGCCTTAAAGATTGTGGTGTGCAGTTTTCTGTCATCCTCCGCAAAGCTGTACGGATTCTCCAGGTTGGAATTGCGCACAATGGCCTCCACCTCTTCAATCTGCTCATCGGTTATCAGCCGCGCTGCCATCTCAGCCGCGGCAGGTTCAAATAATTCCCGTATCTCCATTAGCTGTTCATAATTAAACTTCCCCAGATCCATACAGAGGCGGAAGGGCATCATTAATTTATCTACATCCAGATCGGAAACGTACAGTCCGTCTCCCTGGTGAATGTCGATAATTCCCGAAATCACCAGTGCGCTTACCGCCTCTCTCACAGATGGCCGCCCCACGCCGAACCGCTGTGCCAGTTCCCTCTCAGAAGGCAGCTTGTCCCCCGGCTTCATATCTGATTTTAGAATTAAATCAATGATTTCGTTTGCTACAATATTTGCTTTTCGGTTTCCATCCAGGCTCCCCATATTTCTTTTCTCCTCTACTGTTATTCTATTATGGTAAAACGGCAGGCAGGCGGACTTCCCGCTTGCTGAATTATGGCTACACTGACAATATTACCATATTTCACCGCAAGTGCAAGCTGTCCCCGCACTTCCTGTATGCTGCCTTTAGGTAAGAAATACTCTCCCGCTTTCAAGGGATACCCGGATGGAGTGGAACTGCATGGCTTACTCTATAACCACATCAATCAGCTTGCCTTCCCATACATCCACAAGTCCGAACTCTGACATTTTCAGTGTTCCAATCTCAACAGGAACACCCATGAGAGCCAATTGAGTCATAGGGCCGTCAAATGTACAGCCCATGTCCCTGATTACTTTGTTAAACCCGAGGACCTCCGCAACCAGTTCCTCGAAGGTTTTTTCTGACAGCAGCCCGAACAATGGAAGGGCTACCTCAGCCACCACTTCTCCGTGACAGGCCGCAACAAAACCGCCGCCCAGCTCCTGGAGCCGGTTGGCTACCACTGCCATATCCTGATCACAGGCACCGACGATAAAAATGTCTTCCTTTTGTCCGTTCCAGGTATTGCCCATCGCGCCCTCCTTCAGACCAAAGCCCTGGACAAAACCCACACCCCATTTCCGGGAGGTTTGATACCGGTCAACTTTAGCCACCTTGAGGATATCCTGCCCTCTGTCCGCCAGAACTTTCCCGTTCTGCACAGAAAGAACTGCTGTCCTCGCTTCCGTAACCAAAAGCCCGTTTCTCTGGCCAATCACATGCACCTTTGCAGTCCCTGTCTTCCGGGGTGCGTCAACAGCAAAATCCCCAGCGCACATAACCTTCTTTGGAAGCTGTACGGTTTGATAGGCAAAATCCGGATATACCGGAGCCTGCATGCTTCCCGTATACCTGTAGTTGACCGCTGCAATCTCTCCGTTGGCAATCACAGTATCAATGGCAAACCGCGGGAGATCCGTAACAATCAGAATATCAGCGATTCTGCCCGGTGCAATTCCCCCCATATCATCATCAACCCCCGCATATCTGGCTGCACGGATGCTCGCCATCTGAACTGCGGTCATGGGATCCACGCCTCTCTCAATCATCCCCCTGACTTTATAGTCCAGGTGTCCCAGGGAGTACAGCTCCGCAACCTCTTCCTCATCTGTGCAGATCATAAAGCTGCTGGAGTCCAGTTTCCTTTCCACAAGGGTTCTGCTCATATTGTCAATGTCCCTGGCCGCCGTGCCCTGGCGGGTCATAATGGCAAGCCCCAGTCTGGCCCGGTCTACGGCCTCGCTGATCTCCACACATTCATGGGTGGAGGAATGTCCAAGGCAGCAGTAGGCCTGCAATGTCTTTTCAGGGGTCTCACTGTCATGACCCAGGTTCCTCTTGCCCTGGCGCAGCGTCTCTTCCAGAAGCTTAAGCACCACCTCGTCTTTCTCTGTCATCATGCTCACGGGCCACTCACTGATCCCTATGCACTCCGGATAAGAGAGCAATTCAAATAAGTCTTCCGCCGGCACCTGCCCGGAATTTCCAAAGGGTCCGTTCTGTACGTAGATTTGTGAGGCAACCTGATAAATGGGTTTTAAGGGCGTCTTTTTCATTTCATCCAGACAGAAACGTATGGCCTTCTTTCCCCTGGCAATGCCTATCTCATAAAAATCTGTGATGATGCCTGTAGTGCCGTGGGCCAGCACCGCCTTGGCAAATTCGGTCATGGTCAGCTGTGAGCCCCCCACGTGCTGGTGCGTTTCAATCATTCCCGGACACAGGTAGCATCCCGCCGCGTCAATTCTCTTCGTATGTTCTCCGATTGTATGTGACACATCCCCAACATAGGCGATGCGGGTCCCTTTTACAGCTATGTCCGCAGGATAGTATTCTCCGGTATATACATTTACCAGGGTTCCCCCTGTGATTACCATATCCGCCGGTTCCCTGCCCAGCGCCACCTGGGCCGCTTCTATCCTCGGTGTCTGATTTGCATACTCCATAGTTCATCCTCCTAATTTTCCTGCAGAGAGTCGTAGATTTTCTCCAGATACACGGTGCTCATTGTCTGTATGGGGGGCTTAATGTGCCGATTCTCAGGGGGCGTACCCTGTATGGTCAGCACCGCATTCTCAACGAACATCTTTCCCATCTCTTCCGGATACTGTACAATGGTTGCCGCCATCTCGCCCTTATAGACGTTCTGAATCGCCTCCAGTGCCCCGTTGTATCCGCACAGCAGCACATCCTCTGTCTTGTTGGCAGCCTTCAGCGCTTCCATGGCGCCAATAGCCATCTCGTCATTCATAGCCATTACTGCCGACAAGTCCGGATTACCGGCTATGATATCACTCATGGCATTAAGGCCTTCATCTCTGGCCCAATTGGCCGCCACGGATGCCGCCACTTCTATATCGGGATATTGATCAATTACGCTGTGGAAGCCTTTTAGCCGGTCTGTATTCGTGGATGACCCTGAACCGCCCTCTATAACAGCAATTTTGCCTTTCCCGCCGATCTGTTCCGTCATCCATTGCCCGGCCAGCTCACCGCCTAATACATTGTCGGTTCCAATATAGGCCACTACCTCTCCTCCGTCCACATCAGAGTCTATGGTAAATACAGGGATTCCAGCCTCATTGGCTGCCTCCACTACAGGGATATTTCCTGACGCATCAAAGGGAGTGATGGCTATGGCATCTACCTTAGTCTGGATCATATCCTCCGAGGCTTTTACATTTTCCTCAATGGTCTTAGAGCCCAGAACTGTGATATCAACCCCCATAATCTCCGCCATTGCCTCGGCCCCGTTTTTTACGGACAGGAAGAACGGGTTGCTTAAATCCCCTACTACCATCCCCAAACGGTACCTTTTATCTGCTTTTACCGACGTGGTATAATCCAGCTTCATATCCGTATCCGTGATGGCAGCCATTGCTTTGTTGGCTGACACGGTATCTACCATATAGACAGGCGGTTTCAGGTGGTCTGTATCCGGGTAGACACCCCTTGCTGCAATATCATACGCGGCGTCTACGAACATCCTTCCCATTTCCTCCGGAAACTGGGCCACAGTTGCGGCCATATCCCCATGGTATATATTCTGTATCGCTTCTGCCGCCCCGTTGTACCCGCACAGGACAACATCCTTCGTCTTTCCGGCTGCCTTCAGCGCTTCCATCGCTCCAAGGGCCATCTCATCGTTCATAGCCATTACTGCCGCCAGGTCCGGGTTGCCGGCAATAATGTCGCTCATGGCATTCAGCCCTTCGTCTCTGGCCCAATTGGCCGCCACAGACGCCACCACCTCAATCTCCGGATACTGATCGATGACATCCCGGAATCCCTTCAGCCGGTAAGTATTGGTGGACGAGCCTGAGCCCCCTTCTATAATGGCAATCTTTCCTTTCCCATTGATTTTATCCGCCATCCATTCCCCGGCCAGTTCTCCTCCCAGCTCATTGTCCGTGCCAATATAGGAGACAACCTCTCCTCCGTCCACGGTGGAGTCAATGGTAAACACAGGGATTCCCGCCGCATTGGCGGATTCCACCAGAGGAATATTGCCTGTGGCGTCAAATGGCGTGATTGCCATAACATCCACCTTCGTTTGGATCATATCCTCCCCCGCCTTTACATTTTCCTCGATGGTCTTAGAGCCCAGGACTGTAATGGAGACACCCAGATCTTCGGCCCGCTTCTCAGCCGCCTCTTTTACTGTCAGAAAGAATGGGTTGCTCAGATCCCCCACAATCATCCCCAGCCGAATGTCCTCAGGCTGCTTTGTCTCCCCCGTCTTACTTTCTCCCTTTGTCTCTGCCGCTTCTGTCTTCTGCTTTGCACAGCCGGGAAGCATACTCACTGCCATTAAAGCTGCCAAAAGTATAGATATCCATCTGTTTCCCTTCCTTTGTTTTCTTTTCATCTTTCTCCTCCTAACCTCTAACGCTCTTTTTTGCTGAACTGATCAATGAGAATCGCCGCAATAATGATAAGTCCGATACATACCTGCTGCCAATAGGCAGAGACTCCGATGATATTCAGTCCATTCCTGATTGAGATCGTTATCATAACACCTACAACCGTTCCTCTCAGGCTTCCTATGCCTCCGCTCAGGGAGGTCCCCCCGATCACTACAGACGCAATGGTATCCATAACATCTGCCTCTCCGATGGTCGCCTGTCCGGAATTCAGTCTTGAGGTAACAATGACGCCTGCCAGTGCGGCTAAGGTCCCTGATATAATAAACACCAGCATCTTTGTTTTTTTTACATCAATGCCGGACAGGCCGGCCGCCTCCTCATTTCCTCCCACTGCAAACAAATTCACGCCGAATTTCGTGGATTTAACAACAACTCCGAATACGGCCAGCAGAATAAGGAAAATAATAACCGGAAATGGAACTGCCCCGATCTTACCCTGGCCCAGAAACTTAAACAGTTCAGGGAATCCATAAACAGAGGTTCCTCCTGTGATAATCAGCGCAAGCCCTCTGGCAATGCCCTGCATACTCAAGGTGGCCACAAAAGCAGGGAAATTAAACCGGGATACCAGGAACCCGTTAACGAATCCGCACACGGTTCCCACCAACAGGGCAATGAGCAGTGCCGCGAATATAGGCAGCTGGTATTTGACACTTAATACGGCTATGACGGCCCCGGCAAACGCTTCTATAGAACCCAGAGACAGGTCGATCTGGCCGGAGATGAGAATCAGTGTCATTCCAATGGCCAGGATCATAATATTTGCCGACTGGAGAAACATATTGCTGAAATTGCTGATGGTCAGAAAATACGGTGATACAATACTCAGGGCTATCCAGATGGCGATCAGCGCAAAAAGAGTACTTAAGTTCTTTACCGTGGATCTGTTCACATACTTTCCTACCCATGCTTTCTCTTTTTCAAGCTGTGCTTTCATCTTTAACCTCCTTTGCGCAGTAATGAATGATAAGCTCCTCCGTAGCCTCACGGGCTGCCAGCCTGGCTGTTATATGGCCATACCGCATGACCAGGATTCTATCACTGATATTCAGAATCTCAGGCAATTCGGAGGAAATCATAATAATGGCCGCCCCCGCCTTCGCCAGCTGTTCCATCAGGGTATAAATCTCTGCCTTGGCTCCAATATCAATTCCTCTGGTGGGCTCATCAAAGATAATAATTTTGGCATTTACGGACATCCATTTCCCCAATATCACCTTCTGCTGGTTTCCCCCGCTTAGATTTTTTACAAGCTGCTTCAGAGACGGGGTCTTTATCTTGATTACATCCACATAATACTTCGCATTCTCAGCGACTGCTTTTTTATCCACAAAAGGACCCTTAAAAAATTTTTGTTTTGTTTTGACGCAGTTCAGCCCTGAGACTGAGATATTGTCTTTGATGGACATATTCAGCAGCAGCCCCTGGTTTTTCCGGTCTTCCGTCAGCAGTGCGATTCCGTGGTTAACAGCATCTGTGACATTTCGGATCTGGACTTTTTTGCCCTCAATCCATATCTCACCGCTGTCCACCGGATCTGCGCCGAACACAGCCCTCACCAGTTCCGTTCTCCCTGCGCCCACAAACCCGGATATTCCCAGGATTTCACCGGCTCTGGCAGAAAAGGAAATGTCGTGGAGTACACTGTTTTTGGAGAGATGCTTCACCTCCAGAAGCGTCTCTCCCGGCGTGATCTGCATCTTGGGATAGCGGTTAGACAAGTCTCTTCCCACCATACGGTTGATGATTTCATCCATATTCGTGTCCTTTATATCCATAGATGTAACCAGCTGTCCGTCCCGGAGAATGGTAACACGGTCACAGATATCCATAATTTCCTCCAGCCGGTGGGAAACATAGGTGATAGAAACCCCCCGTTCCTTCAGCTCCCGGATCACCTGAAAAAGCTTTTCCTGTTCTGTGGGACTCAGGGAAGAGGTGGGCTCGTCCATAAAGATGATTTTTGCATTGTGGGACAGGGATTTTGCAATCTCTACCATCTGGGCCTGAGAAATACTTAATTTTTTTATTTTTGTCCTGGGAGAAAAGTCCAGTCCAAGCAGTTCCAGATAATGTCCTGCTTCCTCATACATCCGCTTTTTGTCGATCAGGCCATTCCTTTTAGTGGGGAGATTTCCCATAAAAATATTGGCTGCCACATCCAGTTCAGGAAGCAGATTCAGTTCCTGATGAATGACACTGATCCCCAGGTCAAATGCCTCCCTTGGGTGCTGAGGGGCATAGGGCTTTCCGTCCAGAAGAATCTCTCCTCCGTCCGGCCTGTAGATTCCCGTAAGAGATTTAATCAGTGTGGATTTTCCCGCGCCGTTCTCCCCTACCAGGGCATGGACCTCCCCCTTTTTCAGAACGAAGTCTACACCGTTTAAAGCCTGCACCCCTGCAAAATGCTTTCTCAACCCTTTCACCTCTAAAACCGGCATACTGTCACTTCCTTTCTTCCTCCGGGAAGCCTACGCCATCCCCAGCAGTTCCCTTGCTTTGGCAGCAATTTCCTTCTCCGAGGGGACCGTAGAAGCCTCATATTCGGGAATATAGTGGTACGGCAGATCCGGCATGGTCAGGCGGGCCATCCGGGCACCTGTCCCGCTTTCTGCTACTCTTGTCATAATCTCTCCCGCAATGCTGCCTGTTCTGGGAGACTCCTCGGCTACCAACAGCCGCCCTGTCTTTTTTACAGACTCCAGAATTATCTGATAATCCATAGGCTTAATTGTTCTGGGGTCTATCACCTCCGCCTGGATTCCCTCGGCCTTCAGTATGTCTGCTGCCCCGGATGCCCGCAATGCCATCATTCCCCAGGCGACAATGGTAATGTCCTTTCCCTCCCGCACAATTCTTCCTTTTCCTAATTCTGTCTCAAAATAGGTGTCCTCCACCTCTTCCTCCACGTCGTATACCTGCCTGTGTTCCAGGAAAATCACCGGATCTCCGCATTTTAAAGAGGCTCTCAGCAATCCCATGGCATCCTTCACAGTGCTGGGGGCGACGATGGTGAGGCCCGGTGAATTATGGAGCCAGGCCTCCGTACACTGACTGTGCTCCGGGCCCCCTCCCCCAGCGGAAAAGAGCCCCATAGGCGCCCGGATTACCATGTGGATAGGTTCCCGGTATCTGTGCTGGTATCTCCATTTTGGAATGTCATTTACAATCTCATTTCCCACGCACAGCAGAAAATCAGCCGCCCAGATTTCGGGAACCACTGTCATGCCGGCCAGGGCCGCGCCAAAGGCAATGCCTATAATACCGTTCTCTGCCACGGGACATTCCAGGATGCGCTCCTTCCCATAAGTAAGATGAAACTTTGGCGTGATCACCTTTGAAAACAGAGATCCTGTGTAATAGAAGGCCTCTCCCATCATGATCATTTCCTGGTTTTTCTGCATTTCCTCAAACAGTACTCTGCGTATTCCTTCCCTCAGTGTTACTCTCATGTTCTACCTCCTATCTGATCACCTATAGTATACTTTCCGGTATATTTCTGAGGGGTCTGTTACAGGTGCTTTTTCCACCTTCTGATAGAGTTCACGGATCCGCCCCTTCAGTTCGGTACAAAGGGCTTCCTCCTTCTCCATATTCCAGATCCCCATGCCGATTAAGGATTTTTGGGCCCTCGCGATGGGATCTTTTTCTCTCCATTCCTCTATCTCAGCCTCTTCCCGGTATGCATAGTGATCCTCGAAGGGAATATGTTCAGAGATACGGTAGGTAATCCCCTCCAGCACACTGGGGCCTTTTCCCTCACGCGCCCGGCTGACAGCGTTCTCCACAGCCTCTGCCACAGCAAACATATCGTTGCCGTCAAACCGGAGCACCGGGATATCAAAGCCTCTCCACATATCAGACATATTCCCGGGCGCATACACTTCCTCTGTCCTTGAGCTGACAGAAAATCCATTGTTCTCTGCCAGATAAATCACAGGGAGCTTCCACAGCACCGCCATATTCAGCGCCTCGTAATACATTCCTCTTGCGGCGGCCGCCTCCCCGTAATAGCACAAAGCTACTGTTTTTGTCTTTCTCTCCTTCGCAGCCAGGGCAAGCCCGGCAGCAATGGTAAACCGGGAGCCAAAGACCCCGTTTCTTCCTACAATCCCTACCTCAGGTGCATAGGTATGCATGACACTGCCGCTTCCGTCATTGGTTCCCCCTGTCTTAAAGAACATATCACGCATTACCGCCTCCAGAGATACTCCCTTTGCCAGAAGAGAACCCACACCCCGGTGGGTATAATAGAGGTAATCCGTCTTCCGCAGAACAAACGCGCCTGCCACAGACAGAGCTTCCTGTCCGATCCCCGAGTGGTAATGACGGAGATTGACCCCTTTTTTCACAAATTCATTCTCACAGAACTCGTCCAGCAGACGGCTGGTTACCATAAGCTCATATAATTTCAGTATCTTTTCGTTTGTCAATATTCTCCCTTCCTTCCCTACCCTTTACGGAACGATCACTGCACGTCCGGTCAGCCTGTTACTCTGCATATCCTCAAATACCTGCTCAATTTTCTGCATCGGATATATATGGGTAACGGGCTGCAGCTTTTTCCTCTCTACCAAGGACATCAATTCCTCAATGTCCTGTATGCTGACCCCTCTGGAGCCATAGATCTCCAGCTCCTTCAGCACTACATCTGCCAGCGGAATGCTCAGGGATTTGTCCTTCCCGTATCCCGCCAGAACCACCTTGGCTCCTCTTTCCAGAACCGAGACACAGTCTGTAATTGCCGGGGGATATCCGGTGGTATCAAACAGCACGCTCCATTCCCCCCATGCCCGCAGTTTTTCCAGGTACCCTTCCTCTGAGGAATTGACGGTATATGCCGCCCCGTTATCCTTCGCCATCCCAAGCTTATCTTCGTTTATATCAACCGCTGCGGTCTCCGCTCCGCACAGGGCGGCAAGCTGAAGGGCCTGCATCCCCACTCCTCCCACTCCCAAAACAATTACCCGGTCCATGGGAGTCAGCTTGATCCGCTTAACCAGCGCATGGTACGGGACCCCTGCGCCGCAGGGCATAACTGCCGCTTCCTCGTCCCTTACCCCGTCCGGAACCCTTACCAGATTCTGACACTTAATCTTCATATATTCGGCAAATGCCCCGTCCATAGTGATCCCTATCCTCGCCGATACATGTTCGCACAGGGTCTCCCGTCCGGTACGGCAGTATTTACAGCTTTTGCAGGTAACATATGTGGCAGTTACCACCCGGTCTCCGATTTTTACGTTGTGTACAGCGCTTCCTTTCTTTACCACTATCCCCATAGGCTCATGTCCCAAAATGCGGGGAACTCCGTTCGTTTCAATATCGCCTTTCATAACCTTAATATCTGTGGCGCAGACTCCGCAGGCTTTTATCTGCAGAATCACCTCATCGTTTTCTGTTATCTCCGGAAGCTCCACATTGGTAAGATGGGCGCCTTTTTCCATGCTTTCCAGGACCATTGCTTTCATTGCTATTCCTCCCTTTTGTGCATTTCCCTAAAATCACAATAGGATGCCTTCATACAGTACCATGGGTAGTTTCTGCATGTCTGGCATCCTATTTATGTCTGCTTATTTTCCAAAAATAATCTTTCTAGCTTCGTCAGGACTTGCCACATCTCTGCCAAGACTCCGGGAGATGGAAGCGATTTTCTCTACCAGCTGCGCATTGGTTTTCGCATATTCTCCGGGAGCAATATAAGGATTATCCTCCCAGCCCACTCTCACATGGCCTCCAAGAAGAATTGCCTGGGTCAGCATCTCCCAGTTTTTATTTACATCATAGCTCATAACACTCACGTTAAAATTGGCATTGGCAGGCAGATGATCTACAAAGTTAATGAGGGATTTAGGGGTGGGCGGTGTCCACGCGCCGCCGGGCCATGCAATAAATAACGTGGTCCAGATTGGTTCATCCTCTTTAAACAAGCCTTCCTTTCTCAATGCTTCGATGTTGTAAAAAGCCCCTGTGGTAAAAGACTCAATCTCCGGCTTTACTCCCTTTTCATTGCATGCAGTGAGAAATTCCCGCAGTTCCTGGATAGGATGCACCGCATAGGTGCACTTGGGAGGCTTGTCCGGGTTCGGCTGAAAGCATTCATCGTGGGCATTAAAGCAGTAAGACATCATATCCGGCTTCTGATCCATAAGCTTCACCTTCGCAGGCATCCGGGCGCTGGCTATCCCGTACTGAATTACCGGATCCGCATGTTCCTTTATGCGGTCATTCAGCTCCTGCCACCCGTCAAAATCTATGGCGGAAAGCTGTCTTCCGTCCGGCTGAATCTCATCCTCCAGAAAGTGGACCCCATGAACATGGCAGATACTGGCTCCTGCGTCCACTGCACGGTTATATTCTTCAGCCGTTGTCTTTACATCCCCCATCCTGGGACAGTAGGGATTATCCGGATAAGATGCACTGGAGTCTACAGTTGCGGTGATAATTAACTTGTCCATTCTTTTACCTCTCTTTCTTGTATATGTAGGATACGTTCTATTGGTAATATCATTTAACTGGTATTACCAGTGAAGTTACTTTCATTATAGTAGGCGTAGATTTTTCTGTCAATATTACTTTTTAACAATTATTGGTTTGATTATTTGTAATTTATTACCATTTATTAAGATAACATTTCAGCTGCCTCTGGGAGAAAGGGCAAGACGGATCTAAAAAAGACGCCGCCCACAGCCTTTGCAGACTATGAGGCAGCGTCCCCTTCACGGATCAGCTTTCCACTTTCTTCATCAAAATCAGGGTATCATAGGGCTGAATCTCCTCTGACTCCAGTTCATTTAGTTCCATAATAGTATCAATCGTAGTATAGAATGCCTTTGCAATATCCCAGAGAGTGTCCTGGGGCTGCACCAGGTATCCCGTAATGCCCGGCATATTATGGAGCTTTTCTTTATCCAGCTCCTGTTCCTCAATCCCCGAGATCAGCCCTTGTGGGTTCTGTCTCACCACAAGCGCATTGAGATTCATTACAATTTTAACCTCTATTTCATCACTGTCAATCATGGTTGTGGACAGCTGCTCCAGATCCGCCCGGAGATGATAGACACAGTTTTGGTCTATTCCTTTTGCCTCTACCACATGACTGAAGGGTATCATAGCATTCATAGAATAGAACGGCATATCATCATCTCCTACTATATAGAGAATTCTCACCTGTACAACCCCGTCCACTTGTATGCCGTTTTCTACAATTCTGGTATCATCCACCTTCACCATGCCGTCGCTGTGGCAGATCTGAAGAATTTTCCCCTGATCTTCTTCTACCTTCACCCGATCGTTGACCTTACATTTCGAGAAATTCTTTACCAGGAGACTTTCCAGGGTCTGTGTCTCCCGAATGGGAATACACTCTTTCAGAGGCGTATAGACATCCAGAAGAAGAGAGAGCTCCTCCTCCTCATACACCTTAATCTCAAGCTCGAGAACCACATCTACCCCGATCATTCGTTCTTCCCCGTCACCGTCCAGCTTCACCTTCAGGTCACTCTGGCTGACATTTACCTCAATATTGGGGATCATATCCATGGCACAGCCCAGACACTCCACTTCCTGTGCAAAGGGAACTGAGTGCTCCAGCCACTGCAGGGAATTATTGTCATCATTGCCGCTGTACAGGGCGAATAAAAAAAGCTCTCCCTTTACAATCACCTTGTCATCCTCTGTACGGATATCCAGGCCTCTCACCTCAATGGTATCCCAGAGAAGTTCATAAATATTAGGCTTGTTGGATGCCAGGGCAATCTCCTCTTTGATCCGCATGGTATCCTTTTTATGTACCGCCAGACCCATAACACTGATGGGCTGCTTTTTCTGTGAGATATCTTCCTCCACAAGCCCAATGGGAAGGCGCACCTCTCCCGTCTCATCCACACCGGCCATAAATGTCACCAGCGCCTTGACGCTTAATTTTCTGGAATTGATGAGCTGCAGGCTCAGATCCTCGATCTCCCATTTCAGCCGCACTTTATCTCCGTTTTCCAGTCCGTTCAGGTGAAGCGTCTCACCGATAGGCAGTCTGCCCTGGAGACTATGTATCCTTCTCTCTTCACTGTCCCCCACATAGAGCAGGGATATTACCAGCTCTCCCTTAATATAGGCAGCTCCCTCAGAAATCTGAACATCTTCAATCAGTACTTCCCCTTTTTTCTGTATCATCCGCCCCACATCCGGTTTTACATCCGGAACATTTAAATCCTCGTCAAATGTCACCTGGCTGATTGCCTGGCATTTTACTGTCAGCATCTGCATCTGTTTCGTTAATAATTCCAAAATATGCCCTCTTTTCTTTAATTTATTCGAATATCACCGGCTCTTCCCGGTATTCCATCTTGATCACAATGGTAGGATACGACGGCTCTTCTTTGATCTCCTGGTCTCTGTCAGGTCCGATTAGAATGGTCTGCAGGTGAATCGCGTTATCCCACAAAGACAAATCCGCGATCTGAATGCTGTATCCCCCTGTTTCCTGTTTCCCATATCCCTTCAGCAGGTAGAGATATTCTCCGTCCTGGTATGTCATCTGGAATTCCTTTTCTTTATTTTCTTCAATTAAGTCCGCTACCTCTTCCGGGAAGTCATCTGTTTTCATCACCGTATATTCTGGTTTCACTACATCATCAGCTTTTACCTTGGTCAGACTGCACCCTCCGAGAAAGACCGCCATCATACTGACCAGCAGGAGTCCTATTGTCCATTTTTTCATAATGATGCCCTTTTTCCCATTCTTACCAATATTTTATGTGGAATGTTCAAATTTATTCTTCTCTTTTCTCATTGCAAGGTTTTTGTTTTTTCCGTATAATGGATATGTACCATTTGGTATAGTATGTTTTGGGCGCTTCCGTGCGCCGGTTGGAGGAAATTATGATTCGTTTTTTAGTGGTATGTTTGATTGTTATAGGATTCCTGATTTTATCCATTCCCATTCTTCTCATAGAATGGCTTATCGGTCTGGCTTTTCCCAGGGTAAAGGATATGACTTCCCTCAGGCTGGTCCAGGGGGTCTTCCGGCTTTGTATCCGTGCCGCCGGTATTGACGCTACGGTGATCGGCCACGAAAAAGTTCCCGCTGACCAGCCGGTGCTGTACATTGGGAACCACAGAAGTTTTTTCGATATTCTGCTAACATATATACAGTGCCCCGGACGCACAGGGTATGTCGCCAAGAAGGAGATGCTCAAGATTCCTCTGCTCAGCAACTGGATGAAGTACCTGCACTGCCTCTTCCTGGACAGGGATAATATCAAAGAAGGTCTGAAGACGATCCTGGCAGGGGTAGACGAGATAAAAAATGGTGTCTCTGTGTGCATCTTCCCGGAAGGGACCAGAAATAAGGGAAAGGACGAATTGGCGCTTCTCCCCTTTCATGAAGGGAGCTTTAAGATTGCCACCAAATCAGGATGTCCAATCATTCCCATAGCCCTGAACAACACCTCCGCAATCTTTGAGGATCAATTTCCCCGGATTAAGGCCAGAAAAGTAGTGATTGAATACGGGGATCCCATTTATCCAAACCAGCTCAGCAAAGAAGATAAGAAATTTCTTGGGGAATACTGCAGGAAGCTTATTGCTGAGATGCTAGAGAAAAATAAAGAGCAGTACGGTGTCTGATTTTATAGAAATAAAAGACCCGCAGCCCCTGCCCCCAGCATGAGCAGGATCGGATGGGTCCGAAACCGCCTCAGAAGCAGCAGAGACCCTGCAAACAGAATCATAGAGGGAAGTCCGGCACCGGGCTTCCCTTTTTGAAACAGCGCCAATCCCAGTATGGTTGCCGCCGCGGATAGAATCAACCCCAGAGAAGATGCCCTCAACCCCCGAAACACCTCCCTGATATAGACAGAATGCCGATTTTTTTCCAGAAATCTATAGAGCAGAACAGAGATGATGATTCCCGCCAGAATGCAGCCTGCGGTTGCCAGCACAGCTCCGGGGATCCCTCCTGTCTGCAGTCCTACAAAGGTAGATGTATTCACTGCCAGAGGGCCGGGAGTCATCTGAGATATGGTAATAATATCAGTGAACTCTCTTAGGGTCAGCCAATGCCTCTCATCTACCACTTGAGATTGAATCAGAGGAATTACAGCATAGCCGCCTCCATAGCTGCAGACCCCGATCTCCAGAAATACAGTGAATAATGTCTTTAACACACTTCTCCCCCTCTCCGTCCCCGCGCCTTTGCCGCGCAGAGAAAGCCGGAAAGCCCCAGAAGAAGGAGCACCGGCAGATGCAGTATATAACTTCCCAAAAAGGTCCCCACAGCCAGAATCGGAAGAAGCAAGTATTTTTCCCGCAAGAGTGCTCTCCACATATCAATGAGCAGATCTACGATTAATGCAGCCACTCCCGTTTCCATACCTCCCAGGATTCCTCTGAGAATCCGGTTGCCGGCCACTGCCTGATACCCCATAGATACCAGAGACAGTATGAGCAAAGGAGGGACCACAGAGCCCACACAGCTCACCATTGCTCCTGTCCTGCCGGCCACACGGTATCCGGTGAGTGCCGACAGATTCACGGCGATTGCCCCTGGAGCCGACTGTGCAATTGCAGCCATCTCCAGGAGATCCCCCTCCTGGAATAACTTATTTCTCTCTACAAAATACTTTCTTATCATTGGAATCACAACATATCCCCCGCCAAATGTAAATGCGCTGATAAACATATGTATAAAAAACAGCCATAGGCATCGCCGTACCTGATGTATCATACAGGTTCCCCTTTCTGAAGTGAGACAGCATCACACGTTTATCCCTATTATATCTCTTGCCAACTCATTAGTAAAATTATATAATTTTCTATATATCATGAATAATTAGTAATGGATTGGAGAGCGTATGACCATTCGACATTTATACATATTCAAAGTTGTCTGCGAGGAGGGAAGCTTTACCAGGGCCGCACACCGTCTGTACATGACCCAGCCGGCGGTCTCTCACGCTATTCTGGAACTGGAGGCAGAGATCGGTTCCCCTCTCTTCGACCGCCTCTCAAGGCGTATCTATCTGAATGCATCCGGTAAGCTTATGCTGTCAAAGGTTAACCGGCTGCTTGAATTGTATGAGGATCTTAAAACCAATGCACTCACTGCTGAGCAGCCTCTGCCTCTTCGAATTGGTTCTACAATTACTATAGGGAACTTCTGGCTTCCCTCCATCATGGCTGCTTTTTGCAGCTCAGCAGAACATATCCAGGAACAGATAATCATAGAACAGGCCGGGGCTGTCACCCAAAAGCTGCTGAACAATGAATTGGATCTGGCTCTGATCGAGGGGCCCATTCCCTACTCCCAGCTGGTAAGCCTGCCCTTTTCCTCCTATTCTCTGTTGTTTCTGTGTTCTCCCGGACACCCTTGTGCCCGCAGGCCCATGCTCACACTGGAGGATCTTCAGAGAGAAAGGCTGCTGGTACGGGAAAAAGGGAGCGCCATCCGGGACACCCTGGACAGCGCCTTCACACTGGCCGGACTTTCACTCACCCCAGCCTGGACCAGTGTCAATTCCCAAGCGCTTATACAGGCTGCCAAAGCCTCCCTTGGGGTTACTGTGCTTCCGGATATACTGGTAAAAGAAGAGATCAAAAAAGGAGAACTCATCTCCCTGGAAACAGGCGAGCTCTCCCTTCGAAATGCAAATCATATTGTATACCATAAGGATAAATATATCTCGGAAGCCATGAAATTATTTATTGAGACTGCAATAAACGCTTTCCATCTATAAGTACTTTGCGGCTGCACTCCTGCCGCTTGGTAATAGTGCCTCTATCTGCCCCCGGTAAGAGCTTCAACCACCTTTTCAAATTTCATAAAGTGAGAGGCCTTTACCAATATTGTATCACCCTCCCGGATGATTGTATCCAGCCCTTCCAGAAGCTCCTCTAATGACTCCACATGGATCACTTTCATATGCGTGCCTTCCAGTTTTGCTGCTTCTGCCATCCCTCCGGAAAGAGGGCCCACGCAGACACATACGTCCAGGTCCAGCGCGGCAGCAAAAGCCCCCACTTCCCTGTGCATCTCGGCTTCCCGCTCCCCCAGTTCACCCATATCGCCCAAGATAGCTACCTTGCGTCCCAGGGCATCGGTGAGAAGTTCCAAAGATGCTTTCATAGATACCGGGTTGGCATTGTAACAGTCGTCTATTACCGTGATACCGTTTTTCTCAATGATGTGGAACCTTCCGCTGAGAGGCTGCAGACTTTCGATCCCTGCCTTTATCTGTTCCGCAGTCAGGCCATATACACGCCCCACCGCAGCGCCGGCCAGTGCATTGTACACCATGTGCTGCCCCGGAAGCGGAATCAGAACCTGAAAGGAAGAATCATCCATATGAATACGACAGGATACACCCTGTAATCCCCGGCTTTCTATCTCATCCGCATAGAGACCCTCTTGGTTTTGTATCCCAAAGAATTCAGGCCGGACACCTTTTACTTCACCCACAGAAGACAGCTTGTCGTCATCTCCGTTCAGGATAATATGCCCTGTCTCCTCCAGATAATCAAAAATCTCCGTTTTCGCCTTTAATACCCCATCCCTGGACTTCAGAAATTCCAGATGACAATATCCAATGTTTGTAATCACACAGGTCTCTGGCCTGGCAATCCCTGCCAGACGGTGCATCTCACCGAAATCGCTGATCCCCATCTCCAGAACGGCAATCTCATGCTCCTCCCTCAGACGAAAAATTGTCAGAGGCAGTCCCAGCTCATTGTTAAAATTTCCCTGTGTCTTTAAAACCTCATATTTTTGGGCGAGCACTGCAGCTATCATTTCTTTTGTGCTGGTCTTCCCCACACTGCCGGTGATTCCCACCACCGGAATCTTCAGCTGCCTCAGGTAATACGCGGCAATGTCCTTCACTGCCTGAAGGGAGGAAGCCACCTGAATCCAGGGATATTCCTTATCTCCCAAATCCTGTTCAGAAAGGGTGCACAACGCTCCGGCCCCCATCACCCCATCAATAAATTCGTGGGCATCCACCCTTGCCCCTTTGATGGGGACGAACAGGCAGCCCTCCTCTGCTTTCCGGCTGTCCGTGATAATACTTGTCACGCATACCGCCTTTTTTTCCTCCGGCCCCCTGTAAGTGCCATGGCAGGCTGCGGCAATATGCTCTAATGTCAGATTCTTCATATGCTTCTCCATCTATTCATATTTCTTCAGGGATACCTGGATGAGCCTTTCGCACAGAGCAGGAAAATCCATTCCCAGAGCCCCCGCCTCCTGGGGAAGCAGGCTGGTGGGTGTCATCCCCGGCAGTGTATTAGCCTCCAGGCAGAAGAACTCGCCCTTTTCATTCATCATAAAATCCAGTCGGGCATAGCTTTCCAGAGACAGGGCCTGGTAGCCTTTCACCGCTGCCTCCTGCATCTTCTCAGCAGTCTCAGCCGGAATCTCAGCCGGGCAAGTCTCGATAGCGGCGCCTGCCTGATACTTGTTCTTATAATCATAGAAGCCTGTAATCGGGGCTATCTCAATAATAGGATAGGCCTCCCCGTCCACAACGCCTACGGAAAACTCCCTGCCCTGAATATACTCCTCCACAATTGTTTCCTCCTCATAAGAGAAGGACTCTTCCAGGGCTTTCTCGTATTCCTCCTGGCTTTTGGCAATGCAGACCCCTACACTGGATCCGCCGCAGCAAGGCTTCACCACCACAGGCAGCTTCATCTGGTAGTCCTCAAGCTTCTTGCTGTAATTGTCCTTTTTCAGAAGTACGCCTCCTGGCGTAGGTACTCCTGCCGAACGGAAGATACTTTTGGTAATTCCTTTGTCCATGGCCATACCGCTGCCCAGAGGGCCTGTTCCTGTGTATTTTATTCCCATCAGGTCAAAACAGGCCTGCACCTTTCCGTTCTCGCCGTTTTCCCCGTGAAGAGCCAGAAATACGATGTCTGCCTGCCGGCATATCTCCAATACATTGGATCCGAAAAATTCTTTATCTTTTTTCCTGTTCTCTGCCTGTCCGTTGAAGCTATTGATATAAGCAACCTCTCTGTCCAGATCATACGCTGAAGGAAATAAATCAGACGGCATTTCCTCTTTGCCGAAAGAGACATCTACTACTATTGCACGGTGTTCTTTTTCTCTCAAGGCCTCGCAGACCTTCGTTCCGGATATAATGGAAATCTCCCGTTCGGTGCTGATTCCCCCTGCCAGTACGACAATGTTCATAATAGTCACTCCTCACATAAATACGACGTTTTACTTATTCATTATACTAATCAATAATGCCCGTTTTGTCAATGAAATGAAGGGATTTAGCACCATCTGCAAGAAGGAGAGCATTTTCCCTTTCCTTCTCTTTGGAATGGACGAACCCGCAAAAAAAGAGCTCCCAAAGCGCCAGATACTGACGCTCTGCAAGCCCCTTCGCACTTAATATACAACCACGGGTGTCCCGATTTCAACGTTGTTATATATGGTCTTTGCATTCTCAAAGGGTGTATTTACACATCCGTGTGAACCGCTGGATTTATAGATCTCCCCGCCGAAATCACTTCTCCAGCTGGCATCATGGATCCCCACGCCGCCGTTAAACGGCATCCAATAGCTTACCGGAGAGGAATATCCCTGCCCTTTCAGGAAGGTATCCCGTTTCTTGGCATCAATGGCCCATACGCCCCCCGCCGGGGTATCATACCCCTTGGCAACGCTTCCGGTTACTATAGGCGTATCTACAATCTGCTGACCGTCCTTATAACACCACATCCGCTGATCCTGTATGCTGACCTCCACGTAAGTTCCGCCGATGTCGTTGGTGTCCCTGCATTTTCCGGAATAGAGATAGATAGGTTCTCTGGTCTGGGATTCCCCTGCCTCTATCGCCTCTATCAGCGCCGCGGTCTCTTTGTCTTTATTGATTACCCAGCCGTAGTCTCCTCCCTTCAGGTGAACCGTAGTCCCCAGAGAGGTTTTAAAATCGCGGCTCAGGCCGAACGTATCGTACTCATATCCCAATTCCTTTACGTACTGCTTTACCTTCTCCGAATCCAGCCCCACGTTCCCCTCTTCGTCTGTGGTCAGGAAGGTTTTAATTACATCCTTGTCAACTACCTCCTGACGGTCCGAAAAGTCATAGGTAATGGTTACCTGAAGATATGTATTGATCTGATCTCTCTGTTTGATCAGCTCTTCGTTATCGCTTAGTACGGAAGGCTTCAGATAGCAGTCCGCATCTTCAAAAGAAACCTCAGTCTCTCCCCCGGCAATCGCATCTTTCAAAAGCTGCTTAGCCTTGTCCTGATCCAGTGCATTTCCCTGAACCTCAGGACTAATTTCATAGCCGGATTCCCCTTCCACCAGCTTGGCATCCTGGGGCTGGGTGATGTTCTCTTCCTTAAAGCAATCCAGCCCGTCAATAGCGGCCGCCAGCTTTTCTTCGTCGTAGGTGGTTGTCGCTGACATCGTATAGGCTTTATGATTCGTAAAAGACATAGGCCACAAAAATGGATTCTGCTCCTCTTTCAATTCCTTGATCTTGCCGTCACTGACATACTTCATGTCAATCTGCGTTGCAGTAATATTCTCTGTCTTATCCTCCCGCTCCCTGACCTTTAAGGTATAGGATCCAATTTCATCGGCAATAATCTCCTCTACTTCCTCCACGGTTTTTCCGGTACAGTTAATTCCATTGATCTGGGATCCGGAATAAAAATGCTTTGAATAGTAGAAGGATGCCCCCAGATAAATGACGGCAATCACCGCTACATAAGCGATAAGAATACCCAGGACTATCTTCCTGGCCTTAGCTTTTTTCTTTCCTTTTCTCTTAGTTTTCATAATAAATTCCCCTGTTTTCTGCTTATTTCTACTCCCGTCCTATTGTAACATTACCCCTTTGTTTGGTAAAGCCTTTTCACAGAATTTTAAGGATTTCCAGCCGACCAAAAACGACACTCCCCGCCTGCAGAAAATGAGCCCTCCCTTGGGGAAGGCTCATCTTTTTACTTGCTTTCCAATATTTTATCGATACTTACCAGCTTCACGCTGAGCACAAAGATATCGGCCGCTACTGCAAGTTCCTCTGGCGTGGGGTAGGAAGGAGCAATACGGATGTTGCTGTCCTTGGGATCTTTCCCGTAAGGGAAGGTCGCACCCGCTCCGGTCATTACTAATCCTGCCTCCTTTGCCTTTGCAACAATCGCTTTTGCACAGCCCTCCATCGCATCAAAAGAGATAAAATATCCCCCCTTAGGCGCGATCCAGCTTCCAATCCCGGTGCCCTGGAGTTCTTTTTCCAGGACATTTATCACTGCCTCAAACTTTGGTCTCATTATATCCGCATGCTTTTTCATGTGGGCGGTCAAACCGTCTAAGTCTTTGAAGAATCTCACATGACGCAGTTCGTTTAATTTATCATGGCCAATGGTCTGGAACTGCATATGCCGCTTAAAGTCCTCCAGATTGGCAGGTGATGCTGCAACTGCCGCGATCCCCGAACCGGGAAAGCTTACTTTAGAGGTTGAAGTAAATTTATATACAAGATCGGGATTGCCGGCTTTGGCGCACTCTCCCAGAATTTCAATAAGAAAATCCTGATCGTCTTCATAGAGGTGGTGAATGCTGTAGGCATTGTCCCAGTAGATTCTGAAGTCCTTTGCCGCAGGCTTCAATCTGGCAAATCTTCTGACCGTTTCATCGGAATAGGTGATTCCCTGGGGGTTGGAATATTTCGGCACGCACCAGATTCCCTTGATGGACGCATCCTCACTTACCAGTTTTTCCACCAGGTCCATATCAGGGCCTGTGGAAAGCATCGGAACATTGATCATCTCGATTCCGAAGTATTCTGTAACAGCAAAATGTCTGTCATATCCTGGTACAGGACAAAGGAACTTAACGTTATCCAGTTTACACCATGGAGTGCTTCCGCACACCCCGTGGGTCATGGATCTGGCTACTGTATCAAACATTACATTAAGACTGGAATTTCCATAGATAATAATACTGTCAGGATCTACCTCAGACATTGCGCCTAAAAGCCGCTTCGCCTCAGGAATTCCGTCCAGAACACCATAGTTTCTGCAGTCAATTCCTGCCTCGCACTTCAAATCTGCAGAACTGTTCAGTACATCCATCATTCCCATGGCCAAATCCAGCTGTGCTGCTGCCGGTTTCCCTCTGGACATATCCAGCTTCAGTCCTTTACCCTTCACATCCTCATACTGTTTTTCCAGCTCTTCCTTCATACGCAGCAGCTGTTCCCTGCTCAATTCACCATATGGTACCATCCTCAATTTCCTCCTAGCGTTCTCCAACAAATTCTCATAATTGCTATTGTAGTATGAGTTTTGACTAATTGTCAATACCAACTTGCATTTTTTGGCATTTTTAACTGGTTCATTTCCTGTTTTTTCGTTTTTCTATGCATTATCATATATTATTTCCTTCATTTCGTACGTTCGTCTACCCCTCATCTCACTTTTCCTTCTTTATAAATAGAAGACGGAGCTCATGGAAAACTAAAGGGATTGCCGATACTGCCAGAAGCCAGAGCCAGGTGCTCATATCCAGTTTCACGGTCTGGAAGGCCTGAACAAAATAAGGAATCTCTGTCACCATAAACTGAAGGCCCAAACCAGCAAAGAATGCAAATATCATGAAAGGATTCTCCAGGTGATTCATCCGGAAGATGGAGCGCTCCGTATCTCTCATCCCAATGGCATGGAAAAGCTGGGAAACACCCAGCACGGTAAATGCATAGGTCTGCCCGCCTTTGTGGAAAGCATACAGCGTAATCCCGGCGATTACCATTCCGTAAAATACAGTCAAAAACCAGCCCCCGTGGGCAAACAGGCTTTCCCCCGGATCCCGGGGCGGATGGTTCATGAGCGTTTTTCTATTATTTTTGTCAACTCCCAGCGCCAGTGCGGGCAAAGAATCTGTGATCAGATTTACCCACAGAATATGACTGGCCTTAAGAGGCGTGGGCAGAGCCAGCAGCACAGCCGCAAACATGGTGATGATCTCCCCGAAGTTAGAGGACAGGAGAAACAGAATGGATTTTTTAATGTTTACATAAATACTGCGCCCTTCCTCCATAGCCTTTTCGATAGTGGAAAAATTATCGTCTGTAAGAATCATATCCGCAGCGTTCTTGGCCACATCTGTACCGGATTTGCCCATGGCGATTCCAATGTCCGCGGCCTGGAGCGAGGGGGCATCATTCACCCCGTCCCCTGTCATTGCCACGATCTGTCCGTTCTTTTTAAATCCTCTGACAATCCTGACTTTGTGTTCCGGTGTTACACGGGCGAATACTCTGAGCCTTGGAATGACTTCCTCCAGTCTCTCGTCCGTCATGCGCTCCAGTTCATCTCCGCTGATGCACTGTTCCCTGGCATCAGCGATACCGATTTTATTGGCTATGGCATAGGCCGTATCCTTGTGATCGCCGGTTATCATGGCCACCTTAACGCCGGCCCGGTGGAGGATCGATACAGAATTCCTGACTGCTTCCCTGGGAGGATCCATCATCCCTGTAAGTCCGATAAAGACCAGTCCCTTCATCAGTCCTTCATCTGTAACCTCCCCGGCCCGTTCCTTCATAGCTAAAGCCAGAACCCGTAAGGCATCTCTCGCCATACTTTCCATTGCCTGGCGGATCTTCATTCTCTGTACCTGGGTCATAGGCAGAATCTTACCCCTCACCAGTATTCCGGTGCACTGCTCCAGGATGTAATCCCCGGCTCCCTTCACGTATGCAGTATTATATTTTCCGTCCCTGTGGACAGTTACCATGTATTTCTTCTGCGAATCAAAGGGAAGTTCCCCGATTCTGGGTTTTTGCTTTTCCAGAACCTCTTTCTTTACTCCCCTCTCTTTTCCCATATGGAGCAGTGCCAGCTCTGTGGGATCTCCTATCTCCTGTTCCCCAAGCTGGCTGTCATTGCATAAGAGATATCCTTCCAGAAACCTCTCGTGAAGCTGAGGGTTCAATTTCTCTGCCGGCATGATTTCACCGTTGCAGTAAACAGTAACCACCTTCATCTTATTTTCCGTTAAAGTTCCGGTTTTATCGGAGCACACCACTCCTACAGCTCCAAGGGTTTCCACTGCGGGCAGCTTCCGGATAATGGTATTCACCTTTACCATACGGGCAACCCCCAGTGCCAGAACTATGGTTACCACTGCGGGGAGTCCCTCCGGTATAGCTGCCACGGCAAGGGAAATGGCAAGGAGCAGCATCTGCAGAATGTTCCGGTGCTGTACTACCCCTATCACAAAAAGACCCACGCAGAGAGCCACTGCCACTACGCTGAGTATTTTTCCCAGATCTCCCAGCCGTTTCTGAAGAGGAGTTAGCTCTCCTGTAGTTTTGTTAATCAGACCGGCGATTTTCCCCAGCTCAGTCTCCATGCCCGTAGCTACTACAATCCCCTCACCCTGACCTTTCATAGCCTCAGTGGTCATATATGCCATGTTCTTCCTGTCAGCCATAGGAGCCTGGGCGGACATAGGCTGGTCCGTTTTTTCCACCGGCATCGACTCCCCTGTAAGGGCGGACTCATTAATCGCCAGCCCTCTGACACTGGTTATCCGAACATCAGCAGGCACCTGGCGTCCTGCTTCTATCTTTACCAGGTCTCCCGGTACTACCTGGGAGGCGGGAATCTCCTGGTATTCATTGTCCCTCTTTACAAGGGCCACCGGAGCCGCCAGCTTCTTCAGGGCTTCCATGGCTTTTCTGGCCTTCCCCTCCTGTATGACCCCTACAGCGGTATTCATGGCTATTACAACAAATATAATGATGGTATCACTGTATTCTCTCAAAAGCATCGAAATAGCTGCCGCCATAAATAAGATAAAGATCATGGGTTCATTCAGCTGCTCCAGAATCATGCCCCACACAGTCTGCCCCTTCTCCTTTTTCAGTACATTTTCCCCATACTCCTTTAAGCGGCTGCGGGCTTCCTCCTTCGGCAGTCCTCTCCTGCTGTCTGTACGGAATCTCTCTTCCAGTTCATTCACATCCTGTATCTCAAACATTCTGGCACCTCCGGTTAAAGTGGCCGGCCTCTTCCTTCAAGGCCCGGCCATTCTAGGATAATGTATGCTTGCCTTTTCAAATATAGAATAGGTATGATATAATTTGAAAAAACAGATTGATGAAAAAAAGAAAGGTAAATTATCATGTGGATAGCAGACGGTTGGAAAGATTATGAGATCATAGATACTTCAAAGGGGGAGAAGCTGGAACGGTGGGGAAAGTACCTTCTGGTCCGCCCGGATCCTCAGGTTATCTGGGATACCCCCAGAACGCATAAAGGCTGGAATAAGAGGAACGCCCACTATCACAGAAGCAAAAGCGGCGGAGGGGAATGGGAATTCTTTGATCTGCCGGATCAATGGGCAATCCATTACAGGGATCTGACATTTCACCTGAAGCCCTTCAGCTTTAAGCACACCGGACTCTTTCCGGAGCAGGCCGTCAACTGGGACTGGTTCAGCAGTAAAATAAAAAAAGCCGGACGTCCGGTCCGGGTTCTGAACTTGTTTGCCTATACCGGCGGGGCCACCATAGCGGCGGCTGCCGCAGGGGCTCAGGTAACACATGTAGATGCCTCCAAAGGAATGGTCACCTGGGCCAAGGAAAATGCCGCTGCCTCAGGGCTGAAGGACGCACCTATCCGGTGGATCGTGGATGACTGCGTCAAGTTCGTGGAAAGAGAAATCCGCAGGGGAAGACAGTATGACGCAATCATTATGGATCCGCCTTCCTACGGAAGGGGACCCAAAGGTGAGATCTGGAAAATTGAAGAGGCGATCTATCCTTTGATTCAGCTCTGTACAAAGCTGTTAAGTGATACGCCTCTGTTCTTCCTGGTTAACTCTTATACGACAGGACTTGCCCCTGCTGTCCTGACTTATATGCTGGCTACAGAGCTCAAAAAGTTCCGGGGCCGGGTGGATTCCCAGGAAGTGGGACTTCCGGTTTCCTCCAGCGGCCTGGTACTGCCCTGCGGAGCCTCTGGGCGGTGGGAGGCGTAGAGCAGCCTGAACCTTATACTACCTGGCAAAGTACCAAAGCAGAACCGCTGCCTCTGCGGCCAGTATTACCGGAACGCCCAGTCGGAATTTCAGATGTTTCGTCTTATGGCGGAATACCTGCATTCCTGCCAGGGCTCCCGCGCCTCCGCCGATCGCGGTCAGAAACATAAGCGTGTGCTCCGGGATCCGGTATCTGTGATGTCTGGCCTTATATTTATCCACTCCGAAGACAATAAATGTCAGGATATTGATTCCGGCCAGATAGATAAGCTCGGGCCTCATTCTTTTTTCCCCGCCGCTGCCTGGCAGGCTGCTGAAAATGCGCCGAAAAGGATTCCCACCACGGGAAACAGAATCCACGCCGTTTTCCACATGCCAAAGCAAAATCCTGCAATCAGGAAGGCTGCTGCAGTCAGGGGCCAAACCACAGAAGCTACTGCACCGATGATTCGGTTTTCCCTTTTATGGGTCTGCGCGTAATTATCCATTTGCAGCAGCTTTTTGTATGCATCCTCCCTGGTTCCAGCCAGGATGAGGAGATTGACTCCTGCCGCGATTACGATGAGCATGACACAGATACTGTACCCTGCCGCCGTGTCCCCGAACATCCCTGCCACGAATAAGATTACAGGGGATATCACACACAGCAGGACACCGAATACAATATAAATCCGATTGGCATCTTTTATCTCCAGGGCCTCCCGGCCGAGAATCTGCCTTGTAGTTTTTCCCAGAGAGAATTCCCCCTGATCAATGAATTTATAAGCGTCCATCTTCATACCGCTGTTTACAAAAAGTCCTACGGCAGGCACAAGGAAAATGAAAAAAGACAGGACCGGCATATATTCCCTGACCGGTTTCGGAACTCCCATACCCAGAATACGGATCTCAAAAAGCTGCGCTAAAAATATAAGCACTGAGGCCCCGAAAAGAATGAGCGTTACCCCAAAAGCTACGTGCCGCCCCTCTCTGTGGGCGTCATGAATGTACATCCGGGTTTCCTCCAGAGATAAAAGAATACTCTCCTCTGCAGGCTCTTCCTCTGTGCCCTCCGGGGAAAGGCCGAGTTCGCTAAACAGCTCATCAATATTGCCAAACTCTGAGATTACCCTCCCCACTGCCTCATTTTCAGAGGCACCCTCTTCTTTTAACTCCTGATATTTATCCTCCATACTGGCCAGCAGATCTTCTTTCACTCTGCGGACCTCGGGAGAGTCCGGCAGACTCTGAAACATAGTGTCCAGATAATTTTTTATTGTCTCCATCTATACATCCCTCCTGATAAAATGATTGACCACGTCCTTTGTCAGCTCCCACTCTTCACACTTGCTGCGGTAATATGTCCTGCCCGCGTCTGTTACGCTGTAATACGTACGCCTTTTCCCCTGGGTGGCATTCCCATAATAAGAAGTGATAAACCCATGTTTCTCTAATCGGGTAAACGCTGAGTATAATGTAGTTTCCTTCATAATGTACCGCCCGCCTGTAATCTCCCGGATATTTCTGGATATCTCATATCCGTAGGAATCTCCGTCTAACAGAAGATATAGAATCATAGTGTCGTTGTATCCCCGTATGACGTCACTGCTAATCATCTTCATGCCTCCTGCCCTTATAATTCTATACTACGGCTGTCGTAGTACTTCTGACGTAGTAATCATACCACAATTACTACGTCAGGTAAAGTAATATTGCAAATTTTAAGAAGAAAATTATTTCCTCCGTTCACAGAAAAGTATTTTTTATGGTATTATGGAACAGAAAGACATAAGATACCGGCAGTCCGGTGCATGTATTGCAGAATCAAAATCAGGAGGAATTTATTATGTATGGATCTACATTTGGCAATATATTAAAGATAAGTACCTGGGGAGAATCTCATGGTGCAGGACTGGGCGTAGTCGTAGACGGATGCCCGGCCGGCCTTCCCCTGTCAGAGGAGGATGTGCAGCGTTATCTGAATCGGAGAAAACCCGGCCAGTCCCGATACGCAACCCCGCGCAGGGAAGAGGATGCGGCAGAGATCCTGTCCGGAGTATTCGAAGGGAAAACAACCGGAACTCCTATTTCCATGATGATTCGCAATAAAGATCAGCGCTCCCGGGATTACAGTGAGATCGCGGGCTACTACCGCCCCGGCCACGCAGATTATAATTATGATCAGAAATACGGGTTCCGGGATTACCGGGGGGGAGGACGCTCTTCAGGAAGGGAGACCATAGGCAGAGTAGCTGCAGGTGCCATTGCGTCAAAAATTTTGGAACAGCTGGGGATTACCCTCTCCACCTATACCCTGTCTATCGGCCCGGTGGCTATTGACAAAGGCCAATTTGACGAAACAGCAATTTGGGAAAACCCCTTCTATATGCCTGATAAAGCCGCTGCCCTAAAGGCTGAGGAATATCTGAAAACCTGTATGAAAGATCACAATTCTTCGGGAGGCATGATCGAATGTATTATCAAGAATGTACCGGGCGGACTTGGGGAACCGGCTTTTGAAAAACTGGATGCCAATCTGGGCAAAGCCATATTCTCCATCGGAGCTGTCAAAGCAGTAGAAATCGGTGACGGCCTCCAGGCAGCCGAGGCCACGGGTCTTACCAATAATGACCCCTACGCCTGCGATACAAAAGGCAGTGTGAGAAAGCTGAGCAATCACGCAGGGGGAATCACCGGAGGTATCAGCGACGGCTGCAATACAGACATTATCCTTCGAGCCGCCATAAAACCGACTCCCTCAATCGCAGCCCCTCAGCAAACGGTGAACAGAGATGGCGAAAACATAGAAATAACAATAAAAGGACGCCATGATCCCGTTATTGTTCCCAGAGCTGTTGTAGTTGTGGAGTCCATGGCAGCACTAGTGATTGCGGATGCGCTGCTTGGAAGCATGACGTCCCGCATGGACAAAATCATAAAATTCTTCCGCTAAGCCAAAAAGGGGCTGTGAAAAAATGGAGTTGCTCTAACTCCATTTTTTCAGCCCCTCTTTATTTTGTGGAAAGCGTAAGAAAAAAGCAGTAAAAAGCGCATAATCCCCCTTACCCCAACAAACGTGCGCTCTTTCTTCTTTAAGCCACTTCCCGGAGTCTCATCTGCTTATTATAGATTTTATAGAGATTATGGCCGATAGAAACAAGAAATATCTCTACTCTTACCGAATCCAGTCCTCTTCTTACAATTCGCTTATACCTTCGGTCGTATTTGATGATTCCAAATGTCCCTTCTGCCTGGATGGAGCGGTTCATGCGGAGCAACGCCCCATGGATACTCTGAAGATT
>NZ_FQVI01000069.1 GCF_900129135.1 Lactonifactor longoviformis DSM 17459
TGGAATTCTTCTGCAGTTTTAGAACTGGTATTCGTTACCGTATCCACTCCTCCTGCACTTCCACCCACAGCTTCTATGCCCTGGTTTACCTCCTCAGTTTCCAGAAAATAATTGTTGTCAAGTGTTCCTAATGTCAGGTATCCGAGGATCCCGGCATCGTAATCATTGCCGCTTAATGCAAGACTGAAGGTATCTCCTGCATTATAAGAGTCCGTTATAGATCCGTCTGCTGTAAGATATCCTGCAATGCCTCCCACATACTTCCCTGTTGCCGATACTTTTTTAAGATTATAACACCGGCTGATTGTATTATTGGTTTTTAAATATCCTGCAATTCCTCCAGTGTAAGTATTTCCGCCTACAATTCCCGTATTGTAACAGTCTGTTACTGTACATCCGTTATATAAAAAACCAGCTATTCCTCCCCCACATGCACCCGGGCAGATGATACCGCCGGAATTATAACAATTCTGGATAGTACCTGCTGCCATCTGACCTGCAAGTCCTCCTACAAACATATCGCCTGTTCCATCGGAAGGACCAGTAATGTCACCTTTGTTGTAGGATTCAGATATTTCAACCTTAGAAGCAAATCCAAGAAGACCACCTATATAGGTACTCCCCGTCAGACCGGTAATACCGCCTTCATTATAACAATCAGAAATGGACAGAATGGCATCATTATCGTAAAGAGTATCCTTATATGCCGCAATACCTCCTATGTATGTACTGCTTCCCTGAACCTCCCCGGTATTATAACACCCCTCAATCTGACAATTATCATAAATGAGTCCAACGATTCCGCCCACCGACATAGTGCCAGTTACTTTTCCCATGTTATAGCAATTTGTAATTTTAGTTCCATTGTAAACCTGAGCCGCAATACCGGCAACTTGTCTGTTTCCCCCGCTGATTTCACCAGTATTATAGCAGTTTATGACCTCACTGTTGGCCTGGGCAACGCAAATGATGCCTGCTGCCGGTTTTCCTGATGCCGAAACCGGACCTATATTATACGAATCAACAATTTTGACTGCCGAATTTCCCTTTCCAACAAGTCCTGATGCAGGTCCAATGGATGCATGAATTACACCTTCATTGTAGCAGTTTTCAATTACGGTATCCTCAGCTGCCGCTGCTAATCCTGCAGTAGCCCCGTTGGAGCTGCCAAGTGTCACCTGTACCTCTGCACTATTGCTGCAGTTCTTAATTATAGTATTCCTGGCATAACCCACTAACGCCCCTGCGGAGCTGAACTTTGACAGCACAGAGCCTGATACATGACAGTTTTCGATTAATGTATTCTTAGTGTCAGACACCAAGCCCGCTGTATAACTTTTCCCCACACTTGTGATATTTAGTTTAAGATCTTTAACTATTGCATTTTCCATCGTGCCAAACAAAGCAGCGCTGCCGCTTGTTGTTTCCATAGACACGTTCTTTATTTCATAATTATTTCCATCAAATACACCTTCGAAAGGCGTGTTTGAAGTAGGTGCGATTTTTTGCCACGTAATCCCTGTCAAATCAATATCATTCATTAATCTGGCATTAAGTGTTGTCTTTCCGCTGCCTATCTGTGTTCCAAAATCTATTAATTGCTGCGGAGTACTTATCTCAATAAAAGTATTTTCCGCCGGCGTGGATAAGGGATCACTGGGCTCACTGGACAGCATCAAACCGCTCCCCTTGACTCTGGTAATAATCTGGTACTCTGTCCCTTCTGTTAAGCCCTGGAACATGCCGCTGAATTCTTTTCCGCTCTGCCATGGGCCATAAGCATCATCCTCTTTTGCCTTAATCGCATATTCCTGTCCATCCACTACATGAATGGTAATACTTTTTCCCGTTTTTTCCGATACCACTGGAGCAGATGGCTTTTCGGCCTGTGTCAGCCGTATGATCTGAGGATCAGAATCCTCTGTTTTAATCTCATCCTTCAATTTTTTAACCTGAATGCCATATTCCGCAGTCACTGTGTCCTGACTTAAATCAACAGTATCTCCTGAAATAGCGTTCCAGCTCTTTCCTCCATCCACAGAATATACCATGGCGGCATCCACATTAGTCAGCAGCATAGAAGCCGCATCAAAAGAGGCATCTGGCACGGGCTGCTTGGGATCATCCGGGGACTGGTATACCGGAAGGTCTACTCTGGCAATTTTCCCGGTTAAGCC
>NZ_FQVI01000017.1 GCF_900129135.1 Lactonifactor longoviformis DSM 17459
GCAGAGAATGCACATCAAGCATTCTTTGCACATACGAACGGTGCTCCGGCGGGGATTCCGGTTTTGTCTTAGACTCTCCTCGCGACGGAGGTGTCCCCGGACCTTAAGCCTCCCTCCCGCCCAACCCAGCCAGCCCGCTGCCGCGGGATTCCTCTCACCGTCCCCCTGCCTCACCAGGAAAACACTATATCAACCCAAAGCATCTCCTGCCCCCAGTTCCAATAAGCATGTTCCCTATCCGTTTCCATCCGCATAGCGTTCCCTTTCTTTATCACATGAAACGTATCCCCCACCTGAACGGTCAGCTCTCCTTCTGTTACCAGAATATATTCTGCCGTATGCTCTCCATGGGATTCGGTCGCATATTTGCAGCCGGGATAGATCTGTATTTTATAGATTTGAAAGCTCCTCTCCTCCTCATAAGGGAAATAGACAAAAACCTTATATTGATCTTTGGACTTTTTTATGGGAGCGATCTTGTCACCCTCAACGATGTATGTATCAAGAGGCGGCGTCCCCAGTAAATCCTGGAATTTGACACGGAGTCCGCTGACAATTTTCCCCAGGACTGCCACTGTGGGATTGGACTGTCCCCGCTCAATCTGCCCCAGCATACTTTTGCTGATCCCAGTCTGAACAGAGACTGCGTCCAAACTCATATTTTTTGCCTTTCGAATCCTTTTCAGATTTGCTGCAACGTTTTTATTCAATACATCCATAGAACACATTACTCCTTTACAGACAGCAAAAAGGCGCTCTGGTAGTCTACCAAAACGCCTTCGTTTTCTCAATATGCGATTAGTCTAGCAAAAATGTGCCCAATTGTCAACCAGTCTTGCCGGATTTCTCAATTCTCTAATCATCTGCCTTTTCTGCAATCTCAGTTTTATTTTTGTAAATACTGTTGGAGGGAACCACACCTCTTACTGATGACAGAGGATAGATATTGGTATGTGAACCCACAACGGTTCCAGGATTCAGCACAGATCCGCAGCCCACTTCCACTTCATCTCCGAGCATAGCTCCGAATTTTTTTAAGCCAGTTTCAATCTTTCTGTTTGCTGCCTTTACAATCACAAGCTTTTTGTCAGATTTCACATTTGAAGTGATGGATCCAGCCCCCATATGAGACTTAAAGCCCAGGATCGAATCCCCTACATAATTATAATGGGGAACCTGTACTTTATTAAATAAGATAACATTCTTAAGCTCTGTAGAGTTTCCAACCACAGCCCCCTCACCTACCAGAGCATTTCCTCTGATAAATGCGCAGTGACGGACCTCTGCATCCTTTCCGATGATGGCCGGGCCGTTGATATATGCTGTGGGAGCTACTTTAGCACTCCTTGCAATCCAAATATTTTCTCCTTTTTTCTCGTACTCCTTCTCATCCAAAGAATTGCCCAGCGACACTATAAATTCGCTGATATGGGGAAGCACCTCCCAGGGGTAAGTATACTTCTCCAGCAGTTCCTTTGCCAATGTCTGGTTCAAATCCTGGTATAACTCTTTAATTGTTAACTGCTCCATTTGTTTTCCCTTCTTTCTTTTTATTTGCCGATGACCGGCCGGGTGATGTCTTGTAATTCTGTGCCGCCTTATCAAAATACTGGCGGAGTACATACTGGTTGTTCAGCTTCAGAACCCCGTAAGTTCTGCTTTTGATGAAGTTCTCCAGCTTCACCATGTATTCTTCCGAGGTAATATCCCCTTCTGCCACATAGGTCAGCCCCTTTTCCCAGCTTGCGGTTAAGTCCGGATTCAGCAGGGAACGGATGGACGCATTCACCACATCAAATATCATCTCTCCCAGAAGTGTGGGAGTAATTACCTGCGTCTTCTTATTCAGTCCAAGGTATTTTATGGTCACTAATTTCTTCAGTATCTCTGCTCTGGTAGCACTGGTTCCGATCCCGCTGCCCTTGATCTGAGCCCTCAGTTCCTCATCCTCTATGAGCTGACCTGCATTCTCCATGGCAAGAATCATAGAACCAGAGGTATAACGCTTGGGGGGCGAGGTTTCCCCCTCCTTAATCTCAAAGCCGTCCACCGGAATTACTCCCTGCTTCTTCAGACTCTGAAGCGCTTCTAAGAAGGCTGCATCGCAGGAAGTCTCCTCCCCTTTTTCACCTGAGTCTTCTTTTTTCCTGTCAAAGGAATTCCCCGTCACTTTCAGATATCCCTCTGCGATCAGAACCTTAAAGCTGGAAAACAGCCGCTCCTTTTCCACAAGCGTCACCAGGTTCACCTTCTGGTACACCGCGGGAGGATAAAAAATACTCAGGAAACGCCTTACGATGGTCTCATATACCTTTTGGGATTTTTCCGGAAGCCGGTTTATGGCGGCAAGCCCTTGTCCGGTAGGAATTATAGCATAGTGATCCGTTATCTGCTTATCATTTACGTACCTTGTCTTAGCTATATTTTTGTAACTTCCTTTTTCAAGTATCTCAGCAGCAAAAGACTGCCCATGTATATAATTACGCAGGCCTCCAATATTTTTATGAATTTCTTTTGCCACAGCAGAGGAGAGCACTCTGGCATCTGTTCTGGGATACGTAACCAGCTTTTTTTCATACAGTTCCTGCACCACCTGAAGGGTTTCATCCGGACTGATTTTAAAAAGTCTGGCGCATTCATTCTGAAGCTCAGCCAGATTAAACAGCAGAGGCGGATTTTTATTTTCCTTCTTTTTTTCAATCTTTTCTATGACTGCCTGCAGGGGCGGATGAGCGGAAAGTATATCAGCAAGCTCCCGGGCATGTTTCTTTTCCTTAAATCCGTTTTCCTTATATAAAAGGGGGGACTGAAAATACCGGCTTCCCTCTGCCGCCCTCCATTCCCCGTCAAAGGGCTTGCCGTTAAGGTTCAGTTTTCCCAGGACCCGGTAAAAAGGGGTTTTTACAAAGTCCCGGATCTCCCTCTCTCTGCGGACCACCATCCCCAGTACGCAGGTCATCACCCGTCCCACGGAGATTGCCGTATATTTCGTATGAAGATAACCAGATACCACATTTCCGTACTTCAGGGAGAGAAGCCTGGAGAAATTGATCCCCATCAGGTAATCCTCCTTGGCTCTGAGGTAGGCAGAAGCAGATAGATTGTCGTATTCAGACAAATCCCTGGCCTCACGGATTCCCCTTACTATTTCATCCTCTGTCTGAGAGTCAATCCAGACTCTTTTGCGTTCCTTTCCCTTCACCCCGGACATCATTTCCACCAGACGGTAGATATACTCACCCTCACGCCCGGAGTCTGTGCATACATAGATGGTGGCTACGTCCTCCCGCTTTAATAGTCCGCTGACTATATCAAATTGTTTCCTTACGGAAGGGATGATTTCATATTTGAATTCCTCCGGCAAAAAAGGCAGGGTCTCTAAACTCCACCTTTTCAGCTTCGCGTCATATTTTTCCGGGTAGCTCATGGTGATCAGGTGCCCTACGCACCAGGTCACAACAGCGTGTTCCGATTCCAGATACCCGTCGCCCCTTCTAAAATTCTCCTTCAGTGCCTTGGCGAATTCCTGGGCTACACTGGGTTTCTCTGCTATATAGAGTGATTTTGACATTCTGCAATTATTCCTTTGGCATATTTTCATCAGCAATTTTTGATCCAGCTTATTATACCATCCTAAGATGAATAACACAAGAAGACAAAACCGGCAGGGAAACACGCTGCTGACGCGCGCTTCGCCTGCCGGCTGCTGCTTACTGTTTTTATTTTGCTGTGATATAACCTTTTGCTTTCAGAGTTTCCGCACACAGAACAGCTCCTCCTGCGGCCCCTCTGACTGTATTATGGGATAATCCCACAAATTTAAAATCGTATACCGTGTCTTCTCTCAGACGTCCAACAGATACACCCATTCCTTTTTCATAGTCAACATCTGCCTTCACCTGGGGACGATTATCCTCTTCCAGATACTGAATAAACTGTTTTGGAGCGCTTGGCAGATCCAATTCCTGAGGTACACCTTTAAAATTCACCAGACGATCGATCAGCTCTTCCTTTGAAGGTTTTTTATTAAACTTAACAAAGACAGCAGCTGTATGGCCATTTAACACTGGCACACGGATGCACTGGCAGGTAATTACCGGAAGAGCGGCCTTCTTAATTACTCCATCCTCTACCTTGCCCCAAAGCCGCAGAGGCTCCTGCTCACTCTTTTCTTCTTCTCCCCCAATATAAGGGATAATGTTCTCTACCATCTCCGGCCAGTCTTTAAAGGTTTTTCCGGCACCGGAGATTGCCTGATAAGTAGTGGCGACTACTTCAACCGGTTCAAATTCCTTCCAGGCAGTAAGAACCGGCGCATAGCTCTGAATGGAGCAGTTTGGCTTTACAGCCACAAACCCCTTCTGGGTTCCCAGACGCTTCTTCTGAAATTCGATCACTTCAAAGTGTTCCGGATTGATCTCAGGCACTACCATTGGCACATCAGGGGTCCATCTGTGAGCGCTGTTGTTGGATACTACCGGTGTCTCCGTCTTTGCGTATGCCTCCTCGATAGCCTTAATCTCATCTTTTGACATATCCACTGCGGAGAAAACAAAATCAACGCTGGCTGCCACTTTCTCTACCTCATTCACATTCATAACCACCAGCTTCTTAACTGCTTCCGGCATAGGGGTATCCATTTTCCAGCGTCCCCCCACTGCTTCTTCATAGGTTTTGCCCGCGCTTCTTGCGCTGGCCGCTACTGTTACTACTTCAAACCAGGGATGTTCCTCCAACAGGGAGATGAATCTCTGTCCCACCATACCTGTCGCTCCTAAGATACCAACTCTCAACTTATCGCTCATAATACTTCTCTCCTCGATATTATTTCTATGTATGGTACAAAAACACGGCTACATCGTCTGTTTGTTTTTGCACCGCGTACATTTGTCTTTCCTAAACAATACTATACTATATGCAGGGAAAAATCAACACTTTTTTTAATTTTTTTCCAGATATTTTCTGTTGATCTCTATCACCTGTTTCATAGCCTCTTCCCCCGGCGCACCTATAGTCATTCTCTTTTCCACGCAGGTTTTCATGCTGATGGCATCATAAATATCTTCCTGGAAGGCTGGGCTAATCTTTCTGTATTCTTCCAGGGACATATCGTCCAGAGAGATTCCCTTTTCAATGCAGTACAGAACCAGCTGCCCTACAATTCCATGGGCATCCCGGAATGCAACCCCGTGATTCACCAGATAATCTGCGGCATCTGTTGCATTGGTAAATCCATTCCGGGCGCTGGACTCCATATTCTCTTTCTTAAACTGCATGGCAGCGAGCATGCCGTTAAACAGAGCAAGGCAACCCTTTACCGTATCAATGGCATCAAAGGTCAGCTCCTTGTCCTCCTGCATATCCTTATTGTAAGCCAGAGGGATTCCTTTCATAGTTGTGAGAAGAGACATCAGGGCTCCATAGACTCTTCCGGTTTTCCCCCGCACCAGTTCAGCAATGTCCGGGTTCTTCTTTTGGGGCATAATACTGCTGCCTGTGCTGTAGGCATCATCGATTTCTACAAATTGGTATTCGTTGGAATTCCAGATAATTATTTCTTCAGAAAAACGGCTCAGATGCATCATAATAGTGGACATTGCAGACAAAAACTCGATCAGATAGTCTCTGTCCGACACAGAGTCCATACTGTTTAAGGTAGGTCCCGCAAAGTCCAGAAGCTCAGCCGTATACTCCCGATCCAGAGGGTAGGTAGTTCCGGCAAGCGCTCCGGAACCCAGAGGACAGTAATTCATTCTCTCCAGGATATCCTGAAGACGCCCTCTGTCTCTTTTAAACATCTCAAAATAAGCACCCATGTGATGTGCCAGGGTGATCGGCTGGGCTTTCTGCAGATGCGTAAATCCCGGCATAAAGGTATCTGTATTCTCCTCCATGATATGGAGAAGCGTCCAAAGAAGTTCCTTAACCAGTCCATCCATCTCTTTTACCTCATCTCTGGTATAGAGCTTCATATCCAGAGCCACCTGGTCATTCCTGCTTCTTCCTGTATGAAGCTTTTTTCCAGGTTCCCCGATGCGTCCGATAAGAGTTGCCTCCACAAAACTGTGAATATCTTCATATTCACTTGTGATCTCCAGGGTTTTGTTTTCCACATCCCTTAGAATCCCCTCCAGTCCGTCCAGAATCTGCGTCTTTTCTTCCTCTGTGAGAATTCCCTGCTTTGCAAGCATCTTAACATGTGCCATGCTTCCCGCAATATCCTGTCTGTAAAATTTCTGATCAAACCCAATGGATGCATTAAAATTATAAACTAACTGGTCCGTTTCCTTTGTGAAACGGCCGCCCCATAACTGTGCCATTTTTTTATCCTCATTTCTTTCTTCATTTTATCTTCGCTGTCCGCTTATAATCGTGTATTAGTGTATCATCTAGCCCAAGGCATTGCAAGAATTTTGTCGGCTTTTCTGCTCTCTTTTGGCCGTCTCCCGCTCTTTTTTAGAGAATGCGCAGCCGCAGTAATCCTGCCGGTAGATTCCATATTCCCTGGAAAGTTCTGTGGAACGTTTATAGCCATTTTTCTTCTTGAAATCCGAGGAAAGATAAGCGGTCCCATATTTCTCTGCCAGCGCCTCTCCAATTTCGTTTAGCTTCCCGGCATTTTTCAGAGGGCTGATACTCAACGTAGTAGTAAAGAAATCATATCCCCCTTTTTTCGCCTCCCTGGCTGCTTCCTCCAAACGCAGGGCATAACAGCGGAAGCACCGCTCTCCTCCTTCCGGGATCTGTTCATATCCTTTTACTGCATCATAGAATTCCTGTTCCCTGTATTCGCTTCCCAGAAACTCTATGGGATGTGCCGCAGGCAGGAGGCGGATAAACTCTTCCTGCTCCTTTCTCCTTTTCAGAAACTCCTCCCTGGGATAAATGTTCGGATTATAATACAGGACTGTAATCTTAAAATAGCGGGACAAATACTCCAGTACATAGCTGCTGCAGGGTGCACAGCAGCTGTGCAGAAGCAGACGCGGTACAGAACGCTCTTTTTTCAGCCTTTCGATGACTTTTTCCATTTCCTTTTGATAATTTCTGTTCATGTGTGGTTTCACCTCTTTTTCATTATAGCATCAGCACTCTTTTCTTTCAATTTCATATGATACTATATACACATCATGGAGGACGCCTATGCAAACACCTTTGTTAGAATTAAAAGATATCAGTCTTTCTTATCACAGCGAAGATGGAGAGACTTTAGCACTATCCCATATATCTTTTCAGGTTCAGCCAGGTGAATTTGTCGCCATAGTAGGCCCCAGCGGCTGCGGCAAATCCACGCTCCTGAACCTGATCTCAGGCCTTCTCACCCCTGAAGAGGGAGAGATCCTGATGAATGGAAAGAAATTAAGTGAGAATCAGATGAATATCGGCTATATGCTGCAGAAAGATCACCTGTTTGAGTGGAGAACCATATACAGCAACGTACTGTTAGGATTAGAGATTCAGAAGAAAGATACCCCTCAAAAGAGAGAGCAGATTGATTCCCTTTTGCAGACATACGGACTTGACACCTTTAAAAACTCCAAGCCTTCGCAGCTGTCAGGTGGAATGCGTCAGAGAGCAGCCCTTATCCGCACTCTGGCATTGGAACCTGACCTTCTTTTATTGGATGAACCTTTTTCTGCTTTGGATTATCAGACACGCCTTAATGTAAGCGACGATATTGGCAAGATTATAAAACATGAATCTAAGACCGCCGTATTAGTAACCCACGACATCTCGGAAGCCATCAGCATGGCCGACCGCGTTATCGTTCTGACCAAACGCCCCGCAACTGTTCAGAAGACGGTTCCTATAGAATTGGAAATTGACCAGGAAGAAAGAACCCCCATGGGTTCCAGAAATGCCCCTAATTTCAAAACGTATTTTAATCTTATCTGGCGGGAGCTGAATCACGGTGAGTAAAGAAGTGGTTAAAATGTCTACGGGGCAGAGACAATACCTGAAAAACCTGAAGCGCTCCCGTCAGCTGGTGCAGCTGGCACGGGCAGCAATCTTTGTTATCTTTGTAGCACTGTGGGAAATCAGCACGCGTCTTACATGGATAGACTCCTTTGTATTCAGCAGTCCCAGCAGGGTTATAAAAACCATGATCTCCATGGCACAGAACCACTCCCTGTTTATTCACATGGGAGTTACTCTGTGGGAGACACTGGCCAGTTTTTTCTTCGTCACAATCTTCGGTGTGGGCATCGCCGTACTTCTGTGGTCCTCCCCCAAGGTATCGGCCATCCTTGAACCATATCTGGTAGTTTTAAACAGCCTCCCAAAATCTGCGCTGGCTCCTCTTCTTATCGTATGGCTTGGGGCAAACACTACCACAATCATTGTTGCGGGCATGTCCGTGGCAATTTTCGGAGCTATCATAAACCTCTACATCGGCTTCAAGGAGGTAGATCCGGATAAGATAAAACTTATCTATACTCTGGGAGGAAAGAAAAAAGATACTCTGCTGAAGGTTGTACTTCCGGCTTCTGTACCTGTAATTCTCGGGGTTATGAAAGTTAATATCGGCCTTTGCCTGGTAGGTGTGGTAATCGGTGAATTTATCGGCTCTAAAGAGGGGCTTGGTTATCTGATCATCTATGGCAGCCAGGTATTTAAGCTGGACTGGGTTATCATGTCAATCGTACTGTTATGCATTATGGCAATGATTTTATACTCTCTCATTAATCTGGCTGAGAAAATGTATCTGAAAAGGCTGTAGGCAAGAGACCAATAAAATGAAGAGGAAGGCACAGCATCCTTCCTCTTCATTTTATTTGACTGGCAGCCCGTTTCCTGGAATGATATTATTCCTGTCCTTTTATTGACTTTGCCTGTTTTGTTAAGATTACTGATATTACCAGACCAGCAGCCGAGAACACAAACAAAAGAATAAAGATTTTATGGAAGCCTGCTGCCACATTGCCCGCCTTAGTTGCCTCATCCAGCCATACACCGGCAACTGTAGGAACAATAAAATCAGGTATAAAAGCAATAAATGAAACGACTCCTGTGGCAACCGCCGTCATCTTCATTGGGATACCCGCCTGACCCATAGTACTCCAATAGGTGGATTTCATTATATTTGCAATAAATGCAAGGATCATTGTGATAACAATACATACGGGCACTACTTTGCTTGTAAGCATCATTGCTGCAGTAGCTGCTATCACTGCCGTAAATAATACAAAAAAGCCTTTTCCCTTGAAGGTAAACTTATCCAGCAGCCAGCCGCCGATAAATCCGGCCAGAAATACAATAATATAGCTTCTAATAATACCAAGTGTGGAAGCCGTGGACTCAGCAACTCCAAGAACGCGTACCGTATAGGTGGTCAGATATCCATTACCCAAAGTCCAGGATACGAATGCGCAGGCTACCAGACCAATAGTAATCCACACCCCCTTGCACTTGAGAGCATCCAGCATAGTATATGATGTTTCACTATCATTCACGATGTCCTCCCCGTTCAGTTCCCCCTTTGGAAGAAAGATAAAGGCCAGAATGAGAAAGAGTACACAGATAACCATCCCCGCAAGGAGAACAAAGCGGAAACCGGAAGCAGCAGACGCTGCCGCACCCATAATGCCCAGAAAGAGAAAGCCTCCCACAGCCTGAATAATTCCCCGGGTAGCCTCGCTGCTTCCAAAAAGAGTACTCTGGCTCTCTTCATCCCCAAGAGAACGTATCCCTGTCAGGTAGGCAGACCACAAAGTGGCAATACCAAAAAATCCGTACAAAATGTGTACGATCATTAAAACTACAAAATTAGTTGTCATAGAATACACCACCGTACAGGCAGCCAGACCGGCTAATGAAATAATGATCAGATTTCTGCAGGAAAACTTCTCAGCAAAGATGCCTCCAATAGGATAACAGAGAGTACTGGTCAGAGATACCGCCGTAGCCATCAGTCCCATCTGTGTATCTGTGAGATTTAGCGCAGCAGTCATCTGATCATAAAATGTAAACCGAAGATATGGAATCTGATAAGCGAGCGCAACGGTTGCACTCAATATAATAAAAATCATTAACTTCTTAAAACCCATTTTTCTCATAAGCTTCTCCGTTCCACCGTCCGATTGACGGTACAATTAGTAATAGGGCAGTCTGTCCCCTTTTGTAAACCATACCGGCTGACTAATTCAGAATTCTGCCGGATACTTTGACAGGAAAAGGAATATTGAAATTCTTCAGAAAAGCAACTTTTTCATAAGCCTCCTCAAAAGTCATGGGCTTCAAATCGCTCATTGTATATCCCCGCCCGAGATATTCATAGGTAGACTCTCCAAGGCGGTGGTACGGCAGGAATTCCAGTTCTTCACAGGAAGCAAGCGCTTTGCAGTATTCTGCTGTCTCTGATATATTCTCTGGATTATCATTTATATTCCATATCAGCGGAACACGGATATGAAGCGCACCCGGCCTGCTGAATTTGGATGCCTTCTTTATATTTTCTAAAATCAAATGATTATCCACACCTGTATACTGTTTATGTATTTTACCATCCATTATCTTAATATCAGCGTAAAACTCATCCAGGTATGGCAGCAGCATTGCAATCCGACTGTAATCCCCATACATATCCAGTTCGGCCATAGTATGAATTCCCGCATCTTTACATAAAGATAAAAGGTCCCTTGCAAATTCCGCCTGACAAAGCACATCTCCGCCACTTAAGGTGACACCACCACCGGAGTGATAGTAATATACTTCATCCCGCAAAATGATTTTCATCACCTGTTCCACAGTCATAACCTGGCCGTAAACACCAGCCGCATTTGACGGACAGACCTTTACACAAATAAGACACTTCGTACACTTGTTATCATCTCTCTTGATTCGGTTTGCACTTTCGTCCAGAGACAAAGCCTTCTGCGGGCAGCTGCTCACGCATTTGCCGCAGCCTCGGCATTTAGCCTGCCGATAGTAAAGTTCCTGTTCCATTTTCTGAGATTCCGGAGTTGAACACCACCTGCATCTGAGGGGACATCCTTTAAAAAACACCACTGTCCGCAGACCTTTTCCATCATTCGGTGATAGTTTCTCGATTCTCAGAATTTGAGCTTCTCTGCTCATACAAATAACCCTTTCCTATTTATTCTCTACTATGTTTACACATTCACTCCGGCATGTGCCGTCCGCGAAATAATATCATCCTGAACCTCTTTTCCCAGTTCCACAAAGTAGGCAGTATAGCCGGCCACCCGGATTAATAATCCTTTATGTTTTTCAGGATTCTTTTGTGCATCTATGAGTATATCCCTATCAATCACATTAAACTGCACATGGAAAACTCCAAGCGAGCACATACTCTTCAGAAAAGCCATTAAGGACTGGGTAGAATTTTCACTCTGATTAAACGCAGGATCCAGCTTCAGATTCAGTAGAGTTCCCTGGCTGAACCTTCCATGGGGAATAAAAGAAACAGATTTCATTACGGCTCCCATCCCCTCTATGTCCGTTCCCGCATTCGGGCTGACCCCGTCGGCCAGGGGAACATATGCCTTTCTCCCTGACGGAAGAGCACCGACCTCCAGGCCAAAAGGCGTATTTCCTGATACCGGAAGAATCCCTGCCGTCATGTGGCCGTACTTACTGTCAAAGGATTCAATCAAGTCAGCAATAAAGCTAAACAATTCAGCGGTTAATTGATTTACATCCTCATCGTCATTTCCGTATTTCGGACATTCCAGGCACAATTTTTCTATCTCCTCAAAGCCAGTAAAATTATGCTCCAAAGCTTCCAAAAGTTTCTCCATACTTAGCATCCTTTTATCATAAACAAGATACTTCACTGCATAGACGCTGTTAATCAGGTCCGCTACCCCAATGGCATCCAGACCGTTGCCTACATTGTATTTCGGCCCGCCCCAGGCATAGTCTTTTGCTTTTGTAATACAATCCTCAAATGACAAAGACAGGGCAGGACATACTCGTTCCAGACAAATATCATCATTTACATGGTTTCCCGCAACCATTGCCCGTATGATGTAAGTAATCTGCTCTTTTACCGCTTTAAAAAAATCTTCAAACGACTTAAAATCACATGGATTCCCTGTTCTTGCCCCGGCGGGAATGCCGTACTTTCTGCTGCGGCCATCATTCAGAGCAAATTCTACAACAGAACCTAAATTGTAGTCCGCATATGACGTATAGCAATGCATCTTTCCTGCAAGATTGGTTTCCACACAGCCGCAAGGATTCCAATTATATGCCTCCTTCAAAGGAATTCCCTTGTTCATCAGCATCTGAATGCCAACCTCATCACAGTGAAATGCCGGGAATCCCGTACCCAGTTTTATCAATTCCGCCACCTTTTTCAAAAATGCATTGGGATTGCGTACCATATGATACCGCACAGACAAGGACGGCTGATAAAGCTGTACGTCCATGGTAGCCTGGAGAATCATATAAGAGAGTTCGTTGACAGCATCCATTCCATTTTCATCCACACCGCCTACACAGATATTCTGGAACATAGGATAGCCTGCAGAATATTGGGCTGTCTTTTCATCCTGAAAGAGGCATGGCTCACTGAACTTGACCCACAGGCAGTCGAGCAGTTCCTGAGCCTCCTGAGGTGTAATTCTCCCTGCTTCCAGATCTGCTTTGTAAAAGGGATAGAGATATTGGTCCATTCTTCCCGGATTATAGCTTGCCGCATTCTGTTCCATAAAAATACAGGTGTGATATATATAGAAGGATTGGAGTGCCTCTCTGAATGTCTCCGCAGGTTTTTCAGGAACTCTTCTGCAGATCTCCGCGATAGACAGTAATTCTTCTTTTCTCGTCTTAACGGTCTCGTTTTCTGCCATCCTTGATGCTTCTGCCGAATAACGCCTTGCCAGCTGAATTACCCCGTCAGCACTGAGAGAAAGAGCACGGAGATATACCATCTTTTCATAATGGCCCGGTTTCGTGATATCCAAAGCTGCTCTCGTCTCTTCAATCCGTCTTTTTATCCCTTCTATCCCCTCTTTTATAATCATTTCGTATCCCGCAGTTGTCTCCCCCCAGCCGCGGACAGCTTTGCGGTTAATATACAGGACCCCGCAGTCACGAAGAATTCTGGTATCTTCTGGTATCTGACAGAGCCATTTTTCATAGGTAGACCTTCCCTTCCAGTAAGGGCGGATCTCATCCACAAAATGCTCTCTATCCTCATCCCTCAGATAAAAAGGATCGTATTTCCTAGTGCTTATGGTGTCCAGCTCATCATCCAGTACAGACCAGCAGGTATCAGGGCACAGCAGGCCACCACGCTGCTTGCTTCCTGAATTGCCCACAATCAATTCATCATCCCATATTTTTACTGTCTTTTCCAGACACTGCTTTCGAAAGGCATATGCCTTTTGAACTACTAAGGGTTCCCCCTCTGACTCCCGGAACCCCCGGGTCAGAATCAGTGCATTTTCAAGATCCATTTCCGGACGAGTATTTAAGACCCTGTTTTTGAGCCTCATAATACGGTTCATGTTTACTTTGTCTTTCACAATAGTTACCTCCCATATGTATTCCTAAATGAAACGGTTTCCGGCCGAATACTTATTGTTATAATAACTATAACATTTTACATATGTTTTAACAAGAGGATAATTATCATTTAAGAAATATTTCTTATATGATATACTTATTAATGACAAAAACTATGTCTATAGGGGTTTCATTCCGATATGCGCTAGTTTTCAGGTGATATTTAAACAAACTTTATTATAAAAAAAAATGATAATTTATCCCAGTTTCGACTATACAGCCTAAAAACACAAGATAAATTATCATTTTAGATAAACAAAATATTCCCAACTTATGAAATCATCCCGGCAACAGCAAAATTATTTTACCGGATATGTTGTCCTTTATTTGGAGATTTCGATCCAGTAGCTGATGCATTCTTCAGATGAACGGTTTGTTATCGTATGCTTTGTATTTGCGCGTATCATAATACAGTCTCCTTCTGAAAGTTCATAGTTCCCATCATCCATTTCCAGCCCCAGCTTCCCTTTGGCTACTATTCCGAATTCGTCGTAGCTATGGACATTATAAGACTGTTCCCGCATACCGCTCACCAGCGTCAGGACATTCACTTTAAAATGCGGACTATCCTCAAATACCGACTCAAAATCAAGAGCATTCACAATCCCGTAAATAGGAAGGCGCTCCTCTTTCCGTAAAATATAGCTCTTTTCTTTGTTAGTACTGCTTATCTTCTCTGTCTCTGTCTCATCAATCATTAATTCATTAGCTGTGATATCCAGAACAAAACACAATTTTTGTATATTTTTTACCGATGGATTTACAGCCCCCCGCTCAATTTTACTAATATATCCGGTAGATATCCCCGACCGTTCCGATAACTGCTGAAGCGTCAGCATCTTTTCTTTACGCAGGCTTTTTAACTTTTTACCCAATAATTTGAAATCTGTCATATTTATTTCCTCATTCTTAAGATAATTTCTAACAGTGCCGCCGTTCTATGGGCGGGTATACCACCTTAACCATATGATAAAGTATAACATAAGGCAGAGAGAATGATAAGTAATTTTCTCGATTTGTCCGGATTTTCTTCTCTTTATGTCAGCAGAATACGAGAAAAGAATCTCCCGGAGGTCTGTATGAACAATCCTCCGGGAGATTCTTACTCTAAATTATACCTAGCCAAAAAACATACTCCTGCTAATATATTTCCATAAACTTCTGCAGCTCTGCATCAATATCGTTAGGCAGAGTAGGTTCTCCGTAATTTTCCAATATTTCTTTCCATTTTTTATTGGCCCGCTCTTCAACAGAAAGACCGCCTCTGCTCTTCCACTGATCATACACCCACCGGTCACCGATTGTCGGCATGTAGAATTCATCCCGGAAGTTTTCCAGTGTATGATCATGTACAAGAAAAGTGCCTTTAGGTCCGATCTCTTCTATCACATCGTATGCAAGTGTTTCTTCGTTGACAGCCACCCCTTTATTGATTCGTTTCATATAGCCAATAATCTCATTATCAATTACCAACTTTTCCAAAGAGGTACAGTTATAGCCTTCTATAATTCCTACACCGTGGAGAATAAAATTTCCGCCTGCCATCTGACCCATCGTAAGAGTCACTGCCGATTCATAACCTGCCTGTGCATCCACCAATTTAGAATCAGAAAGTGCACCGCTGATTCTGCATGGAATCTGATAATATTTTGCCAGCTGTCCCACAACCAGGGAAACCAGGGCGTGCTCCGGGGAACCAATGGATAATACCCCGCTGGACATCTCCGCGTTCGATCCGGCACCCGAGTAGACAATAGGAGTCCCCGGGCTAATAAGCTGAGCCAGGACAATCCCCGCCAGAACCTCTGCATTCTGAACCGAAACCAAGCCGGCCAGAGTAGTTGGAGCTGTCATTCCTGCGATCGCAAGAGAATTAATCAATTGGGGCTGACGTGCCTCTGCATAAGCCATCAGAGCTCCCAACATGCTGTCATCATAGGCAAGGGGAGTCAGTGTGCAGGGAATAGAGGCCATAATTGGCTTTTCTTTTATTGCTTCCATACCGCCAAATGCAAGAGAGGCCATTTCAATACCCCTTTTCGCATTTTCATACCCCAGAGAGCTCCCCATAAAAGGCTTCTCACTGTACTTTAATGTATTATAAAGCATAACATCGGGACGCCTTGCCACCTCAACATCCCCCGGTTCGCAGGGAATCTGGCTCTGGATATCAACATTTTTCAGCCGATCGCAGATTTTAATAATTTCAATAAAATCTGCCAGCGTTCCCGGGCGTCTGCCTCTGTCCATATCTGTAACAAACGGAGGACAGTTTGGACCGGCATACACAGAATCTTCCGTGTTAAGTGTCACATTGTATTTCGGATTACGGGCATACATAGTGAAGGATGACGGAACATTTTTCAATTCCTTCTCAACCATCTTTTGCGGAAACCGTACTCGTTCGCCATCAAGTATAGCACCGCCCTTTTCCAGAATATCTCTCGCAGGCCGATACGTCATAACCACTCCGATATTTTCCATAATGCGAAGTGTATTTTCATGGATCTGTTCAATTTCATTTTGTGATAAAACCTGATATCTCTGCATAAGTTTTTCTCCCTTTTCATTTTATTTGATACTTACAGCTGCCCCAGCTCTCTGCAGCGGTCAACACAGGCCTTTATGCCCTCTTTCAGGCAGGTATCAAAGCCAAATTCATCCATTTTATCAAGAGCAGCGAGAGTCGTCCCCCCCGGAAGGCGCAGCTTATTTTCCAGCGTCTCTGCGTTCATTCCTGAATTCAGGAGCATCTCAGCACTGCCCTTCATCGTCTGAGCGAACAGCCGCAGCGCAGTCTTTTCATCAAAACCCATATGTACCGCCTCTTCTACTACCACCTGGGCCATATGATAAAAATAAGCCGGAGCTGAACCATTTATGGGAACAACTTCACACATAAGAGACTCTGGTATCTCCTCAACGATACCGCAGCTTGACAGGAAACGATTTACCTCTTCAAAATCCCCATCCGATACCGCAGGTGCTCGAGAAACCGCAAAAGCTCCCATACCTGCCTGGGCTGTCAGGGTAGGCATGCACCTTACAACCTTACACTTATCTCCCAACCTCTCGCGATACCACTCCGTGCTCATACCCGCCACAACAGAAAGCAGCACGGTTTCAGAGGACAAAGCCTCCTTCACCTCTTGTATAATAGAACTAATCACCTGAGGCGTCACAGCAATCAAAACAATAGGAGCACCTTTTACCAATTCCCCAATAGACTCAAAAGCAGTATAGCCTCTCTCTTTGAATTCTTCCCGTACGACTGACGAAATATCAAAGATAGCCATCTCGTCCGTTCTGTAAACACCGCTTTTTTCCACACCTGAAAGAATCGCCTTTACGATATTCCCGGCCCCAATACATCTAACTGTTGTGCTCATTATATGAACCCATCCTTTCTCCTGCGCTTCATGCGCAATTAAATTTTCGAGTTGAGGACATTAGCCAATTCATTGTATCTGTCCCCCTTTATCTATAGTATATAGCAAGCTTTTTATCCCGTCAAGATAATTTATGATAATTTTCTTTTATAGGATAATTTCGAGATAATTTCACACAAAAACAAAAGCAAAGGCTCTAACTACTGTCTGTAGACTGCCTTTGCTTCTGATCAAGCTTATATTTTTTTTCATATACCGGGGGCCTTCACAGAACAGGGAACCCCGCACATACACTTTCCGCAGGCATCTCCCGCCCCAATGGCATATTGCGGCACGATCTTTCCGTATATCTGCTCATTGCATTTTTTCCTTTCATAACTTATATCCTTGCCCTCTCTTTCAAATGCAAGGTTCACACACCGCTCTACACACCTGCCGCAGCTTCCATTTCGTTTATAGAGACAGTACTCTCTGTCCGGTCTCTTCGTAGGAGTAAGGCTCAGGTCTGTGACGACACTGCCCAGCCTGCCGCAGCAGCCGTTTTTAGTGATAAGTACATGGTGGATCCCAAATGTGCCGATTCCAGCTATGTAGGCAGCGCTTTTATGAGACCAGTCACTGATAAGCTTCTCTTCATCATAATGATACGTGGGAGGAAGCAGAGATGCATGGTATCCCGCAGCTTCCATCTTTGTACAGAGAAACTGATTGAGATCCAGCAGAAGCTGATTGGTTTCTATGTTGGCGTAGTCCCACTCTCTGGAACTTTCCTCATCCGGGATATTGCTGTTGATAACTTCCGCTGAAAAAGGTATAAAGTAAGCTATAACTGACCTCGCACCCGGCAGTATATCCGAGGGAAATGCATGATTGGGTCCGATAGTTTCCTTCAGCTTCCGAAACAAAGGATCCCCTGCGTCTGCGATGCCTGTTATGGGCGTTCTCCAACCGGTCATAGTAGAATTATTTTCTTGGTAGGTGCTTACAAATGCTGCAACCATATCTTTTATCTCTTCATATACCATAAAATCCCCTTTCTTTTCCTATGCCCCGCACTTTTCTTGTTGATATAAATAGCAGCATTTGCATGGTCAGATCCGCTGCTCAATAACAGATTGATAGATCTCCAGATCGCAATCTTTGTATACATTAAAGATAACCTTTTCTATTTCCGCATGCTCTTCCAGATACGCCGCTGTTGTTTTCACAGCGATCTCTGCCGCTCTTTCATTGGGAAAATGAAATTCTCCTGTGGAAATACAGCAGAACGCAAGGCTTTTTATGTTGTGTGCAGAAGCACACTTCAAACATGACTGATAACAATTTCTCAGCTCCTGCTCCAGGGAGCGGCTGAGACTCCCGTGCACAACGGGACCCACCGTATGGATCACGTAGTTTGCAGGCAGGTTGTAAGCCAGCGTTATCTCTGCACCGCCGGTGGGTTCCTCATAATCCGCCCCGTACAGCTTCCGTTTCTTCTCCATAAGTTCAAAGCACTCCTGTCTCAGCTGTACTCCTGCCGCGGAGTGAATGGCATTGTCAATACATCTGTGGCAGGGCACAAAGCATCCCAGCATGCCGGAGTTTGCCGCATTGACAACAGCATCTGCGGCGAGCCTGGTAATATCTCCCTGCCACACAGAAATCCTCTCTGCAAGCCTGCCAAAGACTCCATATTGTTCCTTCACGGATGGAATTTGTTCCGGAGTTACGATTCCCTTCTCCCTGGCTTCTTCCCGAAGGAATTCGTCCTGAAGCTGCAGAAACTTCTCCGGAAGGGGTCCGGGCATCCGGAGATTCATAAGGGCGCGCAGAGCGTTTCTCCTCTCCTCTTTCTCCACTTTCAAATTTTTGTAATCCAAAGAGTCCTCACAGAATCCTCTCAGCAATCTGTCCAATCTCTCATCCTGATCCATTACCTGCTCCTTTCTCAGGCTTTGTTCCGGTATACACCTGCATGTTCCAGGCCAAAGCACGCTCAAGAACCTCTCCGATGTCCCTGTCAATACACAGAGACCTGCCGCCTATATCTTTCGGGGCAAACGCCTCTGTGTTATTGACACAGATATAAAAAGCCCCGGGCTCCTGTTGAGTCATCTGCCAAAACGGATATTTTATAATCCCCGGCGTATTATACCCCGTACCCAGCTCCAGAAACAGAAGCCGCCGGTTCTGATGCCGCTGCAGAAACAATGCATATCTCTCCGCAGCGAGATGCCACCCCTGATCTTCAACAAAGGTCTGATCCGCACGGAGATTCATACTCATAGGCCTGCCGCACACCGGACAGCGCGGAATCAGTTCCGTGGGTACCAGCATATCTTTCTGCTGCTCAAACATCCGGCGGATGGTTTCTTCATTGTCGTAGGTTTTTCTGTGGCAGGGCTTGCTGCACTGGAACAGTCCGTAATCCCCCTGTGTATAGAAAAGCCTCTGCCTCTCAAAACCGGCGGTTTGAAACTGGTGGTCAACATTTGTAGTGAGCACAAAGTACTCTTTATCTCTCAGCAATTCCAAAAGTTTCTGATAGACAGGCTTAGGAGCATCCATATAACGGTTAATCCAAACATACCGGCTCCAGTAGGCCCAGTATTCCTCCAGCGTATCGTAAGGGTAAAACCCTCCGGAGTACATATCATCGAAGTGGTATTTTTCTGCAAAGTCCCAAAAATATTGGCGGAAGCGCTCTCCCCTGTAGGAAAAGCCGGCAGAGGCAGAAAGACCAGCTCCTGCTCCTACAATGACAGCCTCTGCCTGCTTCATCTTTTCACACAGTTCTGCAATGGCATCCACTGTAATCACCTCTAGAATTCATAAGGAGGATTGCCGGAAAAATCGGCAATCACGCCGTGGGGATGGTCCAGATAAAATACGGTAAAAATCGGATTATCAGCAGTATTATACTGCCCTTTCACAATAGGATTTTCCATGCAGCCTTCCTTCACTTCCATATTATCTTCAAATACAGCGGTTCCGTGCAGACGAAGCCAGGCATAGGATGCGTCGGATATACTAATCTCCACTTCCGGGTTTTCCTGCATATCCTTATAAACCTCTTTCTGGTTATTCGTGCAGAACCAAAGCTTACCGTCTTTTTCAAAGCTGAACATAAACGGACGGCATTTTGCTTTCCCGTCTCTGCCCACGGTTGCCAGATACTGTACCGGATTCGCCTGTAAAAATTCTACTACTTTCCTCATTTCCTCTGCTTCCTTTCTTATTTACATACCGGGACACGCCTGAAAAGCTGCCCCGCAGATATTTTGAGTTTCCTACAACAGCTGCTGTTTATACAAGTATCATAAAGCCTTCAGTATCTTTTGAAAAGTACGCACTTTGAAGTGGGATAGGCACTTATAAGAGACATAGTATATAAAAGATACCATGTACCTGTCAGCGCAAAAATGCAAAAAGGCATTCTGGAGCAAATATCTCTTTAAGATTCGTGATAGAATACAGTTCAGGAGGTAACGATTATGTACGCATGGGAATCTATTCAAATTGCTGTAGATTATATTGAGGCACATTGTGGGGAGGAAATACGCATAGAGGATCTGGCATCCGCCTGTCATCTGTCTAAATTTTATTTTCAGCGGCTGTTCCAGCGGCTGACAGGAAAAAGCGTTATGGAGTATATCCGATTGCGGCGTCTGGCCAGATCGGTCAGAGTGCTGAGAGAAGAAACAAAAAAAAGTATCCTGGAGGTGGCAGTGGCATGCGGATTTCAGAGTCACAGCTCATTCTCCTCAGTTTTTAAGGAAGTGTATGGGATTACACCGGATGCTTACCGCAAAAGTGAGGTGCATCTGGACGTTTACCCGAAGCCGGATCTTTCTTTGAACCATACAATGGCAGATATACAGGAACCTCTTGTTACGGATCAGATGGTTTTGGAGATCTCCCGGCGCCTGGTAGAGCAGGATATAGTATTCACCGGACAAAGCAAACTTGCCAAAGCAGAGGAACTCGGCCAGCCGAAAGTGAATATGCTCGCAGATCTGTGGGATACCGTGGCACGGGATCTCCCTGCCAATGCGATCGGGGCAGACATTTTAACCCTTTCCGATCGCCCGGGGTATTTTAACTACTTTGTAGGTATTGAGGATATCTGGGGCACAGGAGGCAGCGAGACCCGCACGATGCCGGCAGGCACATATATTGTATGCCGGTATACTGCGGAGACTTTCGAGCTGTTGGTAGACGAAGCTCTGTATAAGGCCAGCAGATATCTGTATGACGTATGGCTGCCCGCCCACAGCCTCATTCCTGAAAATATACTAATCCAAAAGTATTTCCGCCCATTTGAGAAAGACTGCTGCATTGAACTGTGGGCAAAGGTGAAAGATCTATAGCAGAAAGGCCGGTTGCGCAGGCTATATTGTGCAACCGGCTTATTACAAATTCAAAGAACTCACTCCGAGCGTGCAAAATTCACCAGCGGCAGAATGAAGGTTTCATCGGAATGGTCGAAGGATGTCCCCAGAGCCCGGGCCATGAACAGATCCTGCTCTGTCTTATTTTCCTTTTTCAGCACTGACTTTTTGACCATTTTCAGCATCATCCTTTTTACAACCCCCAGCTGTTCCTGGCGGAATCCGCCCTCCAGATAAAAAAACGGAGTGTTCCCCAGTTTATTCTGCTCTTTTATCTCACGTATCAGCACGTCACTTTTCGGGGAAACCCCCACAGCAAACACAATAAAATCACACGGCATCACTTTTCTTATCTTCTCAAGCCCCATAATCATATTTCCCATAATCCAACCGCCGAAGATTACACCTTCATATTTTTTTAACTCTTGGGGAGAAATATGTTTTAACGGCTTAGCTTCACACCCCAGAGCAGCCCCTATCCATTCAGCATACTGCCTGGTAAACCCTGTCTCACTTTGATATACCACGATTCTGTTCATTCACGCATCTCCTTTAAATTACTGTCCAGCTTCATCATAGTTTTCACTGTCACCTTGAGTTCCTCCGAGTCTATGCCGCTGAACAGCTGCTCCATAAATTCCCGGCTTGGCTCAGCATATTTTTGGTCGAAGGCAATTCCTTTTTCAGAGATCATAACCCTCTGCTTTCTGCGATCCTCTGAATCGTGGAAAAGTTTGATATATCCTCCCTTTTCCAGTTTCAAAAGCATTTGCTTTACATTTTGATGTGAAGTGCCTATAGCTCCTGATAATTCACTAATAGCAGGCGGTTTGTCAAACAGTTTAATGCAGATCAGAAGAAAACATTGCTTCCAGCTGATTTCTTTAAAAAAACTATCTCCCTTTGTCTGCAGTCTATTGACAAATTCGTTCAGAAGTCCAACCAGAAAGTGCATGGAATCCATCCCGTCAAAATTCATAGTATTTAACATCCTTTATCCTCCAACACTATGTAATATATTACCTATATAGGTAATATATTATCTTTTTATCGTTTTGTCAACCCTTTCCCCAAAGACAGCAGAAAGCCGGAAGACGATTTCTCCCGGCTCTTTTACAAAGCATATTGCTATCTCTTTTCTTCTTTTTCTGCCGACACCAAAAGCATCATGGGCCTTCGCATCTCATCTGCCATCCCCGGAAGTTCCAGCATATCTTCCGGGGGCATGGGCTCAACTATATGGCGGATGGTAAATCCGCAGTCCAGAAGGGTATTAAGGTAAGCAGTCAGTGTTCTGTGGTACTTGGTCACATGTTCTCCGAGAAAAACTGCATCCCTCTTTCCTTCGTAGTAATAGTTGTCAACCGGAAAGTGAAGAATCTCTCCATTGCCATCGTAGTACCAATCCTGGGTTCCATACGCCGTAAAGACGGGATGTTCCACTGAGAAGACTAAGCTGCCGCCCGGCGCAAGCCATTTCCATATATTTTCAGCAATTTCCTTAAAAGCTTCTATATAGTGAAAAGCAAGTGAACTAATCACTACATCAAAGCTGCTCTCTGTCAGCCTCAGTTCTTCCATCGGGCACTGCAGGTAGTCAATATCCAAATGTCCGGATTTTTCACGGGCCACCTCCAGCATCTTCTCCGAAATGTCTGTCCCCAGAACGTATCCCGCCCCGCAGGAAGACGCATAGATACAGTGCCATCCATATCCGCAGCCAAGGTCGAGCACTCTCTTCCCCCGCAAATCAGGAATCAGTTTTTTTAATTCCCGCCACTCTCCGGCTCCGTCCAGCCCCTGTACGGATCGATGCATTTTGCTGTACTTCTCAAAAAAGACCTTCTGGTCATATTTATTCTCTTTCATTCCAAAACCGCTCCTCTTCCGCCTGAAGTTACACTTTTTGCATATCTCTGCAGATATCCTCTCTTTAACTCTCTCTGTTTGGGTCTCCAGGCTGCTTTTCTTCTCTGAAGTTCTTCCTCTGTCACCAGCAGTTCTATCCGGTGCCCCGGAATATCTATCTCAATCAGGTCCCCCTCCTCAACCAGTGCAATGGCTCCTCCGGCTGCCGCCTCCGGGGAGACATGCCCGATAGCTGCCCCTCTGGTGGCTCCGGAAAATCTGCCGTCCGTAATCAACGCTACGCTGTCCCCCAGCCCGCTCCCCATAATAGCAGATGTGGGATTCAGCATTTCCCGCATACCCGGACCTCCCTTAGGACCTTCAAAACGTATTACTACGATATCTCCCTCTTTCATTGCCCCATTGTATATAGCTTCCAGCGCCTCCTCTTCCCTGTCATAGACTCTGGCCGGCCCTGTATGATGCATCATATTTTCTGCTACCGCTGATCGCTTCACCACACATCCTTCCGGAGCAAGATTTCCTTTCAGAACTGCAATCCCTCCCTGCCTGCTGTATGGCTTCTCAACACTTCGAATGATATCATAGTCTTGAACTACATGTCCCTGTATATTTTCACCTAAAGTTTTTCCGTTGCAGAACAGTGATTCCGCATGCAGCAGCTGCAGCTTATGAATCTCGTTCATCACCGCATAAATCCCTCCTGCTTCGTACAGGTCCTCTATATAATGTTCTCCTGCCGGTGCCAGATGGCAGAGATTAGGTGTTTTTTCCGAGATCTCATTGACCACATCCAAATCCAGAGACACATTGCATTCATAGGCAATGGCCGGAAGATGCAGTACACTGTTCGTGGAACATCCCAGTGCCATATCAATGGTCAGAGCATTGCAGAACGCTTCCCGGGTCATAATGTCTCTTGGGATTCTGTTATTTCTCACCATCTCCATAATCTGCATTCCTGTCTCCTTTGCCAGCCTCAGGCGCTCCGAGAATACAGCAGGCACCGTCCCATTCCCCTGCAGTGCCATGCCAAGAACCTCGGTAAGACAGTTCATGCTGTTGGCTGTAAACATACCGGAACAGGAACCACAGGTTGGACATGCAGCATGTTCGTAACCGCTCAGTGTATCCCGGTCAATCTTTCCGGTTTTAAACTGACTCACCGCCTCTGATACCGTAGAATAGCTAATCCTCCCCTTCCTCATCCTGCCTGCCAGCATAGGCCCTCCGCTTACAAATACTGCAGGAATGTTTATCCTGGCTGCAGCCATAAGAAGTCCAGGTACATTTTTATCACAGTTAGGGACCATAACCAGCCCGTCAAACGGATGAGCAGCAGCCATTGCCTCTGTAGAGTCCGCGATCAGTTCCCTGGTGACAAGGGAATATTTCATACCCTCATGCCCCATGGCAATTCCGTCACAAACTGCAATAGCAGGAAATACAAAAGGTATCCCTCCCGCCTGCAGCACTCCCTGCCGGACTGCCTCTACAATTTTATCAATGTTCATGTGGCCGGGAACTATCTCATTGTAGGAGCTTACGATACCTATCAAAGGTTTACCCAGCTCCTTATCGGTAAGCCCCAGCGCATGCAGCAGTGCCCTCTGAGGCGCAGCGTTAATCCCCTGTGTAATTCTGTCACTTCTCATCCCAATTTCCTCCCTGCTCTCTGTTATTTGTTTATTCTATTATATGTTGTATGTTGTCTACTGTCAATAATATTGTCTGTTTTCTCTTTTCTGGAACCTCCCTAATCATCAGGTGAGAGAAAACCTGCACCGGGGGTTGGCTTTAGGAGCTGAGAGGGAGAAAAAGACGCCGCCCGCAAGCCAACTTTCGCCTGCATTGCAACGTCTCATTTCTATTTTTCCAACCCCAGCTGCTCAATGGCATGCATAATATGAATCTTCATCGCATACCGGGCACCCTCTGCGTTCCTGTTTTTGATGAAGTTCATAAGCATTCTGTGATCAGAAATTGTATCCTCCACAGCCTCTTTTTTTGTCTCCGAAAGCACCACCCCTTTATCAATGGCCTTGTAAATAATCGGCATCAGCCGGTTCATGAATTCATTGTGTGATGCTCTTGCAATTGCTTTGTGGAATTCCTGCTCCACTTCTGTCCTGTCTTTTCCCTCCTGGATATAGCGCTCTATTTTTTCACCCATCGAAAGAATATTCTTCAATTCAGACTCTGTAGAACGCTTTGCGGCATAATATGCAGCTTCTGGTTCGAAAATCAGCCGCATCTCATACAGATCCTCAGCATCAACCTTTGCCACTGTCAGATTTGACAGATTCTCCATGGAAGGATCCGTGAAATCTTCCCGCACAAAGGTGCCCTTTCCTCTTTTTATCTCTACCACATTTCCTGCGGCAAGGATACGGATAGCCTCTCTCAGCGTCGTCCGGCTGATATTTAATTCCATGGAAAGCTCATTTTCATTGGGCAATTTATCCCCGGGACGGAATTTTTTATCTATTACAATCATTGATAAGAGAGTATCCGCAATACTGTCTGATAGTCTTTTTCCCCTGTCCATCTCTGCCTCCGGTGTTCTCTGGTTTTGTTAAGTATAACACGTTGGCACAAAGATTTCATCTGTTCCTCCCGGTCTTTTCTCATTTTCCTTCGATTCTTCTATGCTTTTTTAACATTTCTTCTACATTAGAAAGATCACAAAGCTCTGTCTCCATAACAATATCCTTTTCATAGTTCTGGCCGTCCATAATCTCCTTCGCCACAGCTACTGCCTCATATCCCAGTTCATAAGCCATAACGTCTATCGTCACCTGGATCTTCCCCTCCTTCAGAGCTTCCAGCGCAAATACCGCACAGTTCATCCCGCTGATATAGATTTCCCCCTTTTTCCCTGCTGTCTCCACTGCCTCCGATGCACCCACAGCCATGTCATCATTGCAGGCAATAATTCCTTTTATATCCGGGTGAGCCTGAAGGAGATTCTGCGTTACCACAAAGGCTTCATTGCGGATCCAGTTTGCCGTCTGAGACGCCGCAAGCTGAATCCCGGGAAATTCTTTTATGGCAGCTTTTGCCCCCTCTGTCTTATCCTGAGCGTTCTGCTGCCCGGCAGGGCCTTCCAGAATTATTACTTCTCCCTCCTGAATCATTTCACATAGTTTTTTTGCCACTGTATATTCAGCGTCAAAGTCCTGGATTCTGATAAAGCTGGCAACCTGTACATCCCCAGTGATCGGGGTAGCATAGTTAATCACAGGAATTCCCGCATCGTTCGCCAATTCGATTCCAGGCAGTATTCCCTTTGAGTCTGCGGGACTGATGCAGATTACATCATACTGGCTTCCCACAGCCTCCTCCAAAAGCTGCAGCTGCAGCTCATTACTGTCCGCTTTTACAGGAGCCATAATATCAACATCCACCCCCAGCTCTCTGGACGCGTCCTCTGCACCGCTTTTTACTGCATACCAGTATGAGGTTGTCAGCCCTTTTAAGATCACAGCAGCTCTCTGCGGCCTTTGCACCTCCTCACCGCTCCCTGCAATGCCTTTTATTATCAGCACCACCGCCAGCACACAGCAGATTCCCCAGGAAAGACTGCGTTTCATAGGCTCCCCTCCCTTTTTATCCAGTTTTGCTTCTCCCGATATTCCAGGATAAGCCTGCTGAACTTATCCATAAATATAGAACATATAATTACCAGACCGATCACCAGCTGCTGCCAAAGAGACGAGATTCCCAGAAGATTAATGCCATTTGTCAGGAAACTGAGAATCAGCACGCCCAGCAGAGTATGGTTTAAGTCTGCTTTTCCGCCGCTCATAGAAGCCCCTCCAATCAGAACTGCAGCAATCAGCTTTATGTTCCACCCCTCCGCTATGGTTGGATCAACCGCGTCCAGCTGGCCAATATACAAAAGTCCTGTTACCGCCGCCAGAAATCCATTCATAATATAGGCACAGATCATTGTCCTGTCGGCCATCACACCGCTGAATCTGGCCCCTTCCAGATTCAGTCCTATGGCATAGATATTTCTGCCCGGAACCGTATGGTAGAGTATAAAGCTATATATGCCATAGATAATTCCTGCCGCCAGCAGCAGATTGGAAATTCCTGCCGTCTCACCGCTGCTGAGCTCTCTTAAGGCTTTTGGAAACCCATAGGCGGTTGTTCCCATCATCAGAACATAGCAGAGTCCTTTCCCAATCCAATCCATTCCATAAGTAGCGATAAAGGCCGGAAGCTTTACTTTCGCTATGAGAAGGCCGTTGACAGCTCCCAGCAGACATCCTGCCAGAATGCCTGCTGCTATCCCGGCCGCCATTCCCTGGCTTTTAATCACCAAACCGGCGACACAGCTGGACAACGCCATATTCGCTCCAATCGACAGATCCAGCCCTTTTACCACTACGGAAATCGTCATTCCCATACTCAGCAGAAAAAGAAAAGGCACCTGCATGACCAGCACATTTCTAAGGTTTGACAAGGTCAGAAACCCTTCCGCCTCCCTGCCCAGGAACAGGATCACCGCCGCCAGAAGCAGCAGTTGGGGAAGATAAGCGGAGATAACTGTTTTTTTATTTACATTCACGAGCATCACTCTCTTTTCTGTTCTCTCGAAGCTGTATCTGCAAGACATCCACAACAATAACCGCCATTATAATCAGACCGATGACCAGGTAGTGAAACACCGATGACAGGCCCATAACGGTCAGTCCGTTTCTTATAACAGTGATTAAGAAAACCCCCACAGCAGTTCCCAGTACGCTTCCCTTTCCTCCGTCCAGGGAGGTTCCGCCTATGATTACCGCTGCTATCGCATCAAATTCGTACCCCGCTCCCCCTGAAGGCATGGCAACATTTGTCTTGGCCGCCAGAAGGATCCCGGCGGTTCCTGCACATAACCCGCTGAGGGTAAATACCAGCAGCTTTACTTTACCGGTTGGAATTCCTGTAATGCCCGCAATGCGCTCACTTTCTCCTATGGCATAGATATATCCTCCAAACCTGGTTTTATTCAGCAGGACATACATCAGCGCCAGTAAGGCGGCGGCCAGAAGGATAATAAAATATACGCCGAACACTTTGCCTGTTCCCAGAAACCGGAAGCCGCCGGGAAATCCGGCAATCCCATTGCCGTCGCTTAGAATCAGGGCAATTCCCTGGGCAATACTGTACATGGCAAATGTTGCAACCCAGAAATTAGCCTGAAAATATACGATAAGAATCCCATTGATAAGACCAGCGCCCAGTCCTGCCGCCAATCCTGCGGCGGCAGCCAAAGCCGGATCCGCACCGCCTTTTATCAGCATTGCCGTGATTATCCCTCCTAGGGACATAACAGATCCCACAGAGATATCATTGCTGCCCAGCAGAATAGCCATGGTTGTCCCCATGGACGCTATCAGAAGAACGGCACAATTTTTCAAAACGTTTGAGATATTATATACCGTAAGAAAATCATCCGACAAAATGGAAAACAGCAGGAACACCATAATCGTCCCGGTAAGCGCCGAAGTGTTTTTCATCCCAAAATCCGTTTTGTATTTTACTCTTTTTTTCTCCATAAGCAACATCCTTATAATTCTGACGCTACAATCTTATTTGCAGTCAGCTCACTTCTTGCCAGTTCTTTACAGATCTTGCCTTCTCTCATTACATAGACACGGTCGCTGAGCTGAAGTACCTCTGCCGGATCCGATGATACCAGGAGAATCCCTTTTCCCTTCCCGGCCAGATCGAGAATCTGCTGGTAGATTTCTGCCCGTGCCGCCGCATCAATTCCTTTAGTAGGCTCATCAAAAATCAGTAAATCACTGTCTGTACAGAGCCATTTTGCCAACACCACTTTTTGCTGATTCCCGCCGCTTAGCTTTTCCGGAAGCCGTTGAATCCCCTGTGTATACATTACTTCCCCGGCAAAGGTCCGAGCCGTCTCCCTCTCCTTCTTTCTGCTCAGAATCCTTTTGGGAAAGAGTCTGGGCAGATCTGCCTGCACAATATTCTTTCCCACGTCCATTCCCATAATCAATCCCTGCTGCTTCCTTTCCTCCGGGAGAAATCCTATCCTTCCTGCAATGCTGGCGGAAGGGGATGGTCTCCCCGAAACCCGTTTTCCGAACAGATATATGTCTCCGCTCCGCAGCGCATCCGCGCCGAATATTGCTTTTACCAGTTCGCTTCTTCCGGCACCTACCATGCCGGTCAGAGCAACAATCTCTCCTTTTTTTACATAGAAGCTGCAGTCTCTGAATCTTCTCCCGTTCAGATTCACAGCGCGCAGGGCCTCCTGGGGAAGCGCACAGCTAACCTTTTTTACCCGCTGCACCTCTTTTCCGCTCATGGATTTCACCAGCTGTTCTTTTGTCACCTGCTTCATGGATTCCTCCAGACATACTTTTCCCTGGAATAATACGGTTATTCTGTCCCCTATCCGGAATAGCTCATCCAGCTTATGGGAGATATAAATTATGGCGCATCCCTGTTCCTTCAGCCTTCGAATCAGGCAAAACAGCCGGGCAACCTCGGCCTCTGTCAGACTGGAGGTAGGTTCATCCATGATTAAAATGTCTGCCCGCTTCCACACAGCTTTGGCGATCTCTACAATCTGCTGCTGGGCAATGCTCAAATTTTTCACGGTCTCCCCCGGATTTATCGCAAATCCCATTTCTTCCAGCACCTTGCGGCTCTCCTCCTCCATGCGTTTGGAATCTGTCCAGAACGGAAGGTTCTTTTTCATCCTCTCGTTTCCCATAAAGATATTCTGATACACACTTCTTTCCTGAAAGAGGCTTAGTTCCTGATGAATCATTGCAATCCCTTCCCTGGCGGCATCTGCCGCACTGCGGATGCACACTTCTCTGTCTCCGATATATATCCTGCCCCTGTCACAGGCGGTAACTCCGGAAACTATATTCATCAGTGTGGATTTACCTGCTCCGTTGGCTCCCAGAAGTACCTGCACCTCTCCCGGATAAGCCCGGAATGTAACATCTTCAAGCACGGTTATTCCGGAATATTGTTTGTATATATGATTCATTTCCAATATGGCCTGGCATTCTTTCATATCATGCACCCCACTATTGCCATCCTGCTTCCAACTGCAAATCCAGCCGGATACAGCAGCTTCTGCATCCGGCTTTCCATTCATTTCTTTTCTTTTTCCCTGTAGCCATTAAAAATCAGGTTTAAAACTACAGCAGTAATACAGCCTGTTATCACACCATCTTCCAGAAAAATACGAATATTAGGGCTGAAGGCAGCAAATGCCCCTGCGCTTTTCAGAAGTGTGGATCCAAGGCCCACACCAATAGAAAGAGCTGCAATCAATGAATTATCGCCTTTCGAGATATCCGCGCTCATCATGGTTTTGATCCCACTGGCTGTAATGGTAGCAAAAACCACAATCCCCACTCCTCCCAGTACCGGTGAAGGGATCGATGCTACAATCGTAGCTATTTTGGGAAAGAATCCCAAAAGAATCAGGATAACGCCTCCGGCGGCTGTGGTAAAGCGGCTTTTTATCTTTGTCAGCGCAACAAGTCCTATATTCTGTGTGAAGGAAGTAAACACAAAGGAGTTGAAAATCCCTGAAAATATAACATTGATACCATTGGCTATGAAGCCTCTGGACATATCTTTTTCCGTTGTATCATGCTCTACAATTTCTCCGATGGCCAGATAAATCACAATAGACTCTGCCATGATTACCAGCATAACCACACTGAGCGATACAATAGGAGTGAGGGCAAATTTAGGCAGTCCAAAGTGGAAGGGCAGAGTTACACCGAACCAGGAGGCCTGGGATACACCCGACAGATCCACTCTTCCCATTGCCAGAGCAGCCGCAAACCCTGCGCACAAAGCAATTAAAACAGCAATGTTTTTAACAAAGCCTGTACAGAATTTGTTTAAGACCACTATAACCGCCACAACGATAAGGGCCAACAGGAAATTTGTGGGATGTCCGTACAGCTCGGTATCCTTTGTCCCGGCAATCCAATTGACAGCTACCGGAATTAGAGTGAGTCCAACTACGCTGATGACGCAGCCCCGCACAATGTTGGGAAACAAAGGCATAAGCTTACTAAACACAGGGCCAATGACCAGACAGACTACACCAGCCGCGATCACGGCTCCGAATACGGTCTGAATATCATAGCTTGTAGCGATTGCTGTCAGGGCACCGGAAGCCATCAGTGTCATTCCCTGCATAACAGGCATCTTAAGTCCAACATATTTTCCGAATCCGATGCTCTGTACCAGGGTTGCAATCCCTGCGCACAGCAGGCTGGCATTGATCAGAAACGCAATCTCACCTGTAGAGAGCTTCAAAGCATTTCCCACAATCAAAGGCACTGAGACAGAGCTGAAATACAAGATTAACACATGCTGCAATCCTAAAACACTTAATTTTGATATAGGCAGTTTTTGATTAATTTCATCCATAGTATCTTCCTTCTTTCTCTCCGCTTGGCAAACGTAATGGGTTACTTTTCCTCCTTTTGGCCATAGGTCCCGTACTCTTTTGCTACACGGTACATGGCATTTACTTTTTCTCCGCTGATACCCGGCAGGATATTATGTATGGGCGCAAACACAAAACCTCCCCCCGGCTTCAAATCATCGATTCTCATACGCACTTCCGCCTCAACCTCATCTAAGGTTCCGAAAGGAAGTACCTTCTGGGCATTGCACCCTCCGCCCCAGAAGGTAATCTTATCCCCCCACCGTTCCTTTAAAAATTTAGTGTCCATATCTTTTGCAGTAACCTGTACAGGATTCAGAATATCTACTCCGTTCTCAATAATGTCGTCCATAAACTGAACCACAGAGCCGCAGGAATGAAGAAATATCCTGGCATCTGTCCGCTTTTTGATGAAAGAATACAATTCTTTATGGTATGGCTGAAACAGCTCCCGATACGTCTCCGGCCGAATCATGGGGCCTGACTGAATCCCCAGATCATCGGCGCAGGCAATCACCGAGATATATTCCCCCACCTCGTCCAGCGCCCGGTCCAGCCATCTCATATACCAGTCCATAAGCCGTCTCGACAGTGCGTGGATGAATTCCTGGTCAGCGGCTATATCACAGTAATGACGTTCAAAACCGGTCAGCCAGGCTTCTACAGCCATAATCTGACAGCCATAGGGGGGATTTAAAACAATCGCCTTGTCTGTCTCCTCATAAATCCGTTTCACATTCTCTCTGAATCCGGCAAATCTTGTCTCCTCAACCGGATCCGGAAATTGAAAATTTTCCAGATCGTCCAAATCCGCCTCTTCCAGAGGATGTTGTATAAAGTCATACTGATAGGATGCAGGAACCTTTCTGTACCGAATCCCCCACTCATCCTCGTAAGAATTCGTCTCATCAATTCTCATACGATAGGAATCCGGCAGGCGTGTTGTCACTCCGCAGGTGTCAATGTTAAGCTTTTTCGACACTTGAGGGTTCAGTTTCACTGCCTGGGCACTGAAAGAAATAAATTCATAGGATTCCTGCGCTTCCCCCAGGTATCGGTTCAAATCCTTGGCAACCTCCAGATGCACCGTAGTAAACGGGGTACTGCCCAGGTCCAGCGGGATTCTGTCCGCCTCTTGATGTCTGAGGGTCCGGTTCACCCGTTCTCTTGAAGATAATTCTGCACTCATAATAACTAGCTCCTTTCTTAATATAACGTTTTATTTTAATAAAATATTTTAGGGGTTATATGAGTATTTTTATCCAATAATGAATGACTATTTATGTATTTTATGTTATATATTTCATTAAATATTGTTTAATTGATTTATTTTAAAACTATTTCTTTATATTTTTAAGTATAACGTTTTACTTATTTCCTGTCAATCCTTAAGGCCTTTTTATTTGTCCTGTCTTCCATTTTTGTGACTTATGCTTTATACTGTAGTTTAAAGTTAGTACTTTCTTCCAAATTATTGACCGATAAGATGAATTTATATTTGTGTAAAAGAAAGGATATTCCCTATATGGTAACCTTAAAAGATGTGGCAAATACTTTGGGGCTTTCTGTATCCACAATCTCCAGAGTATTGAACGAACCCGGATTCGGATCCGAAAAGACCAGGGTCAAGGTTTTAAAAGCAATTGAGGAATTGGGATATACCCCCAATACCGTGGCACAAAGTATGATACGCGGAAAAACCAACCAGATTGCACTGGTAATCCCCGATGTATGCAACCCCTTTTATACCAGCATTGCCAGGGGTGTGGAGGATGTGTGCCTAAAAAATAAATATCGCCTCCTTCTGTGCAACACTGATGAAAATACAGCCAAGCAGAACGGATATCTGGACAGCATACGGGGGCATCTCTGCGATGGCTTTGTTATCTCTGTAGTCTCCGAAGAGGATACCAGTTTAAATAAGATCAATTATAACGACATTCCTTTTGTTATGATCAGCCGCAAATGTTCTTCCGTGGAAGCGGATTTTGTAGGTATCGATGACCACTATGGTGCCTACCGGGCAACTACCCATCTAATCCGCAGGGGGCACAGAAAAATTGCCACCATATGCGGAAAGCAGGACACCTATCCCGGTCGTATGCGCCTGAAAGGTTATCTGGATGCCCTGAAGGATCAAGGAATTGAAGAAAATGAATCCTATATTATCAACTGTGATTTCACGGTTGAATCCGCTCATCGGGCGGCCCATGAACTTCTACGGCTGGAGACACCTCCAACCGCGATTTTTGTGGCTAATAATCTGATGACCCTGGGTTGTCTCACATATCTGAAGGAGCATAACATAAAAGTGCCTGAAGAAATCTCCGTGGTGGCCTTTTACGAACCGGACTGGGCCTCTATCTGTTATTCACCTCTTACTTGTGTGGATGTTTCAGCTTATGAGATGGGGACTATTGCAGCAGAACTGCTGTTTGAACGGCTGGAAGATGCATCTTTCCCAAAGAAAGAAATTCTTTTGACGCCTGAATTGACGGTGCGGGAGTCTTGCGGCGGACCTGTTCCACGCGGATGATTCCGCAGCAATGATTAGAAAGTATTCGGCAAAACCAGGATCCTCAGAGGGGATCCTGGCTTTCCTTTATTTAGATATATTTCCTGCAAAACGCATTCCAATGCTTTTCAAATAAGGCGTAGTGCCGGTCTCTCTCCTTTTCAGAAAAATGTTCAAATTTTTTTAGGTATGTTCTTTCCTCAGGATCCATCTGGTATTTTTCCTGCTTTTTGCATAATTTTCTAATTTCCTGGAGAAGTACGGTCTCATCGTGCAGATCTCCCAGGACCTCCTGGAACAGCCTGGCTGCTTCCAGCATTTCTGCTTCCTCTTTGTCCAGAATCTCACGGAAGAAATCTAACACATATCTCAATTCTTTAAAGGAAAGGCGAAGCTTATGAAGTACCGGTTCCGGAACCAGCAGGCCTTCCATCCAGTTCTTTTGTGCTTTGATTTTCATAACCGCACGCCAGACACCCTCTTTTTTTACTTCCTCCGGGAAAAATATACACGCCCCTTTCCCTCTGTGAAGTACAGGGGTACAGATCCCCCGCTTTATCTCCTCTTCCATAGCTGCCGCCAGCTTCGGGAATTCGTCAGAGGAAAAATACTGGTCCATCGCCGTCAGACATCCCTCCCTCCTTTCCCCTGTGATTTTGTTCCATACAGGAAATACATCCGGGCTGATGCCTTCTTTCTCCAGAAAAACTATTTGTTTTTGATTCAGAACATCCAGATCCCTTAGCGCTCCCAGTCGTTTGAGATTCCGGTTAAGTTGGGGTTGATAGCAGAAACTCCACCGGGGCTTCATATAGTGGGAAAATACTTCCGTCACAGAGTACAGCTTGCGGAATGCCACACGAAGATCATGTATAGCTTCCGGATCCCCATAGTCAGGAGTCTTTTCTGTGAGCTGACGGATGGTATCTAACTGCTTACTGACATAGAGCTCCAGCTGGCCGGAAAAGCTGGAGCATCCCGCCTTCCGCCCGCCCGGGCATTTCTCCTCAGAGGGGATTGCCTGCTTCTCAGCCAGCTGCACACTTTCCATTGCCGCCTCTACAACCGGTACATACTTTTTGCTCACCTGCATCTTCTTCAGATACTCCTTGACACCTGCCCCGTCCATAACGTGTGTCCGCATTCCCGTGAGAACTGCTGCCAGAAGAATATTTTCTTTGTCTGACAGAGATTTCAGCGGATGTGTAAGTACGATATCTCCCTCCAGAGCCAGAGAGTCCTCCTCCAGAATGCCCTCACCGATCCCTTTTAGCAGGAATGCCCTGGATGCAATGGAGGCATAAGACCGGGGCACCTGATAATCTTCGGACACTGCCCGAAAAATAAGTTCAGCCAGTTTGGCATTCTCTTTTCTTGTGTCATAGCTGAGCCCAAAGATGCTGCACAATTCTTTTGCCCCCCAATGCCTCACCTTCTCTCTGGGATTTCGAATATAGTTTCTCTTAGCCATGATTTTATCCATTTGTATCACCCCTTTCTGTCCCTATCGTACACTTTTTTCCGGCAAAATACTACTCTTACCGGTATCTCGGTCTGTATATAACAAAAGCAGGGGAAGAATCTCCCCTGCTCTTGTCGTCATTACAATAAGTCATACAAATAATACCCTTGGCCTCTACTCAAACAGAGGTGTGCTGAAATATCGCTCCGCCGTATCCGGCAATACCGTAACCACTGTCTTTCCTTTTCCCAGTTTTTTTGCCAGAGCAATGGCTGCCGCCACGTTGGTTCCACTGGAAATCCCGCACATAAGGCCTTCCAGGCGGGCAAGATCTTTTGCGGTCTGTAAGGCTTCCTCGTCGCTTACAATATAAATGTTTTCATATATTTTCTGATTCAGTATGGCTGGTATCAAACCGTCTCCGATTCCCATCTGTATGTGAGTTCCTATATTACCGCCCGCAAGAATTGCCGCATTCTCCGGCTCCACTGCCCAGATTTCCATATCCGGATTCTGCTCTTTCAGAATTTCCCCGATTCCCGTAATGGTACCGCCGGTGCCTATTCCGGAACAAAATCCGTGAATAGGACCTCCTGCATCCCGCAAAATTTCCCGGGCCGTATATTTTCTGTGTACAGAAGGATTTGCAGGGTTCTCAAATTGCTGAGGCACATATACATTGGGATCTTCCCGGGCCATATTCAGTGCCTGCTGGAGACACTCTTCAATACACGCTCCGATATCACCTGCATCGTGTACCAGCCTGACCTCTGCCCCATAGTGCTGAACCAGCTTCCTGCGCTCTTCACTCACAGAATCCGGCATAATAATCACCGTCCGGTATCCCTTCACGGCTCCGATTAATGCCAGCCCAATTCCCTGATTGCCGCTGGTAGGTTCCACAATAATGGAATCCTTGTGAAGCAGTCCTTTTTCTTCAGCCGCTGAAATCATATGAAAAGCGGTTCTGGTTTTAATAGAGCCGCCTACATTTAATCCTTCGAATTTCACCAGTATCTGTGCCCCGTTGGGATCCCCCATATGGTTCAGACGGATCAGCGGAGTATTGCCCATTGCATCTAAGATTGTGTTGTAGATCATGATTCTCTCCCTCGTGTCGTAGTCTTTCTCATTATTGTATGTTATTATGGGAAAATATTCAAGTTATTAAGTGAATTATGTAGAAAAAGGACGGGCCGGTTACCCGGCCCGCTCTATCTGAGGCAGAACTTCTACCCGTATCTTTTCTACACGGCGTCCTGACATTTTAAGCACAGTAATTTTCAGATTTTCGAATTGAAACTGTTCTCCCTCTTCCGGTATTTTACCCAATTCATCCATCACCCAGCCGCTGACTGTAGTCACTTCTAATTCTTCCTCTCTGTCCAGCTCTTCAAAAAAACGTTCTGCGTTAGTACTGCCGAGAACTGTATAGACGCCCTCCCCTTCCTTCTCTATTTCCATAACCACCTTATCATGTTCATCCCAGATTTCACCTACCAGCTCTTCCAAAATATCTTCCAAGGTTACAATCCCTACCGTTCCGCCAAACTCATCTATCACAACAGCAATATGAGATTTTGCCGCCTGAAGCTCTTTTAACAGAATATTGATTTTCTTTGTCTTTGTTATAAAGAGCGGCCTTCTTACAATATTCTCCAGCTTCTCATCCGTGTGATATACGTAATTGTAAAAGTCCTTCTGATACAGGATTCCTACAATTTGATCGATATTCTCCAAGTATACCGGGAGTCTGGAAAATCCGCTGTCGGCAAAAGCCCCGGCAATGCTGTCCCTGGAGTCTTCAATAGAGACGGCAACCACATCCACACGGGGAGTCAGGATATCTCCGGCTTCAACTTCTGTAAATTCTATGGCGTTGCGGATCAGATCACTTTCCTGGGTCCCGATCCCTCCGTCCTGTTCTGCCTCCTCCACTATAGTCAGCAGTTCTTCCTCAGTAATGGAACGGTCCTCTGAGGTTTTTACCAGTTTAGACAGGAACTTTTTCCACTGGCGGAACAAAAAATTAAAGGGCGTCAGAACCACCATAAATCCCTTTAAAAAAGGAGCGGAAAACATGGCAAACTTTTCTGGTGACTCCTTAGCAATGCTTTTGGGAGATACCTCCCCAAAAATGAGAACAACAATGGTAGTTGCAACAGTTGAGACACTGGCACCCATATCCTCACCCAAAAGCTTTACAAACAAAACCGTGGCAATTGATGCGCAGGCGATATTAACGATATTATTGCCAATCAGGATTGTTGAGAGCATTCCATCATAATTACCTGCCAGTTTTAAAACAAGCTCTGCCCTTTTATTTCCTTTATCCGCCATATTCTTCACCCGGATACGATTCAGAGAAGAAAAGGCTGTTTCCGTTGCCGAAAAGTAAGCCGACATAATAATACAGATTACAATAATTGCCAGTGAAATGCTGTTACTGTTCATATACAAAATCCTTTCCTACTATAAATTTCTCTATTCAATAAACTCTATTTCAGCTTTTCCAGCAAAATATTCTCTTTTTTTGCACTAAATAAGGACATAACTTTCCTTCAGCACGATTTATAGGGTGCTGACAGAATGCTATGTCCGGTATGATTTTTATATTTGCTGTTGCCTTACAATTTGTTCGGTCTTCGTCGCAGTCGGCGTCGTCCATTTTCAGTTTCCTTTCTGCAGTCTGCACTTAATTTAATTGAATTATATGATATCAGACAAGGACTGTCAACAGAATTTTGCAGTTTGGGATAGGGCAGGGTCTGTTATGCCTCGCCTTTCATCTTTCTTATATTTTCCACACTTTTTTATTATCCAATACGATGCAGAGGACAACTACAAATATCATAAGTGTTCCTGTTACAAACAAACAAAAACTATAATTGCCAAAGCGATCATATAAAATCCCAGCAAACACAGGTCCCATGATAGATCCGATCGAGGCAAAGCAGCGGATAAGCCCTATCATTTGGGCAGCCTCCTGTTTTCCATAAACTTTAGCTACAACAGCCGGCGAATAAATGCTGGCAATACCGCTTTCTGCCTCTACAAAAATAGCATATAGCAGGGCCCCGCTCATTCCTGCCAGCAGGGGATTCATCAGCATTACTGCCGCTGCAAAGCACCCACTGCTCACGGCAGCAATTTTCGGTGAGAACTTGTCAGAAAGAACACCGAAAAGGACAGACCACACCAAGGTGGCAATCGCATTTACTGAAGATACATAAGATGCTTGTGTACTGCTCAGTCCAAGTGTTTGAAAAAAGTTGTTTCCATGTGTAGATGCAACCCGTCCCACTGTACATGTCATCAAGCTTATTAACAGCGCTATCCAAAAGGGAAGTGTCTTGCGAATCTGGGCCATGGTCAGAGAAGCTCCTATCGGTTCCATTTTATGATGAGCAGACAGATAACCAATGGGACGCATTCCATATTTTTCAGGTGATTTGCTGACGGCAAAAAGTCCCAGCAAAACAATGCCACCGCCACTAATAAAAGCTTCTACCAGCAATACCAACCGATACCCGAAATTGAGAATTCCGCTTGCAATAATTGGTGAGAGAAGTGCAACAAATAGTGACAGCGTAATTGTCAAGCTGCTATACATCGTTGCTCTGGCCTTATCAAACCATTCTGTCATAGTTAACTGCCCCATAGCAAATCCGCTTGTTGTTCCTCCGATCCCCGCCACCGCAGCTGTTACATAGATCAAAAAAAGATTTGATGATACGGACATACTGAAAAGATATAAAAATACCGTAATACCTCCAACTACTATCAAAGGCTTTTTCCCAAAACGTTTATATAAGCGCCCAAAGAAAAAAGAGGTAGCAACTGCACCAATTGCATTTAGTGAAAAACATAGAGATAGCTGTGCTGTTGTTATCTGTAATTCTTTGCAAATTGGTCTTATAAACAATCCGATAGTATTTAACGGCAGAACTGTTAACATTACCATAAGCATTGTCGCAATTGCCGTTATACATCCGCGCTTTGTATTGTTTTTCCCCATGCTCTTCCTCCCATATCCACCCGCACTTCTTTTTAGAGAGTTTATTAACAGCGCAGGGGAAGTATCTCCCCCACTCTGTCAATTGAAATTTACAAGACAGCAGGAATCAGGATCTGATTCTACTATTATTTTGATCATACCATATTCTGTCTGTGAGAATCGCCGGTATACCATTTATTAGAATTTTATCGCCAATTTTCGCATCTTCTTTACATATCAAGACAAAACCAATATTTTTCTGTATCGTAAAACCATAGGTAAACATAGTAACCTTTCCAACTGTCTTGCTACCGATTTTCGCTTCAGCACCCTCCGTGATCTCCGCAGAATCATCCTCAACCACAAAGCCAAGCAGTTCTCTTCTGGAGCCCTGCATTTGTTCTTTCTGCAATGCCGCTTTTCCAATAAAATTTTTATTCCAGTCAATACTCCAGCCCAAACCGCATTCTAAGGGGCTGCACCCACCAATATCACTCATCAGAACAAATCCTTTTTCTCTCGGCAGACTAGTGGTAATTACATCTGTGGCAATTTTGACCGCATGATATTTCTTTCCCTTTTCCTTTAATTCCTTTTCTACTAAATCTGCATCTCTCGGGTTACAGTAGATTTCATACCCTAATTCTCCTGTAAAACCGCTCCTCGCAATCTTAACTGCTGCCCCAGCAAGTGTATTGTCATTGATAAAAAAGTTTCTCAAAGAATCTATAGGTTCTTTTACTATATCGTTTAACAGTCTCCTGGCGCAGGGTCCTTGAACGGCATACATTGTTATATCTTCTGTGATCTCTCTGTAAGAAACCTCCTCATAATTTTTGTGTGCATCAAACCAGACAATCAATTTTTCAATATATAGAGTAGATACCCAGTATTTATCCTCATCCATTCGGAACACAATTACATCGTCAATGATTTGTCCGCTTTCATTTAGCATAGTTGTATACTTAGCCTGATTAACTTTAGCTTTTGCCACAGCCCCTACAAACATCTTGCTGAGAAAGCTTCTGGCATCCAGACCAGTTACCTCTAACAGTTTATGGGTAAAGTCGTAATATCCCACAGCATTTCGGACACTCTCGTGATCTCTCTTAGCACTGCTGTCATTTTTGCGAAGCGAAGCATACGGATTAAGGGCTGCCTTTTCTAGTTCTGCAATATTCCTTTCTTTTATTCTGTCGTTCTTAGGATCGTAGAATACTCTATCTCTCAGAACAGCTTCATACCGTTTTCCTTCGCTGACTATGACTGCAAAATCGCCAATATTTGCAGTACAAACGTTTACTACTGCATAACCAATATTTTTTTTCAAGGAAAAGCCATAAGTGAACACCGTAACCCGTCCTGCATACTCATTGTTTACAAAGACCTCTGCGCCTGCGTTTATTACCGCAGAATCATCGTTCACCGCAAAACCAAGCAGTTCTTTTTTGGCCCCTTGGACATTTACCTTTTCAAGAGCTGTCTTCCCAATGAAGTTTTTGGTCCAGTCAATACTCCATCCTAAGCCGCATTCCATAGGATTCAGACCGCCAATATCGCTCATCAAAACATATCCTTTTTCTCTGGGCAAACTGTTAATAATTACATCTGTGGTAATCTCTGTTATTCCATAACGTTGCCCTTCTCTTTCTAAAGCATCTTTTACAAGTTCTCTATCCTCTGGTTTGCAGTAAATTTCATATCCCAGCTCTCCTGTAAAACCACTTCTTGCAACTTTTACCGGAATCTCACCTATTGAATTATTACAGATTTGGAACTGCTTCAGCTCAGTAACGCTTTCTTTCAGGAACCCATTTAATACAGCTCGTGAGGCTGGGCCCTGCACCGCATACATGAACGTAATTCCAGTAATTTCACTATAATAAACCTCTTCATAAGTTTTATGGGCATTGAACCAGGCAATTAATTCCTCAATATATAAAGTAGATATCCAGTATTTATCTTCTTCAATCCGGAATACGATTACATCATCAATGATTTGTCCGTCTTCATTCAGCATAGTAGTATATTTGCCCTGACCTATTTTTGCTTTTGCAACCGGACCTACAAACATTCTGCTGAGGAAGCTTCGGGCATCAAGTCCTGTCACTTCTAAAAGTTTATGTGTAAAATCATAATATCCTACATGATTTCTGACTGTCATATGCTCCCCAAAAGCTTTGGCATCTTGAATGCTTAGTTCTGGCTGAGTACAGATCTCTGATAAATGCACAGCGGAAGGTTCAATTTCCCTCTCTAGTTGATTAGACACCAAAGCTTTTGAATCGGCCGGTACCGCTGTTTCCGAAACTGGATAGGCATCTACTGTTTCTAGTTCCGGTTCCACTCCCTTAACAACTGCATTTTTGTATGGAGAATAATAACCGTCCAAAAGATCCGGAATCATAGATTTATCATTGCCTGCCTGGCTGCAAAGTTCTTCAAGATGACGGTAAAAAGCATTGTAATCTTTGGCCAGCTGACGATAATACTCATTCTGTTTCTGTATCAGGCTTTCTGGCGCAAATCCTGCTGCAATGGTTTCATCTACCAGTGCAATATGAAATTCACAGTCCACCAAATCTTCCATCACCTTCACTTTATAACCGCCGGCATAGTCCAGCCGTGTAACAGCAAAAGCTTGGTTTTCAAATAGTGTTCCATCTTTCTTTCTGTATGGAGTAACTTCCTTCCACATATAGAAAATTACCCCTTTTCGCGGATCTATATAAGTCTCAATCCAAGGATAATCCCAGCCTTCCACCCCAATCATTGTGTCAATATGAACGGTATTTACAACCTCGTCTTTGCCATTGGCTTCCAAACGCTTATGAAAATATGTAGGATCCACACCAGGCAAACACCAAGTATACTTAAAATCATCGGTCATATAGCGGGCCAATGGCGCATAATCCCGCGTTTTACGCGCCTTATCCAACGCCTTTTTCCACATTTCTGCAAATTGCTTCAATTCCACCGGAGCATAATTATGGCAATTAATATCGTTTACATGTGCGGTATAGTTATTATCGATTTGATCAAATACGTGTGCATCATTCTCTACAGTAAAATTCATTCTTAAACCCTCCTATCCACTTTGGTATTGGTAATTGGCAATTATTCTTTGTATCCGTATTCCTCACGCAGCTCTTCTAAATGCTCTATCCAATTTTCCAATGCCATTGTTTCTCTGGTTCTGCGCATCTTAACTTTTTCTCGCATTGCTTCATTAGCAAACCCGCCTGCTACTCCTTCCGCATGGCAATACTGCAGCATCTGCGATTCACAGATATCTGTCTTGTGCTTTGTACGGCCATTTCCGGCATAAGTATGGAAAGAATATCCGTATCCATTGGCCGCATAGAAAGTTCCATCCGACCTTTCCCAAGGGGAGATCATTTTCCAATTATAAATCAGAACCCCCTTCTCTGGATCTACCCAGTAATCACCCCAAGGGTACTTCCATCCATCCACACCAGCCATCTCTGCCCCCAATGCGTTTCGCATAACGGCATCTTTTCCATTTGCTACATAAGCCGGCAGAGTAGGCCCAAGAGCCCATTCGTATACAACATTATCATCCAAAATTGCTTCATTAGCCACCACATACTGTCCTGTTTTTCTGGCTTCCAGCATAACATCGTGGATTTTTTTCCCAAAAGCCTCTATTTCTTCATAAGTGTATTTATTTAACTCTGCTGTCATTGTCCATTCCTCCTTTATAAATCTTAATCCCATATTACAATATAAATATCTATGTCAGCAGTTTCCATACAGGAATACTTACCAAAAGTGCAATTACCTGCATAATCGCATAAGGCCAGGCCGTTCTCTTTATATCATCAAATTGAATCCACCCTTTAGTAGCCGCATTAGCCGTCAAAAATGGGAGTGATAATGCCTGGTTATTGAAAATAGAAGTACAGACAAATGCTGAGAAAGAAATTGCAGCAACAGGAAGCCCCATAGCTGCAGCAAGTCCTCCAAACAGTGTCGTACAAATAATTACGGAACCGGAAGTATCAATTACCAATTGACGAATAGCATAGACTACTAAACAAGTTAATATAATCAATACTACTGGGTTGCCGACTACACCGGCCACCGGCTGAAGCACACTAACTAAGAAGTCACTGATACCAAAGGTATTAATTCCTGCAAAAATGGGCATTAAGCAGAACATACTTAACATTAATGACCAGGGAACTGCTGTATTCAAATCCTTCTGTGGATTAAAAAGTCCAAACAGCATTGTAAGGCAAAAGCCAATGATAGCTGCTGTTGTATCGTCAATCCCAAAATTTTTGCCAAAAATCCAAAGTATTACCGTGATTAATAATATTAGCATGCCGATCTTTTCCTGCTTGGACATAAGACCCAGTTCTTCGTATGCTTTTTTCGCAGTACCTTTATCAAACTTGGTACCTGTTTCTGGCTTAAATTTAATTAAAATATATAAAGTCCACATAACCATCATTGCGATCATCCAAACTCCAGTTATTCCAAGCCAGCTGGTAAAAGAATATTTTTCGCCGCTAATAGCAGTACAAATCAAAAATCCCGTACTTGTAGCCCAAGCATTTGTAAAATTAGCAATTACCGGCCAGCACCCCATCCACATGCCTACCGCTCCCTTGCTATGGGGCTCCAGGTTATACTGGGAAGCTCCTGATTCTACCATTGGAGCAAAAATAGACACTTTTGCATTGCCACTTGGAATAAAAGGATTGAGGATAAATCCTGAAATGGAAAATGCAATCACCTGTGCTCCCCAGGTCTCAGGCAATAGCATCATTACTCTTGCCACTATCCTTTTAAATAATCCTGTTTTATTGATGGCCGTAGTAAGCGCAAACGCAAAAATAATAAACCACACCGTATTGCTTCCAAAACCAGTTGCCAAGACTTCATTTATAGTATAGGTTCTGGTAATCACGAGAAGTACAATGCAAATGGGTCCGATAATTGGCATGGGACAGACGCCGAAAATAGAACAGCATACAAATGTTAAAAAGATAGCAATTGTATTCAGCGCCTGCTGCGGCAAGGTCTCACTAGGTTTTAAAAGAAACGCAAATGTTACAAATAAAACAATTGCCAAAATTAAACCAATGATTTTTACTGGCTTTGATGTCATCCTTGGACCTGCCGGCTTCTCGAGTTTCAACTTTTCATTGCTTTGGCTCAATGTATAACCTCCTCCATAGATAAGATTGAATTCCACTAGTGGTGCTAAATTTACAATTTTTACTTAATTTGTCGACACCCTTAGTATACAAATCCACTTATTTTCATTCAATCCATCAAAGTGTATTGTATATCTCTTCTAAACAAACATTTTTGTCCTTTACTGCCTATATCTATTAACAACAAAAAACTGCTGCAAAACAGATGAATATTCATCTGTTATACAGCAGTTAATTTCTTTTTAGATTTCAGATTTATTCTGGATTTTCCTCTGAATCTTCATATATGGTCAGGAGGATCTGATACCAAAGTCTTGTCTTTGAGTTCAATAATTCATCACCCAATATCTGGTGAACACGCTCCATACGGTTCATAAATGAACTTCTATGCAGATACAAGAGCCTCGAAGTCACAGAGGCATTCATATTATTTTCTAAATAGCATTTCAATGTCTCAGCATAATTCACACCTGCTTTTGAGCTTTTTAGGAGTGTTCGGAGTTCCGGGGGAATCAGATGTTTTAAAGAAAATTCTCCTGTGCAATTCTCAAGCATATAGATAAAAGCATAATCCATAAAGAAATAGATACGTTTCTCCGGATGCATTTCCTGTCCAATTCTAAACGCATGATAAGCCTGTCGATGATAAATCCAAACCTCCTGAATGTCTGTAAAACGATCGCTGACTCCAGCATAAAAGCCTTTTTTATCTAAAAAGCTTTTCAAGGTGGCAATAAATTTTTCTAATTCATAAGGGAAAATAGAAAAATCTACAATTCCCATAATGCAGCCCTCATATTCCATGGCAACACAGCCTTCAAACATATTCTCTAATATCGAACAGATGTAATTGACAGGAGGAGATAAATGTCCGTCCCCCTGTACCATAACCTTAAAACACAAAAAAAACTGATTCTCAGTGGTAATATGAGCTACCCGATATTTACTGACAGGATTCTTATTCAAATAATCAAAGACAACACTTTTCAATGTAGAAGTCTGCATAGTCTTAACACTTGCGCGTCTCAGAAAAGCTTCCTCTATTCTTTCTGCATAAACTTGTATAATCTCTTCATCGCTTTTCCGAAAAGGCCGCCATCTTTCTGCTACCGTTATTGTTCCCACAAAACGGCCTGTAACAAACAAATTTGAACAGATATATCCTTCTGTAGGACGATAAATCCCCCTCAGTTCTTTATATTTCTCCCGTATAGTATGGACATTTTCGAATTTTTCAAGTGATATTGGGAACATTGGCGCTTCGACATGAAATTTAACCTGCCCATCTGCCTTCTTTTCCCAGGTAGTAATAGCCACATGATAAAATTCTGTATCTAAAATCGCCACAGGATTACCAATAAAAGGCAGTGAAAGTTTTGTCAGCTTCCCGAAATCAATATCTGATGCTATTACTTCCTGCATATCAATTTCCCATTGGGCATAGCTTTCATACCACCCCTGTACCTTATTAAAAACCTCTGCAAAATAACCGTTTTTTACCCAGATAAACGGAAAACATCCTCTGAGATAATTTTTTCTCGGTTCATCCCCTACACAGATAATAAAATAGTCCGAAGTGAATTCATGTCTCGACGGCAATGCATCCGTCGGTGCCAAATAAATACGGCCCTCCTCAAGTTCTGCCTGCGCATCAAATAGAGCCGGACGTTTCCATGAACGCTTATCCGCCTCGTTCCAAAAACAGTATGTCTGATACTCTACAGAAAGCTTGTCAATAATCAATCCTATCGTTATTCTCATAATTTACAATGTATTAGGGATAACCCTTAAATTCACAAAACACATTCCTACGGATTTATTATAACATTGTAAACGCATAAATCAAACCGACAAAACAGCTGTTTTTTCTGGAACTTTCATACATTTTTGTCGGTTTGATTCCCCTTTTCTTTATGCTCTCCACCTCTAAGTAATCATAATTGCCATACTCTTCCTTATCCTTTTTCGCCTTCGGACATATTGAAGATTCCATGCTTAATTGCCTGTTTTGGCCTGTGAATTTTCATCTGCTGAGGCGCTGGCCAGGAAAATCATTTAGGGACAGGTCTGTAGTATTTTGGGACAGGGCAACCCGAAAAGAGAGGGTTGTCTATTTCCCGACAGATACCTGGAATAGGTAAAAAAAGTGCGGAGCGTTTGCTTGCAGAAATAGGGATTGAAATGGATCAGTTTAAAGACCAATCTCAATTTAGCTCTTGGGCTGGTTTAGTCCCTGAATGCAAAGAAAGTGCCGGGAAAAAGATGAGTACCCGGATTCGGAAGGGTAATCAGCATGTAAAATCGGTTCTTGTAGAGTGTGCACGCTCTGCAATTCGGAATAAAAAGAGTTATTTCTATTCACGTTATCAACGAATTGCCGCACGCCGGGGTGGAAAAAGAGCCTTAATTGCGGTTGCCCACTCTATGCTTATTGCAGTCTACCATATCTTGAAAGAGTTACAGCCTTATAAGGAACTTGGGTACGATTATTACGATACATGCAATCATGAGAAAATCATACAGAGAAATATTCGTTCATTAGAACGTCTGGGAGTAAACGTAGTGATTGGCTAAGTCGTCTGCCATGTCAAAACTAAAAGCCCACCATAATTGGTAGGCTTTATTGTAATGCTTATTATTGGGTTTCCGAGAGTTACGTTTTCAGGACAGCCCCATGCAAAAACGTTGAACGTCCAACAGCAAGCCCCATCGCCAAAGGCGATTTTCATGGGCTTGAGTTGTAACTGTTCATAGTTCTAAACAGTTACTAATTATCTGTAAGTTTCAAAAACTTCGAACATAGTATTGATGTTTTCACGTTTAGCATTTTCGCAGGCTCCATTGAAATCAAATATATATCCTCCTCCCGGAGCACAATTGTCAATCAGGGATTTACAGTAATTGACTATAGTTTCCTTTTTCCCATATTCCATCAGTGCCACAGGCAAATTGCCGGAAATACAAGCTACTTTTCCCAGGATTTTTTTGGCTTCTCTCATATCAATGTCCTCAAAATGATAAATAACTTTTCCTTTTGGTACATCAGCCAGGTAGTGCAGACGTGTACTGTATTTTCCTTCGGCAAAGACGTAAGGCGTCACACCCATATCAATCAGCGCAAGCATGATTTTTTTTAGCGGATTCCAATAAAGCTTCTCATACTGCTTGTCATTCATAAAGCCATCCATACCCTTATGAAGGGGAAAGAATACCCTTTTACCCTTCATGGGGATAAAGCGCAGGAACTGCAGTGCCTGAATTTGCTGGTCGGCAAACATATCACAGGCTTCCTTTATTTCGTCTTCATATTCAAACAGGTCTTCCATAATTCCTACAGTTCCACGGAAATAATCACCTAAAATATCATAGGGTGCTTCCGAAATAGCCATGAACATGGATGGCATCCCAATGGCGGCCAACTGGTCTATCTGATTCATAAAGGCCGCACTGGTTTCCGCCTCTAACTTGCCGATTTCTGCAAAAAGCTTATAGGAGTCCAGCATGGCAGGCGAATAAAAAGGAGCTAAAAAAGCCGCGCTTAATACAGTGGAAGTGTTAAAAGAAAAATTTTGCAAACCCTGGAGCCTGTCATAGGCTCTGGGAATGTATTTTCTAATCATGAATCCTGTAAAATCCTTCAACAGCTCCGGATACTCCTCCTGTGCCATATACTCATGCTCAATAATCTGATGGGTACTGTAGTCTGATACAGAAGTGCCTGGTCGCCCAGGCCAGTCTATAAAATTAAAGCCAGATAGTTCACATGCTTTTCCGCTTATTAGCAAATTGGTCATTGTTGCATCACACTGAGGATAATCTGTATAAAATCTTACAATCGCATCAATTGCCTTCGGATGGTCATAATATGTATTCTTATAGCTTGAGCCATAGAAATTCTGGATGACCCCATCAAAACTGGGAGCCAGTGGAATCTTATCAGGCTCTTTTAATGCAACCGCATCCTCTATACGTTGTAAGCGTTCATTATACTTTTTCTTTTCCGGGGTAAGTATTGTGTTATTGTCCATAAAATATCTTTCTCCTTATCTGTTTTTTCGTTTTATGAGCAGGCACCCTATGGATAACAAGGTAAATCCAAAAAAAGCCGCACTGCTGATGGTAAATACCGTCTGGTCGGATGATTTTTCAAGCATCCGCAATAAACCGGACATGACATAAGAGGAAGCGACCCCTCCTAGATAAACACCGGTGGTGGCTATTGCGACTGCGAAGGAAGATGAGGACGGATTGCTGACCGCAGTGGCATAAACAAAAATAAGAGACATATTTACCGATAATCCCAGGCATGCCAGGCATGCTCCAATATAAACCATTGCCAGGTTATCAGCCAATGCCATGGTAAAGAAACCGACAGTCATTACCATACTTGAAAGTGGGATAGTCATAGCCTTTAATTTTGCAAAAATCTTGGAAAATAAAAAACCGCTGATTAAACCCGCAACTAACATAACAGTAAGAACCGTAGAGGCCGTTTCGCTATCGCCCAAATTCATCCCCACAATAAAAGCGGATGTATTAGTCAGAATGGGATAATGAAACACACCTTCCAAGATTGCAAGTAGGAATATTAACCAAAAGACAGGTGTTAACTTGATTTTCGGTTTATCCTGGCATTCGGCTGCGGAGGTTGACGGCTCAGGGAGCTTAAATATAATTAGCAGCAAAATTGGGATAGCTATCAGAAAAGGCCAAAATGTTTTGTTCCAACCTAATGTTACTAACAAACCCGCCATGAATACAAAATAAATCTGTCCGATATTCATAAATGAGGATGATAGTCCAAAAACAGATGCCAGTTCCTGGCCCTGGAAAAATAGCGGAATTAATCCGCTGGCAAGAGGTGTAATGACACCAATCCCAGCTCCCAGAACCCCCCTGAAAAACAGCAGTACAGAGAAACTACCTGTGAATATAGGACCGAGCCCGCCAATCAAGTATAGTATTATGCCTATTATGACAAGCGTTTTTTTAGGTATAAAGTTCATCAGAGCGCTTGTAATAAAAGAAAAGACCGTCAAGACTGCAAAAGGGAGAGTCAGAACAAGGATCACCGATGTAAAAGGTATATCGGGAAACGTCTGTGCAATATTAGGCAGGATGACTGAAGCGCCGTTGGGCGCCAGTACCAGCAGGGAAAGACTGAGGATAGTAAGCTTCAGAGTAAGATTCCTTTTCATAGATATGACCTCCCAACATTAATAAATCCTGCTGATTGTGGGCCAGACTTCGGTAAGCTTATCCAGACGCTCGTCTCCTACAATCATTCCGTTTCCTTGTTTGTTCATAATAATTGGCCAGAAAATAAACCCTTTATTTACTCCATACTCTTTTATATTTCTCATAGCCTCTTCCATCACAAGCTCTATGGAGGAGTCCAGATAGGAGGCTGGGCCGGAAGTGTCCCATCCACCTTCTACCACCAGTTTACCTTTGTATTTCTTCTGAACTGCTGCTAAGTCATTAATTGGCTGTGCGGAATTCCATACTTGTACTCCAATCTCCACGAAGTCATCCAGCAGGTCTTCACATTTCCCACAGATATGCTGGTTAAAAATGACACCCCTGGATTTGACTGTCTGGACAATTTGCCTATGATATGGCTTTATCAGTTTACGATAGGTCTCCGGGGATATGAACAGACCTTTGGCATGTGCCATATCGTCCACATAGGTGACCATATCCGGCTTATACGCCTCAATAGCACGTTCTAATACCTGAATGCGGTATTTCATCATTTCATGGAAAAAGTCATCGCAGGACTCTGGATCTTCAGCCAGTGAAATCAATGCATTTTCAAATCCCATAAAAGCAACAAGGCGGTCAAATAGCCCTGCGGGATAAAAAAAATTCAAAAGTTTGTTATCCCAGTCAAAACCAACAAGATCGTGTTTTGCCATTGCCTTAAAGTCTATTTTATCCACATCCGGAATTTTTACATAGTCCCGCCACTCGGATATATCACAGAATAGGAACTTCCCAGGTTCAGGTATGGAGCCTTCTGGGGTCGAAACCCAATTAACCCCAAAAGCATCTGGCCCTCCAAAAGTCATTTCCAGATTACAGACCCCAGAAAAAAAATAGGGGTCGCATTCATTCATCAGCGGTACATATTCCGGGTTCCCCCAATTAATTACTTCCAATACATTTTCACGTGGTGTCATAGCAGATACTCCTTTCTTACTTAGTCTATTTTCTTTATATGTTCATTATAAGAAAAGGTATCGGTATCGTAAAACAAACATAATTCTTACCCTACATTCCACAGTTGTAGTATTTACATGCAAAAAAAACATCACAACCAAAAGTTGTGACGCTTATGCCCTTGCATTAACTGCACGAATAATAGTTTATAATAGATTTGACAAAGGATTTCAGATGCAATTTTTCAGAATAATCAGGCTTTGCCAAAAACCCCATGTCAACCATAAATGATTTATATACAAGGGGCCGCGATATCACTGTATCATTTTCCGTAATTCCTCTGCCGCCTGCCACAACCACACCTTTGTTTGCCTCGATTCCCCTTGCCAGTATTCCCTGATCTGAAGACTCAAATACATACTTTGGATAAAAGCCACTTTCAATACAGGCTTCAATATAATCCATATATACCGCGGAGGAACTGACTGCCGGCAGAAATTGCGCTACATTTTTTAAATCTTCTATCTTAATCTCTTTTTTGGCTGCCAAAGGATGATTCCTGTTCATCAGCACAATCGGCCGTTCGTGGAAAACAGGTATGTATACAAGACCGGACAGTTGCTTAGGCTTGTGTATGAACCCCAAATCATACTTTCCAGACGCAATTCCTTTTATACAATATTCGGTGTTATCTGCAATTGTAAATTTTAATGTAATTTCTCCAATTTTGGAAATAAAGTCAGGGGGGATGACATAGGGCATGAAAGCATGTTCAAAAAGCAACGTGATGGTATAGTGATGCTGTTGAATGACATCCCTTATAATTGCCATGTGTTCTTCGTATTTCTTCAATAAAGATTCGGTAACAGGGAGGATCTTCTCACCTAAATCTGTTAGCTCTGTTCCCTTCCCAGTTCTGATAAAAAGCTGAACCCCTAGCTCTTCTTCAAGGGCACTTATTGCTTTACTCAGTGCCTGTTGTGATATAAAAAGCTTTTCGGATGCTTTTGTCAGATTTTTTTCAGAGGCGACCGTGAGGAATTGTATAATTTGATTTGCATTCATATCCGTACCAACCTTGTCCTTTCAATATTCTATCAAATACGCTCTAAATTTCTAGCCCTGAGACTTTATCACCGGTATCCACACCTCGGGATCCGGGTTCAGGTAGACTTCGATATCCGGGGCGTTCCCGTACTCGTAGCCTGAGGTGGGGATCCATTCTGTGACTATGCGCTGTTCCAGCTCCCCGCAAGCACTTACTCCCAAGAACCCCATAGGCTGTTGCTCCATCATTGTGGCCATTTATTTTTCTCAATCTCCTTGTGCAGAGGTGTACTGATACCCACAATGCGGAACGCCTCTCTTGTTTCGATTCTGCAATTCATTTCTTCCAATCCCTTTACTGTGATTTTAAAGCTGATGGGAGGATAAGATTTTAGGAACACGCCTTCTCTTTTTGCTGATGAGGGCGCGATGCCGTGGACGCTCTGAAACGCCCTGTTAAATGCTGTAGGTGATGAGTACCCATAGTTCAGGGCCGCATCCACGATCTTTATCCCGCCTCCCTGCAGGTTCACAGCCGCCAGGTACATCCGGCGTCGACGGATGTACTCTGAAAGAGGGATGCCTGCCATGTAGGCAAACATTCTCTTTACTGGGATATGGGAAATGAGAGCCGGTTCTTATTGTTTGACTTACTACCATCCCATCTTACCATAGTAGTAGGAGGGTTACAAGACCGGTGGAGTACTAATATAGCACATGAAAACCTGATTTCACCAAATTCTTCACAAGCGTTCTATTCTGTTACCCCGTCGGATAACAGTAATTCTGCAGATTTGGCTTGGATGGTTTTTCTATATTCTGGAAATTATGGAGTCAATCAAGCCATATGACTACGCCTATTCGGCATTCATAAAGTGATCTCTATCAGTATCTCGTTTGATTTCTTCGACTGTGCGTCCAGTATTTTCGGACAATATTTTGTTTAATCTTTGTCTGCTCTTTTGCATATAATCAGACATTATTTTTATATCGCTCTCTGGTCCTCGAATACCATTCCCATACATAGCCGGCTGGTGTAACATAATTTCGGCATTGGGTAATGTCATGCGCTTTCCACTGAAAAACTCTTTATATGAACATTTTGATATATCAGGCCTGCGTCTATGGCTGATGCTAAAGTTTAATTCTTTTCGTTCCAAACGAAGGTAAAGCCTTGGTAATTCTGTGCCGGGATATGCCATACATTATTTTTATGCACACCTATATTGTCAATCAGGATTTTCCAATGTCCTGTCTCATTGCTCTGAACATCCCCAATCTGTGTAATCTCCCCGTTCTCATTTAACTGGATGTCCACACCCTCATCGTCTGCGTTGACAGCATTGATCACATTCCCTAAAGTCGGATTGTACAGGATTAGCTTGATTTTTCTAATGTAAAGGATATGTTTCTCCCCTTGAATCGCCAGGTCACCCACCACTTCCTCTGATCCGTAGCCGTCATACAGAAGCATATCCTCTTCATCCTCTTTCTGAGACATGTATCTGCTAAACATAAAAAAGCAGCGGAGATTAAAACGATAACTCCTAAAATAATGAGCGTTTTTTGCATTCCTCCTAATGACACCAGCGGTAATTATACCCCACGTCAGTAAAATTACTACTGGATATAGAAAAATTAATTAATATTTCTGATCCAGTATACACTTTTTGTGAGATTATGGACCACATCGACCTATCATGATATTTTGTAGAGAAAGGGTACAAAAGAGACCGTCCGGGATGTGATGAACAAAAACTCCTCAAAGTGATACTCTTTACTTTCATGGAACATGAGATATGTTCTCTGCGGGAAATGGAAAAGTCCTGCAGAAATGATATCCGGTATATCTATCTTCTTGATGACATACAGGCACCCTCTTTTACCACGTTCGGAAACATCATCCGAAATCAACTGACTGATTCCATCGAGCAGCTCTTCAAGGATATATTCAGGCGTGAAACTGGAGAAGCGGGAAGCATACCCTATCGATTATGTTTCGGAACTGTTGGAAATGTACAGGAAGGGTACCAGTCTGGATGAATCCACGTTTGCCTCCGGCTGTGGACACAGAAAAAGTATCCAGCAGAAACAGTATCAGGAAATGCAGGGATATCTTGAACATTTAAAAACTATGGGCGCAATATAGAATTCTGTGGGGAATGACCAGCTGCTCCCGTCATACAACATTCAGGCTTATTTTGAATAACGGAATGCTTCTTGGATACACAAATGATATGATATCTTATTATATTGCCGAAAAGCTGTATTTTGGAGATTATCAAAAAATCAATTCCATACAGATGATGGGAGGGGTGGATTCACAGGCATCTCTTTTTGGGGGACAGGAACTGGCCGTCAGATGAGTTAGGCGCAGTGTGCCGGATCTGCGGGAGATATCTGGATAAAAATGGACTCCCCTGTAACGCAGGGATTAATGAACGAATTATGGCCATTGATTTGGATGTTCTGAAAGAATTAGACACAGTTATCGGAGTATCGGCCAGTATAGTCAATGCCCAGTCCGTGATAAGCTGTGCAAGAAGCGGATATATTAATACTTTAATTATAGATGAGGCGCTGGCCCGGAAAATCATTTAGGGACAGGTCTGTTGTATTTTGGGACAGGCCAACCCGAAAAGGGGACGTGTTCCTTTTAGAAAGAACACGTCCCCTTTTTTACTCTTTACTTTTCTTTTATCAGGCCGCTCCTGTAAGCATCCAGAAGCTGTTTTAACTCATCAATTCTCTCTTTGAGGGCTTTCCCGTTATCTGTATCTCCAACCACCATTCGCTTTGCCACTCGTTTTACCAGTATGCTGTCTGATACGATATCTGTCTCCTGGGCTATGGCATTTTCTGCGGATGTGAAGGGCTCATGGGCGGCAAGAATGAGTCCGAAGGAGTTAAAGATAAGGGTATAGCCGGCAATTCCGGTTTCCTTTTGGTAAGCCTTTGAAAATCCTCCGTCTATTACAAGAAGTTTGCCGCTGCACTTGACAGGGCTTTCCCCTGACATGTGATGCACCGGGACATGGCCGTTGATAATATGACCGTGCTCCGGGTCCAGTCCGAATTCCTGAAGGATACTGTTTACTACCGTATCGTTTTCCAGCATGCCATAGTAAGCATTCTTTACTTCCTTGTGGGTCTCCGGCTCTTTCAGGAAATACCGCTCCAGGGTTGCCATCTTGCTTTTTCCGAACAGCGGAGAACCGGGGCCTGACCAGATATACCACAGAATATCCTTGCCCTTCTCTCTTTCCACGGGATTGAGGGCAAAAAAGGCCTTTCTCACGTAGGTATCCAGCACATCATACAGCGCTTTTCCCTTATATTTTTTCCCGTATATCTCTACAGTCATGAGGCTTCCGTCATCGTTCAGAGGAACGCATCCGTGATACAGCAGATTCCCATTGAATGTTTTGTACAGACCGCCCTTATTCAGAAGCAGCATCATGTGCTGCTGAAGCTTTTCACAGTCGGTGAACGCCGTCACCAGACGCTCCATGATAGCTGTTTCTTCTTCTGTAAGTTCAAAGGGCTTCTTGGGATCTATGGTTGGAAAATTTTTGTCGATTAATGCATAGGTCTTCCCGTCCAGTTCCATTGTCCCGGCTTCATAATCTATTTTGTCCAGAAGCCGCCGGTCGCTCATCTTATATTCCTTATGCCTTGTCAAAAGCTGGCCCTCCAGTTTAAACTGAATGATGGATATGGCCTTGTGCATCTTCATATTCAATTCTGTCTCTGCAGGATTATAGACATCTGTCCCTTTAATTTTAAAGCACTCGCAGGGATCATTTTTGTAAGTTGCAAGGGCAAAGGTTGCAAGGGGAAGCAGATTAATGCCGTATCCGTCTTCCAGAATGTCCAGATTTCCATACCTGGCACAGATACGTATCACAGTGGCAATACAGGAACGCTGGCCCACCGCAGCTCCCATCCAGAGAATATCATGGTTTCCCCACTGAATGTCCAGGGAGTGGTAGCTTGTCAGCTTATCCATTATGTGCTGGGGACCAGGCCCTCTGTCATAGATATCTCCCAGGATATGGAGATGATCGACTACCAGGCGCTGAATCAGCTCAGAAAGGGCTATAATAAATACTTCCGCTCTCCCGATTTCAATAATCGTATGGACAATCTCGTCATAGTAAGCTTCTTTGTCCACCAGATCCGGTTTTTCTGTAATCAATTCTTCAATGACATAGGCAAAATCCTCCGGCAGAGCCTTTCTCACCTTTGACCGGGTATATTTGGAGGCTACCCGTTTGCAGACTTCGATGAGACGGTACAGGGTAATCATATACCAGTCTTCCATGTTCTCCCTGCTCTTTTTCACTACCTCCATCTTTTCTTTTGGATAATAGATTAAGGTTGCCAGAGATTTCTTCTCTCTTTCGTCCAGAGTGTGTCCGAATACCTCATTGATCTTCCTTCTCACTGCTCCCGAACCATTTTTCAGGACGTGGGAAAAAGCTTCATATTCCCCGTGAATGTCGGTCAGAAAATGTTCTGTGGCCTTAGGCAGGTTCAGTATAGACTGCAGATTAATGATTTCTGTGGAGGCTTTAGCGATTGACGGGTAAAGCTCTGCCAGACATTGGAGGTACTTCAGTTCTAATTTTTCCATTTCATACATTCTCCCAATACATTATTTATAGCAACTAACAGATAAACTATATTTGTAAGGTAACATATTTTTCTGACCCTTGCAATGGATGGCTTATAAATTCAGATTAAACTTTTCTTAAATTCAGAGGCCATTTTCTATTCCTCCATTGCAATCCGTCCGGCCATATACTATAATATGTAATGATTCATTAACATTTTAGTAACAAAGTTTTACGTTGCAAAAAAGCAAAGGAGAAAGACAAATGAAAAACATCCGAAAGAAACTCCTGTGCTATGTTCTGACTGCAGTTATGCTGCTCACTGCCTGGACGCCGGCTTACGCCAGCAGTCAGGCCCATGACAGCCTTCCTGAGGAGGAACCCGCACAGGAAACACAACCAGACAACGACAGCAGGGATTCCCTTTCTCTGGACTGCCAGCTGCTTTTGACCCAGGAAGACGATACGCACCAATCCGTCATTCTTGAGATGGGGGATACTTCTACTGTGATGGAAAAAGCAGTGCTCTCCTATCAGGATGGGGATGGGGAGATACATACTGCAGAAGCAGAAGAAATTGTTGAAAATTATGCCGCTTTCCTGCTGGATCTTCCAGGGGAAGGTGTTACCCGAACCTTTCTTTCAATCGTTACCACTGTAGGCGGTCAGGATATCGAGACCGGACTGCAGCCGGAGGAAGAGATGGATACCCTCAGTATTGACGAGGAACAAGCCGCGGAAATCATTGGGGATACAGAGAATCAGACAGACACAGAGAATCTCTCAGAGGAAGAATTAGATTATGTGAATCAAACAGTAGTCACAAAAGAAGGGGAGGACGGACTTACAGCTTCCGACATTTCCGAGGTGCTTCAAAGTGAAGCCGCTCCCGCTTCCATGTCCAGGTCCGCTTTATCTGCACCGAAAGCGGGCGATAAAGCAGGAACCTTTACCGTAGTGTTGGATCCTGGACACGGCGGCATGGACGGCGGTGCGGAATACACCTTCAGTGACGGTACAAAATTCGTAGAATCACAGCTAACCCTCAAGATTGCTAATTATGTAAAAGAAGCCCTTGCCGCATATCCGGAGATTCAGGTTTATATGACAAGAACCGGCGACACCTATCTTCCCGACTTAGAAGAGAGGGTGGCCATCGGCGTTGAAAAAAATGCAGATATTTTTGTGAGCCTGCATCTTAACTCTGCGGATTCGGAAAAAGCACATGGTGTGGAAATCCTTGTCCCCAGAACCGGACGGTATAACAATGATGTAGCCGAAGATGCCAACCAGCTGGCATCTAACATTCTGGACAATCTCGTTGCCCTCGGCCTTTACAACAGGGGATTAAAATACAAAGACTCCGCCAATGGCACGAAGTATCCGGACGGCAGTAAAGCTGATTACTACGGCATCATCCGCAACTGTATGGAGCAGGGCCTCCCTGGCGTAATTGTCGAACATGCCTTTTTAAGCGGCACAGAGGACAAAAAGTTTCTGGACAGTGAAGAAGATCTGAAAAAGCTGGGACAGGCAGATGCCAAGGGAATTGCCCAGTATTTCAATCTGGAAAGCAGCAATAATCCCAATAATAATCTTAATGGCTGGAAACAAGTAAACAATAAATGGTATTTTTATAAAGATGGACAAAAACTTACCGGTTGGCAGTATATATACGGTAAATGGTATTACCTCAACAGCAGCGGAATCATGCAGACCGGATGGCAGTTTATCTCCGGCAAATGGTATTACCTGGAGAGCAGCGGCGCCATGGCAGAGGGCTGGAAAAAACTTGGAAACACCTGGTATTATCTTACCCCTGGAAACGGAGCCATGGTAAACGGCTGGCAAAAAATAGGCAGCGAATGGTACTATTTTAACGGCAGCGGCGCCATGCAGACCGGATGGCTTCTTCTGGACGGCAAGTGGTATTATCTGAACGGCAGCGGTGCCCGGGCAAAAGGCTGGATAACCCTGGGAAAGACCCGGTACTACCTAAACCCGGAAACCGGAGTTATGTCGGTTAACTGGAATCTTATTGACGGAAAATGGTACTACTTTAATGCAAGCGGCGCATCTCTGACCGGATGGCAGTACATATCCGGCAAATGGTATTACCTGGAGAGCGACGGCGCCATGGCCGAGGGATGGAAAAAACTTGGAAAGACCTGGTACTACCTCACTCCGGGCAACGGAGCTATGAAAACCGGATGGTATCTGGTAGGCAATACCTGGTACTACTCCGACAGCAGCGGTGCCATGAAAACCGGGTGGCAGAAGATTGGCGGCAAATGGTACTATCTCAACAGCAGCGGCGCCATGGCGGAGGGGTGGCTCAAGCTTGGAAAGACCTGGTACTATCTCACCCCAGGTAATGGAGCCATGAAAACCGGGTGGTATCTGGTAGGCAATACCTGGTACTACTCCGACAGCAGCGGTGCCATGCTCACCGGATGGCAGAAGATTGGCGGTAAATGGTACTACATGAATTCCTCCGGGGCCATGCTTACCGGATGGCAGAAAATCGGGGGCAAGTCCTATTTCTTCGACAACAGCGGCGTATGGATTGAGCATCCGGCTCAGGGCTGGCAGCTTGAAAATGGGAACTGGTATTACATAGGAGCCAACGGTTATCATACAGGGTGGCTGTTAAACGGCGGTAAATGGTATTATATGGACAGTACCGGCAAGATGCTCACTGGATGGCAGACTGTAGGCGGAAAGACCTACTATCTTCTCAGCAGCGGCGCCATGGTCTCCGGATGCTACTATACCGTGGACGGTATTACTTATACCTTTACCCAGTCCGGCGAGAGTCTGGGCAACATTGATGAATATCCCGGATACAAAATTATGGGGACAAGCTCTGTAACCGCAGATCAGATGGTTAAGTATTTTGCCGCCAGCAAGCAGGCTTACCCCGCAGAAGTACTGGCAAAAGGCGGCGCTCCTGACATCAAAACCTTCTGTCAGATTTTCCTGGAAGAGTGCCAGACGGAAGGTGTCAAAGCAGAAGTTGCCTTCACGCAGGCAATGAAGGAAACCGGTTGGCTTCAATACGGAGGAGACGTAAAGATTGAGCAGTTTAATTTTGCCGGCCTTGGGGCAACCGGAGGGGGAGTCCCCGGCTTGAGTTTTGCCGATGTGCGCACCGGTATCAGGGCTCAGGTACAGCACCTGAAGGCCTACGCTTCCAGAGATAACCTGGTACAGACCTGCGTGGACCCCCGCTTTACCTATGTTACCAGGTACTCCTCTCCTTTTGTAGAGTGGCTGGGAATCCCGGACAACCCCTTCGGAGGGGGATGGGCCGCAGGAAAAAATTACGGCAGCAGTCTCATTGGAATGATTACAACATTAAAATCTATGTAACTCCAGGTTGTCATTCAGGCTCCCATCCTATATAATAGTAAAGTGACAAGCAAGTAAAGAAACATCGGTTACATTACAAAGGAGTATTTGAATGAATGGAACAAAAAAGCGCTATCTATGCCATTTGCTGACAGCCTCCATGGTATTGGCAGCCCCTGTCTCTGTATTAGGGGCTAAGTCCCCGGCACAGTCCCTGTTATCCCCTTATCAGGCGTCCCTTCCCTCACCACTGATGCCGGATGCCGGCAGTGAGACGGCTTCCGGAACTAATGGCTGGACAAAAGAAGGGGACTCTTGGTACTACTACATAAACGATGAGAAAAAAACGGGATGGCAAAAGATTAATGAGATATGGTATTATCTGGGGGACACCGGAAGCATGGCCGAAGGATGGACTCTGATAGACGATACCTGGTATTACTTCACCCCCGGAAACGGCTCAATGGCAACCGGGTGGCAGTTTATCGACAATAGCTGGTACTGTATGGATGCAGACGGTGCCTGGAATGAGAATCCTGAAATTAATACCTCCGGGGGATGGAGTTTCCATGACGGCTACTGGTATTACAATAACCTGAATGGCTCTCCCATCAAAGGATGGCTGAAAGTGGATAACAAGCAGTATTACTTTGACGAAACCGGCAGGATGACGACCGGATGGCTGACGCTGGAGGGCAAACGGTACTACCTCGGAGAGGATGGGGTTATGGTCACTGGAGAACAAGTGATTGACGGCACCAACTATACCTTCAGCACCGCAGGTGTTTGCAGCCAGGAGGTCACTTCCTATGAAAGCAATGTGGATGCGGCCAGCGGAATGTATATCATTGAGGGCGCTACCTCTGTCACCGTGGATCAGATGGTAAACTATTTCAAGGCTAACGGGGCTTCTTACCCTTCTGCAGTCCTTGCAAACGGAGGGGCTCCGGATATTGAGACCTTCAGTGAAATTATTTACGAGGAAGCCGCTGCAGAGAATATAAAAGCTGAAGTTGTCTTCACTCAGATTATGAAGGAAACGGGATGGCTCAACTACGGCGGTGATGTGTCTATCGGCCAATATAACTTTGCCGGCCTCGGCGCCACCGGAGGAGGTGTGCCGGGAGTTGCCTTCTCTGACGTGCGAACCGGTCTTCGGGCACAGATACAGCATCTGAAGGCGTATGCAAGTACTGCTGCACTGAATCAGCCCTGCGTAGATCCCCGGTTTAACTATGTAACAAGAAACACCTCTCCCTACGTAGAATGGCTTGGGATACCCGACAACCCCTACGGCGGAGGATGGGCAGCCGGACAAAACTACGGAAGCTCGCTGATTAAAATGATTCAGGATTTGAAATCTATGTAACGAAAAAGGAACCGATGTTCTGACGGACATTGGTTCCTTTTTGATGATAATTTACTCTTCTTCCTGAAACAACACCTTCTCAGCAATCCTGGCGGCATCCTCCACGCACCCGTCACAGCTTCTAAGCAGTTTCTTTGTCTCCACCCCTTTTAGCACTTTACATACCGTTGACTGGTTAATCTCTGAAAACTCCTTTGCTATTTCCTTTGACAGCTTGTAAGTCTTCCCCTTTGTAGAAGTATCGCCGCATCCCTTGCTGTTCTTCATGCCGGCCAGCGCTATTACGCCCGATACTGCTCCGCAGGTACTCTGCATTCCTCCCATGCCGGCCCCAAAGCCCTCAATCATCTTAAACATGGTAGACTCATCCACACCGACCAAATCACAATAAGTACAGGCTACCGCCTGGGCACAGTTATATCCCTGGCGATGCTTTTCCACTGCTTTCTCAACTCTGCTCTCCATACGTAAATCCTCCCAATCTCTCAATTATATTTCGTGTATAAACAATCCGCTGCGCAGCTTTGGCTCAAACCAGGTTGATTTTGGAGGCATCAGCCTCCCCGCGTCTGCCACAGCAAAAAGCTCTCCTATGGAAGTAGGATACAGGGAAAACGCTGCCATACAGTCCTTTGCAACCCTTTTCTCCAATTCCTTTAATCCCCGGATTCCGCCCACGAAATCAATTCTGGCGTCTGTTTTCGGATCCTGGATGCCCAGGATCGGCTGAAGAAGCCTGTCCTGGAGAATCGATACATCCAAACCTTCCACGGGGTCGTCGGAGACTATTTCCGGTTTCACTCTGAGAAGATACCAGGCTCCCTCCAGATACATGCCAAATTCTCCTTTTTTTGTCGGACGTACCGGTTCTTCTCTTTTCTCCACTGAGAAGTCCCCCTGAATTTTTTCCAGAAGCTCACAGGGCGTATTGCCGTTTAAATCTTTTATTACCCGGTTGTAATCCAGGATAGACAGCTCCTCATCCGGAAACAAGACAGCCAAAAAATAGTTAAACTCTTCTTCTCCCGTATAGCCGGGGTGTTCTGACCGCCTCTTTTCACCCACTTTAACCGCTGATGCCGCTCTGTGATGCCCGTCAGCTATGTAGATTTCCTGAATCTTCCCAAAGGCGTTCTCCAACTGTTCTATCTGCTCTCTGTCTTCTATTACCCACACACGATGTCCAATGCCATCCGGAGAAATAAAGTCATACACCGGCTTTTGCAGTTTTGCCTGGGCTACCAGAGCCGTTACCTCCCTGCGGGAACGATAGGCCAGAAAAATGGGGCCGGTCTGGGCATTGCAGGTATCCACGTGACGGATTCTGTCCAGCTCCTTTTCTTCTCTTGTATTCTCATGCTTTTTGATTACCCGGCTGTGATAATCATCAATAGATGCGCAGGCCACGATTCCCGTCTGGCTCCGTCCATTCATGGTCAGTTCGTACAAGTAGCAGCAGGGTATTTCATCCTGGATAAATGCTCCCTCCGCCTTCATATCCCAGAGGGTCTCTTTGGCTTTCTCGTAGACACAATCCTCATAGGTTCCTACTGTATCCGGAAACTGCGTCTCCGCCCTGTCAATTTTCAGAAAGGAAAGAGGTTCTTTTTCCACTTCTGCCAGCGCCTCTTTTCTGTTGTACACATCATAAGGCAGAGCAGCTATCCTTTCCGCCAGGTCCGGCCTCGGCCTTATGCCCCGAAAAGCTTTAATATCAGCCATATTGGTTCTCCTTTTCATCCTTTAGTTCTCAGTCTTATGCAAAATCACTTCACAGATCCCATTCACTGCCTTTCTGTATTTCTTTTTATGCCTCTTAACGGAACGGTATATCTTCTGAAGATTTTTCATTCTCTTCCACCCTTTTTGAAAGGGATTCCAGCTTTTCTTCTTCATTTCTACCTCTTTTTTATTGGCAAAAATGGGAATACCGCCCCTGCGGTACCCCCATAGGAAATTTATTCGCCTTTTACAATGCGGACCTTATAGACATCTTCGATTTCTCTTAAAGATTCCACAACACTTTCAGGAATAGAAGTGGAAACGTCAATCATTGTATAGGCATAATCGCCCTTACTCTTATTTGTCATATCCGAAATGTTCACTCCCGCATCGCCCAGAACCTTGGCAAACTGACTGATCATATTCGGGATATTCTTATGGTTCAGCGTAATTCTTCCGGCATCCACGCAGATCCCCCCGTCGCAGTTAGGGTAGTTAACTGAATTCTTAATGTTCCCATGCTCCAGGTAATCTCTGAGCTCCTGAACGGCCATTCTGGCACAGTTATCCTCTGACTCCTCTGTAGAGGCTCCCAGATGCGGCGTCACCAGGGTACCCTGTGTTCCTGCCACTGTGGGATTGGCAAAGTCGGTTACATATTTCTTGACCTTTCCTTCCTTCAGCGCTTCCACCAGAACCTCTTCATCTACCAGGAGATCCCTTGCAAAGTTTAAGAGTACCACCCCTTCTTTCATGTGGCGGATAGCCTCTTCGTTAATCATCTTTCTGGTACCGTCCGTCAGAGGCACATGAATGGTGATATAATCACACTCCCTGTAAATGGTTTCCAGATCATTAATGTGGTGAATGGTTCTGGACAAGTTCCAGGCGGCGTCCACTGAGATATAAGGATCATATCCATATACCTCCATCCCCAGATGGGTTGCTGCATTGGCAACCAGTACGCCGATTGCGCCCAGACCTATGATACCCAGTTTTTTACCGCTGATTTCACAGCCCGCGAACTGTTTTTTCTGCTTCTCGGCAAGTTTTCCGATGTCAGAAGCATTGCCCTGCTTTTCCACCCACTCAATACCGCCTACGATATCACGGGATGCCAGAAGCATTCCGGCAATTACCATCTCCTTTACACCATTGGCATTGGCACCCGGGGTATTGAATACTACGACCCCCTTCTTTGTGCATACATCCAGAGGGATATTATTTACACCAGCCCCTGCTCTCGCAATTGCCTTAATATTATCCGGCAGCTGCATTTCATGCATATTAGCGCTTCGTACCAGAATCACATCCGAATCTTCCAATGCTGTTTCCTGATAATCCTCAGAAAATCTGCTGATGCCCGCATCAGAGATAGGATTTAAGCAATGATACTTATACATTTTAACGGTTCTCCTCTTCAAATTTCTTCATAAATTCAACCAGCTTTTCCACACCTTCTATGGGCATTGCATTGTAAATGCTGGCGCGCATGCCGCCCACACTCCTATGGCCTTTCAGGTTAACAAAGCCCTGGGCCGCAGCCTCTTTGATAAACCTGGCATCCAGTTCATCACTTCCAGTGACAAAAGGTACATTCATAAGAGAACGATCCTCCGGCACCACAGTTCCCCGAAACAGTGAACTACCATCCAGGAAATCGTACAGGATTTTAGCCTTTTTCTCGTTATACTGTTTCATGGCCTCCAGACCGCCCTGTTTTTTCAGCCACTTAAATACTTTCCCGCACATATAGATGCAGTAGCAGTTAGGGGTATTATAAAGAGATCCCGCGTCGGCATGTGTCTTATAAGTAAGCATGGTTGGAGTCCCCGGAAGTACATCTTCCGTAATCAGATCCTCCCGGATAATTGTAATTACCATACCGGCAGGGCCCACGTTCTTCTGTACCCCCCCGTAGATAACCCCATATTTGCTTACATCCATAGGCTCAGATAAAAAGCAGGAGGAGACATCCGCAACCAGAAGCTTGCCTTTCGTATTCGGCAGTGTCTTAAACTTTGTGCCGTAAATAGTGTTATTCTCACAGATATACACATAATCTGCGTCATCGCTGACAGGCAGATCCGAGCAGTCAGGAATATAGGAAAAAGTTTTGTCCTCTGAAGAAGCAATTTTATTTGCTTTTCCATACTTCTGTGCTTCCTGGTATGCTCGTTTCGCCCACTGTCCGGTAACAATATAATCAGCTACCTTATGTTTCATCAGATTCATCGGAATCATAGCAAACTGCTGATGGGCACCGCCCTGCAGGAACAGGACTTTATAGTTATCCGGAATATGTAACAGTTCTCTCAGATCTGCCTGTGCATCATCCAGAATTTCCTGGAAAGCCTTGGAGCGGTGGCTCATCTCCATCACTGACATACCGGTTCCTTTATAATCTAACATTTCTTCTGCTGCTTCTTTTAATACCTCTTCCGGCAGGACAGCAGGCCCTGCTGAAAAGTTATAGACTCTTCCCACTTTACTCTTCCTCCTAATGTTCATTCTCTTCTTTCATATATCACATCAATGAACATTCTACTTCTTTGACATATTTTTGTCAATAAAAACATTTGTCCTCTTTGGAAAGACATCCTATCTCTGATTTAAGTCTTCCTCGTCAAATGCTTCCTCAATATTCGCTCCCGGTGATACCATAGGGAATACTTTATCGTCGCAGTCAACAATACACTCAATCACCACTGTGGTGTTTAACTCTATGGCTCTTTTCAGGGCGGGCTCAACTTCCTCAGGCTTTGTCACACGGATTCCCACTGCTCCCATGGACTCTGCAAACTTCACAAAATCAACCTTATCATTTAATATGGTATGGGAGTACCGCTCTCCGTAGAACAGCGTCTGCCACTGGCGAACCATCCCCAGCACATGATTATTAATCACAACCTGTATGAGAGGAAGCTCGTTTCGCACGGCTGTGGCAATCTCATTCATGTTCATGCGGAAACAGCCGTCCCCTGCAATATTAATTACTGTCTTTTCCGGTTTCGCAATCTTGGCGCCTATGGATGCGCCGAGGCCGTACCCCATAGTCCCCAGTCCCCCTGACGTCAAAAATGTCCTGGGTTCCTTATATTTATAGTACTGAGCTGCCCACATCTGGTGCTGCCCCACTTCAGTTACAATGACAGCATCCCCGTTGGTCACCCGATAAATTTCTTCTATAACAAAGGGCCCGCTGAGTCCGTTTTTATTGTATTTTAAAGGATACTTTTCTTTCATCTCTTTGATATGGGTCAGCCAATAGGTGTGATCTTTCGGCACCACTCTATCATTGAGACGTTTCAGCACTTCTTTTACATCTCCTATCACAGAGGCATCCACAATAACGTTTTTATTAATCTCAGCAGCATCTACATCAATCTGGAGAATTTTAGCGTTTCGTGCAAAATTCCTGGCATTGCCTGTGACGCGGTCACTGAACCTGGCGCCTATGGTAATCAGCAAATCACATTCCGTCACGCCGAGGTTAGAGGTTTTGGTACCATGCATGCCCAGCATGCCGGTATAGAGAGGGTCTTCTCCCGGAAACGCCCCTTTTCCCATCAGGGTATCGGTTACCGGTGCCTGAATCTTTCTTGCCAGCTCTCTTACTTCTTCGGACGCACCGGAACTGATCGCACCGCCGCCCACAAATATATATGGCTTGTGTGCACTCTGAATCAGCTCCACTGCTCTCTCCAGATCCTCTTCTGTGATCTTAGCTGTAAAGGGCTGTATCTCCAGAGGCTTCTCATAGGTATACTCTGCCTTATTGGCAGTAACGTCTTTCGTAATATCCACCAGGACCGGGCCGGGCCGCCCGCTTTTTGCAATGGTAAATGCACGGCGGAGCGTATCTGCCAGTTTTGTTACATCCTTTACGATAAAGCTGTATTTGGTAATAGGCATCACAACGCCCGCTATATCAATTTCCTGAAAGCTGTCTCTCCCAAGAAGAGGTACTCCAACGTTAGCTGTAATTGCCACTACAGGAATGGAATCCATATAGGCTGTGGCAATTCCCGTTACCAGGTTCGTGGCACCCGGACCTGAAGTTGCCATACACACGCCTACTTTTCCGGTTGCCCTGGCATATCCGTCTGCGGCATGGGCTGCCCCCTGTTCGTGGGAGGTGAGCACGTGATGTATCTCCTCCCTGTGCCTGTATAACTCATCATATACATTTAAAATGGTTCCTCCCGGATACCCAAATACAGTATCTACCCCTTGTTCTTTTAAACACTCAATTACGATCTCAGAACCTGTCAGCTGCATACTCCGCTTCCTCCTTTACTGTTTTGGTATTTCTAATATTGCACCCCGGCTGCCGCTGGTAACCATAGATGCATAACGCGCCAGATAGCCGGTCGTGATCTTAGGCTCTCTGGGTTTCCAATTCTTTCTTCTCTCTTCCATTTCTTCCTGTGATACTAACAGCTCCAGAGAATTCTCGGGAATATTGATTTTTATCATATCTCCTTCTTCCACCAGTGCAATGGGGCCGCCCACAGCTGCCTCCGGTGATACATGGCCAATAGACGCACCTCTGGATGCGCCGCTGAAACGGCCGTCTGTGATCAGGGCAACCGAAGATCCCAGTCCCATCCCGGCAATCTGGGAGGTGGGATTCAGCATCTCTCTCATACCCGGTCCCCCCTTGGGGCCCTCATAGCGGATTACCACAACATCCCCTGCGGCTATTTTGCCGGAAAGAATTGCCTCAGAGGCATCCTCCTCACAGTCAAATACCCTGGCAGGTCCCTCATGAACCATCATCTCAGGAACTACCGCAGAACGTTTTACCACTGCAGTATCCGGCGCCAGATTTCCCTTCAAAACAGCGATTCCGCCGGTTTCGCTGTATGGATTATCGATTGGACGGATTACCTCAGGGTTCTTATTTACACAGTCCTTAATATTTTCTGCCACCGTATGTCCGGTTACTGTCATACAATCTGTATGCAGCAGGCCTTTTTTATTCAATTCATTCATCACCGCATACACGCCGCCTGCCTCATTTAATTCCTCAATATAGGTATGTCCGGCCGGTGCCAGATGGCAGAGATTCGGTGTTTTGGCGCTGATCTCGTTGGCAGTAGACGGACTCAGCTCTACCCCTGCCTCGTGAGCAATAGCGGGCAGATGAAGCATACTGTTGGTAGAGCAGCCCAGTGCCATATCTACGGTAAGTGCATTCATAAATGCATCCTTTGTCATAATGTCTCTCGGACGGATATTTTTTTCCAGCATCTCCATCACCTTCATGCCTGCGTGCTTGGCCAGACGCAGTCTCTCCGAATAGACTGCCGGGATCGTGCCGTTGCCTCCAAGGCCCATGCCCAGCACCTCTGTGAGGCAGTTCATGCTGTTTGCCGTGTACATCCCGGAGCAGGAGCCACAGGTAGGACAAGCCTTCCTCTCATATTCTTCGACTTCTTCTCCGGTCATTTTATTGGCACTGTATGCACCCACAGCCTCAAACATGCTGGACAGACTGGTTTTAGAACCGTGTATATGCCCTGCCAGCATAGGTCCGCCGCTGACGAACACTGTGGGGATATTAAGTCTTGCCGCTGCCATCAAAAGCCCCGGTACATTTTTATCACAGTTCGGCACCATTACCAGCGCATCAAACTGATGGGCGATAGCCATTGCCTCCGTGGAATCACAGATTAAATCTCTGGTCACCAGGGAATACTTCATTCCCACATGCCCCATGGCGATTCCGTCGCACACAGCAATCGCCGGAAAGACTCTGGGGGTCCCCCCTGCCATGGCCACTCCCATTTTTACGGCTTCTACAATTTTATCCAGATTCATGTGTCCCGGTACAATCTCATTGTAAGAACTCACAATACCAATCAATGGACGATCCATCTCTTCCCTGGTCAGTCCAAGTGCGTTAAATAAAGACCTGTGGGGTGCCTGCTGTACCCCTTTTGTCACTGCATCACTTCTCATAATTTTTTTCCTTTCTGATTCTTATCTCTTACCGGATCTCTGCCGCAATCAGATCTCCCATCCGTTTTGTGCCTACCTGCTCCATACCATCTGCCATGATATCACCTGTACGGTATCCGCCCTTCAGCACTTTCTGTACTGCCGCTTCCACAGCATCTGCTTCCTTATCCAGATCAAGGGAATAGCGCAGCAGCATTGCCGCTGAGAGTATAGTCGCAATGGGGTTGGCCAAATCCTTTCCCGCAATATCCGGGGCAGATCCGTGACTTGGCTCATAGAGTCCGAACTTTGTCTCATTGAGACTTGCAGAAGACAGCATGCCGATGGACCCGGTTACCATACTGGCTTCATCAGACAGAATATCTCCAAACATATTCTCTGTGAGAATCACATCGAATTGTCCCGGATTATGTACCAGCTGCATAGCACAGTTATCTACCAGCATATGGTCCAGGGCAACTTCCGGATAATCCTTTGCCACATCCTCCACTACCTTTCTCCAAAGCCTGGAGGAATCCAGTACATTGGCCTTATCCACACTGGTAACCTTTTTCCTTCGTTTCATGGCAATATCAAACGCCCGTACGGCAATGCGCCGAATCTCTTTTTCGTTATATGTAAGGGTATCAACAGCAGTTTCCACGCCGTCTTCCACTGTGGTCCTTCTCTCTCCGAAATACAGACCGCCGGTCAGCTCCCTCATAATCATCATGTCAAAGCCTTCGCCGATAATCTCTTCCTTCAGAGGGCAGGCATCCTTTAATTCCTCATACAAATACGCCGGCCGCAGATTAGCAAACAGATTCAGCTGCTTTCTAATGGCAAGGAGCCCTGCTTCCGGTCTTTTGGATGGTTCTAACTGATACCAGGGGGAAGTCCTGGCGTCCCCTCCGATGGATCCCATAAGGACTGCATCACAGCTTCTGGCAGTCTCCACTGCTTCCTCTGTCAGCGGCACCCCGTGAACGTCAATAGAAGCCCCGCCTAACAGGACTTCTTCATATGAAAAGGTATGTCCATAGATATCACATACTTTGTCCAATACTTTTTTTGCTTCCCGTACAATCTCCGGTCCGATACCGTCTCCCCGGATCAATGCAATCTTATAATTCATAATCTCTCCCTTTCTGTCATCAGCCTGAATACGCTATCACACGGCATGCGCCGTATGCCCCGGAGCATAAGTTAAGGGATGCCCTTTGGGGATAGCCTATAATACTATATATATTAATTCATTTTTCGCCACTTTTCAAGAATAAAGTACAGCACCGGGCGTAAAGTATGTAATAAAATAAAAAGATGCTGTCCCCGGACAACATCTTTCTCTCTTAATTTTCAGCTACCTCTGCCTTTTCAACTTCTGCAATCGCAGCTTTTCTCATAGGAATACGACAATTTTTGTTGTTACCGAACTCAAGTATAACATCCTCATCTGTAATATCAATGATGACTCCATAGAATCCGCTGGTAGTAACTACACTATCGCCTACCTCCATAGATGATAACATCGCTTTCACTCTCTGCTGTTCCTTCTTCTGCGGTCTCATGATCATAAAATACATAAGAGCAAAGAAAAGCACCAATGGCAATAACATGGTAAGCCATGAACCGCCTGCTGATGCACTGGCTGTTAATAACATAATCCATTCCTCCTGTTTTGTTTATTGCATTTCAGACATTAGTACAATAATACACAAAAAACAGTATTTCTTCAAGGCTTTTTGACAATTTAATGTAATTTTAATGGGAAAATGAGCCATATCCGGCATTATCCCTGTTCCCCGATGTTAAACATCCGGAATCCCTCCCCGTGGACTTCATTGGATTCCAGTATAATGGTAAACGCATTTTCATCCACTTCCTTTACCTTTTGCTGAACAAAATACATCTGTTTATTATTGCAGGCACACATCACCACCTGTTTTTTTCCTTGTTTGTAGCCTCCCGAGGCCGGCAGAATGGTGCTTCCCCTGCCGCAGCACTCGTCGATGGCATCTGTCACTTTTTTTCCGTAATCTGTGACTATCAGCGCCATCTTTCCGGCATTTACCCCATAGACCACCTTGTCGACCGCCACGGCAAACAAAAAGTTGATGATCATTCCATAGATAATTCCGTCAATATCTCTGAAAATAAGTCCTCCAAGAAGAATAATTCCAATATCCGACAAAAAGGCAATCTTGCCCAGTGAAAGATAAGGTTTTACTGCCTTTACTGCCATGATTACAAAATCGGTTCCCCCGGTGGACGAATTCTGCATATAGATCAGGGCATACCCCAGCCCTCCCAGTACTCCGGTACAGATTGCTGAGAGCATCCGGCTCCCCGTATATACCGGAAGCAATGGCGCCACGTAGTCGATCATGACAGAGGATATCACAATGCAGCGGAGAGACCGCAGAAAAAATCCCCTTCCCAGAAGCCTGTAGCAAAGCAGGGCCACGGGAATATTTAAAACGATGATTGTTAGGCCGATGGGCAGGTGAAACAGCCGGTTGAGTATCAGAGAAATACCGGAGAAGCCTGTCATAGGAAATTCTGATGTGACCGCAAAATTATAGAGTCCCACTGCAATCAGCGCGCTGCCGATGAGTTCCATTCCTATTTCTTTCATAATTCTTTTCGCTCTGTTCATCATGTTGTCCTCCTTCACTATAATACTGCGACCAAAAAAGAGCTGTACGGCCACATAAATATATGATCCGCATAAGCTCTTTTGCAACTGCTATTATACCGTATCTCTGCTGCGTTTGCAACCCCCGCTGTCAGAGAAATCCTTCCAGCTTTTGTTTCTTATAATCCTGATAAGTTCCCTGTTCTATCGCCTCTCTGATCTCTTCCATCATTTTATTGTAAAAGTAGAGGTTATGGAGCACACAGAGACGCATTCCCAGCATCTCTTTTGCCTTCAGCAGATGCCGGATATAAGCCCTGCTGTAATTACGGCAGGCCGGACACTGGCATCCCTCCTCAATGGGTCTGGAATCCAACTCAAATTTTGCATTAAATAAATTCAGTTTACCCTGATTTGTGTATACATGTCCGTGGCGGCCGTTTCTGGAGGGATAGACGCAGTCAAAAAAATCCACGCCCCGGTCCACTGCCTCCAAAATGTTTGCCGGCGTTCCCACCCCCATGAGATAGGTAGGTTTCTCCTCCGGAAGACAAGGTACTACGGCGTCCAGAATGCGGTACATTTCCTCATGAGATTCCCCTACCGCCAGACCGCCTACCGCATAACCATCCAAATCCATGTCCGCAATCTCCCTTGCATGAGCGATCCGGATATCTTCGTAGACAGCCCCCTGATTGATCCCGAATAAAAGCTGGTGCCTGTTTATAGTATCTTCTTTTTGATTCAGACGATCCATCTCTGTCCTGCATCTCCGAAGCCAGCGGGTAGTCCTGTCCACGGATGCCTGTACATATTCTCTGGAAGCCACACTGGATGGGCACTCATCAAAAGCCATGGCAATGGTGGACGCCAGATTGGATTGAATCTGCATACTCTCCTCAGGTCCCATAAAAATCTTTCTTCCATCTATGTGCGATTGGAAATACACTCCCTCTTCTTTGATCTTTCTAAGACCTGCCAGGGAAAACACCTGAAACCCTCCCGAATCTGTGAGAATTGGCCTGTCCCAGTTCATAAACTTATGGAGCCCGCCCATCTTTTTCACCACCTCATCTCCCGGTCTCACGTGAAGGTGGTACGTATTGGAAAGTTCTACCTGGGTTCCAATCTCTCTTAAATCTGTGGTGGCTACCGCACCTTTTATGGCAGCTGCTGTTCCCACATTCATAAAAACCGGAGTCTGAATGGTGCCGTGAACAGTAGTAAATTCAGCTCTTTTCGCTTTTCCGTCTTTTTTTAATATCTTATACATTGTACTCTTCCTTTTTATCAGCATGTAGTCTAAGTATATCCAAAAGGCTTAGGAATTTCAAGAGAATTTATCTTCACAACTTCTTCACAACATTTTTATTTGTAATTTAACCTTTATTGTCGTATAATGTTATGTAGTTTTGTTAACCCATAAAACTGCATATAATAGGAAAGAAATGGTTATTTAATTTCACAGTGAGGAGGTCACAGGGCGACCTGTGAACAAGGTTATGAAACAAATTACATATACATTAGGTATAGACATTGGCTCTACTACCGTAAAAATAGCAATTTTAAATGAGGAGCAGGAGATCGTTTTTTCTGAGTATGAGCGCCATTATGCTAACATTCAGGAGACCCTGGCCCACCTTCTGGGCCATGCCTATGAAAAACTGGGGGAACTTCAGCTTGCACCTGTGATCACAGGTTCCGGCGGACTTACCCTGGCAAAACATCTTGGGGTTCCTTTTGTCCAGGAAGTCATAGCGGTCTCATCTTCCCTCCAGGCTCTGGCACCCCAGACCGATGTTGCCATCGAGCTGGGAGGCGAAGACGCTAAGATTATATATTTTGAAAAGGGTAACATTGAGCAGCGTATGAACGGAATCTGTGCAGGCGGGACAGGCTCTTTTATTGACCAGATGGCCTCCCTGCTTCAGACAGACGCCGTCGGTCTGAATGAGTACGCCAGAGATTACAAGGCCCTGTACTCCATCGCCGCCCGCTGCGGAGTTTTCGCCAAGACAGATATTCAGCCTCTCATCAACGAAGGGGCCACCAAGGAGGATCTGTCCGCCTCTATTTTCCAGGCAGTGGTGAACCAGACCATCAGCGGACTGGCCTGCGGAAAGCCCATTCGGGGGCATGTAGCCTTCCTGGGGGGACCGCTGCATTTCCTGTCTGAGCTTCGGGAGGCATTTATCCGTACTCTGAAGCTGGACGGCGAGCATACCATTATCCCGGCAAACTCTCATCTTTTTGCCGCCATTGGTTCTGCCCTGAACGCGAAAGAAGATGCGGATACGGTTTCTCTCCATGCTATGAGAGACCGCCTGGCTTCTTCTATTAAAATGGAATTCGAGGTTGACCGGATGGAGCCTCTTTTTGCCACCCAGGAAGAATACGACCTCTTTAATGAGCGTCAGAGTGCATATAATGTGGCTACTGCGGATCTCGCTTCCTATGAGGGAAACTGCTACCTGGGAATCGACGCCGGTTCAACAACCACCAAAGCCGCCCTGGTAGGGGAGGATGGTTCCCTGCTCTATTCCTTTTACAGCAACAACAACGGAAGCCCTCTGGCCACTACCATAAAAGCAATTAAAGAAATCTATACCCAGCTCCCCTCCAGCGCCACCATTGCGTACTCCTGTTCCACCGGATACGGGGAGGCCCTCATCAAGGCAGCGCTGATGCTGGATGAGGGGGAAGTGGAAACGGTATCCCATTATTATGCCGCCGCCTTCTTTGACCCTGAGGTAGACTGTATTCTGGACATCGGCGGCCAGGATATGAAATGTATCAAAATCAAAAACAATACCGTTGACAGCGTACAGCTTAATGAGGCCTGCTCTTCCGGCTGCGGTTCTTTTATTGAGACCTTTGCCAATTCCCTGAACTACAGTGTACAGGATTTTGCCAAAGCCGCACTATTCGCCAAAAATCCCATTGACCTGGGTACGCGGTGTACTGTTTTCATGAATTCAAAGGTTAAGCAGGCACAAAAGGAAGGAGCGGAGGTATCAGATATCTCTGCCGGTCTGGCCTATTCTGTCATTAAAAACGCTCTCTATAAAGTGATAAAGGTGTCTGATGCGAAAGAGCTGGGAAACCATATTGTTGTCCAGGGAGGAACCTTCTACAACGATGCTGTACTGCGCAGTTTCGAAAAAATTGCCGACTGTGAAGCCATTCGCCCGGATATTGCAGGAATCATGGGAGCCTTCGGTGCTGCCCTGATTGCCCGGGAACGGTACGATGTCTCAAAAGAGACTACTATGCTGCCCATTGAAAAGATAAATACGCTGCAGTTCTCCACCTCTATGGCCAACTGCAAAGGCTGCACCAATCACTGCCGCCTCACCATTAACAAATTCTCCGGAGGGCGTCAGTTTGTTACCGGCAACCGCTGCGAACGGGGCATAGGCAAGGAAAAGAACAAAGATCACATTCCCAATCTCTTTGAATACAAATACAAGAAGCTTTTTTCATATGAGTCTCTCACATTAGATAAAGCTGTGCGGGGACAGGTGGGGATTCCCAGAGTTTTAAATATGTTTGAAAACTATCCTTTCTGGCATACCTTTTTCACAGAGCTGAAATACCAGGTTGTGCTCTCTCCCACCTCTACCAGAAAGATTTATGAGCTGGGAATTGAATCAATCCCCAGCGAATCGGAGTGTTATCCGGCCAAATTGGCCCATGGGCATGTAACCTGGCTGATTAAGCAGGGCGTTAAGTTTATCTTCTATCCCTGCATTCCATATGAGAGAAAAGAATTCCAGGACTCCGTCAACCACTATAACTGCCCCATAGTAACCTCTTATGCGGAGAATATTAAAAATAATATCGACGAGCTTCAGGATGACACTATTGTATTTCGCAATCCGTTTATGGCCTTCACCAGCGAGGAGGTTCTGACCAAACGGCTGATAGAAGAATTCCCTGACATCCCGGAAAGCGAGGTTAGAGCTGCCGCAGCCAAAGGGTGGAAGGAGATGGCTGACAGCAGGGAGGATATTAAGCGGAAGGGAGAAGAAACGCTGGAGTACTTAAAGGAAACCGGCCGAAGGGGGATTGTGCTGGCCGGACGGCCTTACCACATTGATCCGGAGATTCATCACGGGATTCCGGATCTGATTAACTCCTATGGAATTGCAGTGCTGACAGAGGATTCTATCTCCCATCTGGCTCCCATAGAACGTCCCCTGCGGGTAAACGATCAATGGATGTACCACACCCGGCTGTATGCTGCTGCCAATTATGTGAAGACTACAGAGAATCTGGATCTCATTCAGCTGAATTCCTTCGGATGCGGTCTGGACGCGGTTACCACAGATGAGGTATATGAGATTCTGGCGCACAGCGGCAAGATATATACCTGCCTTAAGATCGATGAAGTCAACAATCTGGGAGCCGCCAGAATTCGTATCCGCTCACTGATCGCAGCAATCCGGGTAAGAGAAGAACAGAAAATGTCAAGGACCATTGTGCCCTCTTCCATTGAAAAGATACCATTTACACAGGAGATGCGGCAGAACTACACCATACTCTGCCCTCAGATGTCACCCATCCATTTTTCCATCCTGGAGGCGGCTTTTAACGCCAGCGGGTACCATCTGGAGGTATTGCCCAATGACAATAAAGAGGCTGTGGATGTAGGTCTGAAATACGTGAATAACGATGCCTGCTACCCTTCCTTAATGGTAGTGGGACAGATTATGCAGGCGCTGCTGTCAGGCAAATACGACACTCACAGGATTGCTATCATTATGTCCCAGACCGGAGGCGGCTGCAGGGCCTCTAATTATATCGGATTTATCCGAAGGGCACTGGAAAAGGCCGGGCTTTCCTATATTCCGGTCATATCCATTAATCTAAGCGGACTGGAAAGCAATCCCGGCTTTAAAATCACAGCCAGGCTGGCAAGCCGCCTTGCCTTCGCGGCTGTCTTCGGTGATATTCTAATGAAATGCCTTTACCGGATGAGGCCTTATGAAAAGATTCCCGGCTCTGCCAACGAACTGCACCGGAAGCTGGAAAAGGAGTGCATTGCCTTTGTAGGTCAAAAGCATGCTACTATCGGGGGCTTTAAAAAGCTCTGCCGGAAGATGATTCGTGAATTTGACAGTCTTCCGATTACCGATGAAGTAAAACCAAGGGTAGGTATTGTAGGCGAAATCCTGGTAAAATTCCTTCCTGCGGCCAACAACCACCTGGCTGAGCTTCTGGAGCGGGAAGGCGCCGAAGCGGTCTGCCCAGACTTAATTGATTTTATGTGCTACTGCTTCTACAATCTGAATTTCAAGTCCAGATACCTGGGCTTTAAGAAATCCTCAGCCGCCCTGGGCAACCTGGGAATCAAGGCTATTAACTGGATTCGGAAAGCTGCCAATGAAGAATTTGCCCGGAGTGTACACTTTACTCCCTCCGCAGATATTACCCAGCTGGCAAAGATGGCTTCTTCCATTGTATCCGTAGGAAATCAGACGGGCGAAGGCTGGTTCCTAACCGGAGAGATCCTGGAACTGATACATAACGGCACACCAAATGTGGTCTGCACCCAGCCCTTTGGCTGTCTGCCCAATCACATTGTGGGAAAAGGAGTCATCAAAGCAGTGCGGAAGGAATACCCACAGGCAAACATCGTAGCCATTGATTACGACCCCGGCGCCAGCGAGGTAAATCAGCTTAATCGGATTAAGCTGATGCTCTCCACTGCGCAGAAGAACTTAAAGAAGAATGGTTCCGGCAAAACTGAGCTCCGGTAACATCTGAACTGTAAAAGGGATGCTGTCACATAACGACAGCATCCCTTTTACAGTTCCTTTTAATACTCTCCACATATCACTGCGTTATAAGTCCTGCCTTTTAAATTCCCGGACAGCTAATACACTGCCAAGCAGACCAGAGCAAAGGATTGATGTAATGCAGATATATAGATATTGACTGTCAGACGGCAGCATAGCAGATATCTGTATCGCCAGCCACGGTACAAAACTAGCCGCGGGAAGCAATTCCTCGGATACCTGAGAGCCAACGGACTGCAGCAGAACAAATAGCAGCGTACATAACATCGTCGGATAAAACAAGGTACGCTGTCTGACGGCAAGCCAGATAACAGGCAAAAATGCAATAAAGCTTAAAATACCGATCTGCGTCAGCAGCCGTACAGTAAAGTAAACCGAAGTAATGGTAACCTGTGAACGGAATAAGTACAAGGAACCTACTATAGTAATGCCTTCTGTAAGGATCATAACTGCCAGATACCAGCAAAGCCATACAGCAATTTTACTCAAGACAAAGTTTTTTCTATTTACAGGAGCAGTTATTATATTTATGATTGTCTTTTCTCCATATTCTTTCTGCATGGATTGTGTAATAAAGAAGCCGCTCATAATTGGCAGAATGATATTTACCAGCATAGAAACTGTCTGCAGCCACTCTTGATAATCAATCTTAGATTTATCAATCAGAACGGATTTCAGAACCAAAAGAATAGGAACAGAAACCGTTGACGCAAAACCAATCAGGGCCATCTTGTTTTTCCTCAGCTTTAATAATTCTGTCTGAAATGCATTATTCAAATCTGGCACCTCCAGTCAATGCGGTAAAATAATCTTCTAATGTTTCGTGTTTAAAATGCAGGGATGATAAGCCTACCCCGTGCGTAACAAGGCAGTTTGCTACTGATACCGGATCTAAGGTATCCTCATAGATCTCAACACAGTTTTTATCCGTGACTGCATAATTTTTACAGTTCAACAGGTTTTCCAACAGCTGCGCTGCCTTTGGAACAGAGTCTACTTTAATTTCAATATACTTCTTATTCTTTTCTTCTAATTCTCTCATTGAAATTTCCTTTACTAAATGTCCCCCGTGTATTATCCCGATATCGTCGGCAAGCAAGGCAATTTCAGATAAAATATGACTTGAAATAATAATGGTCTTCCCCTGCTCGCGGCACAGATTTTGTAAAAACTTTCTGATCTCAACAATGCCAACAGGGTCAAGTCCATTGGTCGGCTCATCCAATATCAGGAGTCCGGGGTCATTCAGTATGGCGTTGGCAATTCCTAATCGTTGTTTCATGCCTAACGAATATGATGAGAATGGCTTTTTATCTTTATAGGGAAGCCCTGTAACTTCCAGTGCGCTTTTAACAGCATCTTTTTTGATTGTTCCCCGCAGCCGGGCAAATATCTCCAAGTTCTCCGTTCCCGTCAGATAAGAGTAGAAACTAGGCGTTTCAATAATAGAACCTATACGTTTATAGATTTGGTTTTCGTTTCCCGGCAGTTTTTCTCCAAAAACTTCCACATCCCCGGAGGAAACAGCGATAAGACCCAGTATCATTTTCATAATTGTAGTCTTACCAGCCCCATTTCTCCCTAACAAACCGTATATGCGGCCTCTTTTGACGTTTATATTAATTTTTTCCACAGCTGTAATATTCCCATACTTTTTCGTCAGCCCCTTCGTGCGCAGAATTATCTGGTTTTCCATATACCGTCCTCCTCTTCCTTCTTACAAGTAAAGCATAAAAACCTTGCCGAAACCTTGCCGCAGCTATGCTTTATTCATGCTTTGGGAAAAGTCAGCCGAAACGTCGTACCTCTGCCGCAGTAGCTTTCCGCATGAATCTCTCCATGTAAAGAAGCAGTCAGTTCTTTGGCTATGGACAAGCCCAGACCATTGCTGTTATCCCCTCGTGATGTGTCACACTTATATAAGCGGTCAAAAACAAATGGTAAATCTTTTTCATCTATTCCAATCCCATTATCAGTAATTGATAGACTGATCTTATTCAGAGAATAGCTTATGCGAACGGTCAGTTGTGTGGCATGGCTATGTCTTATCATATTCGCTATCAGATTAGTAAGGATTCTGGTATACGCACTCTTGTCAAGAACCACATATACAGCTTCCTCCGGTATCTCAAACTTATACTCTATCTTGTTTTCTTCTAATTTTATAATCCAATCAGCAAGTATCAGGCGGGTTACCTCACATATATTCTGCTTTTTTAAGTCATAAACCCATTCACCAGACTCTATTTTTAAGAATTCAAATAATTCCTGTATATAATCCCCCAGATTAACAGCCTTTCTTTTGGCGATTTTCAGAAATTCATCACGCTCCCCTCCAGTAACACCATTCTTTTCCAATACTTCCAAATATCCAATAAGCGAAGCTAATGGGGTGCGGATATCATGCGACAAACTGGTAACTAATTTTTTATATGCCCTTTCCGACTTTTCTTTTTCCAAAAATTTTTCTTTATCGCGGATCACAATCTCATTGATTTTGTAAACAAGTTCACGAACTATGCTATTTTCATCTGCCAGTAATCTTCTGTCCAAATTGCCGCTGCAGATATCGTCCAGAATATAGGAAATTTCTTTCATCTGCCTTTTCGTATTGCGGATATAAATAAATTGATAGAGAATAATAACCCCTAATCCAGCGATACTTATCCATATCATACTTACACCTCTTTACGGAAACGATATCCGATGCTGTGAATGGTTTGAATATAATCTATATGCATCTGCTCATTTCTTATTTTTTTACGCAATTTGCTGATAAAAGACATGATATTTCTATCGTCATAAGCATACTCATCCTTCCACACATGGTTATAAATTTGTTCTTTTGTGAATACTCTGCCCTGGTTAGAAGCCAAAAAATAGAGAAGATCAAATTCTTTCGCGGTTAGCCGGACCTCTGCCGTATTTACATAGACACTTCTTAATGAGTAATTAATTTCTAAGCCTGTAAAATGCAGCGTTGAATTATCTGCGGCTTGGCCGTTAAAGACCGTATATCTTCTGATCAGGGAATGAACCCTAGCCGCAAACTCACTCATTAAAAACGGCTTTGTCAAATAATCATCCGCCCCCAGCCTCAGCCCTGTTACTTTATCGGCCTCAGAGTCCTTTGCCGTAAGCATTAACACAGGCACAGGATCCTTAATCCGTATTTTCTCTAATAGTTCAAGCCCATTGAGGAATGGAAGCATAATATCCAGCACAACAAGCTGGTATTTATCATTTTTAAATGCCTCAAACCCTGTTTTACCGTCGTGTCTTACCGTTACTTCATAATTTTCTTGCAGCAGCTCTCGTTCTATCAGCATACATAAGTCTTTATCATCATCTATTAACAATACCTTGCTCTGCTTCATACATACCTCCTGGGAAATAAGTTCCCCCACATTATATACGGTTACTCGTGCAATAGCAATGGGACTTCCTAACAGTTCCCGGAAAAAGAAAGAGTCCGTAAAGCCTGTGAAAGGCTTTGCGGACTACTCTATGGATAAAAAGAGCGACATTAAAAATCACTTATATAAGCGCAGCTTTTTCGCCAGTTTATAGATTATAGTTCCGGCTGGAAATCTTCTCAGCTGTTCCCCGGGCACTTTCACAATAGCTACAAACAGAATAATATATGTGAATACCGCCAGAGGGACTGCCACAGCCAGACATACAATATTATGGGGAAGTAAATGATACAATCCATAATAACTCCCCCAGGCCACAAGTCCCATTCCCGCGGAGGCCAGAAAAGGCTTTCCGTAAGAGTCTCTGAATTCATTCTTATATCCCAGATACTTTTTCAGATAAATCCCATTCAGGATACACATACTGACAGAATACAGAATGGTTGCCAGCAGCACTGCTATGATCCCAAGCTTGTCTGTAAACCAAAGACCGCAGAACAGAAATGCCACATTGATCACAAGGGCAATGGCCGCATTGCGAACCGGAATCTGAGGTTTTCCTATCCCCTGAAGAACCCCGTTGGTTATGGTAGACAGCGAGGAAAAAACGATGGATACCGCCCCAATCATAAGAAGGTTCCCTGCAATTCCTGTGGTGGTGGGGAAAAAGAGCCGGATAATAGGATGGCCTAACACTGCCAGCCCCACAGCAGCCGGAACAGAGATAAACATGGTCAGCTGTACAGCCTCATCTATCTTCTGATTGGCTTTTGAGATCTCCCCACGGGCATAATGCCCCGATATATTCGGCACTACCGCCGTGGAGGATGCACTGGAGAGACTGAGGGGTATATTGATCAGCGTCATATAGTAGCTGCTGAATTCTGCATAGGTTGCGCTGATCAGCTCGTCGTCGATCCTGTGTCTTCCCATAATTGAGGAAAACATGTAACCGTCAATATAGCTGCTGACATTATAGATAAAGGTACTGAAAATAACCGGCGTCACCATCAGCAGAATAATCCGGAATACTTCACGGTAGCTGATATCTACCCCTGTATGATCCCGTTTCACCTGACGCCTCAGCGTACCCCGGTTAATATAATATACAAAAGTCATAAAAAGCAGACCTGCCAGCACCCCGGCTCCCGTACCCACGGTTCCTCCGGCAGCCCCCCAGGTAGCTTCCTCTATGGCGTCTGCCGCCAGGTACTTGATCAGCAGCCACGCCGCCAAAACACTCACAATGGCATTCAGAATCTGTTCAATAATCTGAGAGGCAGATGTGGGAATCATCGTATTGTGCGCCTGAAAATACCCCCTCAGAACTCCGAGGATGGCAGATAAAAAAATCGTGGGAGTTAATACCTGCAGCGCCGGAATGGCATTTGGCTGATTCTGAGGGATCAGATATGGAGCCCCGAACAGAGCTACCAAAGCTGCAATCCCTCCAACAATACAGGCATAGATCATAGCGCCCTTAAAAACTTTATGGGCGCTTCTGTACTGGCCCAGAGCCAGACGTTCTGATACTACTTTAGAAACAGCCATGGGAATACTATACGAAGAAATTAAAAGCAGTATAGAGTATACCGAAAAAGCAAAGCTGTAATACCCCATCCCTGTTCTGCCTACAATAGCATTGAGGGGAATTCGGTATACAAGCCCGATGACCCTGGAGACCAGAGCCGCAATCATAAGAAATGAGGCATTCTTCAAAAAAGTATTCTTTTGTTTCATAATTATTCATCCTTCGTTTTATACATTTTCTATCTGCCAGTCAATCGGTGCAATTCCATGGCTTTGCAGAAAATTATTCGTCTGGCTGAAAGGCCTGCTTCCGAAGAATCCTCTGCCCGCAGACAGGGGACTGGGATGGGGAGCTTCCAGAATAAGATGGTTTGGGTTGTGAAGCATGCTCTTTTTCATCTGTGCCGGCCTGCCCCACAGGATAAATACCATAGGGCGTTCAATTTCATCCAAGATACGGATGGCTGCATCTGTAAACTGCTCCCATCCTAATCCCTGGTGGGAATTAGCCTGGTGGGCTCTCACCGTTAACACTGTATTCAGCATCAGTACACCCTGACGGGCCCATTTTTCCAAATATCCATGGTTTGGAATGTAACAGCCCAAGTCATCGTGCAGTTCCTGATATATGTTAATCAGAGAGGGCGGAATATCCACCTCTGGCTTTACAGAAAAACACAGTCCGTGAGCCTGTCCGTAATTGTGATAAGGATCCTGTCCCAGAATCACTGCCTTCACCTCTTCCAGTGGAGTAAAATGAAAGGCATTAAAGATATCGTCGGCCGGGGGAAACACCCGTTTTGTCTGGTATTCCTGGTTTATTTTCTCAAAAAGCGGTTTGTAGTATGGTTTGCTGAATTCCGGTTTTAAGGCCTCCAGCCATTCTCCCTGTAAAGGGGGCATATGCACTTCCTCCTGTTCTTATAATCTGACAGAAACACCCTTATTATGTAAGTATCTCTTAACTTCTTTGATTTCCAGTTCCTTATAATGAAAAAGAGAGGCTGCCAGAGCCGCGTCTGCCATACCTGACGACAGTGCCTCATAAAAATGCTCCATCGTTCCGGCACCCCCGGATGCAATCACAGGGATGTCAACTGCCTGGGCAATCTGCCGGGTCAGCTCAATATCATATCCGGCTTTTGTCCCGTCACAATCCATACTGGTGAGAAGGATCTCCCCGGCTCCCCGTTTTGCCGCCTCTCTGGCCCATGCCACCGCATCAATTCCCATATCAATCCGTCCGCCGTTCTTATAAATATTCCAGCCGCTTCCGTCCGGCCGCTTTTTGGCATCTATTGCCACAACCACACACTGGCTGCCGAACTTGTCTGCGGCAGAATTGATTAAATCCGGCGTATTGATGGCTGATGAATTGATCGATATTTTATCTGCTCCCTCCCTCAGGAGCATTTTAAAATCATCCACAGTTCGGATCCCTCCCCCCACAGTAAAGGGGATGAACACATTGGCTGCTACCTTGCGGACCATATCTACTACTGTATCCCTCTGATCTGATGAGGCCGTAATGTCCAGAAAAACAACCTCATCCGCGCCTGCCTTGTCGTATGCCCTTGCGATCTCCACCGGGTCGCCGGCGTCCTGGAGGTTAACAAAATTAACGCCTTTTACTACTCTGCCGCGGTTCACATCCAGGCAGGGGATAATTCTCTTGGTAAACATAATCAGCGTCCCTCCCTGTTCATATTTGTAAAGTTTTCCAGCATCTTAAGCCCCATCGTGCTGCTCTTCTCCGGATGGAACTGACAGCCAAAGAGATTTCCCTTCTCTACAGATGCATGGATCTGCGTGCTGTACTCAGTGGTTGCTTTGACAACAGATGGTTCATCCGCTTTCAGATAATAGGAATGCACAAAATAGACATACGTTTCTTCCGGTATCCCGTCAAATAACCTGCCCTGGTTTTGCAGATGGAGAGAATTCCATCCCATATGGGGGATCTTCAGTCCCTCCTGTTTTGGGATGTGAAGGATTTTGCCTTTTAACAGACCCAGTCCTTTCACTCCCGGACTCTCCTCACTCTCCTCAAACATAAGCTGAAGCCCCAGGCAGATGCCCAAAAAAGGAATCTGTTTCTCTGCAGCTTCTTGTATAACCGGTACCAGACCATATCTGTTCAGATTCTCCATGGCATCGCCGAAAGAACCCACCCCGGGAAGGACTACCCGGTCTGCAGACAGTATCTCCTCCCTGTCCCTGGACAGCACTACTTCCTCCCCCAGGAGGTCGAATGCTTTTTCTACACTTTTTATATTTCCTGCGTCATAATCAATGATTGCAATCATATGTATCTTCCCCGTTCGTTCCTTATATATTCAAAATCGCCCCTGTATTCCTGCTGCGGAGCACACGCCATGCCAGGCATGGCATAAGCATACATGGATAGTTTAACACAGCTAAAAAAAATATACAACGGATGAAAACACGAAAAGAGGACATCTGACATGCCCTCTTTCGATCTTTTTCACTGTTTTTCCAACTCAAACCAGAATTCTACTCCATTGTCATAATTCTGTACTCCGCACTTTTGATTCATGGACTCCATAATAGCTTTTACTATAGAAAGTCCAATGCCGCTTCCCCCGTATTCTCTGGTTCTTGCTTTGTCTACTTTATAAAACTTAATCCAGATTTTATCCAGGTCCTCTTCCGGAATGGGATCTCCTGTATTAAACACGGTCACCCTCACCTTTTTGTCTTCCTGAAGGATCCGGATCTCTATGGTATTGCTGTATTTGACATGGTTCAGAGCATTGGATACATAATTTGTAACTACTTCTTCTATCTTGAATTCATCCCCCCATACATAGACGGGATCCTCCTCCTGAAAGATTACCCTAACTTCTTTCTGTTCTGCCAGAATCCTGGTAGACTGCACCACACCCCGGATTAATTCTGTCAGTTCAAACCGCTCCATAGTCACCTGATCCTTGCCGAATTCCAGCTGATTCAGAGTAAGAAGCTTCTTCACCATCTCATTCATCTTGGCCGATTCGTCGATAATGACATCACAGTAGAAGTCGCGGCTCTCATCGTCCTCATTGATACACTCCTTCAGCCCTTCTGCATATCCCTGAATCAGGGCAATGGGAGTCTTTAGCTCATGAGACACATTGGAAAGAAATTCCTTTCTCATCTCATCCACCTGTATCTTTTTTTCTATATCCTTCTGCAGTTCGTTATTGGCAGATTTCAGGCCTGAGATTGCTGTCTCCAGCTCCCTGGACATCCGGTTAAAGTTATCTCCCAGAATGCCTATCTCGTCCTGCCCTCCGCTGGTGTATCTGGCATTAAAATCCAAATCCGCCATTTTCCTGGAAATATCCGTGAGCTCTGTGATCGGCTTTGTGATTCTTCTGCTGAAAAACAGGATGATTACTATACTGATTAGAATCATCACCAGTCCAATATAAATATAGAACATATTGGAAATCTGCACGCTGTCCCGAATACTTCCCACAGGGGTCCGAATCAGAAAATACCCGCTGTTTTCCAGCTTTCCCCACATCTCCAGATAATCGGTCTGCAGGTTGGTATCCTGAATCTTCTGAATAATGTAATCATCGGTCTGCTTTACTGCCTTGCCGTTGGCATTGCGCAGACCGTTGATATACCCAAAGAGCGTGGGATATAACACATCACTCTCTCTGCCCTCTACGATACGGTAGGACTGGTAATCGCTGGCCACCCAGGAGATGTTCTTTTCTGAGCAGTATCTTCTGAAATCTGAGGTTACATCGGAATCTCTCACATTGGATGTCACTACCAAATCGTTGATTTTACTGTAAACTGTCCTCAGCATATCTTCCTTTTTTGACGTATAGTAGGATTCCAGAAAAAAGGTGTTGATCAGTCCGATGGCCAGAAGCATTACCAGCATAAGCCCCGTAAAGGTAAATGCCAGTTTTTTATTCAATGATCGTTTCATGTTTATACCTCAAACTTGTACCCCATACCCCAGATAGTTTTGATATATTCCCCTCTGTCTCCCATCTTGCTTCTCAGTTTTTTTACATGGGTATCAATGGTACGGGCATCCCCAAAGTAGTCGTAGTTCCATACTGAATTCAAAATCTTTTCCCTGGACAGAGCTATGCCCTGATTCTCCATAAAATATGCCAGAAGCTCAAATTCCTTATAGCTGAGTTCAATATTTTCCCCGTCAATGGACACCATATGCGCGGCTTTATTCAGCTCAATCCCTCCTGCGGACAGGATATCGTCGGATGCTATCTGATTTGTCCGGCGCAGGATGGCTTCTGCCCTTGCCACCAGAATCTTGGGGCTAAAGGGTTTAGAAATATATTCATCCACTCCCAGCTCGAATCCCAAAAGCTCGTCCCTCTCATCCCCCCTGGCAGTCAGCATAATGATAGGGACCTTGGATTCTTTGCGAATCTCCCTGCACACCTCCCAGCCGTCCATCTTCGGCATCATAACATCTAATATAATAAGAGCTATATCCTTTGTCTCATAAAAAATATCCAGAGCCTCTTCACCATCTCCGGCTTCCAGCACGTCAAAATTCTGTTTTACCAGAAAGTCCCGGACCAATTTTCTCATCCTGCTCTCATCGTCCACAACTAATATCTTACATTTTTCCATCTGGTCTTCCTCCAACATGATCTATCTTTCTTAACTATATCAATCAAATATGTTAGAACTGTGAAATTTCCGGATTTATTTACTATTCCCCCCAAAAATAATCACTGTCCGTCTAAAAAAGCTTTTCCCTATTATACCCTCTGTGCCGGCACTTTGCAACCAAACCGGCCAGCCGGCTGTCCATTCAAAAAGCTGCGGCAGGCAACGATACGTTACCTGCCGCAGCTTAACTTGTATGTATTTGTTTAAATGTCAATCGCCCGGTAATACCCGTTAGAAACGGCATCTGCAACACGTCCCGCCCTGATGCAGTCCCCAATCTCAAATACCCTGGGCGCAGCATTATAAAAGCTTTCTGCAGTCTTACGGTCTGCTTTCATGCCTGCCGCCAGAAGAATGGTGTCAGCTTCAAAAAGGATCTCACCCTCAGGAGCAGTACACAGGAGTCCTTCCTCAGTAACGGCTTTGGCAGTGGTATTGACCTGTATTTTAATAGTACTGTCCTTCATATAAACCTTCATGGCATTTTTGTGCATGAAGTAGGAATCCGCTGCCCAGTCATCCTTCATTTCAACAATGGTAACCTCTTTCCCAAGGCCGTCAAGATAGATGGCGCATTCACTTCCCACAAGTCCGCCTCCAAGAATAACAACTTTCTGTCCAATTGCAGGGGGCGTCTGATGGAGGGCTTCCAGTGTAACGACTTTATGGTTATCTATACCAGGAATCGGAGGTACAATTGGCTTTGCCCCAACTGCTGTCATGATGACATCAGCTCCCAGCTCAGCCGCTTGCTCTGCTGTAAGCTCTGTATTTAACTTCACCGTAACCCCGGCCTTCTCCAATCTCTTTTCCAGTACTTTGACAAACCGGAACATATCTGCCTTAAAGGGAATGTGTTCCTCGGATAAGAGCTGTCCCCCCAGACGGCTGTTCTTCTCATAGAGTGTGACGGCGTGTCCGCGGTTGGCTGCTGTGATGGCCGCCTCCATTCCCCCGGGACCTCCGCCGACTACTACTACCTTTTTGGGAGAAGTCGCGGGAAATCCAAATTTATTTTCCAGCTCATTTCCAACCACAGGATTAAAAGCACAGGAATAGGTTCTGTTCGTCAGATAATTGTAAAAACAGGTAAAGCACCGGCAGCAGCGGGTAATATCGTCTTTCTTTCCGGAAAAAGCTTTTTCCGGGAAATACGGATCGCAGATAGACTGCCGTGCAATCTCTATAATATCCGCCTTGCCGGATGCAATAATTTCTTCCATCATATCCGGATCGTTCAGTCCTCCTAAGGTGGCAACCGGTGTTTTTACATGCTTTTTCACCTCTGCTGCCAGGAATACATTACATCCGTGCTCGATAAACATAGATGGATGCGTAATTACAAATACTTCCGGATCCTCATGGACACCAGCAGAGACATGAATAATATCAACTTTTCCGTCGAGCACCTTGGCCATCTCTACCCCTTCTTCAATGGTATACCCGCCGGGTGTGAATTCAGCCCCGCTCATACGGTATTCAATGGGAAATCTGCATCCCACAGCTTCCCGAATCTTTTCGATTACAAGAAGGGGGAACCGCATGCGGTTTTCTAAACTGCCGCCCCACCTGTCCGTTCTCTTATTCATAGAAGGCGACATAAACTGTCCCAGGAGCCACCCATGCCCTCCATGGATCAATACCATATCAAACCCTGCCTCTTTTACCAATTTTGCAGCACTGGCAAAGCAGTCTGCAACCCTGTAGATATCCTCCTCAGTCATGCTGCGCACGGTAAGGCCATCCGGGTTAATCTCATCGTTGGGACCGATTGCACTCTGTCCGGCAGAACCGTCATGGCTTCTGGCGTTGGCATATTTTCCCCCGTGGGCAAGTTCCATAACAGCATTGCAGTTGTGACGGTGCATAGCCTTGGCCATCTCCTTCAGAGATGGCAGGGACATAACATCGTAAAGGGTAACCTCTTTGGTATGGGTCCTCCCCACAGCGTCCACAATACCCAGCCCTATAGCTACGCTTGCAAGCCCGCCCCGTGCCCGGTTTTCGTGAAATGCCATATCCTCTTTTCTCATATGACAGTCCGGATCCAACTCCGGATTCGACATGGGAGCACCGAAAATTCGATTCTTAAAGGTGACTCCATTGATGGTTATAGGGCTTGCCAGATTTGGATAATACTTATTGTTCATAGATATACCTCCTCGTTTGCTTGTACATCCTGTTTTAATATGTTATAAATATAACATATCGATTCTTTTCTTAGAAGAATCCTTTTCGTTGTGACCCTACAAGAAAAATATTGTATCTCTGTGCCGGGAGGGAGCCTATGACATTTAGACAAATAGAATTTTTTACCACTGTATGCAAGTGTAAAAGTATCAGCAAAGCCTCCGCCCTGCTGCGCATATCCCAGCAGGGGATATCAAAAGCGCTGCTTGACCTGGAGGCAGAATTGGGCTGTCAATTGCTGAAAAGAACCAGCAGCGGGGTGACTTTAACAAACTACGGGACCTACGTGCTGCAGGAATTTGAAATTATCCTGAGAAAAAAAGAGTACATATCCTCCTATGTCCTCCAGATGAAATCCACAGCCAGGGAGCCTCTTCTGGTAGGTATGTCCTTTGGCGTTCTCTCCGCTCTGCCCCACAGCTTTTTATCCGATTTCATAACCCAACATCCTTATATAGAGCTGAATTACAGCGATTATACAGATATCACTCTTGTAAACAGGTTAGTAAAAGGAGAATGCGATCTGGCACTCATCGCCGGGCCAGTGAATTGTGAGGATCTGCAAATGGAGGTTATAAAGACCGAAAAGGTATATTTGTGCATTCCTTTCGGACATCCCCTGTATGAGGCACAGGAAATTACACTCCAGAGTTTAGCTGCCCATACCTTTGTGATGTTCAGCAACCAGTTTTATATCCAGCACCACTTTTGGGAGTCCTGCAGACACGCAGGCTTTTCCCCCCGGGTATTTCTGTCATCAAACGATTTTAATTCCCTGAAAGAGCTTGCCTTTGACACAGGGAACCTGTTTGTAGTGCCGGAGCATACCATTCCCAAAAAGGATTCACAATTCAGGTATTATCCCTTTCCGGATCCCTATTTTACTTGGGAAATCACCTATGCCACACGCAAAAATAAGCTGATGACGGAAGGTATGATGGCCTTTTATCAGAGTTTAAAAGAAACTGTCGGCTAAGGAAAAAGAACGAGAGCTGCCTTTTAAAAATTCTTTAGAAAGTCTTTCCTGTTACTTTAGATTCTCATCACAGATTCGTCACAATCATCCTGTAATATAATAATTGTTAAGAGGCCAACAACCTAACGCAAAACTTTTTCTTTTTCAAGCCAGCATCCGAATGGGTGCTGGCTCTCCTTCATTTTCAGGGCATAGTGCGCATCCCGACCAGGAACTTTTCACTCCACAGAAGCTTTCCGCCGCAGTGTGAGCCCCCGGAGTTTTTTTATTACCCAGGGAACAAAGTTTCCTGGGTAATAAAAAAAGCACTGTAAATACAGTACTTTCTTATGGAGTAGACGGGAATCGAACCCGTGTCCAAAAGCCTCTCCCATGTTCTTCTACTATCATAGTCAGTTCTTTAACATTCCCTCTGCCGCCCGGGAACTAACACCCTGGTGGGTTCAGTAGCTTCATAATACATCTACCGGCTCAAAGCTTTGCCGATAAAGTTTCTCACAAAGTCGATGCCAGATTCTTAAAGTGTGAGTGCTCTAAGGCTGACAAGCTGCAATTAGGCAGCTAACGCTAAATTTTCGTCTGCGTTTAATTTAAGGTTGTGATTTAACGCATCACCTGCGGATAGCTTCACCATCTTCGAAACCCCTGTCGAAACCTTTACTACCCCCTGTAGTAAAGTGTACCCCAAACGCTGCAGTGCATGCCCCGGGGCGTTCATACAGCCTTAGCCGTATCAACTGATACAAACGAATCGCTAACTTATTATATGATACTCACGTGAGTACTGTCAAGGCCGGGAAAATAAACTTTTTATGAAACCGGTCAGACTCTCGGAATAATCGGCGGAATCAGGCAAAACCTGAGGGGATGTGCCACAAGCAGACACATCCCCTCAGACCTATTGGTGCTGTTTGTTATAGATCCCCAGCATGATTAGGATTCCTACCAGACCGGCAAGCATCTCCAGAAGATATCCTGCCCCTACGGTTCTCTGGCCGTGAATTACCAGTGCGAGACATACGATAAAAAGCACCAGGCCGATGATTCTCACTATCCATTTCTTCATAACACACACCTCCTGTGTTCTCTTTTAGCCCTTCAGTCCTCCAAGGCTCATACCTTCTGTCAGTTTCTTCTGCACACAGATATACAGAATCAAAGTGGGCAGCATTACAATAACCAGACCGGCATAGAGACGGCCATAGTTTGCGGCTGCCTGCTGTGCCTGCATCAGCTGCATCAGTCCTACGGGAAGTGTCTTGGATTCCCCCGTAAGCATAGTCATTGCGATGATATATTCATTCCAGAAGGAAAGGAAGTTAAAGAGAATTACCGTTATAATACTTGGCCTTGCCATGGGCATCATAATAGAAAACATCGTTTTGAAATACCCGGCTCCGTCTACAAAAGCTGCCTCCTCGTAGTCTTTTGGAATAGATACAAAAAATCCGGACAGCAGGTAGATGGTAAATGGCAGTGCGGTGGATGCATATACCAGCGCCAGCACAAAAAGATTATTTAACAGAAATCCGCTCCCGAATACCCGGTTCAGAAATTTGTCTCCGTCCACAAACATCAGGAATATAGGTACAACAATGTAGTTTACATTGATAAATAACCCGCCCATAAACATAATGTTACACAGTTTGCTGCCTTTGAAGCGGTATCTTGCCAGAACATAAGCTGCCGGAAGCGCAATCACCAGGAGAAGCAGCAGCGCCAATACCGTAACTATGACGGAATTAAGCATATACTCTCCCATTTTGGCGCCCTGAAATGCATCAATAAAGTTCTGAAAATAAATTCCTTTCGGCAGTGTCCACGGATTCCCGTAGAATTCTGCATTTTCCTTGACAGAAGCCAGAAATACCCAGCCCACAGGAACTGCAATGCTAATTGCCAGAAGCAGCAGTACAATGTATATAAACACCTTATACAGCGTGTCTTTTCCATTTTTCTTCATATTCTCACCCTCCTAAAATTCCAGCGGCTCTCGCTTTGTGGCCAGGTTTACAAGTCCGGCCAATCCAAATGAGAACAAGAATACAATCACTCCTATGGCCATACCATATCCGTATGAAGAGTTCGTATACGCCTGGCCGTACATATAGCTCAGGAATACTTCACTGGCTCCATCGGGCTTGCCTCCCGTCATGGCCTTGACAAAAAGGAAGCTCAGGTTGATGGTACTGATGATAAAAAAGGTAAGTGTTGTTCTGATATTTGTCCAGATAAGGGGCAGGGTTATGTTGAAAAATTGATGGATTCTTCCCGCACCTTCCAGATTGGCTGATTCATATAAGCTCTCCGGCACGCTGGACATACTCGCCATATACATTACCATATAATATCCGATTGCCTGCCACACCATAGCAATGACAAGGCTGTAGATAACCAGCTTTTGGTTTCCCAGCCATAGAATAGGATCCGCTTTAGCGCCTCTGAATATGGACAGGATACTGTTCAGCAGGCCCTGACTGGGGTCATAAATCGCAGAAAAGATGGCTGATATAACAACAACGGATAAGATATTTGGGATGTAGAAAATAATTCTGAAAAAATTCTGGCCCTTGATCTTTTCTCTTGACAGAATCGCTGCAAAGACAAGGGAAAATACCATTGTAATAATAGTGACCATCACAATCAGCAGCACTGAGTTCTGGAAGGACCGATAGAACTTTGGATCCTCAAAAAGTATCTTAAAATTATTTAATCCCACAAATGTCTTATTATTGGAAAATCCGCCCCATTTATACAAGGACATTTTAAATACATTTATTGTTGGGACTATCATGAAAATTATGAAAAGAATTACTGCCGGCAGCACACACACTGCAATAAAACCATTTCTGCCTTTTCTATGTTTCATTCCCGTTCCTCCTTTCTCCCTTTTGCGAAGAAAAAAGGACATTATAGAATGCCCTTTTTCCTGTTGTATAGATTACTCCATTGCCTCTCTTAACTTATCGCTAGCTTCCTCTACTGACTTCTGCCAGTCCGCAACTGTTTTATCTCCGCTTACGATACTATCCACTGCCCTGAACAGGGTGTCATTCATGGATACACCTTCCACCGGATTGGTAGAGGCGAATCCGCCCATTACAGGAACTGCTGCGTCGTTATCATATACACTGTAGAACATTTTATTGTCGCCTGTAAGTTTTTCTGAAATCCCGACGATTGGCTGAATCGCATTGGATTTCGCAAAGATGTCAGCTGCTTTGTCAGAGTACATAAATGCAATCCACTCTTTTGCCAGATCCTGGTTCTTTCCCTCTGCCGGAATCCACATCTGCTCGAAGAAGGTAAATGAAGAAGGTTTCTGAGAATCTGATACTGCAGGAACTGCTGTGAATCCCCACTCAAATCCTTCTGCTCTCGGTGCATCTGCCATTTCACCCGGAAGCCAGGTTCCGTTTGGACAGAAGATTGCTTTGTTGTCCAGGATTAGCTGCTGATTCTTTGTAAAACTTTCTTCATTGGCATTCCCCAGGGTGGTAGGTTCTACATACTGTGCCAGTTTGCCTATTGTCTCAAATACTGCGGTTGCCTCCGGTGATTCCCAGATGCCGTCTTTATATGTCATGCATTCGTTATAGAATTCCGCGCCGCCTGAAGACTCCAAAGTTGCGTAGATAAATGCATCGAAGTACCCCGCATGAGGATAGGTGAATAAGGAGATTCCCTCGGCTTTTGCTTTGTCACCAAGCTCCCACATTTCATCCCATGTCTTTGGAACTTCCCAGCCCTTTTCCTTCAGCAGGCCTGCATTGTAGAAAAGTCCGCAGGGGCTGTAGAACATGGGCGCATAATATGTTTTTCCGTCATTATAAGGCATGGTTCCCAGCGTATCGAGAAATCCCGGAAGGATTTTTTCTCTTACGGTAACCTCTTCTCCAGGAACCGTCATATCCAGCACATCATCCAGACAGGTAAGCCCTTTTTCCTTTGTAATTGTCTCAGTAAGACCGGCGTCACGTCCTGTGGCACAGTGGATTACGTCCGGGTAGTCGCCGCTTTTCATGGCCGGTGTAATCTTATCTTCAATCTTTTTATCTACCTGCAGTTCAACGGTAACACCCTCATGGGTTTCCTCAAACGCTTTGGCAACCTCACTCCAGAGTTCTGCGCCGTATCCGCCTTCAAATGCAGCTACTTTCAGCACCTGTCCGCCGTCCCCTTTGGCGTCATCACCGCCCTTTGAACTGTCGTCTGTATTCCCACAGCCTGCGAGAATGGTGGTTGACATTACTGCTGCAAGTCCCAAAGCAAGCCATCTTGTTACTTCTTTCCTTTTCATACCTTTTTCCCTCCATAAATAATATTTCCTTGAGATGTTTTTATCATAGCCTAGTTTTACTTCTAATTCTATAAATATCTTGTCTTTACTTTTATATATTTTGCTTTTTACACAAAAGAAATACTATTTATTTCAAATAATCAGTGCATTTCAACCACAGCATGAGCTGTGCAGGGTACGGCAGCTATCATTTCCAATAAATTTCCAGGTTGAAAAAATAGTATCCTGCCATTATAATTATGGCAACTCCAAAAGAGAAAGGAATGTACAGCAAATATGAATAAAAATGGCACTCTTTGGTATGATACCGACGGAAATCCCATACAGGCTCACGGTGGAATGATCCTTCCGCACGGCGATACTTATTATTGGTACGGAGAAAACAAAAACGGGCCGACTTCCCTTGCCCCCTCCGGAGATATCCGGGTAGATTTCATAGGTATCTCCTGCTATTCGTCAAAAAACTGCATAGACTGGAAAAATGAGGGGATTGTGCTTCCTGCTTCTTCCGCACCGGGCAGCGATCTGTACCGTGATATGGTCTGCGAGCGTCCAAAGGTAATATACAATCAAAAAACCGGAAAATTTGTCATGTGGATGCATATAGATACCCCTGACTACCGATCCGCCAGAGCCGGCGTAGCCACAGCAGACGCCCCCACCGGCCCTTTCACCTATTTGTACAGCGATATTCCCAACCGTTCGGACTGCAGGGATATGACTCTGTTTCAGGATCTGGATCAGCGTGTATATCTGATCCACAGCTCAGACTGGAATAAAACGCTCCGAATCAGCCAGCTGACAGATGATTATCTTCACTTTACCGGTGTCTGCACAAAGATATTCCCTGAACAGGAGAGGGAAGCCCCTGCGGTTTTCTATCACCAGGGTCTGTATTATATGATCACCTCAGGGTGTACCGGCTGGGACGCCAACAGCGCCCTGTACGGCATTTCTTCAAATCTTTTAACGGGCTGGAAACTCATCGACAATCCCTGTGAGGGAAAGAATTACCGCAAAACCTTCTATGGACAGAGTACCTTTGTATTTGAAAAGGACGGACACTTTTATTTGATGCTGGACCACTGGAAGCCCGAAAACCTCAAGGCATCCGGCTACAGTATTCTGCCCGTCACTGCGGACGGAATGGATCTGCGCATTCCATTTACAGAATATCCGTTCCAACAGACAAAATAAAGGGGCTGTGAAAAAAGTCCCGTAAAAAAAGAACGCTTTCAGGTATACAAACCTGGAGGCGTTCTTCTTTTTGTGGTAAAATTAATCTACTATGAACAATAATACCGAGAAATATTATACCGCAAAACAGGGAAGGCTGCCACTGTTTTTTTCGGATTGTCTGGATCTCTGTGATCCAGTATTAGCATTTGACAGAATCATGGAGGAGATTGGAATAGAAAGATATCTTAGGCCAGAGCCCTCACATAAACTGGGCCGGCCCGGATATAATCGGGTCAACATGCTAAAGACAGTCCTGTTCGGCTTTA
>NZ_FQVI01000027.1 GCF_900129135.1 Lactonifactor longoviformis DSM 17459
GAAACACGGAATACCCGAATATTTTGCACATCAGGCGGCAAACAGCCGCAGGAAATACTGGTATGTATCGGGAATGGGAGCGGTCAACAGAGCATTAACAAAAGAAAGATTGATAAACAGTGGCTTCTATGATTTAGCCACTGCCTATCAGTCTGTGCACGTCAACTATTGAAACCGCCGTGTACCGAACGGTACGCACGGTGGTGTGAGAGGACGGGAGTTAATCACTCCCTCCTACTCGATTTATTTGTCCGCACATAATTCTGTTGCTGGACTTCTTGTTGTATCAATGGTATAATAAAAGCATAATTATTTGAATAGTTCGTGCAATTTTCAACTGGAAAGGGAGGGTTTCTATGGAAGAAAGATTACGAAAAATTTATGCCAGAAGCAACAGTGCAATTGCTCTAAAGGTGATACAGGGACATTTTGCCACATCTCAGTCGCATATCACCCATTACTTTGATATGACAACAATGAAGACCCGCTGCGCGGAGGCGGAAAATGTAGCATCCGCTTTGGCCCAGAAATATGAACTGAGCACACCAGTAGATACCATCGTGTGTCTGGACGGGCTGGAGGTAATCGGCGCTTTTCTTGCAGAGGAGCTGACAAAAGCCGGAATTCATTCTATGAATGCCCATCAGACAATATATGTGATAACACCGGAATTCAGTTACAATGGGCAGATGATGTTTCGGGATAATCTTCAGCCGATGGTAAAGGGTAAAAATGTAGTTATTCTGATAGGCTCTATCACCACGGGAAAGACACTCCAGAAAAGTATAGAGAGTATTCTATATTATGGAGGAATTATCCAGGGGGTATCTGCCGTCTTCAGTGCGGTAGCTAAGGTGGCCGGAGTCGAGGTGAATACTATTTTCACCAAAAAAGATCTTCCGGATTATGAGAGCTATAAACCCGCGGAATGCCCTTTATGCAGGAACAGAGTAAAACTAGATGCCATGGTGAACAGCTTCGGATATTCTAAGCTGTGACCAATTGGGGACAGGGCAGATCTATTTTGGGACGTGTACCTTTTAAAAAGTACACGTCCCCTTTTTCTATTTCAATAAAAATTAGGCTGGGATTTTGGGCTATTTGACGAAAATGGAGATAGAATTAATTAAATATTGTAAAACATGCTGCATAGTGATATAATTTCAAATATGCAGAACGTCGTTCACTCATAAAGAACGAATGGGCGGCGTTGGGGAGGAGGTAAAGTATGATTGAGGTAGGGATGAAAGATATTCAAGATGCTTATGAACAAATTGAGCCTTTTGTGTTCAAAACTCCAATGATATATTCGGAGCCTACATCCCGGAGGGTAGGGAGTGAAGTATGGTTTAAGATGGAAAACCTGCAGATGGGAGGAGCCCACAAGATACGCGGTGCTCTGAACAGTATGCTGAAGCTGAGCCCGGAAGAGCTTAAGAGAGGTGTGGTGACGGCATCTGCGGGGAATCATTCACTGGCAGTCGCCTATGCGGCAAAGCTCATGGAGACATCGGCTATTGTATGCGTTCCGGAATATGCGCCTCTGACAAAACGGCAAAAGGCTGAGAAATATGGAGCACAGCTTTTGGTATGCGGGCCGCACTTTGAGGACGCAGAGAGAAAAGCTTTTGAGGTTGCGCGGGAGACAGGCAGAAAATTTATTCATGCCTATGAGACGCCGGAAACTATTGCCGGACAGGGGACCGTCATGCTGGAATGCTTCCGTGAATGGAAGGATTTTGATGCGGTTTTAGTGCCTACGGGAGGGGGAGGACTGCTGTGCGGAACAGCAATTGCCTGCAAAGCCGAGCATCCCGAGACTAAAGTATACGGACTTCAGACGGAAGCGTCCGCACCTTGGCTGCGGTCTTTTCATGAAAAGACGCTGCATAATGACTGCGCATATGCTCCCACCTGTGCGGATGGTCTGGAAGGAGCTATTGGCTGGCCGAATGTGGAGCTTGCACTGACCTGTGTGGATGATATATTTGCAGTCACTGAGAAAAGCCTGCGGGAGGGGATTAAGTGGATGTCTGTCATGCATAACCTAATGATTGAGGGGGCGGCAGCCACTTGCCTGGGAGCCTTGTTTGAGCGGCATGAGGCGCTGCAGGGAAAAAGGGTGCTTTGCCTGATCAGTGGGGGAAATATTGATCCGGAGCGCTTTTGTGAGATTTGCAGGGAGTCTTATCCCTGGCAGAAAGAAGGAAAATCAAAGGGGGAGGTGGCATAATTGATACAGGTATCAATGAAAGATATTGTTGAGGCATATGCGCTGATACAACCCTATATTATGAAAACGCCCCTGATATACTCAAAGCCCACATCTGATCGAACCGGAAGCGAAGTGTGGTTTAAGATGGATAATCTCCAGTCCATTGGAGCCTATAAGATACGAGGGGCTATGAACAATATGATGTCTCTGAGGGGGGAGGAGGTAAAGAAAGGGGTAGTGGCGGCTTCGGCCGGAAATCACTCTCAGGCAGTAGCTTACGGGGCCAGGCTCAGAGGAACCTCTGCGGTTGTGTGTGTTCCGGAATCCACGCCCATGAATAAACGTGAGGGGGCTCTAAAGTACGGAGCTGAATTGGTGGTATATGGTCCAAATTATGAGGAGGCTGAGAAAAAGGCCTATGAAATCGCAAGGGAGACCGGCAGGAAGTTTATACATGCCTATGAGAGTCCTGAGACAATTGCAGGGCAAGGGACAGTTGCCATAGAATGTCTGCTGGAAAAGGGAGACTTTGATGCGATTTTAGTGCCTACCGGAGGAGGCGGACTCTTGTGCGGCGTGGCTATTGCAGCCAAGGCTATGAACCCAGAGATAAAGGTGTATGGCTTACAGACCAATACCTCTGCGCCATGGCTTAAATCCTTCCATGAAAAGCGCCTGGACAATTCATGTCCATTTCTGCCTACCTGTGCAGACGGACTGGAGGGAGCGATTACTTGGCCCAATGTGGAGCTTGCACTGACCTGTGTGGATGATATTTTTGTGGTGGATGAGAGAACCACCAGAGAGGGAATTCAATGGATGGCTTCTAAGCACCATTTTATGATTGAGGGAGCATCGGCTACCTGCCTGGGCGCCCTGTTCGAGGAACATGAGGAATTAAAGGGCAAAAAAGTACTCTGCCTGATTACAGGCGGGAATATTGATTTGGACAAATTTTGTAATATTTGTGAAGAAACATACGAATAAAGGCAAAGGAGCTTAGTAAGAAATGAAACCATATTTGACAGTGGAATGGAATGATACGGAGACGAATGCCAAAGGATGGATGGTGGTTCATAATTTTGTGAAAGGCTATACCGGAGGAGGGATACGTATGCATCCTTGCGTAACACTTCGGGAGGTAGAACGCCTGGCCAAGACCATGGCATATAAATACAAGGCATGTGAATCCCAGTACTGTGGCGGCTGTAAGGGGGGGATTGCCTATGACAGCAAGGCACCGGATGCCAGAGCTGTGCTGCGCCGGTATCTGATAGCCATGATGCCATATATAAAGGCCGGAGTATCTCTGGGAGGGGATCTGGGTACCAAATACGGGGATATGCTGGAAGTGTTCCGGGAATTTGGATTTGAGATGCCGCTGACTAAAAGTATGGCTGCAGATCCCCGGATTGAGAAGAACATGCAGGCGTATAATAAGATGCTGGATCTTACCGTTGACGGCAGGCCGATCAATGATGTCATCGCGGGATATGGGGTGGCCTGCGCCGCAGATGAGGCATGGAGCTATCTTCCGGATACGGAAGAAAGTGCAGCAGTTGTAATCCAGGGCATGGGCCGTGTAGGATCTGCCATTGCTAAAAAGATACAGCAGTTTGGCCATAAGGTGGTAGGAATGGCAGACTCAAAAGTATGTGTGTACTGCAAAGACGGTCTGGATACAGAGCTACTATATGAACTTAAGAGAGGTCATAGGGAACTGGATCTGACAAAATTACCGGAAACCTATCAGATTATGCCCACAGAACAGTGGGTGGAGCAGGAGTGCGATATCCTGATCCCCGCGGCTTTGGACAATGTGATACATAAAGGTAACGCAGAGCGAGTGCGCGCAAAACTGCTGGTGGAGGGGGCTAATATTCCTGTTTCACCGGAGGCAGATAAAATATTAAAGAACAAGGGAATTTATCTTATTTGTGATTTTACAGCAAACCTGTCAGAGGCATGGTTTTATGATGCCGTATTCTTTGGTGTGGTTGAACCGGAATTAAATACTGTTTTGAGAGAAGGGGAGGCCCTGTGCAGAAGAAATGCAGGTAAACTGATGAAAGCAGCTGTAGAAGAAGGAATCTATGCCAGAGAGTCTGCTATGAAGCTCTTTGAACCGGATATCCAGGATATGCCGGAGATATAGAAGACATAAGATAAGATACCCACTTGCCGAAATAGTAATTATGCTCTATAATTTGCTTAAAGACGTTCTTAGATAGAGAACGATGAAAGGAGAAATGGGTAATCTATGATTGATTCTTCTGAAGTTAAAGTGAAAAGTCTGCAGAAGGCTCTGGAAATTTTAAATTGTTTTGCTGAAAAGCAGCCCCTGGGTGTTACAGAAATCAGTGAAAAGTTGGGATTATATAAAAGCAACGTGCATAATATATTAACAACCTATAAGGCTATGGAATACCTGGAGCAGGATGAGGAGACGGGAAAATACTATCTTGGAAGCAGTATCTTTCCCCTCTGCCGTGCTCTGGGAGACAGTTTCAGCATAACGAAAATTGCCATTCCCTATATGCAGGAGATTGTAAAAAAAGTGGATGAGATTGTATATCTGGCTATACCCCATGAGGATGAGGTGATCTATCTGGAGGCCATTTATCCGTCAGAGTCCATTCATCCGGTGCGCTCCCTTTTGGGAGAGCGCGCTAAAATGTACTGCACCAGTGTGGGAAAATCTATGATGGCATATCTCCCTGAGGACGAGGTAGAGAGATACCTGAGTAAAGAGCTAATAGCACTTACGGACTATACGATTACGGATAAAGCTCTGTTAAAGGAGGAATTGGCAGAGATCCGCAGAAATGGATATGCCTTCGACAACATGGAATTCGAATTCGGGATAAAGTGTGTGGGAGTGCCCATATTTAACCGCCACGGAGTAGTGGAGGCCGGTATCAGCGTCAGCGGTCCCTCCCTCCGCATTGAGGAAAAGCGAAAAAGCGGACTTACAGATGTCGTTAAGAAATACGCCGCGGAGATAGAAAAAAGGCTTTAAAATTTGTGCAATATTCATAAAAAATAAAAAAGCATCAATTCGATATTGAAAACATTAACCAAGTGTGTTAGTATCTAGTTACACAATACAGAATGAAGTTCTTAATTACGGAACGCAAAAACAGTTTAACTCGGACTGCCAACCGAGTTTTCCTTCTAACCAAAATCAAGAACGCTGTTCCGTAATCAAGAACAAAATAAAAGGAGGATTTACTTATGGCAAACAAACCGTATATCGTAGTGGAGTGGAATGACACAGAGAGTGATGCAAAAGGGTGGTTATGTATGTATAACTTCGTTAACCATTATTGTGGTGGTGGAACACGTATGCATCCTACAGTAACCAAAGAAGAGGTTATCCGTCTTGCAACAGCTATGGGGTATAAGTATAAAGCCTGTGAATCAGAGACAACAGGCGGATGTAAAGCTGGTATTGCTTATGACTATAAAGCACCGGATGCTCTGGATGTATTAGAAAGATTCATGGTTGCAATGGCACCTTACCTGAATGCAGGCGTATCAATCGGCGGTGACCTGGGTGTTGACTACGGAGATGTGCTTAGAATCCTGGATGACATCGGCGTTGGCTTACCACAGACAAAAGCCATGAAAGCAGATCCCAAGATTGAGCAGGGAATTAAGAATCACGACGAAGTATGCGACATGACATATGACGGATTTAAGATGTATGATATGATTACCGGATACGGTGTAGCGTTTGCCACAGATGAAGCATGGAAGATCAAGGAAGGCAGAGAGGGAGCTACAGTTATCATCCAGGGATTCGGATGTGTTGGAGCCAGCCTTGCTACCTGTCTGGACAAGATGGGATATAAGGTAGTTGGTATTGCCGATGTTAATCAGCTTCTGTACTGCCCGGACGGATTAAATATTCCTAAGTTGGTAGAGACAAGACTTCCCAAAGGCGAACTGAATCCGGAAGCTTTTGAAGACAATTATCAGAAACTGCCTAATTCTCAATGGTTAGAGATGGATGTAGATATTATCATCCCCGCAGCTCTGGAAGATGTTATCAATAAAGATAATGCAGACAAGGTAAAGGCCTCTCTGGTGGTAGAAGCTGCCAACATTCCTACAACTCCGGAAGCAGATGAAATCCTTCGTGAGAAAGGCATTGACGTAGCGGTTGACTTCGTATCCAACTTAGGCGGAATCCGAATCTATGAAGTAGTTATCTTCGGCATCTGTGATAAGGTTCCACAGGAAATCGTTGATGATACAGAAAGACTGATCCGCAAGAATACAAGATTAGTATTTGAAAAGGCAAAAGAGACCGGAAGATTTACAAGAGACATTGCAAAAGAAATCTTTACACCAGACAAATCCGATACTCCAGACAACTAAAATTTAAAAAATGTGAATAAAGGGGTGTCACGGCAAGCAGCGGGCACCCCGTAACTGTATCATGAACATAAGACAACTCATGAAGGAGGTCTTCTATGAATTCTAAATTAAGAAAATATTTGACGGTTGCTGCTCTCGGCCTCGCTGGTGGTGCTATTTACTTTTTACCGTATATCAAGTACGTGTATTATGACGCACAGGTTGCAGCTATGGGAATTTCAAATACCCAGACCGGAATTCTGCTTACAATGTACACGATCGGAAATATGATTTTATACATACCGGGCGGCATCTTAGCCGATAAAATTTCGCCTAAGAAGGCTTTGGTAGTCTCGCTTCTGGCAACAGCAGGTCTATGCTATATCTACGCATTTACCTTTGATTATAAGATTGCACTGGTCATCTGGCTGGGATTATCCTTCTCCACAGCTTTCATATTCTGGTCATCTCTGATGAAGGCGGTCCGTATTATCGGAACGGAAGAGGAACAGGGATTTATGTACGGGCTTTATTATGCCTGTAACGGACTTGCAGGCGCTCTGACACAGTCTCTGTCATTATTTGCTTATAATACAGCAAAAGATGAGATCGTTACCGGATTCTTCCGGGCTGTAGTGACAGGCGGTACGGTTGCCGTTGTAGCCGCAGTTCTCCTGATGTTCCTGATGGACAGCAAGGCAGGCGCTCATACGGCGAGTGAGGGCGAAGACAGTAAGTTTAAGATGGGCGATGTTGGAAAACTTCTGAAGAACCCAATTGTATGGATTGCATCCATTACTATATTCTGCGCGTACGGTATTTTTGCAAACACATCCTTCTTTACTCCTTATCTTACAGAAGTAAAGGGAATGTCCGCATCAAGTTCAGGAGCTATAACCATTATCCGAAGCTATGTGCTTCTGCTTCTGTCACCCGTAGGCGGTCTTATCGCAGATAAAGTATTCAAATCCACTGCCAAGTGGTTAACCTGTGCCCTGGTAATTTTAGCGGCGCTCTTCGCAGGCGTACTCTTACTGCCCAGCGGAATGAGCCCCACGGCGGTCAGCCTTTATACTCTGATTCCAGGTGCCTTTGCAATGATGATGTACGGAGTTATCTTCTCCATTATGAGCGAGGCGGGAATCCCCCGTATGATGACTGGAACGGCAATTGGTATTGCTTCTATCATCGGTTATATGCCTGACTCTATCTATTCCACAATGTTTGGAAGCTGGCTGGATAAATACGGAGCAGACGGATATACAAGAATCTTTGGTTTCCTGGCTGCAAGTGCTATCGTAGGAGCAATTCTGGCAATGTATATCTACATCAGGAACAAAAAAAATCAGAAATCAGCAAGTGCTGAGTGAGTTTAAATCAGAATAAAGAGAGGAATGCCATATGGAAAAAGTTTATACGAACACAGTGCGCTGCAAAGGATGTGGCTACTGCATCAACGCCTGTCCAAAGGATGCCATCAGCGTATCCGAGCACGTGAATGAAAAGGGTTATAACACCATAGAAGTTGATGAAGAAAAATGTGTATGCTGCGGTTCTTGCTACCGGGTATGCCCTGACTATGTATTTGAAATACGATAATGGAGGTATATTATGGCTAAGGTATTAATGAAAGGAAATGAAGCCCTTGCTGAAGCCGCACTGGCAGCAGGCTGTAGATTTTATAGTGGATATCCCATTACTCCTCAGACAGAGATTCTGGAATATCTCTCCTGGAGAATGGAGGACGTGGGAGGAGAATTTATTCAGGCTGAATCTGAGCTGGCCGGTATCAATATGGTACTGGGGGCAGCGGCAGCCGGAGCCAGAGCACTCACAACGTCTTCGGGCCCGGGATTTTCCCTGAAACAGGAGGGTATCTCCTATCTGGTAGCGGCAGATCTGCCGGCAGTTATCGTAGATGTAATGAGAATCGGAACAGGTCTTGGGGATATCGCTCAGGGCCAGGGAGATTACTGGCAGTTAACAAGAGGGGGCGGACATGGTGACTATCGTACTATCGTATTGGCACCGGCTTCCGTACAGGAAAATGCAGACTTGATCTACAAGGCATTTGATCTGTCTGAAAAATACCGCCATCCGGTTATCGTCGCCTCTGATGCGGCCATCGGACAGATGATTGAAGCAGTAGAGATTCCAGAATTTGTGGATCATGATATTGACAAATTTGACTGGTCTATCAAAGGGTGCAAAAAAGGCGATGAGCAGCGCAAGATTCAGAATATCTATTACACCAATCCGGATTATGAAGATTATCTGAGAGACAAATATTCTGCGATGGAAGCAGAAGAGCAGCTCTATGAAAATATCATGGTGGATGACGCAGAGGTAGTTCTGGTTGCCTTTGGAATCAGCTCCCGTGTATGCCGGGAGGCTGTACAGGTGGCAAGAGAAAAAGGACTGAAGGTTGGTTTAATCCGGCTCATCACCTTATACCCCTATCCTGTAAAAGCGTTCGAAGAGGCCAAGAATGCGAAAGCATTCCTTACGGTAGAGATGAACATTCTGGGACAGATGGTAGATGACGTGAAGCTGGCAACCGGCGGAAAATTCCCGGTAGACCACTTTGGATCTATTTTCGAGATACCGGAAACAGAAGGCATCATTGCTAAAATCGAGCAGATGCTGAAAGATGTAGAAAAGGAGGAGGCATAATTATGAAGTTAAAAGCTCCTGATACCGTTACATTTACCCAGAGCGGCTTCTGTCCGGGATGCGGCCATGGTCTGGCTGTGCGCATCATTGCAGAAGTTATGGAAGAGATGGGATTAAGCGAAAAATTGCTGGCAATTGTAGACGTTGCCTGCGGCTCTTTAAATATTGATTCCTGGAGATTTGACACCATTATGGCGGCACACGGACGTCCCATTGCAACAGCAGTAGGCGTTAAAAAAGTCCGTCCTGAGAATCCTGTTATGGCATATATCGGAGACGGTGCCGCATACTCCATCGGCATGGCAGAAACTATGCATACAGCAATCCGCAACGACAATGTGGTAGCGATTGTTATCAATAATAGTTTATACGGAATGACAGGAGGACAGTGTGCTCCTACCTCCCTTCCGGGCCAGAAGACTACTTCTACCCCGAGAGGCAAGGATCCGAAGAAGTGCGGCATGCCCTTTAACATTGTAGATGCATTCAGCGGTCTGGATATTGCATACCTTTCCAGAGGAGCGCTTTCAGATCCTGCAAATATTAACAAATCCAAAAAAATGGTTCGGAAAGCCTTTGAAAAACATATGGCCGGAGAGGGATTCTGCCTGGTAGAATTATTGTCTCCATGTCCAACCAACTTAAATATGACACCGGTTAAGAGTGTGGAAAGAATTTCTAACGAGATGGTGAAATACTTCCCGCTGGGTGAGTTCAAGGATAAAAAGGAGGAATAGGCAATGGCAACAGAGATTATTTGTGCAGGCTTCGGCGGCCAGGGTGTATTAACTGCCGGAATGTTATTAATTAATGCTGGCATGGAACAGGGGAAAAACGTATTGTTCTATCCTTCTTACGGTTCAGAGATGCGCGGGGGAACTGCCAACTGCGCGGTGAAGATCAGTGAAACACCGGAAGAACAGATTGCAAGTCCTGTATGTAAGCATCCGGATATCGTTCTCACAATGAATGGTCCGGCTATCGACAAGTTTGAAGGGAGACTGAAACCAGGGGGACTTTTACTGGTAAATTCTTCTATCGTGCCGGACGACCGTACCTACCGGGATGATATCAAAGTAGTGAAGGTTGCTGCAACCGATATCGCAAAAGAGCTGGAAAATCCCAGAGGAGCCAATATCGTAATGTTAGGAGCACTGGCCTCCAACAGTGACGTATTTACCGCAGAGTATCTGAGAGAAGCGATTGATTCTTTCTTTGCGAAAAAAGGAAAGAACAATCCCAAGAACGCACAGTGCTTTGAAAAGGGAGCAGAAGTAAAATAAGAAATCGCCGGGGGTAAAAAAATGGATTTAACGAAACTTTTAAAACCAAAGTCAGTGGCTGTCATCGGAGCAAGCGAAAAAGAAGGCTTTGGCGGAGACGTTTGCCGTAATATATTAACTTATGTAAAAGACAGAAGCCGGGTGTACTTTGTACACCCGAAGCGTGACCAGGTATTTGGCGTACCGTGCCACAAGAGTATATTAGACATTGAGGACACAGTGGATCTGATGATTATCTGTACCTCTCAGAAAACAGTTGTTCCGCTTCTCAGGGACGGGGCTAAAAAAGGTGTGGGCGGTGCTGTAGTATTTGCCAGCGGATACGGCGAGGTGGGAACAGACGAAGGCCGCGCCAATGAGAAAGAACTCATCGAAACTGGGGAAGAACTTGGCATTGCAATTATGGGTCCGAACTGTGCAGGGTTTGTCAATTACATTGATGATGTGCAGGCATTTGCTTTTATCTCTGAGAAGAGAGACAGAAAAGGAAGCGTAGGCGTTGTGTCACAGAGCGGTCAGCTCTGCCTGTCCCTCATGGAGTGTCCGTCCATGCGTTTTTCCTACTGCATCTCCGCAGGAAACGGAAAAGCGGTGCAGATGGAAGACTATATGGACTATCTGGTAGATGATGAGAATACAAAGGTAGTCAGCATTTATATCGAGGGTGTAAAAAACACTGAGAAATTCGCAGCCGTGCTGAAGAAAGCTGCGCAGAAGAAAAAACCTGTGATTATTTTGAAGACAGGAAGAAGCACGAAGGGCGGAGCCATTGCAGCTTCCCACACAGGAAGCCTTGCAGGTTCAGATAAGTCCTTTGATGCGGTGCTCAAAAAATTCGGCGCTATCCGTGTAGATGATTTGGAAGAATTAATGGCAATGTCATCCATGATGGCTACCATGCCTTCTATTCCTGAAAAGGCAACCTTTACTTCCATGAGCCTGTCAGGGGGAGAAACCGGTATCTGCGCAGACGTGGGAAGTCAGTATAACCTGGAATTCCCGGATTTTGAGCCAGAGACGCTGGCAAGTTTAAAGGAGCAGCTTCCCAGCTATGCCACACCCAATAATCCTTTGGATATGACGGCAACCTTGTCATATGATGAAGATTTATTCGCGGAGGCCCTCAGAACAGTTATGAGGGATCCGAATATCGGAATGGTTCTGGTTGGCTATACCCTGCTGCTGGAAATCGCAGATCCCGCGATACACTATATGTACAAAGGAATTGAAAAAGTGGTGAAAGAAGGCAGCTGTAAGCCTATCGCACTTCTGCCCTTTGCAGAAAACACAAGAAATCCAGAATACAGCACTAAGCTGTTTGAAATAGGAGTACCAATTCTGCCGCCGACGGTATATGCCTTTAAGCTGCTCCGCTATCTCTCTGACTTTATTGAATATCATGCAGAGACGAAAACTCTGGAACTGGCTCCTGGAAAGCCTGCTTCCAAAAACTCCTATGCATTGTCTGAGTTTAACAGTAAAAAAGAACTGGAACAGTACGGAGTAGCTGTACCGAAGGCAATCATTGCCGCTTCTCTGGAGGAGGCCATTGCCTTTACAAAAGGTAAAGATACGCCTTTTGCCATGAAGATTGAGTCTGCCGATATCCTGCACAAGAGCGATGTGGGCGGTGTTAAACTGAATATCAGCGGGGAAGAGGCAGTGACAAAGGCCTACAATGAAATTATGGAAAGCGTTACAGCTAAACGGCCCGATGCCAAAATTAATGGTATCTTGATCTCCCCAATGCTGAAGGCAGGCGTGGAGATGATTATCGGAGTAAATAACGATCCTCAGTTTGGTCCTATGATTATGGTTGGAATGGGCGGTGTCTTTGTAGAACTGTTCAAAGATGTTGCTCTGTATCCTGCGCCACTGAACCATGAGGAAGCTCTGGAGATGCTTAAGTCACTGAAATCCTTTAAACTTCTCACTGGATACAGGGGAAGCCAGCCTTGTGACATTGATGCCCTCTGCGACACAATTGTTGGCATTTCCAAATATGCAAGTGAAAATAAAGATGAACTCAAAGAGCTGGATATCAATCCAATCTTTGTTTATCCGGAAGGTGAGGGTGTAGGGGTAGCTGACGCACTGATTGTTAAATACGAGAAATAAGTTAGAAAAACGGGGCATGTGGGGATGCCCCGTTTTGAGTAGAAAGTAGGATGGGCTTGCCCGAAGCGGAGAGTGAAAATGATAGACGAAGTTTTTTTACCGAAAAAAAATGAGTATATGGAAATCGGCATGCTGACCTGGGACCGGATAGAGGAAGCTATGAGACTTCGGGAGTTTGTTTGGGAACATCTGGAGAATAAGGCATTATTTGCACAGGCGGAACGGAAGGATTTTATAAAAGCCATAGAGGATGGGTTTGGTCTTGTAGCCCTGATTCGCGGAAGGGTTATCGGATGCCTTTTGTGTACCCTCAGGGACGTAGAATATGGGGTGGATCGGAGGTACACAGGCAAGATGCTGGAGGAATGTGCGGATTATGTGGATACGTATATCCATCCGGAGTACAGAGGAAATGGGATTCAGAACATTCTGGAAGAAATTATGTGCGGGATATGCAGACAGAACGGCAAAAGGACTATTTTAGGAACTGTTTCGCCGGACAATAAGCACAGTTACGAGAACTTTTTAAAGGCGGGCTACCGCCAGGTGGATCGGATGATAAAGTACGAGGGCCTAGACCGTATCTTTATGGAAAAACATTTAGAACAGGAGGAAAGATAATGGAAGATGGAAGAGAACGAATTCAGCAGCAGATAGAGATCTATTTTGAGAAATGCAAAGCTCTGGCAGACTACCTGACCACGCATCCGGAGATTAGCGGGGAGGAAGTGAACTCCTGTGCCTACATTGTAGAATTCCTCAAATCACAGGGATATGAGGTAACAACACCTTATGCCGGTATGCCCAATTCCTTTCTGGCAGTACATAAGGATCGGCTGAACTATGAGGGAAAGAAAGCTGTGCTTATGTGTGAATACGACGCGCTTCCGGAGGTTGGGCATGCATGCGGCCATTCTCTGAGCTGTGCCTCCAGCGTTCTGGCGGGACTGGCTGTGAATGAGGCGTACAAAGATCTGCCTATCCGTGTGGACCTTATGGGAACACCGGGGGAAGAATTTGTGGGCGGCAAGATTATAATCACGGATAACGGCGGATTTGACGGCTATGAATTTGCAGCCATGGCCCATATGAATAATGAGAATCAGGCATTTTTCAAAGTTTTGGCGTCCAATGACCGCTATATTACTTTCCATGGAAAGGCCAGTCATGCCTCTGCATCACCGGTAGAAGGCAGAAACGCTCTGAATGCGGCAAGGATCTATATGGATGCCATGGATATGTGGAGACAGCACATCACTCCGGATTGTCAGCTCCATGGAATCGTAGAGTATGGGGGAGATGCACCGAACGTAGTGCCCGAAAAGGTTACTCTGGACTATTATTTCCGTTCTGCGACTCTGGACGGCCTGCACGATCTGAATGCCAAGGCTGAACGGTGCGTGGAGGGGGCCTGTATGTGTACGGAAACTACCTTTGAGATCCAGCAGCGCTATCCGGACTATGGTGAGATGTTCTGCAATGAATTCAAAGCACATTTTCTCCAGGAGTTATTTGCCCTGACAGGCAGAGACAGCATCATACCGGATAAGCCGGCAGGTTCCTCTGACGCGGGCAACGTTGACGTAAAGATTCCTGTATTCCATCCAATGGTGGATATTACCAACGGCCATAAGGAAATTGTACTTCATGACAAGAAGTTTGCAGAGCTTCTTCAGACGCCCCAGGCGTATCAGGGAATGAAGGATTCTGCTCTGATTCTGAGTATGCTGATGTACCGAATGGCAACAGAACAGGAGTTGTTTGATCAGATTAAGAAAGACCACCGGGAATACAGACATCTCTAAAAAAGAGCCTGTTCAGCTGACTGATTAGCCGGCTGAACAGGCTTGTTCTTTTAATCCTGAAGCTTGTACCATACTTCCACAGTTTTATTCACTACCTCATCAATCCGGCTGCTGTCTCTGCTTTCTATTACCCGGTACACCTCCATATGGGTATTATACACATACTCTCCGTTCTGGTGTTTATGGGTATTAGTGATAGAGGCCTGCATAAAGTCCATGACAAATGCATAGATCCTGGCGGCAATCTGATTGTGACAGGCCAGACCCAAAAGCCGGTGAAACTCCAGATCGTTCTGTGTGATTCTGGATTGGGGAGCCTTGCTCTCAATGAGCACTCTCAGATCTTCCAGATTATCTGCAATTTCCTTTCTTTCCAGGGCATTATCGTCGTAATGATCCAGAATCAGTTCCAGTATATCTGTTTCAAATACCTTTCGGAATTCATAAAGATTAGAAATGTCAGGATTTGATACAAAAAAGCTGAACAGCAGCGAATCCATCAATCCATTTCCAGGTGTTTCACATACATAAGTGCCATTGCCCACTCTGATATCTACCAGTCCAAATGCTGACAGAATCTTCATGGCTTCTCTGACAGAACCGCGGCTTACTCCTAACCCCTCAGAAATCTCCAGCTCATTAGGGAGCTTATCTCCTGGTTTCAGACGCCGTTCCATCAATAGCTGCTTGATGCTGTTAACCACAACATCTACGGCAGACTCCCTTTTACTAGCCTCAAACAAATTACTCATAGCTTCATCCCACTCCGATTTTAATCAATAATACTAATTTTACCAAAAAAACCATTATACGTCAAACAAATAGGCACAAAATAAGGACAGGTTGTTATTTTCCTGTCCTTGTTTTGTGCTTATTCTCTCCAGGGGTTCATTGCCGAGGACGGCTGCAGGATAGACCAGGTATCTACAGAGTTCGTAATCGCCTCATCAATCCTTGCGGCATCTCTTAGTTCTATCAATTCAACAATATCACGGTGTATTTTATATACGATTTCCCCGTTTTGCCCTTTATGGGTTGCCGCGATGGAAGGTTCCATAAAATCAATAATAAAATTATAAACCCGTTCTGCCAGCAGATTCCTGGAGGCCTGTCCCAAAAGTCTATGAAATTCTAAATCGTTCTCGGAAAGTTTTTTGTCAGAAGACCCTTTCGCTATCATCCCCTCCAGTTCATCCAGATTGTCGCGGAGTGCTTTTCTCTCTTTGCCATTCTCATCGTAGTGTTCCAGAATCATGGAAAGAATATCATTTTCGAAAATATGACGGAACTCATATAAATTTTCGATATCCGGATTCGATACAAAAAAACTAAATAGAAGAGAATCCATAATCGTATTTCCCGGTGTTTCGCAGACATAGGTTCCGTTCCCCACCCGTATATCCACGAGACCAAAGGCGGAAAGGATCTTCATAGCCTCTCTGACAGAACCCCGGCTGACACTTAAGTCTTCCGATATCTCCAGTTCACTGGGAAGCTTATCCCCCGGCTTTAAGGTCCTCTCCATGAGAAGCTGCTTAATGCTGTTTACTACAAGGTCTACCGCGGATTCACGCTTGCTTGCTTCGAATAAATTGCTCATTTTTTCACCTCCCGTCCTCCATCCCAATACATATAGATAGTTAGTCCCACAACCATTAGATATTCGTAAGCAGCGCTTAAATATTTTAATAGTTGATAATATTTTAACATGAATATTCATCATACGTCAAATATTAGATATAAGATATTATGCATAATATTACTTGCATATCTTTATGCAAATTTGACAAAGTGCATATAAATCTTGAAAAATTATGGCAAAACCGTTGACAAATCAGGCGATAAATGATATACATAAAACATCAGATGTTTAACGGATAACAAATGAATTGAGAAAAAGGAGATTGGATATGAAAAACAAGATTTTAGCAGCACTTTTAACAGTGGCATTAGTAGGAACTATGACTGCCTGCGGAAACAAGAGCGAGGGAGGAAGCACAGATTCTTCTAATACGCAGTCTTCCAGCAGTACTGCAAGTACAGATACTGAGGGCGGCGAAGATACTATGCTGGGAGCCGACAGTGCAACCGTGCGATTAAAAGTGGGTACAACCACAGCTCCTGAAGGTCACTACGTAAAAGGTCTGCAGGAAATGCAGAAATTACTGGAAGAATACAGCGACGGCGAGATGACACTGGATATCTATCCCAACTCTCAGCTGGGCAATGAAAGAGATATGATGGAAAACGTAGGGATGGGAGTACAGGAAATGTGCCTGATTTCTACCGGTCCGATACCAAACTTTGTATCTGACTTCGCAGTTCTTGACCTTCCTTACTTATTCGAAAATGAAGAACAGGCTTATAAGGTACTGGACGGAGAAGTTGGAACCTCTCTTCTGGGTCAGTTGGACAGCCAGGGAATCAAAGGAGTTGGTTTCTGGGAAAACGGATTCCGTGAAGTAACAAACGACAAAAAGGAAATCGTGACGCCGGATGATTTAAAAGGTATGAAGATTCGTACCATGGAAAACAACGTACATATGGCTACTTACCAGGCATTGGGCGCTACTGCAACGCCTATGGCATGGAGTGAAATCTTCACAGCCCTTCAGCAGGGAACCGTAGACGGACAGGAAAACCCAATTGCGATTATTGAGTCTGCCAAGGTGTATGAAGTACAGAAATATGTATCCATGATTGACTTATTCTATTCTCCATGCGTACTGATGATTTCACAGAGCACGTATGATGGCTTCACAGACGCACAGAAAGAAGCCTTTGACAAAGCAGCAGAAGAAGCAAAGGATTATCAGAGAGAGTACAGCAGCAGCTATAATAAAGAAGCAATTCAGACAATGAAGGACGCCGGCGTAACAGTTACAGAGGTTGACAAAGCTGTATGGCAGGAAGCTGCAAATGCTGTATACGATCAGTTAGACAGCTTAAATCTGAACAAAGAACTGGTTGAAAAGATTCAGTCATCTAAGTAGAAGAGGTGGACACTTTGAAAAAACTATTTAACGGACTAAGGAGAGCGGAAGAAGTTCTTTTGGTAATATTAATGATTATCATGTGTGTGATTATCTTCGTTGCCACTGTTGCCCGTTTTACAGGATTATTCGTAATCCCCTGGGCGGAAGAGCTTGCCAGATACTGCATGATATGGATTATCTTCCTGGGCATCGGTGTTGCCGCTTGTAATGGAGAACATTTTTGTGTGGAGGCTTTGGAACTGTTTTGTTCCAAAGCGGTCCTGAAAGTGATATATGTACTGGATGCTGTATTGGTTTTAGGGTTTAGCTTATTTGCTTCCTATTATGGAATCACAATCCTGCAGAAGCAGATTGCCAGCGGACAGATAACACCCAGCCTGCGGTGGCCCATGTGGATTATGTATCTGTCTATCCCTCTGGGATTGATATTGATGGCCCTCTGCTATGCATGGCATACCTATGAAAGAGTTACAGCAAAAGAGACAGTAGAAGAAATCCAGCAGAAGGAGGATAAGGAACAATGATTATAGGAATGTTATTTGGAGTCTTATTCGTCATGCTGTTCCTGGGAGTCCCCATTGCCATCTGCCTTGGAATTGCAGTATGTGTGGCTATTGTAGCCAGCGGCAATATGAATCTGCTTCCCGCAGTTGCCCAGAGAATGTTTACTCAGGCTGATAACTTCACCCTGATGGCAGTTCCTTTCTTTATCCTGGCCGGCAACATTATGGAAAAAGGCGGAATCTCCAAACGACTGATTGACTTTATAGAAATATTAATGAGAAGAATTCCAGGACGACTGTCCTGTATTACCGTAGTGGCATCCGCATTCTTCGGAGCTATCTCCGGTTCCAACCCGGCAACGGTTGCTGCTATCGGCGGCATCACCGTTCCCAGAATGAAACAAAAAGGGTATCCGGACGATATCGCTGCAGCTGTTGCAGCTTCCGGCGGCACCCTGGGGGTTGTAATCCCCCCAAGTATCCCTATGGTTACTTATGCAGTTACGGCTTCCGTATCTGTAGGAACCATGTTTATGGCAGGTGTTATCCCCGGATTATTGCTGGCAGTAGTTCTGATTGCTACCAACATTGTAATCTGTAAAAAATATGATGCAGCAGAGACTGGTAAAGTTACACTGAGAGCTTTCGCCCACTCCTTTAAGGAAGCTATCCTTGCAATTTTTATGCCGGTAATAATCCTGGGTGGTATTTACGGCGGGTTATTCACCCCCACAGAATCTGCCGCAGTTGCCTGTGTGTATGCATTTATCATCAGTGTGTTTGTTTACAAAGAACTGAAAATGAAGGACATCTACGAAATATTTCGCAAATCCACAGTAAGCTCTGCAGTGGTATTGTTTGTGGTCAGTATGTCAGCTCCATTTGCCTGGTTTATGACAAATCAGAACATTCCTACATTTATCGCGTCCAGCGTGCTGGGGCTGTTCACCAATAAAGTGGCACTGCTGCTGATGATTAACGTAATTCTGTTATTCCTGGGATGTTTCCTGGAAACGCAGTCAATTATCCTTCTGGTAACCCCAATCCTGTTGCCAATCGCGACATCCCTGGGATTATCACCTATCGCATTAGGTATCATCATTATTATCAATACATCCATCGGCATGATAACGCCGCCTATGGCAGTAAACCTGTTTGTTGCTTCTGGAATTGCCAACACCAGTATTGGTAAGATTAGCAAACGGATTATTCCATACCTCTGTGTCGAGATTGCAACTTTGCTGGTTATGACTTTTATTCCGGCAATTATCACCTGGCTTCCGGGTGTGATGGGGGTTTGATAGTAACTTACAACTTATAAAAACATATTTTAAGGAGGTTTTAGCATGAATACCGCAGAACTGAAACAAATGGCAAATCATCTGAGAATGACAGCTGTGGACATGGTTTATAAAGGAAAGGACGGACATCCGGGACCAGCGCTGTCTATTGCAGACATCGTGGCAACTCTGTTCTTTGATGAGATGAGAATCGATCCCGCTAACCCGGACTGGGAAGACAGAGACCGTTTTATCTTATCCAAAGGACACGCCTGCCCTATCTACTATGCGGCCCTGTCTGAAAAAGGATACTTTGGAGACAAGATCGAAGATTTTAAGCTGAGAGCCCTGGGCAGCAAGTTCCAGGGACACCCGGTTATGAATAAAACCAAAGGGGTGGATATGACGTCCGGTTCCTTAGGAAATGGTATTTCCATTGCCGGGGGAATGGCCCTGGCCGGCAAATACAGAAAGAAAGACTACAATGTATTCGTCATCGCCGGAGACGGGGAGCTTCAGGAGGGCGTGTGCTGGGAGGGCATTAACTCCGCGGCAGGCCATAAGCTGGATAACCTCATTGTATTCGTAGACAAAAACGGCTGGCAGAGCGGGGGCTCCGTGGAGGAGACCATCGGTGCCAACAACATCAAAGAGCGTTTTGAGGCCTTCCAGTGGGATGCCCAGGAAATCGACGGCCATGATATTGACGCCATTAAGGCAGCCATCGCTAAAGCAAAGGCAGCCAAGGGAAAACCAAGCGTTATCGTGTGCGACTGTGTGAAAGGAAAAGGACTTTCTTTCATGGAAAATGACAATGCATGGCACAAAGGAGTGCCCACAGACGAACAGTACCAGCAGGCAGTGAAAGAATTAGGAGGTGCGAAATAATGGCAGAATTCAAGGGAACGAGAGAAGCCTTTGCTGCGGCACTCATCGATTTAGCAGCAAAAGATGACAAAATTATGTTTGTTTCACCTGACTCATTAAAAGCAATGCGTGCAACCAAATTCGCAGAGTTATATCCGGATCAGTACGTGGAGGTGGGAATCTCCGAGCAAAATGCAGTGGATACCGCCGCAGGGCTGGCAGCTGCAGGACTGACCCCCTTTGTGGGCACCTATGCAGGGTTTATGACCATGCGTGCCTGCGAGCAGATGCGTACCTTTGTAGCTTACCCGAACCTGAATGTAAAGTTTGTGGGAATCAACTCCGGCCTTTTGGGCGGGGAGAGGGAAGGGGTTACCCATCAGTTCTATGAAGACCTGGGCATCCTTTCCAACATACCAAACTACACCATTTTAACCCCGGCAGACGGTCCCCAGACCTACAAAGCTGTACAGATGGCGGCAGAGATTGACGGTCCGGTGTATGTAAGAGCAGGAAGCGGGAGAGAAGCAGATGTCTATGAGAAAGAAGCCTCTTTCTCACCGGACGGCATCACCATCTTAAGAGAGTACGGGGATGACACTCTGCTCTTATCCAGCGGATTTGTCCTGGACCGTGTACTGGCAGCCGCAGACCTGTTAAAAGAGCAGGGCGTGAACGTGACTGTAGGAGATATCAACATTTTATACGGAAAGAATCCAGAGAAGATCATCGAGGCTATTAAGAAGGCTAAGAAGATTGTGACTGTGGAGGACCACAATGTAAACGGAGGCATGGGAGCATACATAAGCAAGCTGGCAGTTGAGAACGCCCCGAAATTCGTAAAGCGCATGGGACTTACCACCTTCGGAGAGTCCGGTCCTGCCAAAGAACTGGCAGATTACTACGGATTTTCACCGGAGAATATCGCAAAGACTGTAAAAGAAAATTTATAATTCACAATCAGTAATACAATGACCTATAAGCGGCATACCGGTTCTCAAAACCGGTGTGCCAGAACAAAAGGAAAAGAGGAAGAGATCATGAGCAAAATCGTAGTAAGTGTAATCGGTGCCGGGGGAAAAATGGGAACCAGAACCAGCAACAACCTGGCAAAAAAGCCGGAGGATTTCGAACTGCTTCTGGTAGAAGCAACCGAGGCAGGAATCCAGAGTATTAAAGACAGGGGCTTTGAGCCTACTCCGGTAGAAGAGGCGCTGTCTAAAGCAGATGTAGTGGTGTTCGCAGTGCCGGATACTCTAATCGGAAAACTTTCCGCTATCTATGTACCCCAGTTAAAACCGGGAACCGGATTCATCATCTTGGACCCTGCAGCAGCAGTGGCAAGAGAGCTGACCTTAAGAGAGGACTGCACCTTTGGAGTAGCTCATCCCTGCCATCCCTCCTATTTCCTGGATCAGGATACCTTTGAAGCACGCCAGGACCGTTTCGGCGGCATGGGCGGAAAACAGGATATCGTAATGTCTAAGATTCAGGGAGACGATGACCGTTTTGCACAGTGCGTGGAAGTGGCAAAACAGATGTATGCGCCGGTAGAGCATGCATATGTGATGTCCTCTGAGCAGATTGCATTCTTAGAGCCTACCCTGGTAGAGCTTCTGGGAGCTACCTGCTTATATGCCATGGCAGAGACCGTGGAAGAAGCAGTAAAGAGAGGCATTCCGAAAGAAGCAGCAGTCTCCTTCCTGACCGGCCATATCTATAATCTGTCAGCTAACTTCCTGGGCTATATCCCCGGAAACCCACCGGTATCCGATGCGTGCAAAGTGGCCATCGGACTTGGAAACCGTCTGGTTATGAGAGAAAACTGGAAAGACATCTGGAAAGATGAGGTCCTGGACAAAGTAATCGCAACCATGCTGCATCCGGAAAATCCACAGATCTAATCCTGAAACCCGGTCCCGGCGCACACCTCCGGGAAGGTACGCCGGGGCATATGAAAAGTAAAACCATTTTGCCAAAAATAAAGAATTTTATCTTAATGTGGAAAGACTGCCATACTCAACTAATTCATGTATAGACAAAGCAAAGAAAAAGTTGACGAGGCGCTACGCGGGTGTTATATTTACATCATAACATACCATGTTACGACGTAAGGGTAAAGAGAGTAAGAGAAAGGATAAGATTAGTATGAAAATCGTTGTTTTAGACGGCTATACAGAGAATCCGGGAGATTTATCCTGGGGAGATATGGAAGCACTTGGGGAACTTACGGTTTATGACCGCACATCTCTGACAGATATGCAGGAAGTAATTGACAGGATTGGTGATGCAGAAGCGGTCATTACCAATAAGACTCCTCTTCCCAAAGAAGTATTCGACGCATGCCCGAATATAAAATATGTGGGTGTTCTGGCTACAGGATACAACGTAGTTGACGTTGACACTGCAAAAGCCAAAGGCATTCCGGTATGCAATATTCCTACCTATGGAACCGCAGCAGTAGGTCAGTTTGCCATTGCCCTGCTTCTGGAGATCTGCCATCACATCGGCCATCACGACAAGGCAGTCCATGAGGGACGCTGGGAGAGTAACCCGGACTGGTGCTTCTGGGACTATCCCCTTATTGAGCTGGCGGACAAAACTATGGGAATTATTGGTTTTGGAAGAATCGGCCAGGCAACCGGCCGTATTGCAAAAGCTCTGGGTATGAAAGTAATTGCCAACGACGAATATCCAAACGACAGCGGCAAGGAAATTGCAGAATATGTAAGCAGAGAAGAATTATTCGCCCAGGCTGACGTTATAGCCCTGCACTGCCCGCTGTTCCCATCTACACAGGGAATCATTAACAAAGAAAACATTGCCAAGATGAAAGACGGTGTTATCATTCTCAATAACTCCAGAGGTCCTCTTATCGTGGAGGAAGACTTAAGGGATGCGTTAAACAGCGGAAAAGTAGCGGCAGCGGGCCTGGATGTAGTATCCACAGAGCCCATTAAGGGAGATAACCCCCTTCTGCAGGCAAAGAACTGCATCATCACACCGCACATCTCCTGGGCTCCAAAGGAATCCAGACAGAGACTGATGGACATTGCTGTAGAAGACTTAAAAGCCTTCGTTGCCGGCAATCCAATCAATGTAGTGAATAAATAAAAGAAATACCCAATTAAGCCAAAAACAAAACATCAACCTAAAAAATAAGATTTATTCCCCCTAAAACCCCCAGGTACTGCCATACCCGGGGGTTTTTTCTGACATTTGCCGGAGCAGCAAAAAAGGACTGCCCTTACATAATAAGAGCAGTCCTCAACTTCGCTTTATATTATAATTTTTCTACATTAGCTGCCTGCATTCCGCGAGCGCCTTCTGTTAAATCATAAGATACAGCCTGGCCTTCTTCTAAGGATTTGAATCCGTCGCCATTGATTGCAGAGAAATGTACGAAAACGTCAGCTCCGTCTTCTCCAGTAATAAATCCATAACCTTTTTCCGCATTGAACCACTTAACAGTTCCTTTGTTCATGATGTTACCTCCATAAATATAAATAAATAATAGATAAAAATACTGGAAAATAAAAAATCCACCAGCTATTACAGATCATATTGTGTATAAATATAATCTCTAATAACTAGTGAATTACTTTACATCCAATAAATCCTTTGACACCATTAAGTATAGTCTGAAAACTGGAAAAAGTCAAGGAAAAAAATAAGAGTTTTGCAAAAAAAAGATCAAAAAGGAAAGGAGGGGACGGACGGTGAAAGTGACGCTGGGGCGGAGGGGAAGACAGGGGCCTGGGAGGACAGGAGGGTGCTGGGGAAGACACTCCAGTCGTTCACTGTCTCTAAGGCAAAAGCGGCATCCCCTGCGGAGCACCGTTCACACAGTCCAGGAATGCCTGAGATGCATTCCCGGCCAGTGATTCACTTTTTTTCGGCCTGGACTGCCGAAAAAATCTCCTCCGGGGATACCGCTTTTGCCTAAGAGACAGTAAAACTTCTTCCGAATCGTCTTCCCCAGCCCCCTCCTGTCCTCCCAGGCCCCTGTCTTCCCCTCCGCCCCAGCGTCACTTTCACCTGGTTATTAAAAAGTAATAGGCTGAATATCAAACCATGAGCTGTTTACTTCTGTGATTAAGCTGATAAAGTCAAACCCACACGTTTTTCGTGAATGTGAAGTGAGCCTTTACCAGGAATAGTTCCCCCGCGTTATTCCATCCGTCAGTAGTGCTTCGCTAGCAGTATTTCCGCTTTTCTTATTATTCGGTTTTAATATATGTATTGTAATACTACTTTTTTATTGTTGTGAGATAAGAATTAAAGTTGATTTCTTATATCAGATATGATATGATAAAAGTACATAATTAACTGTAATAATTAATAAAAAATATAAATATCTGAATTTTTTAAAGCGAATCTGGTATGATTCCAGAACGTAATCACTGTGTTGGGTATGATTTCCCTTAGTCAGAGGCTGTTCAGATATAGTTTAGTATATTTGTGGATGTAAAAACTGAATAGAAGAAAAAGCATCTGTAGATGGTATACTCTTGTCAAGTAGACAAGAAAATATCTAAAACAGATGTTTTTTATTTTAACAAATTAAAGAAAGGAAGGAGAGCAAAAGTATTTGTAACCAACTTATATTTATTTGAAAACGGGAGGTAATGAGATGAAGAAAACATTAAGGAAAAAAGTTGTCTGTCTTACCATGGTACTACTAGCTTTGCAAAATAGCATCCCTATTTCTGCTAAGGAAACAGAAAATAACACCGTAATCATAGACTATAGGAAGTCTGACACTGAAATTGAAAATAATAGTTTTGAAAAAGAACTGCCTCAGGAAATTCTGGAACAAGCAGATATCGTAACCACTACTGATTTAAAAGAACTAGAAGTTGCAGACAATATACTGTGCCAAGAGATAGCCTATTATGTACATGATGAATCATCACAAAGTAATGATCAATCCATTTTATACTATAATAACGGATTGCCTATGGCTACAGACATGGACTCCATAGACAGTGAGGCTAATATCTTTGCCGTATTCGTAGATGGTTCTAAAGAAATTTATTTTCAGTCCTTTTCATCTCAAGCTGATCAATATTTAGAGTCAATGATATGTGAGTCTTTACAGGAAGAAGAAAGCAATGAATTATCTCAAGATATACAGGTAAAAATAGTTAAAACATTGTTAAGCCATGAAATCGACGAGAGTACTTCTTTGATATTTGGTGAAGCTACTACTGATATTACAATTGTGAAATTAGGATTTTGCGATGAGACCCAGGAATATATGTATGATGTTATTGAAAACACAAGCGTTAATATGCAACCTACCATGGAGGCTTATATAGGTGCTGATGTACTTTTTTTAGAGACGGGGATCGATTTTAGTGGATTAAATGATATCTCAGATACTATAGGAGCTCAATCATTAGTTGCGTGGGGACCAGAATCTAATGAAGGTTTCTCCATTCCCGAGGTCTCTTTATCAGGATATTTTCCTGAAAACTCCTGGACTTTTTCGTCGGAAAGTGTTCATGTAGATGATTATTCAAGTACTTCTGATGCCATATTTAATACTAGAATCACTCCGCGACATAGCGATGTTGGTTCTGAATCGATTTGGGAAACCACATCAGGCGCACGTTTTGGGAGTAAATTCGAAGCCTATACGGCAAAATTTGATAATATAATTAGTTTGGGTTTGGGTGGTGGAATGATACAGGTTTATTTCCCATTGACAAGAGATATATCTGTAGAGAATAATACCATTGGCAGCGTCCCTTCTATTGATTCAATAGCAGAAATCCCGGAAGATAAAATTATTGATGCCATCCGGGCATCAGATGAAAAAGCATCAATAGAGAATTTATACACCGATGACCCGTATGAAATAGATGTAGAAAAACTTGCTAAAACGCTAATAGCTGATAAATATTATTCTTTTGGCAGTCTTGAACAGGCTAAATATTATGTCAGGCGTGTTAAGCTATTAAACCAATTTAGTGTGTATGATGCCAATGACAATGCTTCTTTTAATGCTTACAACTTTTTTTTAGATGAGGGAAATGGAAATAGAAAAAACGGTTACATTATTATACCAGCTGGTTTTAGATCGCCCATAGTTAAAGATTATCAAGTAGATAAGGTATTACCAGATAATGCTGAGCGAATTTATATCTTTGACTCAGTACTTATAATGAATGGGGACGACCAATATGCTGATCTAAACGGTAATGGAATAAGTGCAAATGAGTTTCTTGAACTAAAATCTAATACATATTCTCAATATCTAAAGATTACAGACCAAGAATTAAACGAGAATGATCTAATGAGAAAACAAACTGTAAGTCAAATTATATACTTGTTTTCCCCCGAGGCCGAAAAGTATTTAGGTGGCGATAAAAGTTATAAAGGGGAAACCTACGATGGCCAGGATGGGGCCGGTTATGGTGGAATCATTGATTGTGAGGCATATCTAGAAGATAGGTACGGTTGTTCAATCATTACCAGATCTGGGTTCAAAATATCGAGTTGTAAACCTTACACTCTTAATATACTTAGTGAGACAGATGATAATAATTGCACATTAGGAGCAATAACCCGATTATTGTGCTTCCATGTACGCTCAAACCAGCCTTTTTTAGAGCAAGATGAAATGCAGATGTATCCTAAAGTTAAAGAGGTTGCTGTCAATTATGGCTATACTACAGAACATGGAACTAATCCGCTTAAAATTAATAACATTATACAAGATACTGCAGCTAAATATGGCAGGGATATCAGATCTCACGGTAAATATATATGGAGTTATAAAAATGAGATAATGGATGAGCTGGAAAATTCACATATGGTTGTTATGAACATAGCTAGGGGATATTATGAGAATCACTCTGTAGCCATAGTAGGGTATTATGTTTACACAGTAATGCAGGGTACAGATATTTTATATTATCCTATGATAGCTGTATTTGATGGATGGGAGGAAAGTGTCCGTTACATTGATTATATAGATTTTGCATATAATTTTCTATATTCTGGGTTTGGATCTTTTAATACAGTCTACGGTTCCGATATTCATTAAATTAAAGTTATAGGGGGAGGGATTATAGATGTCTGTTCTGATACTTATTATTCTACTGGGAATTATTGTGTTTTTATTCTATAAGAAAAAATATAAGATTTTGGGAGTCATTGTTCTGTTTTGTGTATCCGTAGCAGGTATCGTGTTCGTTCGGAGTGAAGTTATTTGTATTCCGAATTCCAGCTATATTGAATTAAATAGTGGTGATGGGCAATTTAAAGTAAAGATCCCCTTTGAAATGCAGTTAAACTGGGGGCATGGAGCTACGCAAATTTTTTATGTTAAAAAGGAGATCGAAGAAATATATGATTTAGTAAAAGTAAATTATCCCACAGAATATCTCTCCGATTCTGACATAAGAATACGGACAAAGGATATTTATGTGACAATAAGTCTAATGGAAAAACATACCTTTAAAAATCTATATGCCGCCTCTTTGGAAATAATAACTCCGATGCATGGAGATGATTTTCCAGGATCTTTAATATCATTTCCAGCATACTATATACAGCGAAATGAGGGTGACAATGAGTATTATAATGATACAGATAATTCAATACTTGAGATGAACTGTACATATAGAGACATAAAGGACTACTATCAATATTTCTCCTATGTTACCTGGGAAGAGGATGTCTGTACAATTAAGTCTAATGACTCTGTCGTTAAGATGAGAATCAGCGATAATCAAGTAGAAATATTAAGTGTAGCACCTCTATAAAAAGCTATGATAAAACAGTTGAGTGGGGGCGCTAGCGAAGTTGTCAACTTAAGGCCGAAAGAGGTTGAATTTCAGGGCTGATGTAACTTTATTAAAGTAAATGCCATTTCTACTATGAATGTTATGTTATGCAAGTCCGGGTCTGGGGATGGTTGTTGTGGAAAACTTGTACTAAACGTGTTTTGTCAGAAGGCCAGGGATGGCAGTGCCAACTCCCGGCCTTTTGGCATCCTTATTTCTATCTGTCACAAAAAGATGACATAAGGTTCCCCTCGTTTGGAGGAATCCGATATCATCCTGTGTCAGCTTATCAAAAGATGTTCTTTTGGGCGGATATACCGTATGAATTCATGGTTGCTCTTAGCAGAGCTTTTCTGACCTGGTTCTGAGCATAGTAGTAAAAAAATCGTTTCTTCAGATTTCCCTGTCGGTCATATTCGATTTCCTTAGGGTTTGAGAACTTGCTTCCGCTATCCGTGAGGATTAGCGGCATAATGAACATGAAAAAATTCAGGGTTTGAACAGATAGGGGTGAGGGATTGCATCCTTAAGATGGTTTGCAATCCTGCCTGGACTTATTCCTGCCTCAGTAACCGTGCTATTCTATACAATAAAGTATACCCCAAAGGGCATCCCGTGATGCATGCCCTGCGGGCGGGCGTACGTTCCGTACGTCAAAGTATAATTTGACGAAAGAAAATGGGTATGATACTATTAAAATCAAGATATGATCTGTAAATATCGATGTATTTAAAAGGAGAAAAGATATGAGTATCTTAATCAAGAATGGACGTGTTCTGGATCCGGACACCCAGACGGATAAAGTATGTGATGTTTTTATACAGGATGACAAGATAAAAGAAGTCGGCGAAAAGCTGAAAGTAAAGGCAGCCAGGGTGATTGACGCGAAAGGCTGTTTTGTTATGCCCGGATTGATAGATATACATGTGCATTTGAGAGATCCCGGGCTGGAATATAAGGAAGACATTCTTACCGGGGCGCGGGCAGCGGCGAGAGGGGGATTTACCACAATCTTGGCCATGCCCAATACGAAGCCTGTGATTGACCGGCCGGACCGGGTGCGTTATGTTCACAAAAAGGCGGAACAGCTGGCGCCTATCCATGTTCTTCAAGTGGGTGCTATCACCATGGGACAAAAGGGCGAGGAGCTGGCAGATATCAGGGGCATGGTGGAGGAGGGAATTCCTGCCATCAGTGAAGACGGAAAGTCAGTAATGAATGCGCAGTTATATAAGGAAGCAATGGAAATAGCAGCAGCCTGCGGCATACCGGTTCTGGCTCACTGTGAAGACATTAATATGGTGAACGGCGGCTGCATGAATGCGGATGAAAAAGCCAGGGAACTGGGACTACCGGGGATTACCAATTCTGTGGAGAACGTAATCATAGCGAGAGATATTCTGCTGGCGAGAGATACCGGGGCAAAACTCCATCTCTGCCACTGTTCCACGGGGGAAAGTGTGAAGATGGTAGAGATGGCCAAAGAGGACGGAATCCACGTAACTGCGGAGGTATGCCCTCACCATTTTACCCTTTCTACCGATGACATCAAAGAGAATGATGCCAACTATAAAATGAATCCTCCTCTTCGGACAAAAGAGGATGTAGAGGCTTTAAAAGAGGGGCTGAAGAATAATATTATGGATGTGATCAGTACCGATCATGCACCTCACAGCAAGGAAGAAAAGAGCCAGTCTATGAAAAAAGCTCCTTTTGGGATAGTAGGGCTTGAAACATCGGTAGCACTTACCATCAGTGAACTGGTGGAGCCGGGGATTTTGACGCCTATGCAGATGGCGGAAAAGATGAGCTATAATCCGGCGCAGGTGATCGGCAGTGAGCGGGGCTCTCTTGCAGTGGGCAAACCTGCGGATGTTGTGATTATAGACCCAAAGGCGGAATATATCATTGATGCCAGAAAGTTTGATTCTAAAGGTAAGAATACGCCGTTTCACGGACGTAAGGTTACCGGAAAAGTGAAAATGACAATCTGTGACGGACAAATCGTTTATCAGGATTAAAAATGAATCGGAAGCATGATAATATGGAGGAATACAGATGATTAACAAGCTGGTAGTAAAAATACAGAAGACAAACGCGCCGATTGTAGTGGGATTGGATCCTATGCTGAACTACATTCCGGCTCATATTCAGAAGAAGGCATTCCAGGAATACGGAGAGACTTTGGAGGGTGCAGCAGAGGCGGTCTGGCAGTTTAACAAAGAGATTGTTGATAAGACCTATGATATAATTCCTGCAGTAAAGCCTCAGATTGCTATGTACGAGCAATTTGGAATTCCAGGAATGACTGCTTTTAAAAAGACAGTAGATTACTGTAGAGAAAAGGATCTGGTAGTGATTGGAGATATAAAACGCGGTGATATCGGATCAACCTCCGCTGCATATGCAGTGGGCCATCTGGGAAAAGTAAAAGTGGGTGACAAGACCTATGCGGGCTTTGACGAGGATTTTGCAACGCTGAATCCTTATATGGGAGCAGACAGCATCCAACCATTTATAGAGGTATGCAGAGAGGAAAACAAGGGAATCTTCGTGCTTGTAAAGACTTCCAATCCCTCCAGCGGAGATTTCCAGGATCAGCTGGTGAGCGGAAGACCACTGTATGAACTGGTGGGCGAAAAGGTGGCAGAGTGGGGAGAAACCCATATGGGAGATACCTACAGTTATGTAGGTGCAGTCGTAGGCGCCACCTATCCGGAGATGGGAAAGATTCTGAGGAAGATTATGCCGAAGGCATATATCTTGGTGCCGGGCTATGGAGCACAGGGCGGGCAGGGAAAGGATCTGGTTCATTTCTTCAATAAAGATGGACTGGGAGCGATTGTAAATTCCTCCAGGGGCATTATCGCATCCTACAAACAAGAAAAATATGCGAAATTCGGACCTGAAAATTTTGGTGATTCCGCACGCCAGGCAGCACTAGACATGATAGAGGATATCAGCAGTGCCCTGGAAAGATAAGAGAACAGGAGAAACGCATATGTCAAAGAAAACAAATGAGATGAGTCAGATACTCAGCCAGGAGAAACTCGCCAGTGATGTATACAGCATGTGGCTGAGGACCGAAGAGATTGCGAAAGAAGCAAGCCCCGGACAGTTTGTCTCCGTATACAGCCGTGATGGGAGCCGGGTGCTGCCCAGACCCATCAGTATATGTGAAGTCAGTGAAGATAAAAGAAGTCTGCGGCTGGTATACCGGGTAGTGGGAAAAGGAACGGAAGAGTTTTCAATGCTGAAGGCGGGAGACAGGCTCTCCATTCTTGGCCCTCTGGGCAATGGATTTCCTCTGGAGCGTGCTGCCGGAAAAAGAGTCTTCCTTATGGGGGGCGGGATAGGAATTCCCCCTATGGTAGAAACGGCAAAGGCACTGGACGGGGACAAGCATATCATTGCAGGTTACCGGGATGAACTTTTTCTCCAGGAGGAACTGAAGAGATACGGCAGGGTCTATACGGCTACCGAGGACGGAAGCGCCGGCACGCCGGGAAATGTTCTGGATGCCATGATGGCCAATGGATTGACAAAGGAAGAGGGCCGGGAGCCGGAGATTATCTTTGCCTGTGGACCGGCACCAATGCTCAGGGCCATCAAAGCCTATGCGCAGGAGATGGAGATTGAGTGCTGGATCTCCATGGAAGAAAGAATGGCCTGTGGTGTGGGAGCCTGCCTGGCCTGTGTCTGCCAGTCAAAAGAGATAGACGAACACTCAAAAGTGCATAATAAGAGAGTCTGCAAAGACGGCCCTGTCTTCTTAAGCACGGAGGTAGAATTATGATAAATACAAAAGTAAGCCTGGCCGGCGTAGAGCTTAAGAATCCGGTGATGACAGCCTCGGGCACCTTTGGATCCGGTGTGGAGTACAGCGAACTAATTGATTTGAACCGTTTAGGGGCGGTAGTGACAAAGGGAGTGGCCAGCACGCCCTGGACCGGGAATCCCACCCCCAGAATCGCTGAGACTTACGGAGGCATGATTAATGCGATTGGTCTTCAGAACCCGGGGATGAAGGTGTTTTGTGAACGAGATCTTCCTTTTCTGGAAAAGTTTGATACCAAAGTAATTGTAAATGTCTGCGGAAAGACAAAAGAAGAGTACTGCCGGGTGGTTGACCGCCTTTCCGACGAAAACATAGATATGCTGGAGATCAATATTTCCTGTCCAAATGTGAAGGAAGGAGGCATTGCCTTCGGACAGGATCCCTTTGCCGTGGAAGAGATTACCGCGGCTGTGAAAAAGTATGCCAGACAGCCCGTAATTATGAAGCTGAGTCCTAATGTTGCGGACATTACGGAGATGGCAAGAGCTGCTGAGTGCGGAGGTGCAGATGTACTGTCGCTGATCAATACACTCACAGGAATGAAGATTGATATTAATAAAAGAACCTTTGCAGTTGCCAACCGTACGGGGGGACTTTCCGGACCGTGTGTAAAGCCGGTGGCGGTGCGCATGGTATATCAGGTGGCCAACACGGTAAAACTTCCCATTATCGGTATGGGTGGGATCGCCACGGCTGAGGATGCCCTGGAATTTATTCTGGCAGGGGCTACCGCTGTGTCAGTGGGCACTGCAAACTTTTTTAATCCCCGGGCTACACTGGATGTGATTGAAGGGATAGAGTCTTATATGCAGAAAAATAAAATTCAGGATATCCAAGAACTGATAGGTGTGGTAAAATAATACAGGAATAGCACACGGACGAGAGCCCCAGCTATTCTGCTGCAGATAAAAAGCAGGGCATAAAGATCGATTCGGGAGGACTCACATGGAAGCATATAAGCAGGAATTTATTGGATTTATGGTAGATTGTCAGGTGTTGAAATTTGGGGATTTCGTTACAAAAAGCGGAAGAAAGACACCATTTTTTGTCAACACTGGTTTTTATAGAACAGGGGCGCAGCTTCGCAGACTGGGGCAGTATTATGCAAAAGCCATTCATGACGCCTACGGACTGGACTTTGACGTATTATTCGGACCGGCTTATAAGGGGATCCCTCTGACTGTGGCAGCAACTATGGCAATCAGCGAACTGTACGACAGAGATATCCGGTACTGTTCCAACCGGAAAGAAGTGAAAGACCATGGAGATAAAGGTATATTGCTGGGAAGCCCCATTCAGGATAAGGATCGGGTGGTGATCATCGAGGATGTAACCACAGCCGGAACCTCCATACAGGAAACTCTGCCCATTATCAGGGCGCAGGGGGATGTAACACCTGTAGGCTTGGTGGTTTCCGTGGACCGCATGGAACGGGGACAAGGTACCAAAAGTGCATTAAAAGAAATTGAAGAAAAATACGGACTGCAGACCACAGCCATTGTTACCATGGCAGAAGTGGTAGAACACTTATACAATAGAGAATACCAAGGAAGAGTAGTAATTGACGACGCAATGAAAGAAGCCATCGACAGATACTATGAACAGTATGGTGCCGAGTAAAGAAAGGAAAGTGTTCGCAATGAGTGAAAAGATATACAAAATGGTGTCAAGGGCAGGTGTATGGAATCTTGTCCTGGGTATTATAGTATTAGTAACAGGGATTGCTGCGGGAACGATGTTAATCATAAACGGCGGCAAATTGATAAAACAAAAATACGAGATCATGATTTAACATCTATAGAGAAAAGTCACACGCGGACCGTGTGACTTTTTAAACTGTCTGGAATGAGGAATGAAAAATTGAAGAAAGAAACAAAACGGCGAATAAAAAGGATAGGTACGATCCTGTTTGTGCTGTATATTCTTGTTCTCATCTACTTCCTGTTTTTTTCTGAGGGATTTGGCAGAGGACAAGGGGCAGAGAGAGTATACCGATATAATCTCACCCCGTTAAAAGAGATCAGAAGGTTTTGGGTTTACCGGGAACAATTAGGGTTTGTAGCTGTTTTTACCAATTTGGTGGGCAATGTAGTCGGATTCGTCCCATTTGGCCTGATTCTTCCTGTGATAAACCGCAATACCAGAAACTTGTTCTTTATCGGATTTGCCGGATTTGCCTTGAGCCTTTGTGTGGAATGCATCCAGCTGGTTGGAAAGGTAGGAAGCTTTGATGTGGATGACATGATCCTGAATACGGCCGGAGCAGTACTGGGATATTTGATATTTGCAGTTTTCCACGGGATTTATAAGATAAAGTTTGAACACAAGCGCAGGAAAAGGAGATGAGAAGGTGGGAAAAAGATATAAATACACATTTGCCAGGAAGAAACAGTCAGAGGGGGGGATTACCTCTTCGGTTATGGCATTGATCTCTGTCCTTCTGTTTCTCACAGGGGCAGTTCTTTCCTTCGCCTTTCAGGGAAAGGGCGGCCTGTATCTGGGAGCTATGGGACTGGTGGCCATAGGCGTATCAGTCTATGGATTTATCATTGGATTAAAAAGCTTCTCCATAGAGAACCGGGCATATACCTACAGCAAGGTAGGGGCGATAGCCAACGGTGTTCTGATGGTGGGCTGGCTGGGATTATTTTTGATAGGAGTGTAGATGGATGGACGACAGGCTGATAAAACAGATGGATTTTATTCTGGAAGTAGACAAAATTAAGAACATTACCAGGCAGACATATTTGTCTGACGGGAAAAGAAAAGAAAATGATGCGGAGCATTCCTGGCATCTGGCTCTTATGGCAGTGCTTCTCAGGGAACACGCCAACGAAGAGCTGGATCTGGTGAAGGTGATGACTATGGTGCTGATCCACGATATCGTAGAGATCGATGCGGGGGATACGTATGCATATGACGATGCCGGCAATACTACAAAAAGAGAACGGGAAGTGCGGGCGGCGAACCGGATTTTCGGCCTCCTTCCGGAGGATCAGGGAGATATGTGTAAGGAACTTTGGGAAGAATTTGAGCTTGCAAAGACCCCTGAGGCAAAGTTTGCCCATACCCTGGATAATTTTCAGCCGCTGATGCTTAACAATGCTGCGGACGGAAAGTCGTGGAGAGAACATGAGGTAAAGAAATCTCAGGTTATGAAGCGAAATGAACACACAGGGGAGGGGTCCAGAGTCATCCGTTCTTATATGCAGCAGCTGATCGATAAAAATGTGGAGTGTGGGAATTTAAAAAATGAGTAAAGAAGAGATGATTGACGAGCGTTACCAGCTGGTAACCGGACGCATCGGAGAAATTCATAGGGAGGAATCTGTGCCGGAACCTTTCAGGGAGTATTTCCGGAAGACCGCAGGATTTATTGGTCTTACAGCCCAGGTTCTGGAAAAAATGCTGAGCGGCTGGGCAGAGACTGCGGCAAAAGAGGAATTGAAGGAATGGAATGACAGGCTGTACGAAGACATATTGCCGGCCAACTATGGGACCTCCTATGGGAATCCGGCATATGCGGTCTCTGTTCTCGGAGAAGAGTATGGGCAGCTGCTCAGCTTTTTATATACAGAGATCAGAGGTCTGATTGTGTATGCTTATGAGAAAAGAAAATGGGATTTTACGGTAGCCGCAGAGCTTTTCGCAGAAATCTACACTATGTTTCAGGAGGAGATTCCGAAAGCAGAAACTCTAAGGGAGACCCTGTACTGGTATATAAGCGACTACAGTGATGAGATGGCGGCTTATCGGGTGCGCGAATCACTGGATCCTTCTCTTTCGTTCGCCAGAGATATCATTATGGAAGAGGACCTCAGCGATGAGAGGTATCTTTATCTGTTCGGCGAGTATATTTCAGATAATATCTGTCGGGTGTCTGCCTTTTTAAATACGCTGTCCCAGGAGGAAATTGATGCAATGGCGTCAACTTATACAGAGGGATACAGGATTGGCTTTGAGACAACCGGGAAGGATATCAAAAAGAAGAAGACTGTAAATATACGCTATCAGCTGGGATTTGAAAGGATGATAAGGGCGGCCGTTCTTCAGTTTGAAAAAATGGGACTGCAGCCGGTGATCTACCGGGCGGCAAGCCACGCAGTCAATAAGAGACAGCACCTGCGCATCGGCTATTATGGTGCAGTTCCCAATAAGCAGTATGATTACGATCACAGGGGGGACGCCGCTCTGTATCTGGATCAGGAATTTGTGCAGAGAAAGCTCAGAGTGATGCAGGTGGCATATGAAAAAATGAAGGAACTGGCCGCTGTGCACGGGGGGCCTGCGGTGGTGGAGGTGTTCGGGGAGGAGCCGTTTGTACCTATGTCCTGTCCTCAGGCCATGCAGCTCTCTAAAGCCCAGCAAAAGCTTCAGGTAACCTATGACAGTGAAGCAGGCCAAATTACAAACCGCTATATCAAAGGAGAAGAGAGAAGCTTTACAATTATTGCCTACCCCGTACCTGAGATAGGAGAGGACTTTCCGGATATTTTCCGTGAGACGGTAAAGATTAATACCCTGGATTATAAGCTCTATCAGCAGATTCAGCAGAGGATTATTGATGCTCTGGACACCGGAGACAGGGTTCATATTAAGGGACAAGGCGGCAATCAGACAGACTTGACCATTGCCCTGCATCCTTTGGCAGACCCAAAGAGACAGACAAACTTTGAAAACTGCGTGGCGGATGTGAATATTCCGGTGGGGGAGGTCTTTACCTCGCCTCTGTTAAAGGGAACCCGGGGAATCCTTCACGTAAGCCAGGTATACCTGAATGAGCTCTGCTACAGGGATTTGAAGATTACATTCCAAGACGGCAGGATTTCAGACTATTCCTGTAAAAACTTTGACTCAGAGGAAGAAAATAAAAAGTATATCTTTGAGAATCTGCTCTTTCATCATGATACACTCCCTATGGGGGAATTTGCCATTGGCACGAATACAACTGCCTATGTTATGGCCAGGAAGTATGGAATTGAAGGAAAACTTCCTATTCTGATTGCTGAGAAGATGGGCCCGCATTTTGCTGTGGGAGACACCTGCTACAGCTGGGCGGAGGATACCCCGGTATACAATCCGGATGGGAAGGAAATCATTGCCAGGGACAATGAGGTATCCATTCTCCGCAGGGAGGACATTTCCAAAGCATATCTGGGATGTCATACAGATATTACGATACCCTATGATGAATTAGAGTCTGTTGCCGTCATAATGCCGGACGGGCGAGAGACAGCAGTGATCCGGGATGGTAGATTTGTCCTTCCGGGCACAGAGGAGCTGAACCGGCCGTTTGAGGGCGGAATTCACATTGACAAGAATTACAAGTCTTAGTAAAATTGATAAAGGTAATATGGCTGCTCTTGTTTTTATCTGGCAGCATATGATAAAGATTAATCAAAAGAAAAAAGGAGAATGACAATGGCTAAAGTTGGAATTGTTATGGGTAGTGACTCTGATATGCCTGTTATGAGCAAGGCGGCAGATATGCTGGAAAAGCTGGGGATTGATTATGAGATGAAGATAATCTCTGCTCACAGAGAACCGGACGTATTCTTTGAATATGCAAAAACAGCAGAAGAAAAAGGATTCAAGGTAATTATAGCAGGTGCAGGCATGGCGGCTCATCTGCCGGGTATGTGCGCAGCAATTTTCCCGATGCCGGTCATTGGAATTCCTATGCATACAACCTCTCTGGGTGGAAGGGATTCCCTCTACTCTATTGTTCAGATGCCTTCAGGCATACCTGTAGCAACGGTTGCAATCAACGGCGGTGCCAACGCCGGAATACTGGCAGCCAAGATTCTGGCCACCTCAGATCCTGAGCTTTTGGCAAGACTGAAAGCATACACGGAAGAGTTAAAAGAGCAGGTGGTTGCCAAAGATGAAAAGCTGCAGGCTGTAGGCTATAAAAATTATACAAAGTAAGAAGCATCCAGTAAGATACGGAGGAGAAAAATGGATTATAAAAAAGCAGGTGTTGATATTGAAGCAGGTTACAAATCAGTAGAGTTAATGAAGGAGCATATCAGGAAAACCATGAGACCGGAGGTCCTGACGAATATTGGAGGGTTTTCCGGAGCCTTTTCTATGGATGCTTTTAAAAACATGGAGAAGCCTACCCTTGTATCAGGAACAGACGGGGTGGGTACAAAGCTGAAGCTGGCATTTATTATGGACAAGCATGACACCGTAGGAATCGACTGTGTGGCTATGTGTGTCAATGACATAGCCTGCGCCGGGGGTGAACCTTTGTTTTTCCTGGATTATATCGCTTGCGGGAAGAATGTACCGGAAAAAATTGCTGAGATCGTTAAAGGGGTAGCAGACGGATGCGCGCAGTCCAATGCCGCCCTTATCGGCGGGGAAACAGCTGAGATGCCGGGATTTTATCCGGAAGACGAATACGATTTGGCTGGATTTGCCGTGGGCATTGTAGATGAAAAGGATCTGATTACAGGGAAAGATCTGAAGCCGGGAGACATATTGATCGGCATGGCTTCCTCCGGAGTGCACAGCAACGGCTTTTCCCTGGTTAGAAAAGTATTCGATATGACAAAGGAATCCCTTGCTGTTTACTATGACGCATTGGGCAGTACATTAGGAGAGGCGCTTCTTGCTCCTACCAAGATTTATGTAAAAGCTCTGAAGAGTGTAAAGGATGCCGGTGTGCGGATACGTGCCTGCAGCCATATCACTGGCGGCGGCTTTTATGAGAATGTGCCCAGAATGCTCAAAGAGGGTGTCTGTGCAGTTATTGAAAAGGATAGTTATCCAATCCCCCCTATCTTCCCTATGATGGCAGAACAAGGCAAGATTGACGAGAAAATGATGTACAATACTTATAACATGGGACTTGGGATGGTTTTGGCTGTTGACGCTGCCGATGTGGATAAAACGATGGAAGCCATCAAAGCCGCAGGGGAAGCTCCTTACGTGGTAGGACGCGTGGAAGAAGGAGAAAAGGGAGTGAAATTATGCTAAAGGCGGCAGTACTTGTGTCCGGAGGAGGGACGAATCTTCAGGCAATTATCGATGGAATTGCCAAAGGAACGATTACGAACACCAAGATAGAGGTTGTCATCAGCAACAACCCGGGCGTGTATGCCCTGGAACGGGCCAGGAAGGCCGGCATCCCTGGGAAATGTATCTCCCCTAAGGCATTTGCGGGCAGAGAAGAATATTATGATGCGCTCCTGGAAGAACTGGCGTCTTATCAGGTGGATCTGATTGTTCTGGCCGGATGTCTGGTAGTGATTCCTAAAAAAATGGTTGATGCATATCCCAACAAAATAATAAATGTGCATCCCGCTCTGATTCCTGCGTTTTGCGGTACCGGTTATTACGGGCTGAAGGTTCACGAAGGTGTTCTGGCCCGTGGAGCAAAGGTGACCGGAGCAACGGTACATTTTGTGGATGACGGTACCGATACGGGACCTATTATTCTGCAGAAGGCTGTGGAGGTTTTACAGGAGGATACCCCCAAAACCCTCCAGCAGAGGGTGATGGAGGAGGCAGAATGGGTTATTATGCCGAAAGCCATTGATTTGATTGCAAATGATAAAGTAGAGATTGTGGATCACAAGGTCAGAATTAAGGAGTAGACAAGATGAAAGTACTTATTGTTGGAAGCGGAGGAAGAGAACACGCCATTGCGTGGAGCGTGGCCAAAAGTCCTAAGGTGGATAAGATTTACTGTGCACCGGGAAATGCGGGCATCGCGGAATATGCGGAATGTGTAGAAATAGGCGCCATGGAGTTTGACAGATTAACTGCATTTGCAAAGGAGAATGCGGTGGATCTAACCATAGTGGGCATGGATGATCCACTGGTTGGGGGGATCGTAGACGCTTTCGAGGCAGAGGGGCTCCGGGTATTTGGCCCTAGAAAAAATGCTGCTATTCTGGAAGGATCGAAAGCATTCTCCAAGGATCTAATGAAAAAATATAACATACCTACAGCTGCCTATGAAAACTTTACAGACGCCCAGGCGGCATTGAACTATCTGGAGACGGCAGAATATCCCATAGTACTGAAGGCCGACGGACTGGCGCTGGGAAAAGGTGTTCTGATCTGCAATACCCTGGAAGAAGCTCAGGAAGGGGTAAAAACCATTATGCTGGACAAGCAGTTCGGTACAGCAGGAAATATCATGGTCATCGAAGAGTTTATGACCGGAAGGGAAGTTTCTGTTCTCTCCTTCGTGGACGGTAAAACGATTAAGACCATGACTTCTGCCCAGGACCACAAACGTGCCAAGGATAATGATGAGGGACTGAATACAGGGGGCATGGGAACCTTTTCCCCGAGCCCTTTCTATACCGAAGAGGTGGATGCTTTCTGCAGAGAGAATATTTACCAGGCTACAGTGGATGCAATGGCGGCGGAAGGAAGACCCTTTAAGGGAATCATCTTCTTTGGCCTTATGCTTACAGAAAAAGGCCCCAGGGTTCTGGAATACAATGCGCGGTTTGGAGACCCTGAGGCCCAGGTAGTGCTTCCGAGAATGAAAAATGACATTATTGAGGTAGTAGAAGCATGTGTGGACGGAACTTTAGATCAGATTGATCTGCAGTTTGAAGACAATGCGGCAGTGTGTGTAGTGCTGGCATCGGACGGATATCCTGTGGCATATGAAAAAGGATTCCCCATCCACGGTCTGGAAGCATTTAAAGACAGGGATGGATACTACGTTTTCCATGCAGGGACCAAGTTTAAAGACGGTGAGATCGTAACCAATGGAGGACGCGTTTTGGGAGTGACGGCTAAGGGGAAGGACTTGAGAGAAGCCAGGAAAAACGCGTATAAGGCCATTGACTGGATCGAGTTCGAGAATAAGTATCATAGAAATGACATAGGAAAAGCAATTGATGAAGCGTAGATAACAGAGGGCTATCTCTAGTCACAGATTAGAGGCGGCCCTTTTTCATCTTCTTTGGGTTTATCTTGTTATCTTTGCAGGAAAGTATTAAAATAAATAAAATAGATGCTTTAAATAAATGAACAAGGTGTCAAATATGAAAAAAGCGATTACAAAAAGGCTGGCCACGATAATACTTGCATTTATGATTCTTACCCTCTGTCTGAATTACGTGCTCCAGGTCCATAATGCCCGCAATGACATGTATCTGGATGCCAAGAATAAGTTTTGGCAGATTAACCAGATTCTAAAACAGAATGAAAAAGAGACGGAACAGGTGAAGGAAGATCTGAAGGCAAACTGCCTGATCCGCGCCAAAGCAGCAGCATATATTCTCCAGTACAGGCCGGAGATTACAGAGGATCAGGAGGAGATGGAAAAGATTGCCAGACTTCTCCAGGTAGATGAGTTCCATCTTTTTGACAAAGAAGGAACGCTGTATGCCGGATCAGAGCCAAAGTATTTTGGCCTTAATTTTACGTCCGGTGAGCAAATGCAGTTCTTTCTGCCTATGCTAAAAGACAGGGAACTGGAGTTATGTCAGGACATCACGCCCAACACTGCCGAACAAAAATTAATGCAGTATGCTGCAGTTTGGAGAGAGGACGGGGAGGGGATTGTTCAGATCGGGCTTGAACCTGACCGGGTTCTGGAATCCATGAAAAAGAATGAGCTGTCGTACATATTTTCTCTTGTGACAGCTGACTCCGGGACAACCATCTACGCCATAGATCCGGGTACCTACCAGATCTTAGGATGCACCGACGGGGAACTGGCAGGAAAGAGCATAACAGACGTTGGCGTAGATCCGGGAACAAAGATGAATCAGGGATTTTCTGCAAGGGTAAACGGGGAGGACAGCTATTGCGTATTTACAGATGGGGATTCGGTGATCCTGGGGATTACGGAATCCAACCGCGGCTTATACAAAGACGTGAACAGCAATTGTCTTCTCACGGCTGTATACCTGGTTCTGATTTCCATTATCATGATAGTGTCCATTTCGAAATATATGGATTACTATGTGGTCAGGGGAATCTCCTCGGTAAATCAGAGACTGGAGAAGATTACAAAGGGGAATCTTGACACTAAGGTAGAAGTGGAAACTACCCCTGAATTCAAGGAGCTGAGCGGCAGAATTAACCTGATGGTAGACAGTCTTCTGGATACCACAAATAAATTGACTAAGATACTGGAAGCGGCCAGGGTTCCCATTGGTGTCTACGAATACAATAAGGATATGAAACGGGTAATGGCTACCGGAAGAGTGGCGGATATTTTAATGCTGACAGAGGAGGAGGCCAGGGAACTTCTTCTGGATCATGTACTGTTTGAAAAGAAGCTGGAAGATATTCGTCTGCATCCGGTTACAGGGGGTAAGGATGTGTACCGGCTGCCCGGAGAGAGGGAACATTTTATCAGAATGAACACATTCTCTAATGCCAATAGTATCTTAGGCATTATTATTGATGTGACGGAAGACATGGTTGAGAAGCAGCATATTGAAAAAGAGAGGGATATTGATCTTCTCACTGGTCTTTACAGCAGACGGGCTTTCTACAGAAAAATGGAAGAACTTTTCAAGGCCCCTGAGGAACTTGGGCATGCAGTCATTCTCATGGCGGATGCAGATAATCTGAAGAAAGTAAATGATGACTATGGACATGAAAACGGTGACCGTTATCTTCAGGGGATTGCCGTGATTCTTCGGTCCTGCAAAGCAGAAAAGCAGGTACTGGCACGGATTAGCGGAGATGAGTTTGTGGTATTCCTGTATCAGTGCCGGGACAGGGAAGTTCTGTCTGCACATATCAGGGAACTTCTTCTGACAATGAAGGGCTCTACGGTTGAACTTAGCAACTCCAAGGAGATTCCGGTCCGGTTCTCTGTAGGCTGTGCATATTATCCGGAGGACGGCAGAGACTACCGCGAACTTTTGAGTCTCTCGGATCACAATATGTATCAGTCAAAAAGGAACAGAGAGCGTTAGTGTTCCAGGATTTGAAAAAGAGGGTTATATTATGAAACACAAGGATCGCATGAATGTGGCGGAGCTTACCCGGGAGCTGGTGAAAATAGACAGCACCAATCCCGGAGAACAGGAAGGTAAAATCGGGGAATATATCACATGGCTTCTCAGAGATACTGGGGCAGAAGTAACTGCGATGGAGGTTTTTCCGGGCAGGTATAATCTCAGGATGCGTCTGCCGGGGCAGGAGAATACCCCGCAACTGGTATATATCTGTCATATGGATACCGTAGTTATCGGTGACGGATGGACGGCAGATCCCTTAGGCGGAGAACTGCAAAATGATCGGATCTATGGGAGGGGAGCCTGCGATATGAAGGGCGGCATGGCCTGTGCGATCTCTGCATTTAAGTACATAGCCGATAAACAGGCAGCGCTCAGGCATCCCTTTGCCCTTATTTTTACTGTGGATGAAGAGGAGAATATGAAAGGGGCGGAAGCCGCTGTGGAAGCCGGGTGGGTTGATCGTGAGAGCTGGGTACTGGACACGGAGCCTACCAATGGAGAGATACAGGCTGCCCACAAGGGAAGACTGTGGCTGGAGATTGTGGCGGAGGGAATCACGGCCCATGCCAGTACCCCCTGGAAGGGAGCGGATGCTGTGGCGGCCATGGCAGAAGTTACAGCATCTCTCAGGAAGCAGGTCAGTGCCTGCCCCGTACACGGGTATCTGGGACCCAGCACAGTAACGTTCGGCCAGATTCAGGGAGGGTACCGTCCTTATGTAGTGCCGGATCGATGCCGCATGTGGGTGGATATGCGGCTGGCACCTCCCATTGACCGGAAAGCGGCGGTATCTATGGCAGAAAAAGCTATGGAAAGGGCCGAAAAAGAGGTACCGGGGGTAAGAGTGTCGTATAAGGTCACCGGGGATCGTCCGTATATTGAGATGGAGGAACAATCGGTACTTCTCAAGACTTTGCGGGAAGTGTGCAGCGAAAAGACAGGAGCTTCTGCCAAGGTGACTGCCTTCCCCGGATATACAGATACTGCAGTGATTGCAGGGATGACAGGATGCCCCAATTGTATGTCTTATGGTCCGGGCAGCCTGGAGATGGCTCACAAGCCGGATGAATATGTTCCTTGTGCGGATCTGTTAAGGTGTGAGGGCGTATTGAAAGCACTGGCTGAAAAAATATTATTATAGCTGATAGTATACGGTTTACAGAACTGTGAGGCACAGAGATCATTTTAGAGAGAATGATTTCTGTGCCTTTTGCAATGAAATTGTGAAAGCGAGTTATTTTTATTTGACACTCGGTCTAAAAAGGATTAAGATAGAGAAAAGAAAATTGGGAGGTTTTAGGATGAAAAGGAAGGTATTAGCAACAATTCTAACGGTAGCTGTGGGGGCTTGGGTGCTGTCAGGATGCGGGGATAATAAGCAGGAGGAGCCCCGGACGAAGGAAACACAGAAGGAGGCGGCGCCAGCAGAAGAGGAAGAGAAAGCAGAAGAGGCAAAGTCTGAACCCACGGATATCTATGTTTTTATAGCAGCCAGTCTGAAAAACACGATGGAAGAGATCAAGACTGCGTATGAAAAGGAGCATGAAAATATAAATATTATCTATAATGCTGACAGTTCCGGCACCTTGCAAAAGCAAATTGAAGAGGGAGCGCAGTGTGATATCTTTTTCTCGGCGGCAACTAAGCAAATGGATGCGCTGCATGAGGAAGGCCTGATTGAAGAGGGAAGCGCGAAGAACTTTTTGGAAAATAAGCTCGTCCTTATCAAGCCTGCGGGAGGAGAGACAAAAGTGACGGGATTTGATACGGTCACGGAAGCATCCAGTCTGGCACTGGCTGGGGAGGATGTACCGGTAGGCCAGTATGCCCGTGAACTGTTTACTAATCTGGGTAATCTGGATCAGGTGATGGCTATGGAGATCAATGAGGGTGCGAATGTGACGGCAGTTCTTACAGCAGTAGCCGAGGGCAGCAATGAAGTAGGTGTAGTATATAAAACCGATGCCGCGTCTATGCCGGACGATGTGGAAATTATTTGTGAGGCAGGGGCGGATCAGGTGGACCCGGCGGTTTATCCCATTGGCCTGGTAAAGGATGAGCAGGCAGATGAGGATGAGAAGGCTGCTGCAAAAGAGTTCCTGGATTATCTGACCACGGACGGAACTGTTATGTCCAGTTTCCAGAGTGCTGGATTTACACCATATTCTGAATAGTATACGTTACCATACGGGAAGTACGCAGAAAATAAAGGGGGTGAATCTATGCTTTCAATACTGGAGACAATAGATTGGAGCCCTCTTTTTATATCCCTGAAAACGGGTGCAGTGGCGACAATCTTAGCTTTTTTTCTGGGCATTGGAGCCGCCAGGGGAATAATGAAATTAAATAATACAGCGAAGGCCGTACTGGACGGTATTCTCACACTGCCCCTGGTGCTTCCGCCTACGGTTGCAGGTTTTTTTCTGCTGTTAATCTTCAGCCTGAGGAGGCCTTTTGGCAAATTCCTTCTGACTGAATTTGATATCAAGATGGTACAGACCTGGCCGGGCTGCGTCATTGCGGCTTTCGTGATTGCATTTCCATTGATGTACCGCAATGCCAGAGCCGCCTTTGAACAGGTAGATGTGAACATTATATATGCAGGGAGAACCCTGGGAATGACGGAGCGGAGGATTTTCTGGAAAGTAGTCGTACCTGTAGCCGGTCCGGGACTTGCTTCCGGAACTGTGCTTGCATTTGCAAGGGCTATTGGGGAGTACGGGGCGACCTCCATGCTGGCCGGCAATATCCTTGGCAAGACTCGGACAGTATCCGTAGCCATTGCCTCGGAGGTGGCGTCAGGTAACTGGGATACCGCGGCTTTCTGGGTGTGCGTGATTGTGATTATTTCATTTCTGATCGTGGCATTCATTAACGGGATCTCGGGGAAAAAGATAAAAAATGTAAACAGGTGGATATAATATGGCGCTAGAGGTTAGGATTAAGAGACAGTTTCCGGGCTTCTGCCTGGACGTGGAATTCGCGTGCGACCACAGCTGCATGGGAATACTTGGAGCATCAGGATGCGGAAAAAGTATGACATTGAAGTGCATTGCGGGAATTGTGTCACCGGATGAGGGAAGGATTGCTCTGGACGGAAAAGTCTTTTTTGACTCCGAAAAGAAAATAAATCTCAGTCCTCAGGAGAGGAATATCGGTTATCTGTTCCAGAATTATGCTTTATTTCCAACAATGTCAGTGGAAGAGAATCTGGAATGTGTGCTGAAGGGAAAAAAAGAGGAGAAAAAGAGGAGGGTGAGAGAGCAGATTCAGACATTCCATCTGGAGGGCCTGGAAAAACAGCTTCCCGCCCAGCTGTCAGGGGGGCAGCAGCAGAGGGCAGCTCTGGCCAGGATGCTGATTACTAATCCCAGAATGATTATGCTGGATGAGCCATTTTCCGCACTGGACGGCTACTTAAAAGATGTTCTTCAGCACGAGGTGCAGGAGATTCTAAAGCGGTTTCCCGGGGAGGTCCTTGTGGTTTCTCACAGCAGGGATGAATTATATAAATTTTCCAGGGAGCTGACGATTATTCATCAGGGCAAATCGCTGCTCACCGGAGATACAAAAGAGATTTTTTTGAATCCGGGGTATGTGGAGGCTGCCAGGCTTACGGGATGCAAGAATATATCCAGAGCAGAAAGAAGAGGGGACTACGAGATTTATGCCAGTGACTGGAAGATGCATCTGGTTACCGAAAAGCCGGTAACAGAAGACATAAGATATGTGGGCATCAGAGGGCATTATATAGAACCCTTACAGCAGAGAACCAAAGAGAACTGTATGGAGATAGAAGTCTGCGACTGTGTGGATGCTCCCTTTGAATATCATTATATTGTGAGAAATACAGAGGGTGGAGAGTGTATTTGGTGGCTGATGGCCAAAAAGGACGGAATACGGCCTTCCCCGTATATTTCCCTTCCCAAAGAGGAGCTGATGCTGTTAAAATAGATAGAATAATAAAGTAAAGTTCAGAGAGACAGGGAGGATACCATGAAGAGAATACGAACGGAAGATGCCGTAGGTCATGTGCTTTGCCATGACATTACGCAGATTATAAAAGGAGTCACTAAGGATGCTGTGTTTCGGAAAGGGCATGTAGTTACCAGGGAGGATATCCCGGTCCTGCTTTCTGTGGGGAAAGAAAACCTCTTTGTATGGGAAAAAACAGAGGGCATGCTTCATGAAGATGAGGCGGCTGAGATTCTCAGAGGCATCTGCCAGGGCCCTTATATGAAAGCAACGGCACCCAAAGAGGGAAAGATCGAACTCATTGCAGAGACAGAAGGACTATTGAAGATAGACAGCAGAAAATTAAACAGGATCAATGGCCTGGGGGAAATTGCAATTGCTGCCAGACATGGCAATACTGTGGTACATAAAGGAGATAAACTGGCGGGGATGCGTGTGATCCCGCTGGTGATTCAGAAGGAAAAGATGGATGCCGCAAAGGAAGCAGGCGGAGAGGAACCTTTGTTCCGGATTCTGCCTTTTAAGAAGAAAAAGGCTGCCATATTGGCTACCGGCAGCGAAATCTTTCACGGGCGGATTACGGATACTTTTACCCCTGTAGTCTGTCAGAAGCTGGAGGAATATCACACAGAGATTGTGGAACAGAAGATTTTGGACGATAATCCGGAGGAGACTACGAAAGAAATCCTGAGACAGATAGACAGAGGGGCTGACTTTATTCTCTGCACGGGGGGAATGAGTGTGGATCCGGACGATCAGACACCGCTGGCGATTAAGAATACAGGGGCCAGAATCGTCACCTATGGGGCACCGGTGCTCCCGGGTGCTATGTTTCTTCTTGCCTATTATGAGGACAGAATTCCAATTGTAGGTCTGCCCGGCTGTGTGATGTATGCGAAAAGAACGGTTTTTGATTTGGCGCTGCCCAGAATCATGGCTGATGACAGGATGACTGCCGGAGAATTTGCTTCTATGGGGGAAGGAGGACTTTGTCTGTCCTGCGAAGTCTGCACCTTTCCTAACTGTGGATTCGGAAAGTAGAGGATGGATGGCATGGAAAAATTAACACATTTTGACGCCTCCGGAAATGCCGTTATGGTGGACGTGGGGGATAAGGAAATAACCAGCAGAACCGCTGTTGCTGAGGGGACTATATATGCAAGCCCGGAAGTAATACAGGCAATTTTGCAGGGGACTTCCAAAAAAGGGGATGTGCTGGGCGTAGCCAGAGTCGCAGGGATTATGGCTGTTAAGCAGACAGCCGGTCTGATTCCTATGTGCCATACGCTTCTCATCCAAAAGGCGCAGGTAGACTTTCAGGCAGAGGAAGAGAATTCCTCTGTAAAGGCAGTCTGTACCGTGAAGGCAGAGGGAAAGACCGGGGTGGAGATGGAAGCCCTGACCGGAGTTACCGTTGCTCTTCTGACGATCTATGATATGTGCAAAGCCATAGATAAACGTATGAAACTGACGGAGATCCACCTGGTAGAGAAAAAAGGCGGCAAATCCGGAGATTTTGAATACTGATGTGAATGCTTCAGCAGAGAATGGAGTAACAGTATGATTGACAGTTATGGAAGAAATATAGATTATATCCGTATCTCTGTGACAGATCGCTGCAATCTCAGATGCATCTACTGTATGCCTGAGGAGGGGGTGGCACTGGCAGATCACAGAGATGTCCTGAGTTATGAAGAGATTGAGAAAATCTGCCGTATTCTGGCCAGGATGGGATTTACAAAGGTAAAGCTTACCGGGGGGGAACCTCTGGTCAGAAAAGACCTGAAAGACCTGGTAAAACAGCTGAAGCAGATCAAAGGGTTGGAAAAGATAACCCTTACCAGCAACGGCGTACTTTTAAAAGAGGCCATAGGACCCTTGGTGCAGGCAGGGATATCAGGTGTGAACGTCAGTCTGGATACCCTTTCGCCTGGTGTGTTTCGGGAGATAACGAGAAAAGATGTATTCGGACAGGTGATGGTGGGACTTGAGGAAGCCCTGAAATATCCGGAGTTATCTCTTAAAGTGAATTGTGTCCCTATGGGGATCCCCGGCCAGGAGATTCTGAAAGTGGCTGATTTGGCCAGGGAGAACTGTATTCATGTGAGATTTATTGAGATGATGCCTATCGGCTATGGGAAACAGTACAGATGTCTGACACAGGATGAGATTATGAACCAACTGACAGAGGTATACGGAACCATGCACCCGGTATGCGAACCCCTGGGAAATGGGCCTGCCTGCTATTATAAGCCGGAGAAATTCAGAGGCAGCATAGGATTTATCAGTGCAGTCAGCCACAAGTTCTGCAGTGAGTGCAACCGCATACGCCTTACCTCCCAGGGATTTTTAAAAACCTGTCTTCAATATGATACGGGAAGGGATCTCAGGAGATTATTGAGGGAAGGGGCTGCGGAAGAAACGTTGCAGGAGGAGATAGCGAAAGCCATCCTGGAGAAGCCCAGGGAACACCATTTTGCTGATCCTGAGATACAGGAGGAGGATGGCCGCATGATGTGCCAGATAGGAGGATAGAGTATGAAACGAGTTGCGATTGTAGTAGCCAGTGACTCTGGGTATGAGGGGACACGGGAAGATACAAGCGGAAAAGTGATAAGGGAAATTGCCGAACAAAATGGATATCGTATTGTTCACACCGTGCTTCTGCCGGACGAACAGGAGCGCCTCAGCCAGGAGCTGGCCTATCTTTCGGACGAAGGAATCGCGGATCTGATACTGACGACAGGAGGAACAGGATTCTCCCCCAGGGACTGTATGCCTGAAGCTACAAAGGCGGTAATAGAGCGTGAAGTGCCCGGGATTCCGGAAGCAATGAGATTTTACAGTCTGCAGTTTACCAAACGGGCAATGCTGAGCAGGCAGGCTGCAGGGATACGCAGGAATACGCTGATTATAAATCTTCCCGGCAGTCCCAAGGCAGTGAGAGAATGCCTGGAATATATTATATCGGAGCTGGAACACGGGTTGGAGGTTCTTGCAGGAGAAGCCTCCAATTGTGCCCGAAGATGAGGAGGGGTATGATGGGAAGAGTAATGGCAACGAATATCAGTGAGAAAAAAGGGACGCAGAAACATAATGTACATACTGTAAACGTACTGGAAGATTATGGGATTGAGAACGATGCACATGCGGGGAAGTGGCACCGGCAGGTGAGCCTTTTGTCTTATGAGAAGATCGAGGAGTTTAAAGGAAAAGGAGCTCCGGTAGAGGACGGAGCATTTGGGGAGAATCTGATTGTAGAGGGATTCGACTTCAAAAATCTGCCGGTAGGCACAAGATTTCAATGCAATGATGTGGTTCTGGAGCTTACGCAGATTGGTAAGGAATGCCACAGCGGCTGTGAGATTTATAAGATTATGGGCGACTGTATTATGCCCAGAGAAGGGGTATTTACCAGGGTGATTCACGGCGGCAGGATTTCCCAGGGGGATGAGATGCATATTGTCAAGGAGGTGGGAAACGTTTGGGACAAATAGAGATTGTGCTGGGGGACATCACTGAGCTGAAGGTGGACGCTATTGTCAATGCTGCGAATACGAGCCTGCTGGGCGGCGGCGGGGTGGACGGAGCCATACACAGAAAAGCGGGTCCCGGCCTTCTGGAAGAGTGCAGGAAGCTTAACGGGTGTGCAGCGGGGGAGGCAAAGATCACCGGGGGATATAAGCTTCCGGCTGCACATGTAATCCATACACCGGGACCTATATATCGGGACGGGAAAAGCAATGAGGCTGTGATCTTAAAAAAATGCTATATTAATTCCATGCAGAGAGCGGTGGAGGCCGGCTGTCAGAGCATAGCGTTTCCTGCCATTTCCACAGGAATCTATGGGTATCCCATAAGGGAGGCGGCAGTGATTGCTTTTTCTGCGGTAACTGAATTTCTTAAGACGCATCCGGGCTGCGGTATGAAACAGGTGATTTTTGTCTGTTTTAGCTCCAGAGATTTGGGTATTTATGAAGAGATAAAAAGACAGATAGAACAATAAAATTCAAAGAATTATAGGAAAAAAATGAGTAAAGAATTTATTTGACAAAACAGTTTCAGTATTATACTATAAAGATATAGAAACTTGCGGATGGCGGAACTTTAGTGGTTCCGCCTTTTTCTTTTAGGGAGGAGAGGAACTTGTCCCGCTGCGGAAAAGGGAGGTTTCTTTCACGTTCAAAGGAGGAATATTATGGGCAGTTATGAATCTACACTGGCGCAGAGAGAGGAGCGCATTAAAAAGGTGCTGAATCTGGAGGAACCTGACCGTGTACCCTTTGCTCCAAAGATTGGGAATTACTATGCCAGAGGCTACGACATCTCTATCTATGATGCCATGAAAGATATCCGGAACATCTGGCCGGGGGTAAAAGGCTTTCTGGAAGATTTCTCACCGGATCTTGCCTGGGCGCCGGTTCTGTACCCGGCGGATCCCCCGGAATTGATGCAGAGTACATACTTAAAATGCCCCGGTCCCAACAGCGGACTCCCACTGAATGCATCTTTTCAGATACACGATAAATGCTATTTGATGGACGAGGAGTACAAAGAATTTTTACACGATCCTACTCATTTTTTCCTAACTAAGGTATACCCCAGAAAGTTTGATGGACTAAAGGGACTGTCTAAGCTGAGATTCAACAATCCCGTCGAATATTCTCTTTATATAGAATTATCAAATTTTGCAGATCCGGAGGTGCAGACAGCCCTGGAAACGTTAAAACGGGGGGGCGAGGCAGCAGCCAGGTGGCTGGGAGGACTTGGTTATATTAGCGGAGAGATTGCAAAACTTGGGTTCCCTCTGGGAGCGGCCGGGGCTCAGACTTGTCCGTTTGATATGTTTGGAGACAATATCAGAGGCTTCCTGAATACAATTAATGATGTCTATGATTATCCGGACGAATTGCTGGCTGCAGTGGAATATATGACGCCAATCTGTATTCAAAATGCAGTAAACACAGCAAAGGCGAATAACCTGGAATACATGTTTATCCCCCTTCACGGCGGCATCGACGAATTTATGAGCCCGGACAATTACAAAAAATTCTACTGGCCGGGATTAAAGGCACTGATGATGGCGCTCATAGACATAGGAGTCACCCCATATGTGTTCTGCGAGGGCAAATATAATCGCAGACTGGATATTATAAGCGACGTGCCAAAAGGAAAAGTTATCTATATGTTCGAAGAGGTAGATATAGCAGAGGCGAAGAGAATCGTAGGACAAACCGCCTGCATCTGCGGTAATCTGCCCAATGCGCTGCTGGCCTATGGAAAGAAAGAACGGGTGATAGAAGAAACAAAGAAACTGCTTGATATCTGTGCACCTGGAGGCGGCTTTATCATGGATTGCTCCATCGTTTTAGATGAAGCCAACAAAGAAAATATGGAGGCATGGGTGAATACAACCAGAGAATTGGGAAAATATTAATAAACGAGTCCTGAAACTATAATTAGGGACAGGGCGGATCGATTTTGGGACGTGTTCCTTTTAAAAGGAACACGTCCCAAAATCGATCCGCCCTGTCCCTTGACATTTACGCCAATATGTTTTATGATGTTTGCGCACGCAAATATATTATTTACAGAAACTGACAAGGAGCTGCGTATGAGAGAATTTGTGAAATGGTCTGCTATTTTAAATTTAAGCCTGAGCGGTTACCTGGATAAAAAAATGGCAAAATTTGAGATCAACAGCAGCCAGTTCTTTTACATTTTAAAAATATGTGAATCACCGGGCATGACACAGGATTGTGTGTTTCAGAATGTATACAGAAATCCCAGCAACATCACAAGGGCATTGGCCCAGCTGGAGGGGAAAGGATATATCGAGAGAAAACCCAGCAGGGAGGATAAGAGAACCTATTATCTTTTCCCCACGGAAAAGGCCGTGGACAGTTATGAGGAGATTTTGTCCATCCTTATGGAATGTGTGGAGGAGGTTCTGGCACCGCTTACGAACGGAGAGAAGGAAGTCCTGCCGGCTCTTCTGCGAAAAACGGCGGAAAAGGCATTTCAGATGAATCAGGATGAAAAAGAACGATTGGAGGAGATGTAGATGAAATCAGTGACGCAGGAAGCAGATAATCCTTTGGGCTATCAGAAGGAGTCTAAACTGCTTATTAATTTTGCTGTTCCTTGTATTATCTCTATGCTGGTGACGGCGCTGTATAATATTGTGGATCAGATCTTTATCGGCCAGGGTGTGGGAATGCTGGGAAACGCTGCCACCAACATTGCATTCCCTTTGTCTACTACATGTACAGCCATTGCCCTGCTCCTGGGTATTGGCGGGGCATCTAACTTTTCTCTGGAGCTGGGAGCTGAGGAAGAGAAGCGTGCTGCCCGGTCGGCAGGAAATGCCATGGTTCTAATGGCGATTTTTGGACTTACATTATTTGTACTGGTAACTATATTCCTGACACCGATGCTGAAATTTTTTGGGGCTACCAGCGATGTGCTCCCCTATGCCCAGACCTATACCAGGATAACTTCTATCGGATTCCCGTTTCTAATTGCCAATACCGCCATCAGCAAACTGATACTGGCTGATGGAAGTCCCAAATATTCTATGATGTCTATGCTTGTGGGAGCGGTTATCAATACGATTCTGGATCCAATCTTTATCTTTGGACTGGATATGGGAATGGCGGGAGCTGCACTGGCAACCATTATCGGACAGATTATTTCCTTCTGTATCAGTCTTCGCTATGTATTTCACTTCAGGCATGTGAAACTGACCAGAGAGAGCTTTCACCTGAGCCAATTCTGCTGCAGGCACATATTTGCTTTGGGTGCCAGCGCGTGCTTTAATCAGATTGCAATGACCATTGTGCAGATAGTTATGAATAATACACTATCTTACTATGGGGCCCAGTCAGTGTACGGGGGCGAGATTCCTTTAGCCTGTGCAGGCATTATTACTAAGGTAAATATGGTATTTATGGCTATTATCATTGGGATTTCCCAGGGGACACAGCCGATTGTAGGCTTTAATTACGGAGCCAGAAAATACGGCCGGGTGAAGAAAACGTACCTGCAGGCTGTTTGTACAGCTACAGTGCTGTCTTTCCTGGCATTTCTGTGCTTCCAGATATTTCCCAGACAAATTATCTCAATTTTTGGTGAAGGGAGCGAGATGTACTACACATTTTCAGAGCGGTACTTCAGAATCTTTATGTTCCTGGTGATTGTGAACGGGATTCAGCCGGTGACCTCTAATTTTTTTACCTCCATCGGCAAATCCAGACTGGGGATTTTTATGTCACTTACCAGGCAGATTATATTCCTGCTCCCCCTTATAATTATTTTCCCGCTCTTTATGGGAATTGACGGGGTCATGTATGCAGGTCCTATCGCGGATGCTGCGGCTGCAATTGTCTGCGGTGTGTTTTTGGTCAGGGAGCTAAAAGAACTGACCCAAAAGCAAAATCAAACTCTCGCAGGAGAAGCGCTGTAGGCGCTTCTTTTTTTATGGCAGTATTTTCATCATGTATTTATAATTATTTTCTTGCAAAATATTCTATTTGTGCTACACTATATATAACAACATGACGCAAATTTCTTTCGTCATCAGGAATCAGGGATAAAGGAAAGACAGGTGAGCATATGCTGATACAAATTGATTTTAACAGTGATGAAGCCATATATATTCAATTGAGGAATCAGATCATTTTGGGGATTGCCACTTCCAGAATACAGGAAGGAGAGGCTCTTCCCTCTGTTCGTCAGTTAGCGGAAAATATAGGAATTAATATGCATACAGTAAATAAAGCCTATGCTGTGCTGAAACAGGAAGGCTTTGTCTCAATTGACAGAAGGAGAGGCGCGGTTGTTTCCATAGAAGCTGATAAACGTCAGGCTCTTCAGGAGATGAAAGATGAATTAATGGTTGTCTTGGCAAAGGGGTGTTGCAAAAATATCTCTAGACAGGAAGTACATGAACTGATTGATCAGATTTTTCAAGAATATCAAGTATAGAGCAGGAGGCATAGATGAAAGAACGATATACTCAACAGGCGAAGAATGCCTTAAAACTTGCAGAAAAAACAGCTAAGGACTGCAATCATAACTATATAGGAACGGAACATCTTTTATTAGGACTTTTAAAGAGTCACAGCGGAACCGCGGGTATGGTTCTGGCCGAAGCCGGTGCCGACGACGGAAAAGTAATGGCATTAATTGAGAAGCTGATAGCCCCTCCCTCGGATATCCTGTTGGATACACCTCCGGGATATACGCCAAGACTTGAAAAGATATTGGAGGGCGGACAGAGGGAAGCAGCCAATTACCACAGTGACCAGGTAGGAACTGAACATCTCCTTCTGGCTATGTTAAAAGAATATGACTGTGTAGGGACCCGCCTTCTTCATACCATGGGAATTAATATCCAGAAATTATATTCTGATATCCTGGTCGCCATGGGGGAAGAAGGGACTCTGAAGAAGGAAGATCTGCAGGGCGGAAAGACGATCAAATCATCTGCCGGCAGTGCAACACCCACCCTGGATCAATACAGCAGGGATCTCACAGAAATGGCCCGTCAGGGAAAACTGGACCCGGTGATTGGCAGGGAGCAGGAGATCAGCCGAATTATTCAGATTCTGAGCAGAAGAACGAAAAATAATCCCTGTCTGATTGGGGAACCTGGTGTGGGGAAAACCGCTATAGCGGAGGGTCTGGCCCAAAGGATTGTCTGGGGGCTGGTACCGGAATCCATGCTGGGCAAAAGAGTGGTTGTCCTTGATCTCTCAGGCATGGTGGCCGGATCTAAGTACCGGGGAGAATTTGAGGAGCGTATTAAAAAAGTAGTCAGTGAAGTTATGGAGAATAAAGGTATCTTACTGTTTATTGATGAACTTCATACAATTATCGGAGCCGGGGGCGCTGAAGGAGCGCTGGATGCGTCAAATATTCTGAAGCCCTCTCTTTCCAGAGGAGAGATCCAGCTGATCGGCGCTACTACCATAGATGAATACAGAAAATATATTGAAAAGGATGCGGCTTTGGAGCGCAGATTCCAGCCGGTAACGGTAGATGAACCAACCAGTGAAGAAGCCGTTGCCATTCTAAAGGGACTCAAGCCTTATTACGAACAGCATCACGGAGTGGAGATTGAAGATCAGGCCGTAGAAGCCGCGGTAGCTATGAGTATCCGGTATATTAATGACCGTTTCCTCCCGGATAAGGCCATTGATTTAATTGATGAGGCAGCGTCTAAAGTACAGCTGGCAGGATATAAAGCACCGGAGGGAGTGGTGCAGGGAGAGAAAGCCCTTCAGGATATTCTCAAGCGAAAAGAGGCAGCCATCAAGGGGAACGATTTTGATACTGCCAGAGAACTCCAGGCAGAACAGAAAGAGGCAGAGAAGAGGCTCGAGGCAGCAAAGGCAAGATATGAACGCCGCTGCAGACAGAAGAAGCTTACAGTAAAGGAAGAGGATGTGGCGGATGTTGTATCCGGCTGGACCAAGATACCTGTAAAAAAACTGGCAGAGGCGGAATCAAAGCGTCTGGCTAAGCTTGAAACTATTCTCCATAAAAGAGTCATCGGACAGGAAGAGGCAGTACTGGCGGTTGCCAAAGCTGTAAAACGTGGAAGAGTGGGATTAAAAGATCCAAACCGTCCCATCGGCTCCTTCCTGTTTTTAGGACCGACCGGCGTTGGTAAAACAGAGCTCTCCAAGGCCCTGGCTGAGGCAGTGTTCGGTACAGAACAGGCTATGATCCGGGTAGATATGTCAGAGTATATGGAGAAACACAGTGTATCCAAAATGATTGGATCCCCTCCGGGATATGTGGGATACGACGAAGGAGGACAGCTGAGTGAGAAAGTAAGACGGAATCCATACAGTGTAATTTTATTCGATGAGGTGGAAAAGGCGCACCCTGATGTGTTTAATATTCTTCTGCAGGTTCTGGACGATGGGCATATCACAGATGCACAGGGAAGAAAGATAGATTTTAAACAGACTATTATCATTATGACCTCTAATGCCGGAGCCCAGTCAATCATTGAACCTAAGAAATTGGGATTTGCTTCGGTTCAGGATGAAAAACAGGATTACCAGAGGATGAAGGATGGGGTAATGGATGAAGTAAAGCGTCTGTTTAAGCCTGAATTCCTGAATCGTATTGATGAGACGATTGTGTTCCATGCTCTGAATAAGGAGCACATTAAGAAAATCGTAACCATCCTTCTTGCAAATCTGATCAAACGCTGTAAGTATCAGATGGACATTACACTCCGCGTGAGAGAAAGTGTGAAGGAATATATAGCAAAAGAGGGGTATGATCCCAAGTATGGAGCTCGTCCCCTGCGCAGGGCTATTCAGAGTAAAATTGAGGATGCCATGGCTGAGGAGATTCTGGAAGGCAGAATTAAAAACGGGGATACGGTTACAATTTCCATGTCAAAAGAAGATATTAAATTTTTAGTAACTCCTATAAATGACTAGCATAATTTGCAAAATTATTATATAATGAATCAAACAAAGACCGGTATGAATCCGGCTATAGGATACAAATGAATGACAGTAACGGGAGGGCATAAAAAATGTCAGGAATAAAGGAATTAATTCGTACAGAGGAAAATGGTACTATCAGTTTTGGAAACTATGAGTTACCTTCGAAGTCAAAATTATCAGATTATGAGCATGATGGAGATATGTACAAGGTTAAAACCTTTCGTGAAATTACAAAACTAGAGAGAAATGAAATGTTTGTCTATGAATCAGTACCAGGAACAGCAGTGTATGATTTAAATCTGACAGAAGATGGTATGTCTTTCTCGGTGGAAGGGGCTGTAGATGCACAGATTACGGTTGAACTGGAAGAAGACGCGGAATATAAAGTTACTATTGACGGCGTAGACGCGGGAACCATGAAAACTAATCTGGGTGGAAAGTTATCCTTTAGTGTTGAATTAGAGCAGGCAGAACGTGTAGCTGTCTCTATTGTAAAATTATAGAAAGAGTAGCAAAAGGCTGCCGGCAAAGCTGGGCGGCCTTTTTTATGGAGTGAGATATGGCAAAAGGAAAAAAAATAGTGTTTTACTGTCAAAACTGTGGATATGAATCTTCCAAATGGATGGGTCAATGCCCCGGGTGCCGGGAATGGAATTCCTTTGTGGAGGAGACGGTCAGTCCCCAGAAGAGCGGCAGTCTGAATGGAGCGCGGAAGGAAAAACAAGCACCGGTCAGTCTGTCAGGGATCGATATGGATAAGGAAGAGAGGATGCTTACGCACATCGGCGAGCTGGACCGGGTACTGGGAGGGGGCATTGTGCCAGGCTCGCTTGTGCTTGTGGGAGGAGATCCCGGGATTGGAAAATCAACCCTTCTTTTACAGGTATGCCGGGAGCTGTCAAAGGATCAAAGAAGTGTCCTGTATATATCCGGGGAAGAGTCTCTGAGACAAATTAAGATGAGAGCGAAACGGATCGGGGAATTTAACGAGAATTTAAAATTGTTGTGTGAGACAAATCTGGGGACCATTAAAGCTGTCATCGAAGAGATGCGTCCGGATGTGGTTATGATTGATTCCATTCAGACCATGTATGACGAGGAGATCTCGTCTGCTCCGGGAAGCGTATCCCAGGTGCGGGAATCCACAAACGTCCTGATGCAGCTTGCGAAGGGACTTGGGGTCATGATTTTTATTGTAGGCCATGTGACGAAAGACGGGAATGTTGCGGGTCCCAGAGTTCTGGAACATATGGTGGATACAGTTCTCTATTTTGAGGGGGACCGGCATGCGTCTTACCGGCTGCTGCGGGGGGTTAAGAACCGTTTTGGATCAACCAACGAAATAGGAGTTTTTGAGATGCAGGATAAAGGACTGGAGGAGGTCACAAACCCTTCCCAGGTAATGCTTAGCGGCCGGCCTCTGGATGCCTCCGGTTCGGTAGTTGTATGTTCGGTGGAAGGGACAAGACCCATACTTATTGAGATCCAGGCTTTGGTGACGCAGACAAATTTTGGACTGCCCAGACGAACTTCGGTAGGAATTGATTACAACAGAGTAAATCTTTTAATGGCAGTTCTGGAAAAGAGGGCCGGACTCCAGCTAGGGAACTGTGACGCCTATGTGAATCTGGCCGGGGGGATGAAGCTGGGGGAGCCTGCTATTGATTTGGGAATTGTGCTTTCCATTGTTTCCAGTTATAAAAACCGTGCAGTGGATCCCAATACCCTGATATTTGGCGAGGTTGGACTTTCCGGTGAAGTGCGGGGAGTGAGTATGGCGGAGCAGCGGGTGAAGGAGGCGGAAAAGATGGGATTTACTACCTGCATTTTACCCCAGACGAATCTGGAGGCTCTGAAAGGAAAGTTTAAGATACATCTGGCAGGCGTATCCAATATCCGGGAAAGCATGAATTATGTATAACAGGCATAAAAATCAGTTGAAATCTGAGATAAAATAGGATATTATCGAAATTATGAATATAAATAGTTAGGAGAAAAAATTTGAAAGAAAGAGAAAAATTTGGTTCCAGGCTGGGCTTCATTCTGGTTTCCGCGGGGTGTGCCGTTGGGCTGGGCAACGTTTGGAAATTTCCGTATATGACAGGAAATTATGGAGGAGCTGCTTTTATCCTGATTTATCTTGTTTTTTTAGTCATTCTGGGTCTTCCTATTATGGTGTGCGAGTTCTCCGTAGGAAGAGGCAGTCAGAAAAGTGTGGCCTCCTCCTTCAAAACACTGGCGCCTGAGGGGAGCGGATGGCATAACTTTGCGTACTTTGGCATTATCGGGAATTATCTGCTTATGATGTTTTACACGATGGTAGGCGGATGGATGCTGTACTATTTTTACAGAATGCTTCGGGGAGAATTCACACACGTGAGTGCAAAAGAAGTAGAGGCAGGATTTGGCCAAATGGTAGAGTCAGCGCCTACAATGACTTTTTGGATGGTACTGGCTGTACTTTTAGCATTTGGAATCTGTCTGCTGGGGCTGGAAAAAGGCGTAGAACGGATTACCAAGGTGATGATGATCTGCCTTCTGAGTATCATGGTTATATTGGCAGTGCGGGTGGTCCTTTTAGATGGAGCAGGGGAGGGCGTCCGTTTTTATCTGGTACCTGATTTTAAGGAAATGAAGGCCCAGGGCATAGGAAATGTGGTATTTGCCGCTATGTCTCAGGCATTCTTTACGCTGAGTATAGGAATCGGTTCGATGGCTATCTTCGGTAGCTATCTGAATAAATCCCGCTCACTTATGGGAGAAGCTATCAGCATAACGGTGCTGGATACCTTTGTTGCTTTAATGGCTGGTTTAATTGTAATTCCGGCCTGTTTTGCTTTTGGTGTGGAGCCGGGAGCCGGTCCGAGCCTGGTATTCATTGCCCTGCCCAATGTATTTAACAAAATGCCGGGAGGAAGTCTCTGGGGAGCCTTTTTCTTCTTGTTCCTTTCATTTGCGGCTCTGTCTACCATTATAGCTGTATTTGAAAATATAATTTCCTTCGCTATGGATCTCTGGGGATGGAGCAGAAAAAAGGCAGTAGGGATCAATATTATTCTGATTATTTTATTGTCTATGCCTTGTGTATTAGGATTTAATGTGCTGTCTGGAATTCAGCCGTTAGGTGAAGGTTCAAACATTATGGATCTGGAAGATTTCCTGGTGTCTAATAATCTTCTGCCTCTGGGTTCCATGGTATATCTTATGTTCTGTACTTATAAGTATGGATGGGGCTGGGACAACTTTATGAAGGAAGCTAATGCGGGGGAAGGAATTAAGGTGCCCAGACAAATCCGCTTTTATATGTCCTATATTCTTCCGGTTATTGTAGTCATCATATACTTGAAAGGATATTGGGATAAATTCCATTCCTGGGGATGGATGGCGGTAGCGTTTGCATTTCTGCTGTTTATCTGTGTGACCTGTTTCAGAAGAGTCAGGAAAAAAGCTTAAAGAGAATGCAGAAAAATGGGGCTGTGGGTACAGGATTGTTCATAGCCCCGCTTTGCTTCTGCCGCCACTTTTTCTGTGTCTTTCGGCCTGCAACAGAAAAATAAAAAAGTTATTGACATATTTTGTATATTTGTGGTATTCTAATATAGCTGTCGACAAGACAGGAAATAGAGAGAAAAAAGTTGTTGACAAGGCGCACTGCTTATGATATTATATAAAAGTTGCTGTGAGTCACACGGAGATAACTGATAAAAAGAAATAAAAAAAGTTATTGACAGACGCAACAGCCTGTGGTAATATTTAAGAGTTGCTGCTGAGATAAGAAATCAGCCGACAACAACAAGCACTTTGATAACTAAACAGTGAAACACATTAACCTGAAAATTCTAAAAAAGTAACATTTTTGGGATGAGTAAAAATCCTTAAAAACAGTAAAAGGGATAAATTAGCCAAAGTTAATTTTGAACTTGGACAACTCTTGAACGAAAGTTCAACACTTTATCAGAGAGTTTGATCCTGGCTCAGGATGAACGCTGGCGGCGTGCTTAACACATGCAAGTCGAACGAAGCATATAGAGACGAGTATTTCGGTATGAGTAACTATATGACTGAGTGGCGGACGGGTGAGTAACGCG
>NZ_FQVI01000058.1 GCF_900129135.1 Lactonifactor longoviformis DSM 17459
CCAATCCGTAGTAAATTACCTGCGGAGGAGCCCTATATGTTTGGTGGGGGAATCTTCTTTTGACGAGACCGCTATTAAAGAACGCATCATCGACGTGCAGTTTGCGAAGAGTGACCGGACAACTGAACATACTAAATCATACCGAAATCTCTCCAAGCATGAGCTGAGGCTAAACGGGCTGGGTAAAGCCTTGCTCATGCTGGTGATGAATATGCCGGATGATGCGGTGGACGGGTTAATACAGAAAAGTCGAGTGTTTGAGAGGATGGATTTTGAAACCAGGACAATCCTTGGAATATCTAATGTATATCTGGGAATTTTGCTTATAAAAGAGCTGTATGAATCTTTTGGATTGGATTTCTGGGAAGAGGCTGGAATTTCAGATAAGTTGGTACAAGAATCCATTATTAATAATACTTACAACTCCCTGGATGGCAGCAGCAAGGTAAATAGCGCGGTTGATTTAATCATCCAGACATTTGATGTAATGGCACTGAAAAATCGGATCCGCAAGGATTATGACTACACAATCAATGAATCAACTGGGGAGCTGTGCTTGCGCTTGAATCTTATATATGATGAGTTTACCAAATATATACGCGAATTTAATGTATCCGATGTTGAGGTCCTTGGGATACGGCAATTCACCAGGCAGTTACGTCGGGAAACATACTGGTTGGACTATGGGTTAAGAAACTTTAAAGAGCGCGACAATAATAGTAATGATGTTAACATACGCCAGAGGTGTTATGTTCTGGATTTGAAAAAACTAAATGAAAATTTAAGCCTTGAAGCATTTGCGTGCGAAATAGATGCTGAAGAAGATTCTGGTTTTATGAAAATTGACAACGATCAGGAAGAGCTACCTTTTGACTAGCAATCATCAATATAATCCCATCCTTTTACTGCATAAGCGGTTTTGATCATTGTGATCATAAAATGTGAGCTGACAATAAAGTCTGGGGGGATTGAAAATCCGAAGGGGTTGTTTGGAATTTGCAAGAATTCCTCATACAGCAGTGCTGCCTCAAATGAATCAAAAAATATAGTTGGAGTTTTAGATATTTTTTTCATAGGGCTCCTTGCGAGATACTAATAAATTTGGATTATAAAAGAGAAAAGTATTTATGAGAAAAAATAAAAAACCATTTTATACAGAGTATATGATAAAACACTGGCCAAAGCCTCCGCGCTGCATATGCAGCAACAGAATTAACAGAGAATTAGGGATTGTATCCCCGACGCTGGAAATGTATACCGCATTAGGGGGAAAGGGAAAGCAGGCCGCAGATGAACTAAAAGAATATAAGGTACGTAGTATGAAATATCTATGCTATAAAAGAAAACTAAGCAAGGCACAGTGGAAAGCTTTATATAGGACAGTGTAAAGAATTCAAAACAGGACAGTATATAAGGTATACCGATAAATCTGCTCTTACTTCGGCAACTTATGAGTTTACGGCTCAAGCCGGGAAAGGAATATTATGGAGAGATTAACACAAGGCACCATACTGTTTGGAGACTCTGAAAAACAAATATATTATAAAAGATTAAGAGAATATGAAGCTACCGGCCTGACTCCGGAAGAAATCATGGACGGCAAGATGCTGACCGGCTGGATTCCGGTGGAGGAGCGGTTGCCGAAAACAAAATATCCAGTACTGACAACAACCTGGGATGGAATTGTTACAATAGCTAATTGGTCTGGCAGCAAATGGAGAACTTATAGATGGGATGAAAAAGTCACTGCCTGGATGCCGCTACCGGAACCGTATAGACCAGAGACTTAAGATTTGAGGTGAGAATATGAAGGATGAGTTTGGTAGAATGAATAATAAATCACAGGCCATTAGAAGTTTGGATAAGGTAAGGATGGCACATTTGTTGCATAGGATTAAGCAGCAACCAGATAAATATCCAGACACAGTTGAAGCGTGGATGGAATGGTTAAATTTGGACAGTGGAGATACAATAGATACACTCTAAAATGTGCAAAAACAGTTGAAAACCGGTTTTCGTTCCGGTAGAGAGGGAAATATTATTTAGAGAAACATCCGTGTTATGGAATGTTAAGATTATGCATATGAAAGCAGGTGGAAGATGAGCAAGTTTGATTTTGATATATTTTATGGGGGATATGACAATCTGGCGGTCAGCAAAGAGAAATACTCTAAGGAACAGGCGATAGAAATTGCAAAAAGAGAGCTTGAATATAGCGGAAAACAAAACCAGGTGTATTTAGCTATTGGCAATGGATATGCAAGACATAGGGCGGGCAGAAATGAAGATGGTGAATGCTGTGTTGGATGGTGGCTGGAATATAAAGAACATAAACGGAGTTGCCCATGTTGGGCATTCCATGTGACACCAAATGACAAGGAACATTTTTTCAAATACTATGAGTATATTCCATTAAACTGGAATTAGTTTAACTGAATAAAAGAAAGGAGGCGGAGCTATCCGGATAAAAGCTGCAGCGGCTCCTTTTGAAGATGAAAGACGATATAATTATTGATTGCTTCGCCGGTGGAGGCGGGGCCAGCGTAGGAATAGAAATGGCCTTGGGGCGTACCGTGGCTATCGCCATTAACCACGATGAACAGGCTATAAGGATGCACAAGACAAATCATCCAGGGACGATCCACCTGACAGAGGATATTTTTAAAGTGGATCTACAGAAATATGTAGCTGGTAGGCATGTGGCTCTCATGTGGGCCTCGCCAGATTGCACCAGCCACAGTAAAGCCAAAGGCGGGCAGCCACGAAAACATGGATTGCGGATATTGCCCTGGGCAGTGTATAAGCACGCCAGGAAAATACTCCCGGATGTGATAATAATGGAGAATGTGGAAGAAATACAGCAGTGGGGACCGCTGGACGAGAAGGGAAAACCCATTCCAGAGCGAAAGAGCGAGGATTACCAGAAATTTATCTCCGCTATGAAATCCCTTGGGTATGATTTCGATAGCCGAGAACTGGTAGCCGCAGACTATGGAGCGCCGACAACTCGCAAACGCTGGTATGCAATTTTTCGGCGGGTGGAAAACCGATAATCTGGCCGGAGCCGACGCATAGTAAAACGGGTAGTGACGGTAAGCAGAGATGGAAACAATGTGGAGACTTCATTTATTGGTCAGACCTCGGTAAGTCTATATTTGACCGTCCGAAACCACTTGCGGATGCCACGATGAAAAGGATTGCTAATGGGTATGTTAAATATGTGGTGAACAATTCAGAGCCATATATTGTCAGAAATAAAGAGGCTGTCTCATTTCTGATTCAGTATCATGGAGAGACAAAACAGGGAGATTCCAGGGGGCAGCTTCTGACAGAACCAATTAAAACAATAGACACAAGTAATAGATATGGTTTGGTCACGGCATTTGTAACAAAATTTTATAAAACAGGAATTGGACAAGGGTGCGACGAACCACTTCATACGATTACAACATCGCCGGGACATTTTGGTTTAGTTTCAGCGTTTTTGATTAAATATTACGGTACGGGTTGCGGACAGGAGCTTTCTTCTCCACTCGGGACGATAACCACGAAGGATAGATTTGGCTTAGTGAATGTTGTGACAGAAATAAATGGAGAAAAGTACATCCTGAGGGATATATACCTTCGGATGCTCAACCCGGAAGAATTAAAGGTAATGCAAGGGTTCCCGAAAGATTATATAATCAGCCGGGACTACAACTGGAAGAACTATCCGATAAGTGAGAGGGTTAAACGTATTGGAAATAGTGTTGTACCGATCATGGCAGAGGCTCTTGTAGCGGCGAACTGCAGATATCTGAAAGCGGGAGACAGACAGCCTTCTCCGTCAGTATACATGCAGGAAAATGGACAGGTGGTATTTGGTTAATTAATTAAACTGGAATTTGATGGAAGAAAGCTCCATAGCTTGATTATACAAAACCACAAAATACATGTAAAGCAAAAAGACTCGACGATAATCGACATATTTCATATAATATGATACAATTGCACATATATAATTTGCATTTTACAATAAGGAGTTGATGAAACGTTTGTTTAATGATAAGCACAGGGTACTAGGTCTTACAATAGCCTATTACCGAAAGATTAAAGGATACACCCAAGCGGAACTTGCGGAGCAGGCAGGTATCAGCCGGACGCATCTTAGCAACATAGAGGCGTCAAACATGGATGTAGGGGTATCGCTGGATACAGTTTTTATGATCGCAGATGCCCTCGAAGTACCAATATGCACATTATTTGAGAAATGTTAAAAACAGGCGCCTTGATTATCCAGGGCGCCTTAAACATTTAATAGAAGATTAGGTTTTATTGCGCTATAACGCAATATTAGACACTATATTGGTGCATTTGGTTAAATGTTCGTATCAAAACTGTTTTAGTATAAAAACGCTAATGTAAGCAACAATTCTCCCTTTATTCTGCAAAATCTATATGTTTTCCATCACATTTACCGCTGTGTTCTGTATTGTTGGGAGTATGTGACTATATGTATCCATTGTTATTTGACAACTACTATGTCCAAGGCGCTCCTGAACTATTTTGGGATGTACGCCATGCGCAAGGAGTACAGAAGCATGCGTATGACGCAAAGCATGAAAATCTCTAGGAGGTATTCCTACTTTCTCGCACATTTTTTTTAACTCCTTGGATATATTCCAGGGGACCCGATATTCCCTAGCTGTTCCAGGAAATACAAAGGTTTCATTCGGGCTGTTTTGTCTTAAATCAGTCAGAAATGCGACCAATTTACTATCAATATCTATCCTGCGCATACCCGCAGGTGTTTTGGTAGTTTTAAGAATAGTTTTCGAGCATGCGCTACTAATTGCTCGTTGCACAGAAATGTATCTCTGCTCCAAATTAATGTCTGACCACTTAAGCGCATATACTTCACCTCTTCTCATTCCGGTTCGAAAAGCAATAATAATACCATTGCGTACCCAGTCGGGACCAGGCGCTGTGATTAGCAACTTATATTCTGCTTCTGAAAATGGCTTGATTTCGGCTCTGGGTGGCCTGGGATAGAAGATTTCTGCAGCAGGATTATAGCTTGTGTAGTGATAATTCATTGCATATTTTAGGCTCAATTGCAGTATTTTGTAGTAAATTCTTCCGGAAGATAGTGCAGAATATTTATTCTTTAAAAAAATAATATATTCATATACCATATCGGGAGTGATGTCGTCAATGTAAAAGCCTGCGAAGTAGTCTTTAACAAATGGTATGCACTTTTCGTATTCGTAGGAGGTAGATTCCATTATCTTGAATCTATGGTCATGAAACCATTCATCAATTAGTTGCGACACAAGCATTTTCTTAGTATGGAAACGACAGATTTCTTCATTAGATTCTGGTGATGCATTTGTCTTTGAATCCGATGCCACATCTATTTCATCCTCTGACATTGGGTTTGTTTTATGCTCTGGCATTGAATATATCTTACGTTCTGATAGAATTTTTGTCGCTGGTGCCGGATGTGAATTTGGCTCTGACGCCGTATTTATTTTTT
>NZ_FQVI01000034.1 GCF_900129135.1 Lactonifactor longoviformis DSM 17459
AAGCATCCATGGAGCCCTGTTAAGAATGAACCGTTCGATTCAGGCAGAGGGAACATTTGGAATCATAAAAAATGACCGCTGGTATAAAAGAATCGTAAGAAGAGGAATCGAATCAGTGCGAATGGAGATATTTCTGGTTTCCATAGGCCATAATCTTTATAAATATCATAATAAGCAGATGAGACGACAGAAAGCAGCCTAAAAAGAAAAAGCAGTAATCTGTGGGGAGGGGGATTTTATGTCCTTTTTTACTCCCAAAAGGTATCTAAATACAATATAAGACCATCGACTATGCCGATGGTCTTATAAAAGGGGCTTTTTTCACAGCCCCTTTTAATTTTATGGTTTCTTCATAGAATTTACATTGACTATCTCACGATATCTTTATATTATAACTTTAATGTACGGCAAATACCGTATATCTGCCCGAAAATCATGCTTGAGAGGGCAGAATGTCTAAGAAAAAACAGGAGAGTGTGCTATGTTGTATTCAAGCTATTATTATCAGATTCTTCAACAGTTAATCTATACGGTTCCAGCAGTTTTACTGGCGATTACAGCCCATGAGTTTGCCCATGGCTACGTCTCCTACCGTTTGGGAGATCCCACGCCTAAACAGGATGGAAGGCTGTCTGTAAACCCGCTCAAGCATCTGGACCTTATGGGAACCTTGTGTCTTCTGTTGTTTCACATGGGGTGGGCGAAACCCGTCCGCGTCTGTCCCCGGTATTATAAAGATCCCCGCAAAGGGATGATCCAAGTGGCTCTTGCGGGTCCTGTCATGAACTTTCTTATGGCATTTGTTTCAATGTTTATATTTGGTCTCATAGTACGCATCTTTGGAGGGATGCCCACAGGGATATTTGCCTATTTCTATTACCTGTCTTATTATCTGGCTGTTATTAATGTGGGACTGGGCGTCTTTAATCTGATTCCCATTCCGCCGCTGGACGGCTCCAATGTACTGCGGGAGCTTTTTCCCAGGGTACAGTACTATTACCAGAGGGCCGGACGGTATATGCCGCTGATCCTCATTGTATTGCTGATGACAGGGGTCCTCAGCCGTCCGCTGACCCTTATGGACAACGGGATATTGAACGGACTGTGGAGTATCGTAAAAGGAATTCTGGGGATAGGCTATATAAGCAGCGGAGGAGGAATTGCTGTCTGAGAGCAATTCCTCCTTTCCGTGGCTACAAATATTCACTTAAGATTTCGTACATATAATTGGAGTCAACGGGCTTTGTGATAAATCCATTCATTCCCGCCTTTGCCGCTGCGTCCATATCCTCCTGAAAAGTATTGGCTGTCATGGCTAAGATGGGAACCGTGCTTCCTCCGGATAATGGACTGCTGCGGATTTCCCTGGCGGCCTCCAGACCATTTTTTACAGGCATCTGCAGATCCATCAGAATCAAATCATAATACCCTGCACTGTGGCTTTCAAACATGAAAACCGCTTCCTGGCCGTCACAGGCCCTCTCAGAACGTATCCCCTTCATCTTTAAAAGCTCTTCGGCAATCTCTGCATTTAAATCATTATCCTCCGCAAGAAGAATCCTCTTTCCTCTAAAGGCCTCTTGGGAGACAGGTTCTTTTTGGGGGTTATTCGTCTCTTCGGGTGCCTCTACCGGAAGACTTAAGGTGAAGAAAAATTCTGTTCCCTTTTTCGGGGTACTATTTACCTCTAATTCCCCTCCCATCAGCTTTACGATATTCTGGCTTATAGGAAGCCCAAGGCCGGTGCCCTCGCTTTTAGAGCTGCTGGTGCCTAACTGTTCAAAGACACCGAAGATCTGCTTCTGGAATTCAGGGGCTATCCCGTCCCCTGTATCGGTGACAGAAAACCGATACACTGCCCTGCCGTTCTCAAATGCCTCTTCTTTTACCTTTAATGTGATGCTTCCCCTGGGGGGAGTGAATTTGCCTGCATTGGAAAGAAGATTGGTGAGTACCTGCCGGAGGCGGATGGGATCTCCCGTCACTCTGCTGTGCGTAATATCTGTCTGGAAGATGAATTCCTGGTTTTTTTGCTGGGTTTGTATCCTGGTCATTTCTTCTGCCTCACTTAACAGGTGTTCCAGTGAGAAGGGCTCAGAGGCAATGGTAAGCATGCCCCCGTCCAGCCTAGACATATCAAGAATATCATTGAGGAGAGCCAGAAGATACTTTGTAGAGGAACGTATCTTCTCAAGGTTCCCCTTTACTTCACCGGAGAGCCCCTCTTTCATACAGGTAAGATCCACGAGACCCGCGATGGCATTCATAGGAGTCCGTATCTCATGGCTCATTCTGGATAGGAAGTCTCCCTTGGCTTTGCTTTCAGCCTCCGCACGCCTTAGCTCTGCCTGCAGCACCGTACTTTTCACTCTGGATCTGGCAATTAATACAACAATCAAAAGGATCAGAAGAAGGAAAGCAGCCACAATCAAGACAGCTGCCATAGGATTTTCATAAATCAATTCCTTCAGGGTCACGGGTACATAGCTTCCGGAGACAAAATTACGTCCCGTAATAGCATCCATTTCTTCCTCCTGGATGTCACTGATCCCCTTGTTCAGAATACTCAGCAGCTCCGGGTCCACCGGACGCACCATAGCAAATGAAACCGGCGTACTGGTGTTGTAAAAGGTAACCGGCGTAATATTTCTGTAACTGGGCTTTTGCAGTTCTGTTTCCAAAGAGGTGGCAAGTCCATAGACAAAATCAGCCTCCCCCTGATTGACAGCCTTTACACTTGCCTCTGTGGTGGCATAATATACCATATTTTCAGCCTGCACATCATCGGGGAGAACCCGGCCTTCCAGAACAGCTCCCGTAAGATTGCCGGAAGGATAGCTCACCGAATTATTTTTCACAATCATATTGTTCATAGAGATAAAAGGCTTGGTAAGAGCCAGCCCCTGTTCCCGGGCAGCGTCCTCTGCATCCAGAAACCATCCCAGAATATCTGCATTTCCCTCCTGTACCATCTGAATGGCATCTGTATAAGTGTCTGCAAAGCAATAGGTAAATTCCAGCCCAGAGGATTCAGAGATCTCATCCAGGACGTCTGGTATAATCCCATTATGGTGCTGCTTGTCCCCGTCAATACAGAAGTAAGGGTGCCAGTCCTTTACCGCAGCCACTCTGATTTTACCGGCATTTTTAATATATTCCACTTCTTCCGGGTCATATTGAATATCTGCAGTGCGCTGTTCAGGAAAATGCAGTGCGTAGTGTTTCTCCGCAAAATCCGGATCTCCCTCCAGGATGTGACGCAGGGCCATATTCAGTTCGTCCATGATCTCCTGTTCTCCATGGGCCACTGAGATATAATAGGGCTGTGCCTCAAAGGTTGCAATCACACGAAAATTCTGAATGTCTTCCAGATCGTTTCCCAGCAGCAGGTCAACCTCTCCATTTTCCAGATGGTGATAAAGCGTATCATTCATCATATCCTTCTGTTTATAATACTTCAGCTGACATTCCAGGCCGTTAAAGTTCAAAAACTCCTGCAGCCTGCGAATCTTTTCATCTGCTTTTTCGTATACGCCAATGGTTTTGCCGTTTAGTGTGCTGAGATCATACGTTCTGAGATCAAGATTATCTTTGCGGCAGAAGAGTACCGCCCGGTTGCTCCCCATCGTATAATCAGGATAGGAAAAATATGTTTCCAAATCCGGAGAATAAAAGGTTCCCCCCAGCAAGTCATATTCCCCATTCATAAAGTCTGTAATCAACGCCTCAGACTCCCCGGTGATATATTCATATTCCCAATTGGTATACTTGGCAATCTCATTCAGGTAATCCACCACTAGTCCCTGGTGATTTCCCTTTTCATCCGTCTCACTCAGGCCTTTAATATAAGGAAATGCTACTTTAATAACCTTTTTTTCCGGCACAGCAGCTTCGGCCTGCACAGAAAGCGTGTTGCGCTGCACAGAACCTAAGAGGATTAACAGCAGCAGAAAGAACGTGATGATTGTCTTTGTTTTTTTTGTTATTCTCATGTGTCCCCCCATATGTGGATTATACGTTGGCATAGGACGAATGCCTGATCTCTGCATTGTCGGCCCCTCGTTCATATCGCCAGTCATATAAAGAATTATATCACAAAAACCGGCAATAGGACATTGTATTTCTCAAATAGGTTTTGTATTACAAAATACGGTTCAAGTCTTACATCTGCCCTTATAGTCTCAGACAAAAAGATTTGTTAAACTCTGTTTCATAAAGAAAACGAGGAGAAAGAGAGGGTTATGTATGCTTAAGGTTAGTCATCTATACAAGTCTTATACCTCAGGAAAGACGGTATATCCTGTATTAAAGGATGTGTCATTTGAAATTAAGGAGGGAGAGATTGCAGCAATCATGGGGCAGTCAGGATCAGGAAAAACTACGCTGCTCAACTGCATTTCCTGTTTTATCCCCTTTGAGCGGGGAGAGGTTCTTTTGGGTGAGCAGAATATCAGAAGTCTGAAGGAAGAGGAGCTGTCCAGGGTGCGCAATTAAAAGCTGGGGTTCGTATTTCAGGATTTTATGCTCTTTGACGGTCTGACGGTCTTAGAAAATATCTGCGTACCCCAGGTGATTAAAGGCAGTCAGGCGCTGCAGATGGAGAACCGGGCCAGGCAGCTGTGTACAATTTTTGGGATTGAGAGGATTATGGAGAAATATCCTGCGGAGATTTCAGGGGGAGAGAAGCAGAGAACCGCAGTTGCCAGAGCATTGATGAATCATCCCTCCGTTATTTTGGCTGACGAACCAACCGGCAATCTGGACAGTAAATCCTGCCAGGCAGTGATCGACGCTTTCCAGACGGCCAGGGAACAGCTGCAGGCTACCATCTTTATGGTTACCCATGACAGCTATGTGGCCAGCTTCTGCGACAGAGTTATTGTACTGAAGGACGGCTGTATCTTTAGAGAAGTAAGGAATGAGGGAAACAGACGGGAATTTATGGATGCCCTGCTGGGGGTTATCCGGGAAGTGGGAGGAGAAAGCCATGACTCTGAATAAAATATATGGAAAGCTGCGCAGGTATAACCGTAAGAACTACCTTCTGCTGACTTTCTGTATTCTTCTCTCTGTTTCCCTTATTACGTCCTATGCCATGATTTATTTCAGCCCGACAGTACAGAACTTTCTTCCCCAAGGGGGGGACAGCAGAAAAATGGGGACTATGATCTTTGCGGCTGCTATTTTAGGCTGCGGAATCTTCACGGTATACGCATCTTCGCTGTTTTTAAAATATAAATCCAGAGAGATGGGTATTTTTATGGCCATAGGGGCTCGGAAACGTCAGCTGCGGTCTGTGCTGTTTACGGATATTGGTCTGGTAACTGCGTCCTCCTCACTTTTGGGGCTGGCATTGGGTATCCCTGTTTCCAGAGGTGTGTGGGGATTATTCCAGCTGCTGATTGTGGACACCAGGGAGATGCGCTACCAATTTGCCCCCATAGGTCTGGGAGTGGGTGTCGCTTTTGCTGCCGCAGTAACTGTATGCTGCTTCATCCAGGCCGTTGCTTTCCTGAAAAGAAGCAATATTATGGAGATTCTGAATGATCACAGAAAATCAGAGCCTGTCCGGGATGTGAAAGGATGGTACGGTGGAGTGGGAATCGGACTGGTGATTCTGGGATTTCTGCTGGGGTATTTTGGATATGACATATTCAAAATTCTGTTCTCCCGGAGGCCGCCGGCGCTTTGGGGTCTTACCTATCTTCTGGCTGTGGCGGGTGTTTACATGACAGCCATCTATCTGGTGGTCCATGGGAAGAAAGGCCGCAATCCGCAGAGGTACTATAAAAATATTATTTCTATCAGTATGATGCGCTTTATGGGACGTCAAACTGTGAGAAATATCTGTGTGATTGTCTTATTGGTCTTTGGGGGACTCTTCGCCGTCATCTATGTGCCGGGCATATGGACCCAAAATCAGGAGGTAATTAAAAATATGCCTGTGGATTGCCTGTTTACCTATCCTGCCGGGGAGCAGCAGATCACAGAGGAGGAGATCCAAAAGCTGGCGGATACGTATCAGACTGAGGTGAAGAATTATCGGGAGCTGGAGGTTTTGGAATTAATTGTAGACGGAACTGAGGAGATTTATGACAAAGATGGCCGTATTACGGAAACTTATATAGAGCGTGAGGCAAGCGCCATGTTTCTGAAGGCTGGCGACATATCAAGAATAACGGGCAGTGAAGTTAAGATACCTGCAGGGAGCTTCGGGATTGGGGTGAAAAGAGCATATAAACATACAAAGGGAGAGAAACGCCTGCTTCTTACAGACCCCTCTACCGGGAACTCACAGGCACTGACTTATGGGGGAAATGTATTGTTTGATGCCTCTTTGGTGAATGATTTGGGAAACATCTTTTATGTACTGAACGATCAGGAATTTGACAATTACAGCAGCCGTCTGAAGCCAGAAAATAAATACGTGACAGCTGTCTTTGATGTGGATAACTGGAAGGAAACCTATGCGTTTGCATCTGCCCTGAAAAATCAGATAATTCTCCGCACATCGAAGGCTGCGTCGGTATACGCCGGGTACAATAACTATGTAAAATACAGATATGAGAGCCAGGGGATACCCTACTTTATGGATGAAGAATATCCTCCGGGAGAGGGCAGCCTGAAAATGGATCCTGAGAACAGTATGCTGAGCACCAGCTGGAGATATTATCCCCAATTCAAAGTCCTTCTTGCTCAGGATATGCTGAAAAATATGTCGGTGTATATTATGCTGTTTGTGTATATTGCCATTGTATGTCTGACCGCTGTGGGTGTCATTGCCTATACCAGAGGGGTCTCTATTGGAATAAATTACAAGCAGGTGTTTGTGGATCTGCAGCGCCTGGGAGCCAGCCATACTTATATCAGGTTCTGCATCCGCAGCCAGCTGCGTAAGATCTTCTTCTTCCCTTATTTTATGGGGGTTGCTGTTTCCCTCTTCTACATGTTTCTTATCTATTGGCAGAACGACGGCATCATAACATCTGCAGAAACCAGAGCCATAGGTGTGATACTCCTTGCCATCTGTCTGATTTTTGGTTATATTTATCTGGTATACAGAGCGGCAGACCGAAAGTTCCAGCATCTGGTGGGCATAAGGGAAGCGGCAGGAAAAGAGGAATGACAAGGGGAAGGTGGCTGTATGGTTACAGTGGGAATTTGTGATGACGAGAAGCAGCAGAGGACGATGCTGAGAAGGATAGCAGAATCCTATTTTCAGCTTTTAGGACAAGAGTATAGAGTAGAGGAATATGAGGACGGCGAATGCCTGCTTCGGAAGGTACAGCAGGACCCCTATGGGACAGACATTATTTTCCTGGACATTCAGATGAGCGGGATGGACGGCGTAGAAACAGCACGGAGGATCCGGCACTTTTCCAGGGAAGCTGTTCTGATATTTGTCACTGGCTATGAGGATTATGTTTTCCATGGCTACGAGGTGGGCGCATTAAATTATATCGTAAAGCCTTACGCCAGAGAGAAGATTACACTTGTGCTGGATGAGGCTGTAAAACGGCTGGAGATGGACTGTCAGCGGTGCCTGCCGGTACAGCAGGGCAGCTGCCTGAGCAAGGTTCCGGTGCGGGAAATCAGGTATCTTTGCAGCCAGCTGAGAAAGATTGTTTTATATACGGTAAATGGGCAGCTGGAGTTTTACGGAAAGCTGGGAGAGGTGCAAAAGCAGCTCCCCGGCTGTTTTGTCCGCACCCATCAGCGATATGTGGTGAATCTGGCTTATGCAGATGAAGTGCGTCCCAACCAGGTGCTGATAGGGAAAGATAGTATCCCGGTGAGCAAAAAATATTCCCAGGAGTTATCGGGTGCATTTGCCAGATTTCTTCTGCAGCAGTAGGAGGGGTTATGGCCAGAGGTTATGTAATTGTATTATGGATCATGTCAATGTGTATGAACCTTATCTCTTCTTTCTTTTTGTACAGACTTTCCGGTCTCTTGGTGGAATACAGAAAAAAGCTCAGATTCTTGTTTCTGGTCTGGTGCATGTTTTTGCTTATTCTGCCCATATACGATACAGATGCCACAAATGTACTGGGAATGCTGGCTGCTTTTTTGTTTATCGTGCTGATCTGCACCAGGGGAGAACTAATCAACAGAATCTCAGCGGTACTAATCTTTTACCCTCTGATTCTGGGGCTGAATTATCTGTTGTACAATAATCCGGTGTATTCCTTTAAAACTAATTTTATGCTGCTCTTCCAACAGAACAGCAATGATCTTGCAGGGGTGGATTATCTGCTCTGTTTTGCTGCCAGCTTTTTTTTGGATCTACTGAGAGTATTGACTTGGGCGTTACTGTACTACGGTTTTAAAAAACGATTAGAGGAAATCAAACGCTACATGTCAGGAAGGATTTGGCTGATTATATCTGTAATCTGTACAATATCATTTCTATCTATGGTGACTGTTATTATATTTCCTCCTTTTGATGCGGAAACTGCAGCTGAGTTCTATAACAGCCCCGGTCTATTTTACGCTTCTTATAGAACCCTTGTCATAGTAATCAGCGGAATTAGTTCAATCATAGGGATCCTGTATCTGCTGCAGCCCGTGATTGAGAATGTAAAAAACAGGCAAACGCTGCAGATAGAAGGGCTGAAAGAAGAGTACTACCGCTCGCTGGAAGAACAGCAGGAGAGTGTCCGGAGGCTGCGCCATGACATGAATAACCACTTCCAGATCATTAAGAGCTGTCTGGAACAGGGGGATATCAGGGGTGCAGGAGAGTATCTGGAACAGTTCGGCAGCAGTCTGCCGGCCGGCACAGGGAATCAGTTCTGCAGTGACCGGGCATTAAATGCCGTTCTGAATCATCGATGGGAAAAATTAAAGATGCTGCAGGCTGATGTTCACTTCAATCTGGAAATAAACCAGGTGATGGAGGTAACCTCCCTGGAACTCTGCACCATATTTTCTAATGCACTGGACAATGCTCTGGAAGCTGTCAGTAAAATTCAGGATCCGGGCCAAAGGAAGGTGTATCTTCAGGCCAGGACAAAGAAGGGATATTTTAGTCTGAGAATTGCCAACAGCAAAGAGAATCGGATGATAAGCTCTCATGGAAAGATCGTGTCGGATAAAAAAGAAGCGGGACATGGATATGGGTTGGAAAATATACGGGAAATTGCAAAACGTTACGGGGGAAATATGGAGGTGGAGTATACGGAGAAAGAATTTGTGCTGTTTCTTTATCTGCGGTTAGAATAGCAGATTAAAGCCCTGCTAAAAAACTGTTGACTCTCACGCTGCGTCATAGGCTAAGATTAAGGTATCAGGAACAGGAGGAGAAGAATATGAGGACTGTAAAAGAGGTATCAAACCTGACAGGTATCAGCGTGCGCACGCTTCACTATTACGATGAGATTGACTTACTGAAGCCCACCGTGCTCAGTGAGGCGGGATACCGGTTTTATGACGATAAAACTCTGGAAAAATTACAGCAGATACTCTTTTTACGGGAACTTGATTTGCCTCTGAAGCAAATCAAGGAAATTTTAGAAAATCCTGATCTTGATAAAAAGGAATTATTATACCGTCAAAAAAGAATGCTGGTACTGAAAAAGGAAAGACTGGAACGAATTATCGCCAGCATCGGGGAAATTTTGAAAGGAGATAACAAGATGAACTTTGAAGTTTTCAGCAAGGCCGAACTTGAGCATATGTACCGCAGTATGGAAACAAACATGACAGAAGAGCAGCAGGAGATTTTCAAAAAAGAGTATGGCAGTATGGAACAGTTTAAGAAACAATTCCTGGAAAGCGCCTCCTCCCGGCAGGCGCAGAAAAACTTTGCTAAAGTAGTGGAATGGTATGGAGATAAAGAAAGCGCTCTCAAAGCGTCCGCAAACCCCAAGAATTCAAAAATATTAGATGCTTATGGAAACAGGCTGGAGCAGGTAACCAGAAAAATAGCGGATAAAACCGGCCAGGATGTGAATACTTTTGAGGTAAAGGAACTTGTGGGAGAAATGGACTTTGTCTGCAGGCAGCTGTATCAGATGGACGATGTAACCAAGTTTCTGCTGGATATGGCTGAAAACTATATAACCAATACAAAAATGCAGGAAAACCTGGATGCAGTGTACGGAGAAGGCTCTACGCTGTTTATCGGGCAGGCGCTGAAGGCATTTTATTTTCAGCCGGGAGAATAATCATTTATGATGTCCTGCATTACGTCAATGAATTCTATCAATTCTTATAATTGCCGGCAGTGTTCCTTTCTCATTTTACTGGTATATAAATTTTAACTTCATTATCGGGGGCGTCGAAGGACAGCACCTCGCGCTCATAAACCTCAAAGTCCTCACGGTCGTCCAGTACCACTTTTGTTGTTTGAAGCCATGTTCCAAAAATATATTGATATGTTTTAAACAGGTTTGCAAGGGTGCCCCGGTGGGTGAAAACGGCGTATTTCCCCGCCTGTAAAACTTTTTGTTCCAAAGACAAGAATGTCGGCAGACTTTCAAAATCATGCACAGGGCTTCCCACCATAGTTGCAAACAACACATCGCCGTCTTCAGTATAAGTGGTCTGCTGTGTCTCGCAAATGCCATACCCTGCGCCGGCCGCCATAAATAGGTCTTTATGGCGACACATGAATTCTTCCCACAATCCGGGGAGACGGTTATCAGCCAGAGAAGTCGTTCCCCGGATCCCGGCCACCTTTGTTTCCTCAAACATCACAAATTCAGGCTCGTCCGCTCAACAAGGGCTATCTTACCGGCAGAATGAAATCCGGTGCGCCTGATCTGGAATACTATGGGAAAGATGGACTTGTAGAGGTATGGACTGCCGTAAAAGAAAAATAAGAATTATGACGCCTTGTGCGGAAAAGGCGTGCTTGACAAATCGGCATTTTAGGGGAGAAAACGTATGAGTAGAAAAGAAGCGACAACAAAAGAAGATTTGCTGACTGTTATTGAACTATTGGAAAATGCAGGAATTACTTATTGGATTGACGGTGGCTGGGGCGTTGATATATTAGCGGGAAAACAAACAAGAGTTCATAGAGATATTGATATAAATTTTGATTCACAATATACAGAAAAATTGTTAAATTTGCTTTTAGAGTGTGGATACGACGTAGATACTGATTGGAAACCTGTAAGAATAGAGCTATATAGCCCCAAATATGGATATTTAGATATACATCCATTTGTCTTGAATGAAGACGGAACTGCAAAACAAGCAGATTTAGAAGGTGGTTGGTATGAGTTTGAAAAAGACCTTTTTGGTAACGCTGATTTTGAAGGAAAGACAATTCCATGTATTTCTTTAAAGGGGCAAAAAATTTTTCATTCAGGCTATGATTTAAGAGATAAAGATAAGCATGATATTTTAATCCTTGAAAATGTATCAGAATAATTTGTAGTATTAAAAAAGTGTGTAATGTACAGCCACCTCGGAAAAGGACAGGGATAAAAGAGTTTTGGTTTACAACGAACACATCATCTATGAGGGTAGTTCAGTATCTGAAAAATCCAAACGCCAGTATTTATTTTTGCGATAAACGGTTTTATAGAGGTGTTATGCTGGTTGGCACAATGGAGGTGCTGGAGGATGCTGATACGAAACAGATGATTTGGCGTGAAGGTGATACGATGTATTATCCCCAAGGTGTGACAGATCCGGATTATTGTGTGCTGAAATTTACTGCTGCACAAGGCAGATATTACAGCAACTTTCATTCAGAAAGTTTTGACATAGGATAATCCTTTTTTTGAAAGGCTTGAAGCAGGAGCATAATGGGGGGGAATCAAATTAAGCAATGAATTACTGAAAAACTTAGACAAAGTGCATACAACAGAACTAGGGGCCTTGTTTATTAAACGGAATCTCTCTTTGGATACCGATGACGTGGCGGGCTGGTGCAAATTGTCCCCGCTGACGTGCCAATCGCCGCATTTACCTGCGGCGAAGAATGGCTGGATGCCCTGCGGATATATCTGTGGGAAAACAGAAAACTTACCATTTACCGGATATTCCGTTCTTTGCTCTCATTTACGTCCAGAAGAAATGCTTCGTTCATTTTCTTCTGGATTTTTATATAGGTCTCCAATTCCTCCATAGTAAAAGAGCTGAGCATTTCCGCAGTGCGGCGGTAACAGCCGTCCTCAAAAATTTTGTGGAACTGATAGAGCTGCTGGCCTTTGTCTGTCAGATAGAGATTATACTCTCGGTTATTATGTTCGTTACGCACTTGTTTTAGGAGGTTCTTCTTTTTCATGCGGTACATTAGCTGGGAGCAGGCACTCTTGGTCTTATCGAAAAACACACTGAGCTCTGTAATCGTGATGCCCGGCTCATCACCTACCTTGCGGATAAACTGGGATTCGGCCTGGTAGAGGATAAAGCCGTTGTAATCGTGGAGCATAGAATCGTATTCATATGCATAATCATATCCTTCGTCGAAGGTGTCCAAGGCCTGACGGACTTTCTCAAAATGTTCTTTTTTCATAAAGGGTTCTCCATATAAACTATTTAATAGCTTAATTGTAAAGCAAAAAAACAAAAAGAGGAATATACAAATTTGCACAAAATGCAATATGCATTTTTGGTAGTTTTTTAATGAAAAATATGATTGCTTTTTCAGCTTTATTTTTATATTATATAGTTAATGTTATTAACAATAAATAATATTAAAGATAAATGGCATATAACATAAAGGAGGTGTTCTCATATGAAATATGATTTTGACAAAGTTTTAGACAGGCATGGTACATTGAGTCATAAATGGGATGGGATGGAAGAAGAATTTCCTGGAAACCCTCAGGCGCTGCCTTTCTGGGTGGCAGACACAGACTTTCCCTGTCCCCGTCCGATTGTGGAGGCCGTCTGCAAGCGGGCAGCCCATCCTATCTACGGTTACAGCGACATATCCGTCAAGGCTCAGGGACTGGCGGCCAAGTGGCAGGAGAAGAGAAATGGGTGGAAGGCGAAGCCGGAGTGGGTGACCTTCAGTAATGGCATTGTACCGGCCTTAAGTGCTATGGTGGCAGCTTTTACTCGGCCCGGAGAAGGGGTCATCGTGCAGCCTCCCGTATATTATCCCTTCCAGGACAGTGTGGTGAACAATGGCAGAAAGCTGGTAGAAAATCCTCTTGTCTTTGACGGGGAAAAATGGGGAATTAATTTTGAGGAGCTGGAACTGCTGGCCGCTGATCCTGGAAATAAGCTGTTGCTTTTATGTCATCCGTTAAACCCCGTCTCCCGGGTTCTGGACAAGGAAGAACTGAAGCGTATCGGAGATATCTGCATACATAATGAGGTGATTGTGGCCATTGATGAGATCCACTCTGATCTTACTTACCAGCACAAACGTTTCTATTCTCTGGCCGGTTTGGGAAAGGAATATGAGCGTATCAGCGTGACTGCCATGGCCCCGTCCAAAACGTTCAACATTGCAGGTTTGCAGATATCCGCTATTTTGATACCTGATGAGGCGCTGCGGGAAGCTTTTGTGAAGGAGATGGACCGAAGGGTAAATATACCCAATGCCTTTGGCGTAACCGCCTTTGATGTAGCCTATTCTGACCCGGAGTGTGAGGAATATTTAGAACAGCTACTCGCTTATCTGTGGGAGAATTATCTCTTTGTAGACAGGTATCTGGGTAAATGGATGCCGAAAATCACATGCCAGAAGCCGGATGCCACGTATCTGCTGTGGCTGGACTGCAGAAAACTTCATCTGAATGATGATGCACTGGAGCATTTCTGGCTGCGGGAGGCAGGTCTGGCCCTGGATGCAGGGAGATGGTTCGGCAGGGGAGGAAGCGGTTTTATGCGGATGAATATTGGCTGTGCCAGGAGCCTTCTGGCACAGGGCTTGGGTCAGTTGAGAGAAGCATACAGAAAAAGAGGGTTTTAAAAAGAAAACAATATAAAAAAAGCATCATAAAAGGAGGGCAAAGTAATGAATAAGTATTTCCCAAATCTATTTAGTCCCATGAAGGTGAAAAAGACCACCTTCAAAAACAGAATCTTCGGTTCCCCTACAGGTATGAAGGAATTGACGGACCTGAACCACAACAATGTGAAGAACGTGGACTTCTTAAAGCGCCGTGCCCAGGGAGGGGCAGCCATGGTGTGTCTGGGGGATGTGGTGGTACATGAGACGGGATGCGTGGACTGGAGCTACAAGGTAAAGGCCTATGATGTGAGAAGTGAGGCCGGGTTTTATGACATTGCAGGGGCCATCCGCTCTCAGGGAGCCCATGCATCCATGGAGCTGCTCCATGCGGGAATGCACTTCCATGACGATAACCGCATTAACTATGGCCCCAGCGACATGATTGATGAGTTTGACCAGGGGGATGGCAATGGCATCCACAGACATCAGATTATAGAAATGCCCAAAAATGTTATTGAAGAGGTGGTAGACAGCTATGGTAAAGCGGCCCTACGGGCAAAACACTGCGGTTTTGATTCCGTGCTGGTGCACGCAGGTCATGGATGGCTTTTGTCCCAGTTTTTATCTCCGGTACTGAATCACCGGACAGATGAATTTGGCGGAAGCCTGGAAAACCGGGCCCGTATAACCATGATGGTCATTGACAAGATCCGGGAATACTGCGGTCCAAATTTCCTGATTGAGGCAAGAATCTCCTGGAAAGAAGGCATGACAGAGGGATATCAGCTGGAGGAAAGCATTGAGTACTGTAAAATGCTGGAGGAGCATGGTGCAGATATGATCCAGGTGTCCTGCGGATCCCTGCATTTTCATGATTCTACCCTTTTGTCTACTCCAAGCTGGTTTGATGTAGATGAGGGTCACAATATACGGGCTGCTGCAGAAATCAAGAACCATTTACATATTCCCGTGGGAACAGTAGGAGCCATTACGGAGCCTGCGGTTATGGAAAAATGGATCAAAGACGGTATGGTTGACTATGTCGTGCTGGCCAGGGCTCTGATCGCAGATCCGGATCTTCCGAAAAAGGCCATGCACGGAAAAGTGGATGAGATACGTCCCTGTCTGCGCTGCATTGCCTGTCTCACCGGAGGATATTATAACCTGCCTCTGCACTGTTCTGTAAATCCCCAGATCGGACGGGATAGCGACTATAAGTTTATGCCTCTGCCTACAGAAAAAAAGAAAGTATTGATCGCAGGCGGCGGACCGGCTGGGATGGAGGCGGCCATCATAGCTGCAGATCGTGGCCATGAGGTAATCCTCTGTGAAAAAAAGGGCTTCCTGGGAGGACTTATGCGGATTATTGAAAAAGAATCCTTTAAAAAACGGATTCAGAGTTACCGGGAGTATCTGGAGCGCATGGTGGCAAGGAAAGCCATTGAGGTGCGGCTGAATACAGAAGTGACGCCTGAACTAGTGGAGGAGCTTATGCCGGATGTGGTGATCGCGGCAGTTGGCGGACACCCCATTATTCCACCCATCAAAGGCATTGAAAAAGCAATTCAGATCGTAGACTTTTACGACAGAGAGCCAGAGGTAGGAGAGAATGTTCTTGTGCTCGGCGGAGGCTTTGCCGGAGCAGAGTGTGCCATTGGACTTGCACTGGCCGGGAAAAAGGCCACTATCGTAGAGATGTCCGGCGCCCTGGCTTCCGGTCCCAACACCCCGTATCCGGGCACAGGCGCCATGCAGATGGATGCATTATGGACGAATATTGAGAAGAATCATGTGGAAGTCAGATTGAACACAAGATGCATGGAGATTACGGATGAAGGCATGATCTGTCAGGATAAAGACGGAAATCAAATTACACTGAAGGCAGATACAGTCATTGCGGCAACGGGAATTGCACCCAATGAGGAGACTGTGGAGACTCTGCGGGATACGATCATTGACTTCGCCTGGATCGGAGATTGCTATGAGCCCGGACTGATCCGCACCGCGGTAAGGCAGGCCTATGATACAGCTCTGAATCTGTAAAATAGGACATAACTGGGGGGACTTTAATGGAACAGACATTATTTATAATGAAAGAGAAGGTGAAAGAGAATGAGTAATGAGAAAAGCTTTTCGATGAAGACGCTGTTAATTCTGGCGGGTTCCTATGTGTCCTTTGGTATCGGAGCTGGTTTTGCCACTGGTTCAGAGGTGCTGCAGTTCTGGGCACCCCATGGACTTCCCGGGGCTGTAGGGATCATTATTTCCGCGCTGCTGATTCTGTTGTGCATCGCAGTCGTTTCCAGGGATTGCCGCAAGTACAAACTGGCCAGCATGGATATGATGTATCGCCATTATTGCGGAAAATATCTGGGACTTGCCATTAATTGGTTTAATACGCTGACATTCTTCTTGATGGTGGGCAGTATGATCGCAGGCGGTGCATCCTCCATGAACCAGGCATTTGGACTGGATACACGAATCGGTACAGTAATCATGCTGATTGCCGTTATGGCCACCGCCCTGCTTGGTATGAAAAAACTGACGGCTATTCTGGGAAATATTGCCCCGATCATCCTGTTGGCAGTGGTGGTGATCTGTGTTTACAGCTACATCAATCCCACGGACAGCTTCAGTACCGGTGATATGCTGATCAGAGAAAAGAGCGGACTCAGCATGTCCGGAAGCCTTATTTTCAGCGCAGTGCTGAATTTTACCTATGTGGTATTGAACATGAGCGCGTACAGCGCCAACGTGTCCACAAGGGCAGACCACCAGAAGGAACTGGTATGGGGAAATGTTCTGGGACAGTTTTCCGCAGCCTTGTGCCAGATCTTTGTTTTCCTTGCGTTTGTATTAAATGCTTCCGTTGTAGGCGGTACTGATATTCCTCTTTTGATTCTGGGACAGCGTCTGGGCGGTGCATTTTATGCATTTTACGGTATTATCGTGGTGCTTGCCACTTACACCACAGCAACAGGAATGGCATGGGTGGCCTCTTCCAACATTCAGCGGGAGGACAGCAAGTGGTACAAGCTTGTGGTGGCAGTGGTATGTATCGGCGCTTTTGTATTCTCCAACTTCGGAACCTTCGGAGTGCTGATGAACATTGTTATGAAAGCTGTTTCTTATCTGGGAGTTGTGTTCTCTGTATGTGTGATTGTCTCTAAGATTTACCGGTATGTGAAAGAGTCCAAAGAGGGTGTGAAAGCGTAAGTCGTAAAAAGCACCTATAATAGCAGAAGGAATGGAAAATTATGAATGTAGAAACCTCAAAAAAATACGAGATAAAACTGAAGAGATGTGAAGATGCTATTGCACTGAAAGAGCCGGATCATGTGCCAATCTGTCCATGTATCGGCATCGTACCCTATGCTTTGGATGGATGCAGCAATACGGACTCCATGTACAATTATCCCAGAGCAACCCAGGCAATCGTGAATTTTTACAAAAAATATCCTATGATGGACGCAAATATGCATCAGGGCTTTAACAGCGGAAAGGCCAATGAGCTTGCCGGCACTACTATGATCGATTGGCCGGGGCGTCCTGGAACCAAGGTGCCTGCTCAGTCTACCTTTCAGGTAATGGAACATGAGTATATGAGAGAGGACGAGTACCAGGAGGTGCTGCAGGATTTTACAGGGTTTATGCTTCGCAAATACATTCCCCGGGCTTATCCCAATCTGGCTGGATTGTCTAGCATACGATTTATTCCCAATATTATACTGGGAACACCACCCCTAAGCGGCCTGTATGCAGAGGAAGCTTTAAAGGCCTATGAAATCCTGGCAGAAATGGCCAAGGCGGAAGCAGAGCGAATAAAAGCCTTTGCCCAATGCAATGAACAGGTGACAGAGCTTGGGATCCCGCCGTTTTTTAATGGCGGAGGGGAAGTCCCCTTTGATGTGATTGGGGATTATTTTCGGGGAACTCTGCCCACTCTTATGGATCAGATGGAGCGGGAGGATGAATTGGAAGAATTCTGCTACCGCATTGCAGATATGGAGATTGCAAGTTTTCAGTACTTTAAGGATGCAGATCTGCCTATAAAGAGAGTAAGCTTCCCCATGCACAAGGGAATGGACGGCTTTATGAGCTCGGTACAGTATGAAAAGCTATACTGGCGTCCCTTTAAGAAGATCATAAATGCGTTGCTGGATATGGGTGTCACACCGTATCTTTATACAGAAGGGAAATACAATACCCGACTGGAACAGCTCACAGATCTGCCAAGGGGTAAATGCATGATACACTTTGAGCAGGTGGATATTCGCCGCGCTAAGAAAGTTGTAGGAGGAAACTCCTGTATTGTTGGGAATTTCCCTATGCTGCTCCTGGAAACAGGCACGCCGGAAAGCGTGACCGAAAAGGTAAAGGAGCTTCTGGACATCTGTATGCCAGGGGGAGGTTATATCTTCGACTGTGACGGAAGCATTGACATTGCGAAAGAAGAAAATTTGGATGCCATGTTCGAAGCACTGATTAAATACGGAAATTATAGATAGCAGGAGAATAAAATGCTGACAATAAAAGAAAATGCCAGAGAAACCATACGTGGCGGCAGCCCGGATCGCTTTGTTAATCAATATAGTTATCTGGGGCTTGTCCGGGATCCCATCGGCGTTTACGCCGGATGTGATCTCCAGCCGGGAGAGACGGGTACTAACGGCTGGGGTGTGAAAGTTACTTATCCAAAGAATACACCCGGACAGTTTCCCCTCTGTGAGGGGGAGGATAAGCTCCTGAAGGACATTACAAAGTGGCGGGAGATAATTAAACCCTGCCCTACTAAGTTTACAGAGGAACAATGGCTCCCTTATATAGAGGCCGCGGCCCGGATAGACCGCAGGGAATATTTTGTCACGGCCAGTGTATACAACGGAGTGCTGGAGAAGCTTCACTATTTCATGGGTATGGAAGACACTATGATCAACTTCTATGAGGAACCGGAGGAGATGCATGCACTCATCGACTTTATCGCTGACTGGGAGATAGCGGCCGCAGAGGAGATTGTATCCCACCTTCATCCGGACGCTCTTTTCCATCACGATGACTGGGGAAGCCAGAGAACCTCTTTTCTGTCGCCGGAGATGTTTGAGGAGTTTATAGAGCCGGCTTACAAGAGGATTTATGGCTTTTGGAAGGAAAATGGGGTAGAAATCATTGTCCATCACTCTGACTCTTATATAGCCAATCTAATCCCCAGTATGATCCGGATGGGCATTGATGTGATCCAGGGACCGGTATATGAAAATAATATTCCGGAAATATTGAAGGAATACGGGGGAAGGATTACAGTTATGGCCGGCCTGGACAATGGTAAATACGACATGGAGGACTGGTCCCGGGAGAAAATCCGCAATGGGCTTAAAGAGCTCTTTGCGGCTGCGGGCACCAGATATCTCATCCCCTGTCTGACCATGGGAGGCCCGGGAAGTACGTATCCAGGGGTATATGAGGCAGTGACAGAAGAGATTGATGCCCTTAGCAAAGAGTATTTTTAAAGAACACAGATGCGGCCAAACGCTTCATTCTATGGAAATGAGGCGTTTGGCCGCTTTTAAACTAGTATGAGCTAGCTCTCTCTTAGTTTAACCGCAGTGGCCGCCTTTCTCCGCCTTGCATCATCCATTGCCGCATAATGCTTCTTTGTGGTATTCACATCTTTATGTCCAAGCACATCAGCAACCAAATAAATATCACCGGTTTCCTGGTAAAGAGCAGTTCCATAAGTACTTCTAAGCTTATGAGGGGTTATATGCTTGGTGGTAGTAACCTGCTGGGCATACTTTTTCACCAGATTTTCAACCGCCTTTACTCCCATACGCTTTTTTTGAGTAGAATAGAAGAGTGCGTGTTCATGTCCGGGAAGAGGCGTAATATGTGACCTCTCCTCAAGATAGGACTTTAATGCTTTCTCGACTTCAGGCCCAAAGTATATTATCATTTCATTTCCGCCTTTACGTACTACTTTGATACCATTATTTTTAAAATCCACATCCTCTATATCCAGTCCGACACATTCCGATACCCGGATTCCTGTTCCAAGTAATAGCGTCACTAAAGCCAGGTCTCTGGTTTTTGTCTTTTCATAATATGCCTTTTTCTGACCGGAAAGTGTATCCCCTGCATGTTCGATATAGTCAAGCAGAAGTGCCACCTCGTCTGCATCCAGGCGGGTAATTGTTTTATCATGTATTTTGGGAATATCTACTAAAACAGTAGGATTTGTCTGAATCATTTCCATTTTATAATAATACGCATAAAAACTTCTCAAAGCAGATATTTTTCTTTTCAGCCCCCGTTCACCATTGGTAACAATCTGGTCCAGATTATCATGATCCCGGTATGCCTTCAAATATTCTAAATATTCCTCAATATCAATGGCCTTGATTTGGTCTAATACCTCCAATTGAAATTCTGTCATTTTCATATTTTTGAAAGCAGGGTTTTCATCGAGCAGAAACTGAAAAAATATGCGGATATCGTAAGCATACGAAATTCTTGTTTTGGTTGTTGTGGTTGTACTGATGGATCGAAAGAAATCCCGTGTAAAGTCAGGCAAAGTGTGAAGAACTTCTCGGAGCTTTAAGATGTTTTCTGTATCCGTCAATTCTCTGTAAGTCATTTTTTCTTGTTTCAATAGAAAATACCTCCTTATAAAATATATAGTGAAAACAACCGAATGATATGCTTAGGTTTACAATAATAGTATTATGTATACTTATGTATCTATATCTATTCGAAAAACTCGTGTTTGGCGAATAGATTGACACTTTCAGTATAACCTACTTTTCCTGTGATTTCAAGAATAATTATACGGACATTAGAAAAATCTCTCCATGACAGCAAATTGGACACTGATGGAATCAGTGCCCAATTTTTTAGCAACCTTATTTTACCTCTGCGGAATAATATGGAATACACAGATAACTTCCCTCAAAAATCTTATCTGTTGCCAGATGATTTATATTCATAACTTCATTGATATACTCATCCTTTGAATCATATTCTTCTGTCATATATTCCTCGGCTATGCTCCAGAGACTGTCACCTTTTTCGATCTCGATGCTGGTATAATACTTATACCTTTCTTCCGTCTCTGTTCCTGCGTTGGCGGTCAAAGCAAACTTTCCGGAAAAGATGCCGCCGGATACAAGAATCAATGCCAATACAACAAAAAACGTCTTCACTCTTCTATTCATATCTACGCCTCCCGAAAATATGTTCGCAAACATTTGTTCTTATTCATGTTTTTAATTATACAATCCGAACATGCGTTTGTCAATGGTTTTTGTCGAAATCCGAACAGATATTCCGAATATTTGTTTGCATTCTCTTCTTCTTTGTGATATGATAATTAAGAAATAAAGTCTGAAGATATTTGATTCTACATGCTTCAGAGGGCAGAGAATTACCCTCTGCGTGTTATTTGAATAAGAAAAAATTCCTGGAGGTTTGGTTATGGCATACGGCAAAATCAGCAAAAAGCAGTCCGAAATTTTAGAATACATAAAAAGCGAAATATTAAACAGAGGATTCCCCCCTGCAGTCCGCGAAATCTGTGAGGCAGTTCATTTAAAATCAACTTCTTCTGTCCACTCCCACCTGGAGACATTGGAGAAGAACGGCTACATACGAAGAGACCCCACAAAACCCCGTGCTATCGAGATAATTGACGACTCTTTTAATCTTGTGAGACGCGAGGTTGTGAATGTTCCTATCGTAGGTAAAGTAGCTGCCGGTCAGCCGATTCTGGCTGTGGAGAACGTTGAGAATTATTTTCCTATTCCTTCGGAATATATGCCCAACACGGACACTTTCTTACTTCATGTTGATGGGGAAAGTATGGTGAATGCAGGGATTCTGAACGGAGATTATGTCCTGGTCTCAAAGCAGCCCACGGCACAGAATGGAGATATGGTCGTAGCTTTGATCGAAGACTCTGCTACAGTGAAAACCTTTTATAAAGAAAATGGCCATTACCGTCTTCAGCCTGAGAATGATTTTATGGATCCGATAATTGTTGAGGGTGATCTCCAGATTATGGGGAAGGTAATTGGTGTGTTCCGTTTTTTAAGATAACTTTGACCACGAATTCAAATACCAGGCTTTTCATTCCTTAACATTCAGGAATAAGCAAAGCCTGGTATTTTTGATCTATATCTTGCTATTTTAAGAAAAAAAGTGTATTCTATATGTTGGTTAGACATAACTAATCATATGAATATCTAATATGTCTCTAGAAAGGGGTTTAAACCATGTATTGTACCAGAAAAATTACAGATGCGGTTACTTGGGTAGGCGGATATGACCGGAGGCTGGCTTTGTTTGAAAACTTGTTTCCCATCTCCCGGGGTATTACCTACAACTCATATTTGATATCGGATGAAAAAACAGCGCTTATCGATACGGTTGATTCCTCTGTTACCCGCCAGTTCCTGGAAAATATTCATTATGTTCTCAGGGGGCGCTCTCTGAATTATCTGGTAATCAACCATATGGAACCAGACCACTGCGCCGGAATTGAAGAATTGCTGCTGCACTTTCCTGAAATGAAACTAGTGGGCAACGCGAAAACCTTTGCATTCATCCGACAGTTCTATGATCTCAATCTGGATGGAAGGACCCTTGTGATCAAAGAAGGTACTACCCTCTCCCTGGGGACACATACACTTAGGTTCTGTTTTGCTCCGATGGTTCACTGGCCGGAGGTTATGATGACATACGAGCAAAAAGAAAAGCTTCTATTCTCCGCAGATGCCTTTGGAAGTTTTGGGGCCCTGAACGGAAATTTGTTCAATGATGAAGTGGATTTCGCCCGTGACTGGCTGCCGGACGCCAGACGGTATTACGGGAATATAGTAGGGAAATACGGAGCACAGGTACAGGCAGCTCTGAAAAAATTGACTGATATGGAACTGCGCATGATATGTCCCCTGCACGGTCCTGTGTGGCGCACCAATCTTGATTATTTTTTGGATAAATACCGCCTTTGGAGCCGATATGAACCAGAGGAACATGCAGTCGCCCTGATTTATGGTTCTATGTACGGGGATACTGAAAATGCTGTAAATATCCTTGCCTCCAGTCTGGCGGAATCAGGAGTTAAAAATATTGCTGTCTATGACATTTCTACTACCCATATATCCACGCTGATCGCAGAAGCCTTCCGCTGCAGTCACCTGGTACTGGCCGCTCCCACTTATAACGGAGGAATTTACCCGGCAATGCTGAATCTGCTGCATGATATGAAGGCTCTGAACTTGCAAAACCGTACCATGGCACTTATAGAAAATGGTTCCTGGGCTCCGGCCTCTGCCAGGCAAATGCGTTCACTCCTGGGGGAATTAAAGCAGATAGAACTCCTGGAACCTGTCATCACGGTTAAGTCTGCTATCAAAAAAGAAAATCTGGATGAACTGCTGCAGTTAAAAGAAAGCATTCTCTCCTCATTAGAAAAACTATGACGAAAAATGTATTCCTACATACAGTGGCTTTACGGGGAGGTACAAAAGCCACCGGTCTCCCGGTGGCTTTCACTTAACACTCCTGACTATAAAATTCTTCTGCTGATAGAGATCAGCAGGCAGGCTCCTGCGATGGATACAATTATCTTTGCAAAGAAACCAATGGCGTAAAAGCCAATTAAAGAAATTAAAAGATTTCCTAGAATAGATCCCACAACACCGATTGCGATATACTTTACCACGCCTCCCTTAAGCTTCATAATACGGGAAGCAATGTATCCTGCAATCAAACCTACTAATACCTGCATAAGTATACTTAACATCTGCCTACCTCTTTCTACTGCTCTTCTTTTGCTGACGGTGCTGCCGTACATATCCTCCGTACGGATATACAGCGTTCACCATATAGTAAAGTATACCATTAAAATATGCAGATGTAAATTTTCTTATTCAGCTTCTATTTTCCGTGTCTGCTTTTATTGAATGAACCCAGGCTTCGATGGACTGGGCCAATTGATACTGCTGCTGCAAAACCGCCTTACCTGTCTCCGGAATCTCAGGCATCTGTTCTTTGGAATGAATGTTATCTTCCAGATACAATTTCAATAGCATTACATTTTGTTCAATCCGTTGCAGACATTTCTGCTGGTTTTCAGGGGAAAGACTGTCCAAATTAACTATAACAGCATTGAAATCCAGAAATATGCGAATCGGCTGTTCGGAAATCTCCAGCATTAATTTTTCAAATTCTTTTTCACCCTTTTCTGTTAATGAGTATACAGCTTTTTCCGCCATATTTCCCTCTTTTACCATCTCACTTTCAATGTATCCCTTCTTCTCCAGTTGAATCACTTTTTTATAGATCGAAGGTGTACTAATCTTTACCCACCGGGATATATTGCGGTACTCCACTAATTTTTGAATATCATAGGCACTTAAAGGCTCCTTTTTCACCATCCCCAATACAATTAAATCGATTGCTGCCATAACACCATCCTTTCTATCTTAACATCATTTTCGCTGTCATAAATAACTATAAATTATAGTATTATATTTTACAAAAATTGTCAAGGAAAAGGATATGACTTTAGAATAGCAGCCAGGAGGATTCCTCTTTTGCTTATATGCTTCTTCATCAGGCAGGAGCCATGCTTTCCATTTATAGACCAGAGGTTGCGATACGTAGAATGTAATTATTCTTTTATTATTTTAATATCTTGTTCGGCAATTAGTTTTTGTATAATTTTTCCCTTTTCGTCCTCCCAAGGATCATTTAAGTCTCCATTTCCGCCTATAGTTACTTTTGTATTATTTTCTTGATTGCCGCTAAATTCTTTTTGTTTATCGGTTAGATATTTTGAAATCATAAGGGTGGTACGTGTAGTGCTTTTTAATGACTCCCAATATTTTGTTTCTCCACCAGCCCCTTCTATCAAAGCGTCAAACTCTTCCTTATTTGTTGCTTTATTAATATTTTTCTTATATGTTTCAATGGTCTCCTCAACTTCTTGATCAGTTACTTTGTAGCCTGCTTTTTCAGCTGCATTAAGCAGCACTTTTCTTTGCAATACATACTTATATGCGTTATCCTCAGAATCTTTCAGCTCTGCTAAATCCATACGCTCCTTAATTTCATTAACCTCATCCCACGTAATCGTAATATCTTTACCTTTCGCATATATTTTTTCAGAGCCTCTTGTTTTTGGACTATTTTTTTGAGTGGTAAATAATTTGCCTATGCTATAAAATAAGTTATCGTCTGGATATGCTGATTGTGCATAAATAGTTGTTCCCAATGCAATCACAAATATAATAGAGACTATAGAGATTATCACTTTCTTTTTCATAATTATACCTCCTACTGAATTGATATATAAATATCTCCATCTTTATATGATGAATAACCATCTATTCCTGGGACAGGAGATGGGATTACTGCATATGAAGGATGGCCTATTATGTATGCCATTTCAAATAATACACTGTCGTCTTCCGGATAAGAGCAGAGTTGTGTATTGTATCCACAAATACCAATCATATAACCTCCTGGCAAGATCGAATCAAGGTTTTTATAGGATACAAAATTTGCTTCCCCTTCACCATTCACATTATGTCTTACAAATGACATACTTATATTTGGCTTATCTGCAGTCTCTATTATATACATATATAGATATACAACCTCTCTATATGGGTAATAGAATTTATTGTTTATTTTGTTTCTATCTTCTGTTAATTTCATAATAATATCAGCATGTACGGGCTCAGCATCCCAAGTTAAAAAATCATGTGCCATCGTTTTAGATTCATTGAATCTTTTAGACTCATTTACTGTTCCATCATCATTAAAAATATAATATCTTTCTTCTTCATTAACCCAACAAGCATCTTTTGCTAATGCCCCAAATCTGGTTGGATCTGTTAATGAAAATGACATAAAGTATCTCCTTTTGCCATCTACAACCTTCCAACCTGTTACCATAGAGCCCGTGTCTTCAAAATAGTATTTTCTATTATTAATCTGCTGCCATCCTGTAAGCATGAAACCGTTGCTATCAGTATAATATCTTTTGTTTCCCACATTAAACCAACCTATCTTCATAGCTCCGTCATCTTCATCCCCCATATACTACCAATGGGAGCCATCTTTAAGCCAGCCAGTAGCCATCATTCCATTGCTCTTTAAAAAATACCATGTATTTCCTGATTTCAGCCAGCCCGTTTTCATCGCACCGCTATCATTCATGTAGTACCAGTACTTTCCATCCTTTACCCACCCGGTTTTCATTTCTCCAATATCATTAGAATAGTACCATGTATCGCCTACTTTGAACCAGCCGATTCTCATGGCACCATCATTGGCGGGCCCAAGATAATACCAGGAATCTCCATACTTTTGCCAGCCGGTCAACATGATTCCGCTACTATTAAAAAAGTACCACGTTTTTCCGATTATCTTCCAGCCGGTTACCATTGCACAGCCGCTTTCAAAATAATACCAGCTTCCATCAACCTTTCTCCAATCATTTTCCACCGCTATCGGCCAAGAATCTCCGTCTTCTTTAATATAATACCATTTACCACTGTCTTTAAACCACCCGGTTCTCCGTGCATGTCCGTCACTATAATAATAGCTCCATTCACCATAATAAAGATTCCAGCCATTATGCAACATACTGCCGTCATCCAAAAAACAATAAGCCGGCCAGGTGCTTCTCTCAGCATTTAAACTGCCAATATACCACCGACCTATCAAAGTAGCTCCATATGGCCAATCTTCATCATCTTTATCAGAACTTAAATAATATGTCTTATTATCCCATTCTAACCAGCCTGTTTTCATCCATCCAGAAGCATCAAAATAATACCAATAATCATCAATCATTTCCCATTTGCTCCTCGAATAGCTGCCATCATCATGTCTATACCACAACCTTCCATCATCTTCTATCCACGTTCCGGATAACGTTGCCTCCAGCAAAGCAGGAGAATTATTTGGAGTTTTCCCTGCTTGTCCTACATCCTCAGTATTAGGTATTGCTACACAGTCATCTGAGGTTTTTTCATCTTCAAGAGCTGCTAATTCTTTTTTATCAATAGCCCCTGCCTCTTCCTCCTTATTATCTGTAATTTCTTCTCCTCCAGGAATATATCCTTCTGGTGCATCTTGTAGACCTACATTTATATATCTAGTGTCCTCATTTTTAAATTCTGTTGCATCCTCTTCTGTATTTATAGAACTATCTCCACCCGTTTCTGTTGCATAGGCATAGTTTGAATAGCTGCCTAAAAGCATAGCAGCCATCACCATAGCACAAACAACTTTAACTATTTTACTTCTCATTTTGTTCCCTCCCAAGTTTCGCTTATATTATCGGTTACAGTAACTTACTATTTTCCCATTGGACTATACCTCCTTTTCATTTAATTAAAAAAGACACCTGTCTCCAGATGTCTACTTAACGATATTTAACTATAAACATCTACAAACAAAACACACCTATCTGAACAGCTTCTGACTTAGGGAAACCACACCCAACACAGCGATTACGTTCTGGAATCGCACCAGATTTGCTTTGCTTCTTATTAATTCAGATATCTCGATTGTAGATATTATTATGTGTAAATTTTATGTTAAATTAAGTATACTATTTTAGCATATTATTTACAACTCCTTTTTAATTAATATTTTTATAGTTATATTGATGATTTTTTATAAATTTATGTTCACGCCATTCTTTTCGATTATCATAAATATATGGTCAAATTCCTGGTAAGTGGAATAAGACTTGACTATATGGCCGTTACGGCCACGGAGAGAGCATCTCACGAAACTGTTTTAAATAATTGTCCATAATGGAACCTCCTTAGTGAAATATGATGGCAGGAAACAAAAAAAGCACCCCGCATCAGGAGGCGGACAGTAAAAATTTTCTGATATGTAGTTGTTGAGTTTGAAGAACCATGGTAAAGTAGACATAGCGGTTTTTGGTATGTGTTTACGGTTGCGTTAGGGGTAACTCAACCATACAAAATATATTCAAAAACTGCTACTTTTTTTGAAAAAAGTGATAGTTTCACGTACTTAGGGCTAGCCGCCGCGCTAGCGGCTTGGTACAATACACTATAAACATGTATTTACAGGAGGAAACTTATGTATAAGCTGCTTCTTTTAGAAGATGATATCAGTCTGATCGATGGCTTGCAATATGCCTTGAAAAAGAATGGATTTCAGTTGGATGTTGTCCGGACGATCCGGGAGGCAAAAGTGCTTTTATCTGTCCCCAACGACTATGACCTGCTTCTTCTTGATGTTACGCTTCCGGATGGAACAGGATTCGAAATCTGTGAACAAGTACGCCGAAAGGGGAACCCCATCCCTATCATATACCTCACTGCTGCAGATGAGGAGACCTCTGTGATACGGGGACTGGACATCGGAGGAGATGATTATATTACCAAACCCTTCCGTCTGGGAGAACTGTGCTCCCGTATCCGGGCTCTTCTCAGACGCAGCGGGAGGAAGAAAGAAATAGGGGACAGCCTGCTCGTCTCTGGCAAAGTGTCCGTTGATCTTCTCCAAAGCAAGGTTTTCCTGTCCGGAAGTCCCCTGGAATTGACCAGTGCTGAGTACCGGCTCTTATGTCTTTTAGTAAGAAACAGCGGCCGCATCCTGACCCGCAGCTCTATCCTGGACCTTCTATGGGACGGCAACGGAAGCTTTGTGGACGATAATACTTTATCTGTATATGTGCGCCGCCTGCGTGAAAAACTGGAAAACGATCCCTCACACCCCGAACATCTTCTGACTGTCCGGGGATTCGGATACCAATGGAAGGAGTAACGCTATGAGCTTTCTGCATGAAAAGCAATCCCGCTGCTATTTTTTATTTCTCTCCTGCTTCTGCACTCTGATGCTAGCCTTTTTCGTTTTGTGTGCAGGTATACAGACTCGTGAGGCAAAAAAGCTTCTTCTCAGACAGGAACAGACTGCCGCCTCCTATCTTCTGGAACAGGGTATATCGGAAGACATTACCGCTGCTGCCTTTAAAAACAGCGAGCTTACTGAGGAAGGTGTACGGCTTCTTGAAAAAAGCGGGCGTACCGACAGCACTCCCTTTTGGCTTCTTCCCCCGGCCCGTCGGGCGGCAGTCAGATATAGGACTGCCGCCCTTCTGGGAGGTCTGGGATTCGGGGGGATTCTGATGGGCGTCTCCGCTTTCTTTCTTCACCGACGGGAACTTCTGTATCAGAAGGCGGCCGGCAGAATTGCAGAATTTGCGGAGGGGAGCTTCGCACGTCATCTGCCCAGGAACGAAACAGGTACGCTGTATCAGCTGTTTGCATCTGTGGATGAGCTGGCCATGGCTTTACAGTCCAAAAGCGAATCTGAACAGAAAGCAAAGGAATTCTTAAAAGATATGATATCTGATATCTCTCATCAATTGAAGACTCCCCTGGCTGCCCTGAATATGTATGCAGAAATTATTCTGGATGAGCCGGACAATCCCCCGTTAGTAGAGGAATTTTCCGGGAAATCTCTGATATCCCTCGCACGCATGGAACAGCTCATTCTCTCTCTGCTGAAGGTTATGCGGCTGGATGCCGGAAATATTCGTTTTGAGCAAAAACTCTGTACAGTTTCTGAACTGGTTTCCCGGGGAATTGCAGAATTGATTACAAGAGCAAAACAGGAAGAGAAACAGATCCTGATAAACGGTGATCCCGGAGAGCAGATTCTGTGTGACCTGGAATGGACCGGTGAAGCCATCGGCAATCTGGTGAAAAACGCTCTGGACCATACCGAAGCCGGAGGAACCATTGAGATTGCCTGGGAGCGGTCTTTGGCAATGCTTCGGCTGTCTGTTGCAGATAACGGCAGCGGGATCCTTCCGGAAGATATTCACCATATCTTTAAACGATTCTACCGCAGTAAATCTTCCGCCCATACACAGGGGATAGGTTTGGGGCTGCCTCTGGCAAAGTCTATTATTGAAGGCCAGGGGGGGATTCTATCTCTTCAGAGCACTCCAGGCAAAGGAACCACCTTTATTATTTCTTTCCTTACAGAACCGTAAGCTGGAATTCATCTGTATGTAAGGTGATCCTGCTATGCTGTCAGGGTAGAATAACAAGGAGGTATAATTACATGGAAATATTGCGTACTCAAAATCTCTGCAAAGTATATGGAAAAGGTGATACACAGGTCAAAGCGCTGCAAGACGTATCCTTTACTGTGGAAAAGGGAGAATTTACTGCGGTTGTAGGGGAATCCGGTTCCGGAAAGAGTACTCTCCTGAACTGCATCGGGGGCCTGGACACTCCCACGTCCGGTCATATTTATCTCAATGGGGAAGATTTATATTCAATGAAGGAAACAAAACGTACGGTGTTCCGCCGCCGCCACATTGGTTTTATTTTTCAGTCCTTTCACCTCATCTCAGAGCTGAATGTGGAGCAGAATATTATATTTCCGCTTCTGTTGGACAATAAGAAGCCAAACCGGGAGCAGACAGACGAAATCCTGGAGGTATTAGGTCTGACAGATCGCCGTACGCATCTTCCCAGTCAGCTGTCAGGGGGACAACAGCAGCGCGTAGCCATAGGACGTGCGTTGATTGCGAAACCCATGCTGGTACTGGCTGATGAGCCTACCGGGAATCTGGACTCCAAAAACAGTCAGGATGTCATGGATCTTCTCTGTAAAGCATCCAGGCATTATCAGCAGACGGTTCTTATGATAACTCATAATATCAATCTTACATCCTCTGTCGACCGTGTTCTGCGTGTCACAGACGGTATTCTCAGTGAACTGGGGGGTATGAAGGTATGAGACATTATCTGGACTTAATCCCTATTTCCGCTAAGGTGCACCGCAAACAGAGCAGAATGACCAGAATCTGCATTATACTCGCAGTATTTCTGGTTACCGTAATCTTCGGCATGGCAGATATGGAAATGCGGGCCCAGAAGCTGCAGTCTCAAAAGAGTGATGGGGGCTGGCATGCCGGTTTTAAAGAAATCACCGGTGAACAAGCTGGCATCATAGCCTCACGGCCTGAGATAAAGGCATCCGCTTGGTATGATGTTCTCAATTACCGCTTGGATGAGGGGTATCAGCTTCAGGGGAATGATGCGGTTATCTGCGGATTCGATGAGGAATTGCTTTCTATGTTTACGGGAATGGAGCTGGAGGAAGGGGAATTTCCAAAGGATACACACTCTGCTGTTTTTACAAAAAGCGTAAAAGAACAGCTGGGTCTTAAAACAGGCGATACTATATGGCTGACCGTTCCCCGGGGGGAATCTATAGAATTAACGGTATGCGGATTTACAGGAGATACGTCTATGCTTACTGAAAAAGATGCTTTCGGCATATTTTTAAATACAGAAGCATTCCGTACACTGCTGTCTGCTGAGTCCTCAGAAACGTATGAAGGAATCTTTTATGTTACATTCACCCCCTACTGCAGCATCCAAAAGGCACTGTCTGATATTCAGGCACAGCTGCAGCTGTCAGACCAGCAAGTCACACAGAATACAAAGCTTCTGGCACTGATGCTCCAGAGCAAAGATCCCTATATGATGCAGCTATATCTTACTGCAGGTGTCCTGGCTGTCTTGGTTGCCATTGCAGGCACTCTGATGATTGCTGGAAGCCTGAACAGCAATGTCGTACAGAGAACGGAATTTTTCGGCATGATGCGCTGTCTGGGTGCAACTCAGAAGCAAGTGATACGATTTGTACGAAGGGAAGCACTTAGCTGGTGTAAAACGGCCATCCCGCTGGGGATCGCCGCGGGTACTGCTGTCATATGGCTTTTGTGCGCACTGCTGGAGTTCTTAAGTCCAAGCATATTTGGGGAGATGCCGGATTTCGGGATTAGCTGGCTGGGCCTGATATCCGGTGTACTGATTGGCCTTATCACTGTCCTGCTTGCGGCCGGTTCGCCTGCCAAAAAGGCATCCAGAGTTTCCCCTGTGGCGGCCGTATCGGGAAATGCCGGCACCATCCAGGCGGCGCGTAAAGCAGCATCAACCACATTTTTTCAGGTGGATACTGCTTTGGGAATCCATCATGCAAAAGGGAGCAGGAAGAATTTTATCCTTATGATTGGCTCCTTTGCTTTCAGTATTATTCTGTTTCTGTCCTTCCGCTCAGCAGTAGATTTTATGAACCATGCTATCACACCGCTGAAGCCCTATTCCCCGGATCTGTCGGTGCTCAGTCCTGACAATACCTGTGCAATCGCTCCGGATCTCGCTGAATCATATGCGGTCCTTCCCTTTGTAGAGAAGGTGTACGGCAGAAGCTTTGCCTATAATATTCCGGTAAAGATACATGGACAGACAAAACGTGTCAACCTTATCTCCTACGAAACATATCAGTTCCAGTGGGCAGAGGATATGCTCCTTGAGGGAACAATCGATGATACAGAGAATGGCAGCTCGGTACTCACTGTTTTTCACAAAGAAAATCCTCTGAACCTGGGGAGTACAATTACCATGGATTCCTACTCTGAGGGACAGCCGGTGAATGTTAAGGTGTCAGGAATTCTGTCCGACAGCCCTTTTAGCAGAGAACCAGGGGTTGAAACTGTAATTTGCTCCCAAAAATTATTTCAGCAGTTAACAGGTGAGAGCAATTATACAATCATAGATGTACAGTTTAATTCCAAAGTAACAGATAATGATGTGGCACATATGCGCGCTGATGCCGGAGATTCGGTTATCTTCTCAGACCAGCGTATAAAGAACAGTGAAACCATGGGGGCATATTATTCCTTTTCCCTGTTCATCTACGGATTTCTGGCTGTAATCGCCTTAATCTCTGTATTCTATATCATTAACAGCATTGCCATGAGTGTATCCGCCCGCCTCCGTCAGTATGGCGCCATGCGGGCCATCGGAATGAGTGACAGGCAGCTGATACGAATGATATCAGCCGAGGCAGCAACCTACGCCCTCTTCGGCATTTTCTTTGGCTGTCTCATAGGTCTTCCTATAAACAAGCTTCTGTTTGAGAGACTTGTCACTTACCGATGGGGAGATGCCTGGTATGTACCGGTTGGTTCTCTGCTGGTGATCATACTGGTAATCGCAGGGTCTGCGATTCTGGCTGTGCGTGGCCCCGCAAGGAAAATCCGGGGGATGTCGGTGGTGGATACTATAAGTGCAGAGTGATAGTTTTGTGTATGTGAAGTTCGGGGTTATGTAGTCGGCGAGCAAAGCGTTGCAGACGGACGGATATAGAAGGGAGCACCGGGGGGACAGGGCCAGGGGGCGGGGGATAGGGACAAGTCAGCTCGAGGCTCCGTTCCCCTCAGCTAAGTCCTACCAGCTGCTAAACTCGTCAGGAAAGCCTTCCTCGTTAATCAGCTGGTGGACTGGATCTTCGGCTCACTCCGCTTAACCTCCCTGACTTGTCCCTATCCCCCG
>NZ_FQVI01000013.1 GCF_900129135.1 Lactonifactor longoviformis DSM 17459
ATTCGTATGTGCATATGGAAACAGTGGAAGTTACCCAAAACAAGGAAAAGAAACCTTATGAAACACGGAATACCCGAATATTTTGCACATCAGGCGGCAAACAGCCGCAGGAAATACTGGTATGTATCGGGAATGGGAGCGGTCAACAGAGCATTAACAAAAGAAAGATTGATAAACAGTGGCTTCTATGATTTAGCCACTGCCTATCAGTCTGTGCACGTCAACTATTGAAACCGCCGTGTACCGAACGGTACGCACGGTGGTGTGAGAGGACGGGAGTTAATCACTCCCTCCTACTCGATCCGGAAACCGGGTGATATAGTATTCTATGTATGGTACATAATCGTAATGACGAATGTATATGCCCCCTACAAGTAACCGGATACAGCGACAAAGATACGCTTAGCTGCAAAAATGGTAATCCGGCGTGTTACGCCTCCTGATAATCTACCTGATGCATGTGCTGAATCATGCGGAAAATCTGGCTGGTATAGCCCCACTCGTTGTCGTAAAAACAGATAAGCTTGAAGAAGTGCCCGTTCACCTGGATTCCCTCTCTGGCATCAAAAATGGAAGCATGAGGATCTCCGATAAAGTCAGAGGATACTACCTCATCATCTACGTAGTCCAAAATTCCCGCCAGTTCATTTTCTGTGGCTTCTCTTACTTTCTTACATATATCTTGGTAGTTTGTCTCTGTTTTCAACATAACATTTAGGTCAACAATTGAGACATCTGAGGTTGGAACCCGGTATGAGATTCCGGTCATCTTTCCCTTTAAGGAAGGGATGACCTTGGATACTGCCTTCGCGGCACCTGTGCTGGAAGGGATCAGGTTTCCGAACACAGCCCGTCCCGTCCGCCAATCTTTTAGGGAACGGCAGTCTACTACTTTCTGTTTCGCGGTAGCTGCATGAATGGTTGACATAAGGCCCTGCTCAATCCCATAGTGATCTTCAAGAACTTTGCAGATTGGAGCAAGACAGTTAGTGGTACAGGAAGCATTGGATATTACCTTCATATCTCTGGTGTAGTTTGCTTGATTGATTCCCATAACAAAGGTAGGAGTCTCCTCATCTTTCGCCGGAGCCGATATAATAACTTTTTTAGCGCCTGCATCAATATGTCCCATTGCTTTTGCTGTGGTGCAGAAGGCACCTGTGGCATCGATAATATATTCTGCGCCGCATGAGTCCCACGGGATATGAGATGCATCACTTTCTGAAAAGACAGGGATTTTCTTTCCGTTTACGATAATCCCCCCATCGCAGGCGGAAAGTTCTCCCCTGAAACGCCCGAATATGGTATCGTATCGGATCATATATACCATATAATCCAGATCTGCGTTGCGGACATTGATTCCGCACAGGTGGAATGTTTCGGGTTGACTGATGGCTATACGGAATGAAACCCTCCCAATACGTCCAAATCCGTTTATGCCAATGTTAATCGCCATTATTTGAATACCTCCTCATAAGATACATTGCCGTGCAGCAGTTTTGGCACGGCTGACCCGGGGCATGTGCAGCCTCGGGTATACATTAGTTTTTGCACTGCTCCTTCTTTGTTATGACAGCTATATTCCTGTACCAAGCGATTTTCTTTGTTCTCTGCAATCCAGTGTTAGTTTATCATGTCTGTCAGAGGAATACTATAGAACGGGAAGTAATTAAAGTTTTAACGTGAAAGTACAGGATGTTGTACAAATGAATCTGGTTTTACCCTGGGAAAACGGGGTGCAAATTGAGGAAATTGTACAAAAAGCAGTGAGTAATACAAAGATTATTGATAAAATGTTCACAGAATGTTCAAAAAGTTCACAGATAGTATTTTTTTATAAGGTATTCTATTAAGAAACAGCAGAAAGGAGATAAAAATATGCCGCATATTATCGTACAAATGTTCCCTGGAAGGGATGAAGCATCTAAAAAGGAATTGGCAGAAAAGCTGGCAGGGCTCACTGCAGAGACTCTGGGGCTTTCAAAGAGTGCCGTCTCGGTCACCGTGGAGGAGGTGGCCAGAGAGGAGTGGAAGGACAGAGTATACCGCAAACTCCTGGAGGATAAAAATCTGTTGGTTCCTCCGGGCTATGAGATGTAGGAGTGAAGGATACATATGTATACGAAAGATGAGTGGTACAGATAAATGGGGATTAGTATTGTAATAATGGAACAGATGCTCCAGCTTTTTCTGATAATGGTAATGGGGGGAGTCATAGTCAAAACTGGAGTCTTAAAGGGGCAGGACAGCCATATTTTGTCGGCAGTGACACTGTATCTCATATCGCCCTGTGTGATTTTGGAGGCATTTCAGGTGGATTACACCCTTCGGGTAAGAAACGGGCTTCTTTTGGCTTTGGGAGCTGCTGTCATCATACACATACTAATCCTGCTGTCTCTCCCGGTTCTAGGGCGGATATTCCGGCTGGATGCAGTGGAGAAGGCATCTATTGCCTACTCAAATTCAGGAAATCTGATCATTCCTCTGGTGACAGCCGCATTGGGGAAGGAGTGGGTTATTTACTCCAGTGCATTTTTGTCTGTGCAGCTGTTTTTTATGTGGAGCCACGGAAAGATGCTCCTCTGCGGGGAGAAAAAGATAGCGCTAAGAAAGATATTTTCTAATATAAATATGATTGCTGTTATAGCCGGAGCGGTACTTTTTATATCCGGATGCAGGCTGCCCTCTCTGGTGCGGGGAGCTATGGACTCTGCAGGGAAGATGATAGGTCCCATGTCCATGCTGATTGCCGGGATGCTGATAGGAGATATGAGCCTGAAAAAAGTATTCTCCTACCGCAGGCTGGGGCTGATTACATTTCTGCGGATGATTGTATTTCCGGCCCTTTCCCTGGCAATACTAAAATACAGCCCGCTGGCCGGGCTGACGGAAGACGGATTTACCATACTTTTGATTACACTTCTGGCGGTTATCACACCAACGGCCTCCTCTATTACACAGATGTCTCAGATATACGGGAAGAATGCGGAGTATGCCAGTGTAATTAATGCAGCAACCTCTGTGGTCTGTATGGTTACCATGCCTCTTATGGTTTTTTTGTACCAGCTATAACATATGATACGGCGTTCCCGGAACCGCGGCGTGTGAACAGCGGCGATATGGTTACTATTCACGGGGCGGTTGAAACTTAAAGCCTCCATAATCTTAAGAGCTCCCGGCCAATAGGCCGGGAGCTCTTAGATAAAACAATGGTTTTAATTATTTTTGCACGGCAACAGGAAGCAGCCTCTTCTTAAACTGCCCCTGCCTCCGGGATGCTGTTCCTGTAATGGATTGCTTCTTTTATCCATTCCAGCACCTGCCCTTCTGACACACATATCATGACAGAACCCTGTTTCCCATTTACACGGCCAAAGGTGAAATCCACGTGCATGTAAGGGGAGGACAGCAGCTTCAGGAAGATTTCACTGCGTTCTTCTTCCGTTTTCTCTGAAAACTCTTTGAAAGACCGCATATCATCCCGGCGGACAGGGCAAGCTTTCCCCCTGAGACTGCTTTTAGGAATTCTCCTGTTTTGCTGATGGATACGCAGCATTGGTTATTGAGCAGGTATGCCGCCGCCTTTACCGTCCCGTCATAGTTCACATCATCCCTGACACCACCTCGGTCGTCACATGCAGGATGACCACCTGCCTGCGGATCTGTCTGCCCCGGCTTCCGGCCGGTCTTTTCCCTGCCGTTATGGATTTTTACATGGTTCGGGCTCTGGGATGAGGGTTTTGACGAATTGGTATAGTCGCAGTTGACGCGCGCCGCCAGTTCCCGGTTCTTTTCCTTTTCCTCCTCAAGCTGTGTCTTCTCTTCATAAAGTTCTCGATAATAGGAAGTTTGCACAGCGTGCGTTCTATTATTGTCATGCTGTAGTCTGTAGATTGTATATAACGTATAAGGGGATTTACAGATTTATATAGATTTTCATATTTTGTAATAGTATAATTAAGATAACAGTGAAGGTGCTGAACAGTTGCCAATTAAGTAAAAGACAGGGGACGCATATGAATATACAGATTTTTGGAAGCAAGAAGGACTTTGATACTAAGAAAGCAGAGCGATATTTTAAGGAGCGCGGTATCAAGGCCCAGTTTATAGATATGAAAGAGAAGGGCATGAGTAAGGGTGAGTTCAACTCCGTTTGCCAGGCTGTTGGTGGATATGAAAAACTAATCGATCAGAACTGCAAGGATAAAGACTTATTAGCTCTTGTGACCTATATTGCAGAAGAAGACCGTGTCGAGAAGATGCTGGAAAATCAAAAGATCATCAAGAAGCCCATTGTCCGAAATGGTAAGCAGGCCACTATCGGCTATCAACCTGATGTCTGGAAGGAGTGGAAGTAAATGAAGCCCAGGAGCGAAAAATGCATGGAGCTTTATCGCTTGATGCTGAAGCGCGGCTATTCGGAACCATTTTGCGATGAGGTAACAAAGAATCTGAATACCGATTGGACTGCACAGCGAATGATCGGATATTTATCTCATTATGAAAAGCTGCGTCTGGAAGATATGGCAGATGAGGTGCTGGCAATCTTGAGTGACCGGAATCGGATCATGGATAAAAAATTAACCGAGGCTGCCAATATCAGATGGAATGAGATGATGTGGGATGGGTTTCCCTACGGAGAGGAGGATGAATAATGCGTTTATTTGTGGCAATCCAGCTTTCCGATGAGATGAAGACATCCCTGATTGGCCTGATGCATGACTGCAAAACTCAGGGAATCAAGGGAAATTATACGCCGGCTCAGAATCTGCATCTTACTTTGTGCTTCATCGGTGAGACGAAGGAAAAGGATACGATCAAGCAGGCATTGAAGGCAGTAAAATATAAGCCATTCAAATTGGCACTGACCGAAACCGGCAATTTTGATGATCTGATTTGGGCAGGAGCCCGCAGCGGACAGAGTATCAACTCGCTGGTGACAGATATTAGTAAAGCCCTGCACGAAGCTGGGATTCCTTTCGATGAGAAGAAGTTTGTTCCGCATATTACCCTTATTCGGAAAGCTTCGAAAAATCCGGGAAAACTGGCCATAAAGAAAGTGGATATGATGGTGAAGAAAATTTCACTGATGAAGTCAGAACGAGTGAATGGGAAAATGGTATACACTGAGATTTTCTCATTTTGATGTAAGAGAGGAGGACGAGTAATGTTGCAGCAGCCGATATCAGAGAGCCATCTACAGAGAAATTGGTCACGGCCTGAATCCGAAGGTGCTGCGGATCGTGGGTGGAGACAATCCGGGAATTACAGCGGACGAGATCCTTTATTCGCTGCTTAGCAGAGCTGCAAATACCGCTAAGCTAATGATAAAAGATAAATCCCAGTTTGCGCAGGAGGTAACATGAAAATATTATTTGCGTCAGGGTGTGCCTTACGAAATTATAAGCCAGAATTGGTAAATAGAATGACTTCCTTTTTGACAGAAGCCGGTATAATCGACGGAACCTATGAAATCTGCTGTAAGTCCGGTCAGACCATAGATGAAGAGACGATTCTGATCGATTGCTGTCCAGGATGCAGTTATAAATTTGAGATATACCCAAATGTGAAGGTCGTTTCTCTTTGGAAGGTTCTTCTTAATTCTGATTTTCCATTTCCAAATTACAACGGAAGAATGATGACGATACACGATACTTGTCATGCACGAAAACGAAACTCCACGGAAATGCAGGATACTGCCAGAGAATTGTGCGGAAGGATGAATATTACTCTGATAGAACCATTAAAGACAAGAGATGAAACTCCTTGCTGCGGAGGATGCGCGAAGGATTATGAAACCAGAAAGAAGATGGCAATACACAGAGCAGGACAGCTTCCGGTGAAAGATGTAGTTCTATATTGTACCGGATGCACACGCAGCTTCAGCATTACGGAGACCGTACCGCATCATCTGCTTGATCTACTTTTTGAGGAAGAAACAGATGGTCTTACAGTAATCAGATAGATCCCAGTTTGTCGAGGAGTAACGCATACTCACATAAATGGTAATTGCGAGGAGTAGGATAATCAAGTAGGAGAAAAAGAAAATGAAATTTATTTGTTATGCAAAATGTCAGAGAGACCAATCAAGGAAGCCGAGTGGGCAGGAAAGTTAGGGAAATAAGATGGTTAAACCAATCGTAAAGGATGTCTTCTTCCTGGGCCACGCCTTAGCGCCCAGTGGACCTTGTCATCGGAGAAGTCAGAGCCAGCCCCCAAGGAGGATCTGCAGGTGGGAAGAGACTTACAGGATACATTAAAAGCACACTGGGCAGAGTGCGTCGGCATGGCGGCTAACATGATCGGTGTGAAGAAGAATATTATTATCGTTAACATGGGCTTCAGTGATGGTGTGAATTCCAATCTGGCGACGGCCATCCGTACCATGGTCGTGGTAGTGATGGCCTGGGGAATGGTATTTCTGACACATGCTCAGAGTGCATTGCCATAAATCAGCAGGAAAAGCTGAATCTTCTTGGTGCTGTCCGGTCTGGCAACGGGGGCATCCTGGCTTTGCTATTACAGGGCCCTGCAGATGGGCGAAGCCTCCACGGTGGTGCCCATCGACAAGCTGTTGGTGGTAATCACTCTGGTGTTGACGAGCGCCGGGAGTTAGATGAGCGCGAAAATCATAATCCATGTGAACAATCTAGTAACAGCGCATGAAGTCACTAACAAAGAACGATAGGTGGCAGAAATGAAGATTGAATATATTAGAGAATTCATAGAATTGATACAATCACAAAGTTTCAGTAGAACTGCAGAGAAATATTATTTATCCAGATCTGCTCTTACTAAACATATCTCAGCACTGGAAGAACCGGAATGGCAGGCACTTTAGGGTATGAAGTCCATGGGAAATTTGAAGATGCACTTACCGTATATGAAGCACTAATGGATGCCGGAAAAAAATATGGAATTACTCCAATTGGAAATCATGCCTATAGGAATGCTCATACAGAGGGCAGTATTCCACAGGCAACGCTTCATTTCTCTTATGGTGCTGAGGGAATGGAATCCACAGTTACCGGAAGCTTCGGTTCAGACTGTCCTTACCGTTTGCTTAGTCCTATTGACTGTGGTTGGGAAAAAATGATTAATTTCAAACATAACTTCCCGGGAAAAGAAGCTTTGGAAAAGGAACTTAATTCACCACATAATACCATGGTTCATCTGATTTGGAATACAGAGGATTGTGTGAAAGCAATTGCAGCTAGCATGGATCCTTCAATGCGTGTGGATGAAATGCCTTTATCAGAAGATTTTAGCTATCTAAAAGGAGGATTCGAGGTTCACATTGATCAGATCCTGGATGGAGACCGAGTAATCGGAGGCGCATCGGGAAGAATGTTCTCACCGAAAAACTATGAGATGCATTCTCTTGGAATAATTGAAGAAAAGTATGCAGTCGAAGGTAAAGAAGTTGAGGTTTTATGGGGACGTCCCGGAACGACGCAGATGAGAATCCGTGCAAAAGTTGTCTTGAAACCGTATATCAAAGAGAACAGAAATGATGAATTTGATGTTGAAAACATACCACATCCGATTTTTTAATAACATTTACATAGCTGGAACTGACCGATCAACAGCTTTTATAGTTTCCGCGGACAAGGGCATCCTCGGTGGTGTCCTTTTCTTTTCCGCATATTTTACACCTGCAGTGCCAGAATACAGACCCCCGGGAGTCCCGCTATTCGGCGAGGTGTTTTCATGCAGAATGCATGAAAATCCCGAGGCCAGTCAGCGCGATATGAAGCAGATGCTTCATATCTGTGCATCGCGAAGCGTGTTACTGAGAACGGAGTGAACAGTAACGCGATATGGGTTGGATTGCTGCGGCAGGAGAGAAAGGGATTGACTTTGAGAAAAAAATATGCTAATATTCCATCAATAGCAAAAGGCGTTGAGAAGAGATAGTAAGTATCCTGAATACTTCAGAGAGAAGCCGGACGGTGCAAGGCTTTGTGGAGGGGTGCTGAACCGGTCTTTGAGCCGCAGGCCGAAAAGAGATGAGTAGGCCCCGCCGGAGTTCCACCGTTACAGGGAAAGAGTATCAGACACAGGATGTGTTACGTACTCGCAGAGAGCAGAATGTAAGTTCTGAAGTTAGGTGGTACCACGGATAATGTATTTATTCGCCCTAAACCGGAGATTTCCGGTTAGGGCGTTTTTTTACTTTATACAGCGCTCCTTCCCGGGAACCTGGCAGGCTAAAATTATTTATGATAATATTTTAAGGAGGAATCTAATTATGAAGATGGAAAGAATAGTAGGAGAGCGTTTTAAGGAGCGCCCTGCAGACTGTGTCATTGACAGCCATGCCCTTATGATCCGGGGCGGCTATATGAAATATGTGGCTAACGGCATCTACTCTCAGTATGCCCCTTTGAAGAGAATCTGCAGGAAAATCGAACAGATTATCAGGGAGGAGATGGATGCCATAGACGGACAGGAGGTACAGTTTCCCGTAGCGCTTCCCGCCAGTCTGTGGGAAGAGACAGGCAGATACGAGAGCGTGGGAAACGAACTGCTCCGCTTTAAAGACAGGAACGGCAGTAAAATGGTTCTGGGCATGACCCACGAGGAGGCCGCGGTTCATCTGGTAAAAGAATACGGGCAGACCTATGCCAAGTATCCGTTTATGATTTACCAGATTCAGACCAAATTCAGGGATGAGGCCCGCCCGAGAGCCGGACTGATCCGTGTCCGCGAATTTACCATGAAGGATGCCTATTCCTTCCATACGTCACAGGAGGATCTGGAAGAATATTATGAGAGATGCTATAAAGCCTATGAGCGGATCTTCGCAAGGGCGGGCATCCCTGAGACCATAGCCGTAGCTTCTGATTCCGGTATGATGGGGGGCAGCCTGTCCCATGAATTCATGCTTCTGACTCCTGTGGGAGAAGACTCCATTGCCATCTGTCCGGAGTGCGGGTACAGGGCGAACGTGGAGATGGCAGAGAGCATCATTGAGAATGAAAAGGATGCAGTTCAGGAAGAGCTGACGCTGGTCCACACGCCTGATATTCACACCATAGAGGATGTGTGCAGGTTCCTGGGAACACCGGAAGAGAAGTCCTGCAAAGCTGTTGTATACCAGAAGAATGCCACGGATGAGTTTGTGGTGATCTTTATCCGAGGCGATCTGGATGTAAATGAAACTAAGGTAACCAATTTCCTGAAAGAGGAGATACATCCCGGGGAGATTACAGAGGGATGCGGGCTTCTGGCCGGATATATCGGGCCTTATAATCTGCCCGACCATATCACTGTGCTCTATGACAGCTCCCTGAAGGGAACCTCCAATCTTTCCTGCGGCGGGAACAAGGAAGAATACCACTACACAGGGCTGTGTATGGAAAGAGACCTGCCGGAAGCGGAATATCATGACTTTGCTAAGATTAAAGAGGGGGGAATCTGCCCCCAGTGCAAAAAGCCTGCCGTTAAAGTATCCAGAGGCATTGAAGTGGGAAATATCTTCCAGCTGGGAACCAAGTACTCCAAGAGTATGGAGATGAAGTACCTGGACAAAGACGGAACAGAAAAGTATCCAATCATGGGGTGCTACGGGATTGGCGTGGGAAGACTGGCAGCATCTGTCTGTGAGGCACACCACGATGAATACGGCCCCATCTGGCCTATGTCAATTGCTCCATGGCAGGTACATCTGTGCTGTGTAAGGCCGGACAATGAGGAAGTAAAGGGATATGCGGATAAATTATATGAGGAGCTGCAGAGCCAGGGCATAGAAGTGCTGTATGACGACAGAAAAGTAAGCGCCGGTGTTATGTTCTCAGATGCGGATCTTATGGGGGTACCTGTAAGGGTGATTGCCAGCCCAAGGAATATGAAGGAGGGCTGCTGTGAGATTGTAAGCAGAGACAAGAGCATCCAGAAGAAGGCCGGGCTGGATCAGGTGTGCAGTGAAGTAAAGCTGCTTGTGGAAGAGATGATGAGATAAATTCTGCAGAAAGAAAGGGGGGTCCGGGAAAGCCGGACGCCCTTTCTTTCTGTTGACAGAGGCTCTTACATACCCGGACAGGGTCCTGTTGTCTTGCGGATTACCAGGGTTGGCTCCAGGATAATCCGTTTCGGTTCTACCTGAGATTTCGTCATCAGTGACACCATCAGCCGTGCAGCCTCTTCGCTCATAAGTTCTACGTGCTGGCTCACGGTGGTCAGCTGAATCTGGGAGAGATTGGCGTATTCGATATTGTCAAAGCTTATTATGGACAGCTCGTCCGGTATCTTAATTCCATGGCTGCCGCAGTAATCCATGAAGCCGATGGCCAGAAGGTCATTGGCCAGCAAAAGAGCAGTGGGGCGGCTGTCTGCATCTTTAGCAAAATACTCCTCGGCTGCCTGGTAGCCGGTTTCCAGTCTCCAGTCCTTGTTATAGCTGCAGTACTCTTCCCTGTATTCCAGGTGATAATTGGACAGGGCCTGCCGGAATCCCCGGTACCGGTCATAGGAAGCTGTGGAACTCTGATGATGGCCCGAGATGAAGCCGATCTCCTTATGGCCGAGATTAATCAGGTGACGTGTAGCGATGTATCCGGCCTGGAAGTTATCTGTAACCACCAGGGAGCCATCGTAGTTCGAGGTAATGCGGTTTACCATCAAAAGAGGTATATCCATATTGGTGAGATACTTGTCGGCCGCTTCCGAGTTCACGGTCACAAGGATAATACCCCCGTAGCTGTATTGCTGCGCGATCCTCATGTACTGGGCCTCTTTATCGGGATCGTATTCGCTGTTGAAGGTTGTTACAATATATCCCTGCTCTGTGAGATGACGCTGGATGTAAAAGGCCAGATCAGAGTAAAAGGGATTTCTGATGTCTCCCAGGATTAAAGCTACCATATTACTGGTGCCCCGGCTGAGACTCTGGGCGATGGTGTTGGGGTGATAGCCGATCTCATCAACAAAATCCAATATTTTTTCCCGCACGGCCTTGCTGACACCAGGGGAATTATTCATTGCCCTGGAAACTGTGGAGGGGGATACCCCAAGCATTTTCGCCACCTCCGCTATGGTATAAGAATGTTCTTTCATAGTGCACTCCTCATTCTCAATGTTCTGACGCCAATACAAGCTTTATTACATATTATACAGAATCCGGGGGAAAAAGCAATGAAGGTCTTTCCGGAAAATAAGAAAACGGAACCGGAATTTTCCGGTTCCTTCTGTCAATTCTTCCAATGTTACCAAACCACAATGTAATTCGACAGCTCAAGGCTACTTTCAGTCTTTTGTTCCCGCTGCTGTCATTTTTGCCTGTGCAGCGTTTCAGATGCCTTTGCCATAATTTCATCAAGACGCTTCCGCGTTTCCTGGGCAAGAGGCCGTCTTACTCCGCCGCTCAAGATTTTTTTGACCGCTTCATTGGCTCGTTCCTTATAATCCTTTGAACCGTTTTCTGTAAAAGACGCCCAGTTCTGGCGGGCAAGCGTCCCCGGTTTCCAGTTTTCCTGGTAATGTTCCAGCGTATGTTCTTCGCTGAGAAAATTTCCTTCGGGTCCCACCTCATCGATCACATCCAGCGCCAGCGTTTCCTCACTGATTTCCATGCCTCCGATGATATGATTCAAATATTCCACCAAATCATTGGCAAAATACAGCACTTCCAGTGAACCGGACATGGCTGTTTCCAGAAAACCGCTGAAGAAGTTCAGGTTTGCCCCGGACAGCATGGCCGTATACAGCTGCGCCGTCACATCCATTGCCGCCTGCTGATCAAACACACAGGAATCTGTCATTCCCATATGGCAGACACAGGGGATTCCCAGATAACGGTAGATGTCCGCGCTGGCCGCTCCGCCCAGAGAAAGCTCCGGCGCGGTCATAGCAAAAGAAGTGGTCTGCATATCCATCATATCGATAAAACAGCTTCCCATAAGCGGACAGCCTGGATTGACCAGCTGAGACAGCACCATTCCTACCAGATTATCCGCGATCCCCAGGGCAACCGCGCCCGCCAGCGTTACCGGAGCCGTTGCTCCGGTCATGGGGGCAGCAATATAGGGGGTCGGAATACCTTTTTCAAACATAAACAGCAGCGTTTCCACATTTTCCGCATTATGCGTCAGCGGAGAGGTCGCAGATGCTCCTGCCACGGCAAAAGGTTTTTTCCGGAAATTTTCTTCTCCGCCCGCCACTTCACAGCAGAGGCGGTAGGTAGTTTCAATCTCCAGAAGATTCGTTGTCATCAGAAGCACCGGCTTCGCGGTCGCCTCCAGCAGTTCCCGTGCTTCATAGGCCGCCGCCAGTTCCGGTTCACAGTCGGAAATCAGAGTCAGACCGCAGGCCATGTCAATATTGGGAAGTGCTTCGACCAGAAGCCCTGTATCAAACGTATCCTTTTTCACCGCCGGCCGCCGTTCTCCTGTTTCCACGTCTATGCGGTAGAAGTTGCACATGCCCGGAACAAAGTAGCTGTTTCCCGTATGACTGCCAAGCACCATGGCCGGATTCCCTTCCCTGTCATATATGGCAATCTCCCGGGGAATGGTTTTTAGACATTTGTGAACCAGCGTTTCCGGAATCTTTACCCTCTCGCCTTCCACACTGCAGCCATGCGCCTTCAGGATCTCCCGGGCGCGTTCATTTTTCATGCAGCATCCTGTATGCTCCAGAATGTGGAACGCCGCGTCTGCCATTTTTATGCACTGGATCTCATTTAACACCTGGAACTGTACAGTCTGATTTATGCTGTCTTTTTTCTGATTTGACGGATTCCGCTTCATTTCTGTGCCTCCTTTTCCGCTGCGCAAGCAGCTCATCCAGTTTTCTCTTTATCTCTTCATCCTGCGGATATCGGGGACCCTGCTCCAGACACGGAGCAACGGACTTGTTTCCGTTCGTCTGATCATATGACTCTCCTCTCTTTCCGCAATGAAATCCTCATTTTATTACTGTTCTGTCACATATTTTCCGGATATTTCCCTGCTGTCGATGTCCTCCCGGTATCCCTCCACCGCCTTTCTGGACACTTCCTTCATCCGGAAAGACAGGATTATCGCTGCAGTCATAAAAATGATGGAAAAGACAGGCAGGTACACCCGCAGCATCTGAAGGGTGAAATCGCTCTGCACAGTCAGCTGATCGCTGTAACCGGCCCATACCAGCACCTGGCTGGCCAGCAGTGTGGAGGCCGCTCCGCCCATTTTCATGGCAAAAGTGGCAATGGCGGAAATTATCCCCGAAAGGGAAATTCCTGTTTTCCACTCTGTATAATCTGTCACATCGGGCAGCATGGCAAAGGCTACTCCGTTGAACAGCCCGTTGCCTGCTCCAAGCAGCAGCTGATAAACAGCAGCGCCGCCGAAGCTTTCTGCCGTAAGCAGAAAGAGATTTGCCGCCACAATACAGCCTCCCCCGACCAGCAGGAGCGTATGTTTTTCATATCGTCTTCCCAGATAAAACAGCAGCACCGTAACAGCAATCTGCATTGCAAATCCCATGGAAAGAAGCGGAGACACCCATTCCTCATGGCCGAGATTGTAAATACAGAAATAAGTAAACAGCGCGGAACTTATATAAAAATGTGCCATAAAAAACAGAATGATGCCGATCAGCTTCCAGAATGGCCGGTTGTGTTTCAGCGACCTGCATTTTTCCCGGAAAGTAATCTGCTTTCCGCCGGCTCTTTCATAGGAAACCTGAATGCGTTCTTTCGTGCCGGAAAAGCAGATCAGCGTACAGAGGATAATAATCCCTCCAATTACCGCCGCCATCACTCTCCACCCGGTAATTTCCCGATAGTCTCCGAAAAGAAGGATCAGCGGCATGACCGCCAGCGAAACAATCAACTGCGCGCCGGCCTCTCCGAGAGCACGGGCATTGGAAAAATCCAGCCTGTCCTTCGGATCTTTGGACATGGTAACTACCATCGCCATATACGGACAGGATACAGACGTCTCCAGGATGGGAACCAGTATGGTATAGATTACACAGATCCAGAGGATCTTCGCCCGGTCTACCTGTAAAAATCCCGGATCAGAAAACATCAGAAACAGTACCAGGGCCAGAGGAATCCCGTTCAGGATCCAGATCCTGTATTTCCCCCAGCGGGTCCGGGTGCGGTCCGCGATATTGGTAATGACAATATCCGAAACAGCGTCCAGTATCTTCACCGCCGCCATGACGATCCAGATCACCGCCACGTCGATATGCAGCACATCGGTGCAGAACGGCATCAGATAGGTAAGCACCAGCGTCATCTCCATGCAGTAGACAACCGCACCTGCCCCAAAAGACAGTTTTTCATGAAGTGTTGCTCTATCACCAGTCAAGATCTCTCACCGCCTGTTAGTTCCCGGCTGTCTGAAAGAGTTTGTCTTTTCTGTCTTTCAGGCAGCAAATCAGTTCCAATACAATCGCTGCAGCCAGAATAATGATCGTGGCAGGATACGTTGCCGTAATGGAGCCATCGTTTGCGTTCATCAGCCACTCACCCACATATACGCCCAGGAAAATCCCCACGCTGTAGTTCATGGTCATCAGACCCATGGCAAAACCCTGTTTTTCCAGAGGTACGCAGTATCCCGGGTAAGCATAGATAAAGGTAAAAACTCCTCCGTAGCAGATGCCGTATATCAGGCTTCCCGCAATGGTTGTCGCCTGACAGGGAGCAAAATAGAGCATCAGATAGACAAGCACCGGCAGAATATAAAACAGCAGATTCAGCGTCCGGTGCATTTTCGCAAACAGGAACCCGAATACCAGGCCGATCACAAAGCTACCTACTGTAGTCAGCGTGCTGGCAAGACCGGTAAAGTCGGTGCCGCCCAGATTATTTTCTCCGATATACACGGAAATATAGCTGAAGAACGGGCAGTAGGCGATGAAGAAAATAAACACAGAAATAAAGAACAGCCAGAATCTGGCGCCGAATCCGCCTTTTGTTCTGCTTCCGGAGTTCTCTGCTCCTGCCGTTTCCTCGCTGGGACGGTCTGCAGGACGGATATTGGGCAGAAACAGGATACACAGCAGCAGCATCGGAACCGTAAACCAATAAATATGGAAGCCCGTCTGCCAGCCCTGAACAGCCAGAACCCCGCCAATCAAGGTAATGCCACAACTCAGCAGCGACATGGAAGCATTGTACCAGCCCATCATTCTGGATCGTTTGTTTTCATCCAGATATACCTCCGAAATGATCGCCATGCCGGCTGTATTGGAAATACCCGCAGCAATCGCCATCAGGATACTGCACACCAGCAGCACGTATACATCCGCTGAAAAAGCCGGTACGATGCCCGCCAGCATCAGCACGCCAGCGACAATCAGCTCCGCTTTTGTAGAAAGCTTTTTCAGCAACGAACCTGCCGCCAAACTGGCCAGAGCCGTTAATAGGGCAGGCCACGAAAGAATTCCCGTAATGATAGCCGCATGATTGGGAAATACCATATAGAGATCATTGATGATGACCACCTCATACATCTGCCACATGATCGTGAAAGATGACAGAAAGCAGGCCAGTGCAAAAAGAGACGCTTTTGCCTTGCTCATTTTAACTGACATTTTTAATTGCCCCCTTTGATTATAGTTTTTTCGTCTGCTCATGTGCGTAGGCAATTGCCTGCTCACACATAATCCCGGAAAGCGCCCAGACCTCTTCCGGATTAGCCGCCGCGGTCAGGATAAATCCGGCGAAAATATATCCCGGCTTTGCCCCGTAGTCCCGGAAACATCTTTCAATTTCCTTCTTAATTATCGCTTCGTCCGACGTCTGCCCCGGAGCCCCGTTGGTATCGTAGCCGCCTGCAATGCAGAAGCGGTCTCCGTATTTTTCCAACAGCCTGGCAATATTGTTACAGGGCTGAACCGATGCCCAGGCGTCAAAGCCTTCCTCCATAAAATCCTCGATCAACGCCTCTGCATGGCCACAGCAATGGAGGATGGGAACCATGCCCAGTTCTCTGGCTCTTGCTGCGATTCTTTTATGCTGGGGCTTAATCATTTCCCGGTATGTATCCGGCGACATGAAGGTACACTGCTGGGTAGCCACGTCGTCGTACAGCGTATAGGTATCCGGATGATAATACTCCGCAATATAATCCAGACACCGGATTTTGAAATTTGCAATAGCCACCAGCAGTTCTTCTACCGCCTCCGGCTCCTCAGCCATAGCCATCAGGGCATTTTCGAATCCCATAAAAGCTGCCAGCCTCTCATACGGCCCGTTGCCGTCTCCGTAATCCACGCATGTAACGTTCCTGTCTACGCCGGCCAGCTGGGCCTTTGCATCCTCCTTCCAGTGATAAGCGGCTGGATCCGGGAATTTCAGTATCTTTTTCCAGTCGCAGACATTATCCACGTTCAGCAGAAAATATCCAGGCTCCGGTATGGCAGTGCCTCCTCCGGATTCCGGCGCAGCCCATTTTACGCCGAAGCCGTCGAAACCGCCTCCCGCAGGCCCCTTTTCCATGGAGTTAAACTCAAAACCTGTATAAAGCAGGTCCTCACCTTCCACCGGGATCCATTCGCCCTGCCCGTGCCGCAGGACACTCAGGTAGTTTTCCTTTCCGTTCATCCTATTACCTCCATCTATATTTCTTTTCGTTATAAGCGGAAATGGCATCCGTAACCGCCTGATAAACGCCGTCAAAGCTGGAAATGTCTCCGCCGAAAGTGCAGTTGGGTATGAGATAAGGCGAATCCACCCAGTCCAGGACACGGTTGACTTCTGCAGAAACCTTTTCTGGTGTCCAGTCCGCCCTGTCTACAATTCCGTTATTGACACCGCCCATGACCGTCAGCTTTCCTTTGTATTCCTCCGCGATCTTCGGCAGGTTATTGGTGGACAGTGCGCCCTGCCATACGTCGATACCCATTTCGATCATCTCCGGGATCAGCGTTTCTCCATAAGAGTCCGAATGGTGGATCACCACTTCTACACCGTTATCCTTCCAGAATTTGTAGATTTTCTTCGTGGGCTCCAGATAGAACTCCCGGAACATATTGTTGGACATAAAGGTGGATCGCTGGCTTCCCCAGTCATCATGACGGTACAGAGCCTCCGGATGGATATGGTCAATGATATTCCTTGCCATTTTCAGCTCGTATTCCGTCAGCATGTCAATGATCTCATGTATGATTTCCGGCTCTTCATACAGATTGACCATGCAATTTTCCATATTCATCATGTGATGGGAGTTTTCGAACAGTCCCGGCCAAAACACTGCGGTCACCAGCTGTCTGCTGCGGTCTACCTTGTCTGCCTCCTCCACGATCCAGGCCCACTCTTCCTCCGGAAATTCTGTTTCCGGCATTTTCAAATAATTTCTCCAGTGCTCCAGATCCCTGATCAGCAGATGTTCGGGATCCTGAAGCGGGAACGGCCCGGGCGTTCCTTCCGGCCACTCAAACCAGACGCCCCAGGCGTTCTGTGCCGGCGCTTTTCCGCATTCCGTATCCGGATGGCGGACATCCTGAGGAGAGCACCACTGCAGCGCCAGCGCTTCAAACTGGTTGGAATACCGATCCGGCTTTCCTCCTCTTACAGTTTCCAGAAAATTTTCTTTCGGTGTCAACATATCTCTCTTCCTTTCCTCATTTTTCTTATTTCATATACTTTCACCCATTTTTCTTGCCATTTTGGTATATATTATACATATCTTTTTTGCTTTCTGTTTTTGTATATTTTTTACAATCTTATCCTTTACAAAATTATTATATTATCTTTTATAAACAAAAACCAGAGGTCAAACTATCCGTTTTTTCCTCTGGTTTTCGTTTACTTTATCTATGTCCCTTGCATTTTTTCGTAATTTTTCGTATACTATATTTCAGAAATGCGGTCCACAGTCGTTTACTGCGGCACTTTTACCGAGAGGGGGATTATCTTGAAACTAAATCTGAATATTTTAAAAGAAGACCTGAAGGACCTGAAGCCTGAGGGTAAGCTCCCGGAGGCTCCCTGGATCCTCCGGCTGGAATATCCTGCTGCCTGCACTGCTTATCCCGCTTCTTTTCAGGAAAATATCCTTTATCTTCTAACCGCCGATCTGCTCCCTGACACGCCAGATATCCCGGAGAACATATCCGTTCTCTGTCTCGGGAAGCCGCCGGGAATCTGGAAAAGGACGGCCTGCAGCTTTCTTTTTTTGGATCATTCCATTTCCCTGCTGGTGCTGTTTAACCGGGTTACCCGGGCGTTTGCCCGCTACCAGAAATGGGAAAGCCAGCTGCAGGATATTCTGGACCAGAATTTCCCCCTCCATGAAATGGCCTCCTGTTCCCATTGCCTGATCAGAAACGGTATCTATCTCCAGGGACCATCTTTCCGGGTAATGACCTGGACGCTTCCGGAAGATGCAGAAGACACTCCTCTGCTTCAGTACTACAGAAAGAATTACCTTCTGCCGGATTTTTCCACGCTCCCCGCCGATGTCATTAATATGCTGATCTCTGATTTCGAATACAATCAAGCGATTGAAGCGGATGAGCCTTCCATTTATTCCGGTTCTCTCTACGGATTCCGGTCCCTTTACTACAACATCCGGGTTAACAACGTCTTCGTAGCCCGTCTCTGCATTGACGAAGTTATTTCCCCTTTTACAGACCGGGATTTCGCACTGATAAAGGTTCTGGGAGACTATCTGGGAAAAGGCCTTAGCACTGAGCGAGTCTGCAGCTTCAACCGGCCAAAGGATCTGGATACCATCCTTCATAACCTGCTTTTGCACCGGCTGATTCCGGAAAAGAAGATCAGCCGTGTCCTGGACAGCTGCGGATGGGGCGTGAACGATCCCTATCTGTGTCTGATTCTAAAATTGAAAACCAGAGAAGACAACAGTGCCGCGCTGGAACCTCTGGCTCTCAGCCTGACGCAGCTGCTGTCCAGCGAATGCTATACCATTTATGAAGGTTCCATTATCTTTATCTGCAACCTGACCCGGCTGGGCATGGAGGACGGACAGCTGCCGGCCCATATTCTCCCCCCGCTACGGGACAATCTGCTGACTGCAGCTTTCAGCTCTGTATATTATGATTTTAAAGAGCTTTATTATTATTACAATCAGGCAAAGATCATCTTTCAGATTGGCACACAGAAAAATCCCACCCGATGGTATTTCCGGTTTGAGGATTATCTGACTGATTATCTAATTTTCAAACTAAAGGAAAAGAATGTACCCGGCGTGCTAATCCCCGCCGGACTCCAGAGGCTTCTAGAATACGACAGAAAAAAAGGGAGCGGCTACGCGGATCTGCTCCGCATCTATCTGGAAAAAGAACGAAATATCGCAGAAACTATTCGTGTTGCTTATATGCACAGAAACACTTTCCTGTACCGTATCCGGAAAATCCAGGAAATCCTTCAGATGGATCTGGACCAGTCGGACGTCCGTCTGGCGCTGCAGATCGCTTTCCATATCATGGACAGTACCAATAAGGAAACGGGACCTTACTGAAGATTACCTGGCGAAATATCCGGCGATTTCCTTCATCTGCTCCGACTGCTCCACAGAGAATAGAACTTTTTGGAAGGCTATTACAACATTGTGTTACAGGTTAAAGGGGCTGTCAAAAAACAGTCTGAATAAAAAAGAGGATTTTCAATACACATTAGTGGTTGAAAATCCTCTTTTTTATTCAGACTGTTTTTACTCAATGGCAGGTAAGAGAAAAAAGAATTTCTCTGTAAGTTTCCCGTTTTGACTCAAAATCTTCAGGAGTAGAAGCCAGGCTGGCGATGACAAGACGTTTGGTTACGTCGCAGTAGGTTGTAAGCTGCAGCGACAGTATAGATTCCTCCTTGCCCAGGGTGCGGTATACCGAATGGTTTGCACGGATGGAAGACTCCATGAGATATGCCTTGTGAGGCAGGTCTTCCACAGGGGTCATGGACAGTATCTTAAAACTGTCCTTTTTGTTTTTCTTCTGCTTCTTCTCATATTGGAGCTTTATCTCGTCCATATATTCATCAATAGTGGTTTCCTTTTTCAGCTTGGCCCAGCGCAGGGCCAGAGAGGCCTGATCCGGACAGCTTTTCTCCGCGGAGCGGTCTATCTTGGCAAATCCGTCGTGAAACGCAAAGGTCTTGCTGGGATTAATGTATACCTGCCAGGTATCCGGATGGAGGATGCCTACCTGATATACCTGAAACGGAATTAAATGATAGGTATTGGGGATGACCTCATGGAGGTATTCTTCCCGCGGGGCGGGGGCGAGGCTCGTCTTGTTAAAACCAAACATGTGCAGCTTCCTTTCTTGTTATGTATTATCTTTTATCTGGCATCAGCGGCTTTCGCATTTACAGAGGCAATAGTAGCGTCTGTCAGTGAGGTAAGCTCTGCGCCGGAGTAGATAATGGAGTCAATTCTCTTATGGTATTTTGCAACAATTTCTTCGGGTACTGTTGTGAACATACTGACAGCTACCAGAAGGATGGTGTTTACCACCAAAGCCCAGATGAGTGCGGAAAAACCTAACGGAGGAGTGATAAAAAAGGTGAATATAATGGCAACAATCAGTCCTGACACAGTGCCTGCAATTGCCCCCTCCTTTGTAGCTTTCTTCCAGAACAGTCCGAATACGGTGGCGGGCAGAATCTGGGCAAAGAACGGCGACGAAAGCTTATAGGCATAATCCGTGATTGATGCAGGCTTAATGGCAACAATTACAAGTGTAACGACCATGAGAACCAAAAGTACGATTCTTCCGAATTTTACTACCTGTTTAGGGTCTGAGGTACGGCCCTTCAGCTCATATACATGATGCAGATAAATATCCCTGGATGCCATGGCGCTGGCAGACAGAAGTAAGGAGTCTGCAGTGGACACACCAAATGCAAACAGGCAGAGCAGTGAGATAAAAGCAATAAAAGGCGGTGCGTACTGGGTGGATAAAACTGCAACAATATTGTCAGGCTGTGCAAAGCCTTTTCCCAGAATGGCAGGTGCCAGGATCGCGCCGATGATTACAATCGGGGAGTACACAAGTACATAGGAGATCGGCATCATCCAGGACATCTGGCGGAAGTTCTCTTTGCTGGAGGCCACGAAGGTACGCATAAAAATATGAGGCCAGACAACGGTGGCAATGGCGCCTGTTAAGGCATTGCCCAGCATTCCCTTCCAGTTAAAGGTGCCGTTGGGACCGGGGCAGGACAGAATATCATAGGTACCGTTTTGCTGCATAATGGCAACCGCCTCCGCGAACCCTCCGTTGGGGAAGTAGGTCATAGTCAGGTATACAATTAAAGTTATCAGAGTGCCGAATCCCAGTACCATGTGGAAGGTATCCATCCAGGCAACCGATCCCATACCGCCGCCGATGATATGTAAGGATACAACAATTGTGCCAACTGCCACCGCCACAACGTAGGGGACCATGCCCTCTGTGGTGACAACGACTGCATCCCCGATGGCGATCAGCTGCATGGCTACATAGGGAACGATAAAAAGAACAAGAACGATGGAGATAAATAAGCCAAACCCATCGGAATAGTATCTGGAACGCAGGTAATCCACCGGTGTGGTAAACCCATATTCCTTTCCTAAAAGCCAGAGGCGGTAGCCCAGAATTACAAATAAGAGTCCGGCTACCATACCGCCGGTATTTGAATAAAAGCCGATTCCGTCTTTATAGATGCCTGAAGGGGCACCGTAGAAGGCAAGAGCGCTGAAGACGGAAATGGATGTGGTGCACAGAAGCACAAACGGATTCAGGCCCCTGTCGGCTGTAAAAAACTTTTCAGATGATTCACTTGTGGATTTAAAGGAGCGAAAGCCATGCCAGACAATAAACACGGCATAGACTAGAATTCCTAAACTGATAAAAATTGCTGGTTTCATAATATTCCTCCCGAATCTCTTATGAAAGAGTTAGTATCAATAGATTATTTTAAATCTTTCTGTGTCTTGAAAAAGGCATTAAAGTATATTCCCCAGACGATTGCCGCAGGTACTGGGAGAAACAGAAGAATTCCCAGCTGCAGTGGCAGCCATCCGAACAAAACTGGGTTGGGGAGAACCGTCACAACAATGTAATCGAAAAAGAAATAAATGATATTAAAGATTACAAAAGCAATTTTCACTCCTTTTTTCATAAACATTCCACTCCTTTCTTTAGAAATTTTCCTGAATATATTTTAATACAGGGAATCGATAACGAGAAAATCGAAAATAAATACGAAATCGATTTCTCTTTTTCGGTAACCAAATAATAGCACACGAATCATTAAAATACAATGGGTTTTGTGGCAAAAATAAACAAATTGGTATATAAATATAAAAAATGGGTGAATAATTTGTAAAAAATCGACAAAAACAAAAGGAAATAGCAGGGGAGAACCCAAGAAGTGCGTTTTAATAGAAGAATATCAAAAATGCACAAAATGGTGTGTGCTAATATGTGAATGTTATACATTGACGATAAAAAAATCATTTGTTATGATACATAAAAGAGAAATCGGTTGCGTAAATGCAATCTGTGCGGAGGATAAAATAGTATGAAGGATGGCAATGAACTATGGAAGGATAGATGCCCCGGAGGGATGGAACAAAAAACTCTGGGGGAAGAGACAATCGAAACGTTTCCGGGTCTTATGGATAATCTGTATCAGGCCCTGAGGCAAACGGCGGACAAATTTCCTCAAAGACCGGCCATTACCGATAATTACGGAAAAACCAGCAGCTATGCGCAGCTTTTGGAACAGACGGATCTGCTGGCGGAGTTTCTGAGAAAGGAAAAGCAAATTGGTGAGGGCACCCATGTAGGGCTTATTCTGTATAACAGCGCGGAATTCTGTACGGCATTTCTGGCCCTGCAAAAGCTGGGAGCTGTTGCCGTCCCTCTGCCCGGAAAGTTCAGAAAATCCGAAGTGCTGCCCCTGGCCTCCCGTGCGGAGGCGGAATACATAATCTGCGACGAGGCGTATGCGGACTGGTTTTTTGAAACCTATTCCAGAGAACGGCTGGTGACAGTGACTGATGCAGAAAAGGGCTGGGGATACCGCGAGGAATACAGGGCGGCCGGCTTTGATGAGGAAACCGGCGGCCGTGATGCATACCCGGGCGGAGGCTGGGAGAAGCCTGCGATTATTATGTTTACTTCAGGGACCACTTCCCGATCCAAAGGAGTGCTGCTAAAAAACTATAATATCATGCACGCAGTTGAGGTGTACAGAAGAACCCTGGGGATTACGGAGAAGGATGTGTCGGTGATTGCAACCCCTATCTATCATATTACCGGATTGGTGGCCCTTCTGGGACTGTTTGTCTATACCGGAGGACATCTTTATCTCCACAAGTTTTTTGACGGAGCGCGCATTGTGGAGGAGGCCAGAAGGCATGGCTTTACGTTTATCCATGCCTCCCCCACGGCCTTTAATCTAATCATACAGGCAGGGGAAGGAACGCCCCCCATAGAAAGTCTTCGTTCTTTTGCCTGCGGAAGCAGCAATATGCCCAAGGATAAGCTGCGCAGACTGCACCAATGGCTGCCAAAGTCCAGTTTTCATACGGTGTATGGCCTTACGGAGACCACATCCCCGGGAGCGGTTTTTCCCGACGATGCCGCTTCCAGCCCGTATATCGGATCCTCGGGACTGCCTGTGCCCGGTACGCGGTTTAAGATTACAGATGAGAATGGCAAAGAGATGGAGGACGGCCAGGTGGGGGAAATCTGCATATCCGGTACTCTGGTGCCGGACGGCTACTATAAGCAGACCTCTGATACGCTCCGGGACGGCTGGCTCCGCACCGGCGATCTGGGATACTTTAACCGGGACGGCTATTTGTTCGTAGTTGACCGGATCAAAAACATGATAAACCGGGGCGGGGAAAAAATCTGGTGTTTTGATGTGGAGAATGAGCTGGAAATGATGGATGGAATACGGGATGCCGCTGTGACAGGGATTCCGGATGAGCTCTACGGGGAGGTGGCTGCTGCCGTGGTCTGCCTGGAACCGGGGAGCGGCCTGAATCAGGAATCCATTCAGCAGTACCTGGGGGAGAGAATAGCCAGATATAAAGTACCGGTGAAAATTAAAATCGTAGACAAAGTTCCCCAGACACCCAACGGGAAAACAGATAAGATTGCCATCAGGAAAATGTTAATGGAGGAGTAAAGAATGTTAAAAGCTAAGTTTATTACCGCAGAAGAAGCGGCCGGATATCTGAAAGACGGTATGACCCTGTGTCCGGTGGGGATGACGCTGGTGAGCGCGTGTGAATCAATTTTAAAAGGGATTGAGACCTCCTTTCTGGAAACCGGGCACCCCGCCGATCTGACGCTGCTTCACTCCTGCGGACAGAGCGACCGGAAGGACGGCATACAGCATCTTGCCCATGAGGGTCTTGTGAAGAGAATTATTGGTTCCCACTGGGGCCTGCAGCCCCGGTGGATGGAGATGATCGCCAACAGCCAGGTGGAGGCATACTGCCTGCCCCAGGGACAGATTGCCCAGCTATACAGAAGCATGGCCTGCGGTCTGCCGGGAAAAATGTCAAAGGTAGGGCTCGGTACGTTTGTAGATCCCCGGTATGAAGGGGGCAAGATGAATGACCGGACCAAAAAGCTGGATGACATCGTGGAAATTATGGATTTACACGGAGAGGAATATATGTTTTACCGGGAGATTCCGATCGATGTATGCCTCATAAGAGGCACGGAATGCGATGAGATGGGGAATCTGACAACCACGGAGGAGGCCATGAAGCTGGAAGTCCTTCCCGCAGTCCTTGCGGCCAAGAGGTATGGGGGAAAGGTAATCGCCCAGGTAAAGCGGGTGGTGCAGACAGGAACGCTGAACCCTAAGGATGTAACGGTGCCGGGCGTTTTTATCGACGGGATCGTGGTGTGTGAAAATCCAGAGCAGGATCACCGGCAGACTTCATCCTGGGTGTATGACCCATCCTACAGCGGCCAGGCCAGGGTTCCGCAGAATGCCATAGAGCCTCTGCCCTTAAATGTGAGAAAATTTATCGGCAGAAGGGCTGTACAGGAGGTATATGCCGGATGCGTGGTGAATCTGGGAACGGGGATACCCAATGATGTAATAGGGAATATCAGCAATGAAGAAGGAATCAATAACGATATTATGATTACTGTAGAGTCCGGTATCTACGGCGGGGTACAGGCCGGAGGCATAGACTTCGGCATCGGCCGGAACCTGTATGCCATGATAGGCCACCATGAGCAGATGGACTACTACAATGGGGCCGGTGTTGATATTACCTTTATGGGATTCGGAGAGCTGGATGGAGAGGGAAATGTGAACGCCACGAAAATGGGACCCAGGTGTACCGGGTGCGGCGGTTTTATAGATATCACCCAGAATGCCAAGAAAGTGGTGTTCTGCGGTACCTTTACAGCAGGCGGGTGCGAATTTTCCTTTGAAAATCAAAGACTGACCATAGTAAAGGAAGGAAGGATCCGGAAAATGGTAGGCCGGGCAGCCCAGTATTCCTTTAACGGGAAGCTGGCCAGGGAAAAGAGTCAGGAAGTATATGTGGTAACTGAGCGTGCGGTATTCAAGCTTGTGCCGGAAGGGGTAATGCTGACGGAGATAGCCCCCGGCATTGACTTAAAAACCCAGGTACTGGATTTGATGGATTTTGCTCCTATAGTAAGCAGCGAGCTGGCACTCATGGACGTGCGGCTGTTTAACCAGGGGCCTATGAATATGAAACTGTAAAAAAGAGAGGAGAAACAAGATGAGATTAGAAGGAAAAACAGCTATTGTAACAGGCGCAGGCAGAGGACTGGGTAAGGGAATTGCCCTTAAACTGGCACAAGAGGGAGCCAGTGTAATGATCTGTGACATGGTGGAGGAAAATGCCCAAAGCGTGGTTCAGGAGATTGAGGCATCCGGGGGAAAGGCCTCTTACCAAATCTGCAATGTAGCGGTCCTCGATGAGGTAAACGCATTATTTGAAAAGACACTGGATGCATACGGAAAGGTAGATATTCTGGTGAATAATGCCGGGATCAACCGGGATTCCATGCTGCATAAGATGTCCGTGGAACAGTGGGATCAGGTAATTGCCGTTAACCTTACTGGCACTTTTTATATGACACAGGCAGCTGCAAAACTGATGCGGGAACAGGAGAGCGGCGCCATTATAAATATTTCTTCCGCCAGCTGGCTGGGGAATGTGGGACAGGCCAACTATGCGGCTTCCAAGGCGGGCGTGGTCGGACTGACAAAGACAGCGGCAAGAGAACTGGCAAAAAAAGGGGTGACCTGCAATGCCATCTGTCCGGGCTTTATAGAGACAGATATGACTAGAGGCGTTCCGGAAAAAGTATGGGACATTATGGTGGGAAAGATCCCTATGGGCCGCGCAGGCAAGCCCTCAGATGTTGCGAATATGGTGGCATTTCTGGCTTCAGAGGAAGCAGACTATATTACCGGAGAGGTAATTAATGTTGGAGGCGGCATGGTGCTGTAAAAAAGGGACAGGGATCCCAAAAGAAAGGATGAGAGGAAATGGAGCTGAATAAAGTAGCTGTAATCGGCGCCGGACTTATGGGCAGCGGTATCGCCCAGACCTGTGCGCAGGCAGGATATGAGGTAGTAAATGTAGATGTCTTCCCGGGTGCTCTGGAGAAGGCAGAGGCTAACCTGAGCGCCTTGTTTGACAAGAAAGTGCAGAAGGGGAAGATGACGGAAGGGGAAAAATGTGAGATCCTGGGAAGAATCTCCTACAGCAGCACGTACGAAGATGTAAAAGGCGCGTATCTGATTGTGGAGGCAGTTCCGGAAAAAATAGATATAAAAAAGGAAACCTTTGCAAATCTGGATCAATATGCAGATGAGGAAACCATCCTCGTTTCCAACACTTCAGGCTTAAGCATTTCAGAGATCGCCGCAGCCACAAAAAGGCCGCACAAGGTAATGGGAGTCCATTTCTTCTATCCGGCACCCGTAATGAAGCTGGCAGAGCTTATCCGGGGGCTTGCCACCTCCGATGATACCTACCGCACGGTGCGTGAATTCGCAGATCGCATAAAAAAGACCATTGTAGATGCCCCTGAGTTCCCGGGTTTTATCGTAAACAGAATCCTGGTTCCTATGCAGAATGAGGCAGCATTTATGGTAATGGAAGGCTGCAGTCCGGAGGATGTGGACAATGCCATGAAGCTGGGGGCGAACCATCCCATGGGTCCCCTGGAGCTTACGGATTTTGTGGGGGTGGATGTGATGCTGGCTACCATGACAGGGCTGTACGAAGGATTCCATGACAGCAAATACAGACCGTGTCCTCTGCTGGAGACTATGGTAAAGGCCGGTCATCTGGGCCGCAAGAGCGGCCGCGGATTCTATAAATACGAGTAAAGAGCAGATGTTCAGATAAGATGAGGAGGAAGCAGGATGAAAGAAGTAGTAGCAGTAAGCGGTGTAAGGCTCCCGGTGGGAGCTTTTGGAGGAAGTCTGAAAGATATTTCCGCTATCGATATGGGCGCTATGGTGGTGAAAGAGGCAGTAAAACGTGCGGGAATTGCACCGGAAAAGGTGGATGAGGTTATCATCGGACAGGTCGGACAGATTGCAGAGAATGGATTTGTAGCCAGGGCCATCAGCCTGAAGGCAGGTCTTCCCAATGAGACTACAGCATACTCTGTAAACCGACAGTGCGGATCCGGTCTTCAGGCCATTGCCGACGCTGTGATGGAGATTCAGACCGGATATGCCGACATAGTAGTGGCCGGAGGGGCGGAGAACATATCTCAGCTGCCTTATTATGTGAAGGACGCAAGGTGGGGAGCCAGAATGGGTCACAAGGTCTTTGAGGATGGAGTGATTGATATTCTCACATGGCCGTTAGGCCCTTATCACAATGGTGTAACGGCGGAAAATGTGGCAAGAGAGTACCATGTGTCCAGAGAAGAACAGGATGCCTTTGCTCTGGAAAGTCACAGAAGAGCAGTACAGGCAATCAAAGACGGGAAATTCAGGGACGAGATTCTTCCTGTGGAGTTAAAGGACCGGAAAGGGAATGTCACTGTATTTGACACCGACGAGGGCCCCAGAGACGGGCAGACCATAGAAAAGCTCCAAAAGCTCAGACCCTGTTTTGTAAAGGACGGAACGGTTACCGCGGGGAATGCATCCAGCCTGAATGACGGGGCCGCTGCAGTAGTTCTTATGAGCCGTGAGAAGGCAGAGGAATTAGGAATAAAACCAGTGCTTGCCATCAGGGGATATGCAGTGGCCGGCAATGACGGGGCCCTTATGGGCTATGCGCCTAAGCTGTCCAGCGAAAAACTGGCCGGAAAGCTGGGATTAGATTTACAGGCCATTGACATGTTTGAGATCAATGAGGCCTTTGCCAGCCAGGCACTTGCGGTATCCAGAGATCTTGGCCTGGATATGAATAAAGTAAATATATACGGGGGAGGAATCTCCATCGGCCATCCCATTGGAGCAACGGGCGCAATTCTTACAGTGAAAGTAATGTACGAGCTGGCGCGTACGGATAAGAAGGACGCCATGATCAGCATGTGCATCGGCGGAGGCCAGGGAATCTCTATGTATGTTACAAAGTGTGAATAGAACAGCAAGAAAAACCGGATATCAGTCCGGTTTTTCTGCTGCCTGAACCTGAGGTCCGGACAACGGCTGCCTGCCGTTTCTTCGAAGGCATTCTTTGTTTTTACAGGTACTGCAGTCATGAACTGCGGCGAAGCAGTCCTGTTTGTGGGTTAGCTCCAGGATATAGCCCATACTCCTGGGGGGATGAAAGACATAGCTGCCGCTTACAGTGACTCCTGTATGCTGGTTTTTTTCTATCTTTTTTAGGATGATCTGCTGTGCTTTCCAGGGCAGCTGTTCCGGAGCTTCTAAACGCCTTTTGATTCCCACCTCCCTTCTTCTGCACTCAGCTTTTACTGCAGCAGCAACGGTGCTGTCCATAGAGAAGAGCAGCTCCTCGGCAGCCTTATCCGCCAGCAGCCCTTTCAGAAGGGTGTCCTTAGCACAGGAGACAACATAGGGTTCTGCTCCGCTGCCCAGGGTAAGCAGACAGTACCAGTGGGTTTTGCCAAAGCAGATCCATGCACAGGGGGACACGGCGTTTCGCAGGCCCTGCACGATTTCGGGATATATTGTTTCTGCTTTTTTGTAAGACGGCATCCCGGGATAACATTCTGCTGTCCGGAAGACACGCTCTTTCTCTAATGTAAAATCAAATGCAGTTATTGTTTTTACAAGTTCCACTATCATTCCCCCCGGCTTCTGTCCTGCTGTATTCATTTCTACTTAAATACTACGGTATAGATCTGTACCAGCATGATCACAGCCAGTACCATATAAAACATCCGCCGGACCGTCCCCTGGCTTATCAGGTCAGTGACCTTCCGGCCGATCAGACCGCCGCAGATCCCTGCAGGCACGCAGTAGAGCACCAGGGAGAGATCTGCATATCCGCTCATGGTATAGCGTACCATAGAACCGGAGGTGGTGAGAAGGGTGATTAAGATACTCTGTATCGCCGCCTCCTTTGGCTCCAAATCCAGGAAGACCAAAAGCACAGTCATCAAGAACGGACCGCCCCCTATGCCGAAAAAGCTGGAAAGCATACCGCAGCTCATGCCGAGAAGTACCTTGAGGAGAGGATTCTCCACGGCCTTCATCTTTACTCTCTCCCGAACAATTACAGATACCAGCATGACCAGAATTGCAGCCAAATACGCTTTGTTCACAGTATCTGCAGGGACATATGCCATCATGGAAGCGCCTACAAAGCTGCCGGCAATCCCTCCGAAGCCCATATAGACAATATTATTTAGTTTTACCTTATTGCCCTGTGCCTTATAGGTAATCAGATTTGTAGCTGCCATAGCAAGGACTGTGAAGGATGAGGTGAAGGAGGCCAGACCCTTTGAGACATCAAAGAGATTCAGCAGGGGCCGCAGGATCATACCTCCCCCCACACCTACTACTGTGCCGATGACAGTGGCTGCTAAAGCTAATATGAAGTAAACCATGGGATCCCCTCTTCCTTAAAATAGTTTCATGCCTTTGCAGAATTGGTAAGCTCCCATGATAATCAGCATGGTGTACACAAGAACAGACACGAGTTTTTTGTTGAACTTCTTAAACAGGTGAAGGCCTGCGATGCCGCTGATGATAACGGCAACGGCTCCGGGTATCAGGTATTTTACGGTCTCAGTGGTGTAGGAACCTGACATAAATTTGAGGATAGTGGCCCACCCGTACATCATAAAGAAGTTAAATTCGATACAGGCTTTATACTGAAGGGGGGAATCTGCCGCCGCATTATAGTAGATGGCCAGAGGCGGTCCCCCAATGTTCAGAAGACCTGTAAAAACACCGGCTACAAATCCCGCGATTCCGCCGTTTGCATAGGTGGGTTTTATCTTAATGGTTTTTTTCATGGTGGCAAAGAAATAAATGCCTACAATCACAAGGAATACGCCCAATACCAGCTGCATCGTGGTGGCTGTTGTAAATGTCATAATCCATGCACCGATAGCTGTGCTGATAAAGGATACCACGAGGGGTACAACACTCATTTTCCAGTTGATATTTTTATGGAGCTTAATGGTCATCTGGATACCAATAATTGTGAGCATAGCCGGGGTCAGTGCCGATGCTTCCGGAAGGGCAATAACCAGAGGAAGAAAGGACATCCACACCATAGCGGATCCAAAGCCTGTGATACCCTGGACAAACGCTCCGGCAAAAGCAATAACAAATACCATAATATAAGTAAACATAATCATTTCACCTCCCAAGGTCTGATTATAGTAGATTTGCTACAGCACTTTGTACATAGGGTGTTCTTTTGTCAGGGGACAGATTCCCCCGGAGCGCTTCCCGTAGACGTGGAATGCGTTTACTGCCGCAACAGAGGGCATAACCCAGCGGCATCCGTCCAGGGGACCGATAAATAGAAAATTACATCCGTTTGCTGCCAGATAGGAGTTAACTGATGCATCCACGGCTCTGAACTGTTCAGTGCTGATGGTTTCCTTGTTTCTTAGCCAGGGGCTGGCATAGGTGGCGTTTGACGGCGCCGTACCGACCGGAATTCCCAGTTCCTCTTTGATCACTCTGGCGGCATAGGGGATGGTCCCCATATTAGAGAGATCCAGCGCGGGAATATCTACCATGATTTTCGTCATTCCAGCCCGGGCTGCTTTGTCCAGGAAGCCCTCCTTTCCTCCCTTGCCAGTGAGTACCTTATATGGTCCGTCAGCCTTTTTGCTGCCGGGATTGTAAGCCTGAATGACAGACGCCTGAATGGGAAGCCGGGACAGAACCTCCAGCTCCTCTGAGGTGCTGAAGCCATTGATGGAGTTATAGACGATTCCGTCCAGCATCCCCCTGCGGTTAAGCTCCTGAAGTGCTGCAATCCGTACCTCAGGCAGAGTTGCATTTAATAATATCGGGGCATCAGTAATACCTTTTAAAAATGTTATATACCGGATCAGGGCTTCCGGGGTATTGCCGATAACGTCAAGCATGTACTTTACCCCCAGCTGCTCGGATAATGCATTGCAGGTTTTTATCAGGGCACCTGCCTTTTCTTCGTCAAAGCTTCCGGTCTGCGGATCCTTTACAATCCGGTGATTCATATAAAATATACTGCCGATGAGTACCGTGGGTATTTCCCCGTAATCGCCCCCGATCCTTACGTTGCCAATTGTAAAATCCTTTTCAAAACAGTCGTATAATTTTTTTTGCTCCATAAAAGTTAACCTCCGCTTGGTGCCGGGCATTCAGGCTGACCCGTTCCGCTTAACATTTTCCGTATTTTTTCATAGCGTGCATCCAGGCTTTCACCAGCTCCGGCTTTGAGGTATCGTTAAGCATATTGGGTCCCATCAGGAAATAACCTTCATATCCCCTGGCATATGTATCGATATATTCTTTTACCAGGGTCTCCATCTCATCCTCTGTCAGATTGGCAAAGGCCGCAGGCGCTATTCCAAACCACAGGCACGCCCCGTAAGACTTCAGAATATCCAGGATTCTCTTAATATCACAGTTTAATGCCCAGGGCGTTGCCACATGAAATACGGTATTGCCGGCCTCGCAGGACTCTGTAACAAATTTCTCGATATCAGCAACCTCATCAATGCCGGACTGGGAATGCCATCTTACCCCGGGCGGGGTCATGCATGCCAGCGCTTTCTGAATCTTCATATAGGCAGGCATAAATAATTCGTTGTATTGTTTGGGGCTGCACAGGGACGGAGATCCGGTGGCGTCTGCCATTGAGATGCCCACGGCACCCCGATCCAGAAGGGCTTTTCCTATAGTTATTGTCACGTCCGCACAGTAGTCCAGCAATTCCCGGACAAAATCCGGTCTCCTTTTCATATCAACCACAAACTTGCTGGCGCCTCTCAGGCAGCAGGCAAGGGAGATGGGTCCGCTTAAATGACCGATAATAGGATAAATATCCCCGATCTTCTCTCTCAGCAGCGCTACGGTATCCAGAACCACCGGAAGCCTTCCGTCTGTTTCCGGGTTAATTGCCTTCAGGAGCTTCAGATCCTCAGGCTTTTTCAGCACGGCAGCCTTTGGAACGGAGACTGCGTCCTCAATCATATCAATGTCTACACCCATTATTTCCGGTGTTACAGAGTAGAGGTCCACGTTCGTCCATATAGTGTCAAACCCGAATTCAACTAACCCTGCCAGCATGGATTCACATTCTTTCAGATAATCGGTCTCCAGGTCACGTACCTTATAATCCACCAAATACCTGGGGTATTCTCTGTAAAATGCCCAGGCCATAAGGCGGTCCGGTTTTGCGTGGTGGACGTTTACGCAGTTGAATCTTTCCAGGGGAGTCATCCGTTCCCCGGAATTCATTACCTGTTCATGCAGCTGTGCGGCCAGCCTGTCAATTCTTTCATTTGATTTCATAAATTAGCACTCCTTCCCCGGACTATGCCTGTAAATCATCCATTAAACGGTTACACACCCGAATACACTCATTTCCGTTTTTAGACCATGCATCCGCCAGTACCTGCGCTGCAGTCTCGGGATTGGTGGAAGCCCCGCCGATGGTGATTTTTACTTTACCCCTCAGTCCCTCGGCTTCCAGCTTTTCCGCCGTTTCCTTCATATACTTAGTAGTCTGCAGCATGGGGTTAGACATGGCGAGGATATCGGCATTGACCTCTTTTACTTTACTGATGAAGGTGTCCGGGGCTACATTAGTACCTAAGTCATAGACTTTGTAGCCCGCCCCGCTCAGCATAGCCGCAACTATATTCTTTCCGATTTCCTGGCTGCATTCCTTTACCACTCCAATTACTACGGTTCCTTTGTCTTCTCCATCCTTTTGTTCCAACAGGGGCTTCAGAATATCCAGTGCTTCTGTCATGGCGTCCGCAGAAGCGGCCAGATCCGGAACAAAATACTCTTTCTGGTCATACTTGTCTGAGACCATCTGCATACCCACAACCAGAGCCTTGTCAATAATATCCGCTGCCGGAATTCCCGCATCCAGCGCTTCCTGGACAAGCTCCGCCGCATCGTCCCCTTCTCCGTCCACAATCACGTCAATGATAGGCTGAAAATCAAAATCGCACATAAAATACCTCCTTTGGTTCACTTTTTACGGGTTACTATTTAAAATATAGCGCTATAAATAAACACAGAGTGTTTATATACATTTAAACGTATATACGTTTATACCTTTATAAAAAGCGCAAGAATACCAGATGTATTCTAATGCGCATGGCTTTCCTATTCATCTTGTTACACTAAAATAATATCGGCATCTGTCGCCGCGGATCAGTGCATGGCTGTATATTGCCGGTTTATTATCATGCTGATAAATGACACGGTCCATGACCAGTGCAGGCAGACCTTCGTCAAGATCTAAAAGCTTTGCATACTTCTCGTTAATAATGGTGGGCTCTACAAATGCGGAAACCCGGGTCAGATTAATATTGTAATCCTGTACGAGTATCTCAGTCAGCAGCTCGGTATCGAAGTTGCGCTGCTCCAGACCTGGAAACGCAGCGGCCTCCAGATAGTTTTCCTCATAGATCCAGGGCTCTTCATCAGCCCAGCGGATGCGGATGAGATGAATTACTTCTGATTTTTTATCTATCTCCAGTCTGTCAGTGATGCTTCTCTTGCCCGGAATGACTTCTTTTAATAAGGTCTGTGTCTTAAGAGTAAGTCCCTGCTTCCGGATTCCCATGCCGAAGCTGTAATCCCCGAGAAGGTCATGGTTCAGACTGGGCCTTCTCACACAGGTGCCCTTTCCCCGTTCCTTTGTAACATACCCTTTTTCGGCCAGCATATTGATTGCCTGCCGTACAGTTCCACGGCTTAGTCCAAAGGTATCGCACAGTTCTGACTCTGACGGAAGGAGATCTCCTGACTTCAGGACTCCTGTCTGTATTAAATGGTAGATCTGCTCTTTCAGCTGATAATATAAAGGCACCATACTCTGTCTGTCCAATGTAATGTCCAAAGTGGTGACCAAAATTTTACCTCCTTTTTGCTACGGTTTCTTATGAAGTGGTTTCAATATAACATATAAACGTATAGACGTCAATACAATTGGCGCTTAGTATAATATTTAACGAAAATTTCGTGATAACTCCATAAGTTATCTCATCTTTTTTGTGCATTATAACTTGTAAAACACACATATATGTTTTTACTGACAATCTGTGGAGGAGAAATTTTGAACGAAAAGGGTCTGAAATGAAGGAGAGCCAGCATCCTGCGGGGGATGCTGGCTTTAGAAAAAGAAAAAGTTTTGCGTTAGGTTGTTGGCCTCTTAACAATTATTATAATACAGGTAAAATGTGATGAATCTGTGATGAAGAGTTGAAAAAAATATAAACTGTGTATTAAGACTTTGGGATAGGAACAAACGCTTGTGAAATAAAAACTATTTGATTGTAGGGTTTTTTTCGAGAATGAGCATGCTTTGTGCTTTTACGAGGAATTGCTTTCCAAGGGTAGACAGATAATTGTTTTTCCCTTTGATCCATCCGATTTCATAAGAAAAAGGGCAGTCCATAAGACGAAGAGGCTTGATTCCGTCATGGTAGGTGTATTGTTGATAGGCGTTTCTGTTTGAAGTTGCAATATGATAGCAGGGTGTTTTATGCAGAAAGTCAATTAAGGTCGCCCGGTCGGATACCTTTAACAGAGTTGAAGGTACGAATACAGAGGGGGAAATATGCGCATTTGCCCCATCAAAAAGCTTTTGTTTTTCCTCATAATCAACCATTGGCATATCCTTCAGCATCTCGATGGAAATGATGTCTTCATCCGTTTTTTCATATAACGGAGAAGCTGAACCTACCATGACCATGGGTATTTCATCGGAGATCTTCTGATATTCCAGATCATGCTGCTCAATGTATTTGATCCATTTATTTCGTGTAGAAGTAGGCAGGCTAAGTATTCCCAATTCTGATTCACGGTTATATACGGAATGGATGATATCTCCCCGGGATGCTTCTTCAAAATGAAAAGTAATATTTTTATCCTGATTTTGCTGAAACAGCTCTAAATAAATATAGGAGGCAAACAAAAAATAATAGGAAGATATACTTAGATTCATTGACCACTTATTCTGAATATCTGCCATATTTCTGATATAATCAAACTGTTTAATAGTCAGTTTTGCCTGGGTTAGAAATTCTTCACCAAAAGGGGTGAGCTGCATTCCCTTTTCGGTTCGATTAAATATTGTTTGGTTAAGTTCCTCTTCCAGTGATTTGAGGGATGTACTCAAATTTGACTGAGCCATATACATGTTTTTTGCAGCTTGGGTGATAGACTTGGCTCTTGCAATTTCAACAACCTGGATTAACTGTACAATCTTCATTTGTATATCCTCCCAATTATTGATTTGATGGTTTTATTTTAACATAAAAGCAAGTGTAATATATTTTTTTTAATATATATTTTTCATAAGACATTTGTATTTTTTATATTACCAGTGTACAGGGCGGTTCTGCTAAAATGAAATTAAGAAAAAATACGAGGAGGTAACAAAATGGCATCTATTATTTCTGGTGATAATCTGTGGGCAATGTGGGCGATTGTTGCGGGTATTACTGCTCTTGCATTCTACACTGAACAGAAATTTACCTGGGGCGCAAAGATTTCAGCTGTATTGTTAGCATTAATTGCTTCACTTATTCTGGTAAACGTTGGCGTGATTCCCACGTCGTCTCCAGTTTATGGAACTCTTGGGGAGTATGTTCTTCCGCTGGCAATTCCCTTGCTGCTTTTCCAATCTAATCTGAAAAAAATTGTAAAGGAAAGTGGAAGATTATTTCTGATTTTTCATGTAGCAGCTATTTTCAGTGTTATTGGAGGTATTATCTGCGGATTCCTTTTTAAAGGTGCACTGGCAGATCAGACAGCTGGCATGGTAGCGGTTGAGGTGGGCGCTGATATTGGTGGGAGTGTAAATCTTGTTGCCATGGCTAATGCATTTAAGCTGGATGATTCGATTATGAATGCATCCCTTATCATTGGCAATCTGATTATTATTGTATGGACTACGGCTATTATAGCTATGCCAAACATGAAGTTTTTCCGAAAGAACTTTAAACATGAGCATATTGATGCTCTTGAAGCAAATCTTGTAAACGAAGCAGATGATGGAACCACGCAGGCCGCCAAGTTCTGGAAAAGGAATGAAATATCTCTTTTAGATATCGCAAAGTGTATTGCCATCTCCTTTATTATTCTGGCAATAACGCAGACATTCTGTAACTTTATCAATGCACAGGCACTTCCGGAAGTTGTTAAACTGCTCTTGGGTAATATTTATCTGGTCATGACAACCATTACCATTGCTCTTAGCACGGCATTTCCAAAGGTTTTTGAAAATATTCATGGAGCAACGGAATTGGGAACAATTATGATCACCATGTGGTTTGTGCAGGTAGGCGCAGGTGCAAAGATAATGGATGTAATAGCTGTTGCTCCTGCAGTGTTTGGGTTTAAATTGATTATGGCTGTGTTAAATATTGGCGGAGTTATGCTGGTTGGAAAATTCTTCAAATGGAACATTGAGGAATGCTTTGCCGCTTCCAATGCTTCTCTTGGAGGACCTACAACTGCTGCAGCTTATGTAATCAGTAAGGGCTGGAAGAGCTTGATTGCTCCGGCAACACTGGTAGGACTTTACGGTTATATTATCGGAAGCTATTTTGCGGTGTTTACAGCAAATATTTTCCACTAGAGACAGTTTGAATGAGAGGAAAGTCATGAAGAGGATTATAGTTGGTGAGGTGATGCATGAGAGCAGTTCTCTTGCAAAATACCCTACAGAAGAAATAAATTTCAGAAGGACATTGATGTGGCATGAGAAGGAAGATGTTTTTAATCTTTGCAAGATTAGGTTTCGGGACTACTTGACCGGTATTATGGAAGGTGGAGCGGCAATCGGCCTTGAAATAGTTCCTGCGTTCTGTGCGTTTGCTTCTCCGTCCGGAAAGATCTCCCAAAGATGCTTTGAGTCACTTAAGGAAAGCTTTTTTGCCGGAGTTGATGATTCAATTCCAATTGATGGGTTCTGTCTTGCTTTTCACGGTGCAGGTGTGTCTGAATCGGAGGCGGATCTTGAAGGTGCATTTCTTGAGGAGATCCGCAGCCGCTTTGGCTGGGAGACTCCAATCGTGATGACTCTGGATCCCCATGCTAATATCACAGAGAAAATGATAAAAAATGCAGACCTTCTCGTTCCCTCAAAGCTTTATCCCCATATTGATACCTATGAGACGGGGGAACTGGCGGCCAGGTTCATGAAAACTTTGATTGAAGAACCGGATAAGCTTAAGATGCATGTAGAGAAAATCCCTATCCTTTTGCCCATTACCATGGGGTGTACGGATAATGAACCTATGAAATCGATCCTTCAATACTGCAATGGGAAGGAAAAAATAGAAAATATAAAATACAGTGTCTTCGTACAGGGATTTCCTTATAGTGATATCGAAGACTGCAGCTGTGCCGCAGTTGTAATCACGGATGGAGATATTGTTTTAGCGGAAGCCGCTGCCAAAGATATTGCAGATTATGTGTATGACAGAAGAGAAGAACTGAGATCAGATTGTTTGTCTGTGAAAGAAGGTCTTGATGAAGCAGAAACTTACATCACAGAAGGAAAAAAGATTATTGTTATTAACGAAACTTCAGATAATCCCGGAGCTGGCACGCCTGGAGACGGTACATGGCTCCTCAGAGAAATGCTTGAGAGAAATATTGAAAAAACATGTATCGGTGCAATCAATGATCCTGAGGCGGTTCAGGAAGCAATCCGCTCAGGCGTGGGTACCACACTTAATTTACTGGTTGGGGGGAAAACGGATGATCAACATGGGGAACCCGTACGGATTCAAAATGCTTATGTAAAGAGTATTTGCGATGGAAAATACTGTATATTGAGTGATATGACCCACGGTCAGCCGGTTAACTTCGGTGCCTCAGTGAGGATTCAGGCGGGGAATGTGGATGTGATCATTGCTAGCAATAGTTATCAGATCATGGATGATGGAATATTTTCTTTACTGGGAATAGATTTCAGAGAATACAATATCATTGGTGTGAAATCTGCTCAGCATTTTAAGGCGTATTTTAAAAAGTTTACGGATCATATTATTACGGTTGATCCGCCTGGAATCAGTACAGGAAATCTTGAAACATTGAATCTGAAAAAAATAAAAAGGCCAATTTTCCCCCTGGACTTCTGATGAGATAAACACAATCAGCGTAGAGCGCCGCGAAGAACTACGTTGAGCCCTTCTATAAAAATAAATGGATGATTAGAAGAAAACAGAGCATTTCAGCAAAAAGAACAGGCATCTAAAAGCATGCTTCTTTTTGTCGAAGTGCTCTGTTTTATCCACGGATGTGTATACAAAATGAAAGACGAAAAACAGGGAATTTGATTTCTATGGCATATTGTAGGAGAAAATTGTCATGCATAATAGCAAAAAAGTCCTATCATATATTAAAAAAACTACTTGACACAAAAACATACAGCAATTAACAATTTTATCCTGTTTCATCCATGCTATTCTGGTGATAACAAATAAAATGAGCGGAGAAAAGGAAAAAAGACATGTGAGCTATGGCAACCGGACGATTGTATACGGGTGGAAGATGGTACTATTTGAACGGTTCAGGAGAATGGACAGAGACAAAATAACGGGACTGTAAAAATCCGTCATTATTGGAAATATCTCCGATAATGGCGGTTTTTTAGACACTTATTTTACAGATTCCATTGAGGAGTTGTTACTTTTTTTATTTCCTGATATAGTATAATGAATAAACAAAGAAAGGCGTATCTGAGATGAAGTATATGAAGAAAAGCATAATACCGGTTATAGCAGTACTGGTTGTATTGGTTTTGATTACAGCAGGGGGATGGGGATTTTACCGTCACATCGTTAGAGACATGCAGACCGGTGAGATAGACAGCGGCGAGAAATACTTATATCATTATGTTTTGATTGCAGACAATATCAGTTCTCCTCTATGGCAGGCGATTTATGAAAGTGCAAAAAAAGAAGCCACAGAGCATAATGCATATCTGGAGTATGTAGGCGGGGACATGGTATCGGAATATACCACGAAAGATTATCTGGAGATTGGTATTGCATCCAAAGTAAATGGCATCATTGTAGAACCTAACGGAGACCCAGAGGTGGAGAGACTGATTAACAAAGCATCTGCCAACAATATTCCTGTGGTAACTGTGATGGAAGATGCTTCCAATACCAAAAGAAAAAGCTTTATCGGAGTCAATAGCTTTCAGCTTGGGCAGGAGTACGGGGAGATTATCTGCAGAACCATGACAGAAAATACAAAAAAGATATTGGTGCTGATCAATGGGGATATCGAAGATCCCAGTAAAAATCTTACATTTTCTCAGATTAAATCAGAAATAAAAGAAAAATCTCCCTATGGTAGCCAGGTGGAGATAGAGGCCCTGAGGATCAACAGCGGTAATACCTTTGAGTCTGAAGAGGCAATCCGGGATGTGTTTCTGGATTCACAGGCCATCCCGGATATTCTGGTCTGCCTGGATGAGATAGATACTAAGTGTGCTTATCAGGCTCTCATAGACTATAATAAAGTCGGGCAGATGGATATCATCGGCTACTATCCCACCCAGTCATTTCTGAACGCCATATCCCGGGGAACAACCTCGGCTGCTTTTGAGCTGGATACGGAGCAGGTAGGGAGATACAGTGTGGAGGCTCTGCAGGAGTACAGAGAGATGGGATATGTAAGTGAATATTTCAGTGTGGATCTGGAGCTGATTACCAAAGAAAATGTTGCGGATTATATGGAAGAGTAAAGAGAGAATAGAAGAATGAGACATTGGAAACAGATTATAAAGGATTTATCGATCAGAAAAAAGCTGCTCCTCTGCTTTGGATTTACCTCCCTTCTGCTGCTGATAAGTAATCTGCTGCTTTATAAGGAAGTAAACCGATCCATCAACCGGATCGATCAGATCTATGTGAGCAATATTACCCTCAATGACTTGTCGGATGCCCTGACCAGTACCCATGAGGATGTGTATGAGTATCTGAGTACCAAAAGCTCCTCCGCGCTGGAGAACTATTACAGAAGCGGACAGCAGTTTCGGGATCTGCTGGAGGATCTGAACGGAGAAACCCGGGACAACAGTATGCTTTTACTGGAAAAAAATATTAAAAACATGTCGGATACGTATCTGGCTACAATGGATAACACGGTAGCTGCCAAGAGAGGACGCAATATACAGCGGTATAAAGACTGCTATGCGGAGGCTGAGGAGCTGTACCGGTACATAACTTCTTATATAGACAATCTGAACCGGCAGCAGTTTCAGGTGAATTCCAGCAGCTACAAAACCCTTCTGGTTTCTCTGCAATATATGGAGGTTGTGAGCACGGCGATCCTCATATTTGTGGCAGTGGTCAATATTATCTTTCTGGTTCTGCTTACCCAAAGCATCATAGGTCCCCTGATTCTGCTGGCCCGGACTGCGGACGAGGTGGCGGAAGGGAACCTGAATGCTCCGCTTTTGGAGGTTACATCCGCAGACGAGGTGGGCACTGTTACAAAAGCCTTTAACCAGATGGTTTACAGCATCAGGGACCATATTCAGAGAACGAAGGAAAGTATGGAAAAAGAGCAGCGGATGATGGAGCGGGAACTGCTGATGAAAAACCATCTCAAGGATGCGCAGCTGAAATACCTGCAGGCACAGATTAATCCGCATTTTCTCTTTAATTCCCTGAACGCGGGGGCACAGCTTGCCATGATGGAGGATGCGGAGAAGACCTGTCTGTTTGTGGAACGGATGGCAGACTTTTTCCGGTATAATGTGCGGAAGATGTCTGAGGACGCCACGCTTGGGGAAGAACTGGAGGCGGTTGACAACTATATTTATATTTTAAATGTGAGATTTGCAGGAGACATTAATTATATTAAAGAGACAGATGCCGGGGTGGAGGATATCCGTGTTCCCAGCATGATCCTCCAGCCCATTGTAGAGAATTCTGTGAATTACGGGATCCGCCACATGGAGGGAGAGGGGTACATCCATGTTACTGTAAAAAGAGAAGACGGAGAGGTTATCATCCGGATAAAGGATAATGGAAAGGGGATGGAGCCTGAGAAGATACAAGCTATACTGGAGAATACGCTGGAGGGCCATAGGGGGCAGTCAGATTCCACCGGCATTGGAATCAATAATGTAAAGAGCAGGATGGAACTTTATTATGACCGCAAAGGGCTGCTTCAAATAGAGAGCAGAGGGCAGGATCAAGGTACGGTCGTGTCACTTATCATTCCTCTGGAGACAGCGTAAGTACACGGAAAGGAGAAGGATATGTTTAGGATATTGCTGGCAGATGACGAAGGAATTATGTTGGAATCACTGAAAACCATTATTGAATCGAACTTCAGGGGCACGGTAGAAATACAGTGTGTGAAAAGCGGAAGGGCTGCCATTGAACTGGCAGAGACCTTCCGGCCGGATATTGTCTTTATGGATATTCAGATGCCGGGAATCAATGGGATTCATGCGATGCAGGAGATACGCAAATTCCATACATCGGTGCATTTTATCGTAATCTCAGCCTATGATAAGTTTGCCTACGCACAGGAGGCCATTAATCTTGGCGTTCTGGAGTACCTCACAAAGCCTGTAAACCGTAAGGTAGTCATTGACGTCCTGGTCCGGGCCATGCAGAAGGTAGAGGAAGAGCGGAGGAAACGGAGCGAGTCCCTGAAAATCCAGGAAAAGCTGGAGACGGTAATTCCTGTGATAGAGAGCGGGTTTATTTACAGCCTTCTGCTGCAGGAGGGAAGGAACAGGGAAATCGGGAATTACAGGCAGCTTCTGGATGTCAGGGAGGAATACGGATTCATGATGGTGGTCCAGTTTGGGGAAGCAATTACGGAGGGGGTTCTTACCAATGCTGTGGGGATGAGTGTAAAAGCCCAGTCCTTTTACTCCCAGTTTCGGGAAATTATCAGAGGGTTTTTCTACTGCTGCATCGGACCGGTGATGTCCAATAAGATAGCTTTGTTTGTACCCTGGGAACAGGAGAGCTTAACATATGACGAGAGGATCCAAATCATAGAGAAGTCCAGGAATATGGTCCGCCGTCTGGAAAAGGATATAGACGCCAAGTTCAAAGTGGGCATCGGCGGGGTGAAGCCTTTTGAGGAACTTAATGATTCCTATAAAGAGGCATCCAGAGCATTGACAGAGAGCAAGGGGCGGGTTGCCCATGTGGAAGACCTGCCCATTGGATGCGGGTATGTGGGGGATTATCCTGCAGATACGGAAAAGAAGCTTTTTCAGATGATTCTCAGAGGCGATATGGACGGGGCCAGACAGCAGGCAGATCTCTTCTTTGAGTGGATGGTACAGAATTACCCGGACTGCCAGGCGGATATACAGATAAAGGTTCTGGAGTTTGTGATGCGGGCGGAGAGAGAGGCGTTTCTCAATGGGGGAATGACGTATGAATTCCGCTACCGGAAGGATTACCTGGAGCAGGTAACGGGATACTCCAGCTACGAGGGGCTGCGTACCTGGTTTTTGAAGAAAATCACAGAGGTGTGCAGAAATATCACCAGTAAACAGGAGGAACAGACAGAAGGAATCGTAACCAGGGTAAAGCAGTACATTAACTCCAATTTTCAAAAGGATATTTCTCTGGACGGGGTGTCTGAGATGGTTAACATAAGTCCATATTACTTCAGTAAGGTGTTTAAGGAAGAGGCCGGGGAAAACTTTATTGAGTATCTCACCAAGGTAAGAATGGAAAATGCCAAGGAATATCTCAAGAATCCGGAGCTGAGTGTAAAAGAGATATGTTCCATGTCAGGATACGGTGACCCCAATTATTTTAGCAGAATCTTTAAAAAATACATAGGAGTTACCCCCAGCGAGTATAGAGAGAGGTTAGGCTAATGAAGAAGGAAAAGAAAATGATAGGACTGTTCCTGCTGCTGGGCATCTGCGCGGCCCTCACCGGATGCGGCAGTGAGGAGAAGAAGGAGGAACCCGCTCCGCGGGAGAGTAAGGTGAAGATAGGGCTTTGTTTTGACACCTTTGTACTGGAGCGGTGGATACGGGACCGGGATGTGTTCGAGACCACAGCGAAGATTCAGGGAGCAGAGGTTAACGTTCAGAACGCCAACGGGGATGTGGATCAGCAGATTTCCCAGATCCGCTACTTTATCAAGAAGAGAATGGATGTAATCACCATAATTGCAGTGGACAGCAGCAGTCTGACAGATGTAGTGCAGGAGGCAAAGGATGCGGGAATCAAGGTGATTGCCTATGACAGACTGATCCGGAATGCGGACGTGGATCTCTATATTTCCTTTGACAATGAACAGGTGGGAAGGCTCATGGGGGAGGCCCTGAAAGAGAGACTGCCGGAAGGGGGCGATATATTCGCCATTAAAGGGCCCCCGACGGATAATAATGTGAGCCAGGTAGAAAAAGGGTTTTCTGAGGCTATAAAGGGCAGCGGGCTGAATGTGGTCTACCAGCAGTACTGTGACGCATGGACCGCGGAGCTGGCCTACGATGCGGTTAGCAGAGGGCTTGAGGCTTACCCGGACGTGGCAGGCATCATGTGCGGCAACGACGGGCTGGCCACAGAGGCGGTGAGGGCCCTCACGGAAAACCGTCTGGCAGGTACCGTAGTGGTCACCGGCCAGGATGCGGATCTGAATGCCTGCCAGAGGATTGTGGAGGGAACACAGGCTATGACTGTGTATAAACCGGTGGAGACCGAGGCAGAGACAGCAGCTGAGTACGCAGTAAAGATGGGGAACGGCATTTGCGTCAATGTGACAGGTACCATAAACGACGGAACTTTTGATGTTCCGTACATCAGCCTGGATCCCATAGCGGTTACAAAAGAAAATATGCAGACCCAGATCATTGACACTAATTTCCATTCAGAGGAAGAGGTCTATCTGAACATTAGAAAAGAATAGCACATAGTATTTTTTTACCACAAAAATGTCCTGTTGACACGGGGCATTTTTTTATTATGGCAATAAAGTGCAGGATGTCGTAAAAAAGTCCTATAGATCCTGTGATATAGTTTAGACATAACAAAAAACAAATACATTTGGGAGGTAAGTAAAGAATGAAAAAGAGAGTAGTCAGTATTTTATTATCAACCATGGTAGTCGCAGGACTATTTGCAGGCTGTGGAACTTCGGGCGATGACAGTTCAAGCGCAAGCTCCTCTGATACAAAGACGGAGGCACCTGCTGAAGATAAGGCAGACGACGCCAAAGAGGCTTCTGATACCGCTGCACCGGCCGGCGGAAACATTGTAGGCGTGGTAATGCCCACAAAGGATCTCCAGCGCTGGAACCAGGACGGACAGAATATGGAGCAGCAGCTGAAGGACGCAGGGTACGAAGTAGACATTCAGTACTCCAACAACGACATTGCCACACAGGTATCTCAGATTGAAACCATGATATCCAACGGCGTAAATGTTCTGGTAATTGCCTCCATTGACGGAGAGTCCCTGGGCACCCCGCTGGAAAAGGCAAAAGAAGCAGGCATTCCTGTAATTTCCTATGACCGTTTGATTATGAACTCCGATGCAATCTCTTATTATGCAACCTTTGACAACTATATGGTAGGCCAGAAACAGGGCGAGTACATTAAGGAAGCGCTGGATCTGGAAAATGCAGAGGGACCGTTTAATCTGGAAATCGTAACCGGTGACCCGGGAGACAACAATGCACAGTTCTTCTACGGAGGAGCCATGGATGTGCTTCAGCCTTACATTGACTCCGGCAAATTAGTAGTACCTTCCGGACAGATTGAATTCGCAAAGGTTGCTACTGCTGACTGGTCTACAGAGAAAGCACAGAACCGTATGGACACTATTATTTCCGGTAATTACTCTGACGGAACAAACCTTGACGCAGTTCTCTGCTCTAACGACTCTACTTCTCTGGGCGTACAGAATGCTCTGGCATCCTCCTACACAGGAGAATATCCGGTAATCACCGGACAGGATTGTGATGTTGCCAATGTGAAGAACTTAATCGCAGGAAAGCAGTCTATGGACATCTTCAAGGATACCCGTGACCTGGCAAACCAGACCGTTAAGATGGTAGACGCTATTATGCAGGGCAAAGAAGCAGAAGTAAACGATACAGAATCCTATGACAACGGCACAGGCGTTATCCCAACCTATCTTTGCGAGCCAAAGGTTTGTACAGTTGATAACTATAAAGACCTGCTGATTGATTCCGGATACTATACAGAAGATGATTTAAAATAAACATTACTTCAGGTACAGGCGGGCATATACCCGCCTGTACTAAATGATAGAAAAGGAGGGAGACAATTGGCAAAGATACTTTTGGAAATGAAAAATATCACCAAGACATTCCCTGGCGTAAAGGCGCTGGACAATGTAAACCTGAAGGTCGAAGAAGGCGAGATCCACGCGCTGGTTGGTGAAAACGGAGCGGGGAAATCCACTCTGATGAATGTATTAAGCGGTATTTATCCCCACGGATCCTATGAGGGAGACATTATCTATGACGGGGAAGTATGCAAATTCAATAAAATTAAAGACAGTGAATCAAAGGGAATCGTAATTATCCATCAGGAACTGGCTCTGATCCCATATATGACCATCGGAGAGAATATGTACCTGGGGAATGAAAAAGGAAAAAAAGCAGCCATAGACTGGAATGAAACGTATGGAGAAGCTGACAAATATCTGAGAACGGTAGGTTTGCAGGAGTCCTCCAGAACACTGATCAAGGATATTGGTGTGGGCAAGCAGCAGCTGGTAGAAATTGCAAAAGCACTGGCAAAAAAGGCGAGACTGCTGATACTGGATGAACCTACGGCTTCCCTGAATGAAGCCGACTCAAAAGCCCTTCTGGACTTAATGCTGAAGTTCAAGAAGGAAGGCATGACTTCGATTATAATCTCTCATAAATTAAATGAGATTGCATATGTGGCAGATAAAATTACCGTCATCCGTGACGGAAGTACCATTGAAACCCTGGATAAAAGCAAGGATGATATTTCTGAGGACCGTATCATTAAGGGTATGGTAGGAAGGGAGATGACCGACAGGTTCCCGAAGCGGGAGAATACAGTTAAGCCCGAGGTTCTTCTGGAGGTAAAGGACTGGACCGTACACCACCCTCTGTATTCTGAACGGAAGGTTTGTGACGGTGTATCTATGAAAGTACATAAGGGAGAAGTGGTGGGCATCGCCGGTCTTATGGGCGCAGGCAGAACAGAGCTTGGCATGAGCGTGTTCGGAAAAAGCTACGGCTCACAGATCAGCGGACAGCTCTATCTAAACGGAGAGGAAGTGCACCTGAACAATGTCCGCCAGGCCATAGGAAAGAAACTGGCCTATGTCACAGAGGACAGAAAAGGAAACGGCTTGATCCTTTCGAACCCTATTAAAATTAATACAACCCTTGCCAATCTGAAGGCAGTCAGCAGTCACGGGGTAATTGACCGGGATAAGGAATACCAGGCGGCTGTGGAGTACAAAGAGAAGCTGAATACAAAATGCCCTACGGTAGAGCAGAATGTGGGCAACTTAAGCGGCGGAAACCAGCAGAAGGTACTGCTGGCCAAGTGGATGTTTGCCCAGCCGGATGTCCTGATCCTGGATGAACCTACCAGGGGAATCGACGTGGGGGCCAAGTATGAGATTTACTGTATCATTAACGATTTGGTGGCGGCGGGCAAGTCCGTAATCATGATATCCTCTGAGCTGCCGGAGGTACTGGGGATGTCGGACCGCATCTACGTTATGAACGAAGGTAAGATGGTGGGAGAACTGCGGCGGGAAGAGGCATCCCAGGAGGTCATCATGGCCCGCATCTTGAAATCAAGCAAAGGAGAGTAGACAATGGATAAAGCAAAAGTTTCAGTAGTTGTAAAAAAATATACCATGGTAATTGCTTTAATACTGGTAACACTGTTTTTTACCTGGAAAACCGGGGGGAAGATGCTGCTTCCCCAGAACGTGACGAACCTGATAGCCCAGAATGCCTATGTATTCATCCTTGCAACCGGTATGCTGCTGTGCATTCTCACAGGAGGAAACATCGATCTGTCTGTGGGATCCGTAGTGTGCTTTGTGGGAGCAGTGGGCGGTTCACTGATGGTAAACAAACACGTTAACACGTATCTGGCGATTCTTATTATGCTGGGTGTGGGCCTTCTAATCGGAGCGTGGCAGGGATTCTGGATCGCTTACGTGCGGATACCGCCTTTCATTGTGACACTGGCCGGGATGCTCATCTTCCGGGGACTGTCCAACGTTGTGCTGGACGGACTGACCATTGCGCCTATGCCGGATAATTATCTGGAATTGTTCAACAATTATGTGGTAAACCCATTGGGAGGAAACGGGATTAATCTCACTTGTATGCTGGCAGGGGTTCTGGCCTGCGTGATTTATCTGGTGGTTGTATTTAACGGAAGACGAAGCAGGACAAAAAAGGGATATGAGACAGAACCTATGGCAGGCGTTGTGGTTAAGTCTGTAATTATATGTGCAGTCATCTTTGCGTTTATGTTCCGTCTGGCACAGTACAAGGGAATTCCTAATGTACTTGTGTGGGTGCTGGTGGTAATTCTGGTGTACGCGTATATCACCTCTAAGACAACCATCGGCCGTTACTTCTATGCGGTGGGAGGCAATGAAAAAGCCACCAAACTCTCCGGAATTAACACGGACAACGTATACTTTATGGCATACCTGAATATGGGATTCCTGTCTGCCATGGCAGCCCTGGTAACCATTGCCCGTCTGAATTCAGCGAATCCTACGGCAGGTACCAACTATGAGATGGATGCCATCGGTTCCTGTTTCATTGGCGGAGCCTCCGCATACGGCGGAACCGGAACAGTACCCGGGGTCATCATCGGCGCAACTCTGATGGGCGTAATTAACCTGGGTATGAACATCATGGGAGTTGATTCCAACTACCAAAAGGTGGTAAAAGGGCTTGTGCTTCTGGCAGCGGTAATCTTTGACGTAGTCAGCAAGAAAAAGTCGCAGTAATATAGAGTGAACGGACATACGGCTGTTGCCGTATAGAGGTAGAGACAAAAAATGCCGGCATTGCAGCAGCGCGAAGGGAGGTGGAACTGCAGCCGGTGTTTTTTTATAGTATGAGGAGAAAGGAGAAAATATGGGAAGAAGTATTAAGAATGTATTTTTAGGTATCATCGCGGCTGCAGGTACGGCAATGGCGGTTCCGTCTCTGACAGTGGAAGCGGCCAATCCGCTTTTGCCACTGGATGAGTATATCCCGGATGTGGAGGCAAAGGTGTTCACAAATGAGAAGGGGGAGGAGCGCCTCTATCTGTATGGTTCGCATGATGATTATAACTCCGGAACCTGGTGCTCTTACCAGTACAGAGTGTGGTCTGCTCCTCTGGAGGATCTGGAGGACTGGACGGATCACGGGGTTTCCTTTGCCTCAAGAAAGGGAGAGGGGTATTTCTGGGAGGGACAGGACACAGACGGTGTGGACTGGAGCGATACACAGCTCTATGCACCCGATGTGTGCAAAATCGGCGATACCTATTATCTGGTTACCTGCAATGCCGGGGGACCGGCTCTGGGTATGGCAACAAGCAAGAACCCGGAAGGGCCATTCAGCCCTGCCAAGAAAATTCTGTATGATGACGGCACTGAGACGAGCAATATCGATCCCAGCCTTTATACCGAAGGTGAGGGAGAGAATCAGAAGGTCTATCTTGTCTGGGGGCAGACAACCTCATTCGGCGGGCAGGGACTGCTGGGGGCAGAACTGATCAAAGATGAGAATGGTTTGTATACCGTGGTGAAAAAGGATACCCAGAAGGTGCTGTTCGGAGCAGGCAATGACGGCTTTGGATACTATGAGGGACCGTCCCTTAAGAAAATAAACGGAAAATATTACATCCTTTATCCGTCCAACAAAGGCAAAGGGGTTCACATGATGTCCTATGCCATAGCAGATGAGCCTCTCGGCCCATATACATTCGGAGGAAATATTCTGGATAATGACGGCTGCGATCTGGCAGGGGGCAATAACCACGGCTCTTTCTGCAAAATAAAGGATCAGTGGTACCTCTTCTACCACAGGGGCTTTGGCAACAGCAATATGAGGCGAAAGGTCTGTGCGGAGAAAATTTACTTTGATGAAAATGGAAAAATAGGGGATATCAATGGGAATATGGTGCAGATGACTAACCATGGACTGGGCGGGCCTCTGAGTCCCTATGAAAAAGTAGAGGCTGCCTATGCCACTCACGTGAGAATGGACGGCTATCCTTCGGGCTGCTATCTCTCCGAACAGGCAGCGGATCTGCATCCTCTGATAAATATTACAGACGGGAACTGTGTGGAATACAGGGACTTTGACTTTGGAACCACGGATCAGGATCTTCAGTTCACCGCACGGTTAAAGGCTAAGTCAGGGGGAAGCATAGATATTGTACTGGATGATCCAGAAAATGCACCTATAGGTACCGTAATCGTAGGCTCTCTGGCTTCCTCCGAATGGACAGAGTTCACGGCCCCTGTCTCCAAAGTCCAGGGAATTCATACCGTTTACCTCAAATTCCACAGTCAGAGCAGTGAAAAGATATGTGAGATGGAATCCTTCCGGTTCTCTGAGAGAAATGCAATGTTTTCAGAGACATTTGACGGGGATTTAAGAGCCTGGAAAAATAAAGCGAATTCCAGAATAATCGGCGGGTCACTCCAGTTAATGAATAATACCAGTATGACAGCCCGCGAAGGAATTGATTGGAAGAACTATAGTTTCGAAGCTAATGTGAAACTGGAAGATCAGGCAGCGGGGCTGACCTTTAGAAAATCAGATGATAAGAACTATTATCTCCTGCTAATGGGAGAGAACGGTCTGGAACTGAAAAAGTCAGTAAATGGCACGGAAACCACAGTTGGGAGTATGGAACAGGCCATAGATCCGGGCCAGTATACCAGAGTAAAGATAGAATGCTGCAATGAGTGGATCACCGTGTATGTGAACGGAGCTAAGAAAGGCGAATTCCGTGATTATTCTCTGCAGTCAGGTACAGTTGGATTCTATCAGCCTGAGGGAAGTATGGCTTCTTATGACGATGTGGCGGTCATGGATACCATTGCAAGAGTAGACAAAATAGAGATCAACGGTATGCCTTTAACGGAATTCACAGGAGATGTAAAGACATATTCGGTGCCGGCAGACGGCGGCGGGGCAGTTCCTTTTGTGAAGGCTTACTCTACAGCGGCCAAAGTCAGCGTGGAACAGGCCCAGGCGGTGCCCGGTTCTGCCAAAGTGACGTTTGATGACGGGGAGAATACCGCAGAATACGAAATCAAGTTCTACACCAGTGACAAGGTACAGAGCGATGACTTTACCCGAGACAGCGTTGGTGAGTTCTGGCAGATAGTAAATCCAAACGAAGCCAATGTTACATATGAGCAGAATAAAGGACTGACCATACAGACGGAAGGCGGGGATCTGGGAAATCAGTCTAACCCTGCAAAGAATCTGTTTCTGCAGAACGCAAACAGTGACTGGACGATAGAAACAGTGCTGAGTGCGAATCCCGCTTTTGATCTCATCGGCGGAAACTGGCCCTCAGCCGGCCTGGTAGCCTATGGGGACGATTCCCATTATGTGAAGCTGGTATACCTTCCCAACGGCGTGGAATTAAATACTGGTGACGGGGACAAGCAGCAGATCGGAGTCAGCTTAACGGATCCCAACCAAAAATTAAGACTGAAATTAGAGAAGTCAGGCAATACCTACACGGGGTACTATGCCCTGGGAGAGACAGGGGAATATAAAACCTTCAGCAGCAGGCGCAGTATGAGCTCTGACCATGTAAAAGCCGGCTTAATGACCACCGGATTCATGGCTTCCGGCAATCAGACAAAGGTCACCTTCCATAGCTTTACAGCCGCAAACGGCAGTTCATCAGCTCTGCCTGAGCTAGTACCGGCAGAAGGGGTTGCAGCCGATCAGGATGCTATAGAGCTGACCACGGGAGATACTGTCTCACTGAACGCATCTGTCACACCTCAGAATGCGACTTATAAGGATGTGGTATGGAGTATTACAGAGGGTGCAGATGCTGTGGAAATCGTAAACGATGTAAAGTCAGATACCATCGTACTGAAGGGAGTCAGAGAAGGGGACGCGGTAGTGAGGCTGTCCCTGCAGGACAATCCCGATATTTACGCAGATTGCGAACTACATGTTCAATCCCCGGCATTAGATTCCCTGACGGTAACCCCGCCCTCCAAAACGGAGTATAAACTGGGCGAGGATCTGGACTTCCATGATCTTGCAGTAAAGGCAAACTATGTGAATGGAACCAGTGCAGCAGTGGAGCCTTCTGACTGTGAGATTACCGGATTTGATTCTTTAGCACCCGGAGAACAGACCGTTGCTGTTTCCTATACGGAAAATGGAATTACCAAAACAGGAGAGTTTACAGTTACAGTTCTGAATGAAAAGGCTTTGACTGGGATTCTGGTAACGCCTCCGGCTAAGACGGAATACGAGGAGTGCGAACCCTTTGACCGTACGGGTATGGCAGTTAAGGCACAATTCTCAGACGGCTCGGAGGAAGAGGTATCAGAGTACGTGCTATCTGACGTGAACACGATGACGGCAGGAACAAAAGAAGTCACAGTAACCTATGAGGATAAGGCGGCAGCCTTCACAATTACGGTAAAGGAGAAAAAACTCACAGGCATTGAGATTATTGTGCCGGACAAGACGGATTACCTGGTGGGAGAGGCATTCGACCCTGCAGGAATGATCGTAAATGCGGTTTACAGCAATCAGGTGAAAGAGGAAATCAGCCAGGGGTCTTACACACTGGAAGGGTTCGACTCAACAGAGCCCGGAGACAAGACGGTGGTTGTGTCATATGAGGGAAATACTGCAGAATTCACAGTGAAGGTATCAGAGAAATCAGAAGAACCAGTATTGGCAAAGCTTGTTCTCACACCGCCCGCCAAGACCGAGTATCTTGTGGGGGAGGAAGGAGATCTGACAGGTCTTGCTGTCTACGCCTGGTATTCGGACGGGGCCTGCAGAGAACTGGAAAGCGAAAGCTATGAAGTGGGCGCACTTGATACATCAGCCCCCGGCATTCAGTACATTACAGTTTCTTATGAGGGTATGACGGAAGAGTTCATGATTGTAGTGTCAGAGGATACGCAGACAGAGATTCCTCACTGGGAACACGACAGGAACGGCTGGTGGTACAGCAACGGAGACGGGACCTGGCCCAGATTATGCTGGAAGTCTATCCATGATACCTGGTATTACTTTGATAAGTACGGGTACCGTATGACTGGCTGGGTAGATGATGGAAGCCACTGGTATTACTGCGATGAAGACGGTGTGATGCAGACTGGCTGGCTGTTAGAGGGGAATACCTGGTATTACCTGAAGAATAACGGAATGATGGCCACAGGGTGGATAAAGGACGGAAATACCTGGTACTATCTGAAGAATAGCGGGGCCATGGCAACCGGGTGGCTGCTGGACAGAAACACATGGTATTACCTGAGGGGAAATGGCGCTATGATTACCGGCTGGTATCAGGAGGGGAATACCTGGTATTATCTGAGAAATAACGGAGCCATGGCCACAGGGTGGCTGCTGGACGGAAACACCTGGTATTATCTGAAGAGCAGCGGGGCGATGGAAACCGGATGGATTCTGGACAGAGGAACCTGGTATTACCTGAAAAACAGAGGAGCCATGGCGACAGGCTGGGTGCAGACCGGCGGCAGATGGTATTATCTGAAATCCGGCGGGGGAATGGCCGCAAACCAATGGATTGGAAAATACTATGTGAATAAAAACGGGGTCTGGACAAAGACCAGATAACTGAAACAACTCAAATTTTTAAACTGTAGGATTATTTTAACTATAATAAAACAGGAGATTACCACAAAGAAATCGGTAAATCTCCTGTTTTGTTTCTGAGAAAAAATGACTTATCAGTATGCATATGGTAAAATACAGACAGAATATGCAAACTACTATGCGAAAGGAAGATCAAAAATATGGAAGTATTTTACCGCCTGTGCGTCAGTGTGTCCATTGGAATTATCGGAGGCTTTCTGGTGGGAGGCATTAAGCTTTCTCTGAGAAAGGAGTATACAGAGCGGCAGATTCAGAAAAGCCGCAGAGTAATGAATAAGATATCCGCTGTTCTAAAATACAGTACCCTCCTGCTGTTGGTGCTGGGATTTATCTGGTGTGTTTACTATTTGGTATTAGGAGCCATGGACCGGGGGCAGGCTGACTATGCCAATAATATGTCGGAGAATATTGTTGCTGTTCTGACAGTAATATCAATTATCTTTGCATTTTTTGAGTTTTTGCGGCATACAGGGGACAAATGAGGGGATTCACCCCTCCAGGTATCTCCTTTTACGGATGACAGGATACTGTGCAATCAGTTTTTGATAACAATCGCAGGACTCCTCATGATCATTTATCACCCCGCAGGCCTGCAGATGAGAATATACGGTGATAGAACCGAGATACTTGAACCCCCGTTTTTTCAAATCTTTGCTGATAAGGTCCGAGAGCCCGTTTCTGGCAGGAATGTTTCCTTTCTGGTGACCTGCATACAGGATGGTCTTCCCTTTGGAATACTCCCACAGATACCGGCTGAAGCTGCCGAACTCTTCCCGTATCTCCAGGAAACACCTGGCATTGTGGATGACAGCTTCTATTTTACGGCGTGACTTTATCATTCCTTCGGTATTCATAATACGTTCTATATCTGCTTCTGCAAAACCGGCGACCGCATGATAGTCAAAACCGGCGAAACAGTTTCTGAAGATCTCCCGTTTCCGGATCATCATATTCCAGTTCAGCCCGCACTGCATGACTTCCATCATTAAGAACTCAAATTGCTTCTGGTCATCATGTACGGGAACTCCCCACTCCTGGTCGTGGTACTTAATCATTGGCTCATTGATGAGACACCATGAACATCGTTTCATATTGTTTTCAATCCTTTCCTATTGCTGTGACCCTGCATCCGGCTGAAAAGGCTGCCGCATAAACTTGATACGGCAGCCTAAGAGGGTAAGGTATATTATTCTGTTGGATTATTATAATCTATCATGTCTATCAGTAAACTGCGGCACATATCAAAATCCTTTTTCTCTATTGCGTGGTAAATTTCCCAATGATTTTTAACACTGCCAATATCCTCTCCAGGCTCAAGGTGGATAACCCTCTGGTGCCCGATCGTGTACATATGTTCCCGGATCGCCTCTTTTGCCGTGGAAAAAGCGTATATTAGGAGATCATTATGAGACATTTTACAGAGCTGCGTATGGATTTCTATATCACTGTCATTGAACTTTTCATAAAAAAGTTCCCGGTTCCGGCTTCCTCTGGGAGCATTCACATAAGCCGTTATATCCTTCTCAAACACTTCACAGCAGCGCTTTAACTGCAGAAGGTCCTCCTCTGTGGCCCGCAGAATGGCAAGCCTGGCACATTCCACCTCAATTATGGCCCGGAACTCAGCGACATCATTCAGCAGATCAGGAGTCATATAGAATTCTGAAATATTCTGCATATGTTTGTCAAAATCAAAGGAGCATACATACGTACCATCTCCCATACGGGTGTCCAGGACACCCAGAGTATTCAGCTTCTGCAGAGCCATACGGACCGTAAAACGGTTTACACCGAATGTTTCCGCTAATTCCCCCTCCGAAGGTATCTTTTTATTTTCCTCCCAGATTCCCTGGGAGATCAGTGCTTTCATCTCTTTGCACACCAGATCAGGTGCAGACATTTTCCTGATTTTTAAATCTTTTGTTTTTGCAGACATGCTTCATTCCTCCGGTTTCTTATAACTAAAATGATACCCTCAAAGGGTTACCCCGTCAAGTTTATTCTACTGTATTTGTACGGGCGAACCGGATACTTCCGACAATTCACATTACTGCCGGGAGGTAGGAATAGGTACAAAGAATTTATTTAGCAACATGCACAAAAAAATAAGATAAATTTCAGATGATTTATGAAAAATGTAAATAACGGATTGACAAGATGTGATACTAATGGTATGATTCACCTAGTGAACAAGTGAAACAGAGAGCTTCTCAGTCAACAACGATACAGCACCGGACAGTGACATTACATAGTGGAAACGTCCCCTGGGAAAGGAGAAATGTATGGCAAATATTCTGGAAATACTTATGCTGCTTTGCTTTGGCGCTTCATGGCCGATTAATTTCAGAAAAGCGATGAAGGCAGGAACAACGAAGGGTACCAGCCTGGCTTTCCTTTTCCTGATAGAATTTGGATATATATGCGGTGCCGCGGCAAAAGTCCTGAATCACAGCATTAATTATGTTTTGATCTTTTATGGGATTAATCTGGTGGTTGTTGCGGCGAACATTGGAATTTATTTTGTTAATAAAAAGAAAGATACGGCATTGTAATCAAAAAAAGGAGGTTACTATAATGACACTGGTTAAAAGATTCATGGAGGATGCGGAAAGGGGAGGGATGCACATCTTGGCTGCCCAGGTCCGTATGAATGGAGAGATAGTCGATGAATGGACACGGTTCCCGGCAAAGCCCAGGTTTGAGACCTACTCCGTGTCAAAGACGTTTGCAGGGGTGGGCGCAGGCATAGCTTTGGAGGAAGGGCTGATTACGCTGGATGAGCGCATCAGCGAAAGCTTTCCGGAAGCAAGTTATGACATTACTGATGAGAATGCTCTTAGTATCACAGTGCGGGATTTGCTGACCATGACTTCAGGGCTGAGCGAGACTATGCTCTGGCGTGATGGCTACGAAAGAAAATACGAGCGAGACTGGATTCGATTCTTTTATAAGGCGGGCAAATTTGTAAACAAGCCAGGAACGGCTTTTCTGTATAACAATGTTAACCCTTATATTCTTGGCTGCCTTATTGAGAAAAAGTCTGGTCAAAACCTGCGGGAGTATCTCAGATACCGCCTCTTTGAACCGGTGGGAATACATAACGTAGAGTGGACCAGCTGCCCCATGGGGCATACCATTGCGGCCAATGCCCTGCAGATCAACGTGGATGAGCTGGGGCAGTTTGGGCAGATGCTTGCCAATGGAGGAGAATATAACGGCAAACGTATTGTATCAGAGTCTTATATAAAGGCAATGATGACTTCGTATTCTGAGACCGGGGAATACATTCCCTCCCAGCCTCCGGTCAGGGCTGGGTATGGATATCAGACATGGATAGACGGGGTGAATCACGCTGCCTACATGTGGGGGATCTTTGGCCAGTACTGCGTAGTCCTCCCTGAAAAGAATGCGGTAGTTACGGTATTGTCTCTGGAGCCGTCAGACGGCGGATCCAACGGCAATTATGATACATCTCCCCTGCGAAAGGTGATTTGGGAGGATCTTGTGACGCAAGTCTGAAAGCGGCAGTAACTTTATTTACATTAAAAGGGTTTTAAATTTTCGAATTTAAAATAAAAAATTATTAAGGAGGTAACATCATTATGAGTACCAAGAAAGACATTAAAATCTGTATTAATCCGCATTTTGATGCCGTATCCCTTTGGATTGGTTCCTGGGGCGGCGAGGATTCTCCGTGTGACATCTCCAGAGGTGTATTCGGTGCTAAACGCGGTGTTCCGCGTCTCTTGGACCTGTTTAAACGCTTCAATATACCTGTAACCTGGGGCGTGACAGGACATTCCATGGAGAGCTTCCCTAAGGCAGCCGATATGATCTGCGATGCTGTGAACAATGCGGGACACGAGATCGGTATTCATGGCTATGTGCATGAGAATCCTCTTGCCATGACCCGCCAGCAGGAGGCTGATGTTCTGGATCGTACAATCAGTACTATTGAGAAGATTTCCGGCAAAAAGCCCCAGGGCTACATGGCACCGTGGTGGGAGCTGAGCCAAAACACGGTTGAACTGCTGTTTGAGCGCGGAATTACTTATGACAGCAGTCTGATGGAAGATGACTATTGGCCATATTACGTGCGTGTGGGCGACAGCTGGACGAAGATTAATTACAATGGACCTGCTGCAGACTGGATGAAGCCATGGCAGCCGGGCAAAGCGGTAGATTTGGTTGAACTTCCGGCCAACTGGCACTTAGATGATGCGCCGCCGCTTCTGTTCGTAAAGGCTTCTGCAAACAGCCATGGATGGATAACCGGACGTCAGCTGGGAGAGATCTGGCAGGATCAGTTTGACTGGGTATACCGTAATTACGATTACGCAGTACTGCCAATTACCATTCATCCGGATGCTTCGGGCAAGCCTCACGGACTGATGATGCTTGAGCGCCTGTTTGATCATATGCTGTCCCACGCTGGAGTCAGCTTCTGTACAATGGCTGATGCGGCTGAGGATTTCCGTAAGCGGGCCCCCTTTGGCACAGACACAGATTTAGGCGTTGAAAATGGGCTTCATGTGTAATCTTGAACATATGCACTGAATAGGACGCCCTTCCCGGCAGGGGAGTATCTCTTTGCCGGGAAGGGCAGTTAAAGTTAAGGAGGGGTATTATGTGTGCAGCTTGCGGTGTACTGAGCGGAGGGGCTGACTGGCTGGAGCGGGCCGGGAATCCTGAGGGAATAGGTGCAGAGGAGAACGCCACGCGAAGGGCGGAACGCCAGAACCTTATCCAGATGGTAAATGTCCTGCTGGCTCCGGGAAGAGCAAAGCTATGCGATTTCCATACAAAGCTTATCCTCAAGGGTCCTACGGGACAGACAAAGATTGTAGATGACCTGGCCCATGTCTGGGTAACGGCAGATGCCATCGGACTGCGCCCGGTGGATCCCCTTGATGAGGAATATTTGTCCGCCATCGGACTGCAGAAGGAGTGAACAGAATGGAAGAACGAATTCCTGTAACAGTTTTGACCGGATTTCTCGGAAGTGGCAAGACGACACTTCTGCAGAGACTGCTGAACTGTGAAGAAGGCGCCGGAGTGGCTGTCATGATCAATGAATTGGGTGAGGTGGCTTTGGATCATCTCTTTGTACAAAAGCTTACAGAGAGCACCATTGTCCTGAAGAACGGATGTATCTGCTGCACGATGCGGGAAGATCTGCAGACAGGACTGAGAGAACTGATAGACGGCTGTTCCCGGGGGATAATAGCTCCCTTTAACAGGGTAGTTGTGGAGACAACCGGGCTTGCAGACCCAACCCCCATTGCCCAGACCCTGGACGGAGACTTAATGCTTCGCCGGCAGGTGCGACTGGCCAATATCATTACTACCATTGACGCTGTCTTCGGGGCGGAGCAGCTTGACACTCATGAGGAGAGCATGAGACAGGCAGCTATCGCTGACCGCCTTGTGCTGACTAAGACTGACATTGCGACGCCGGAACAAATCGCACTTGCCCGGGATAAGATACATAAGGTCAATCCTATGGCTATGGTGCTGGACTCCAACAGCCCGGAATCTCTGTGGCCTATGTTGTTTGACATTGATCCTTTTAATCCTGATACAAAGAGTGCAGAGGTTCAGGCCTGGCTCTCCCGCCTTCCCCATATTAAGGCGGCAGACGCCATGCACGGGGAACATCATCACCATCATCACGGTGAAGGTGAGGAACATGTACATCACTACCATGAAGGGTATCACCATGACGAAAACGAGATTCAGACCTTTTCCATCCGCACGGAAAAGCCGTTAAACTGGACGGCCTTTGCCATCTGGCTTTCCGCGCTGGTGCACCGGTATGGAAAGCAGATACTGCGGATTAAGGGGCTTTTGAATGTCCCGGGCGCTCTGGGACCTGTTGTTCTCAATACAGTACAGAGCCACATTACGCCGCCTATGCATCTGGATGAATGGCCGGATGAGGATCACTCTTCCCGCATAGTCTTCATCGTTCAGGGAATATCCCCCAAAATGATGCAGACCTCCCTGGAGCATTTTTTGTCTATTTTAGAAGATTAGACGGGATATTAGGGTTAATGTATTTTAAATCAGTAGGAGGTAATTTATGAAGATAAAAAAACATACGATGATTGCTCTGTTTGTGGGATTACAGGCATGTGTGATCCAGATCATCGATCAATGCATACATGGTGTTCTGCCCCCTGCCGGAAATACCGGATTCGCATGGGTATCGTTCCTGGCCTGGGCCACTTATTTTATGGCGGGCTGTACCATTAAGGACGGCGTCCGGGCCTTCCTGGGATTTCTCATAGGCATAATAGCATCTATCATTATTATGCTGTTGTCCGGACCTTTTGGAGCCCTGGGATTCTTTGCCACGCCTCTGGCAATTCTCATTATCGCCTGGCTGCTGTTCTACCTGGAGATTGCCCCTCACATGTTCAGTTTGGTTCCGGCGGTCTACATAGCCGCAGGCGCTTATTTCGGCTGTATGTCATATGTACCGGGTGCGGAATATGGAACGGTCTTTCTCACAGAGATGATTTATCTGACTCTCGGATTATTCTTTGGCTGGATGACCATTGCGTTCAGGACATGGTATGAATCAGGGCGGGGCAAAGCAGAAGCAGCAGAGAGAAGCTGAATGCGGGGATCCTAAAGGAGGGAATTAAATGAACTTTCCGTATATTGAGATTGAAGGCACTCCCTATGAAATCGGTTTTCAGGAGGGGGAAAGCTTTAAGACCCAGATTGCAGGAAGCATTGCCTGTTACAAGGTAATGTTCAAGGACTACTCGGATCTCAGCTGGGACAGGGCAAGAGAACTGTCGAGACAATTTATACCAGTGATCACGGAGTACAATCCGGATTATCTGGAGGAGATGAAAGGAATTGCCGATGGTTCCGGTTTTGATTTTGAAGATATTCTGGCTCTGAACTGCAGAAGCGAGCTTGTATTTGTGGGGAAGGAGTTCGACAGGATGGATGGGGGATGTACTTCCATCGGGGTGAGCAGTGAGGCCGGAGCGTCAGGAAATGCTTTTCTGGCTCACAACTGGGATTGGAAGACAAGCCAGCGTTCGTCCATGGTTATGATGAAAATCCGTCAGAAAAACGGAAAGCCCACGATATTTATGGTAACAGAGGCCGGGATCATAGGAAAGACTGGATTCAACAGTGCAGGCGTTGCCCTTTACCTGAATGCCCTTTCAACGAATCAGGCGCCGGGGGGACTGCCTCTGCATATGGCTATGCGGGGAATTCTGGACTGTGAGACCCTGACGGAGGCAGTAAAGGCCGCGACAAGGATGCCTCTTGGGTGCTGTGCAAACTTTATGCTGGGACACAAGAACGGGGAATGTATCGATCTGGAGATTGAAAATGAGGATTTTGATGTATTATATCCCCGGGACGGAATTATCGTCCATACGAATCATTTTCTAAGTCCCAGACTTCCCCTTGCACCCCGGAAAGATACTACCAAATATAAACTACCGGATAGCTTTATACGCCTGGGGAGGGCTGAAAAGCTGATGCGGTCCGTGGATAGTAAAATTACAGCCGGGGACATTATTGAGGTACTCTCAGATCATGTGGAATATCCTTGCAGTATCTGCCGCCATGATGACCTGAAGGCAGAGCCCGGCCTGCGTATGGGCACCGTATTTTCTATGGTTGTAAACCTGACTTCCGGCGATATCTATTTCTGCAAGGGAAACCCCTGTGAAAACAAGTATGAGCAATATCATATCTGATCAGAAAGAACGGGGAAATACATGAAGATTAGTTTTGGATATGGGAAAAGTGTACAGGAGGCAGAAATTCCTGAGAGAAATCTCATCGCTGTGCTGGAATCAAACCCCATGACGCATGATAGAAGAGATGCCGAAGCGGCGGCATTCGCCTTAGAGCATCCCATCGGGACGCCCCGGTTGAGGGATATGGTCAGGGCGGGACAAAAGGTGGCAATTGTGACAAGTGATATTACCAGGCCTCTGCCCTCCTGGGAAATTATGCCCTTGGTATTGGATGAGCTGTATGAGGGAGGCATCTCTAAGGAGGATGTCACTGTAGTTCTGGCTCTGGGTTCACACAGGAAACATACGGAAGAAGAGATTATTCACCTTGTGGGAGAACGGTGCTATGGGGAAGTGAAATGTAAAGACTCCGATCCGGAGGACTGTGTTCATCTGGGAGTTACCCGAAATGGAACCCCGGTTGACATAACGAGAACAGTGAGTGAGGCAGATTTCAGGGTATGCCTTGGAAATATTGAATTTCATTATTTTGCTGGTTACTCAGGGGGAGCAAAGGCAATCATGCCAGGGGTTTCAACACCTGAGGCTATCCGGAAAAATCATCGGCTCATGACCCATGAAAATTCCTGCGCGGGAAGACTGGGGGACAATCCTCTCCGTGCGGATATTGAAGAAGCCGGAAGGATTACCGGCATTGATTTTATCGTAAACGCCGTTTTAGATGAGCATAAGCATATCGTATACTGCACAGCCGGAGATGTGATTAAGGCTCACCGGGCAGGCTGCGCATATCTTGACAAAATGTACAGAAAGAGTATTCCCCGGCGGGCCGATATTGTGCTCGTCTCTCAGGGCGGAGCTCCGAAGGATGCAAACTTATACCAGACCCAAAAGGCACTGGACAATGCCAGGCATGCGGTAAAAAAGGGCGGCACGATTATTCTGATTGGTGCTTGCAGCGAGGGCATGGGAAGCGCCGAGTTCCAGCGGTGGCTTACAAGTGCACCCACGTCCCGCTCTATGATTCGGAGGATAGAAGAGGAGTTTGTGCTGGGAGGGCATAAAGCAGCCGCCATAGGTATGGTATTAGAGGATGCGCGAATTGATCTTGTTTCGGAAATGGATCCGGCCTTTGTAAAACGCATATTTCTAACTCCCCAGCCGTCGGTACAGGAGGCATTAGATCAGGCCATGAAACGGTATGGGGCGAATGCCTCGGTAATTGCAATGCCCTTTGGGGGCTCCACACTGCCCGTTGTAACTTAGAGTGTAAGGATAGGAGAAAAGAAGATATGGATGCCTGGTTCGATCGAGTCATTGCCTTTTTGGCTGATGTAATGACTCAAAATGTGTGGTTTGCTCCCATTTTGAGTCTGGCAGCAGGGATAGTGACCTCTTTTACGCCCTGCTCTCTATCGGCAGTGCCTTTGGCTCTTGCCTATATGGAAAGGACATCCTCCACCCCCCGTACTGCATTCCGGCTGTCATTGACTATGGCTGCCGGGATGGCGGGGACATTTGCCGTCTTTGGATCTGCTGCATCTATAATCGGCCATTATATGCACGAGATTGGCCACTGGTGGAGTTTGATTATGGGGCTTCTTATGATTCTGATGGCTTTACAGACCTGGGGTATGATAAAAATATTTCCTGGAAAGAGGGAGCATAGACATCACGGCCGCCAGGGGGACAGTCATGGAGGGTGCGGCTGCCATGCAGGGGATATGAAGAAAATGCCTGGAAACGGATATGTGGGAGCGTTTTTTACCGGAGCTTTGAGCGGGGTATTTGCATCCCACTGTGCTGGGCCGGTGATGGTTGCCCTGCTTGCAATCGTGGCTCAGTCGGAAAACGGACTGCTCTGGGGAATTTTCCTAATGATTTTATATGCGGCCGGCCACGGTATTTTGCTGGTACTAGCAGGGACCGGTTACAGTGCGGCAGACAGTTGGATACGCAGTCCTAAATATAACAGGGTAAGCAGATTGCTGCGGGTAGTGTTAGGAGCGGTAATTCTGTTTATCGGCCTATGGATGCTATTATAAAATTAGTGAATCATATACGGAGGAGCCAGAATGGATTATGCAAAGGAATCATTAAAACTGCACTATAAATGGCAGGGAAAGATTGAAGTAACCCCGAGAGCTGAGGTGAACAGTAAGGAGGCACTGTCCCTGGCCTATACGCCAGGGGTAGCCCGGCCATGCCTGGAGATTCAGGAAGATTTGAACAAGAGCTTCGATCTCACCCGCCGATGGAATACGGTTGCAGTTGTGACCGACGGAACTGCTGTACTTGGCCTGGGGGACATCGGGCCGGAGGCCGGCATGCCGGTGATGGAAGGTAAGTGTGTGCTTTTTAAGGCATTTGGAGAGGTGGATGCAATCCCTCTCTGCATCAGAAGTAAGGACGTAGATGAGATTGTTCATACGGTTGCCTTACTGGCCGGAAGTTTTGGGGGTATAAATCTGGAGGATATCAGCGCACCCAGGTGCTTTGAAATAGAGAAAAAATTAAAGGAATGCTGTGAGATCCCAATCTTCCACGATGATCAGCACGGAACCGCCGTGGTTACGCTGGCGGGATTAATGAATGCCCTAAAACTGGTGGGAAAGAAGCTGGAGAATATTAAAGTCGTGACCAGCGGCGCGGGTGCGGCAGGCATTGCCATTATACGGCTGCTTATCAGTATGGGGGTCGGAAGAGTCATAATGACGGATCGCACAGGCGCGATTTATAAAGGCAGATCTGGGTTGAATCCTATCAAACAGGAGATGGCGGAGATTACAAATCAGGATTGTGAAAAAGGTGCTTTAGCAGATGTAATCAAGGGCGCTGACGTGTTTATCGGGGTGTCGGCACCGGGAACGGTGACGAAAGATATGGTACAAACTATGGCTGAGGATCCTATAATCTTTGCCTGTGCCAATCCGACCCCTGAGATCTTTCCGGATGAGGCAAAGGCCGCGGGAGCCGCAGTAGTGTCTACGGGGCGCTCCGATTTCCCCAACCAGGTGAATAATGTACTGGCATTTCCTGGTATTTTCAGAGGGGCATTGGATGCCAGGGCTTCCGATATCAATGATGAGATGAAGACAGCCGCCGCCTATGCAATTGCAGATCTGGTATCAGAGGAGGAACTGAGCGCGGACTATATATTGCCGGCAGCCTTTGACAGAAGAGTAAAGGACGCAGTGGCAGAGGCGGTTAAACAGGCAGCCATCAACAGCGGGGCCGCACGGGTGCGGCAGTAATACTAAAATAATAAGAACATTCCTGCAGGAGCCAAGAGGTTTTTATCCTTGAACTCCCAGAGGGAGTGTTCTTTTTTTTCAATAATCCGTTCCAACCAATTTTTCAAAAAATTACAGATGAGGATTGAAAAGTCCGGCGATTGATGTAAAATAGATAGAAAATAATAATACCAAATGTCTGGAGTGGCAAAAAAGGAGGGAAGGTTAAATGGATACTTATAAAAAAATCATGGCGGAAACAGAATTTTCCCATTTGGTATTTGAGAATATGATGGAGGAAATTTTTGTTTTCAATGAAAATGGCCGCTGCGTATATATTAACCCTGCAGCGGAACGGTCGGAAGGATTTTCACTGGATCAGGTCCGCGGAAAACGATTGCTGGAAATTTATGATGTAGAAAAGGAGGACAGCCCCACCTATTTGGTTCTATCGACCCAAAAACCGGTGGAAGATATGGTTTGTGCATACCTTACTGGAGGAAGAGAAAAGATAAAGACAAGCAGTGCCTTTCCGATTTTCAATGGAGAGAAGTTCGCAGGGGCGTTTTGTATTCAGAGGGATTTTTCTCAATTTACGGATATGATTGACAAGAACCTGGAGCTTCAGACGCAGTTGAATCAGCAAAAAAATCATGGAGGGAGCGGCGTGTATGAGCAGCACCTCATCGGAGAAAGTGAGAGCTTCCGTTACGCTTTGTCTCTGGCGGAGATGGCGGCGCAATCGGATTCCAATGTGCTCTTGGAAGGGGAGGATGGGTGCGGCAAGACAACCATTGCACATTATATTCATGATCACAGCAGCAGAAGACATGCCCCGTTTCTTCTTGTAGACTGTGCGTCCGTTCCGGAGGAACTGCTGGAACATCTTCTGTTCGGAACAATGGGACAAAGTCACAGCGGATGGGAAAAAGAGGGAATATTGAGCCGATTAAATGGAGGTACCCTGTACCTTAAGAATATTACCCACCTGCCCGGCGCAGTTCAGATGCGGCTGGTGCGTGTATTAGATGAAAACAGAGACTTCCGGCTAATCTGCGACAGCAAGGTGTCCTCCACTGATATTGTACGGAAAAGCTTTCTCCATATGGACTTTTTCTACAACATTTCTGTGGTGCAGATTCGCATTCCCCCTTTAAGGGAGAGGGAAGATGATATTTTGCTGTTTATGGAATATTTTATGCACAAATATCATCAGAGATTTGCTAAAAGGATTGCAGGTGTGAGTCAGGAAACGGTTTCCTGGTTCCGTATCTATTCCTGGCCGGGTAATATCCGCCAGTTTCGGACCTGCATTGAAGCGGCAATGAATTATGCGGAGGACGGAAAACAAATAATGGCAGATGATCTTCCCGCGAACATCTTTTACGAGCGCAGGGACGAGCAGGCTGATACAGATGGTACTGCTTTCTGCAAACGAAAGCTTTATTTTGAAGCCAGGGAAAAGGAAAGGGATGAGATTGTAAAAGCATTAAGCCATACCAACGGCAATATATCCCAGGCATCCCGTTACTTGGGGATCAGCAGGCAGCTGCTGTATTATCGTATGAAGAAATATAAGCTTTGACAGAGGGTGTAAAAATGTGCCAGGAAACTTTTACACCTGATTTTACACATTTTTGCATTGTTATTAAAAAATGTGCTGCGTATAATCTAAATATCAAGGTGCAGGCGTAAAAACCACAGCCAGTAATTATAAAAAAGGAGGACACGATCATGGGTTTTAAACGTATGTTTGATGCCGTGGAAGTTCACGAGGGTGAACCTATGCGGGTAATTATCAGTGGGGTACCTCACATTCCGGGTAATACCCTTGCAGAACAGGAAGCGTATTTGCAGGAGCATGATAAACAGATCCTCGGCCTGATGCTGAAAGAGCCGCGCGCTATGCCCGCAAGTGTGGTCAGTATGCTGGTTCCTCCAAAACATCCGGATGCCCAGGCTGCTACTTTGTTTGCCTGCGGAGATGAGTGGACCCTGCATAGCGGTGCTACGGTTATGGCTACGGCTACAGCTCTACTGGAAACTGGACTGATTCCTATGCAGGAGCCTGTTACAGAATTTAACCTGGAAATCCCGGCGGGACTTGTTCCCATTCGCGCAGAGTGTAAAAATGGAAAAGTTACAAGCTGTACTTTTACCAGTCTGCCAACTTTTGTAGGGGGCTTAGACCAGGAGGTACATGTGCCCGGTATGGGCAGGGTTCTGATTGATGTGGCCTGGGGTGGTCAGGGATTTTTTGCAGTCATCGATGCTACGCAGTTTGAAGGATTGGTGCTGGACTCTGCACATGCAAAGGATATTCGCCGTATCTCTGCTGCCGTTACACAGGCGGCCCGGGAGCAGCTTCATCCTGTTCATCCGGATTACCCTGAGCTGGGTGTATGCGTCTCAATTATGCATCAGCCCCCCATATCTCCAGGTACTGATATCCGTACAGCTAATGTTTATGGTGCGACAGGCGTTGATTTGAATAATCCCGATACCTGGTCTACTGGCGGTCTGGATCGGGGCGTCTGCGGAACAGGTAGCTGTGCCCTTTTGGCAGTGCTTCATGCACGCGGTAAGCTGGATGTTGGACAGACGATTATCAATGAGGGGCCATTAGGGATCCGCTTTTCGGAAAGAATTGTGGGAAAGACTAAGGTGGGGGATTACGATGCCGTTATTCCTGAGCTTACAGGACAGCTATGGATTTATGGATATACAAAATGGGTCCTTGATGAGACCGATCCATTTCCCAATGGCTTTGAAATAGGTGATATTTGGTAGCCTGATCGGAGACGAAGAAAAAAATTAATAGGATTTAAAAGCTGCCGCTTCACAATTTTCCAGTTGTTAGCGGCAGCAGCTTTTTAAAAATATTCAGAGGTTCCCTCCATGACATACCCCAAAAGTCCGGAAAGCCTTTTTACAGCAGGGACTAATATTCCGGCAATCCTCTGTTCTTCCTCCTCAGTCAGACTGCTACCGCTGACACTGATAGCACCTAAGGGCAGGTTCGAGTGTCCCATTACCGGGGCTCCCACACAAAAAATATGGTATTCGTTCTCCTCCCGGTCCAAAGCATAGTGTCTGCGCCGGGTTTCGCTCACATCCTGAAGAAAGCTGTGTATATCTGTAATGGTGTGTTCTGTCAGAGCCTTAACGTCAAAGGTCTCCCATTTTTCTATAATCTGCGTATTGGTATAGGCAGAAAGCAGTGCCTTTCCCGCACTGGTACAGTAAAGGGGAGAGCGGCGTCCCACCGTGGTGTAGATAGAAAAGGAAGAGGTCTTCTGCCCGATGCTCTGCAGGCAGAGCAGCTGATTGTTGTCTTCTACCGAAAACTGGGCAATCCTCCCGGTTTCTCTGCTCAAATCCACCAGGGTGGAATTAATAAGAGAAATTTTATCAAGGTTCTGTATAGAACTGATCCCTACTTCATATGCTTTCAGCGTTAAAGTATAATTTCCTGTCTGGGGATTCTTATCCAGATATCCGTTTTGTACCAGTGTATAGGCCAGCCTTAGTAAGGAGGCCTTGCTTACTCTCAATTCTTTATGCAGATCGTTCAGGCTCATGCTGCCCTTACGGGAGATGGTCTCAAGGATCTGAAAAGCCCTGTCCACAGCCTGTATGGTTTCTAATTTATTTTCTGTTTGTGACAATATGATTCCTCCGGTATTCAGCCGGTTTCAAATATGAAACAAGGCTATATTCTTTAATATCAGGAGCACTTCGCAATATATGCCCTACGAGTATTATATACCTAACAATTTAACACTAGCAAGAACAATATGCATAAAAAGCCTGGCAAAATGCACAAAAATAAAAAGAGAAATCCAGTAAATAATTTGTCAAAAAGTATTTGCCCTGTTTATATAATGATGATAAAATTGAAATAAGAAATAAAAAAATGAAACGTAAAATATAAAAGTGAAACGCAAGGAGGTCAATATGGAATTAATGAGAAATGTAAAACTAAGTATGTTCACAGATGAAGACATGCAGCGCGTACATGACTATTCCCTGAAGCTTTTGTGGGAAAACGGTGTAAACATTGCAAACGATCGCGCCCTCACCCTGTTTAAGAAGCATGGGTTTAAGGTAGAGGGGAGCCAGATTTATATTACAGAAAAGCAGGTGGAAGAAGCTCTGTCAAGGATTCCCACCCACTTTGTTATCCATGGACGCAACAGCGAGAGAAACCTGGATCTGGGAGGCGGAGATTATGGTGTGTGCACCCCCATCGGACCTGTAAATGTTAGAACTATGGATGAGGGGCTTCGTCAGGGAACTTTAAAGGACGCGGAGAATTTGGTTAAAATTTACCAGGCCAGCGATGTAATCAATATTAATACAAACAATGGAGTAGAAACCAATGATGTACCCACGGAGAACCGCCATCTGGAAATTATGCGGATGGTTCTGAAGCATACAGATAAGCCTATTTATACACGCCTTTTTGATTATGAGCAGATGCATGAGGCTATGGACATGGTAGAAATTGCAGTGGGGGAAAAACTGGAAAAGGGCGGAAATATCTGGTTTGCACCGGGTTCTTGTCCCTCTCTGAGTCCTATGGCATACAGCCGGGAGGTGGCTGACTGTATTATTGCATTAGCTGAGCGAGGTCAGGTAGTTACCCTTGGATCGGCAACCAGTACCGGCGTAACGGGTCCGATACAGATTTTCGGAACCATTGTAATGCAGAATGCAGAGCAGCTGGCAGGTATGGTTCTGACACAGCTTATAAATCCGGGAAATGCTATGGGCTATGGTGTGGCTGCCTGTCCGGGAAATATGCGGGGCGCCAAATACTGCTGCGGTTCCCCGGGACGCGTGGCCCTGCAGATTGGCTCCATTGAAATGGGCAAGAAGTTCTACAAGCTGCCCACCCGTACAGAGCCTTATACCACAGAAAGCTCACTGAACGATGTACAGAGCGGTATGGAATCCTATGAAGGCAGCATGGCTAATATCCTGGCAGGGGCTGACTATCAGCTGGGTGAGATTGGCACGCTGGATGCCCTCATGACGGTATCCTTTGAAAAGACTATACTGGATGAAGAGATCACCAGCCGTCTGCTCTACATCAAAAAGGGCATTGACGTATCGGAGGAAGCCTCTGCAGTGGAATCCATTATGAATGTGGGGAGCGGGGGAACCTTTCTCTTGGAGGACGATACTATTGAGCAGATGCATGATGCGTGGTACCCCCAATATACTGACTGGAACAGAGATATTGATAAGATCGGGGATGATGGATACAGATACATCATTAAAAAGGCCAATGAAGAATGGAAACGCCGCCTGGAAGAAGCACCGGAGACTATGCTGGATCCAGGCACGGAAGAAGCGCTTGATGACTATGTAAAAGCACATTCTAAATAATCTATGGAAAGAAGAGAGGTTTCAGGATGGAAGATGTAACAACAAAGACCAGGGCAAAGGCACAGGCGGATACAAGCTTGTGCAAGGGATGCCGGTTGTGTGTGGGTGCTTGTCCAAAGGACGCTATTATACCGCTGACTGAGATGAATAAAAAAGGATATGAGATTATCCGTATTGAGGAAGATAAATGTATTGGATGCGGACAGTGCTATACCATTTGCCCGGACTATGTATTTTCTATTGAATAAAGGAGACAGGTAACCATGAGTAAAAATTTTAAATTGATGAAGGGGAATGAAGCTATTGCTGAATCTGCTCTCCGTGCGGGATGCCGTTTCTACGCCGGATATCCCATTACCCCCCAGAGTGAGATTCTGGAGTATATGTCGGCACACATGGCAGAGTACGGCGGTACATTCATTCAGGGAGAAAGTGAAATAGCAAGTATGAGTATGCTCTGGGGAGCCGCTGCCTGCGGCACCAGAGTTATGACCAGTTCCTCGGGACCGGGATATGATTTAAAGCAGGAGGGAATCTCCTATCTGTCTTCCTATAATCTGCCTGCAGTGCTCATTGATGTTATGAGATACGGGGTAGGGGATGGAGAGATTACAGAGGGACAGGATTCCTACTGGATAGCAACAAGAGGAGGAGGCCACGGAGATTCCAGACAGATTGTCCTTACCCCCGCTTCTGTACAGGAATGTGCAGAGCTTACATACCAGGCCTTTGACATAGCAGAAAAGTACCGCACCGTTGTTATTGTACTCAGTGACGGCGGGATCAGCCAGATGATCGAGAAAGTAGTTCTTCCCGAAGCTAAGGAGCATGACGGAAGCAAGTTTGATTGGGCAATCAAGGGCTATAAAAACCCTGAGGAACCTAAGGTTAAAGTCACAAACCTGGACAGATCTATGGACTATGGCGAATATGACAGTATGATGCGCAAAAAATTTGTCGCAATGCACGAGAATGAACAGCGCTGGGAGGAATTTATGACTGAGGGAGCGGAGCTGATACTGGTTGCCTATGGGATCTCCTCCCGTGTCTGCAAATCAGCAGTGCGCCGTGCACGGGAAGCGGGAATCCGTCTTGGGCTTATACGGCCCATTACAGTGTGGCCTTATCCGGAAAAAGCTTTTGCCTCTCTTCCGGCAGACCTGAAAGGGCTGGTGAGCGTGGAAATGAGCCTTTCTTCCCAGATGGGCCAGGATATTCGTCTCGCCACGAAATACAGCGTGCCTCTCTACGGGTATCTTACAACGAAATACGTCCCGACAGCACAGGGGATTGTAGACTACTGTAAGAGCATACTCGCGGGAAATGAAAAGGAACTGGAGGTATATTAGTATGGCAGCTACGATGAAAAAACCCAAAATGATTAATCAACAGGTTGGCTGGTGCCCTGGCTGCGGCCATGGAATCATTCAGCGTCTGATTGCTGAATGCTGTGAAGAGTTGGATCTGGCAGAGCGTACGATTCAGGTGGTTGACATTGCCTGCGCATACTGGTCCATCGATACCTTAAACTGTGATGGCATTGCAGGGCCTCACGGACGGTGCGCAGCAGTGGCAACAGGTATTAAAAAGGTATATCCGGATTCCAATGTCTACGTCCATGCAGGGGACGGATGCTCCTATGTAATCGGGCTTGCGGAGACCTGTTATGCGGCACAGCGAAATGTTCCTATTACTATGATTGTAGTAAACAATGGAATCTTCGGTATGACCGGAGGACAGATGTGCCCGGCAACTACCCTGGTGGGAGATAAGACGGTGAGCAGTAAAAAGGGCAGGGACAGCCATGTGGCCGGAGAGCCTTTTGATATGCTGAATATAATTAAAAATTATGACATAGCCTATGCGGCCAGAGGGGCTTTGTATGATCCAAAGCACATCAACGCAACAAAGAAGATGCTGAAGAAGGGATTTGAGAATCAAAGAGATAAGAAGGGATTTTCCATTATAGAGATTCTATCGCCCTGCCCTACGAACTGGAAGATGTCTCCTGTGGATGCTATGGAAAAGATAAAGAATGAGAATGAAAAAGTATATCCCATAAAGGTATATGTGGATAACGGAGGTGAGGCCAATGGCTGATATTATGTTTGCTGGCATCGGCGGACAGGGAGTTCTGACCGCCGGAAAAATATTAATTGAAATTGCCGCTGAGAATGGCAAAAATGTCTGCTGGACCAGTGAATATTCAGCGGAGATGCGGGGAGGGATCTCCTTGTGCAGAGTGGTAATCTCTGATGAGGAGATTGGCAGTCCGTATCCGGATGTTCTGGATGTATTGTGCTGTATGACAGAGGATGCCTATGATCAGTATTCCTGCCAGGTGCGTCCTGGGGGAACTGTTATTATTAACCGCTCTCTTTTTAGTGAAAGAGATTTCCCTGAAGAGGTGCAGGTATACGGAGTGGATGCCATGGAAATCGCAGCAGAGGCAGGAAGTCCCAGAGGCCTTAATCTTGTTATGCTGGGGGCCATGATAAGGGCAACGGAAATGATTGACAAGGATCAGTTTGCAGATACGCTAAATGAGTATTTTGAGAAGAAGGGAAAGGGTGATCCCAAAAATCTCAGATGCTTTGCCTTAGGTTACGAAAAGACTGTGAAGATGTAGTGGGGGTTGACAGATGGATCTGAGAAAATTATTAAAACCAAGGTCGGTGGCCATTGTGGGCGCCAGCGAAAAAGCAGGATTCGGGGGTGATACCACAAGAAATTATCTGAAGTTTTCAAAAAATTTGGATCATTTGTATTTTGTCAATCCGGGCAGGGATGAAATCTTCGGGCGCCGTTCTTATCATTCTTTGCTGGAGATAGAGGAGGATGTAGATCTGGTCATTTTATGTACGCCGCAGAAGACGATTATCCCCCTGCTTCAGGACGCCGCCAGAAAAAAATGCGGCGGCGCCGTGGTTTTTGCCAGCGGGTACAGCGAGACCGGAGAGGAAGGGCGTATCCGCCAGGAAGAGCTGGTGGAGGAGGCCAACCGGTTGGGAATTGCTGTTATGGGTCCCAATTGCGCAGGGTTTGCTAACTTCATTGATGGAATTTTTGCCTATGCGTTTTTAGTAGAGGAGAGAGACCGTTCAGGCAATATCGGCATGGTATCCCAGAGCGGACAGATTGTTCTGGGGGGGCTGGACAGTTCAGTTATGGGCTTTAGCCATGTCATATCTTCCGGAAATTCCTGCAATGTAAAAGTAGAGGATTACCTGGAGTTTTTAGTAGAGGATGATGATACAAAGGTAGTAGCAGCTTACATAGAAGGCGTGACTAAGCCGGCACAGCTGGCCGCAACTTTCCAGAAAGCAGCACAGAAGAAAAAACCTGTGGTGATATTAAAGATAGGCCGTTCCGGCAAATCCCAGGAGCTGGCGGCTTCCCATACAGGCTCCCTTTCCGGAGCGGATAAGGTGCTCAGAGCGATTTTTAAACGCTACGGAGTGATAGAGGCAGGGGATCTGGAGGAACTGATGGGGATTGCAAATGCATTCTCCTGGCTTGCGGAGCTTCCCAGGGGGAAACGGTGCGTCTTTATGAACGTATCCGGCGGGGAGGCAGGCGTAACGGCGGATCTTTCGGAAGAGTACAAGATTCCTCTGGCAGACTATAAACCGGAGACCAGGGAATATCTCCAGACACTGGTGCCGGTCTACGGCTCTGTGAATAATCCCTTTGATATGACAGCGGAGATAGGATATAACGTACCGGTGATGTGCAAAGCTATCCGGGCTATTTCGGCAGACGATCAGGTTGACGCCATATGTATTGCCTATACCATTACACCGGAAGTTTGGGATGTTACCATGTTCAGGATGGTGCAGGCTGTGTCCATTGTCCGGGAGGAGCCGGGGATAAAACCTATTTTTTGGATTCCGTTTATAGAACACTCCAGACATCCGGAAAGTGCCCGGATGCTGAAGGAGGCAGGTGTTCCTCTTCTGCCCTGCGGAAGGTATGGGTTTAGCATCCTGCATCAGGTACTGGAGTTTGCTGCATTTAAGTACGAAAAAATCGAGGCGGCAATTCCCGACTGTCATCCCGCACAGTCATATGGGATGAGTGAGTTTGAGAGCCTCTCCTTCCTGGAAAAACAGGGAGTGCCGATACCGCCGCAGGCGGTTGCCGCGTCCCATGAAGAAGCTATACAGGCAGCTAAGACACTGGGATACCCCCTTTCTGTAAAAATTCATTCGGCTGATATTCAGCATAAGTCAGATGTAGGGGGCGTGAAGCTGAATATCCAAAATGATGAGGAACTGTGCCGGGCTTTTGACGAAATCATGGAAAACTGTTCCAAACATGCCCCGGGTGCCCGGCTGTCCGGTGTCCTGCTGAAGCCTATGCTGAAACCGGGAGTGGAGATGATCATCGGCGTCAACAACGACAGAGATTTCGGCCCCATGATTATGGTTGGAATGGGCGGCGTATTTGTGGAGTTATTTAAGGATGTACAGCTGGCACCTGCCCCGCTGACCCAAAAGCAGGCTGAGAAGATGATTCAGGAACTGCGGGCGTATCCTCTGCTGAACGGGTACCGGGGAAATCCAGTGTGTGATAAAGAAGCACTTGCGGACTTACTGGTCAGAATCAGCGAGATGGCGGCCAGAAATAAAAATGTAATAAAGGAATTAGATATTAACCCGGTATTTGTTACAGAGGACGGAGTGGCAATTGCGGATGCCCTCCTGCTGGTGTACGGAGACGAAAAGGAAAGGTAATCAATGAATAGTATTGTGTGTCTGGTAAAAAAAGAAGGAGCAGCGATCTGCAAGATAGTTACGGGCTGTTTTCTGTACGCGCTTTCTGTGGTTCTGTTTATTGATCCCGTTAAAATTATCCCGGGTTCCGTCACAGGGATCGGCGTGGTAGTAAAAGCTCTGACAGGATTTCCCATTGGTGTACTCAGTATCCTGATCAATGTACCCTTGGTCATCTGGGGTACCATCGTCCTGGGGAAAAGGCTTTTGCTCTATACCGGACTTACTGTTTTACTGTCCTCTGTAATGATTGACATGCTGGCTTTTCTGCACCCATTTACACAGGATATCCTGTTAGGCTCTATCTTTGGCGGTGTGGTAATGGGTGTAGGCCTCGGACTGATTCTGGACGGGGGAGGAACCACCGGGGGGACAACGGTTGTGGGGCGTCTGGTCTTGAAAAAAAGGCCGGACGTACCTATGGGAAATATTCTATTGATCGGGGATTTCATTATTATACTTATGGGTTCCCTGCTTTTGCGGGACTGGGATTTGCTGCTGTATTCTGTGATTGACTTATATATCTGTGTGGTAGTAATTAATAAAGTCATGTATGGCTTTAAGATAAACAGTCTGTCCATTATCTTTACGGGGAAGGGACACACACTGGATCAGAAGCTGCAGAATGCTGCACCCTGTAATGTGCTCTATAAAAATAAGGAGCAGATTGTCCTGGTGAGCAGAAAAAGGGATATGAGTAAGATACAGCATCTTGCGGAGGAGGTTGATGAGAATGCGTCTTGTGCGGCCTTTGACACTGATTATTCCTTCGGAGATATGTATAGAAACTATTTAGGCGAAAGGAGCTAATCTATGGAACTCAAAGAAATTATCAGCAAAGAGGCGTCACCTGCACTGGGACCATACTGTCACGGCAGAAAATATGGCAGTATGATTATCACTTCAGGGCAGATACCTCTGACGAAAGAGGGGGAGTATATCTATGAAGTAAAGGCGGCAACAAAACTGGTACTAAAGAATCTGATCAGTATTGTGGAAGCTGGAGGGGGAAGTAAGAACAGCGTTGCCAGAGTGGACATCTTTGTAAACAGTTTAGACGATTTTTCTGCTATCAATGAGACATATGCGGAGTTCTTCGGGGACTATAAGCCAACCAGGGTTTGTGTGCAGGTAGAGGCACTGCCCGCAGATGTTCCGCTGGAGGCGTCCATGCTCGCTTTTGCTGAGGAATAAGTGTTTCACAGAATCAGAAAATCGTAAAAAGGAGAAAAAAATATGGATAAAAAAAGTATTTGGGAAAGAATCAGTTTGAGAACTTTTGTTCCCCCTGCAGTCTTGTTAGTCTTAACTGTAATTATAGCTTTTGTCATACCCCAGCAGTTTGGCGCCGCCATGAAGGGTGCACTGAACTGGGTTGAGCTGAATTTTGGCTGGTTTTTTGTACTGATGACTACCCTGTTTGTGGGAGTCCTTCTCTGGCTGGCATTCAGCAAGTACGGGAATATCCGGTTTGGCGGCAAGGATGCAAAACCAGATATGCCCACCTGGAAATGGTTTTGTGTTGTCCTTACATCAGGTATGGCCGCCGGATTATGCTACTACGGCGTTGCCGAGCCACTGGATTTCTTCCTGAATCCCCCGGGATTCTCCGGTGTGGCAGGGGGCTCCCCTCAGGCAGCCGAACTGTCACTGCGCTATGTCTTTATGCATTGGGGCCTGCATCCTTATGCGATCTATACCATGGGCGGTCTTGCGGCCGGATTCCTTTACTGGAACTGTAAGCGGCGCTTCCATGTCAGCACTGGTTTGATTCCTCTTATAGGTGAAAAGGCAAACGGTAAGCTGGCTGACTGGATCAACGGGCTTTGTATCTTTGGGTTTATAGCCGGATTCTCCACCGCCATTGGTCTGAGTTCCGATCAGATAGCCACAGGTTTTCTTTATGTGACCGGGCTTGACATAAATAAGAACATTCTCTATGTAATAATTTGTCTGATTTTTGCCGTTCCCTCCATTCTGGCAGCTTGTTCCGGCCTCCACAAGGGCATTGCGAAGGTGAGTACCTTTAATATGTGGATTTACTTCATCCTGATGGCGGGCGGACTGCTGCTTGGCAAAAATCTAATATTTATTCTCAACAACACCGTCAGCAGTGTCGGACAGTATTTTCAGTTCCTTCCCGGCCAGTCTCTCTACACGGAAGCGGCCCAGCAGACGGGCTGGGTAAATGGCTGGACGATTTTCTACTGGGCCTGGTGGCTGTCAGTTTGTCCTTTGGTTGGGTTATTCCAGACAAAGATGGCAAAGGGCCGTACCGTGCGGGAGTTTATTCTTGTAAACATGGTTGCTCCGCTGCTTTTTGTTATTGCCTGGTTTGGCATCTTCGGCAGCTCAGCCATTGAGATGGTGCTCCATGGAAATACATCTATTCCGGAGGTATACAACGAATTAGGATCTTCCATTGTGTTTTTCGCCTGGGCCAAGGAACTGCCTGGGTCCGTTATATGGTATATCCTGGGATTCCTGGCTATTATTTTCTCTGTTATTACACTGTTTGAGGCACAGGTACTCACCCTTTCCGATATGTGCACCAAGGGAGTGGAACTGGATGATACATCTAAAGACGAGACCAAACGCTCTCCGATACCTCTTAAAGTTTTCTGGGGCCTGCTTTTTGTCAGCATGGGATTTGCCTTGCTGTACTCTCAGGGCGGTCTTTCGGCGGTGCAGACCACCTCGGTTGTTTTGGGCCTGCCGATTCTGATCCTAACCAGTCTGCTGATGATATCGGCAATTAAGGTGTTTACCCAGTACAAGAAGTATGACAAAACCTTGGGTAAGGACGAGGATTATTTTTAATATTAAAATAATAAAACGATTCTAAAAAGGAGGTATTATCAGTGAGAATTAAAAGAATGTTTAATGCAGTGGAGGTACACGAGGGTGAACCTATGCGGGTCATCACCGGCGGCGTACCCTACATTCCCGGCAGCACTCTGGCGGAACAGCGCCTCTGGCTTATGGAGAATGATGACCAGATCCGCAAATTAATGCTGACAGAGCCCCGGGGAATACCGGCATCCGTGGTAAGTCTGATTGTCCCGGCAAAGGACCCCCGTGCTGATGTAGGCGCAATATTTATGTGCGGTGCGGAATACCCTATGGTGAGCGGTGCCACAGTCATGGCCACTGCCACAGCTCTGCTGGAGACAGGTATGCTCCCTATGCAGGAGCCGGTTACGAACTTTGTACTGGATACCCCTGCGGGTCCCCTGGATGTAAAGGCTGAGTGCAGGGACGGTAAGGTAATCAGCAGTTCCTTTATCAACGTTCCTTCCTTTGCCGTCTATCTGGACAGGGAAATTGACGTTCCCACCCTGGGGAAGGTTAAGGTAGACGTGGCTTGGGGCGGCTGCTTCTACGCTATCTTTGATGTGACACAGTTCCCGGGGGTTACACTGGATCCGGATCAGGGCAAGCAGCTCTGCCGAATCTCTGCTCTGGTAGCCAAGGCAGCTCAGGATCAGCTTCCGGTTTCCCATCCGGACTATCCCGGTATCGGCATTGCTCTTACCATGATGTATGAACCTCCGAAGTCCCCGGGGGTTGACCTGAGAACACAGAATGTATACTTTACAAAACCCATTAGCTTTGAGGATCCGGATACCTGGACCGGAGCTATGGATCGGGGCGTCTGCGGAACCGGCAGCTGTGCGGTTATGGCAGTGCTTCACGCGAAGGGATTGCTGAAGCCGGGCGAACCCTGGGTGAATGAAGGAATTCTGGGTGTGAAGTTCACCGGACGGATCCTTGAGGAAACTAAAATTGGCGATTATCCAGCGATTGTTCCGGAGCTGAGCGGTGAATGCTGGATTTACGGTTATACAAACTGGATCCTAGACGATACGGATCCTTTCCAGGAAGGATTTACAGTTGGGGATATCTGGTAGAGCCGTGCGGAATTATGAGATAGTAAAGGAGGAAAAACGATGGGTTTTAAAAGAATGTTTGAAGTAGTGGAAGTCCATGAAGGCGATCCATTTCATGTTGTCGTCGGCGGGCTGCCCTCTATCCCAGGCGATACACTCAGGGAACAGCAGCTGTGGCTGAAAGCGCATGATGATCAGGTGAGGGAAATCCTGATGCTGGAACCCCGTGGGATGCCGCCCACATGTATCAGTATCCTGGTTCCGCCAAAGGATCCCAGAGCATCCGCCGCCTGCCTGTTCATCAGCGGCGGTGAGTATGCACTGTGCGCGGGTGCTGTGGTTATGGGGACGGTAACCGTGCTCCTTGAGACCGGCCTTCTGCCGATGCAGGAGCCTCTCACGGAGTTTGATATGGAGATCCCTGCAGGACTCATACATATTGAAGCTACCTGCAAGGACGGAAAAGTCCTCAACACGAACTTTACCAATGTGCCTGCCTTCGTGGTTTGCCTGGATAAGGAGATCGACGTTCCTCATCTTGGTAAGGTAAAGATTGATGTAGCCTGGGGCGGCGTAATGTTTGCACTGATTGATGCCACTCAGTTCCCCGGTCTGGAGCTGGTTCCGGAGCAGGGCAAGGAGATCTGCCGTATATCCGCGCTGGTTACAAAGGCGGCCCAGGAACAGATTACCGTCACACACCCGGATCATCCGGATATCGGCATCACTGCCTCTGTTATGTTCCAGCCCCCAATCACGCCGGGTACAGATATGAGATCCGCGAACGTTATCTATTATCATCCCATTGACTTCGATAAGCCAGAAACCTGGACCGGCGGCCTGGACCGGGGCTGCTGCGGAACCGGTACCTGTGCCTTTACTGCAGTGCTGAAGGAACGAGGCAAGCTCAAAGAAGGGGAGACCTGGGTCAACGAGGGAATACTGGGCATTCAATTTACTGCCCGCTATACCGGTGAGACTATGGTAGGAGATTATTCGGCTGTAATTCCGGAAACCGGAGGCCAGTGCTGGATCTACGGGATCAATAAGTGGGTCCTGGATGAGACAGATCCCTTCCCTCATGGCTTTACAATCGGTGATATTTGGTAAGATTTCATAGATGGTTAAAATGTTAGGAGTAAACATATGACAGATAAAAACAGACCCCTGAAACTGGGGATGCACTCATATTCCCTTCACTTTTTTGGATTTGGCACAAGCTGGGGGATGGGGAAGGATCAGTTCTTTCCCCAGGTTATGGACATTTTTGAACTGATGGATCAGGCGGCAGACTGGGAACTGGACGGGATTCAGATAACCAAGGTAGATTTGGAAAGCGCAGAACCCAAATATCTGGAAAGGGTCAGAGATGCGGCCGCGGACCATGAACTGTTCCTGGAATTTGTCTCATGCTTTAACTCAGGGTGCGATTCCCGGCTCAACTGTACGGTTGAGGAGGCACTGGAAATCGGTCGGGCTCTGGATGTAGATTTGGTTAATTTCGGCCTGGATATTGAGCGCCCCAGACAGCTTTATGGCTCTTGCATGCATCCGGATGTGATGCGCCAGCTGGCAGACAGATATCAGCTGTTCAAAGCGGCGGTTCCGAAAATTGAGGAGTGCGGATTTAATATTACTATAGAGAACCATACCGATACTTTTGCAGATGAAATTCTCTGGCTGGTGGATCAGCTGAATCACCCAAAGATCGGCACCTGTGTGGACACTATGAACCCTCTGCAGGTTCTTGAGGATCCTTACTATGCTATGGAACGAATGCTTCCCAAGGCGTTTTGCTGTCATTTCAGTGATGATATCATCGTTCTGGATCCCACAGGTGTCCATGACGTGGGGGCGCCCCATGGACAGGGGTCTATGGACTGCCCCAGAATGTTACGGCAGATTCGCGAAAAGTCATCCCTGGACCGAATCATTTTCGAGAATGAGATTGCCTTTTTGAGGCTGGATGAACCTATTGAAGAGGCAAGGGAACGAGAAATGAAAGCATGTGAGGCGAGTGTCCGTTACCTGAGGGACGAATTAAAGCTTGGTGTAAGAAACCGCTGATACTGCATGTAATTACATTTGTGCGTAGCGTAATGCAGCAAATAGAAGTAGTGGAGGATTGTATGGGTTTTAAAAGAATGTTTGACGCAGTTGAGTGTCACGAGGGGGAACCCCTGCGAGTGATAACCACCGGAATTCCCACGATTCCTGGGGATTCCGTGTATGAACAGTGTATGTGGCTGAGAGAACATGACGATCAGCTCAGGCTGCTTATGCTCAGGGAGCCCCGGGGTATGCCGGCTACATGTGCAAACCTGATTGTGCCGGCAAAGGATCCCAGGGCTGCAGCCGGATATATTATCATGGAACAGACAGAGTATCCCATGATGAGCGGAGGAAATACCATTGCCGTTGCTACGGCGCTTTTGGAGACAGGACTTTTGCCTATGAAGGAGCCGGTTACAGAGTTCTATCTGGAGGCCCCTGCAGGTTTGATTCACATCACGGCAGAGTGCAGCAAGGGAAAGGTTACCAGTGTCACCTTTAAAAATGTTCCCTCCTTTGCGGTATATCTGGACAAAGAGATAGAAGTCCCTCATCTGGGGAAGGTGAAGGTAGATATTGCCTGGGGCGGTATGTTCTATACGGTTATTGACGCCACACAGTTTGAGGGATTAAAGCTGGTGCCTGAGATGGGACGCGAGATTGCAAGGATCTCTGCCCTGTGTACCAGAGCAGCTATGGACCAGCTTCCCGTAGAGCATCCGGATTATCCGGGAGTTGGCATAACCTTATCCATTATGCACGCTCCCCCGGTCACTCCTGGAACTTATATGCGTTCATCAAATGTAGTATTTACAGGTGAGATTGATTTTGACCGTCCGGAGACCTGGACCGGCGCTCTGGATCGCGGCTGCTGCGGAACCGGTACGTGCGCACTGATGGCGGTGGAGCATGCAAAGGGCAGGCTGAAGGTCAATGAACCATTCTATAATGAAGGACTGCTGGGCGTAACCTTTACCGGCCATGCAGTGGAGGAGACAGAGCTCCATGGACATAAGGCCATTGTGCCTACCATAGGCGGCCAGTGCTGGATCTATGGGTTCAGCAAGTGGGTTCTGGATGAAACAGATCCTTTCCCCAATGGATTTACCATCGGGGATATTTGGTAAAAAAGGAGAAGCGAAACCTTACGTGAGGGGGATTCGCTTCTCTTTTTTTAGTGAAAGGACTAAATAGTCCAAAACAGGCTGACATGTGGTATAATTTAATAAATATGAAGAGCAGTGTTATCCCTAACATTTACTTTAAGGAGGAAATGAATATGTATTATTCCGCGAATTACGATTCCCCCCTGGGACAGATTACCTTGGCAAGTGACGGAGAGCATCTTGTGGGTGTGTGGATAGAAGGACAGAAATATTTTTGCGGCTCAGTAAAAGAAGAGCTGGTCCCCAAAGACGGTTTACCGGAGTTTGAAGCGGCAAAAGACTGGCTGAACCAATACTTTGCCGGGGAAAAACCACAGATAGATGAGCTGCCCCTGGCCCCCATAGGCGGTGAGTTCAGACAGGAGGTATGGAAACTGCTCTGCGAGATTCCCTACGGAGAAGTGACAACATACGGGGAAATCGCAAGGAAAGCGGCAGAGAAGCTGGGCAAACAGAAGATGTCTGCCCAGGCAGTGGGAGGGGCGGTTGGACATAATCCTATCTCTATTATCATCCCATGCCACCGCGTGGTGGGGGCAAACGGGAGCCTCACCGGCTATGGGGGAGGTATTCAGAAAAAGGTATGGCTTCTGACCCATGAGGGGGCGGACATGAGAAAATTCACTGTTCCCACCAAGGGCACCGCCTTGTGACAGACAGAGCAAATAGGAGGGGAAACCGGCAGGTTTCCTCTCCTATTTGCTATACGATTCATACAGCACAAATACAATTGACAAGAGAAATGTCATGACATTATAATGAAGTAACAAATGATGCGATGTGCGGATTAGCGAAAGGAGAATAAAATGAATACACGGTTCGCAGAGTGGAAGCATTCAATTCGGGGGAGGCTGCTGGCGCATTTTACCGTCCTTTTCCTGCTGGTCATTGGCAGCATGGTGGTTTTTTACCACATCTCTATTAATATCACCTATGATACGGCCACGGAATCTGTGAAGAATACCATTCGTCAGGTAAATACAGATACCGATCGGGTTTTGAGCAATGCGCTGGAACAGGCTAAGCAGGTGGCCAGAGACGCGGAGATACAGGCAACCCTGCGAAAACCTCTGCCGGAAACGGAGCAGGCTCTGTATAAGCAGAGGGTTCAGTACAATTATATCCTTTATGATCGAAACCGCTTTGTGGATGACATCAACGGTATTTTTGTCCTGGGGGACAACGGCGCCATCTACCGTTCCACCAGGTATGGGCTGCGGGAAAAAGCATTTTTAGACAAGGACTGGTACAAAAAAGTAATGGAGACCGGTGAGGTGTTATGGATGCCGCCTCACTTTGGCTCGAACATTGTAAATAATCTGGACGACTCTACCATCAGTGTAGTTGTGCCCATCAAAGACCGTGCATCCACCAGGATATTAGGGGTTGTAGTGGTAGACATACTGACGGAAAAACTGGAGCAGGTGAAGGACAGCGGGTTAGTCTTTAAGGGAACTACCTACATATTGGATGAAAAGAATAAAATCATCTACACCAATGCCAACGAGAGCGCCAGGGAGACTGAGGCAATCAGCAGAGCCGTGGACGAAAGCGCATTGGCTTCAAATTCCTGGACAAAGGATATCCGAATCAATGGGGATAAATATCTGGTGTCTGTGGCTGAACTCTCAGACAGCGGCTGGAAAGTCATGGGCCTTATCTCTTATGAGGAGATGTATGCAAAAGTCAGAGTGCTGCGCAATTCTATTTTCATCGTGATCGGTGCATTCGCAATTATAGCAATTGTATTCGCGGTGATCGGTTCCAACCAGGTGTCTAAGCCCATCCGGGAGATCCGCACCACCATGAAGGAAGTGGAAAAGGGTAATTTCAGTGTGCGTGTGGAATACGGGGGGAAGGATGAGGTGGGAGAGCTGGTTCACAGTTTTAACCACATGGTGCTTAAGATCAATCAGTTGATTGAGCGGGAGCAGGAAAACCAGAAGAAACTGAACCAGGCGGAGTTTAAGGCGCTGCAGTCTCAGATTAACCCACATTTTCTATACAATACTCTGGATTCCATCATCTGGATGGTCAGAATGAACCGCCTGGAGAAGTTAGAAGAGATGATTACCTCGCTGACCAATTTCCTGCGCATCGGATTAAGCCGGGGGCGCAGTGAGATTACCCTGGAAGAGGAACTCAAACATGTGGGAAATTATGTGGCAATTCAGAAAATACGTTATGCCAAGCTGCTGAGCTATGAGGTGGATGTGCCGGAAGACCTGAAAAAATACTATGTCATAAAAATGATTCTCCAGCCCATTGTGGAGAATGCTCTATATCACGGAATTAAAGAAAAGGGAGTGCCGGGGATCATCCGGGTCAGCATAAAAACCACAGAAAAAGAGATTTTAATTACAGTCACAGACAATGGCATGGGCATGAAGCCGGAGAAGCTCAAAGAGATAGAGAATATGATGGAGAAGGGGATTGACTTTGATCCCAATGCCTACGGGGTTATTAATGTGCAGAGGAGGATCCAGACAACGTACGGAAGCAGGTACGGACTGCATTTTGAGAGCGAATATACAATGGGGACCCGGGTCTACGTGACATTGCCCAAGAAAGGAGAGGGAGAATTTGCTGAAGGTAATCATAGTTGAGGACGAGGATCTGCTGAGGGATGGGCTGTCAACCTGTGTGAGCTGGGAAAAGTTTGGATGTGAATTGGCAGGCGCTGCGGAGGATGGGATCAAAGCGCTGGCCCTTATGGAAAAGACAAACCCGGATGTGGTGATTACAGACATTAAGATGCCTCATATGGACGGGATAGAGCTTTCGGAACAAATAAGGGAAAAGTATCCCCGGATTAAAATCGTTATCATCAGCGGTTATGATGAATTCGAGTACGCCAGAAGGGCGCTGAAGGCCGGAGTGTCCGAATATATCCTGAAACCGGTAAACCTGGAACAGCTGGACACAGTGATGAAGTCCATTACAGAGACCATTTTAGCAGAACGGGAGAAAGAAAGGGAGATTCTAAAACTGAGGGATATGAGCCAGCAGGGACTGGGAACCATACGTCAGACCTTGTTTTCAAAAATTCTTCTGAGAAAGCAGAGCCCGGAGGAGCTGGGGGAACTGGTTTCTCAGATCGGCGAGTATGTAAACGGTAAATACTATTCGGTGGGTATCCTGGAGCAGCAAAATTTCCCCATTGTATCTATTGACTGCGACTATCTGGAAATCATTGAAATGGACAGGGCCTTTGAACAGATGGTAATCAGGTGTTTGCAGGACTATGAGGAGACCGAGGAGGGAAACCATGTGGAGATTCTTCGTTCCAGTAACTGCGAACGCCTATTCTGCATTGTGCATAACTCTGCGCAGGAGGTTAAGAAAATCATAAAAGATATCAGCAGTCTCTTTGACGTCAAGAGAGATGATATGGAGCATCTGCAGCTGACCTTTGGCTGTGTTTCCAGGGAGCTGGCCGGCCTGTACAAATCCTTCCTGAACGCCAGAGGTATCTGTGAGAAGAAATTTCTGGAGAATTGGTCACAGATTCTTCATACAGACGGCAAAGCAAGCAGTACTATACAGCATATGAATTATGATGCCCAGGCCCTGTTCTTTGAGGTGAGAAGCGGGACTGGGGAAGGAATCGAAAACTGCCTGAAGGAGTTTCGGGAAAGACTTTCCAGGGAGAAGATCGTATCCTATATGCAGATTGTGATGATTGTAAGCAACCTGTATTTTGAGTTAATTAAACTTCCGGAGGAGGTTGGGGGAAACATACAAGATATTATCGGGGATCCTATGGAAACCTTCCACCGCATGATTGAGAAACGAAAGCGTCACGAGATGATAGAAGAGATGGGGAAAGTCTGTCTTCAGATACACGAATATTTCGGCAGTGTCTCCGGGGCCAAAATGCAGGGGGTGTTAAAGAGAATTTTAGAATATATAGATACTCATTACATGGAGGAGGACCTGGCCATGAAGGATGCCGCAGATTATGCCTACATCAGCGTGTCTTATCTAAGCCTTATCTTAAAGAAGGAGATAGGCAAGACCTTTATAGAGTATCTGACAGAAGTAAGGATTGAGAAGGCTAAGAATTACCTGCTCCATACAAACATGAAAAATTATGAAGTGGCAAACGCCTGCGGATATTCAACTCCCGCATACTTCAGCACGGTTTTTAAAGGTGTCTGCGGGGTAAGCCCGTCCGCCTTTCGAAAAGAGAACCAAACCCTTTCGTGAATTTTGAAAGAAAATTATGAAATATTGGATTCATCTTTTGTTCACAATTCATTATACTTACCATATCAAAAAATTCCAAGGAGGAAGAGACTATGAGGAAGAAAGCTTTGAGTCTGGTACTAGCATTGACCATGGGGTTAGCCCTTGCTGCATGCGGAGGAGAAAAAGACGAGGCACCTGCTGCTGCCGCCGAGGCGCCGGCAAAAGATGACAAGGAAGCAGCGGATCCCCAGAGCTCCGGCGAGGTGGACATGAGCGTGCTGAAAGGCAAGACAATTGGATTCTCTCAGTGCGACAATGGAAATAGTTGGAGAATCGCTGAGACGGAATCTATGCAGGCAGCAGCTGAAAAGTATGGGGTAAAACTTATTTACACAGATGCTTCCGCTGACATAGCAAAACAGGCATCGGATATTGAGGATATGGTTGCACAGGGTGCTGACTATTTGATTATTGCCCCCCAGGAGGAAGACGGACTTCAGGCAGCGCTTCAGTCTGCTATGGACAAAGATGTTCCGGTTATTCTGGTTGACCGTTCTGTAAACGGGGAAGCAGGCCAGTTATACACAAGCCAGATCATGTCTGACTTCGTATGGGAGGCAGAGCAGTGCGCAAAGATTATTACTGAAACCTTAGGGGGGAAAGGCAACATTGCAATCCTTCAGGGAACACAGGGAGCAACTTCTACAAATGACCGTCAAAAAGGCTTTATGGACGCAATTGAAGGTACCGACATGAAAGTAGTGGCAGATCAGGTTGCCAACTATGTAATGGATGAGGCCCAGGACGTTATGGCCAATATCCTTCAGGCGCAGGGCGATGAGATTGACGCTGTATACTGCCACAATGACGATATGGCCCAGGGCGCAATCGCTGCCATTAAAGCAGCAGGCTATACACCGGGAAAAGACATCTATGTTGTAGGTATTGATGGTCCAAAGGCTGCCATGGAATCTATCCTTGCAGGAGAGCAGCTGGCATCCTGTTCCTGTTCCCCTCTGTTCGGCGAACCGGCATTTGAACTCTGTGCAAAAATTGAAAGCGGACAGAAAGTTGACGCTTCTTACACAAACGAAGATACACTGTATACGAAAGACAATGCTAGTGTAGACGCTGGATTCTAAATAATGCGAAAAAACAGTATGCTGTTTCAAAAGGCAGATACTAAATAGTGTAATGACCATTCTGTCTATATTTCAAAAAGTATAAATGGAATGGTCGTTTCTATGATTGGAGAGAATTTATGGCTAGGAATAAGATATTGTTAGAGATGCGGGGAATCGTAAAGAATTTCCCTGGGGTCCGGGCCCTGAAGGGAGTGGACTTCTTTGTGGCAGAAGGGGAAGTCCATGCATTGATGGGAGAGAACGGCGCCGGAAAATCTACGCTGATTAAGACACTAACCGGGATTTATCAGAGAGACGAGGGGAGCATCACCTTCGATGGGAAAGAGCTTAATCCTAAGACTGCGCTGGAAGCGCAGAATGCAGGCATCAGTACGATTTATCAGGAATTAAACCTTGTACCATTTCAGACAGTGTATGAGAACATGTATCTTGGAAGAGAACCAAGAACCAAAACAGGAGTCATTGACCGCAAGGCAATGATCACGGGCTGTGAACAGGTGTTGGCAGATTTGGGAATCCACATCAATGTTACTGCCCCCCTTTCTGCTTATGGCACGGCTATCCAGCAGATGGTTGCTATTGGCCGCGCGATTTCAGTAAATGCAAAGTTAGTGATTATGGATGAGCCGACTTCTTCCCTGGATACTAAAGAAGTGCGGGTGTTGTTTGACATTATAAAGAAATTAAAGGCAAAAAATATTGCCGTTATATTTATAAGCCATCGCCTGGATGAAATTTTTGAAATCTGTGAACATGTGACAATCCTCAAGGACGGGACTCTGTCAGGAGAGGTAGACATCGGCGAGATCGACCAGCTCAGGCTGATTAATCTCATGATTGGCAAAGAGGCAAAACAGCTTGAGCGCACCAAGAAGGGATATACTCTTGAGAATGCGGAAACTCTCGTTGAAATGAAGGACATCCGGCAGGGAACCCGTCTGAACGGCCTCGGTATTACCATTAAAAAGGGAGAGGTCTTAGGGCTGGCCGGACTGCTTGGTTCCGGGCGTACGGAACTTAGCAAGGTATTATTTGGGGCGACGCAGCCGGATGAAGGAGAAATCTTCTGGATGGGTCAGGAGCAGAAATTTAAAAATCCCAAAGACGCCATTGGACTTGGGATGGGATTCTGCACAGAGGACAGAAAAGTGGAGGGAATTATCCCCCATCTGTCCGTGCGTGAGAATATGACCATTGCCCTGCTTCCTCAGATCAGTAAGATGGGCGTTGTATCTGCCTCAAAACAGAGACAAATCGTAGATGAGTATATCAAACGCCTGGCAATCAAGACACCCACACAAAACCAGCCCATCAGGAATTTAAGCGGGGGCAATCAGCAGAAGGTACTTCTGGCAAGATGGCTTTGTATGAATCCCAAGCTGGTGATTATGGACGAGCCTACCCGGGGCATTGATGTGGGCGCAAAAGCAGAGATAGAAGCACTGATTCAGGAGCTTGCCTCACAGGGAATCAGCATTCTTATGATTTCCTCTGAGATTGCTGAGCTGGAGCGTAACTGTGACCGGGTAGTAGTTATGCGGGAAGGGCGCAAGCTGGGTGAGCTCATAGGGGATGATATCCATCAGGATAAGGTGATGGAGATTATCGCCAGCGGCGGAGGAGAATTAGAGAACATTGGAGGTGCAGCAAATGAGTAATACAGTCAGAACCAAAGCAGATACAGTTGCTACTTTAAAAAAGTACAGTGCTGTCATTCTCCTGTTGGTTTTCCTTGTAATAAACGCAGTGATTACACCCAACTTTTTCAGCATGGGAACAGTCCGCAACATTATTATCCAGTCCTGTACTATTATTCTCACAGGAATGGGCATGACCATGGTCATTTCTACAGGAGGAATTGACATTTCTGTAGGCGCAGTGATGGCCCTGGCAGGCATAGTAACAGTCAAACTGCTTCCCTATGGCGTGCTGACAGCCTGTATAGCGGCAATCTTTGTGGGCGCCCTCTCAGGTGCGATTGCCGGATTTATGGTAGGAAAGCTCCGTGTCCAGGCAATGGTAGTGACACTGGCACTGATGATTGGCGTCAGGGGCGTTGCCCAGATTTTAAATGATGCCAAGATTATCTATATTTCAGGTGACAACGCAGATTCCTTTAAGATGCTGGGAAGTGCCAGCCTGGGGGGAATCCCCATCCAGATTATTCCCATTGTACTGGCGGTGGCAATCGTATGGTTTGTACTGGAGAAGACCATTCTCGGCCGGCATATTCAGGCGGTAGGAGACAACCCCAGTTCAGCGCAGCTTGCAGGCATTAATTCTACAAGGACCCTGATGATTGTTTATATCTCCAGTGCTGTTCTGGCAGCGATCGCGGGTATCTTTGCCACAGCTAAGATCGGTGCTGCTGACGGAAACTCCCTGGGACTTCTCTCTGAACTGGATGCCATTGCGGCGGTTGCAGTCGGCGGGACATGTATGTCTGGCGGACGAGCCAAGATCTTCGGCACGGTGATCGGCGCGCTGATCATGCTGCTGATTACCATTACTGTTAACATGAATAATATTACGTATGAATATGCACAGGTATTGAAGGCTTTCATTATTATCTTTGCCGTATATATTCAGCGCGATAAGGCTGCTTAAGGAGGGGTTGAAATGAATAAAGCAAAAAATATTTACCAATGGTTCAGTTCAAAAAGCTCCATCGCGGCATTTTTGATTCTCTTTATATTTTCCAGTATAGTTTTTTCCGGCAGGAGTTTTGCATCTTTTGACTCCATAGCCAATCTGTTCCGGAAAGCGGCCAGCGACGGCGGATTCCTGGCATTGGGTATGACGTTCGTCATTCTGATTGCCCAGATCGATCTGTCTGTAGGCGCAGTTATGGCCCTTGGCGGTGTGATTATGGCAATGTTCGGCGCTCAGAATCCTATCCTGGGTATTGTACTGGGGCTTTTAGCAGGTATATTCTGCGGATTCTTAAATGGGTTTATGGTAGCGAAGATGAGGATATCCTCCTGGGTGGCAACCCTAGCTACTATGCTGGGTGTCCGGGGTATCGTACTGCTGATGACAAACAAAAAACCGGTGTCTGTCAGCAACGATGCGCTGATCGCTTTGGGGAATACGAAAATTTTTGGAATTAATATTCTGGTGTATTTTCTGGTGATTGCAACTTTGATTTGTATGCACCTGTCCCATAATACAAAGTTTGGCATGGGCATCTATGCCGTGGGCGGTAATGAAGAGGCGGCCAAGATGATGGGGCTTAAGGTAGATAAGATTAAGATTCTCTGCTATGTAATGTGCGGATTTTTCGCCGCATTGGCAGGTATGCTGCTGGCAAACAGACTCTATACCGCACAGCCTACTGCAGGTGATACATGGGAGACCACGGCAATTGCCATGTGTGCTCTGGGCGGAATTAAGCTTTCAGGGGGAGAGGGCAAATTCAGCGGGACATTTTTTGGAATTCTGGTAATTGCTACAATCAATACGATATTTAACTTTGCAGGAAACTTGAATTCTTGGTGGCAGAATATTATCATGGGACTCCTGGTTCTGATTTCCATTGGTGTTCAGTCGGATGTACTGAAGATTGGAAAAGGCAAAAAGCATACCTGGAAACAGGAAGAGGCTGCGTAAACCAGAAAAGATTGCATTGAACATAAGAGTAAGGAGGAAGGTTGGATGTTAGCACTAGTGAAATATGGGACAGGGCCAAGGGAGACGGAACTTCGGGAAGTTCCAGTCCCGGAAATAGGCGATGATGACATACTTATAGAAGTAAAGGCTGCCGGAATCTGCGGATCGGATATTGCTTACGATAATGGTGACCATCCCAACCATCTGAATTGTCCGGTTGTCTTAGGGCATGAATTTTCAGGTGTCATTGCCAAAGCTGGTAAGAATGTAAGGGACTGGAAAGTGGGAGATCGGGTAGTTTCAGATAACACCGGCTATGTGTGCGGGAAATGTCATGCATGCAGCAACGGACAGTTTTTAAGCTGTCCTGACCGCAAAGGGCTGGGCTATGGCATGGACGGCGGGTTTACAGACTATGTGAGAATCGACGGGGAGCTGCTTGCACGGAACCCTAACACCCTCTTTGCCATTCCGGAAACAGTAAGCTTCGACGAGGCGGCAATCCTGGATCCCATTTGTAATGCGTATAAGGCAGTAATTCAGGAGGGACGGATTTTGCCGGGCGAGGATATTATCGTGTACGGCGTAGGTCCTTTAGGGTTATTCGCCATCCAAATTGCCAGGCTGGCGGGATGTGCCAACATCATTGCCATCGGTCTGGAGGCAGATGAGGAGCGGTTTAAGATCGCTGAGAAGTACGGAGCTAACCACATCATTAAATCAGATAAGCAGGATGTATATGAAGAGATAAAAAGGATTACCAAAGGAGATATGGCAGCGGTTTGCATTGATGCGGCCGGGGTAAATGCGGTTATGAGGCAGGCAGTGCAAATCGTGCGCACCGGGGGCAGAATTGTGCGTATCGGCTATGACAAACGGCCGTATGAGCAGACCCTTGATCCCTTTACAGACAGAGGCGTGTCACTGATCGGACATTTTGGCTATGATTACAATTCATGGAAAAATGTGCTGCGGCTGTTAGAACTGGGGAAAGTAGACTTAAAGGGCATGATTTCCCATCATATCAGGCTGGAAGATTGGCGGAAAGGATTTGACCTGGCCAGGAGTAAGAAGGCCATAAAAATCATTATCACCAAGGATGAAAGTGTCCTTTCCCCATTAGAATAGCAGGCAGACCAGAAGGGCAGGTGGTTCATGTGAGTTATATAGATACATATAGAAAGTATTACCAGGCGATTATCCAGGAGCATGAAGCTGTGTTTGAAAAACTGGATATGGAACAGCTGAAGGGATTTGTGGATTTGATTGTAACATCCAACAAGATATTTGTCCATGGAGCAGGCCGGGAGGGGATTTCCCTGCGGGGATTCGCCATGCGTCTGGCCCATCTGGGGAAACCCACGTACTGGCTGATGGATGACACCACTATAGGAATGCATGAGGGGGATCTTTTAATCATCTCTGACGGGTTCGGGGATGTGGGAATCCACAGGCGTATTGAGGAGCGGGCTTCTAAGACAGGCGCTAAAGTGGCAATTATTACCGGTCTTCCCGAAGGGGGCAATGTGAAAAACTTTGCGGATTTTGTACTTTTTATTCCGGCTGCCGTCTATATGGGGAAGGACAGGGATGATCCGGACGCACCCAGGCAGCATGATGTGGTTCCTACCATACAGCCCATGGGGAACCTCTATGAACAGCACTTGTATCTGCTTATGGACATAGCGGCAATCCTGATAAAAGATGAGATGGGTTTGACTTACGATGATATGGAAGCAAACCATAGGAACATAGAATAGGATATCCGCAGCAAAACAGGAGGAGAATGGATGAACCATCAGCTATTTACCAGGTGGGGGAAAAACCTGGACACAGATAAGCCTTTGCAGGAATACCCCCGTCCCCAGATGGTCAGAGACAGTTATCTGAACCTGAATGGCTACTGGGATTATGCCATAAATTTTGAGAAAAAAGCACCTGTGAAGTACGACGGGAAAATTCTGGTTCCCTTCTCTCCGGAGGCATTTCTTTCTGGGGTACACAGACAGACCAGGCCGGACGAATACCTTCATTATAAAACGCAGTTTACATTGCCGGAGGGTTTTCTCCAAAAGCGCGTTCTGCTCCACTTTGGAGCAGTGGACCAGGTCTGCGAAGTGTTTTTAAATGGCAGCCGTGTTGGCAGCCATGTGGGGGGCTACCTCCCATTTTGCTTTGATATCACAGAATATCTGGCAAAGGGGGCCAACGAACTGACCCTGACGGTGAGAGATTACTCGGATACCTCCTATCTCTCAAGGGGGAAACAGAAGCTGGGACGTGGAGGTATGTGGTACACTGCCCAGAGTGGAATCTGGCAGACTGTCTGGTTGGAAAGTGTACCAGAATGCTGCATTGAACGGGTGAAGCTGGATCCGGATTATGACAATGGATCCATTGGCATAAAAGTGTTCAGTACGGGACACAGAGGAAAGGACGTGAGGATAAGAATCTTTGACGGTGACTGCGAGATTGTCTCCGCCTGTATGGCTGCAGATAAGAAAAAGGATATAAAAATAAAAGGTTTTAAAAGCTGGTCCCCGGAAACCCCTCATTTATACCATATGGAGATCACTATGGGAGAGGACTGCGTCCGCACTTATTTTGCTATGCGCAAGTTTTCTGTAGGAAGGGATGAAAAGGGGATTCTGCGGTTTATGCTGAATAACAAACCCTATTTCCACAACGGGCTGCTGGATCAGGGATACTGGCCGGACGGACTGTATACTGCGCCCACAGACCAGGCTCTCCGCTATGACATTCTAAAAATGAAAGAGCTGGGTTTTAACATGATCCGCAAGCACATTAAGGTAGAACCTGCCCGGTGGTATTACCATTGTGATCAGATTGGAATGCTGGTGTGGCAGGACATGGTAAACGGCGGCAGTAATTATCATATGAAGTTTATCTGCTTTATGCCTAATTTCTGGATGCCCTTCGGACGCCTGGTGAAGGACAATAAATACAGGGCATTTGCCCGCAGGGAAAAAGCCGGGAGGGCGCAGTATTACAGGGAACTGAAAGCCGCCATTGCTCATCTGTACAATGTGCCCAGTATCGCTGCCTGGGTACCCTTCAACGAGGGATGGGGCCAGTTTGATGCGGCAGAGGCAACTGCCAGGGTCAGGAAGCTGGATCCCCTGCGGCTGATCGACGAGGCAAGCGGCTGGTTTGACCAGGGCGGCGGGGACATGTACAGTATCCACAATTATTGGCGGAGGCTGAAAGTTAGGCCCAGGAAAGACCGGGTGGTGGCGCTCACGGAATATGGGGGATACTCCCGGCGGATAGAAGGTCACAGCTTCTGCAGTGAAGTCTACGGCTACCGGATTTACCAGACCAAACAGGAACTGACCAAAGGCTACAGAGAATTGCTTGAGACTGACATCATAAAGGGAATAAGCAAAGGTTTGTGCGGTACGGTCTACACACAGGTAAGTGATGTGGAGGAAGAGGTGAACGGGCTTCTGACCTATGACCGGGACCTGGTAAAGGTGGAGGAAGAGACTGTCAAAAAGCTGAATCAGCAAATTTATGAAGAATTCAAGCGCTGTACCCATACAGGGCAGTGAGGGAGGAAGGGATAGTCATGAAAGAGATTCTGACGGAGGTATACCGCCAGATAAAAGAACATGTGGATCATGAACTGCTTCCGTTCTGGGAGGAACGGGGCATTGATCCCAAGTACGGAGGATACCTGGTATGCTGTGACAGCCAGGGTAAAGTCAATGAGGACGCGGACAAATACATTGTGACGCAGACCAGGATGATCTGGGCCTACTCTGCGTATGCCAGAAAGTATAAAAAAGCCGAGTATCTGGAGAAGGCCAGGCAGGGAGTCCAGTTTTTCATCCGGCATTTCTGGGATACAGAGTTCGGCGGCTGGTTCTGGAAGACTGACCGCAGGGGAGCGGCTCTGGATAAGGGGAAGGTGGTATATGGACAGACCTTTGCTATCTATGCACTGTCGGAGTATACCCTGGCCAGCAATGACCCGGAGGGACTTGACTATGCCTGCCGGACCTTTGACTTGCTGCAGAAGTTTTGTACGGATACGGCTAACGGCGGATACTATGAGAATCTGGAACAGGATTTTTCCCTGTCCCCGCCGGGATTTGCAGCAGGGGATTTGAAATCCCTGGATATTCATATGCACACTATGGAGGCTTTTACCGCTCTTTACGAATGTTCGGGACAGGAAATCCACAGGAGAAAGCTGGAGGAGGTCATTGATATAATACTGACTAAGATGGTAGATACGGAGATTGGCTGCGGCTATAATCAGTTCGATATCCATTTTAACCGGAAACCGGCCATCAATATACGGAGAACCTGGAATGCGGAGCGGGAGACGGGGGAAGTGGTGGAGACCCCTACAGACACTACCTCCTACGGCCATAACGTGGAACTGGCCTGGCTTTTAAACTATGCAGCGAAGATTCTTGGATATGAGAGGGATCACTTCCTGCCAATCACACATAACCTGGTGGAACATGCCTTGCGGTACGGCTTTGACTATGAACGCGGCGGCGTCTACAGGGATGGACCCCATGAAGGCCGGCCCCTGGTAAAGGACAAGGAGTGGTGGCAGAACTGTGAAGTGCTGGTGGGCTTTTTGGATGCCTATCAGCAGGAGGGCGACACCCGTTATGCACAGGCATTTATAAAGACCTGGGAGTTTGACACCACTTATATGATCAACCATGAGGCAGGGGAGTGGAGGCAGCTGCTGAGATTCGACGGCTCCCCTGTAGAGACACAGCTGGGAAATCCATGGAAAGGGATGTACCATACAGGGCGGGCAATGCTGGAGACACTGCTGCGCCTGGAGAGCATTCTGCAAATGAATAAGTCTGCAGGGAAAGAGGTGGACGGCATAAAATGACCAGAGAAGAAATAATCAGAAACATCAGGGAGAAAAAAGTGATTGCCATCGTCCGGGGATTTCATCCTAAGCAGTGCATACAGCTGGCAGATGCCCTGTATGCAGGGGGCATCAATATGATTGAGGTGACTTTTGACCAGTCAAGGCCCGATGCCTGGGGGGAGACTGTGGAAGCTATCGGGGCAATTCGGGAAAGCTTTGGCGGCAGAGTGCTGCCGGGGGCGGGAACAGTGATGACAGTAGAGCAGGTGGATCTGGCAAAAAAGGCCGGCGCCGGCTATATTATATCGCCGGACGCCAACCCGGAGGTTATCCGTCATACCCGGGAGGCCGGACTGGTCTCCCTGCCGGGAGCCATGACTCCTACCGAAGCTGCAAGTGCACACCGTGCAGGTGCGGATATGATTAAGCTATTCCCAATCGCCAATCTGGGAGCCGCCTATCTCAAGGCATTGAAAGCGCCCCTCAGGCATATTGATTTCATGGCAGTGGGCGGCGTTTCCCCGGAAAATATCCGGGAGTTCATCAAGGCCGGTGCAGTGGGCGCCGGAGTGGGAGGCATGCTGACCAGAAGGGAACTTGTGGAGGCGGGAGAGTTTACAAAAATAACAGCTTTGGCACGGAGTTATGTGGAACAAGCCCTGAAGAGCTGATCAGGTACAGGGCTGGAAAGGGGGAGGATAAAATGCCGAAGATGATTCATACGGTGCGCGGCCTGGTGCCTGTAGATGAGTTAGGGACAACACTGATGCACGAGCATATCCTGCAGGCCAATTGGTCCATGCGCATGTCCTTTAAAGATTGGTTTGACTATGATTCTTTCATAGAATGGGCATCCGAAGATGTAAAGCGTACCAGGGAAATCGGCGTGGAGACTCTGGTGGAGCAGACCCCGGTGTGCCTGGGGCGGGACATTCACGCAATCAGGGATGTGGCAGAGAGGACTGGGATGCAGATTATAGCCAGTACCGGGTTTTTCTATTCGGAAAACCAGTGGATGTTCGGGCGCTCAGAAGACAACTTTGTAAAATGGCTGATGAAAGACATAGAAGAGGGGATACAGGATACAGATATTAAGCCGGGATTGATAAAGTGCGGAACGGATACCCCTGGGGTAACGGACTTGAACCGAACGCTGCTGAGAGCCCACGCAAAGGCGTCGAAAGTCAGCGGTCTGCCAATTGCTACTCACAGCTGGTATAAGAACCGAAGCGGAATCAGCCAGATGGAGATTTTTGAGAAAGAGGGGCTGAATCCCAGGAAGGTGCTCATCGGACACTGCGGGGATACCAACGACCTCTCTTATCTGGAAGAACTGCTGCGAATGGGATGCTGGATTGGGCTTGACCGTTTCGGAGATGATGCCAAGAACCCGCTGGAGGAGCGGGTAAATACCCTGGCAGAGCTGTGTGACCGGGGCTGGATTGGTCAGCTCATGATTTCCCACGATTATGTAAGCTTTGTGGATCTGGGAACTTTTGAGTGGGAGACAAAGCGGCGGCAGGATCCGGACGACGCCAAATACAACAGCCGTTATATCCACCGATATGTTCTGCCAATGCTGAGGGAGCGGGGATTCGGGGATAGAGAAATTCACCAGCTTATGAGGGGCAATCCCAGAGCCTATTTTGCAGAAGATTAGATTTCCAAACATGCACAAGGGAGGAAGTACAGCATGAAAATAAAAGAAATCCACACCTATCTGGTACGTCCCAGATGGGGATTTGTAGAAATAGAGACAGACGACGGATATACCGGCTGGGGAGAACCTGTCATTGAGGGCAGGGCAGCTACTGTCAAGGCTTGCGTGGAGGAGATGAAGCCCTACCTCATGGGCGAGGACCCGGGCAATATAGAGGATATCTGGACAAAGCTGTACAGGGCCGGATTCTATCGGGGCGGCCCTGTGATGATGAGCGCCATGGCAGGTATTGACCAGGCACTCTGGGATATCAAGGGAAAGAAGTATAATGCACCGGTTTACGAGCTTCTGGGGGGAAAGTGCAGGGAAAAGATGCGCATGTATTCCTGGGTTGGCGGAGATCGGCCCAGCGATGTGGCGGCGGCAGCGAAAGAGCGCAAGGACGCTGGCTTCACTGCAGTGAAGATGAATGCCACAGAGGAACTGCAGATCGTGGACAGCTATGACAAGATCGATGCGGTGCTGGAACGGGTGGCTTCCATCCGGGAGGCATGCGGAAAATACTTTGGCATTGCCATTGATTTCCATGGCCGCGTCCATAAACCCATGGCCAAGATTCTGGCCAAGAAACTGGAAGAGTTCGCCCCCATGTTTATCGAAGAGCCGGTGCTCTGTGAGAACATGGAGGAGTTTAAAGAGATTGCGCGCATTGCCAATATCCCGATAGCCACAGGGGAGCGCCTGTTTACAAAATACGATTTCAGGCGTCTGTTAAATGCCGGGGGTGTGGATATCATCCAGCCGGACCTGTCCCATGCCGGGGGGATAACGGAAGTGAAGAAGATCGCAGCCATGGCGGAGGCCTATGATGTGGCCCTCGCCCCGCACTGTCCGCTGGGACCAGTTGCCCTCAGCGCCTGTCTGCAGGTAGATGCAGTCAGTTACAACGCATTTATCCAGGAACAGAGCATGGGGATCCACTACAACCAGGGGCATGGGGTTCTGGACTTCATTAAAAATCCCCAGGTCTATGCCTTTGAAAATGGGTATGCCAAGTTCCCGCAGGGACCGGGATTGGGCATGGAGATAAACAAAGAATTGATGGAGGAGGAAAATAAGAATCCCCATGAATGGAAGAATCCGGTGTGGAGGCACGAAGACGGCTCTATAGCGGAATGGTAATGGGAGGCGGGACGTGGCAATGAAAAAATATCTGATTACCATAGACGGAGGCACAACCAATACCAGGGTGGCGCTGTGGAGGGAAAATAAAGAACTCCTCTCTGCCGTGAAGTCGGAGGTGGGTGTAAAAGACACTGCCAGGGACGGAAATAATGCCAGACTGAAAAAAGCAGTGAAATCCATGCTGGAAGAAATCCTGGATCGCAGCGGTATTACCTACGGGGAGGTGTGGGCTGTCTACGCCTGCGGAATGCTCACATCGAATGTGGGACTTTGGGAAGTTCCCCATCTGACTGCGCCTGCCGGTTTGGAGGATTTTGCTCTGGGGGTAAAAAAAATACTGATTCAGGATATCTGTCCATTACCCATCTGCTTTATCCCGGGAATGAAAAATTTTACTGGGAAAGTCAGTCTGGATAACCTGGAAAAAATGGACATCATGAGGGGAGAGGAGACAGAGACGGCAGCCTTAATGGAACTCTGCCCTCAGGGGGAAACCCTGTACGTACTGCCCGGATCCCATACAAAGTTTGTCTCTGTAGATAGAAATCTTAAGATGACCGGCTGCCTGACCTCACTGGCAGGGGAATTGCTGGCTCTGCTGACCAGGGACAGTATCCTTGCAGATGCCGTGAAACGGGAATTTGTCACGGGAGACTACAACCGCGGGATGCTTCTTGCAGGGGCAAGGCAGACCTGGGAGACAGGCTTGTCAAGAGCTGCTTTCCTGACACGGATCGTCGGCCAATTTGTCACAGACAGCCAGCCCTCCTGCGCCAGTTTCCTGCTGGGAGCAGTTATGGCAGCAGACATCCTGGCAGTGAAAACAAGCAAGGCACTGACAGTGACGGAGAATATGAAAGTGGTGATAGCCGGGAAAGAGCCGCTCCGGGGGGCGCTGAAAGAATTGTTTGTGGAGGATGGGACGTTTAAGGAAGTTACTGTTTTTCAGGGAGACGAGGATGTTCTGCTGTCGGGGTATGGGATGTGCGTGATAGCAAAGAAAGCGGAGCTGCTTTCACTCCCCGGGCTATTGTGACAGATCTCCTCTGATTTTTGCAGATGAACCATAGGCAGCCCTTGACTCAAAGTCAGTTTATATGCATCAGAAATTTTTCCGGCCGCTGCTATTGTATAGCAGCGGCCGAAAGTGAGTAAGCTTATGCAGATTCAGAAACCGCCCGATAACCGGCTTTTAACACTGCAATATTAGATTCATTATTTTTTATCTTTGCCAGATACCCGCAAAGCCCTTTCTCCACATCTTCCAGCGTCAAGAGATCGCCGGCTGCGGCTATCGCAGCCCCAAGTGCACAGAGATTGGCGCTTCTCTCGTTTTTACAATCAGCGGCAATATCATTCGCCGGAACAGAGTATACCTTTACGCCGGCAGGCTCCGGAACTGTTTTTACAATGGAACTGTTTATAATGATACTTCCCCCCGGCTTTACTATAGGCATAAATTTAAGCAAAGCAGGTTCGTTCATGGCGATCAAGACGTCAGGGGCTTTGGGGAATGGACTGGCCACCTCCTCGTCGCCCAGCTTGACCGTACAGTTGGCAGTACCCCCACGCATTTCAGAGCCGTAGGAGGGAATCCATGTGACGTCCAGATTCTTAGCTGCCCCGGAATAAGCCAGGATCATACCGGCAGTCAAAACGCCCTGTCCGCCGAAGCCTGCAAATACAAATTCTTTTGTCATGATGCAGCACCTCCTGTCTTAATCTCTCCTAAGGGATAGGCGGCAATTACCTCAGAGGCAATGCGGTCTGCAGCAGTAACTGGGTCCATATGCCAGTTTGTGGGGCAGGGAGATAAAATCTCCACACAGCTGTACCCGGATCCGGATATCTGTGTCTCAAAGGCTCTGCGGATATATTGTTTGGTCTTGAGTATACTCTTGGCGTCATGGACACTTCCGCGGGCCAGATAAGCGGCGGATGGAACCGGACGCAGATGATCCATAATATCTACCGGCATACCGTTAAACTCGGCAGTCCTTCCGTTGACCGTAGTTGCTGTCTTCTGCCCAATCAGGGTGGTTGGGGATGCCTGTCCGCCGGTCATGCCGAAGACACCGTTATTTACAATAATAGCAGTTATTTTTTCATTGCGCTGCGCGGCATATACCGTCTCGGAAAATCCGATGGAGATGGCGTCACCGTCTCCCTGATAGGTGAACACAAGCTTATCGGGACGGCAGCGTTTGATGCCGGAAGCGCCGGCACCCGCTCGTCCGTGGGGACAGCCCAGCCGGTCAACCTTCAGTGTATTGTTCAGAAGACATGCACATCCAACCGCAAGGGCGCAGATGGCATCCTGCTGTTTTATGCCCATCTCGTCCAGCACCTCTGCAATGAGACGGATAATAATACCATGGCCGCAGCCGGGACAGAAGCTGTTTGAACCGGAAATAAGCGCAGGAATATTTTTTGTCATATCAGTATACCTCCTTTGTACCGTTCAGGATTGCTTTGACATTCTCAATGATGTCCTCACTGGACGCAATTTCTCTGCCTGTAGGCATAGCATATACAGGGGCAGCTCCGTGAGCGGCAAGGTATACGTCTTCTATCATCTGAGGGATGGGAATCATCTCTACAGCCAGATAGCCTTTTACTTTTCCGTTGTATTTCCGGAATGCTTTTACGGGGAAGGGCCATACAGTCATGGGCCGGATCAGACCCAGCTTCAGGCCAAGGCTGCGCCCTATCTTAACCGCCTCTTTGCAGATGCGGGAGCTGATCCCATAGGACACAAGCAGTACTTCTGCGTCTTCCGCCTGAACTTCTTCCCACAGCTGTTCATTTTCCTTCATCTCATTATAACGGCTGCAGATATGAGGAACGTACTCTTCATAGGCAAAGTCGGTATACATACGGTCTGTCATCTTCCGGCCCATCGGGGGGCGGTCTCCGTCTGCTCCCAAGGCCCAGTCAAAACGATCCCGTTTGGGATACTGCTGTTCGGGAAGCTCCACGGAGCCGCACATCTGACCGATGGAGGCATCAGACAAGACAATGACAGGGGTGCGGTACTTTTCGGCAGTCTCAAAGGCTTTTACGACAAAATCCGCATTTTCCTGAATGGAAGACGGGGCGTAAACGGGGATGAAATACCCTCCATGCCCGCCGCCTTTGGTAGTCTGGAAATAGTCCCCCTGACCTACGGTTACATCTCCAAGCCCGATGCCGAAACGGGCCACGTCCACAATGACTGCGGGGAGTTCAATGGATGCAAGATAGGAAATTCCTTCCTGCTTCAGTGAAAATCCCGGTCCAGAGGAGCTGGTCATAACCCTCTGACCGGCGGCGGCACCTCCGATAATCATATTGATGCCGGCAAGCTCAGATTCTGTCTGGACAAATTCTCCCCCTGCCTGCGGCAGTCTCCATGATAAATACTCCAAGATCTCTGACTGCGGAGTGATAGGATAACCCGCGAATAACCGGCATCCGGCGCGGACCGCTGCCTCCGCAAGGGCATTATTTCCCTTCATTAGCTGCTTCATAGTTATCCCACCTCCCCAAAACTAAATACATAATCTGGACATACTGTGTAGCACATGCCGCAGCCTATACATTTTTCTTTCTCAATATCGACCATGTGATATCCGTTGGTATTGGTTTCTTCAGAGAAAAAAAGTGCGTTTTGTCTGCAGGCTCTGATGCAGTAACCGCAGGACTTACAGTTCTGCGGCTGTAACAGGATTGTGCTCATTGGTATACCCCCTTTCTTTTCCGTGATTTACAATTTTGTACTTGTTTGTTGATTGTAAACCAGAAAGGGTTCTGTACTGGAGAATGGTGTTATGTAATTTTAAACATTAGTATGTGCAGTATCTATCAACTTGTCAATAGAATTTTTGTAAAAAAATAATGTTTGGATAATATTGACGAAATATTTGACTCAAAATTGTTAAATAGTAACTTTACTTAATCCGTCTGGGTGTCCCAGCACCAGTGATTCAGCACGGCCTTTTCCAGAGCCGGTATGTCTTTGCTTTTTATGGCAGAGAGTACGGCTCTGTGCCCCTCATTGGAACGGCGGAAGGTATCATACATATCAGAAGCCTGGGAAATGTTAAAGGTATGTCTGGGAAACTGACGCTTGATGGACTCAATGACTTCAATTAACGTCTGATTATTTGTTTTATTTATGCAGTAGGCGTGAAATTTTTCCTGCTGTTCCACATAGTGGGGATAGTCATTCAGATTGATCGCTGTGTCCATCAGATCGATCATATTTGACAGAATCACATAGTCATAATCGTTCAGAACAGGCAGCACCTGACGGATGGCATACGTCTCCAGACAGGCGATAACGGAATATGCGTTCACTTCTTCCGCGTGGTTGTGTTTTTTAACGAAAAACCCCTTACGGGGAACATTGTCCAGCACACGATCTGCTGCCAACAGGAGCAGCGCTTCTCTGATAGGCGTGCGGCTGGTGCCAATCTCATTGATAAGCCCTGCCTCATCGATCTTTTCTCCCTCCGATAATTCCCCCAGTTTTATTTTCTCAATTATGTACTCGTAGACCTGATCTACGAGGGATTTCACTTTTGCCATGATACACCTCAACACTTTGATTTATTAGCCGGCCAAGTCAATTGACGGCTTACTTCAGGACCCTTTAGCAAGGCCCATGATACTTCCAATTATATCATATACTGTATAAAAGTAAAATATATTTTATACAATAATTACGCAAAATATAATATATAATATTTTATAATAAAATATATTGACATCGGTCTAAAATATTGGTATTGTGTAATTAGTACTTGTTTGTTGTTTGGAATATATAAAAATTGTGCACTTTATACAATGACTGAAAGGAGATGATTGGTTATTAAAGTGCAGTGTGATGTTTTCGTGAGAGCAAAACCTATTATTTGAGGAAGGAGAAACCTATATGGAAACTCAAATTAGTAAATTTAAATTGTATGCAACTTTATTTGCACTTGGAGTTGCGGGTGGCTCTATCTTTATTATTCCGTATATTAAATTTGTGTTCTATGATTTGCAGCTGCAGGTAACCGGAATGACGAATACCCAATCAGCACTATTGATGACCGTGTTTTCCGTGGCATCCCTGGTTTTTGACGTCCCCTGCGGTATGATCTGCGACAAGATTAACTCGAAAAAAGGACTTATCTTTGCCCTTCTGGCCACTACGGCGGTTACACTGCTCTATGCATTTGCAAGCACGCATTATGTTGTTTCCCTCTTAATCTGGGTCATTTTGGCCTTTTTAACCATGGGCATCTACTGGCCTATTTTTTCAAAGGTGCTGAATATTATCGGGAATAAGACCGGCACAGCAGGCCGTTCGGGATCCTCCTTTGGCTGGTACTATGCCTTTAACGGCATCAGTGCAGCTGTGCTGGAGGCGCTGGCTCTGTGGGTCTCCACAAGATTCGAAGATCCTGTCATGAGCTTCCGTATGGCAATACTGGTAGCAGCAGGCTCCACCATTCTGGCCACTGTACTGATTATCTTCTTGTTTGACAGTGAGCTGACGGCTCCGGAGGCGGCACAGGTTAAGACAGAGAAAAAGCACAGCGGCATAGAGATGAACCAGCTTACGGAGGTATTAAAAAATCCCAGTGTATGGATGATGATGATAATCTGTATGATTGCCTACTGCATGTACAGTATGATGTCCTACTTTACTCCGTTCTTAACTGCCGTAGTGGGCGTGTCCCCGGAAGCGTCCGGAGTGTTTGCCATTATTCGGACTTACATATTCTTGATCCTGGCGCTGGTGGGCGGTTTGATCGCAGACAAAGTGTTTAAGGGCACGACAAAATGGATTATGCTGGTATTCTTTGTGACGGCTGTCATCATCGGGGGACTCTTTATTATGCCTCATAATGCCAACGTGATGCTCATCAGTATTTATACCCTGATTCCCGCGGCTCTGGTGCAGATGTCTTATCCCATCAAGTACTCTGTGATAGGGGAAATCGGTGTAAAGCAGCACCTTTTAGGAACTGCCACCGGCCTGGCGGCTCTCGCGGGAGCACTGCCGGATCTGGTCCTTGGCCCGTTTATCGGAAGCCTGCTGGACACCAGGGGAAATGATGCTTACTACATTCTCTTTGGGATTTTGATTGTACTTCTTTTAATCGGCTGCTTCTGCTGCTGGCGCATCGTTCGGAAGCAGAAAGCCGCGGAACTGGCTTAGAGACAGCTGTTTTGCAGGAGGTGGTTTATGATTGACAAAGTAACAAGACTGGAGACGGCGGTTGATTCCATTCGTTCCGGCAGTACCATAATGGTAGGGGGATTTACTATTTCCGGCTGTCCCCTGGGACTGCTGAGGGAGCTGTCAAAACGTCCGGTAAATAATCTCACCACAATTTCGGAAGACATAGGCTTTGCGAATACCTCATCCTTTCCTGCGGAGGCCATCCGAGAACTGTTTACAGGCGGAAGGATCCGAAGGGTATGTGCCTCCTTTATCGGGGCCAATCCTTTTGTAAATGAACTGATTCAAAAGGGAGAACTGGAATATGAACTGATCCCCCAGGGCACCCTGGCAGAGCGCATTCGGGCCGGCGGGTCCGGGATCGGAGGATTCTATACGCCCACGGGAATTGGCACCATTGCTGAAAAAGGGAAGGAGAAAAAAGTTATTCATGGCAAGGAGTATCTGCTGGAGCTGCCGCTCCGGGCGGATGTAGCTCTGGTTAAGGCCTACAAGGCAGATTCTATGGGCAATGCCGTGTTCAAGTATTCTTCTGCCAATTTTAATCCGCTTATGGCAATGGCTGCGGATACAGTCATTCTGGAGGTGGAAAAACTGGTAGAGCTGGGTGAAATCAACCCGGAATTGGTGCAGCTGCCTGGTATTTTTGTAGATCAGGTGGTCCTGCCGGAGAGGAGGGCAGCAGATGTACAGCAAACGTGAGATCATTGCTCTTAATATTGCGAATATGCTGCACGATGGTGATTTTGTGAATCTGGGAGTGGGAATGCCTACCCTGGTAGGGCGCTATATTCCAAGAGACATTACCGTATGGCTGCACGGGGAAAATGGCTGTGTGGGACAGGATGCCACCATCACCGGCACCCAGGAAGAGATGCAGCGCTGGAAAGCAGAGCACGGAGGCGAGGACAGTGACTGGAAGACCGGCCACAGAGATTTGATCAACGCCAGCTGTGAGTATGTGACACTCCTTCCGGGTGGCTGCTGCTTTGACAGCTCCATAGCTTTTGCCATGGCAAGAGGCGGTCATCTGGATGCCACAGTCCTGGGAGGATTACAGGTGGATGCCAAGGGGAATCTGGCCAACTGGATGGTTCCCGGCAAGGGGGTTCCTGGCATGGGCGGCGCCATGGATTTGGTGTGCGGTGCCAAAAAGGTAATCATTGCCATGGAACACTGCACAAAGGAAGGAGCTCCTAAACTTCTGAAAGAATGTACCATGCCCCTGACTGCGGTAGCCTGTGTGGACGTTGTGGTGACAGAATTCTGTATCCTGGAGCGCCGCGGGGGGCGGTTTGCAGTAACGGCCATGAACGCGGAGATTGAGAGAGAGGAACTGATAAAGAGAACAGAGATGGAGCTGGTTTTTGATAAAAGGCTTCATGAGATGGAGATGCCCGCAGATTAGAAGTTAATAGAGAAGAGGAATAGGATGGTAATTGATGGAATCATGTCGGTAATCAACAAATACATCGAACTCGGTGATTTCCTCTGGGAAATTCCTATGCTTATATTTCTTACTATTGTTGCCCTAATGTATACCGTAGGGACCAGAGGCTTCCAGTTCCGCTATTTTGGGCACAGCATAAGCTCCACACTGGGGCGGCAGATTCGGGGTACGGCGGCCGGGACAACAAAAAAAGGAATATCCTCCTTCCAGGCCCTGTGTATGGCCCTATGCAATACATTAGGGGTTGGCAACATCGCAGGAGTAGCCGTATCCATTGCCCTCGGCGGGCCTGGAGCAGTTTTCTGGCTCTGGCTTGCAGGCATTCTCGGGCTGATTATCAAATACGGAGAGATAGCCCTGGGCGTAAAATACCGGGAGGTAGATCCGGAGACAGGTATGTACCGGGGCGGTTTAATGTGGTACGTGGAGAAGGGACTGGGCAGGCGGTTTAAATGGCTGGCGGTGTTTTACGCGGCTACTTATGTAGTCTCTAATCTCAATGCACCGGCAGTACAGGTGAATACCATTGCATCTTCTGTTACTACGTGTTTTACACATGTGCCTCCTATGCTGGTAGGCGTCGTCACATCGGGGTTGATGGGAGTGGTACTGTTAGGCGGCTTAAAACGTATCAGTAAGGTGGCCGAGCGGATTGTCCCTTTTATGTCGGTGGCTTATATGGCTATTGTAGTGCTGATTCTGCTGCTGAATTTCACCAAAATCCCATACATATTTCAACTTATTTTTAAGTATGCAGTGACAGATGCAAAGGCAGCTGCCGGAGGGTTCGGCGGGGCTACGGTGTCAATGGCGGCCAGGTATGGTTTTGCCCGTGGATTCTATTCGAATGGTGCAGGAATGGGGGATACGGCATTTTCCCATGCCTCCAGCGATGTAGATCATCCGGCCAAGCAGGGAATGTGGGGCATCAGTGAGGTGCTGATAGATACTATTATCTGTACCTGCACAGCGTTTGCGATCTTAATTACCGGAAGCTGGGAGAGCGGGGAAAGCGGTGCTGCCCTCACTACTCAGGCTATAGCCAGGGGACTAAAAGCGCCTGTGCTGGCGAATCTCTTTGTCATGGCGGCAGTCATCTTTTTTGCCCTTACGACAGCCGTTATGTGCGCTTATTATGGAGAGATCTGCCTTCGCTATTTTACAAAGAGCAAGATTGCTTCTAATATATACCGCCTTCTGATCTGCCTGATGGCTGTTTTTTCCACCAATCCTGTGTTTGTGGAACGCGTGGATATCCTCTGGCGGGTGGGAGACAGCAATGTGGCAATTCTCATTATGCTGAGTCTGGTGGTCCTGGTACTTCTCCGAAAGGATGTGTATGCTATAACAAGAGATTATGAAAACAAGTACTTAAAAGGAAAGCAGTAAGATACCTAGCTGCAGCGAAACAAGGAACGAGAGGAAAGGAGAACTATTATGAAACCATATGCAATCGTAGAATGGAACGATACAAAATCAGAGGCAAAGGGATGGCTGTGTGTGTACAACCTGGTAGAGCATTACTCCGGGGGCGGTGTCCGTATGCATCCCTCTGTCACGAAGGAGGAGGTTATCCGTCTGGCCAAGATGATGGCATACAAGTACAATGCCGCCGGTGCCGATGACTGCGGAGGGATGAAAGCAGGGATTGTATATGACAGCAAAGCGCCGGATGCCTATGAGGTACTGAAAAGATTTATACAGGCGATTCGCCCCTATGTGGATCTCGGTCTTGGGATCGGCGCTGATCTGGGAACCAAAGGACCTGATTTTTATAAGATCTTCGAGGAATTGGGGATGCGGGTTCCGGCTACCAAAACTCACTGTGAGGACCCGGTATGTATCAAAGGGCGCGAACAGATTCCCATACTGGTGGATGCCATGATTGACGGGTTCACGTTAAACGATGCCATGACAGGCTATGGCGTAGCCTTTGCCGCAGATGAGGCATGGAGAATCCGGCACAGGGAAGCCGGAGGTGCCCGTGTGGTAATACAGGGCTTTGGGTGCGTAGGCGCCAGCTGTGCCGCCAAAATGAAGCAATTGGGGTACACAGTGATAGGAATCGCGGACGCTCAGAACCTGGCGGTATGCGAGGATGGTCTTGACGTTGCCGAACTGATTGCCCACAAGAATCAGTACGGTGAGATGGATCCTGCTTATTTTCCTGAAAATTACGCTGTCCGCCCGAATACAGAATGGCTGGATGTAGACTGTGATATACTGATACCTGCTGCTCTTGAGGATGTAATCAATGCTGGAAATGTGGACTTACTGGGGGACAAGCTGCTGGTAGAGGGGGCCAACATCCCGGTATCCGCTGAGGCAGATGACATACTCCGCAAAAGAAATGTGGACATGGTTCCGGACTTCATAGCAAATGTGGGTGCCATCCGATTCTTCTCCCGCTGCCGCCGCTGTCAGATAGAATTTACAGCAGAGGGCGCCATCCGGGACATTGAACAGGGGGTTCGTGACAATGTGAGGATGCTGTTCGCAGAGAAGGATGAGACAGGAAGATATATCCGTGATATCGCTTTTGAAAGGTTCGAGCCCACGATCCAGACGGATTTTGAATTTACGTCTAACCGCTGAGACAAAGAGACAGGGGGATTCTCCGGATAAGAGAAAGCCCGGGAGAGGGATGGAATAACTGCCGCCAAGTTATTCCACCCCTCTTTTACAATCATCTGTATAATGGTATACTGATGGCAGAACTTTATTTCAGTAGGAGGATGAATGGAGCGAATATATGTTGTAGAGGACGATATCCGGCTGCGTGAGGAATTGCGGAGTATATTAGTAAAAAATGGTTATGACTGTATATGTGCAGATCGCTTTGAACAAGTGACAGAAGATATCTTAAAAGCGGCTCCGGATCTGGTGTTGCTGGATCTTAGCCTTCCGGTCTATGATGGCTTTTATATCTGCCGCAGTCTCAGGGAGGTGTCGGATCTTCCGGTGATTGTAGTCACCAGCTCAAACAGTGATATGGATGAGCTGATGAGCCTGAATGTAGGGGCGGATGATTTTATCACAAAGCCTTACAATATCCATATCCTGCTGGCCCACATAGCCGCAGTGCTGCAGCGGGTCCACGGGCGCAAAAACAGCCTGATACTGGTTCACAAAGGGCTGACGCTGGACATTGGCAAAAGTAAGGCGTCCTGCGGAGAGAAAAGTGTGGAGCTGACGAAAAATGAACTTGGCATTTTGAAGCTGCTGATGGATCATAAGGGGACCATTGTGTCCAGGGAAGAATTAATCCAGGAATTGTGGGAGATGGAAGAATTCGTGGAGGACAGTACACTGACCGTCAATATAAACCGGCTGAGGAAAAAGATAGGAGATCTGGGGCTTCCGGACTATCTTCTAACAAAACGGGGACAGGGGTATCTGGTATGAATTTTATGTGCTATTGCAGGGACAGATGGCTTTCTTTCCTTATCTTTGTTTTTGTATTTGCTGCGGGGGGCGGCATACTCTGGCTGATTGGCACCCCCTTTGCCGTAGCCTGTGTTGTGGAGGGATTCTACGCCGCAGGCTTTTTTCTGATTCTGCTTCAGGGCTTTCTTGCCAGAAAGGAGTTTTACGACAGACTTCTTGAGGCATCGGATAATCTGCAGGAAATCTCGTATCTTTCCGAATTCCTGAAGGAGCCTCATTTTCTGGAGGGGGCAATTCTGTACCGTATTCTGCAGAAGGATGAAAAATATATGAATGACCGGATTGCGGCACATCAAAGGGATTTGCAGGAGTACATGGATTATGTGGAGACGTGGGTACATGAAGTGAAAACTCCCATAGCAGTCTCCAGACTAATCATGGAAAATAACCGGAGCGAGGCAACAAGAAGCCTTTCGGAAGAGATGGATAAGGTGGAAGGTTTTGTCACCCAGATGCTGTATTACAGTAAAAGCGGCAGTCTGCAGGACGACTATAAGATCCGCAGGGTCTCTCTCAGAACCCTTGTTGTAGACGCGGTTAAGCACAATGCGAAGTATATGATCGCGCAGCAGGTAGTGCCGAAGTTTGGGTCTCTGGACTATGAAGTGTTCACAGACCCCAAGTGGATGGACTTTGTGCTGGGGCAGATTATCTCCAATGGGGTAAAGTACCGCTCTTCGGAGCGCAGTTCAGAGATTTCATTTTCTGCTGTACAGACAGGAAGAACAGTGACCCTGTCAATAGAGGATAATGGGATCGGGATACCGGCAGAGGATTTGGGCAGAATCTTCAGAAAAGGATTCACCGGTGTAAATGGCAGGAAATATGGGAAGTCTACGGGTATGGGACTTTATCTGTGTGATACACTGTGCAGAAAGCTGGGGACTGAACTGTCGGTGTCTTCCCGTGAAGGGGAGGGAGCCGTCTTTGAACTTAAGCTGACATTGGCTTCAGAGGCAGAAACAGGATTGGTTTAACATTTCAAAATTGTAATGTTGCTGTTAGGTAAGGACGTGGCAGCAAATTAGTCTCCATGCTACACTGGACCTATTAAATGATGGAGGTGTAGGAAATGAATCCTGTGTTAAAAGTAGAGAATCTGCAGAAATTTTATAAAACAAAAGGCGCTGTTACGAAAGCCGTCAACCATATAAGCTTTGAAGTGGAACAGGGAGAATACATTGGGATTATGGGGGCTTCGGGGAGCGGAAAGACAACCCTTTTAAACTGTATTTCAACCATTGACAAGGCCACTGCGGGACAGATCCTGATACAGGGGCAGAATATCACAGCATTGAGTGAAAATAAACTGGCACGTTTCAGGAGGGAACAGCTGGGATTTATCTTCCAGGACTTTAATCTTCTGGATACTTTGACAGGAAGGGACAACATAGCCCTGGCCCTGGCCATCAACGGTGTCAAACCCGGCCAGATATCACGGCTGATCGAACAAGTAGCTGACGACCTGGAGATAAAAGCCATCCTCGATAAGTACCCATATGAGATGTCCGGGGGCCAGCAGCAGCGGGTTGCCTGTGCCCGTGCCATTGTGACAAAGCCCTCTTTGATTCTTGCGGATGAACCTACAGGAGCCCTTGACTCAAAGTCAGCTGGAATGCTTATGGAGAGCCTGAGCATATTAAATGAGAGAAAAAAAGCTACCATACTGATGGTGACCCACGATGCTTTTACGGCAAGCCACTGCAAACGCATACTATTCATTAAGGATGGACAGATATTTAATGAACTGGTACGGGGTGAGAAAAGCAGGAAGAAATTCTTTGATGAAATTATGCAGGTGATTTCTTTCCTAGGAGGTGATAATAATTATGCTTTCTAATAGAAAGAGGTTTGAAAGCCAATCATCTTTACATGGATTCTTCCGGAAGCTGTCATCTAAGAATGTAAAAAAATCTGCGAAGGATTACTTTATCTATTTTTTCACACTGATGCTCTCTGTCTGTCTGTTTTACAGCTTTAATTCCATCAGCACACAGTTTGCCTCTCTGGGGCTTGAGGATCCTTTGAGCTATCTTGCATTTTCCTCCACCGTACTGACCGTATTTTCTGTGCTGGTATGCATTATCATGGGTGCACTGGTGGTTTATGCCAACCGGTTCCTGCTGAGACGCAGAAAGAGGGAGATGGGAATATATGCAGTGCTTGGGCTGGAGCGAAAGGATCTGAACCGGCTGCTTATGAGGGAAACCCTGCAGATAGGTGTACTGTCTCTGCTGGCGGGGATTGGCCTGGGAATATTTGCTGCCCAGCTTCTTTCGCTGGCAACCGCCAGGCTGATTGGTATCAGCCTGACAAATTACCATTTTATGATCTCAGGGAAGGCAATTGTATTAAGCGTCCTTTTCTTTGGAATTCTGTTTCTTTTTGTCCATATGTTCAATGTAAAAGAACTAAAGAAAATGAGCCTTCTGGAAATGCTCCATGCAGGGAAGAAGAATGAGACAGCAGGTGAGGGGAAAAGGGGCTTTTCCGTATTGCTGGGCATTATCTCTGTGTTGTTTATCCTGGGCGGATATGGACTTGTGTTTGTGATGTCGGAAAAGGATACCTTTAAAGCTTTGGCTGTGGGCGGACTGCTGGTAATCATCGGAACAGTATGCTTTTTAAGGTCAGCCCTTACAATATCTACAGGCTTAATGAAGAGAAACAAGAGGCGGTATTACCGCGGCATTCATATATTTACAACAAGCCAGTTTACCTCCAGGCTGAAAACGGAGGGCAGCTCCCTGGCAATGACAGCTGTTCTGCTCTTCCTGTCGTTTTCCCTGACCATATTAGGGCCGGGATTAGGGAAGTTTGTCATGAATGGGATCGAAAATGCAACGCCTTATGACGGCACTATTTTTTATGCTCCAATGGCAGGGAATACAGAGGCCGGGGGAGATCCCCTGGAATACTTGAGTCAGTCGGGATTCCGCATAAATGAGTTTTCCGACGAGTATGCAGACTTCTGGACTTATGAAAGCCCCGAGATTACAGCAGGATTCCTGTCTGGGAAAGAAGGGCGAGAAGCAGAGAAGGTTCCCCTTACCATAATAGGATTGGAAGACTATAACCGTATACTTGCTCTGCAGAACCTGCCCCCGGTTCAGCTGGCGGAAGGGGAATACGCGGTAAGCTATGCCTTTCCGGCCATGAAAGAGATCCTAAAAGTCTTTCAACAGGAGCCACGGCCGCTGAAGCTTGGGGACAGCACCCTGACGATGGCGGATGACGGAATATTTCACCACGGCTGGGAGAATACTAACATATTAGCCGAGCAGGGAACGCTGATTGTCCCCCAGCATTTAGCTGAAAGCCTTACCCCTCAGAGATGGTTTATGAACTTTAATTTTACCCGGGAGGGGGATGACCTGAATCTTGAGCTGCATAACCGGTGGGTAGACGCGGGCCTGAACGGATATGTAATGTGGTCCCGTGAGGAAGCGCTGGTGTCATTAAGCTCTGATAATCTTCTTGTGACATACCTGGGGATTTACCTGGGCATTACATTTTTGATTACCTCAGGCGCGGTTTTGGCACTCCGCCAGTTATCCCAGTCTTCCGATAATATAGAACGATACGGTATCTTAAAGAAACTGGGCGTATCCAAAAGGGACATGAGACGGTCTTTAAGGAAGCAGCTCAGAGTATATTTCGGGCTTCCGCTGGTTCTGGCAGTCCTCCATTCTGCGGTAACTGTGTTTGCCGTTTTCCGGTATTTTGAAGGGCTGCACCTGGCGGTAATCGCTTCCGTCATTGGTTTTGGAGCGCTGGTGATTTTATCGGTTTATGGGGTATACTTTATTGCAACCTATTTGGGGAGCAGACGTATCCTGGAATTATAAAATATATATGTAAATGATGCAAGGTTTTCCTTCTCTCAATCGTGTTACTTATATAAAACAAAATATATAACACATGTAGGAGGGAAACAAACATGAAGAAACTGATAACGTTAGGGGCAGCGGCAGCACTTGTATTTACTATGGGTACGGTGGTATTTGGTGCCGATATTAATACAGCGGAAGAGCACCAAACGATCCGGTGCGAATATGCGGATATGAACGGGGACGGTATCTGTGATACCTGTAATCAGCGCTGTACAGAGTATGCGGATGAGGATCAGGACGGTGTGTGTGACAACTGTATGAATAAAGAAACAGACGGGGAGGCGCACCACGAACACAGCAGCCATAATACATGTAAGAGAAGCGGTATTTCTTCCGGAACTCATCACGCATCCGGGGCACATCATTCTTCCGGCCGCGGGCATGGAAAACATCATAAATAAAAGAATATCCGGTATAAGGCAGCGGTCACAAGCGACCGCTGCCTGTTGCCGCTTACGCGGGAAAGATAAGATGAAAAGTCTGTCAAAGCAGCCGCTGCTGCGGTATACTACCTATAAGAATACCGGGGGAGGTGCGTAGGTGAGGAGTGAAAATGATGTAAACAGTGCGGTAGAAACATACGCGGATATGGTTCAGCGCATCTGTTACTATCATCTGAAAAATAAGGCGGATACGGAGGATATATTTCAGAATGTATTCTTAAAGTATATGCTCAGCGATATGGAGTTTCAGGATGAGGAACATAAAAAAGCATGGATCATCCGGGTGGCGGTAAATGCCTGCAAAGATTTTCTGAAAAGTTTTTTCCGCCAGAGGACAGTTCCCCTGGACATCATGAATGAAACTGCCGTATACCCCGAGGATGGGGAGAAGGAAGTATTTGAGGCTGTATTGACACTTCCGGGTAAATATAAGGATGTTATCTATCTTCACTATTTTGAGGGATACTCGGCAGCTGAGATCAGTACGATTTTGGGAAAAAGGGAAAACACCATTTATTCCTTATTATCAAGGGGAAGAGGACTTCTGAGGGAAAAGCTGGGAGGTGAAGAATTTGGCGAATAGAATCCATGATATGTTTGAACCTGTAAAAGCGAGTGAGGAATTGAAAGAATCTACCGCGGCATTTCTGCAGGCAGAGCGGCGGAAAAGAACGGCGCATTTCTTTCGCCCTGCTGTGTACCGGACAATCGCCGCAGTCTGCGTTATGCTGATGCTTCTGGCCGGTATAGGCGGATATTCTGTCATGGGGACACCTGTCTCCTATGTCAGCATTGACGTGAATCCTTCCGTTGAGCTTGCTCTGAACCGCTTTGACCGTGTAGTATCTGCTACCGCATACAATGAGGATGGAGAGGTTATTCTGGAAGGTTTAGCGGTAAAGGGAAAGAAATACACAGAAGCCATTGACCTGATTCTGGACAGCGCAGATAAGAGCGCCTATCTGACCCCTGAATCCGATTTGGTATTTACGGTTGCTGCAAAGAACCGGGAAAAGAAGCGGGAACTTCGCACGGGGATAGAGAATTGCTCCGGCTGTATGGAACACGGCGGGGAGAGCATCAGCGCAGACATTGGAACGGTGACCGAGGCTCACCACCATGGGGTATCTCTGGGTAAATACTCTGCCTATCTGAAGCTTTCTCAATACGATGAGACAGTTACCGTGGAGGACTGCAGGGATATGACAATGTCCGATATTCACCACCAGATCAAAGAACACGAACAGGGAGGGAAACATCGGAATGGGGAAGCGAATGAGACGGACGATGGCGACAGCAGCGGAAGTCCGGGGAAAACGCATAGAAATGGTCACCATAATGGGAATCATGAATAAAAAACTATTGACTTTTCCCCCGGAGTAAACAATAATAGAGTTACTTAGATAAAATGATTGATAAAAGATATCCCGAAAGGAGACTGGGAAAATGTATGATGTAACTGCACTGGGGGAATTATTGATTGACTTTATTCAAAACGGAATCAGTGATCAGGGAAATCCGGTATTTGAGGCGAATCCGGGGGGCGCACCCTGTAATGTGCTTTCTATGCTGGAGAAGCTGGGTTATAAAACAGCTTTTATAGGCAAGGTAGGAGACGATTTTTTTGGGAAAATGCTCGGCGGTGTCATTCAGGAGACTGGTATATCGGCAGAAGGCCTGCTCTACGACAAGGAAGTAAAGACAACTCTGGCCCTGGTACATCACAAGGAGGACGGGGACAGAGACTTCTCGTTTTACAGAAAACCGGGAGCTGATATTATGCTGAGGAAAGAAGAACTTCCAAAGGATCTCATAGAGAACTGCAGAATCTTTCACTTTGGGACCTTATCTTTAACAGATGAACCGGCGGCAGAAGCCACAAAAACGGCTCTGTCCTGTGCAAAAGAGGCAAAGGCCCTGATTTCTTTTGATCCCAATTACCGGGCTCCCCTGTGGGGTTCAGAGGAGGCGGCAAAAGAGGCAGTCTGGTATGGGATTAAGAACTGCGATATCTTAAAAATTGCAGATAACGAGATACAGTGGCTCACGGGAAAATCGTCCTACGATGAAGGAATTGAAGAAATACGAAAATATGCATCCCCGAGACTTATGAATGTCACTCTGGGAAAGGAGGGAAGCATCGGGTACTGCAATGAAAAAAAGGTGTACTGCAAACCTTTTATATCCGATCATACAGTAGATACTACCGGGGCCGGTGATACATTCTGCGCCTGTGTCCTGGGATATGTCCTGGAACACGGACTGGATCATCTGGACGAGAGCCGCCTGGAAGAAATGCTTTCCTTTGCCAATGCGGCAGCTTCGATTGTCACCACAAGAAAAGGAGCAATTCGTGCTATGCCGTCAAGGGAGGAAGTGCAGGCGCTTGTGCAGGAACAGTAGCCTATAAAGTACAAAGAAGGCTTTTCTTAAGGGATATATTGATTTATGTAAAATAGTCATATATAATAGGAGGAAGATGACTTTTATTCTATTCTTCATAAAATAATGTCATGAATATGTAAAAGCGTATGCCAACTCCGAAGGCATGCATAAGGGACGTTATATTAGGGCGTACGAAGAACGGAGTTAGAATGAACAGACAAAAAGAAGTACATGATATTGCCTCCAACAGGAAAATATACTGGATAGGAACGGTTACGCTAATGGCGCTGCTGTTCCTTTTCCTGATCGTGACCCTTTTCAGCAACCATAAGCTTGCCTCGCAGATTCGTCTGCTCACAGAGCACCCCTTTGCCGTAAACGGAGATATCAGCGATGTTAAAACGGATCTGGCACAGATGCGTATCCGTACGGAACGTCTGCAGTCCTACAACCGGAGAGAGGACATTGAAAAGGTTCAGACGGCATTGAACGATCTCTATGTAGATATGGAAGGCTTGATTGATGAAATTGATGATCTGTATCTGGGCCCGGAGGAGGATACAGACAGGCTTCGGAATACCTATACAGACATTCGGAAGGAACAAGAGCTTCTGCTTCAGTTTGCGGCCCTCCCTGATTCTGTAAATAGTGATATCGCTGCCTATGAGGAGAAGCATCTCTATCCCCTTTATGAAGAGTTAGAAAGTAATGCGCAGCAGATCCTGGCCTTTGTCCGAAATACAGAGCGGAACATCTTCACTTCCGCGGATCATATGAGTAAGTCTACGGTGGTATGGTCTTTGCTTCTCATGATTTTAGTTTCACTGGCTCTGCTCTTTTTCCAGTCCGTGATTAGGAAAACAAACCGCCGGCTTTACCAGAAAAGCCGCCAGTTTGAGATCCTATCTGATACCGTGGATGAGGCTTTTCTTATTTTTGGGAAAGAGGAGAGAGAATGTCAGTTTGTGTCAAACAGTACAGATAAAGTTCTGGGGCTGTCTGCCAATGTCCTTCGGAAAGACCGCAGTCTTATCTACCAGTACATGGAGGCGGAGGCAGCCTCCGGAATACAAAGGGAGGTAGAGACTGGCACAAGGGAATCCTGGGATGCGGTCATTGAGTATCAGCATCCGAAAAGCCCGGAGCCACGTTGGCTGCAGGTCCGTGGATACCGGATCGGCAGCCGGCAGGACATGGAATATATTATGACGCTGACGGATCGGACAGAGGAGCACCGGGCCAGTCTGGCACTGCAGGACGCCTTGTTAAGTGCACAGAATGCCAATAACGCCAAGCGGGACTTTCTCTCCCGCATGAGTCATGAGATACGTACGCCAATGAACGCAATTATCGGAATGACTACAATTGCTGCAGCATCCATTCAGGATCGCAGCCGGGTGGAGGATTGTCTGGAGAAGATTAGTTATTCTTCCAAGCATCTGCTGATGCTCATTAACGATGTGCTGGATATGTCCAGAATCGAGAGCAACCGAATGAAGCTGAACCGGGAGCCCTTTGAGCTCTACCAGTTCCTCAATACCTTTGTGTCCGTAGTTTATCCCCAGGCCGCTAGCAAGGGGCTGGAATTTGCTGAGAAGACTACAAACTTTCCGGATCATACTACATATATAGGCGATTCTCTGAGGCTGAATCAAATCCTTCTGAATCTGGTTTCCAATGCCATCAAGTTTACACCCCGGGGCGGGAAAGTCAGTCTGGAGGTGAGTTATCTGAAGCCGCAGGGAAAGATAAGCTGGCTGCGCTTTGTTGTGTCTGATACGGGAATTGGGATGGATGAAGATGCGCTGGAACGGCTGTACACGCCCTTTGAGCAGGCAGATGCGTCTATTGCCCGTAAATATGGGGGGACCGGACTTGGAATGTCCATTACCCAGAATCTGATTGCACTGATGGGGGGATATATAGAGGTGAAAAGTAAGCCCGGCGAGGGGACCTCGTTCACTGTGGAACTTCCCTTTGAGCACAGCAGTGTGGACCTGCAGACATTTTCGGAGGAGACCCTGGAAGCTCTGAATGTCCTTGTAGTAGACGATGAACAGGATATCTGCGAGCATACCGCTCTATTGCTGAAAAAAATGAAAATACAGGCACAGTGGGTGCTCAGCGGCAGAGAGGCCGTGAACCGTGCGGTTTTAGCCGCAGAGGCCGGCCAGGGCTTTGATGTCTGCTTCATTGACTGGAAAATGCCGGAGATGGACGGGATAGAGACAGCCAGACAGATCAGGGAAAAGGTCGGAAAGGATACGCCAATCATCATTATTTCGGCATATGACTGGTCAGAGATTGAGGAAGAAGCACGTAGTGTGGGAGTGAATGCTTTTATCTCAAAACCATTGTTCCAGTCCTCCATTTACAATGTAATTGTTGGGGTTACTAACGGTGCCTTTGGCATGACAGAGTCAAAGTCCCAAATTGCCGGGGACTCTTTACGGGGAAAGCGGCTTTTGCTGGCGGAGGACAATGCATTGAATATGGAGATCGCTGCCACGCTTCTTGAGATGAATGGAGCGGAGGTTGAAGGGGTAGAGAACGGGGAGGAAGCTGTGTCGCGTTTTATGGAGAAAGAACCAGGGTATTTCGATGCGATTCTCATGGATGTCCAGATGCCAGTCATGGACGGATGTGAGGCAGCCAGACATATCCGGGCCAGCGGACGTGACGACGGGAGGAGCATCCCCATTATCGCAACCACGGCCAATGCCTTTGCAGAGGATGTTTCTGTCGTGCTGGCAGCGGGGATGGATGCTCATATCAGTAAGCCCCTTGCCATTGAACAGCTATGCTCTGTGCTGAAGCGGCTGGTGGACAAAAAAGAATGCTGAGATTATAAGAGGAGGCTGTGAAAAAACAGTCCGAATAAAAAAAGAGGATTTTCAATACACTTTAGTGGTTGAAAATCCTCTTTTTGTGGTAAAATTTATCTGCT
>NZ_FQVI01000008.1 GCF_900129135.1 Lactonifactor longoviformis DSM 17459
TGTTGTCGGCTGATTTCTTATCTCAGCAGCAACTCTTAAATATTACCACAGGCTGTCGTGTCTGTCAATAACTTTTTTTATTTCTTTTTATCAGTTATTTCCGTGTGACTCACAGCAACTTTTATATAATATCATAAGCAGTACGCCTTGTCAACAACTTTTTTACTTTTTTTCATTGCCTAACAGCAACTTTGATATATTACCATATCTTACCATTAACTGTCAAGGCTTTTTTATAATTATTTTAGCAAAAACCGGAGAAGGAGGGATTTGAACCCTCGCGCCGCGTAAACGACCTATACCCTTAGCAGGGGCACCTCTTCAGCCACTTGAGTACTTCTCCAAATGCCTAACTAGAATAATTATATGCGTTCCCAATTTGGTGACGCACATGTTATTATACTTGCTAAAAACTCTTTTGTCAATAATTTTCTACAATATTTTTCCATAACTTTTTTACAGCTTTGTCATGAATTAATATCTTCTTTATATTATACCCAGTTTTAAGTCAATTCTTGCATTATTTTACCATTAAATTTGCAGATAAAAGGATACCCTCTAAGATATTATTTTTTCTATCACAGGGGTACCCTCTCTACTGCTAAGAAAAGCTATTTTTTACTTGAGCTTTTGCGAAAATGTACATCTAATACCCAATGACTCCTAAGGTTGCTTATGATACGATGCCTTCTCATGCAGCTGCTAATCCAGAAATGAATCAACTATATATTAATGGTCACTTCTGCTATGTATTTAAATTTGATATTATCACCAACGGACTTGGTATCATCCGTCATATTTCTTTCTACAATTAAAATGGCATTGCCCGTCAGAAATTCATCTGCCCCAAGACCACATGTTTCACGATTTCTACCTATTTTTAGTAAAAATAACGAACAAACTTAGCGAGTTTCACAATTACCTATAGATTTATTAATTAGCAGCTTGATAAAATAAGTCTTTGCCTGTGGCCATAATTTTAATCCGAGTCTCCAAGTACTTGCCCGGATTCACTACCTTATTGAGATTTATTTCTCCGTCGCTTTGTATGTCAATCTGCTCGCAAATCAACTGACCTCTGCTATTGTATATGTCCTCACACATACATGAAACAGAGGCGATCTCCAGGTTTTGATCCGTTATAATTTTTTCGGCGCATTCTCTGGTCACTTCTATTGCTTTGAGCAGTGCTTTTTCTTTTTCTTTGAATGAATATCTTCCTATTTTGGTATGTACCAGATATCCGAATCCCTGCTCTCCCGGCCGGATGATTGCTTCCACTTCCGCATGTATGCCTGCGGTCGCAGCGCCTACGGCGTTGGCTACTTCATAGTGCCTGGGCACTACAAGTTTGAAAGCATATTTTTCTCTGGCTATATGATACCAGGATTCTGCCGGAGCCCCGATGGCTACAATCGGCAGCTCTGAAATGCCATATTCCGATACATTATCATATATTTTGTCTGCAACCGCATCTTTTACCCTGCTTACATATTCGTCTGTATGAAGTCCCGCTTTGCTTGCCTGTTTCTCTATAGATGCGGCAGCCCTCTCTTTATCCCACTCCACAAATTCCTCTGTGTAGTGGAGTATATCAGTCGGAGTGACTGTATCTTGTCCTCCCCGGCAGGCAGGAAGCACTCTTTCCGGCCCTACTTTTATAGCACCGTCGATTAACTTAATGTCACTGTCTCCTCCCAAGCCGAAAGTATACAGTTTCGCTGACTTTATCCTTATTTTCCAGCTCCCGACCAACGCTCCCTCCAAGGAGAGCTCTACTCTTTTCTTTCGCACGATACCCGTATCTGTGGTGGTGCCGCCCATATCTGCGACTATTGCATCGTCCAATCCCGTAAGGTTGATTGCTCCTATTATACTTGATGCCGGCCCGGATAATACCGTATCCACCGGAGTTTTTTTAATCACATCGATTTTTATGATGCTGCCGTCGCCTTTAACTACAAAGACAGGGGCGCTTATATTATTTTCTTTAAGTACGGCCTTTATAGCCTTTACAAAGTTATTTATGATTGGAAGCAAACCCGCATTTATAATAGCTGTATTGGTTCTCTCCAAAAATCCCAAATTGCTTACAAGCTCATGCCCGCACACCACAGGCAGCTCGCACATATTATTTATGATCTTCCTGACGCTCTGCTCAAGCACCGGATTTCGCACACTGGCCATCCCCGAAACAGCGATGGAATCCACATGCGGCATCAATTCTTTCACTGCCTGCGCAACTTCTCCGGGCGTGATGTGCAAAAGCACACTTCCCTTGATATTTACGCTTCCGCTTATCTGGTTTACAAATTCCGAAGCTAACTTTCCTCTCGGTGCTTCTCCTATGAGAATCAGTCCTACCTTGCTTATCTTGCCTTCTACAATTGCATTTGTAGCCAATGTAGTGGAGAGAACCACTTTCTTTATCTGCTTTCTTTCGCTGTCTGAAAGTCTGAGGTTGGCAATGCTGTTTCTTATGCCCTTTTCCAGCTCATCATGAGTAGTAAAGGCCTTTGCTTTCCTCTCTACCCTCGCCTCTCCCTGCTTGCTGCTGTCAAGCAGAACAGCATCGGTGTAGGTGCCTCCGGTATCAATTCCGATAACATATGACATATAATCCTCCTAAATCCCATCCTGCTTCCGGTCTTGTGCGGAAGCAGGATATTCTTTAGCTTTTCATCTTACTAAATGAGTTTACCTATCTGAGAAGAGCTTGCATAACTTCTTCCACATTTCTGGTCACGATGATACCAAGGTCTTCAATCTGCTTCGTCACATCCGTAGGCTCCAGAGCGTCTTCATCCTCGAAGCTCATCATTACGCCGCCCATGATGAATTTATAGTTTTTGTTTCTGGAGTCGGCCAATTTTTTGAGCAATTTTGCATATGGAAGAGCCTGTCCGTTGTGCAAGGATATACAAATATCCGTGATACCCTGCTCGTCGGCAAGATCTAAAATGTCAAGCGCCTCCAGCTGGTTGCCGCCGTAATACACATCCACGCCCAGCCTCTTCATGGTTTCGGAAATTACAAGAGCACCGCAATAATGTATGTCTCCGGATGCCATGCATACACTTCTGCCTTTTACTTTAGGTACGATTTCGTTGTCTTTCAGCTCTTCAACAAATTCGTCAATCAGCTTTTGAGATCTTTCCCAAAGTGTAGCAGGCATCAGCGGTATGATCTGATCATTTCCGTCCTGCACTACGGAAGGGTGGAACATTTTTTCAAATCTCGTAGGATCCAGTCTCTTAAGCACTACCAGCATCTCTGTAGGGTTTGTAATGTCCACGCCGGCTTCTTTCAGACCCGTAAGTATGTTTTGGAACATCTTATCAGAGAAGTCCACAAGCTCATCGCTCAGTTTTTCGATCATAGTCCAATCCATATTTACTCCGAAGTAGTCTGCCATTTCCTCGGAGCGCTGGCACGCGCAGCTCATGTCGAGGATTTCCTCAAGAGTAGGGATAGTAACCTTTTCGTTCATAGGCACCGGGATATATCCACAGCCCAGTCTGTATTTTTTAACTACCAGTATCAGCATCATGGCTTCTGCTACAGCAAATGAAAAGTTGCCATGTACATGATGATCCCACGAATCTACTGTATTTCCGTTTACATATCCCATGCCCGGCTGGTCATCCTTTGAGAATACTTTCGTACCTGCGATTACCATGGAGGCCATGTTTATGAGATTTGATGTAAAATTGCCGAAGCTGTATGAATAACGAGCCTTGCAAAGGTCTGATACGATGTATCTTTCAAGTCTGCCCCATGCGAGAGAGGAAGCAAAGTCCATGTAATATGCAGGAGCTGTATCGTCCATATTGGAGTTTGCAATAACTTTTTCGCCGTATTTGGCCGCTACGATGCCTAGAGCCTTTACATTTTCATTTTGATTCCATACTTCATCCGGGCAGCCCGGCGCTACCTGGAAAAATGTGCCGATAAGACCTGTATATGTACTTCCCGCTTTCAGCGAGTTTATCGTGGTATATACTGCATTCGGCCAGCCAAGGTGGTTATCCGCATAAATTACATGTACATCGGAAGCCATGGCCAGATCTACCCAGTCCTGAGGCTCTTCCAGCATATATCCCAAAGCCAGAGGAAGGTTTTCCCTCTTGTCCTTAGGTACGCCTACCGTGTTTTGAGGCAGCTGATGTACACAGCTGATGCACAGTCCTGTTTCCTCATTCCATTTTTGGACTGCCTTCATACCTTCTATTTCTTCCTCGAGTGTGGCGAACCCCTCCAGGATCTTCCACATTACCTTGCCTTCTTCCGCCTTCCTCAACAGATAGTCAGCCAGGTTTTTGACTCCATGTTTTTTGAAGAACGGCGTCTCCGGAATTTCAATGCCTTTTCCTATTTCATATCCTTCCTGCCATGACTTTTTCCAATCAGGAAGATTCTCCGGTATCATGCTCGCAATATATTCTCTATCGGTTTTGCTCAATATTTCACTCATGTTCTTATATACCTTTCATTTGAACTATATAAAATCACTGCCAGGATACTTTACAGAGCTCCAGAAATATCTTCATCTGCGTCCGCAATAATAGCCAGAGGTGTCTGACAAGGCACAGTTTCTCCTGCCTGTACCAAGATCTTTCTTACCACGCCGAAAGCCTCCGCTTCGATTTCATTTGTGAGTTTATCTGTTTCAACTACAAACAGAGAATCTTCTTCATTAACTGTATCGCCTTCTTTTACGAGCCACTCCGCAAGTTTGCCCTCTTTCATCGTAATGCCCATCTTAGGCATGCTTACTACAGTCACCATTTCCTTTTCTCCTTTTCCTTATACTCAACAATAATTACATTACGGATTTAATCGCCTGTATGATGTCTTCTGTCTGCGGTATCACAAGGCTTTCAAGCTCAATCGCAAATGGGATCGGGGTATTAAGCGCGCCCACTCTCACAATCTTGCTCTTCAAAGAATCAAACATGTCTTCTGCAATGTTCGATGCCATTTCGGCAGACCATGCTCCTCGCTTGCACTCCTCAGTCACTACTACAGCTCTGTGCGTTTTGGATATAGATTTGTAAATTGTTTCTTTATCCAGTGGGAATAGGCTTCTCGGATCAACCACTTCCACACTGACGCCTTCTTCAGCCAGTGCTTTGGCTGCATCCAGAGCCTTGTGTACGCACAGACCAGTGGCGATAACTGTGACATCGCTGCCTTCTTTCTTGACATCAGCTTTTCCGATTGGAATCGGTTCAAAGGTTTCAGACACTTCGCCTGTTGTTTGATAAAGCAATTCGTGCTCGCAAACTACTACCGGGTTTTCATCGCGTATAGCAGCGATAATAAGCCCCTGCGCATCCGCAGGTGTGGAAGGATATACCACCTTAAGACCCGGGATGTGTACAAGCAGACCCTCCAGGCTCTGAGAGTGCTGTGCGGCGCACTGCAGTCCACCTCCTACCGCCATTCTCAGCGTCATCGGCACTTTCATGCCGCCGCCGTACATATAACGGAATTTTGCAGCCTGATTCATGATCTGGTCTGCCGCGCAAAGCATGAAGTCGTTATACATTATCTCAGCCACAGGCACCATGCCAGTCAAAGCAGAACCGGCCGCGATACCTGTAATCGCCTGCTCTGCAATTGGTGTGTCATAGACACGCCCAGGCCCGAATTCAGCAAGCAGGCCCGCTGTTGCTCCGAATGAACCGTTGAAAACGCCTATGTCTTCTCCGATACAATATACATCCGGGTTTCTCAGCATTTCATTCCTTATTGCATCTCTGATCGCTTCTGAATATAATTTAGTTACCATGGTCTGCCCTCCTCCACAATATCAGTATAGACATCTGTAAACGCACTCATCTTATCAGGGTGCGGACTGTTCAGAGCAAATTCATTTGCCTTTACGATTTCAGCATCGATGGAGGCCTTAATGGCTGTGAATTCTTCTTCTGTTACACCGCAGTTTACCATAAGATATTTTTCAAATCTTGCGATAGGCTCTCTGTCCTTTGATTTCCACATTTTGATTTCTTCTTTCGGACGGTAGTTGTCCGGATCTCCTTCAAAATGTCCTCTCCAGCGGTATGTCTTGCATTCAATAAATGTCGGGCCTTCTCCTTTTCTTGCACGCTCGATGGCCTTGCGAGCTTCCTCGTATACGGCAAGCACATCGTTGCCGTCAATTGTCACTGCGGGCATATCATAGGCAAGAGCTCTGGTAGCAGTATCTTTAATCGGAATTCCTTTCGATATATGGCAGGAAATGCCATATTGATTGTTTTCATTTACAAAAACAACCGGAAGTTTCCAGAGACTTGCAATGTTCATGGCTTCATGGGAAGAACCCTCGGCAGTTGCTCCGTCTCCAAAGAAACATATGCACACTTTGTTTGTTTTCTTCGCTTTTGCAGTAAATGCAGCGCCGCAGGCCAGATTGAATCCGCCTCCTACAATACCATTGGAACCCAGGATTCCGCGGCTTGTGTCAGCGATATGCATGGATCCTCCCTTGCCTTTGCAGTATCCGGTTTTGCGTCCGTAAAGCTCAGCGAGCATCAGCTTTAGATCTGCACCTTTTGCAATAAGATGGCCGTGTCCTCTGTGTGTGCTTGTGATGTAATCGTCATCCGACAGATTTGCGCACACGCCGGTGGCTATTGCTTCTTCTCCTATATAGGTATGTAAATCTCCGCGAATGATGCCGGCTGCGAAACTCTTGGCCGCATGCTGTTCAAATTTACGGATTTTTTGCATAGTCCCATACAATTCCAGTAATTTTTCTTTCTCCATTACAAACCTCCTTGTCGATAAAAATAAATTAGATTCTAGTGTCAAAAGATATATTAAAAGTAACCTTGAAAATTGAATATATGCGAGAGCCATCAGCATCCAGATTCCTCTGATGGTAGATAAAGCAGTTATAGTCATCTCTCGCGTTTTCAAGGTACAAATATATATCAAAGGCCATTAACCTTTTGACACCCAAATCTAAATATACTTATTTATGCCAACATTTTACCGATTGCCGTAACTTTTATATGCATTACCAGATACTTGAAGCCGCAACGGTCTTCGTCATCTGCAAGCGCTTCTCTCAGCTCGTTTACCCAGTGCTCCGCATAGATGATACCCTCCTGCGAGCTGTACATGCTTACAATCTATATAAAAACCTTCTTCAAATTAATCATCGCCCAATTTACAGCGTTTCTTTAATATTTTTTTGTTTTTTATTGTAACTTTATATCTTTTTATTACTATTTTTATTACTCTTTTCGTTACACTTTTAATTAGTCTAATAATAACTCATTTCATTAATTTTGTCAATAACCAGATGGTAGTTCAGCAGTTGAATATTATAAAAAATTGCAAAGCCTTGAAATTGAATGATTATAATGATTTTTTTGAATTATATTGCAAATAAAAAATAAACCCGGTCTTTACCCTTAAAAAGTAATGGATGAAATGGATTTTACTGTTTTATCAGTATAATATTCAGGCATGTGTAAATAAACTCATGAAATATAAAGAAAATTTTGAAATTATGGGAAGAGACCATAAAAATAAAGTCATGAAGGCTAATGAACATTGGGAAAAATTGAGAGAGAAATCTCAAGCGAATATCCAAAGTGAGAAAGGAATTTTAAATCGTTGTACGGCAGAAAAGGTTTACAGGAACCGTACCTTTATTTTTTGTACCCTAAAAAAATTAGTCTACAGTCTAAAACCCCCGAGTTATTATTTCGGAGGTTTTACAATAATATATTTAGAGGAAAAACATTTTGTTTCTACTCATTTTCCTTTATTACGGTTTCAATACGATGTTTCACTTCAGCAGCAATCTCCGTGGATTTCATATTTTTATATTCTTCATAATAAAGGGGCTTCAAGAAATGAACTTGTACAGTAAGCTTTTTTATTGACTTTGTATCAAACGCCTGATAGGAGTTAATAAGAGCCACCGGAACAATAGGACACTGAGATTTGGTTGCACTTTTAAAACTTCCGCCTTTCATCTCCAATAATTCATTTTTGTTCCGGCTTCTGGTCCCCTCGGCAAAAATGAGATAGTTTCTTCCGTTTTTCACTTCTGCAGCCACCTGTTGAATCACTTTCATAGACTGCCTCACATCATCTCTGTCCAGGGCATATGCTTTCATGCACTGAAATACTTGCTTCAGAAAGGGAGTATTTTGAATTTCTTTTTTCATAACAACAGAAAAGGGGCGGGGACAGGCCTGAAGAATAGCCAGCACATCAAATAGCCCCTGGTGATTTGGGAAAAATATGAATCCATCCTTGTCGGGGAGATTTTCCACTCCATGGGCATCTATTGTGATTCTTCCGCCTTTCATGGCGCGCCGGTCAATCAGCTTGAGAACCTCATATCTCTCAGCCTCCGGATATTTGTCCGCATGAGAAGCATAGTAACATAATTTAATATAGAGATATGGGACAAGTATAATATTATATAAAACCATCAATATAATTCTTTTCATGATTCCATCCCTTTTGTCTTAATTTTCTGTACAATATTCTTTGATCGCGGTTTCATAGAGATTATTCCCTTTACAATCCGCTACTACAATGACAGGAAAATCCTTTACCTCAAGCCTTCTTATTGCCTCCGTACCCAGATCCTCGTAGGCAATAATTTCAGAGGAGATAATACATTTTGAGAGCAGGGCTCCGGCTCCCCCCACTGCTGCAAAATAGACCGCACCGTTGCGCACCACAGCGTCTAATACCTGAGGAGTCCTTTTTCCCTTACCTATCATTCCCTTTAATCCCATATCTAATAAACGAGGGGCATATTTATCCATGCGGCTGGCTGTTGTCGGACCTGCAGAGCCGATGGGCCGGCCCTCTCTGGCAGGGGAAGGTCCCATATAATAGATAATATTATTTTTCACATCCAGGGGCAGCTCTTCTCCTCTCTCCAGTGCCTCCTCCATTCTTTTATGGGCAGCATCCCTGGCTGTATAAATAGTGCCGGTAATATATATATAATCTCCCGCTCTCAGCTCACCGGCGGTTTCATTGTCAAGCGGTGCTGTAATATGCTTATTCATCTGATATCCTCCCTGAATTCAGTACTATAACTATGATTTCTCTTATATTATCCTGACAGCGTGGCGGTTGACATGGCAGCATATATTCACAGCCACTGGCAGACCTGCAATATGTGTGGGATAGGTATTAATGTTGACTGCCAATGCAGTGATTCTGCCTCCCAATCCACCCGGGCCGATTCCGGATCGATTGATCTTTTCCAGCATCTCCTCTTCTAATTCCCTGACATAAGGGATCGGCGATCTGCTGTCACTATCTCTGGTAAGTGCTTCTTTTGCCATTAAGGCACACTTTTCGAAAGTACCTCCTATTCCAACACCTACAACCATAGGCGGACATGCATTAGGACCTGCATCCCTGACAGCTGTAAGGATCGCGCTTTTTACCCCCTCTATACCGTCCGCAGGTTTGAGCATAAAAGTTCTGCTCATATTTTCGCTGCCGAACCCCTTAGGGGCAACCGTAATCTTCACCTGATCTCCTGTAACAATGGAATAATGAATAACAGCAGGGGTATTATCTTTTGTATTCTCTCTGTAAATGGGATCTTTGACCACTGATTTTCTCAGATACCCTTCCCGGTAACCCTGCCGCACACCTTCGTGTACTGCATCCTCAACACTTCCCCCGGTAAAATGAACCTCCTGCCCTACTTCCAGAAATATAACAGCCATACCGGTATCCTGGCAGATAGGGATCCTGTCTTTATCTGCAATTTCCAGATTCTCCTGCAATTGTTCCAGTATCTGCCTCCCCAGGGCAGACTCTTCTTTGCTGACTGCCTCGTCCATACGACGCACCATATCAGGTGACAAATTATAATTTGCCTCGATACACATTTCCTTAATATTTGCAGTAAGCTGCCCTACGCTGAGTTCTCTCATCCTTACGTTCCTCCTGCCGTCTTCTTTTTCTATCTGTAAACCTCAGAAAGGAACTTATAAATCAAAAGATTGATTCAAAGTCCCTTCCCCTCATCATTTTTTTTCTTTGCCGCCGCCTTTTAGCAATTTATCCAGCGCCTCTGAAATATCATTCTCATAATCCGGATTCTCTTTTATAAATTTGCTATAGCGCTTTTCATAATCTTCATAATCCTCGGTCTTTACAAACTTTGCATACTGTTCTTTGGAAATATCACTCATCTCTGTTGTAATATCCTTACCCGGAACCACAAAATATTCTTTATCCTTTTTCTTTACAAAGTATGTACTGATAGCCGGAGCCTGAAGCTTTACCGTCTTCTTCTCGTTTTTGCCTTTTTTATTCTTTGTAGTGGCTGTCTTTTTTATCTCATAGTCATAGATTACATAAACCAAGTCATAACCATTGAAGGTCCCCAGTGACTCACACTTTTCAAAATTGATATCCTTTGCCCCATGTGCCTTAAAATACTTCAAATTGTAATCTATTTCTTTTTGGACATCTGCATCTGCCTTATCCTTTTTTCCAATGCCGAAACACTTTTTAACTGCGTCCTCATCTTCAAACTGATACGCATTGACCAGAGATTTTACAACGCTCTCCGGCGAATTATTGCTTACTTTCACCCCGCAGCCGCTGAGTAAAACAGCAGCTGCGAGAAGTATGACTCCTACCCCTTTTAATTTCTTCATTCTTCCGTGCTCCCTGGGTTCTATCCCCTTATCTGATTATTCCTTATCTTGTTTTTCCTCTTCTTCCTCTTCAGCTCCCGACTCTTCATTTTTAGGCTCTGATTCCTCTGACTTTTCCCTTACTTTGGCAATACTGGCCACGGACACTCCATCCTTCAGATCCATAAGCTTAACTCCTGAAGTTATTCTTCCCAGCACAGAGATATCTTTACAGGACAGACGGATAATGATTCCCTCAGTGGTAATCAACATTACCTCATTATCCATATTCACTGCCTTTGCCCCGATCACGTTTCCTGTCTTCTCCATGATCTTATAGCATTTTACCCCTTTGCCGCCTCTGTTCTGACTCGTAAATTCACCCATGGAGGTCATCTTACCCATACCGTATTCCGACACAATCAGGAGATAATCTCCCTGAGAATTCAGCTGCATGCCTATCACTTCATCATTGTCGGCAAGATTCATCCCTCTGACCCCTATAGATGTTCTTCCTGTACTTCTTACGTCTGTTTCCCTGAAACGAATACACTGACCGAACTTTGTCACCAGAATAATATCCTTGCGATTATCCGTAGACTTCACTTCGATCAATTCATCCTCATCTCTCAGAGTAATAGCGGCAAGTCCAGTCTTACGAACATGTTCATAATCCGTGATGGGTGTCTTTTTAATAAGCCCTTTTTTGGTAGCCATCATGAGATAATGCCCTTTTTCATATTGATGAATCGGGATCACTGCTGTTATCTTCTCCCCGGGAGATAACTGAAGCAGATTAATAATGGCAGTTCCTCTTGCGGTCCGGCTGGCCTCCGGAATCTCATAAGCCTTGATTCTGTAAACCTTGCCGGTATTGGTAAAGAACATCAGATAGTGATGTGTTGTTGTCATCAGCAGTTCTTCGATATAGTCATCTTCTATCGTCTGCATCCCTTTAATGCCTTTGCCGCCTCTGTTCTGGTTGCGGAAATTATCTACCGTCATTCTTTTGATATATCCAAGTTTTGTCATGGCGATGACTGTATTATCCTTAGGGATTAGATCCTCCATGGATATATCATACTCATCAAATCCGATGGATGTTCTCCTCTCATCCCCATATTTCTCTGAAATTGCCAGAATCTCTTCCCTGATAATTCTAAGGAGAAGATTACGGTCTGCCAGGATTGCTTTATACTGACGGATTTTTTCCATCAATTCCTGATATTCATTTTCCAGCTTTTCTCTTTCCAGACCTGTAAGTGCGCGCAGACGCATATCTACGATCGCCTGTGCCTGCACCTCGGATAATTCAAAGGCTTCGATTAATCCCTCTTTGGCAATCTGTGTATTTCTGGAACTCCTGATAATACGGATTACCTCATCAATGTGATCCAGTGCCTTTAAAAGTCCCTCTAATATGTGGGCACGCTCTTCCGCTTTATTCAGATCATACTGTGTTCTCCTGGTTACAACCTCTTCCTGATGTTTCAGATAGAACCGGAGCATATCCAGAAGATTAAGTACCTTAGGCTCATTGTTTACAAGTGCCAGCATAATAACCCCGAAGGTATCCTGGAGCTGTGTATGTTTATAGAGCTGATTTAAGACCACATTGGCATTGGCATCCCTTCTCAGATCAATACAGATTCTCATACCTTCTCGGTTGGAATGGTCGTTCAGATCTACGATACCGTCAATCTTCTTATCTCTCACCAATTCCGCTATCTTTTCTATAAGCCTTGCTTTATTTACCATATAGGGCAGTTCTGTGACTATAATCTGACTTTTGCCATTGGGAAGAGTCTCAATATTTGTCACTGCCCGTACACGGATCTTTCCTCTTCCTGTGCGGTAAGCCTCCTCGATTCCCCGGGTTCCCAAAATGGTTGCGCCTGTAGGAAAATCCGGCCCTTTTACTACCTCTAAAATTTCCTCTATCTCTGTATCTCTGTCTTCCTCTATAATGTTATCAATGATTCTGACAACAGCATTTATCACCTCCCGGAGATTATGGGGAGGAATATTGGTGGCCATCCCTACGGCTATACCAGAAGTACCGTTGACCAGAAGATTGGGATACCTGGAAGGAAGGACTACAGGCTCTCTCTCCGTCTCATCGAAGTTCGGCGCAAAGTCCACGGTGTTTTTATTAATATCTGCCAGCATCTCCATTGAGATCTTGCTTAATCTGGCTTCTGTATAACGCATAGCCGCAGCGCCGTCGCCGTCCACGGAACCAAAGTTTCCGTGTCCGTCTACCAGCGGATAACGGGTTGACCACTCCTGGGCCATATTCACCAGTGCTCCGTAGATAGAACTGTCGCCGTGAGGGTGATACTTACCCATGGTATCACCTACAATACGGGCGCATTTCCTGTGGGGTTTATCTGGTCCGTTGTTCAGCTCTATCATTGAATAGAGCACACGCCTCTGCACCGGCTTCAGTCCATCTCTTACATCCGGAAGAGCACGGGCGGCGATAACGCTCATAGCATAGTCAATATAAGAGGTTTCCATTGTTTTCTGCAAATCTACCTCATGGACTTTATCAAAAATATTGTCTTCCATTGTTTTCTCCTTTTACGGGGCTGTCATCCCCTGTTTTGCCTGTTCAAACTTAAGAGTCTAAGGGGGATATCTATCAAATATCCAGGTTCTTTACATATTTGGCATTAGCCTCTATAAATTCTCTCCGCGGCTCTACCTTATCTCCCATCAGAGTAGTAAAGGTCAAATCGATTTCTGAAGAGGCCTCCTCGTCCATAGTTACCCTCAGCAGAATTCTTCTTTCCGGATCCATAGTTGTCTCCCAGAGCTGCTCTGCATCCATCTCCCCAAGCCCTTTATAGCGCTGGATCTTGTTGTTGGTATCGCGGCCAATCTCTGACAGAATATTGTTCAGCTCCTCATCACTGTAGGCATACCACACCTTTTTATTTTTTTCAAGTTTATAGAGAGGAGGCTGAGCCAGATACACATATCCCTGTTTGATAAGTTCAGGCATAAAACGGTATAAAAAGGTTAATAATAAGGTTGCAATGTGAGCACCGTCTACATCGGCATCCGTCATAATAATAATTTTGTGGTATCTGAGCTTTGTAATATCAAAATCTTCATGAATCCCTGTACCAAAGGCAGTGATCATAGCTTTAATCTCAGCGTTGGCATATATTTTGTCAAGCCTTGCTTTTTCTACATTCAAAATCTTGCCCCTCAGCGGAAGGATCGCCTGAGTGGCCCTGCTTCTGGCAGTTTTAGCGGAACCGCCGGCAGAATCACCCTCTACAATGTAAATCTCACAATTTTTCGGATCTTTGTCAGAACAGTCCGCCAGTTTTCCGGGAAGAGACATGCCTTCGAGAGCCGTCTTACGCCTGGTCAGTTCCCTGGCCTTTCTTGCAGCATCCCGGGCACGCTGGGCCAGTACAGACTTTTCGATTATAATTTTAGCTGTGGAAGGATTCTGCTCTAAAAAGATCTCCAGCTGGTTGCTTACAATATTATCCACTGCCCCTCTGGCTTCACTGTTTCCAAGTTTCTGCTTCGTCTGTCCCTCAAACTGGGGATCTTCTATCTTTACACTGATAATAGCAGTCAGACCTTCTCTGATATCATCACCAGTAAGATTGCTCTCTGTATCTCTTAAAAGCTTGTTTTTTCTAGCATATTCATTAAATGTCTTTGTCAGGGCGTTCCGGAAGCCGACGATATGGGTTCCGCCCTCCGGAGTAGTAATATTATTAACAAATCCATAGGTATTCTCTGTATAGGAATCATTATGCTGCATAGCCACCTCAACGGCTACCCCATCCTTTTCTCCCTCACAGTAAATGATATCCGGATAAAGAGCTGTCTTACTTCTGTTTAGATAAGTGACAAACTCCTTAATTCCTCCCTCATAATGGAAAGATTTCTCAACAGGATCCTCAGGACGTTCATCACGGATGGTAATCCTAAGATTTCTTGTGAGGAATGCCATCTCACGGAATCTCTGCTTCAGCACATCATAATCAAAGACCGTTTCTTCGAAAATTTCTTTATCCGGAAGGAAGGATACCATAGTACCGCTTTTATCCGGATCACATTCTCCGATAACCTTTAATTTGTATACTACATGTCCCCGCTCATAGCGCTGCCGGTATACTTTTCCCTCGCTGTATATAGTAACCTCCAGCCACTCAGAAAGGGCATTGACAACAGAAGCGCCAACTCCGTGGAGACCTCCGGATACCTTATATCCCCCGCCCCCAAATTTTCCCCCGGCATGGAGAATTGTAAATACTACCTCTACTGCAGGAATCCCTGCTTTATGATTAATTCCAACAGGTATTCCACGTCCATTATCAGTAACTGTAATGGAATTGTCCTTGTTCACAGACACGTGAATGGTATCACAAAAGCCTGCCAAAGCTTCGTCTACAGCGTTATCCACAATTTCATAAACCAAATGATGGAGACCCCTTGCGGATGTACTGCCAATATACATACCCGGTCTTTTGCGAACTGCTTCTAACCCCTCTAATATTTGAATTTGATCTGCTCCGTACTCTGTACTCATGCGATTCCTCCTGTTATAAGCTCTTTGCCTAGTTTGAATGGTAGACACTTCCCTCCACCACTTTGAACACTTTATTTATTTTAAATCTGTTATTTACGAACTCGTCCAGCCCGGTACAGGTGATCAGGGTCTGTATGTCCCGGATACTGTTCAATAAATAGTTTTGCCGGTTACTGTCCAATTCAGACAGAACATCATCTAATAATAAAATTGGAGTATCTTTAATGACTTTTTTAACAAGATAGATTTCCGATAATTTTAAAGACAATGCAGCGGTTCGTTGCTGCCCTTGAGAGCCGTATTTGCGAATGTCAATATTATTAATATTAACACATAAATCATCTCTGTGGGGGCCAATAGAAGTTGTTTTAAATTTATAATCTTTCTCTCTGTTATGTTCCAGGTGTGTTTTAAACTGTTCCGCCGGGGTATTAGGCTCATAGAGAAGGCGGATATCTTCTCTGTGTCCCGTGAGATTACTGTGAATCTCACCGATGATGTCATTTAATTCCCTGACAAACTTTTCTCTGGCCTTTATAATCTTGCTGCCGTAGCGGACCATCTGCTCATCCCATACTTCTATGGTATCCCTCAGTTCCGGACGAATCCAAAGATCCTTCAGCAGTTTATTCCTCTGATTGACTACATGGTTGTAAGAAGAAAGATCCGCCAGATAGAGTTTATCCAGCTGACACAGTTCCAGATCCAGAAAACGGCGCCTCTCTCCCGGTCCATTTTTAATAATATTTAAATCCTCAGGAGAAAAAAATACAATATTTACAATTCCAAAAAGCTCCCTCGCTTTTTTTATTGGAAGTCCGTCAATTGCAATCCCCTTTGATTTGCTTTTTTTTAAATGCATATCAATTTTGTGGGATACGCCATCTCTGTTTACAAGCATCCGAATATGAGATTCGTCCTGCAGAAACCGGATCATATCTCTGTCCTTACTTCCACGGTGGGACTTTGTAGTTCCGCAGAGATATATAGCCTCCAGCACATTTGTCTTGCCCTGGGCATTATCTCCGTAAAGAATATTTGTCCCTTTGTCAAACTTCATATAAAGAGAATCATAATTTCTATAATTTTTCAGTTCAATAGATTCAATATACATGGGCCACCTGATTTATTTTATGACTTTAATTTCTTTGCCCTGAAAGGATACGACATCCCCGTCATAGAGCTTTCTTCCCCTTCTTGTATCTATCTCCCCGTTAACCTTTACGAGTCCGTCCTGTATGACATATTTTGCCTCTACTCCGTCCTCTACAAAGCCCGCGGCTTTTATCGCCTGACCTAATTTGATGTACTCTTCTCTTAATTTTATGTTATCCATATTTTTTCCTATCTGTTCACCGCATTAAAATTAACCGGTAAAATTAAATAAATATATTGTTCTTCCTCATCTTTGATAAAGCAGGGTGCTTTTGGATTCATCAGATAAATGCTAACCTCTTCATCGTCTATAACCTTCAGTGCATCAATAAGAAACTTAGGGTTAAATCCAATCAGGATATCTTTCCCTTCCTTCTCAATATCGATCTCTTCGTCCATAGAACCAATCTGGGAATCGATCTGAAGCTCCATGGATCCATCTGAAATTTGGATAATAATTGGCTTTTTGTCACTTTCTTTTACTAACAGAGTAGCTCTGTCAATACAGTTCAGAAATTCTCTCTTATTAATCTTAACCTTAGTCTCGTAGTCACTGGACAGCATCTGGTCAATCTTGAAATACTCGCCCTCGATCAGCCTGGATACCACTACAGTATCATCGAATTCAAATACAATATGACTGTCTGTAAAGAAGATATGAACCATATCCTCCGCTTCCCCTGATAAAATCTTACTGATCTCATTGAGTGTTTTTCCGGGTACCACTACTTTCCGATCCTTTGCCGCTTCTTTTAACTGAACCTTACGGATCGAGATTCTGTGTCCGTCCAGTGAAACAATACGAAGAGTATCTTCCTGAATCTGGATCAATTCTCCTGTCATCAGCTTATTATTCTCATTGGCTGCAATAGAAAAGATCGTCTGCCGAATGATTTCTTTTAACGTAAACTGGGAAAGTGTTATACACTCATCCCGTTCTATAAATGGAAGATAGGAAAAGTCCTCTCCCGATTTCCCAGGGATATTAAACTTTGCCTTCTCGCAGGTGATTAAGGTATTCAGCTTTTCATCGGTAGTAATAACTACTTCATTTTCAGGAAGTCTCCTCACTATCTCCGAAAAGATCTTTGCATCCAGGGCTATGATGCCCTTTTCAATAATTGTACCTTCTACCTTTGTCTCGATCCCAAGTTCCATATCATTGGATGTAAATTTGATATCCCCTGCGGACGCATCAATCAGAATACATTCCAGGATAGGCATAGTAGTTTTAGAAGGTACTGCCTTCATAACTATATTGACACTTTTTAGTAGATTCCCTTTGGAACAAGATATTTTCATAATGTGTATAACTCCCTTCATGTGAAAAAGTGGCTTAAACAAATAAATATAATAAATAATCCGTAGTATTCGTAGTAGAGGGTGTGAATATGTGAAAAACTACTTTAACCCCAGATAACCAGAGGGTTTAGCTTAAGGATAAGAATGTGGGAAGTATCCTGATTTCCGGTGTATGAATTGTTGATAATTCACATTACAAAATGAGAAATCAACTTGTACACACATTTCCACCTCTTATTAACATGAGATCAACCACCATTTGTGGATAACTGATTTAAAATTACCTACTTACCTGGATTAATCTTCTTTTTGAGGATATCAAGGGTGCTGCTTATGGTTTCATTATTCTTATTTAATTCGGACTCAATTTTGCTGCAGCCATTCATAATTGTGGTATGATCTCTGTTGCCAAGACATTTCCCAATATTTTTTAGTGTTACATTCGTCATTTCCCGGCAGAGGTACATGGCAATCTGCCGGGGAAGAACAACTTTGGAATTCCTTTTGGTACCGCTTAGATCTGAGGCTGAAATATCAAAATGTTCAGCTACAATATCTATAATCAGCTCTGGTGTAATGACCCTTTTTTCATTGGGGGAAATAATATCCTTTAACACTTTTTCCGCCAGTTCAATGTTTACTTCTCTCTTTTCAAGATTCGCGTATGCCATGATTTTATTCAGAGCGCCTTCCAGCTCACGAATATTAGACTTTATGTTCCTGGCGATATATTCAATAACTTCTTTGTCTATGTCATACCCGTCCAATTCCTCCTTCTTTCGGAGGATTGCCATCCTGGTTTCATAGTCAGGGGAGGAAATATCTGCAATCAGTCCCCATTCAAAACGGGAACGAAGGCGATCTTCAAGAATTTCCATATCTTTCGGCGGCTTATCTGAGGATATAATAATCTGCTTCTTAGCTCCGTGCAGAGCATTAAAGGTGTGGAAGAATTCTTCCTGAGTAGATTCCTTACCTATAATAAACTGGACGTCATCTATGAGGAGTACATCAATATTTCTGTATTTCTCCCGAAATTTTGTCATAGTAGTATTATTGCCGTTTCGGATCGCCTCAATCAGTTCATTGGTAAAGACCTCACTGGTCACATATAATACCTTAGATCGGGGATCCCTCTCTAAAATAAAATGTGCAATAGAGTGCATCAAGTGGGTTTTCCCCAAACCAACACCTCCATACAGAAACAGGGGGTTATAAATCTCACCGGGAGACTCTGCCACCGCAAGGGAAGCTGCATGGGCAAATTTATTGTTGCTTCCCACAACAAAGGTATCAAAGGTATACTTGGGATTCAGGTTTGCCTTTTCCGCAGTATTCCCTAAATTAGAAGAAGCTGCGGGTGCAGCTGTCTTATCCTGTTTCACATCTTCCGGCAAAATAAATGCAATCTCATAGTCATGCCCAGTAATTTCACTAATGGCAACTTTTAAAGGAAGAGTAAATTTTTTACTAATATAAGTAATAAACTGTTCTGATGGAACCAGGATGGTTACGGTATCATTCTCCACAGTATGCACAGTCAATGGCAGCAGCCAGGTTTTAAAAGAAACATCGGTGAGCTCGTGTTCCTCTTTCACTGTATTAAGTATCTCCGTCCATTTTTCTTCTATTATATTCATTACCATATCTCCTACTCTAAGCTACTTGATTTATCCATGGATAAACACAACAATAAATGATTGTCTGAAAACCTTCATTCAATCATTTCCTGGAATCCACCTATTTTAATTCATCATTTCTTATATATTATAATAAATCGTGAATTTTCGCAATGAAAAAATGTGTATAGAATGTTGATAAAGTTTCCATAAGAATGAAGATCTTTGATATGATGTGAAAAGTGTGTATAACTTATACCCATAACTCACACGTCGAATTATGGAGAAAATAAGGGTTTTTGAGAATATTGGGGGATCTTTACACATGAAACCACAAAGTTATCCACATGTTATCCACAATTTGTGGATAAAGTTACGTAAACTATAAAAAATGTCAGGGGATAACTTTTTATTGTGGAATTTGTTGTATTGGGGTGTCGTAAGGAGACAGCTGGTATAAATTATTTTTCCAAACTTATCATAAATATAATATTTCCTCTTGACGAATCAATGTTTTGTGCATATAATTGAAATGATGTTTTCAATCATGCATAATAGAATAATCAGCCATATATGATAGATATTTGGTAAGATAAAGGAGGTGCCAGACTTATGAAAATGACATTTCAACCGAAAAAGAGATCCAGAGCTAAGGTTCATGGTTTCAGAGCGAGAATGAGCAGCAAAGGTGGAAGAAAAGTTTTAGCTGCCAGAAGATTAAAAGGAAGAAAGCAATTATCAGCATAAGACCGCAGATATGTGGTCTTTTCTTCTCTTAAAGATCAGAAACTTCTTAATTAAAGGAATGTACTATGGAATATTCGGAGTCGTTAAAAAAGAATAGAGATTTTCAGGTGGTTTACAGGAAGGGAACATCTTTTGCAAATCGATATCTTGTTATGTATGTGATGGAAAACCAGCTGGAGAGAAATCGAGTTGGAATTTCGGTAAGTAAAAAAGTCGGAAACAGTGTTGTGAGGCATCATCTAACCAGGTTGATTCGGGAAAGTTATCGATTGCATGAACAAGTATTTCGTAGTGGATATGATATGGTGATTATTGTGAGAGTGAATGCCAAGGACAGGAATTTCAGGGATATTGAAAGTGCACTTTTGCATTTGGCAAAGCTTCACCATATTACAAAAAGGCAGGAAAATGAAAACGATATTAATCAAAATGATTAGGTTATATCAAAAATATTTATCCCCATTAAAGAGAACTCGTTGTCCTTATATACCTACCTGTTCTCAGTATGGATTAGAAGCAATTCAAAAATATGGTGCTGTTAAGGGATCTATGTTAGCTTGTTGGCGGATCCTCAGGTGCAACCCCTTTTCTCATGGGGGATATGACCCGGTGCCGTAAAGGTAAGGATGAGTTATCCTAAGAAGCGATAACGGCGAGTAGTCGGTTAAGGAGGAAATTGTTTTGAGTATTTTATTGACAAAGAGTACAATGCCCATTATCAAATGGTTTGCAGATATTCTGGGACTTTTGATGAATGCTATTTATAGCCTGGGTGTTACAAATATCGGTCTTTGTATTATCTTATTCACATTAGTAATTTATACCTTAATGACGCCCCTGCAGATCAAACAGCAGAAGTTTTCCAGGCTGAATGCAGTTATGGCGCCAGAGTTACAGAAGATTCAGAAGAAATATCAGAATAAAAAAGATCAGGTGTCTATGCAGAAGATGCAGGAAGAGACCAGTATGGTTTATCAGAAATACGGCGTATCCCCTACCGGAAGCTGTCTGCAGTTAGTGATTCAGATGCCGATACTGTTTGCATTATATCAGGTTATCTATAAGATTCCGGGTTATGTGACAGGGATCAAAGCTACTTTTGACGGGGTAATCACTCAGATTATGGGTGTTGGCGGGTATACGGATATACTTCAGACATTTCTGGATGACGAGAAGATTAAGACTGTCCGCCTGATTTTGGATAATGGAAAAGCAACCAAGGATTCGATTATTGATTTATTATATAATCTTTCCCCAACCCAGTGGGACAAACTGTCAGAGATTGGAAAGTTTTCCGGATTTTCAGATACCATTGCCAGTACAGCTGATAAGCTGTCACCCATGCAGAATTTCCTGGGTCTGAATATCGCAGATAACCCATTATCTGTTATAAAGTCAAGTTTTGTTTCACATCAATATATTTTACTTGTTGGAGCTATATTAATCCCTGTTTTGGCATGGCTGACACAGGTTCTGAATATTAAGCTTTCTATGGCTTTTAACAATAGCAACAAGGGTGATGATAAGAATAAGCAGGCTACACAGATGGAAGCAACCATGAAAAGTATGAATACTTTTATGCCTCTGTTTTCTGCTGTTATGTGTTTTACATTCCCTGTTGGTATTGGTATCTACTGGATCGCCGGTGCGGTCATCCGTAGTGTACAGCAGTTTGTAATCAATAAGCTGCTGGAGAAGGAAGACATGGACGAGCTTGTTAAGAAGAATCTGGAGAAGATGAATAAGAAGAGAGAGAAAGCCGGACTGCCTCCTCAGAAAATCTCTCAGCAGGCCAGAATGAATGTAAGGAATATTGAGGAGCCTAAGACAAAAGGAAAAACTCCGGAGGACCGGGAGCAGGCTGTGAAGAATTCCACGGATTATTATAAGAGAGCTGCGAATGCCAAGCCCGGCAGTATCGCGGCAAAAGCAAACATGGTAGCTCAGTTTGATGAAAAGAATAAGTCGAAGAACAAAAAACAGTAAACAGGTAAGGGGGATTTGTCATGGATTTCAAGGAATTCTCAGCAAAAACGGTAGATCAGGCGATTACCAATGCATGTCTTGAATTAGAAACTTCAAGTGAAAATCTTGAGATAGAAGTATTGGAACATGGAAGCTCAGGTTTTTTAGGATTCGGCAGTAAGCCGGCCAGGATTCGAGTGAGAAGGAAACCGGAGCAGGATCCTTTCATTGAGGAAGCTGCAGAGAAAAAGCCGGAAGTGAAAAAAGAAAAACCTGCAGAGAAGCCTGTGAAAGAAGTAAAAAAAGAAGCGAAGGCGGAACCAAAACCGGAGAAGAAATCTGAGCCTAAAGTGGAAAAGGCTGAGGTTAAGGCGGCAGAGGAACCCAAAATAGTGCAGAGATCTCAGGAAGAAGTAGAAGACATTAAAAATGAGGCTAAAAAGTTCCTGGATGGTGTATTTCATGCCATGAATCTGGAAGTTGTCATTAAGATGGAATATCATCAGGAAGAGGGAAATCTGGATATTGATTTTTCCGGCGATGATATGGGGATTCTTATCGGGAAAAGAGGACAGACTCTGGATTCCCTGCAGTATCTCACCAGCCTTGTAGTCAACAAGGGAAAACAAGGTTACATTCGTGTAAAACTTGATACAGAGAATTATAGAAGCCGCAGAAAAGAAACGCTTGAAAATCTTGCAAAGAGCATTGCCTATAAGGTGAGAAAGACAAGAAAAGCTGTTTCGCTGGAACCTATGAATCCTTATGAAAGACGTATCATTCATTCCGCACTTCAGGGAAACCGTTATGTGGAGACCTATAGTGAGGGAAATGAACCTTACCGTCATGTTGTAGTGAAGCTTAAAAAATAATAAATAATATAAAAGTTATTCTAGGTGAAAGCATGAATAACGCGTGCAGACGTGTGCTTTCTCCCGGGGTAACTTTTTTTATATTAAAGTACAGGAGGAATAAATATGGCCGACACGATTGCTGCAATTGCTACCGCTATGAGCACATCGGGAATAGGAATTGTAAGGCTAAGCGGAGAGGATGCAAGAGAAATTGTCAGCAAAGTATACCGATCCAGGAGCGGGAAAAAGGATATCAGAGAGGTAAGATCGCACACCATACATTATGGTTTTATCTGTGACGGGGAGGAAACTATTGACGAGGTTTTGGTTATGGTAATGGACGGACCGTCCAGCTATACGGCTGAGAATACGGTGGAGATCGATTGTCACGGAGGCGTTCTGGCAATGAAACGGGTATTGGAGACGGTGATTAAATATGGAGCCAGACCCGCAGAACCAGGTGAGTTTACGAAAAGAGCCTTCCTGAACGGAAGAATTGATCTTTCCCAGGCGGAGGCAGTGATAGATGTGATTTCAGCCAAGAGTGAATATGCTCTGAAAAGCTCAGTAAGTCAGCTGAAGGGGGCTGTTCTTAAGATCATAAAAGAGATCAGAGAGAAGATTATCTATCACATTGCATATATTGAATCTGCTCTGGATGATCCGGAACATATAGCAATAGACGGATATGGGGAAGAATTGATGAAAGAGCTGCAGCCGTTAAAGAAACAGGTGGAAAAGCTTCTGCAGTCCTCAGATGAAGGGAAAATGATGAAGGAGGGCATAAAGACAGTTATTGTAGGAAAGCCTAATGCCGGAAAATCCTCCCTTCTGAATCTTCTTGTGGGGGAAGAGAGAGCGATTGTTACAGATATTGCAGGTACTACCAGAGATATTCTGGAAGAGACAATTATACTTCACGGCATTTCCCTTTGTATGATTGATACCGCGGGGATAAGAGATACAAAGGATGTGGTGGAACAGATCGGGGTAGGCAGGGCGAAGAAATACGCAAAAGATGCGGACTTGATTCTCTATGTAGTGGATTCTTCGATACCTTTGGATGAAAATGACGATGAGATTATAGGGATGCTTCAGGATAAAAAAGCAATTGTGCTTCTGAATAAGACAGATTTGTCTATGAAGGTGTCCGAGAAGGAGTTAAAGAAGAGGCTGAACCAGCCTGTGGTAGAAATATCTGCCAAGGAAGAGAAGGGGATTGATGTGCTGGAACAGGTCATCAAGGACATGTTCTTTCAGGGGGAAATATCTTTTAACGATGAAGTGTATATTACCAATGTACGCCATAGAACTGCTCTTTTTGAAACTATGGAAAGCCTGACTATGGTGGAACAGAGTATATCTATGGGTATGCCTGAGGATTTTTATTCCATTGATTTAATGAACGCGTATGAAGCCCTGGGTAGTATTATCGGTGAATCTGTGGGCGAAGATCTGGTAAATGAAATTTTCAGCAAATTCTGTACAGGAAAGTAGAAACAGGAGCGATTAGGAATGAATTCTTTAATAGAAAATTACGATGTTGTGGTAGTGGGAGCAGGGCATGCAGGATGTGAGGCTGCTTTGGCCAGTGCAAGGCTTGGGATGGAGACAATTATGTTTACTGTCAGTGTGGACAGTATTGCCCTTATGCCCTGTAATCCCAATATTGGAGGGAGCTCTAAGGGACATTTGGTGAGAGAGATTGATGCCCTGGGAGGAGAGATGGGAAAGAATATAGATAAGACGTTTATTCAGTCTAAGATGCTGAATGTATCTAAAGGTCCTGCGGTACATTCTCTCCGGGCTCAGGCAGACAAGCAGAATTACAGCAAGACTATGAGAGAGGTTCTGGAACATACGGATCATCTGACAGTCAGGCAGGCAGAGGTTACAGAGCTTCTGGCCGGGGACGGGGCCATCCGGGGCGTTAAGACGTTTTCGGGGGCGTCTTATATGGCAAAAGCAGTGATTCTCTGTACAGGCACATATCTTAAGGCCAGATGTATCTATGGGGATGTGAGCAGCTATACAGGGCCTAACGGACTGCAGGCTGCCAATTATCTTACGGATTCTCTGAAAAAGCTGGGTGTGGAAATGTTTCGGTTTAAAACAGGAACTCCTGCCAGAATTGACGGCAGAAGCATCGACTATTCTCAAATGGAAGAGCAGTTCGGGGATGAAAAGGTGGTGCCGTTTTCTTTTTCCACGGATCCGGAGGATGTTCAGATAGAGCAGGTTTCCTGCTGGCTGACGTATACCAATGAGAAGACTCATGAAATTATAAAAGAAAATCTGGATCGCTCCCCTTTGTTTTCCGGGATGATAGAGGGTACCGGTCCCAGATACTGCCCGTCTATAGAAGATAAGGTAGTAAAGTTTGCTGATAAAAACAGACATCAGGTATTTATAGAACCTGAAGGACTGTATACTACCGAAATGTATGTGGGAGGAATGTCCAGTTCTCTGCCTGAGGATGTTCAGCAGGCGATGTACCGGTCTGTAAAGGGGCTGGAAAACGCCAAAATAGTAAGAAATGCCTATGCGATTGAATATGACTGTATTAATCCGAGACAGCTGAATCCTACTCTGGAGTTTAAGAATATAAAAGGTCTGTTCAGCGGGGGACAGTTTAACGGCAGTTCCGGGTATGAGGAAGCTGCTGCACAGGGATTAGTGGCAGGAATAAATGCTGCGTTAAAGATAAAGGGCCGGGAGATGATGGTTCTGGACAGATCAGAGTCCTATATCGGTGTGCTGATAGACGATCTGGTCACAAAGGAGAATCATGAGCCCTACCGTATGATGACAAGCAGGGCAGAATACAGACTTCTTCTCAGGCAGGACAATGCGGATCTGAGGCTCCGTAAAAAGGGATTTGAGGCGGGTCTAATCGGACAGACAGAGTATGACAGGCTCGTGCTCAAGGAAGAGCAGATCGAGGCGGAAATCAAGCGTGCAGAGCATAGGAATATAGGCGCATCCAGAGAAGTGCAGGAATTATTGGAATCCTATGGAAGCACCCCTCTGAAAACAGGGACAACCCTGGCAGAATTAATACGAAGGCCTGAACTTTCTTATGAGCTTTTGGCTCCTGTTGATCCTGAAAGGCCCCAGCTGCCCAGGGACGTGGCAGAGCAGGTGAATATTAATATTAAATATGACGGATACATCCGCAGGCAGTTAAAACAGGTAGAACAGTTTAAAAAGCTGGAATCAAAAAAGATACCGGAAGAAATTGATTATGATACTGTCGGAGGACTTCGAATAGAAGCAAAACAGAAATTAAAGTTATACCGTCCTGTCTCTATCGGACAGGCATCCAGAATATCAGGAGTCTCACCGGCAGATATATCTGTCCTTTTAGTGTATTTGGAACAGTATAGATATCACAAGAGATGATCCACTCGGCAGCATAAATTGGAGTGAGATGTCCACATCTGTGTGTATAAAAAATTAATTATGTGGATAACTCTTGTCTATTAAAGTAAATTTTGTGTAAAACAGTAAAGATCAGGAGAATACAATGAATTATAATTTGTCAATATTAGAGCAGTGCTGCAAAGAGTTTCATCTGGAATTATCTGAGAGGCAGAAGCAGCAGTTTATCCAATATTATGAACTTCTAGCTGAGTGGAATAAGGTAATGAATCTAACTGGTATCACCCAGTGGGAAGAAGTTTTGTTAAAGCATTTTGCAGACAGTCTGTCTGTTACCAGGGTGATAGATTTGTCTCAGGCAGGGTCGCTGATTGATGTGGGTACGGGGGCCGGATTTCCGGGGATCCCCATAAAGATAGCATTCCCTCACATTAAGGTAACCCTCCTGGATTCTTTAAATAAAAGAATTAATTTTTTGAATGAAGTCATCGGACAGCTAGGTCTGGAGGGGATAACGGCAGTACATGGCCGTGCGGAAGATATAGCCAGAAAGCCAGAGCACAGGGATTCCTACGATGTAAGTGTATCCCGGGCTGTAGCAAATCTTGCATCCCTCACCGAATACTGTATGCCCTTTGTAAAACCCGGGGGATGCTTCATCTCCTACAAGTCAGGAACTATTGAGGAAGAACTGGTACAGGCCCAAAAAGCCATAAAAACCCTGGGAGGCCGCCAGGATCCCCCTGCGACCTTCTCTCTGATGAACAGCGGCATCACCCGCTCTCTCATCAAAATTATAAAACAAACACCGACCCCCAGGAAATATCCCCGAAAAGCCGGGCTCCCAACCAGGGAGCCTATCATGTGATTCTATGAATACCATGAATGTACAAGATCTGTAAAATTTAATACTTTACCGCTATTTCTATACGTGAATTTTGTATCAGCCAGGAAAAGAACTGGGTCCCCTGGGATATTGAAGGCCATAGGAGGGGGGGAGGGCAGGTGTAGATGACTATGAGGTTAAGCGGAGCGAGCCGAAGATCCACTGCCGGCGATCATTTAGAAGCGAAGGCTATCCTGAGCTTCTTAGTGAGCGGCCAGGCAGTTAGCTGAGGCAAGCGCAGCCTCGAATGGTCATCTAGACCTGCCCTCCCCCCCTCCTATGGCCTTCAATATCCCAGGGGACCCAGCTCTTTTCCGTCCCCTCTGCACACAAACTTTTCACATAATTATCACAATTTTTCCTAATTTCTATCACACAATGAAAATAAAATTAAAAATGGCTAACAAATTAAAGGAGGGAAAATTTTGATAGAAGTAAGAAACCTGGTAAAAAAATATGGCCAGCAGACAGCGGTGGATCACCTTAACTTTACGGTTGAACAGGGCAAGATCTACGGTTTCCTCGGACCAAACGGGGCCGGAAAGTCCACAACTATGAACATGATAACCGGCTATATTGCATCCACAGAGGGTGAGGTCTACATTAATGGCCATAATATTCTTGAGGAACCTGAAAAGGCAAAAAAGTGTATAGGATATCTTCCGGAGATCCCCCCCATATATCCTGAAATGACGGTGTGGGAATATTTGTCCTTTGCCGCTGAACTGAAAAAAATCCCGAAGGGAGAACGGGAGAAGGCAATTTGCAATGTAATCTCACAGACAAAGATGGAAGATATGAATCACAGGCTGATAAGAAATCTCTCAAAAGGTTATAAGCAGCGTGTAGGACTGGCTCAGGCCCTGCTTGGGTATCCGGAGATAATTATTCTGGATGAGCCTACGGTTGGACTGGATCCGAAACAGATCATAGAGATTCGTGATTTGATTAAAGGTTTGAGCAAGAGACATACAGTTATATTAAGCTCACATATTTTATCGGAAGTAAGCGCTGTGTGCGATTATGTACTTATTATTGATCATGGAAAATTAGTGGCCAGCGATACGCCGGATAATCTAAGCAAACTGATGTTGGGCTCTAATTCTCTGGAACTTACTGTAAAAGGGCAGGAAGAAGATATCAGAAAGGCATTGGATCTCGTTGAGCACATAGAGGATGCGGTCTTTCATAATTCGCCCATAGAAAATGCACATGAAATAACCATAAAGACCACCGGACAGGAGGATATACGGGAAAATATTTTCTTTGCCCTTGCCGACGGAAAGTGTCCGATTCTAAAGATGCAGTCCACAAATATGTCACTGGAGGATGTATTCTTAAAATTGACAGACGACAAGGAGGAAGAGAATGTTAGCAGTTTATAAAAAGGAATTAAGGGGATATCTGACATCTATGATCGGGTATGTATTTATAGCATTTGTTCTGGCTATAGTTGGAGTGTATTTTACAGCCTATAACCTGACCTCGGCCTACCCTGAATTTGGCGTGACTTTAAGCGCAGTGAGCTTTGTATTTCTGATTATTACACCTGTACTTACCATGCGTATACTTGCTGAAGAGAAAAAACAAAGAACAGATCAGCTTTTGTTTACTGCTCCGGTGTCTGTATGGAAAATTGTATGCGGAAAATACCTGGGAATGGTAACTATATTATTTATACCCATGGCTATTATATGTACCTATCCTTTGATTATGGGGAAATATGGAACAATATCTTATCCTATGGCATATACGGCAATTTTTGGCTTTTTTTTAATGGGATGCGGGAATATTGCAGTTGGATTATTTCTCTCCTCCATAACAGAGAGTCAAATTATAGCAGCAGTCCTTACATTTGCAGTATTATTTATCTGTAATGTGATACAGGGGATAGAGTCGTTTATAGCTCAGACAGCGTCGGCCTCTCTGATTTCTATTCTTATTATGGCGGTAATTCTCTGTCTGATCATTTACAGAATGACAAAAGATACGTTAGTAACTATCATTGCCGGTTTAGTAATGGCAGGTACTGCAATTGGGCTATTTCTGTGGAAGTCTTCTTTATTTGAAGGGGCGATTCAGAAATTTATGGAGATATTCAATATAACAGGACATTTTGATGGCTTTGTTGGAGGTGTACTGGATATGTCCGGTATTGTCTATATGGTATCCATTATACTGATTTTTGTGTTCCTCACTGTACAGTCTATACAGAAGAGACGCTGGAGTTAGGGGGTGAAGGAATGAAGAAAATCAATTGTAAAGAGTATTTTAGTAACAGAAAGAAAAACAGGAAAAACATAAAGAACGGCTCTTACAGCATTGGAATTACAGCGGTGATTATTGCTATTATTATTGTTCTGAATCTGGTGGTACAGGAGATTCCGGTACAATACAGAGAATTAGATTTAAGTGAACAAAAATTATACACCATTGGAGATCAGACGAAAAAAGTGCTGAGGGAGTTAAAGGAGGACGTGACCTTATATTATATTGTACAGGATGGAAGAGAGAGCAGCGATATCGAGAGACTGCTGGAGAGATATCAGGATGAAAGCAGCCACATTAAGGTGGAAAAGAAAGATCCGGCGCTTTCTCCTAACTTCACGTCGCAATACTCTCAGGAAGAGGTGAGTGATAACAGCATTATTGTTGTATGCGGGGACCGCAATAAGGTTGTCAGCTACAATACGATGTATCAAAGTGATATTGATTATACTACCTATTCCTCACAGGTGACGGGGTTTGATGGTGAAGGTCAGATAACAAGTGCCATAGACTATGTGACATCTGAGGATCTTCCTACCATGTATGTACTTCAGGGACATGAGGAGGCAGCCATAAGTACAGATCTGAAGGATGCCATTGCAAAGCAGAATATTACTATTGCGGATCTTAATCTGTTAACTGCAGATGCAGTGCCGGAAGATGCAGATGCAATTTGTATTCTTGCACCGGCAAAAGATATTTCAAAGGAGGAAGCAGACAAGATTATCGGTTATCTTGAGGGGGGAGGCAAAGCTCTGATTGTATCCAGCTATTCGCCGGAGAAAATGCCTAATTTTGCATCAGTACTTGAGAATTATGGAGTAAAAACCTGTGAAGGCATTGTACTTGAAGGAGATCAGAATCATTACATCTCCAATAATCCTACTTATATCCTTCCTAACATTGAAAGCAATGAGATAACCTCCGAACTGTCCTCCGGAAACAATTATATATTAATGCCGGTTGCCCAGGGAATTCAGACCCTGGATCATTACAGAGACAGTCTCAAGATTGAAAATATTCTTACTACTTCAGATGATGCATACTCTAAGGTGAATGTAGAAAGTTCTACACTGGAAAAGGAGGAAGGAGACATCAGCGGTCCCTTTACCCTGGGAGTATCTATTACAGAGTCTGTAGGGGAAGGGAAAGAAACACAAATTGTGTATTATTCATCGGAAAGTCTTTTTAGTGATCAGACAAATCAGATGGTATCGGGAAGTAATTTCCAGCTAATCACTGACTCCTTAGGATGGATGTGTGAGCATACAGAAGGGGTTTCTGTGCCTGTGAAATCTATGGAGTTAAGTAACTTAACTATTTCTGCGGCGGACAGCAGCTTTTGGAGTATCTTCTGCATTGGCGTACTGCCAGTAGCAGTCCTGCTTTTGGGGGGCGGTATCTGGTTAAAAAGGAGAAAACAGTGATGAAAGGAAAAAAAGGGATAACGTTAATTGTAGGAATTGTACTATTGATGCTGCTTGTCCTTTCGTATTTAATGCTGCACTCCGGAAATAAGGACGGGGAGGATACCAGGGAGGAGGAGGTAAAAACCTCCTCTGTGGCGAAGCTGAAAGAAGAGGATATGGCGTCTGTATCTTTTGGCGCAAAGGACAATATGCTGACTTTTATCCAGGAAGACAATACATGGTATTTAGAAGCAGATAAGGAGTTCCCTGTGGATCAGCAGGCGGTATCTGATTTGCTGTCAAAGTTAAGTGATGTGCAGGCCTCCCGCACGATTGAAAATCCGGAAGATCTGGAGGAATATGGACTGGAGGATCCACAGACTAGTATTATAGTGACTGCTGCAGACGGTGAGAAGACTTCCTTCTATATTGGAGATGATAATGCAGTTGTATCAGGATGTTATATGTATCTCAATGATGCAAGGGACAGGGTATACCTTGTAGATACAGAGATGAAAACATCTTTTCTATGCGGACTGTATGATCTTGCCGAAAAGGCTTCATTTCCCAGCATTACAAGCTCTAGTATAACCCGGTACAGGATAGATAAAGAGGACAGTCAGTTTGCGGTTAATGAAGACAGTAATTCCAAGACAGGGTGGACGGTGACCGGCTGGGACGGAAGCAAAAAACCAGCTGCAAGTGATGCAGTTTCCAATACTTTTACAAAGCTTTCCAGTTTGTCTTTTAATAGTTATGTTAACTATAAGGAAGATAGTCTGGAACAGTATGGTCTGGCAAATCCCACTGCTGTAATTACGGCAGACTATACAGAGACAGTAAAAGATGAGAGCAGTGAGGAATCCTCTGAAGGTAGTGATACATCCGGAGAAAGCCAGGAGACTGCCGTAGACAGACAGATTGTAATTACCGTGGGCAATGAAGATGAGAATGGTAACTACTATGTGAAAACAGAAGGAATTCAGGGAATTTATACGATGAGTGCAGAGGAGCTGAATACCTTGTTAGACGATGATGCAGCTTCGTACTTGGATACTTATGTTAACAAGGTATCTTTTGCCGACTTATCAAAGCTTGAGGTTGTAAGAGATCAAACAGTTTATACAATAGTAAGCAAGTCTGTGGAAAAAGAGACCTCAGAGGGGGAAAATACTGCGGATGAAGAAGACCAGGAGACAGAACTGAAATACTATATGAATGATCAGGAAATAGACTCTGCAGAGTTTCTCGCTTTTTATGAAAAAGTGTCCGGTATGGAATCAGACAGCAGACTTGACCGTATGCCGGAGTCAGCTCTTGAACCTGAACTGACGATAAAGTTTTATGACAAAGCTAGTGGGGAAGAGACAGATGTGGACTATTACGCTTATGACAGTAACTTTTATTTAACGGCTGATAATCATGATAATTATTTGCTGGTGAATAAGATGGACATCAGAGAGATGTTGGAAAAGCTGGATAATCTGCTAACAGATACGCAGAAGTAAGCAGGATACATAAGTCAAAGTGTTATTAAAGTGTATAAAATGTGGAGATCTCTCCTATAGGAGGGATCTCCACATTTTATTATGAAAAGAATATAGATATTTGTTCCAGCAATTTACCTGGAGTTTCCAGCTGAGGAAGGTGTCTTGCCTTTTCCAGAACAGCAGTTTCGATCGCAGGATTTAGCTGTAGGTAGGAGGAACAGATCTCTTTTGCATTTTTTTCTTCAGCACCGCATACAATAAAAATGCTATGATCAATAGCCTCCAGTGCATGATTGATATTATTATTGGTAAACCTGCCAATTATACTGGAGTGAAGGTATTTTGCGTTGTGTTCCCCCTTGTGGGCACTTTCGTAATATATATCCACTAGTCTGTTATTTGCAAGAAATGGATTATAAAAATATTTTTCTGTAAATAGCAGTTCAATATTTTCCCTGGCGGTAATCATATTGTAGACCAGTGTACCGAAAATAGGCAGCTCCAATAAAAATTTCAAAACCTTCGTTTTTTTTGTGGGTGCCTGATTCAATTCGTTTAAAGAAGGAGGGTTAATCAGCATTATCTTTCCAAACAGCTCTTCTTCATTATGGCAGGCCATAACAGCAAAGGAACCGGAAAATCCGCTGGTTATAACATCAGTTCTCTCGCCAATAATATTTTTTATAAAGTCAGACAGCATTTGTACGTAAATGAAATTTGTATAAGTAATATTTTGTTTGTCAGAACGTCCGCATCCCAGCAAATCAATAGTATAAACTGTATAGCTTTTCGCCAGTTCATCCACGATAATATTCCATTCATAATCAGAACTATAAACTGTCAGATCGTGAACCAATAAAAGCGGTGATCCCTGTCCCTGCTTAGTATAATAAATGCGGCCAAATCTCCATTCATAAAACTTCCTTGATGTTCCTCTCAGCAATTCTTTCATTGTTGCCGATGCAAATAATAGCTTGTTAATAATATGAATCACACCTGTGGCTAGTGTAAACAAAATTGCTGTTGTAATAAGTTTATGTTTGTGTTTGTTCATCAGATGGGTACCTCCTTCGGAGTCTTAGTACTTATATTATAAAACATTGAGGAGGATTATACAAGGAGAAATCTTCAAGCAAGTACGCCTCGGCGTACTTGAAAGACATATAAGGAGAGAAAATGTTTCACGTGAAACATTACTTTTTGTTTTTACTTCTATATTAAGTATTATGAAATAATAAAAAAAAGATAATTTATGAAGTACGGAGTTGTAAGTATCCTGCTATGCAGAACAGGGGTTATTCTTTTAATAATGCAGCACCAGATGTACTTATATATACTTACATGTTTATGTTTAAAATGATAATTTTAGTAAAGACTATAAGTATGTGCAGTGATGCCAATAAATATAACTAAAACAAAGATTAAATCTATTCTTATTTATATAATTCCTATAAAAAAGTTTCACGTGAAACATTTTTATAGAAATCACAGTATAAAAGTGTTATAATGAAACAGTCACATAAATATGCAAGATTACAAGTGGAAAGAAGGGGTTTTAATTGGGAAGAATTATAGCCGTTGCGAATCAAAAGGGCGGCGTTGGAAAATCAACTACTGCAATTAACCTTTCTGCGTGTCTGGCCGAGATGGGTCAGAAAGTTTTGACTGTTGACATTGATCCGCAGGGGAATACTACCAGTGGGTTAGGAATTGATAAAATGGGAGTAGAAGCCACTCTTTATGAGTTACTGTTGGATGAATGTGAGTTATCTGATTGTATGATAGAGAATGTTATAGAGAATCTCTCTTTGATTCCATCTAATGTGAATCTGTCCGGGGCAGAAATTGAATTAATTGGAATAGAAAACAAAGAGTTTTTACTGAAAAATCAAATTGACAGGGTAAGAGATCAGTTCGATTTTATCATTATGGATTGCCCGCCATCACTAAGTATATTGACCATTAATGCAATGACTACGGCCGGTTCAATTTTAGTTCCTATACAATGTGAGTATTATGCATTGGAAGGATTGACTCAGCTGATACATACAATAGAATTGGTACAGGAGCGCCTGAATCCTGAGTTAGAAATAGAAGGCGTAGTGTTTACCATGTATGATGCAAGGACAAATTTATCACTGCAGGTTGTTGAAAATGTGAAAAATAATCTGCAGCAATCCATATATAAGACAATAATCCCCAGAAATGTGCGTTTGGCTGAGGCCCCCAGTCATGGATTACCTATTAATCTCTATGATTCCAGGTCCGCCGGAGCTGAAAGCTACAGACTTCTGGCTGAAGAAGTATTACATAGGGAGGACGAAGAATGGCAGTAAGGAAAAGCGGTCTTGGCAAGGGATTGGATTCTTTGATACCTACAGCAGCAGCTGTAAAGCCTAAAAAAATAAGTTCTTCAGAAGAGCAACAATCGTCAGCAGCTGCTTCAGAGGACAAGTCATCTCCAAGAGATATAATGAAAGTTAAGATTACAAAAGTAGAACCTAACAGAGAACAGCCCAGAAAGCAGTTTGATGAGGATGCACTTTTGGAACTTGCGGATTCAATCAAACAATTTGGTATTTTACAGCCGCTATTAGTTCAGCAAAAAAATGACTATTATGAAATTATAGCCGGTGAAAGGCGTTGGAGGGCAGCAAAGTTAGCCGGTCTCAGGGAAGTGCCTGTAATTATTAAGCAGTTTTCAGAACAGGAGACGGTGGAGATCTCGTTGATAGAAAATATTCAGAGAGAGAATCTGAATCCTATTGAAGAAGCAATTGCCTATAAACGATTAATGGAAGAATTTCATTTGAAACAGGATCAGATAGCTGACAGAGTTTCAAAGAGCCGAACTGCTGTTACCAATTCCATGCGCCTGTTAAAGTTAAATGAAAAGGTAAGGCAAATGGTAATTGACGAAATGCTTAGCACGGGTCACGCAAGGGCACTCCTAGCAATTGAGGATCCCAAGCTGCAGTATGTCACAGCAAGCAGAGTGTTTGACGAAAAGTTAAGTGTAAGAGAGACTGAAAAACTGGTGAAAGAGCTGCTGCACCCAAAAAAGCTGAAGGAGACAGAAAAAGATACGACCCAGGATATTATATACCAGCATTTGGAGGAGAGAATCAAATCAATTATCGGCACTAAGGTCGCTATTAACAGGAAAAATGAAAATAAGGGGAAAATAGAGATAGAATACTATTCAAAGGATGAACTGGAAAGGATCATTGAATTATTGGAATCTATCGGGTAAGATGAGGGAGTATAACACATATGAGCGAAATAATAAGTACACTCCAGGAAAATTCGGGTATTCTTTTAGTATTAATGATATTATTGGTGATAATATTACTGATTGTTGTCTTTAATTTATCTCTGGGGCTTAACCGGCTGAGCCGGAAGTATAACCTGTTTATGAAGGGAAAGGATGCTCAGTCACTGGAAAAAACATTTGTACGGAAATTTGCAGAAGTAGATCGTTTAATTGAAGCAAATGACATTAATAATCTTGAAATTAAGAAACTAAAGAAATGTATGGAGAAAACCCTCAACAAATATGGAATTGTTAAGTATGATGCTTTTGAGGACATGGGTGGGAAACTAAGTTTTGTTTTAGCTATGCTTGACAACGATAATTCAGGTTTTATTCTGAATGCCATTCACAGCAGAGAAAATTGCTTCTTATATATCAAGGAAATTGTAAAAGGGGAATCCTACATTATGCTGAGCCAGGAAGAGATGGAAGCACTGAAAAGAGCTGTTAATTTTGGATTGGTTGAAGATATTGAAATTTAATTATGTAAATCATTGGTAAAATATTATGTAAACTAGATAAAGGCTATTAGGAGGAACATGTCATGTTAGATATCAGATTTGTGCGTGAAAACCCGGAAGTGGTAAAACAGAATATAAAAAATAAATTTCAGGACAATAAATTAGAACTTGTGGATCAGGTTCTGGAATTAGATCAGAGAAACAGGGATATTAAAAAAGAGGTTGAGGCGTTAAGGGCAGAGAAAAATAAGATATCGAAACAGATCGGAGCCTTTATGGCTCAGGGGAAAAAGGAAGAAGCCGAAGAGATTAAAAAACAGGTAGCAGCCAATGGGGATAGAATTGATTCTCTCTCACAGGAAGAAAAAGAAGTTGAAGAAAAGATTAAAAAAATCATGATGGTGATCCCAAACATTATTGATCCCTCAGTGCCTCTTGGAAAGGATGACTCTGAGAATGTAGAGGTTCAGAAATATGGGGATCCTGTGGTGCCTGATTTCGAGATCCCATATCATACGGAGATCATGGAGAAGTTTAACGGCATAGATTTAGACAGTGCCAGAAGGGTTGCAGGCAATGGTTTTTATTACCTTATGGGGGATATTGCCAGGCTTCATTCCGCAGTGATTTCTTATGCCCGTGATTTTATGATTGACAGAGGATTTACCTATTGTGTGCCTCCTTTTATGATCAGAAGCGATGTGGTAACCGGAGTTATGAGCTTTGCTGAAATGGATGCCATGATGTATAAGATTGAGGGAGAGGATTTATACCTCATAGGAACCAGTGAACATTCTATGATCGGTAAATTTATAGACACTATTTTGCCGGAGGATACATTACCCCAGACACTTACCAGCTATTCTCCCTGTTTCAGAAAAGAAAAGGGTGCCCATGGATTAGAGGAAAGGGGCGTATACCGTATTCATCAGTTTGAGAAACAGGAAATGATAGTGGTTTGTAAGCCGGAAGACAGTATGATGTGGTTTGAGAAGTTATGGCAGAACACCGTAGATTTATTCAGAACACTGGATATTCCGGTGAGAACACTGGAATGCTGTTCCGGCGACCTGGCGGATCTTAAGGTGAAATCTATAGATGTAGAGGCATGGTCTCCAAGACAGAAGAAATACTTTGAGGTAGGAAGCTGTTCCAACTTGGGCGACGCTCAGGCACGACGTCTGAAAATCAGGGTAAACGGAGAGAAGGGCAAATATTTTGCACACACTCTGAACAATACTGTGGTTGCCCCCCCAAGAATGCTGATTGCATTTTTGGAAAATAATCTTCAGGAGGATGGTACCGTTAAGATCCCCCTGGCACTTCAGCCTTATATGGGCGGAAAAACAGTAATAAAATAATATTATGTTAACAAGTTTATGTAAATTATATTAGTAAAATATGCACAAGTTTATTTGTATATAGTATATATGAGAGAATGTAAGGCGAGAGAGGAGGTGTTCTTTTGCATAGTTATATGAAATCCATTGGTTTTTCGAATATCAAAAATAAGAAAGAACTGGATGAGATTTTAAAAGAAGTGGTAGATAATTATGATGAAAAAACAGTCGTAGAGGACAGAGACGGACACTTGTTTGCAGAGATATCGAAGATATATGGATGTGATTATGGAATTACGGTGTGCGGTGAATATGACGAGAATAATGAATTTCAGATGGAATATTATTTTCCCCATTTCAGAGGAACGGGAATCACTACCCGGGAAGATATAATTATAGAAAAGCATGCCGGAAAGGAATCCTTTGCCGGGGCATGTGATGATGTGAGAATTGGAGTGACTATGATATTTTATCTGCAGAATGCAGGAGAATACCTGAGTGAGCGGGGAAAGGGAAATATCCCCGGTTCCAATTATTCAGTAACTATATCGGGTTTGGCAAAGGAAGGGAAAATACTGCTTCCTGTAAAAAAGGAGTCCCATCAGGTAAAAGAGGATCAGGAAACAGCCACTAACAGAAACCGGCTTCTGGCTGCAGCCCGCAATGGGGATGAAGATGCAATGGAAAGCTTGACAATGGAAGATATAGACATCTATGCTATGATTTCCAGGCGCATTGTAAAAGAAGATGTATATTCCATAGTAGATTCTTATTTTATGCCCTATGGCATTGAATGTGACCAGTACAATGTGATGGGTGATATTGTAGATTGTTCTGAGGTTAAAAATATAAAGACCGGTGATACTGTCTATGAGATGAGTATATTGTGCAACGATATACAATTTGATGTGTGTATTAACAAAAACGACCTGTTAGGGGAGCCTCAGCCTGGAAGGCGGTTTAAAGGGGTTATCTGGCTGCAGGGGTACATTAACTTTAATGAATAGAGACATATAACAAAAAGGGGCTGTGAAAAAAGCCCCTTTTTATTATATGTGACGGGATTTACCTCTCTTATTGTGCAAAATCATTCATTATACTTTTTATTATCCGGTACAAATGCGGTTTGTATTCGTCAATGGGTACGGGATCTTTATAGAGAATGCAGCTATAGCAGGTTCCTCCAATCAGTTCTACAATAGTAAACAGCATTAACTCGGGATTCTTGTAGTGCTTTGGGCTGTCTTCCACCATTTTGTAATATACTTCATATACGTTATACTCCTCATCGGATACTTTAACGTCAATGGCCTTGCGGAATACCCCCCAGGAAAGGTTCTTAGCAATAAAACGGAGCAGAGACTGGTTTTCTATCAGCTGGTTGATGATATAGTCCACAATAAACAGAAGCTGCTCTTCAAAATCAGTGATATCTGTTCCAGACAAGGCTTCGTGTGCATCATAGAACAGTTTTCCCGCTTTATGGGAGATCAGCTTATTCCGGACATCGTATTTGTCTGTAAAATAGAGATAAAAGGTTCCTTTTGCAACCCCTGCCTGCTGTACAATATCAGATATTGTGGTTTTCTGAAGGCCCTTGGTGATAAAGAGTTCAAAGGCAGTATTCAGCAGTGCATCTTTCTTTTTCTTTTTGTTTTCTTCTAATTTATTCATAGGTTTCCCCCATTTCTATCTTATATTATTGGGTCAAAATGACCAAAAGTCAATATATTAAAATTATATAAATTGATTTTAATATATTGACTATCGGTCATTTTTGATGTATAACGAGTATTGACATAGAAATGACTAATGGTCATTAATAAAATGATTAAAGGGGATGCAGAGGTTGAAAAAGAGGAGTGAGCTATTATTATGACAATCAAGATTGGCAAGTGGATTGCGAGACACAGAAGATTGATTATGGCAATCGGGATACTGCTGATAATTCCTTCTCTCATAGGGATATCTAAAACACGAATTAACTATGATATTCTGAGTTATCTTCCTGATTCACTGGAGACAGTTTCGGGGCAGGATATACTGGTGGATGAATTTGGAATGGGTGCTTTTTCCATGGTTGTAGTGGAAGATATGGAGATGAAGGATGTACAGAAACTAAAAGAGGAGATCAAGGAGATTGATCACGTAAAGGATGTACTCTGGTATGACAGTGCGGTGGATATTAGTGTTCCGGTTGAAATGCTTCCCTCTGAACTTAGGGAAAGCTTTTTTAGCGGGGATGCTACCATGATGGTTGCACTGTTTGATAATACAACATCTTCTGATGAAGCTATGGATGCAGTAAGTGCTATGAGAAATACAGTAGGGAAACAGTGCTTTATCAGCGGTATGACCGGTGTTGTGACGGATATTAAAAATCTTTCGCTTCAGGAAATGCCCATCTACGTAGTGATTGCGGCAGTTCTTTCGCTTCTGGTTTTATGTCTTACCATGGACTCACTGGTGGTGCCGGTATTATTTTTGACCGGAATTGGGGTTGCTATTTTATACAATCTGGGGAGCAATATATTTCTGGGAGAGATATCCTATCTTACAAAGGCGCTGACCGCTATTCTCCAGTTGGGCGTTACTATGGATTATTCCATCTTTCTTCTGAACAGCTATGAGGATAATAAGATACGATTTGACAATGACAAACAGAGGGCTATGGCTCATGCCATTTCAAATACCTTTAAATCTGTGGTTGGAAGTTCTGTAACAACCATTGCCGGTTTTGCAGCTCTTTGCTTTATGACATTTACGTTAGGGAGGGATATCGGTATTGTAATGGCTAAGGGGGTAGTAATCGGTGTGATCTGCTGTGTCACTCTGCTCCCTGCTATGATTCTTACCTTTGACAAGGCCATAGAGAAGACAAAGCATAAAGCAATTATTCCGAATCTTGACCAGATATCCGGATTTATTACCAGACATTACAAAGCCTGGCTGGCAATATTTATTATTCTTCTGTTTCCTGCTATTTACGGCAACAGCCATACAGAGGTTTACTATAACATAGACAAATGTCTCCCGGCTACACTCCCCAGTGCAGTTGCTAACAGCAAGCTGGAAGACGATTTTCATATGAATACGGTCCATATGGTACTTATGAAGAATGGGATGGAGGCCAAAGAAAAGAGGGAGATGCTGGAAGCCATTGATAAGGTTGACGGTGTTAAATGGGAGATCGGGATGGATTCTCTCATAGGGCCGGGAATTCCATCTTCTATCATACCGGAGGATGTTAAGGAGATGCTTCAGAGCGATGAATACGAAGTGGCGTTTGTTTGTTCTGACTATAAGGCGGCAACGGATGAGGTAAATAACCAGATTGCCCAAATTGATAAGATAGTTAAGAATTATAGTCCGCAATCTATGGTAATCGGTGAAGCACCGCTTACAAAGGATTTGGCTGATGTTACGGATGTGGACTTGAAAAATGTTAATATTGCTTCGGTTGCAGCTATTTTTCTAATTATTCTGCTGGTATTTAAATCAATTTCTTTGCCGGTAATTCTGGTTGCAGTTATTGAATTTGCTATCTGTGTGAATATGGCTATTCCCTATTACAGCGGAATTACGCTTCCTTTTGTTGCCAGCATTGTAATTGGAACGATTCAGCTGGGGGCTACTGTAGATTATGCTATTTTGATGACCAGCCGTTACCAGAAGGAACGTGGGCTTGGCAGGTCTAAGAAAGAGGCTATTTCTATAGCTCATAAGACCTCCATGAAGTCTATCTTAATCAGCGGATGCAGCTTTTTTGCAGCTACCTTTGGAGTCGGACTGTATTCTAAGATAGATATGATTAGTTCCATCTGTACACTGCTGTCTCGGGGGGCAATTATAAGTACAGTTGTGGTACTTTTTGTACTTCCGGCTATGTTTATGATCCTGGATCCTGTAATTTGCAGGACTTCTATTGGATTTGTTCCGAAAAAACATAAGGTAAAAACAAATGAAAGTTTCGTTCAATAAGTGGGAGGGATTGTTATGAAAAAAGGATGGAGAAAAAAGGCCGCTGCAGTAACTGCTGCGGGTATGATAGCAGTAGTTGGATGCACGTATCTGTTTGCAGACAGCCAGAAAGCGGATGCCGCTGAGAAGGAAGAGGCTTCCAAGGAAGCCGAGGAGCTGAGAAGTATAACGGAGCAGGTAGCGAATAAGAGTGCACCTGCCCCAAGCGGAACACTCTCAAAAGATGAGTCTGTATATGTTACTGCTGATGCTGAGGGAAATGTTGAAGAGATTATTGTCTCTGACTGGATGAAAAATGCAGGAACAGTAAATGAACTGGAGGATCAGTCTGAGCTGACAGATATCAAAAATGTGAAGGGTGACGAAAAGTTCCAAAAAGAAGGACAGAAATTAACCTGGAAGACAAAGGGAACGGATATCTATTATCAGGGTAAAACAAAGAAGTCTCTTCCTGTAAGTGTTAAAATAACTTACAAATTAAATGGAAAAGAAGTAAATGAAAAAGATCTTGCCGGAAAGTCCGGAAATCTGGAGATGAATATTCAGTATACGAATCACTCCAGGAATACTGTAAAAATAAAGGATAAGGATACGGACATTTATACGCCTTTTGTGATGGTTACGGGTATGTTTCTTCCCACAGATAATTTTACTAACGTTCAGATAGATCATGGAAAAGTAATCTCTGATGCAAGCAGAGATATTGTCATTGGAGTTGCTTTTCCAGGCTTAAAGCAAAGTCTGGACCTAAAGGAACCGGACAAAGAAGATTCAGATTTTGAGATTCCGGAATCTCTGACTATAACAGCAGATGTCACTGATTTTACGATGGGTCCCACCCTTACCTTAGCATCCTCTGATATGCTTGGAGAACTAGGATTTGATGATATTGACAGTTTTGAAGAGTTACAGGATTCTATGAAAGAACTGTCAGATGCGTCTAACCGGCTGGTAGATGGTTCCGGGACGCTTAAGGATGGTATTTCCACTCTGCAGGATAAGACCGGAGAGTTCGGAGATGGAATCCATTCTTTAAACAGCGGAATTGGGGAACTTCATGATGGAGCAGGAGTGCTTGCTTCCGGAGTTGAAGAGTATACGGCAGGGGCAGCAGCGCTTGCAGGCGGGGTAACCGCCTATACGGCAGGGGCATCCCAGCTTGCAGAAGGAATCCGGACTTATACGGCAGGGGAGGAAAGTCTTGCCTCGGGAGTAGAAGAACTGGCCGCCGGAACAAAGGAACTGCCGGGAGCTGTGAGTAATCTGAATCAGGGGATCCAGGGGGTAAAGGCTGGTCTGGACTCTCTGACAGATGAGCAGAAAACCCAGGCTTTACTGCAGGGAAGCTCTTCCGTTGCAGAGGGCATTGGAACGGTAAACAGTACACTGAAAGCTATTGAATCTGTTCTGGATTCCGGCGCTTCGGCTGCAGATGTGCAGACATTGCTGAGTTCTGTTGTGTCTGGTGTTAAGACCTCTTTAACGAACGACAGTGCTGTTTTAGGTACACTTAGGGGTGTACAGGATGTGGCAGGCAATTATAAAGGACTGGCGGACAGGGCCGGTTTAGGCGATACCTTCCAAGCTTATTACGGACAATTAGAAGACTGTATTCAAAGGCTGCAGGAGAATGTAGATACGCAAACGAACCTGTTAGCACAGCTTCAGAGTGCAGCAGGAGGTGCTTCGGGTACTTCGAATCTGGATACCCTGAAGGGCTATATTCACCAGCTGGTTGAGGCAACCGGGGAAAACAGTGATCTCTATCAGGGTGCGGCAAGTGTTCACTCCGGTATAGAATCTGTTGTTGAGGGCAGTAAGACCATGAAGAATGTAATGGATCAGGTTGCAGAGGGAAGCAATACCCTGAATGCATCCGCAGGCTCATTGGGAATGGGCATCGACAGGCTGAAATCCGGGGCAGATGAGCTTTCTTCCCACAATGGGGAGCTTACTAAGGGGGCATCGGATCTGCTTGCAGGATCGGGCGATCTGATCAGCGGCGTAAAAGAACTGACAGGCAATAACAGTGTCCTTATCAATGGTGCGCAGGCTTTGGCCTCTGGTACAAATACCCTGCAGAATGGAGGAAGCAGACTGAAAGATGGAAGTGAACAGCTGACCTCCGGTGTCAAACAGCTGGCTGACGGCTCCAGGGACTTGGCGGATGGAATGAAAGAGTTTGACGAGACTGGTATTCAGAAACTATCAGATGTGTTTGATGGGGATATTCAGACTTTAAAAGATCGTATTGATGCAGTGATGGAGGAAGGAGATAGGTATCAGTCATTCTCTGGAATCTCGGATCAGATGGATGGAAATGTTAAATTTATTATAGAGACAGCAGAGATTAAATAAATCTTGTGGCCGCTGCATTTTTCAGTGCTAAATGCGGCGGCCACAAGAATTCTTTGGATTTCTTTGTAAGTAAGATTTGACTTTTTACTTGTATTTTGGTAAAATTATTTAGTGAGATTTTTCTGTTCTCGTAGCTCAGCTGGATAGAGCACTCGCCTCCTAAGCGGCAGTTCGTTCGAATCCGGCTGGAGCCGAAAATTGAATATTTTTTGTATAAGTCTCAGTAGCTCAGTTGGATAGAGCACGCGCCTCCTAAGCGCGGGGTCGGAGGTTCAAGTCCTCTCTGGGACGCCAAAAACACCGCTGCAAGCCGTTTTTCGCCGGTTTGCAGCGTTTATTTTTTCTTCTCCCGGATTTTTCGTTCCAATAAAGCCGGGAGAATTTTATGCGCTGCAAATGTATATCCTGCTAAGAAGAAACGAACGATTTCCACGTTCCTGCTAAGAAAAATCCTATCTTTGCTAATTGGAATTTTCGGACCTACCTGCCGCCCGGTGCCGCCGAGAGCAGCGCAGCCAGGGTGTTTGCCAGTTCCGGTGACTGCCGGAGCTGTTCCACCAGGGCCTCCAGATCGAGCATCGCCGGTGCCGGTTCCTTCGGCTCCTCCGGGGGACGAACTGCGCGCAGGTTGGGATTTGCGTAGAAGGCGCTCTCGAACTTCTGGGCGTTGATCTTGCGGTCCTCATCCAGGATATGCGCATACACGCTGGTGATCATGTCGATCTCCGCATGGCCCGTGTCACCCTGGGTGGCCTTCAGGTCGCCGTGGTTCAGTTTCAGCTTGTAGGTGGTGCTGGAATGACGGAGGGAATGAAAGACCACTCTGGGCAGCCCTGCCTTTTCCCGCAGCTTCTCAAACTCCTTCAGGATGATGCGGTCCTCGCAGGGGCGCCCATTGGGCAGCGCCACCACCAGGTCAAAATCCTGGTACTCGTCACCGAGAAATCCGCGAAGCTCATCCTGGGCGTTTTTCCATTCCCGCAGGATGTAGGCCAGCGTCTTGGGCAGCCATACCTTGCGGATACTGGAATCGGTCTTGGGCTTTTTCAAGATCACTCTTGTGCTGGTGTTGGGAAACAGCGGCGTAAAGATGTGGTAGACATCCTTCTGCCCCAGCATCTCAATGGCCCGCTTGGAGGCCCGCGCCAGCTCCTTGTCGATGAAAACATAGGCGTTGTCATCGGCAATATCCTCGTCGGAGATGTGGACGTTGTTCCAGGTCAGGCCCAGGATCTCGCCCATGCGCAGAGAGCAGGCAAAGGACAGGTTCATCGCCACATAGAGCTTGCTGTCCGTACACTGATCCAAAGCGGTGCGGATCATATCGGCGGTCCAGATGTCCCGCTTCTTGTACTCCGTTTTGGGCAGGATCACATTTTCAAAGGGGTTCTTGGCGATCAGCTCCCACCGTACCGCCTGCTTGAAGGCGCAGCGCAGGAGTTTGATGATCTTCTCGATGGTGGCGTTGGTGACCAGATCCGTCTTTGCGTGATGGGTCCTGGTATTCACTGCCGGGGTTTTCTGCAGGGTCTGGATGTACTTGTCCACCACCCGCGGCGTGACCTCCTGCACCTTCAAATCTCCAATGATGGGGTTGATGTAGTTGGAGATCAGCGAATTCTGGCTGTCGTACATGGACACGCCCCACTTCTTTTCCCCATAGAGAGAAACAAAGTCCAAAAGAAATTCTGCGATGGTCTGGTTGCTGGGCGGAAGGAAGGTCCCCGTGAACTGCTGGTTCTCCACCTCCGCTTTGCGCTTCAATGCGTCCTGGTAAGAGGTGCGGGTCTCCCATTTCTGCCGGGTCTCACCGTTCTCGTCCGTATAGTTGTAGACGATGGAATAATTCTTTTTCCGTTTGATAATCGATGCCATAGCGATACTTCCTTTCTAAGTCATAGGTCGAGCGACTCCAGCCACTCATCGAATGACCGCTTGGAAATCCGTATGGCGTTGCCAATTCGTACGATCTTGAAGTGTCCTTCCTTCACGAGAAGATAAGCGGATGTGCGGCCAATACCCAGGATCTGAGTAATGTCCTCTACCGTATAGGTTCTACGTTCCGGGGACTCCTTCTTCGTACCGTTCCATGCTTGCGACATGGCAGCCCCCTTTCTAAAACAAGAACGGCGCGTAGAAGGAAGGTCATAATTTGCCTATCCTCATTTTAACGCGCCATTCCGGGTTTGTCTGCTGCTAATCGAAAAGTTTACGAACTATCCATAAACTCAAAGCAACAGAATGATTGTAAAAAGAAAGAGGCAGAAAACGGATGGCTGCTGGCACAGCTCCACGGGAATTTCACCCCGGCCCATGCTGATGGGTGCGGCGCACGATGCTTTGCGGGCGTCCAATGCGCGAGTCTCATTATCCTGCCTGCGTATCCTCGCCCACAGGCTGCCACACCTGTTTTACGATCCGGTTTTGTCGCTCACCTGTTTAGCAGGGGTCCCGTCCTGCGGACTTGCAACAGGGTCTTGGCGCACCGGCCGACCGGCTCCACGCAGACAGATCGTATCCGTCTGCCTTATACTGCACCGGAGGCCTCCCGCCGGGCTTTCTTTGTCAAGGAGCTATACAGGGGCACCGCATGGAAAGGGGGACACGCAGCGCTCGGTCCTGGATCAGTTCAGGTCAAAATCCAGGATGGAAATAATCAGCTTTGCTTCCAGCCGACCGCGCAGATCTTCGTCCACCTGGGGACGGGGATAGCCGTCAGGGCCATAGCTCGTCCGTGTAGACAGCGCGGCGATGTAGCCGGAGTAATGTCGGACTACCCGGCTCACCGCTTCAGGGTCTCCTCCGACAGCGGCAGCGATCACCGGGTAAGGGATCAGCGATGCCCGCGTGCACGCAGATTTAGTCATCCGCTTCACCTCCCATCAGCTCCTTCAGCAGCCGATAGGCTTTATGCCTGCGGGTGTTGACCGTCCGGCGGGCCTTATCCATGTACTTGGCGATCTGTTCATCGGTCATCCGCAGGAACCAGTGCATCATAAAGATTTCCCGGTCCTCCTGGGACAGCCCCAGAAGCGCCTCGGCCAGCCGGTCATCCTCGATCAGGATCACAGCCCCTCCCACAGGGAAGGTCGTGTACTCCCACGAGTAGCGGTCATAAACCGCAAGCTGGGCCATTTCGGCCTCGGACAGCTCCTCCAAAGACGCGAAACGCTTCTGGCGTCGGCTGATCTGGCGATAGCCGTTGCACGCCTCGCATTTCAGCACCTTCTTGCAGTAGCTGTCAAAGGCGTACTGCTTGTGCTCGTAGTGGCGGTCAGGTTTCAAGTTCTCACCTCCCTTCGTGCCGGGAGGCAGTTCTTTTCTTCCCCTTTCGCTCACTACTCGTTCACGAGTGGTCCGGTTTGGCCGGTTTTCGGGATCTATCTGAAAAAATTTTTTGCCGCTCATACTTGGCTCCTTTCGTTTCGTTCGGGTTGATAGGCCGGAACGAAACGGGGCGGGGAGCGGCAGCCCACGCCCAGGCACTCAAAGAGACGGGGTTTGCGAAATATGAGCCACAGTATATAAAAAGCGAGCCACGACTCACTTTCATGAGCGTGGCTCGCTGTTGCGTTATTGGTATATTTTTCGTAGTGGCATGGGCGTCCGCCGTACAAACGGTAAACCCCGCCTTATTTTGACCTCCTTTGTGTTGGCACTCTCATCCATATCTCCCTTTACTCCGAAATATGAGTTATAACTCACTTTACATGAGTTCTATGGTTATTTATATGAGCGGAAGCACACCCTACAATGATGTAGAGGTGATGTGCAGTGAACAATCCGCTGGATCTATTTGCATGGAAGGTGCGGTCAGAACGGAAGCGGCAGCATCTGACGCAGAAGCAGTTGGCTGAACGCCTCGGTATGAACCCCCGCACGATCATAGATTTGGAGACCTGCCAGAGTAATCCGAAATTTGAAACGGTGGTCCTTGTCGCCAAAGAATTGAATATCAGCGTGGACGCCGCCATCTTCCCGGAAATGGTAAATCAGACAGTCTCGAAAACAGTCGTGGACTTCTTTGCCGGGAAAAGCGAAGCAGAGATTGAAAAATTTATCGCGCTCTGCAAACAGGCGGAAGCCTTCCAGAAAGACGAGTAACGCGGTCGGGTTCGATGTGCCCGGCCGCGTTACTGTTTCACCCGTTTGCTATGCGGGCAGATTATTCATTTTTTGTTTTATAGGCATCGCGCAGATGCTCGAAGGACTCCTGGCTGATGACGTGCTCCATTCGGCAGGCGTCCCGCTCCGCCGTTTCCGGGTCTACGCCGGCTTCAATCAGCCGGTCGGTGAAAAAGCGGTGCTTTTCGTAGATCTGCTCCGCCACTTCCCGCCCCACATCGGTCAGATGCAGGAAATAGTCGCTGTCCATCGTCAGGAAGCCCCCGTCCCGCAGGGTCACCACCGCATGGCACACGCTGGGCTTTGTGACCTCCAGGTGCCGGGCGACATCCACGGAGCGCACCATGCCCATCTTCTTATGGAGAACAAGGATAGCCTCCAGATAGTCCTCCCCGGACGCATGAAGTTTCATCAGTACCTCCTTATTACGAATTAAACGCTTAACTTCCAATTTGCAGAAGCTGTCTGCAAATCGACCAGTCTACGATATAGGCCATTTTCTTTCATAAGTTCTTCGTGAGTTCCGTTTTCGGCTACAATACCATCTGACAATACAACGATGTTATCAGCAGACTCCACCGTCCTCATTCTGTGAGCGATTATAAGAACCGTCTTGCCTTTTACCAGCCTGGATATTGCGTTTTGAATTTCAGTTTCGTTATCTACATCAAGAGAAGCAGTAGCTTCATCCAGAAGAATAACAGGAGCGTCTTTCAAAAGAGCGCGTGCGATAGAAAGGCGCTGGCACTCACCGCCAGATAGTGTTGAACCATTTTCTCCGATTACCGTCTGATAGCCGTCCGGCAATTTTGAAATAAATTCATCACACTGCGCTGCTTTAGCTGCGGCAACCACTTCCTCGTCCGTTGCGTCCTTTTTACCGACACGAATATTTTCCATGATGGTGTTATTAAACAGCACAACATCTTGAAAAACGATAGAAAAGTTTTTCATCAACATGGTTGAATTTAGCGGAGCAATATCGGTTCCGCCCAACAGTATTCTTCCTCCGTCCAGAGGATAAAATTTGGCTGCCAGTTTTGCGACTGTACTTTTGCCGCCGCCGGACGGGCCAACCAATGCTGTGACCTGTCCCTGTTTTGCAGTAAACGAAACATCCCTCAGTACCGGTTTGCCCTTTTCGTAAGAAAACTGGACATGATCGAATGTAATATCGTACCCGTTTGTATGGATATTCTTCTCGCCGGTTTCTTCCGGGTATTCCTCTATTTCTTTCAAGCGGTTTACCTGAAGCTGTACAGAAAACAGCTCCGCCATATTTGACATCGCCCCGGAAAGTGGATCGTAGAGGCGTGAGGCAGCAATCAAAAACAGGATATAGGTAAACAGAGAGGTATCTCCACTTACCACAAGACTATTACCTACTACAATCACCGTTGCCAAACCGAGCCGTAAAAACATCTGGCCGGTTGTCAGCAGACTTGCCGTTGTCATTTCGGATGAAATCTGTGCTTTTTCCGCAGCATCCATCTTTGCGTCCAATTTGCGAAGATAATCTTCTTCCTGATTGCAAGCCTTTATATCCTGTACGGTTTCCAAGCACTCCTGAATGCCTTCTGCAAGCTCCAGTCTTGCGTTCATGTGCTTTTTGCTGAGTTTTTCCTGCCATTTCCGTGACAGAATAACGATTGCAAATGAAATCGGGGCTACCCAGAGAAGAGCCAGGCCCATTTGCCAGTTGAAAATCAGCAAACCGATACAAACAATCCCCGTAGAGATAACTGCTCCAAAGAATTGCGGAACCGTATGGGAAAATGCGTGCTCAAAGTTTGCACAGTCTCCCATAATAGTGCTTGTCAGGTCAGCAAGATCACGCTGGTGGAAGAAGGTCAGCGGAAGGGTGCGCAATTTTTCCGCAAGACCGATACGCCTCCTTGCGCTTTCGTCATACGTTCCGAGATATGCTGCGGTGTACTGGCAATAATGAAAAATAAAAACAACAGCTAAAATCACAATTCCAATCACAGTGTAAACGGCGGCACTGATCTCTGGCGCACTCGCTCCCAAAACAGGCGCAAGAAGCTGATTGAGGACGATAGCCAGAAGAATAACAGGAAACATAAGGCTGATATTGGCCAGCACCGAATAAACGATCCCTTTTATCAGGTCTTTTGCACCCTGATCGCTTAACGCATACTTCTTTTTTAACGCCTTAATCATGCTGCTCATCCTCCTTTCCGACCTTCCAGGCAATCGAGGTTTGGTAATCCTTCCACATAGAAGAATAAATACCATTTAAGGCTACCAATTCTTCATGCGTACCTCTTTCTGCAATCTGCCCCTCCTTGAACACCAGGATAAGGTCTGCGTCTTGTATCGTAGAGAGCCGGTGGGCAATCATCAGAACCGTTTTGTTTTGGGTCAGCCGCTCAAAAGCGAGCTGTATCTGATGTTCATTTTCGGCATCTGCAAATGCTGTGGCTTCATCCAGTACAATAATAGGGGCGTCTTTTAAGATTGCCCTTGCAAGAGCAATCCTTTGATTTTCGCCTCCTGAGAGATATGTGCCTCCTGTTCCAACGAGCGTATCAAGCCCATCCGGGAGCCGGTCAATAATGTCCTTGCATTGTGCTTCATCGGCTGCTTTCAGGACTTCTTCTCTGGTCGCGTCCGGGCGGGCCGCCTTAATATTATTCAGCAAGGTGTCCTTGAACAAACGGGTATTCTGAAATACGAAAGCAACTCTTTTCATCAGTTCCTGCTTCTCGATATTGCGTACATCCACGCCGCCAATCGTAACAGAACCTGATTGAACATCATAAAATCGGGGAATGAGGCTTGCCGCTGTACTTTTACCACTGCCAGAGGCACCAACGAGCGCCACTGTTTTTCCTGTCGGAACCTCAAAGCTGATATGGTCTAAGGCCTTCTCTTTGGCACCTGGATAGGCGAAGGAAACATCCGAAAACACAATCGAAGCGTCTGCCAGGATCAGGGGCTGTTCCGGCTCCTTCAATGGCTGTTCCTGCAAAATTTCATCCACCCGGTTGACTGCGCTTTTAGCCGCCATAAGCTGCTCGCTGGCAAACATGATACGGTTCATCATAGTTGCACAGACCGGAGTAAACAAACTGTAAAACAGAAAATCCATCACAACATTTTCATAAGCCGCCTGGCCGCTGACCCCGGACAAAATAAACATGGCGACTGGAATAAGTAAAACAAATGTGCCGTTCAGTGTTACTGTAAATCCAGTAAGAGGAATACGGCATTTTAAGGCATACCCGGAAGCAAATTTTTCGTATTCTTCTATTGCAGCGTGAAAATTTTTGAAGGAATAAATAGTCTGCTGAAATACTTTTACAACAGGAATACCGCGAATATATTCCACAGCTTCTTTATTCATCGTTTCCAGTGCAGTCATATACTTGCCCATAAACTGCGCATTATCTCCGCCCATCATCTGTTTTAGAAAGATGACACTGATTCCCATAGGTATCAGGCAGCAAATTCCCAGCCGCCAGTCAAAAAGGAAAATCAAAATAATGACGGCGACCGGCATAACTGCGGCTCCGGTCAGATCGGGAAGCTGATGGGCCAGAAATCCTTCTGTAAGGCCTGCATTATCATCAATGATTTTTCTGAGCCGTCCGCTTGCATTTTGGCTGAAATACCCCAACGGCAGCGTCACGATATGATGGATTGCAGATTTTCTCATATTGGTGGCTGTACGAAACGCCGCCAGATGAGTACAGTTCAGGGCGATAAAATAAATTAAAATGCTTGCTGCCGCAAACACAACCGCCATCCACGCATAATGGGTGCTTTCCGTTGCAAGAGATATATCCCCGGCGGCAAACGCCTGGATTAAATCACGGATAACAAGCCAAATACAAACAAAAGGCAGCATAGATAAAATGGTACTAATCCCGGAGAGGACACATCCCAAAACGGTCAAAGCATGGAATTTCCCTGCATATCCGAACATTCTGGACAGCTCTCCATTTTTTTGCTTCTCCATAAGCAAGGCTCCTTTCGTAGTAATAGACGGGTTAGTAACTTCTAACCCGTCTATTATCATAAAATCATTTAGTTATTTCTGCCACTCCATACAGAGCATATCTATCCAATCAGACACACAACTCATTGACACATCAGACAGGAATATAATCGAGGAAGATTTTCCTGTAATGAGAATGTTTCTACATGACCTTCATCAACAAAATGCAGAACCCGATTACAAGTCATAGCAGCAAATTCATAATCATGGGTAATGATTAAAATGGTCTTTCCTTTTTGCGCCAGAGCTTTCAAATGCTCCGATATTCTCATCATATTTTTGAAATCAAGACCGCTGGTAGGCTCATCCAAAATCAAAACGGGGGTATCTATCCAATCCGATACAGCGAGAGCGAGCCGCTGTTTCTGCCCGCCGGAAAGAGTAGCAGGATGCCGTTCTTTCCATTCAAACAAGCCATATAATTTTAGCAGATCATCGCGTTGCTCCTGGGTACTGCCTTTTCCGTTTAATAGCAGTTCTTCTTCTACGCTGTCCCCAAACAACTGGCAATCTGTATTTTGCATAACAAAGTAGGCAAAATTTTTCCTTTTGCCTTTAGATACCTTTGTCCCGTTATATATGACCTGACCCTCTTTTTCCTTTTGCATACCACAAAGAATATTCGACAAAGTAGTTTTCCCTATTCCGTTATGGCCTACAATCGCAATCAGGTCGCCAGCATACGCCCGAAAAGATATATCGTGGAAAACCGGATGTTTGCGATAGGAAAACGCCAAATCCTTTACCTCCATCGTCATATCTTTTTCTTTTGTAGGGGGAATATCTACTTCAATATGGTGTAAATCTGCCGCCCGTATTCCTATGGCTCGTCTTTTTTCTTCTGGAATAGAGAGCAGTTCTCCCGCCGTCCATTCTTCTTTTATGCTCCCGTTTTCCATATAAAGAAAACGGTCTGCAAGGTCAGTAAGATAATAAAGCCGGTGTTCAGCAACAATGATTGTGTGGCCTTCCGCTTTTAGTCCACCCATCAAATTTTTAAGCGCCTCAACGGAATACATATCCAAATTGGCCGAAGGTTCATCAAACACATAAATTTCCGGGTCAACAGCATTGACGGAGGCCACCGCTATTTTCTGTTTTTCTCCGCTGGACATCGGATAAATTTCTTTCCCCCGCAGCATATCTCCGTTAATACGTTTGATCGCACTTGAAACCCGTCCATCCAGTTCTTCATACGGAACGCCATAGTTTTCACACCCGAACGCAATTTCATCCTCTGTAATACTGGCAAAAAACTGGCTCTTTGGATCTTGAAAGATTGAACCTACTTTTTTCCCGATTTCATACAGAGGATATTCCGATATGCTGCGTCCCAGCAGTGTGACTCGCCCTTTCAGCGTCCCTTCGTAAAATTGTTCAGCTAACCCGTTTATCAATCGTGTTAAAGTTGTTTTTCCGCAGCCGCTCCCGCCAGTCAGAACAAGGAACTCGCCCTTTTTTATATCGAGGCTGATATGATGGATACTTTCTGTTTCGGCTCCCGGATATTCAAAAGATACATCTTCAAACTGGATAACGGATCGCCTTGCTTTATCATTTATCATTATGCTACCGTCCTTTCCAGCACAAAATAGAGTGCGGTTACGCAAACAGCAACCACGCACATAATCCAATCTCTTTTTTGAAATTCTATCTTCCTGCGGCAGGTATGTTTTCCCGGATTGGAAATCCCCCTGCTTTCAGCAGAAGCTGCGAGTTCTTCAGCTATTCTGGATGAACGGAAAATAACAGGCGTAACAATATACTCCATTGCGTCCAAAGGGTGTTTCCATGACAACAGTTTTCGCAGCCGAAGTGAGGCAAACACATCGGAAAATTCACTGCGCACAGTAGGGAAGAAACGCAACATGAAGGTTACGGGCAGGGCAATTCCATCAGGAGCGTGGATTTTCTTAAAAACTGCTACAACTTCTCCCGGCGGCATACCAATCACGGGCTGCGCAGCCATAACCATCATCAAAATACGCAGCACCATGAACAGGAACATTTCCGGCATAAGAATGGTAATGCCCTGTCCTCCTGAAAGCAGCCTCAACACGATAAAAACACCGCAGACGATTAGATATTTTATTGTCTGCCTGCCAAAGCCCTGAATAATCAGATACACGCTCAAAACACCCAAAAGTGTGTATATCAAAATGTCGCTTGTGAGCACCGCCACAAGCGACATAGTGAGAACTATGACAAGCAATTTGGTCCGAAAATCAAATTTCATGCTCATAGTTTATTTAATCGCGCCACTCTTTCTGAAGTGCTTTACAATCAGTTTGTTGCTAATCATGCAGCCAAGGATGGCCAGAATAACAGTAACAGCCAGGCTCAAAATAACATACTTCGGATCGGTGTAATACTGGGTCTGAACCTGAACCTGCTGCTCACTGACGCCAGTGGCAAGAAATGCGTCTTTGAAAAACCAGATTTCTGACATACCGTGTGCAGCGCGAACCAATGCTGTAATTACCCACGAAATAGATACACGCTTAATGTCATGGTAAGCATCCTTTCCGCACATGGAAAGCTCTGCGATGATACCGCCGCCCAAAAACCACGGGATCATAAACGGCCCCATCATCAATCCGGCGATAATCGCCCACATGATATTGTAGACAAGAGCGGGGCCATGCTTGCCGACTTTCATGCACATGTAAACATAGAACGGTGCGAGGATAAGAGCCGCACCAGCGGCGTTAAAAATCATGGAATAGAACAGAGAAGCGCCAGTCAGTGTCGAATAGACCATAAATACAACGAACATGACCGCACAGAAGATACCGATGATTGCCGCGTCTTTGACAGTGAACTTGTTACCTGTCGATTTTTCATTTTCCATTTGGAAATCCTCCTTTGTCTTGCAGAAAGTTAGCAGTACCTAACCCACTATTCAAAAAATAGGCCAGCTTCAAGCGGGCTTTCTGCTTTTATCTGACAAAGGATATTTTAATACAGCTCAGATTTCTTCGCCACTCCATACGGACCCGCTTCTATCCAAACGGACACTCTTTCTGAGCTCCGTTGGAGAGCTGCCATACGCTTCTTTGAAAGCAGAAGTGAATTTATTCGGATTTTCATATCCGATTTTGCCTGCAATCTCCGTTACTGACAACTCTGTTTCCAGCAACAATTTTTTGGCGACTTGAAGCCGATAGGTACGAAGATAAGAATAGACAGAGGTTCCATAGACACCTCGAAAGCACTTTTTCAATGCTGTTGTAGAAATCTCGAATTTCTGGGAAAGCTGTTCAATCGTATGATGTGCTGTCAAGTCCTCCGTAATATAGGATGCTACTGCTTTAATCAATGAGACCTGATTTTGATTGAAATAATCCGTCTGTAAAACCTCTTCTGCCGTATTGAGATCGCTTAAAAACAGAAGCAGCTCCAGTATTTTGACTTTCATGTATCCTGGTTTTCTTTTTTCCCGGACATGATAGAGTTCCGAAAAAATATGTTCAATAGACGGATTGGCCCGCATGATGCAGCAACGGTTTCCTTCGCAAATATATTTTTGTATGTAATGCAAATCAATATTCAACAGTTCCATGATTTGCCGTACTTCCGGCAACAATTCATCCAGATTGATGATGATGGAAATACCGTGATAGTGGTTCAGCGGAAAACACGAATTTGACTTTTTCTTCATCATGGAGCTGATCGACAAATCGCCTTCCGCCATATAGCAGCAGCTATTTTCACCAAAGCTGCACTCGAAACGTCCAATCAGGCAGTGGTTAATCTCTATCATATTTTTCGCAGTGGCCTGGTTTTGGTTACAATAGCCTATGTGCATATCGTTGTAGTAAAGTTCAATACCCGGAAAAACCTGATAAACAGTGATCAGTCCATATCCTGTTTCATTCGACAGCCGGAAAATTTTGCAATCCTGCCGCAGTTCATCTTCTTCAGGAGAGCCGTATAGCTTTGTTCCTTCAAATTCATCTGGCAATTCAGACCGTGATAATATTTCAATCGCACCAGAGAGTGCTTGTTTTTCATAGGTCAGCACTATCCATTCCTCCCTTCAGTTCGCCATAACTAACTGCTATTAAGTATATGTGATAATTTCTTCTGTGTCAAATTTTGATAAAGGCCCATGACGTTAAAGATTTTTAGATGGAAATAGCCAAAATCTCTGTTTCAAATTGTAGTATTAGTAGAGGGAGAATACGAGGGTAGGGTTACGATAGCAAGCACAGCCAGCGAGTACCCACTGGCGGATTTTCGGTTTAGGGGGACCCCTGCCCCTAAACACAAAAATTGCTTGCTGGGATAGTCCCAGACCCTTATAAGAAACGGAGGCGAAATGGCATGGCAAATCGAAAACGAAATATCCAGATGAAGTTCTGGGTGACAGAGGAGGAAAAGCGGCTCATCGACGAGAAGATGAGCCAGCTCCCCACAAAGCGATATGGCGCCTACCTGCGGAAGATGGCGATTGACGGGTATATCATCCAGGTGGACACCACCGACATCAGGGAGATGACCAAGGCCCTGGGCTCCATCGGCCGGAACATCAACCAGATTGCCAAGAGGGTGAACGCCGGCGGTCCCGCTTATCAGGCCGATATGGAGGAGATACGGGAGAGATTGGAGCAGATATGGCAGTTACAAAGACGCATCCTATTAAGTCAACGCTGAAAGCGGCCATCGACTATATCTGCAATCCAGACAAGACGGATGGGAAGCTGCTGGTGTCCTCCTTCGGCTGCACCGCGGAAACCGCCGACATTGAATTTGCATGGACCCGCCGCCATGCTATCGACAAGGGCACGAACCTGGGCCGCCACCTCATCCAGGCGTTTGAGCCTGGGGAGGTCACGCCGGAGGAAGCCCACCGGATCGGCATGGAGCTGGCGCGGGAGGTCCTGGGCGGAAAGTATGAGTTTGTCCTCACCACCCACATAGACAGGGATCATGTCCATAATCACCTGATTTTCAATGCGGTCAGTTTCCAGGACCATCGGCACTACCACTCCAATAAGCGGAGCTATCACTTCATCCGCCGTACCAGCGACCGGATCTGCAAGGAGCATGGCCTGTCTGTCATCGTCCCCGGCCGGGACAAGGGCAAGAGCTACATTGAGCACCAGGCAGAACAGAACGGCACCAGCTATAAAGCAAAGCTGCGCTCCGCCATCGACCGGCTCCTGCCCGGCTGCGCCGACCTGGAGGATCTGCTCCGCCGCCTCCAGCGGGAAGGTTACGAGCTGAAACGGGGCAAGTACATCTCCGCCAGGGCTCCGGGCCAGGAGCGGTTCACCCGTCTGAAGACCCTGGGCGCCGACTACGCCGAGGAGGCCCTGACCGCTCGGATCGCCGGAAGGCCCAGCCCCTCCCGCCAACCGAAGCAGCGCACCGGGAAGCCCAGCCTGCTCATCGACATCCAGAACAACATCAAAGCCCAGCAGAGCGCCGGCTACAAGCATTGGGCGACCATTGAGAACTTGAAGCGAGCGGCGGAAACGCTGAACTTCCTGACGGAACATGGCATAGGAAGTTTAGAGGACCTGTCCGAGCAGTGCGATGGGGCGGCAGCCGCTACCGCCAGGGTGAAGGCCGACCTCCGGGCGACGGAGAAGGAAATGGAGCGGCTGACGCTCACTATGAAGCACGCCGCCACCTACCGCCAGCTCCGACCCCTGTATGAAGAATACCGCCAGTCCAAGGACAAGGAGAAATTCCTCCGGGGGCATGAGGGCGAGATCATCCTGTTTGAGGCGGCGGCAAGAGAGCTGAAACGCCTGGATGCCGTACCCCTGCCCGCCACCAAGCGGCTCCGGGCTGAGATGGACGAGCTCACCGCCAGAAGAACCGCTCTGCAATCGGAGTATAAGAAAGCCCAGCGAGAGGAGCGGGAGTACGACACCCTCAACCAAAACGTCCGTATCTTACTGGAACGGTCAGAGGATGTTGTACTCCCGAAGGAAAGATCGAATGAACTTGAATAGACGGAATTAACCCAGCCGCCACTGAGCGTTCTCGCTCTGGAGCTCCACCATGCGGCGGTAGAGGCCGCCCTGCTCCATCAGTTCCGCCGGGGTGCCCTGCTGGGCCACATGGCCGTTTTCCAGCACCACGATGTGGTCGGCTCCTGCCACGGTGCGCATCCGGTGGGCGATGACCAGCACTGTCTTGCCCTGAAGCAGACGGGAGAGGGCGGTCTGGACGGCGCTTTCGTTCTCCACGTCCAGGCTGGCGGTGGCCTCATCCAGCAGCACCACCGGCGCGTCCTTCAACAGGGCCCGGGCGATGGAGATCCGCTGCCGCTCCCCACCGGAGAGGGTGGAACCGTTCTCCCCGATCACCGTCTGATAGCCCTGGGGCAGCTTGCGGATGAACTCGTCGCACTGGGCGGCCTTGGCGGCTTCCAGCACCTCCTCATCGGTGGCGCCCCGGCGGCCCAGGCGGATGTTCTCCATCACCGTGTCCCGAAACAGCACCACGTCCTGGAACACCATGGAGTAGGAGCGCAGGAGGGCCTCCGGGTCCACCGTGGACACGTCCGTCCCGCCCAGGGACACCTTCCCGCCGGTGACATCCCAAAACCGGGCGGCCAGCTTGCAGGCGGTAGACTTCCCGCCGCCGGAGGGTCCGATAAGGGCGGTGACTTCCCCCTGGCGGGCGGTGAAGCTCACATCCTCCAGCACCCCTGCACCCTCCCGGTAGGCAAAGGAGACATGGTCAAAGGTGATGTCGTAGCGGTTGGGGCGGAAATCCTCCGTTCCCGTCTGAACCGGCTGTTCCAGAATGGAGCGCATCCGTTCAATCTGTAGCTTGGTGTTGAAGGTAGCGGCGATATTCTGGAGCACCACCCCCAGGGGATCATACAGCCGGGTGGCAGCAAAGAGGAAACCCAGGAAATAGAGGAAGGGGAGCTCCCCGGCCAGTAGCAGCGCCCCGCCGGTGAGCACCGTGGTGGCAAGCCCCAGCCGCAGGAAGGCCTGGGCAGAGCAGACGAACACGCCGGTGGCCAGCTCGGAGCGGATGGAGCTGCCCTCCATGGCGGCCAGCTTTGCCTCCAGACCGTCAAGGTACCGCTCCTGCCGGTGGCAGGCCTTGATGTCCCGGATGGTCTCCAGCCCCTCCTGGATGCAGTCGGCCACCGCCCGCTTGTTCAGGATATTTTTCGTTCCGAAGGCGTCCTGGATCTTCTTACTTCCCGCTGTCAGCGCCACCGCCACGGGCACCACCCACAGCACAGCCAGGGCCATGCGCCAGTCACAGGCGAACATGCACACCCCGATCACCAGTGTGGAACCGACGGAGGCGAACAGCTGGGGCACATAGTGGGAGAACATTTGATCCAGGCTGGAGCAGTCGGCAATCATGGTGGAGGTCAGGTCGCTGAGATCCCGGTTGCCGAAGAAGGACAGGGGGAGTCTCCGCAGCGTCTCTGCCAGGCTCACCCGGCGGTTGGCGCTCTCCCGGTAGGTGGCGATGTAGAGGGAGGCGTACTGAAACCAGTGGAGGACGAACAGCAGGATCAGCACCACCAGGGCAAAGCCCACATAGATCCAGAACCCGTCCATGGGACTGCCGCCGCCCTCCAGGCAACCCAGAAGATGCTGAACCGTGAACAGTACCGCCCCCACGGGGAACATGAGGGCCAGATTGCACACAAAGCACCAAATCACGGCCTTCACCAGGTCTCTGGCACCCTTCTCGCTGAGGGCGAAGATATGTTGTAATTTCTTTATCATACCGCTGCCTCCTTTCCAACCTTCCACTTTGCGCTACGCTGATAGTCCGCCCACATGGCGGCGTAGACGCCGTTTCTTTCCAGCAGGGCGCTGTGGCTGCCCTGCTCCGCAATCTTTCCCTCGCTGAGGACGATGATGTTGTCCGCGTTCTGCACCGTGGACAGCCGGTGGGCGATCATCAGCACCGTCTTGTTCCGGGTCAGGGTCTCAAAGGCCTTTTGAATCTGATGCTCGTTCTCCGGGTCGGCAAAGGCGGTGGCCTCGTCCAGTACCACGATGGGGGCGTCCTTCAAAATGGCCCGGGCCAGGGCGATGCGTTGCTGCTCCCCGCCGGAGAGATAGACGCCCTTTGCGCCCACCACCGTGTCCAGCCCCTGGGGCAGTTTTTCCAAGATGTCATCGCACTGGGCGGCATGTGCGGCGGCAAGCACCTCCTCCCGGGATGCATCCGGCCGGGCAGCCCGGATATTCTCCAGCAAGCTCTCTTTGAACAGCCGGGTATCCTGGAACACAAAGGCCACCTGCCCCATGAGAGCGGTGCTGTCCAGCTCCCGCACGTCCGCGCCACCCACGGTGACGTTGCCGCTGTCCACATCCCAGAACCGGGGAATCAGGCTGGCGGCGGTGGTCTTTCCCCCGCCGGATGGACCCACCAAAGCCACCACCTGGCCGGACTGGACGGAAAAGCTCACATCCTCCAGCGCGGGCCGGTCGGCGCCGGGGTAGGTGAAGGTCACGTGTGCAAAGACCACGGCGTCGCCAGCCGGCTTCTTTTGTACCTTCGATTCCTCCATGGGCTTCTGGCTCAGGATCTCGTCCAGGCGTCCGATGGCCTCGTCGGCCTCCATCACCGCCTCGCTCATATACATGATGCGGTTGATCATCTGACCGCAGGCAGGGGCAAACAGGGCGTAGAAGATCAGGTTCACCAGCGCGGTGCGCACATCCCCGCCGGAGGCGATGAGCAGCGCCGCCGGGATCAGCAGGGCGAAGGCCCCGTTGATGAAGGTAAGGAAACAGGTCTGGCCCATCCGGCAGCTCATGGCGTACTGACTGGCCAAGTCGCTGTAATCCTGGATGGCGGCGTAGAAAGCCTTGAAGGAGTAGACCGTCTGCTGGAACATCTTCACCACCGGGATGCCTCGGACATACTCCACCGCCTCGCCGCTCATGCGCTCGATCTCCTGTTGATAGCGGTGGAAAAAGCCGGCATTCTTGCCGCCCATCATCATGCACATGGAGAGCAGCGCCAGCACCATGGTGAGCAGACACAGCAGACCCATCCGCCAGTCAAAGAGGAACAGTACCACGATGGCGGCGATAGGCGTCACTGCCGTGGCGGCCAGGTCGGGGAGCTTGTGGGCAAGCAGGTCCTCGGTGAGCCCGGCGTTGTCGTCAATGAGCTTGCGCAGCCGCCCCGACTGGTTCCCGGCAAAAAAGCCCAGGGGGAGTTTCAGCACATGGGTCATGGCGGCGCGCCGGATGTTCCGGGCGGTGCGGAAGGCCGCGATATGGGTGGACATGAGGGCGGCAAAGTACAGCAGGATGCTGCCAACGGCAGTCCACACTGCCATCCAGCCCCAGAGTCCCAGGTTCCCGGCCCCGTCCAGGCCGGGCCAAGTGGACAACACGCTTCTGGCCACCAGCCAGACACACAGATACGGCGCCAGCCCCAGCACCGCCGACAGGGCGGACAGGATACAGCCCAGGATCGTCAGGTTCTTGTGCCCGCCCGCATAGCCCAAGATGCGGGTCAGGCTGCTTGGTTTCTTTTGCTTCAAAGTGATCCCTCCTTGTTAAAATAGTTAGTTGCAGCTAACCTATATTCAAAAAAGATAGGGGTTAAGCCCCCATCAATTTCAGCCATCCGGCGGTATAGAAATCGCGGAGTTGATCCACGTCCCGCAGCGCCTGCTCCCGGGGCATATCGTGGATCACGATCTCAAAAATGCCACTCATCATCCCGCTGGCGATGATGTGACACAGAGACTGGCTCAGTTCCGGAATGTCCCGGCCCAGACGGCGGAGCACCTCCATGTATTGGAGGGTGTACTCTACCTCCACCTCCACCATGCTGTGGACGAAGTGCTCATAGCTGGTACCCTCTGCGCGGGTGAGGAGCAGCTTCACCGGCTCCCGGTGCTGGCAGATGTAGTCCACCATCCAGTGGACGCAGTTGCTGGATTCCTCCCCCATGTGATCTGGCTGCTGCTCCTCAGGCAGTTCGGCAAAGGAGGTCTGGGCCTCCATGAACCGCCCCATCAAAGCGGCCGCGTGCGGCTCCACGATGGAGGCAAAGAGCGCCTCCTTGCTGGAGAAGTAGCCGTAGAAGGCCCCGGTGGTTACCCCGGCGTTCTTTACGATCTGCCGCAGAGAAGCCCCTTGAAAGCCCTTGTCCAGAAATTCGGCCATGGCCGCCTCTTGGATTTTTTTCAGCGTGACATTAGACTTTTCTTCCATAGGCGCTCTCCTTATAACAGTGTTATATAACACCGTTATAATACGACGGAAGCGGCAGTTTGTCAAGTGGAATACGAAAAAAAGCCCGGCGCATACGCGCCGGACTCTGTCAGGAAACTTAATCTTGCTTTTTCTGGGGCAGGGCAGTCATACTGTGGAGGCTTACGCCAAGAGTAGACAGGTTGTGGAGCATGGCGGAGGTGGTTGGAGGCAGAATGCCCGTCACGCCAAGACCGATGAGCGCCCCGTTGAACCCGATGACAAAGCGGTAGTTATTCCGGATGCGGCGCATCAGGGCCATGGCCAGCTGCCGCAGGCGCACCAGCTCCCACAGGCTGTCGGCGGCAATGGTGATGTCGGCGATCTCCCTGGCGATGGCCGCCCCGTCGCTGATGGCGATGCCGGCATCCGCCTCGGAGAGGGCCGGAGAGTCGTTGATGCCGTCTCCCACCATAAGGACAGTATGCCCTTCCTTCCGCAAAGCGGCCACATACTCCGCCTTGTCCGCTGGCAGCACCCCGGCCCGAAAGGCATCTACCCCGAGCTGTTCTGCGATGGCAGCGGCGGTGCGGGGGCTGTCCCCGGTGAGCATGACGGCATTCCGCACACCCAAGACTCGCAGGGCGGAGAGCACCTCCCGTGCCTCCTCCCGCAGAGGATCGGAGATGCAGATCACGGCGGAGAGCACCCCGTTGATGGCAAGATAGAGCTGGGAATACTCCGGGGGCAGCGCGTCGAACTTGGCCCGCTCCTCCTCCGGGATCACGCACTTCTCATCCTCGAAGATGAAGTGGGCGCTGCCGATGCGCACCTGCTCCCCATCCACTGAACTGGCAATGCCGTGGGCCACCAGGTACTCCACCTTGGCGTGGCGCTCCTCGTGGTGCAAGCCCCGGCGTTTGGCCTCCTCCACTACGGCGTTGGCCATGGAGTGGGGGAAGTGCTCCTCCAAACAGGCGGCCAGACGGAGCATTTCATTCTCTATCTTTCCGTTGAAGGTAAAAATCTTTGCCACCCGGGGGCAGGCGTGGGTGAGGGTGCCGGTCTTGTCAAAGACGATGGTATCCGCTTTCGCCACCGCCTCCAGGAATTTTCCGCCCTTGACGGTGATGTGCTCCCGTCCCGCTTCTCGCATGGCGGAGATCACCGCCAGGGGCATGGCCAGCTTTAGGGCGCAGGAGAAGTCCACCATAAGTACCGACAAGGCCCGGGTCACGTTCCGGGTGAGGGCAAGGCTCACCAGGCTGCCGGCAAAGGTATAGGGCACCAGTTTGTCCGCCAAGTTGGACGCTTTGGCTTCGGCGGCAGACTTCATCTGCTCAGACCGCTGGATCATCTCCACAATCTGGTCATAGCGGCTCTGGCCGGTGGCCTGCTTCACCTCCAGGACACACTCTCCCTCCTCCACTACGGTGCCGGCGTACACCGCGCCGCCGCGCCGCTTGGCCACGGGGACGGACTCGCCGGTGAGGGACGCCTGGTTGACGGTGATCTCCCCCTCCTCCACCATGCCGTCCAGGGGGATGACGCTTCCGGCTCGAACCACGACCCAGTCGCCGGGTCTGATCTGGCCGATGGAGGTGAGCACTTCACCAGCCTCGGTTTTCAGCCACACCCGATCCACATGGAGAGACAGGCTCTCTGCCAGGTCGGCTACGGATTTCTTCCGAGTCCAATCCTCCAGCAGTTCACCGATCTCCAACAAAAACATGACAGTGCCGGCAGTACCGAAGTCCCTGCGGCAGACGGAGATCCCGATGGACAACGCATCCAGCATCTCCACCTTGATCTGACGATGTCCCAGGCAGCGCAGACCTCTGTGCAGAAAGGGGATCATGTGCCAGACAATCCGGGCGATCCGCAGCGGGGCGGGCAAAAACAGGGTAGTGGCTGCTTTCACCGCCACCTTGCCCACCAGTTTCTCCTGGAACTCTCGGTTCAGAGTCCGGGTGCTGTGGCCGGGCAGGGTGACGGATGACTCCGCCCCGGCCCAAGTGAACGCACCGAGGGCGGAGAGGACGGCTTCCCGGTCTCCCGTATAGGTTACGATGACGCAGCAGGTGCGCTCATGGACCACGGCCTCCCGGGTCCAGGGCTGTCCCTTCAGCCAGGTTTCCAGCAGATCCGCCTGGCGAATGGATATATTTTTTTGGCGGAGCCGCAGACGCATCCGCCCCCGGCTCTCATGTACGATGGTTGCTTGCATACTAAATCTCTCCTCATGGAAAAAGGGAGCCGTTTTCCGGCTCCCTTCCGCAATTTTCAGGCTTCCTGATCCTCCACCTGGGTCTCAGCTTCCTTGGCGGCTCGGGTCTCGTTGATGTCCTTTGCAGAGGCCAGGATGTCGGCGGCGTTCTCCTGCACACAGGTCACAGTTTCCATCATGCTATCCTTCATCCGCAGGCCGGCGGCGGTAATGTGAGTATAAGCTTTCTTGGCATCTTTGCTGGTGAGCAGCTTCACGCCGGCGGAGCCGAACAGAGTGCCGCCCACGAAGCAGGCCAGTCTGACATAGTGTTTCATCATGGAAATCTTTCCTTTCTGCTTTATTTGTGTTTGTAGCCCGTAATCATCACCATGACCATGCAAATCACGGCGCCCCAGGCCCAGAAGCGATGTTGTTTCATTGAAATCTCCTCCTGTCCGGAAACAAGCTTTTTTATGTATCTAAGTATTATAAAGGATAAACAATGCTGTGTCTCACCGAATCAGACGATGTTATGCCGGTTCAGACATTTTTCGATACATGGTTGGCGACATGCCATACTGCCGCCGGAAGGCGGCGGAAAACTGGCTGGCGCTGCTGTATCCCACTGACTGGGCTACCCCCAGCACGCTAAGAGAGGAGTCCCGCAGCAACTCCGCCGCACGCTCCATCCTCCGCTGCTGCAGCCAGGTGTGGACCGGCAGTCCGTACAGGCGACGGAACCCCTCCTTGAATGTAGTTGCAGAGAGGCAGGCACGGCGGCTCAAAGTTGATATGGAGAGGGGTTCGTCCAGATTCTCCTCCATATATCGGCGGGTTTCTGCCAAGGTCCGGATCATCTCCTGATCCAGCACCGGGGCCATTTCCGCCGCTGGTTCCCCCTGGGCAGAGAGCAGATACAACAGTTCCACCGACTTCCACACGCACCAGCGTGCCCGCTCGCACTGGGGCAAACGATCCAGGTCAGCGAAGGCCGCCTGGCTCCAGCGAGAGGGACCCTCCACAGCGCAGCCGCCCCGGCTGACCATCCACCGCCGTACTTGATCCGTGTTCAAAGTCAAACCGCCCAGCAGGTCACAAATGGCTTTTAGACTCGCCCGGGCGCCCCGAGCGTCCACCGCCACCAGCACACCCTTTAAGCCGGTCTCCACTCTGGTATCGGTCAGATCAGAGATGTCGGTGAGGAGAAGCACCTGCCGGGTACCTAACCTCAGAGCCGAACCATCCCGCCGGGTCAGAGTCACCATCCCGGCCAGGCAGAACAATACCTCAAAGTGCAGAGGTTCCAACCGGAGGGGCAGAGGGAATGACCTCTCGCACAGGGAGAACAGGCAGGCTCGCGCACCAGGCATCACTTGTGTCCATTCCCCCTGTTTTGACAAAAATTCTGCCAGCATCCGCTTGCCTCCTCTCCATTGATCTGTGTCTCAGATACTTATCGGCCAAACAGCCCTTTCTTGTGCCAGGATTCCTTCTGAATCTCTCCCACATCATAGCCAGTGGCGGAAATAGCCGCCCGCAAAGTCTCTTGATCCAGTTCCATTTCCGTGATTACCACAGTCTCTTTTTTACTCCGAGATGAAGTGACCTTCTTCACCGGAAATGCTTTCCGCACCGCATCGTTCACATGGCTCTCGCACATACCGCACATCATGCCGTCTACTTGGATTGTGTATTTCCACATCTTCTGTCCCTCTATTCTTCTTAAAGTCCGTTTCGCTGGTTCCAGCATATACGGTACACTTCATCAGAAGCATTCCAATGGTTGAATAGTAAGTCAAATGCTGTGCTCAGCCGCACCATTTGCCGCTTTTTATGAGATGCCACTCGGTTCTTCATTTTCCAAAAGGCTGCTGTTTTCCCGCATCGCCAGAACGCAGAGCCAATGCTTTTTTGCATTCCGATTTACGATGATCTCAGAAAAACCTGCCTCGGTGAGAAAACGGGCAAGTTGGTCTCCATCGAAGATCCTCATCCCATCAATGACAGAAAGCCACTTGCTGGCGTGGGGATCTTCTCCGTCCGACTCATTGACGATCAGAAAGATGCCGCCCGGCCGCAGAGTTCGGTACACCTCCCGGAAGCTCTCCGTAGGACCAGGCCAGAAATATACCGTTTCAAATGCGGTCACCAAATCAAATACACCATCCTCGAAGGGAAGGCAAGACACATCTCCCTGTATGATACGGCAGCGGCTGGCTTGCAGCCCCTTGCGGTTAACACTCTTGGCCTTTTCCACAGATATTTCTGAATAGTCTAAGGCGGTGACAGTCGCGGCAGGATATTTTCGCAAAAGGGCTCGGATATTCCGCCCACCACCGCAACCCAACTCCGCAATCTCGACGGGACCTGTTTCGGGCAAATGGCTAAGGCCCCAATCCGCGAGGGCAGCATGGGCATGATTCATGCTGCCCACCATGCACCTGCCCAGCAATCCTTTCGGCTTGCGGGTATTGTTGAAAAAAGCCTTTAATATTCCCATAACCGCCTCCGTGATTCGAAATTGAGGTTAGCACAAACTAACCATAATGCATTATAAATCTTTTTTTGCAGAAAAGCAATATACAAGTATGCTATCATGCTATTTTCCGCTGTGGGAAATGTGGAAAACGGCCGCTCCGCCGATGGAAAACGGATATTCACGGCCCGATGGAAAAGCCGCCGGCTTTCCCACAGCCCGCAAACATCGTTTCCCACAGCTCCGCAGACATGGTCGTTTACGCACATTCCCACAGCGCCTGCTGCTGCGAACACCCTTCCTGTCCGATCCTGATTGAAAGAGAAAAAAGAGAACAAAAAAAGAAGTGGGAGCGTCACCCTCGGCCCAAACCGAAGGCGGCGCTCCCGCTCTGTTATGGAAAAGTGTTCAAAACAGCCTCTCTGCACCCCTTAAATTGAAGGGGCAGACCCACATGGGAAATCATAAGGACGGCTCCCGGAAAAGCCGCCACAGGCGATTTTTCAGCCCATTTTCAACCCCTATCCCCACACTTTTTCGAGCGTGCGGACTGGTAATGGGGACAGGCGATAAGAACCGCCCGGAAACTCTGCTTGCAGGGATGGATACAGCCCTTGCAGATCTTATTGTACCTGCGGCGGCCGTTCTCCCCCAGGAAGAAGGACCACTCCAGCCGCCACTTCTTGCTCCGGCTCATAGGTCATGCTCCGGGGGCTTCTTCTGCTGAACCTTGTCCGGGGGCTTGCGTTCGCCGCACTCCCGTTTGGCCTCCGCCAGCCGCTCCCGGATGGAGGGCTTCTTCTCCGGCGTGGTCCTGCGCGCCTCACCCTGGGCCTTCTCCAGCTCCTCACCCTTGCGGCCGTTGTTCAGCACCCCGTCGATCATCCCGTAGTCGTCCTCCAGGGTCATCTCGGCGGTGCGGAGCGGGTTCTCCGGCTCCACCGGCAGGGCGATGATCTGCCCGTTCAGGCTGATGAACTGCTCCGGCTGCTTGAAATGTTCCATGTACTTCTGCACCTGCTCCGGGGTCAGGGAGGTGAAGGACTCCTCACCCAGCCCTACCACCAGGAAGGTGCCGGCCATGACGTCGTAAATCTCCCCATGCTCATCCCGCAGGCCCCGGTTCAGTTCCAGGCCGATCAGCTTGCCCTCATCGTTGCAGACCAGCCCCACCGGGTCGGAGAAGGGATAAGCGGTGGCAATATCACCGCCCACCTCCGCCTGTAACGAATGGAGGCCGGGAGCGATTTCCTTCACATAGGGCTCCTTCATGGGCTCCACCACCAGGACGGTCATCTTCTCCGGGGCGGCGTGCTCCTGGGCCTCCTCGCCGCGGATAGCAAAGGCGCGGGAACCGTTGCCCATGATGAGATACTTCCCATCGTCAGACTGATGGTGCAGACCGTACCCGGCCGCCTCCATTTGCTCCCGGCTCATATCCGTCACATAGAAGGTACCCCTGGGGGTCCGTACCGTTTCGCCGGTCTCCAGGTCATCCGGGGAGGGCGCCGGGGCCTGCCCGGACAGCTCCGCCTCATACTCCCGGCCCGCCTGCTCCGCAAAGGCCAGCATCTCGTCCACATGGGACTTGTCCGGGTTCTGGATAGCCTCCCGGATCACCGCAGGGTCTACATCGAGAAATTCTTCATAGCCGGTGGCGTCTTTGAACTTCTCGATCTCGGAAGGCAGATAGTCCTCCTGGGTCTGCCCCAGGGCGGCCAGCTTCTCATCCAGGGCGGAAATGCGCCCGGCCATCAGGTTTTCATAGATTTCTTCTTTTGCTGCGTGCTCCTCCGGGTGCTCGGCGGCGTACTGCGGGTCGTGCTGGCGGAAGAACTCGTCCATGTCGTAGGCAATGTCCATTGCCCACTCGGATTTTTCCTCCTCAGTCAACTCCTCCGCCTCCTGGAAGGTCATCACCCGGTATTCCTCCGGGATACTGTCCCGGTCCCCATCGTACACCTCGTCAAAGCGGCTCCCGGTATCCCGCACATACCCCAGGTCGGTGAACTCGCCGCCCTCCTCCAGGGCGACGTCCCGGCCGTAGGCCTCGTAGTCGATGTAGTTGCGCAGATGCTCCGGCACCTGCATGGCGTCCAGCTCCTCGATGTAATACCGGCCCAGGTCGTCATGGTCGTGGATGTCGGGGTAAATGTCGTAGCAGTCCAGGTTCTCGGTCAGGTTGATGATCTCCTGCAAACTGCCCGAATGGTTGCCGATCTCCATCGCCGCCTGGAACTGTTTATACTCGCCCTGGCTCATCTCGTCCAGCTTGGAGGCCAGGTAGTTGAGCTCGTCCAGGTTCTCATACTCGCCCAGTTTGTCATAGAGGTCGTCCACATAGCAGTCATAGTCGGTGATGAACCACTCCTCGTAGGGCTGGCTGAAGTCATCCTTCTGCCCAATGCCGATCCGTTCAAACACCTTCTGCATCTCCTCCGGTGTGGTGGGGAATTTTACCCATTCGCCCACCAGGTCGCCCTCGTTGTACTTGCCCAGGTTGGTAATGAAGGCGGCAAAGGGATAGTCCTTGTCATATTCATAATGGGGCATATACGCACCTCCTTACAGCTCCGGCTCAGATTTCCCCTTGTGGGGCGCCTGGGCCTTGTTCTTGTTCCTGCACTCCTGTTTGCTCTGTTCCAGCCGCTCCTTGATGGAGGGCTTGCGGTCCGCCTGCTTCGCCTGGGGGCGGTCGTGCTGCCACTCGTCGTCCGTGGGGAACAGATAGCCCCGGCTGGTGAAGCACCCCCGGTCCTCCTCCAGAGCGCGCCGGCCGAAGGGCGCGGGGTCAATGGCGGTCCGGAGGTCATCCGTCAGGTCAATGGTCAGTTTCTCCTCCAGGTACTCCCAGCCAAGATCCTCCAGGGTCTGGACATGGGGCTCCAGTACAAAGCAGTCTACATTTTTCTCAAATTCCAGGAACTGCTCCGCCGTGGTCAGCCGGAACGGGGACTCCTGCACAGCGGCCAGCAGGTCCCGGTCCTCCGGGGAGAGAGTGGCAACAGCTTTCGTCACCGCCGCCAGCTCCTCCCGGCTCATATTCTGTTCCGCACCGCCCAGGGAAATATCCGGGATTGCTTTATCTGCCATTCACGCCCTCCTTCCGTTTGGGGAACTCCAGCTTGAAGCGGACATACTTCTCGCCGGTATCGTCCAGCACCACCACCGCGTCATAAGTGGCACCCTTCTTTTCAGACCACATTCCCTTGACGGAGGTGCGGCCCTTTTTCAGCAGGTCGCCGGCCATCTTTTTTGTCAACTCCTTTTTGCGGGAGGTCCAGAAACGGTCGTCCTTCCACAATACAAACTGGCAGGAGCGGTCGGAGCAGTAAAAATTCTTCTTTCCCTCGTAGACCGGCTTGCCGCAGTGGGGGCAGAGGCCCACGGCCTCCCGCTCCGGGGCGAACAGCTTTTGTCCCTCCTCGGAGATATGGGAATAGGTTTTCACCAGCTCCCGCGCCATGTCAGAGATCCCCGCCATGAAAGCGGCGGGGTCGCCCTCGCCCCTGGCGATGGCGGTCAGCTTCTGTTCCCACTCCGCCGTGAGCATGGGAGAGGTCAGCGTATCCGGCAGGACGGTGACCAGGTTGATCCCCGCCTTGGTGGGGATGAGGCTTTTGCCTTTGCGCTCCACAAAACCGGCTGCCACCAGCTTTTCCAGGATCGCCGCCCTGGTGGCCGGGGTGCCCAGACCCTTGCGCTCGGCGTCCTCCGGCATCTCCTCTTTCCCGGCGGTCTCCATCGCCGCCAGGAGGGTGTCCTCCGTGTAGGCCTTGGGCGGGGCGGTGAAGTGTTCGGTGACAGAGGCATCCACCTGGTCAAAGGTCTGGCCTTCGGTAAAATCCGGCAGGGCGGCGGGATCCGCCTCGTCCTCCGGCTGCTCCTTCAGGGAAGCGCGGAAAATGTGGTCGATCTCACGCCAGCCCTCGGAGAGGATGCGCCGCCCCTTAGCGGTGAAGGTCTGCCCGCCGCAGGTAAAGGTTGCCGTCACCGCCTCGTACACATAGGGCTCCGCAACCGCGCACAGCAGCTCCCGGCACACCAGCAGAAGGATATTGCGCTCGCCCACGGGCAGTTCGGATAGACTGGCCTTCTCCAGCTCCAGGGTAGGGATGATGGCGTGGTGGTCGGACACCTTCTTGTCATTCACCAGCAAAGTCACATCCGGGAAGAACTCCTTGCATCCATCAAAGGACGGCACCTTCGCCGCCAGGTGGAGGACCGCCGAAGCGGACTCCGCCATGTCGGCAGTCAGATACCGGCTGTCCGTCCGGGGATAGGTCAGTAGCTTCTTCTCGTAGAGGGATTGCGCGTAGTCCAGCGTCTGCTTGGCCGTGTAGCCGAAGATGCGGTTAGCCTCCCGCTGGAGGGTGGTCAGGTCGTAGAGCCTGGGCGGCGCTTCTTTCTTCTGCTCACGGGTGACGGAAGCGCAGACCGCCTCCGCGCCGGCACAGGCCGCCCGCAGGGTCTCCGCCTCCTCCGGGGCGGCGATCTTCTCCGACACCGCCTCGGCCCCGCCCAGGGTCAGGCGCACATGGTGGTACTTCTCTTTGCGGAACATTGTGATTTTGCTGTCCCGGTCCACCAGCATGGCAAGGGTGGGCGTCTGGACACGCCCCACATTCAGGGTGCGGTGGTATAACACCGAAAATAATCTTGTGGCGTTGATCCCGATGAGCCAGTCCGCTTTCTGGCGGCAGAGGGCAGACTGATACAGCGGGTCATACTCCGCGCCGGGGCGCAGGCCGGCAAAGCCCTCCCGGATGGCCGCGTCCTCCATGGAGGAGATCCACAGGCGGGAGAAGGGCTTCCGGCAGCCCGCCATCTCATAGACCAGCCGGAAGATGAGCTCGCCCTCCCGCCCGGCGTCGCAGGCGTTGACCAGCTCCGTCACATCCGGGCGCTCCATGAGGCGCTTCAAATTCTGGAAGGCGTCCTCTTTGCCCTTCGCCAGCACATAACGGAAGGGCTCCGGCAGGATGGGAAGGTCGTCATACTTCCACTTCTTATAGGCGGGGTCATACCCGGCCGCGTCCATCGGGGACACCAGATGCCCCACGCACCAGGAAACGATGAGCCCATTTCCTTCAAAACAGCTATCGGCCCTGGATGTGACACCCAGGGCCGACGCGATGGATTTTGCAACACTCGGTTTCTCACAGATCACCAGCTTCATTTCGTATCCTCCGTTTCTTCCTCCTGTTCAGGTTCGTCCTCGTTGATATACTCCTCCTCATCGGCAAAATCATAGTCGTCCGGGTCCGCGCTGGCCTTGGTCGCCTGCTTGGGACGGATGAACTTGATGTAGGCGAAGGCTCCGCCGCCGCCCAGCACCACCAGCACCAGGACCAGCGCCAGGGCGCCCATGCCCCCGGACTTCTCCTCCTCCGGCTCCGGTTCGGGTTCAACCTCCGGCTCCGCGCCGGCGCACTCGGCCATATTCACCGCGCACACCTCGCAGGAAGTGTTCACCGCCCCGGCCTGGCATTTCTCCGTACAGGTGCAGACCGCCGGTGCCTCCTGGACCTCGCCATCCTCCATCAGTGCCAGGAGGTCCGCCTCGTCCACCTGGTTCAGGAAGTGGACGGTCTGCGCCCCCTCGTCATCCCGGTCGATGATGAGATAGAACACATTTCCGCCCTTTGTCTCCACCGTGATGAACTGTTTGCCGGAGGATGCGCCGCCCAGGTCGTCAATGAGGGACAGGTTCCCATCCGGGGTGAGAGCGGTCCCTCCGCCCCCGGAGAGGCCGGAGGCGAACAACTCCATCAGGGCGGAGAGGTCCGTCTCGTCCAGGGAGAGGGAGAAGCTGCCCGTGTCCGTGATGGTCAGGTAGTCGGAATGGACATAGCCCTCCCGCTCCGGCAGAAGCACTTTGACCCATTCGCCCTCGGTGCCGATGACCTCCACCTGCGCCCCATCGGGAAGCTGGGTGAAGGCGTCGTTGTCCAGCCCCGCGCCGGTGCGGACATTCAGGTTGCCGCCGCAGGTGGTCACGGTGCCGGTCTGATGGGTTTCCCATTTCTCCGTGTCAGGGGTGAACAGGATACCGTCCTCGGTGACAGTCACAGTCCCCAGACCGCCCATCAGTTCGGTGATCTGGTCCAGGGTGTCCCCGTCAACCTCCGTGTTATTGTCCGCGCTATCATCGCCGGCGGGATCTTCCTCATCGGTGACAGTGACCTCCGGGGCCTCGGCGTCCTCCGCAGGGTCCGCCTCCGTCCCGGCCGTTTCGGTGTAGTAGGGTTCGCCCTCCCCGCCGCCGGCGAAAGCGGGGACAGCAAAGGCCGTGGCACAGAGCGCCACGGCCAGGGCCGCCGTAAACAGGCGGATGATCTTCTTATTCTTCATACTCGGTATCCTCCATCTCATTCTCGCCGGGGTCCGCCGCGGCCTCCGCCTCCATCATGCCCTCCGGCAGGGTGATGAGGCCGCTGGCGTAGGCCTTCAAGAAGGCCGTCAGCTCCCGGTTGTCCATCTTTACCGCCTTGACCATGCGGACGATCTCCAGGTTTTCCTCCTCGGTGAGCTGGGCCTCCAGGGTGCGGAGGCGCTTCTGCTGCTCGGAGATCTTCTCTTTGGTCTTTTCAATATCACGGCGGATCTTCTCAACAGTTGCCATGTGTGCAAAACTCCTTTCCAAATCGTTCTTTCCATGAGTAGTTCCGGCCCAGGCCTTGGACCGTTTTCAAATTGGGGCGGGCGTTGTCCTCCAGAGCGATGGCCCTTCGGAACAGGTCGGGGTGGTGATCCCGCAGGTGGATGATCTCCTCTGCCCTCATGCTGGGACAGAAAAAGCAGGAGGACTTGCCGGGTTGGGGAAGCCCCGCATCTTCAATGGCCTGCATACACGCCGCCCGGTCCCATCCCCATTCCATCAGGGGATACCACTTGCTGTACTTGGGGTCTGCCAGGTCGCCCAGCAGCACCTTGTCGCTGCGGTAGCCCTCGCCGGCATCGTAGCCGATGAACTTCACCACCCGCTTGCCCGCTGCCCATGCCTTTTGGCAGGGCAAATAGTGATTGCAGAACTTTTCCTGCGGCCCGATCTTGTGTTTCAGGGAACACCGCTTGAAGCCGTAGGCGATGGAGGGCAGGGTGCCGCTCTGCAAACACTCCTGCTCCAGGGTCAGCCGCTTGCCGTCCCGCGTGGTCTTGTAGACTCTGGTGATGGGCGGCATCCCGTGGTCCTTCAGCCATCGGTCCATGACGTCCAGGTAGGCGTAGGTGTGGGGATGCTCCGCCCCCGTATCCGCAAAGAGGATCAGGTCCACCGGGATACGGTGCTGGTGCAGCCCGATCAGAAGGGCGGTGCTGTTGGCGCCGCCCCCATAGGAAACCATATTGATGTGTGTTTCACCTCCCGTTCCATTCTTTTTCATATCGGTATTTCATTTGTGCGGGATACAGAGGTTCAGAAGGGCGGCGTTTTCCGGTCCACATTTTGCCTCCGGCCAGGCCGGCGCATTTCCAGCCCGCCGCCCGGAGGCTTACGCCATTCTCCGTATCCAAAATGTAAGTGATGATTTTTCGGTATCCCATGGTCCTAGCTGCCCGCGCCGCCGCGCCGTAGAGGAAACTGCAAGCATTTTGCGTCCCATCCGTACACAGCCGGTTGACTTCCAGGGTCAGCCCATCATCCAAATACCGGCTGACAGGCCGCCCCACGATAGCGACGCCTGCAAGGCGCCCATCCACCATACAGCCCAGGGAGAACTTGTGCCCCCGCACTGGCTTATGGTGGCGGTGGTGCTCTGCGACAAAAGCGTTGGCCTCGGCCAGGGATACCGGACATAAAGATAGCATGGAACACCTCCCATCAGTTGTACGGCGGCCGGCCGTAGGCATAGAAATGGGATTGCCAGTAGCTGGTGTTCAAATTGGTGTAGGAAATCGGATCTCCACAGTGCAGCATCATATTATCGCCCACATAAATGCCCACATGGGAAACGCCTGGGGTGTCGTAGGTCCCCACGAAAAACACCAGGTCGCCCGGCTGGGGATCGGATACCGGGGTGGAGATATTGTAGAGCCCCTGGGCGCCCAGCCGCCCGGTGTTGCACAGACCGGTGCTGGTCAGCACATAGCTGACGAAGCCGGAACAGTCGAAGGAGGTCTCCGGGCTGGAACCGCCCCACACATAGGGATAGCCTAGGTATTTTTCCGCCTCGGTGATAAGGGTGGCAAAGCGTTCATCCGTCAGGTACTCGGCGGGGATGTCCCAGGCCGTGGGCGGGTTCTCGATGTACTTGCCCACATACCCGGAGGACGGGAACAGGTCCGGCCGGTTGCCCAGGGTGGACATATACACGGCGTACATGGAGAGCTGGTCCTCGCCCATGATATAGACCGGCACATGGGAGAGGTCGAAATTCTCCAGCGTGACGGTACAGATGTACCAGGTGTAGGGAACCTCCACCTCGTACTCGTTGCCCTCGCTGTCCGTTCTCGTTTCCGTCCGATACCTTGTTTCGGTGGTCACGGTCTCGGTAAGGATGTACTGCTTGTCAAAGAGCATTTCCAGATCCCCTTGTACCTCGTCCAGGGTGAACACACCCTCATGGAGGGCGGACAGGATGGACAGCAGCACATAGGGGTCATGCTCGATCTCGTCCAGGTCAAAGTGATATTCATCATAGTCGTGGGTGCTCTCATAGGTGTCCAGGTACTCTTGCAGCTCCGCCTCCATCCCGCAGTAGGCGGCCTCGGCCCCGGTCAGGTCCGCGTCCTCCGAAAGATAGGAGGAGGCCACCAGGCCGGAAGTCCCGCCCCCGAACATGGAGGTGCAGGACTGCATCAGCCCCATGATGAGCATGAGCATCAGCCCGATCCCGCCCACGATGAGAAGGGTGTGCTTGTTCTTCGTGACAAAGCCGCCCAGCTTCTGAGCCACGGTCCCGCCGCCCTTCTTCGCCGCGGAAGCGGCGGTCTGGGATGCCTTTCCCGCAGCCTGGGTCGCGCCGGTCCCTGCCCGATGTGCGGCGGCATACTGCTTTTGCAGCCGTTTCTTCTGCCAAAGGCGGGAGATGGGATTGCTGGACGCAAGCTGGGGGTTCTCCATGACGGACTTCTGCCAATAGAAATCCGCGTTGACCTTTGCCGCCGCCTGCTCCGCTTTTGTTACATCCCGCCAGGGTTTCAGCTTGCGATCCGCACGCGCCTGGTGGAAGCGGCGGCCGCCATAGCCCACGGCCTTCTCAATCTGCCGTTCTCCCAGGTGGCCGGCCTGAACACCGGAATTCTCGCCCTCCACCTTGCTCACCTCGCCGTGGAGGGTAGACCGTATTTCCTGCACCGGCCGGGATAAGGGGTTGCCATGCTCCTTGCCAGGGGGCTTCACGGGGACGGCGGCCTTTGCCGCGTCCAGCTTATCCACCGCCTTGTCGGACTTGCGGATGGGCTTTTTCAGCTCCGGCGCCGCCCGGTCTGCCTCCGAAAACTGCAAACGGGAGGAAGGGCGGTTCCTGGCCGCCTCACCCTCCCGGAAGGTATCGCGCCGCTTTCGCCGCGCCTTTTTCGCCTGGCGCCGTTCCACATGGCCCGCTGCCTCATCCATTGCCCGGCCCACCGTTCCCGCCGCCTCATGGTCGGGAGAATAGTCCTGCTCCGGGGGACGGTCCGAGATATGGGTGGCCTCGCCGGTCACCAGGTTTACCGAGATGGCCCCGTCATGGGTCATCTTCTGGGCCTCCTTCTCGGAGAATTTCCATTCCTGCATTTATCCGTCACCTCCTCCATAGGGGCAAATGTCCACACAAGCCCCGGTCTCAATCGCCGCGATATAGTGAAAAATAGGATAAGCCTGGGGCGGGCAGACCGCGTTGCCCAGGGTTTTCAGCCGCAGGGCCCGGTCCTTCGTGTCCTCGGTTATGCGGGGGACGCCCTCTGGCTCGGCGGCCCAGAGGATACGGCCGTCCATCCTTTCGGGAAGCCCATGAGCCATTCCACCCAATCGGGGTTCAGGGCCGCCTTCTCCGACAGGGGCTGCTCCTGGTGGATCACCTGGGCCGAAAGGTTGCTGGACGGGGACTTGCCTCGAAAGGCCGTGGGTTTTAAGGTGGAGCGGTAGCCCTCTGACGCCGCCGGCGTCAGGTAGAACACCGCCGCCGAAAGGCTCAGGCTCCAGATGCTCCCGTCCCTGTTCCGCTTGCGGAAGATCCCATTGTCCGACAGGAACACATCCAGGTTTGCCGCGTCCCTGCAGGTGGATTTGTCGGAGGCAAGGGGCGTGGGAAACATCAGCCGCGACGATAAAAGTTCGCTGGCGCTCATGCCACGCGCCGACGCCGCAAGCCGGAAATACGAATGGGAGAACAGCGTATCCCGCTTTTGCCAGGTCAAAAATCGTTTTGTCGAGCCCCATATTGATGAAGCCAGCAACATTTTCCCCAAGCACCCAACGGGGCCGCAGTTCGGCAATAACGCGGCACATTTCCGGCCACAGGTAGCGTTCATCCGCAAAACCCCGCCGCTTTCCAGCGGTGGAGAAGGGCTGACAGGGGAAGCCGCCGGAGATGATGGTGACTGTTTCAAGTCCTGTTTTCTCAAAAAACGCCTCCTTCGTAAATGTGGTGATGTCCCGGAACTTCGGCACATCCGGCCAGTGCCGCTCCAGGACGGAATAGGGGTAGTCCGCCCATTCACACTGGCAGACGGTCTCGAACCCGGCCGCCTCCGCCGCCAGGTCCAGGCCGCCGATGCCGGAGAACAGGCTTACATGGGTCAGTCGCTCCATACCTCGTCCCCTTCAAGGTCTCCCTCGTCCTGGGGCTCCTCCACATCCTCCAGGCGGACCAGGTTATGGCGGCGGATGATGGACTCCTCCAGGATGTCCTGGGCGGCGTTGCTGTCCTCCGGAAGGCCCAGGCTGCGGAAGAGCTTTTTCAGCACCTTCTCATAACCGCCGGCCTTTTTCTTCAGCCGGAGGAAGTCCTTCTCCGTCTCCGCTTCGGACAGGCGGCGGGCCAGCGAATAATAGAGGACGATCAGGTGATGGATGTCGCCCACCAGCAGGCGGAAGCCGCTGCCGGGGATGATGTACTCATCCAGATACTTTTTAGGCTTCGGTTCCTCTGCGGGGATCATCTCCACTTCGTCCAGTTCCTTCTCGATAAGGTCGTTCAGGTCTTTAGGGTCGCCGAACACCAGGTAGCGGCCGGGGATGCCCCATCCCTGGAACTTCTCCTCGGCGATCTCGCCGTACCGCTTCGCCGTGTCCAGCACATGGAACACATCCTCCTCGTCCTTGATCCTGCCCGCCAGGAAGGCAAGCTGGTGGAGAAGGCCGTACAGATGGACCTCATCATTGATATGGTTCAGATAGGTCTTGCCGTCAATGATATACAGCTTATTTTTCATATTCATTCCTCCGTTTCCGCCGCGTGCTCCACCTCGCTGGGCTTGGTGGTGAGCAGCTTGTAAAGCTCCGTATCCTTCGGGAAGTCGTCCGCAAATGGCAGGATGACATTATTAAAAAACAGCAGCCCATGGCCCGGTTCGGAGTTGGTCACATAGGCAAGCTGTTCCGCTGAAATGCCCAGCCGCTCCGCCAAAATCTTGCGGTCTCCGGCGGCCTGGTTGAGCATATAGATGAAATCACTGTTTTCCAGGATGTTCTCGATCTCCGGGGAGGAGAGGAGGTCCTTGGGGTTCTGGGTCGCCCCCGTAGGCACTCCGCCCCACTTTCTGAACCGTTTCCAAATCTCGGCGCTGTACGCCGCAGTCTGCTCCTCCTTCAGCAGGAGGTGGAACTCGTCCACGAAATACCAGGTGGAGCGGCCGATGGCCCGGTTGATGGTGACGGTGTTCCACACCGCGTCTTGGACAATGAGCATCCCCGGCTTTTTCAGGTTCTTGCCCAGGCCCTTGATATCGAAGCAGACCAGCCGGTTGCGGATGTCCACGGTCGTGCGGTGGTTGAAGAAGTTGAGGGAGCCGTTCACGTACAAATCCAATGCCTGGGCCACCCGGTCGGCCTCCGGGATATGCTGGGCTAGCAGGGCCTCCATCAGGTCGCCCAGGATCGGCATATTCTCCGGCCGTGGGTCGGCAAAGTAATTCTGATAGATTTTCTGCACCGCCCGGTCGATGACCGTCTTTTCGATGGCCTCCAGCCCAGTCTTGCTGCCCATGATGAGCTCGCAGAAGGACAGGACAAAATCACTTTTCAGCGCCAGCGGGTTCTCCTCGTCCGAGTAGTTGAGATTGATGTCCAGGGGGTTCACATAGTCGGTGCTGGATGGGGACAGCCGGATCACCTGCCCGCCCAGCCGGCGTACCAGGGGCGAATACTCATCCTCCGGGTCGCAGATGATGACGTTATCTTTGGTGGTCAGGATGATGAAGGTGATCTCCCGCTTACAGCTCATGGACTTGCCGCTGCCCGGCGTGCCGAACACCAGTCCATTAGGGCTCCTGGACTGTTTGCGGTCCAGAAGGATCATGTTGTTACTCAAAGCGTTGAGGCCGTAGTACATGGCATCGCCGCCCATGAACAGCTCTTGAGTGACGAAGGGCACGAACACCGCCAGCGCCGAAGTGGTGAGACTCCGCTCGATCCTGATACGGTTGAGCCCCAGGGGCAAAGAGGACATGAGGCCGTCCTCCTGCTGGAAGTCCAGCCGGGTGAGGAGGCAGTTGTAGGTCTGCGCCACACTGGCCGCCTGGGACACGGCGATCTCCAGCTTCTGCCGGGTCTCAGCCATGTGCATGACCAGGAAGGTCAGGTTGAACATTCGTTCATTCCGGCTTTGCAGGTCCTGGAGGATGGTCTTTGCCGCGCCGCCGTAGGTGGCAAGGTCGCTGGGGAGGATGTCCATGTCATACCCGCTGCGCACCGCCCGCTTCTGCTCCGCAATTTTCATGGCGTCCAGGTCGGTGATCTTGCGCTTGACCATCTTGATGGCCTCGTTCTGATTGATGCCTCGGATGTGCATGGTCACCAGGATGTTGCCCTCGGTCTCCATGAACTCCGCCAAAATGCGGTCGTGGATCTCCGGGGCGGTGATCTGCAAAAAGCTGACAGCCCCGTACATCTCGCCGATGCGGAAGGTGCGGGTCTCCCCGAAGTGGAAGGAGGACGGGGCGATGAAGTCCTTGACCGACAGCCCGCTGGGCGCCAGCCAGTCCCAATCGAAGGCGAACTTGCCACCCTCCGGGTGGAGGATGCCGTGAAGCAGCTCCAGCCGCTCCTTCCCGTCCAGCACATGGGCGGCGGCACCCATGACCTTGAAGCGGTTGAGGGTGTCAGTCTCAATGCGGGCGAACCTCGCCCGCGCCGCCGGAAGGTTCTCCGCCTCGATGGTCAGGGTCACATACTTGGTTTTCACATAGCCGTTGCTGCCCCGCTCATACTGGAAGCGGAGTATCCCCGCCGCGTCCTCCCGGACAGGGTCCAGGTCGTCCCCCTGAGGGTGGATGCCGAACAGGTCCTCCTCCGGCCCATGCTCCACATACCGGCTGCTCAAAGTCATCTGTACCCCGATGGTGGGGTCGTAGCCGTTGTAGAAATCGCAGAGGTGTTCAAAAATATCCCGCTGGTCCTCCGGCGAGGCCAGGCGGTAGTTGACGTCCTCGAAAGCAATCGTCTTGGAGAAGGCCCCGCCCTCCAGCCGGCACAGGCCGTCCGGGAACATATTGCGGAAGGGGATGCTCTCCTGCACCGTATGGGCTTTCCCGTCCCCTTTGGCCTGGCGGACCACTGCCTCGATCTGTTTACGCTCGGCGCGGGTCAGCTTACGCCTTGCTCCTGCCGGTTTTGCGGGTCTTGCCGTTTTTGCCTGCAATCGCTCTCACCTCCTGTTCCAATTCATACTGCCGCGCCAGGGCGGAGTACAGGTTGTTGGTCTGGTAGATCCGCGTCTTTGGTCGGATAAATTTATTGTCGATGAGGTGCCCCAGGAACACCTCCAGGGGCTGCCCGTTCTTCTCATACATGGCGAACAGGAAGAAGGGCAGCATCACCAGGATCATGCACAGGGCCGCCGTGGTGGTGCCCAGCGCCTCCTTAGTCAAAAAGAAAAGCGGCACGCCGATAATTGCTGCCGCTCCGAAATATATCACCTGCCGTTTGGTCAGCCCGAACAGGATCTTGCTCTGTACCTTGCTTAAGTCCTTCGGGATCGTTACATAGGCCAATAAAATCAACTCCTTTCCGCAAGCTGAATATCGCTTGCTACTTCATTTCCCCATACATCCCAGCCGGGGGTCGCCTGCCGGGCGAACAGCTCGATCCGGGGGACATCCCCCATCAGGGTCTCGATCCGGTGCCGCGCCTCATCCGGCTTTTTGCTGTGCTCCTCAACATGGGAGAGGATGACCTGCTTGACATCCCTGGCCGCCCGTTTCGGGTGCCCGCGGGTCGCCAGCAGGCAGATCTCCGCATTAGCGCGGGTCCAGTATCCCATCCCGGTGAAGATGTTATCCGATTTGCGGCATTGCTTGACCCACACGAAGGCCACCGTCTTGAAGGTGAAGCCCCAAGCGTCCATAACGGCCCAGCCCTCCCGGAGCATGGGGAAGGTGATCCAGAGGAACAGGGCGCAGTCCCCGGCCGCAATCCGGGATACGGGCAGCGCCTTGATGGCCTCTATGCTCATGGTGGGATAATGGCTTTCCGCGCTCCGGCCCGCGCCCTTCTTGCTCCATACCTTGTAGGACCAGGGCGGGTCCGCGTAGATGACATTGTATTTCTTCTCCATACCGGCCTCCCCCTAATGCGCCCCGAACAGTGACTTGGCGAGGCTGCCGGTCTTAAAGAGGGTGAAGCACAGGAGCACCGTGTACCCCATGCACCCCCAGATGGCGCCGGAAATGTTGTCGCCGCTCAGGGAAATATTCTCCACCAGCACCGCGTAGATCCCTACACAGATCATAATGAGGAACGCCTGGAAGCCCAGGGCCAGCAGGGAGCGGAGATAATTCTGCCCCGTGTTGCCCCATTCCCGGTTCGCCATCGTGGCAAAGGGGATGGGACCTATCGAGGTCACCAAATACACCTCAATCATCCTCCCGTAGATCACCAAGAAAATACAGATAGAGAGGACCTGCGTACACAATCCCACGAAGATGCTCTGGAACCAAAGCCCCAGCAGGGCGCCGATGCTCCAGTCCGCGAGCTGGATCTCCAGATCGGCGGTCACGCCGGATATGTCGATGCCCGCGTCCGAGATGATGACGCCGGCGCTCTGGCTGACCACGTTCTGCGCCACATCAAACACCGCCATGACGATGTTCCAGGTGTTGGTGACGATGAGCACCGCGCAGAAGGTCTTGAAGATCCACTTGAAGAAGATCCAGGTGTCGAAGTCGTGGAGGTTGTTCTTTTCTACGATGAGCTGGATGAGCTCATAGCACATGACAAAGGTGAGGACGATGCCGGCGATGGGGACGATCACGGTCTCCGAGAGGCTGCGGACCATATTGAAGATGCCGCTGTTCCACGCGGAGGGTGTCATGCCCACCTCCCCGGCGATCTCGCCCACCTTGGTATTCAGGGTATCAAACATCCCGGTCAGGTTTGAAATGATACCGTCGATGAGCAGTTCCTGGAACCACTCCTGTATCGCGTCAAAGATCAACGGGGATCATCTCCTTTCCGGGAGGCCCCGTGTGCCGGGGCCTCCCGTGGGGTCTGCTGGCGGACATCAGGCGGAGAGCAGGCCGGACAGCAGGGGGATCAGGGTCAGGCCGATGAGGGCGACACCGCCGCCGGCCATGAGCTGTTTAATTCCCTGCGACTTTGCTGATGTGCGATAAAGAAGTAATAGAAGTGTAAAAAATTTTGCCGTTCCTATCCGGCACTTGGCCATTGTGTCGGATAGGTCGGGCGTTAGGCTTCGGGCAAATCAATCTTGCCGACAAAGCTGTAATAAATCTCAATGTCCTGCCTGCGGGTGCCGTTCTCGTCATAGCTGCACTCATGCACGACGATTTTATCAATCATTTCCCGCAAGAGGGTGGGGGTAAGTTCCTCAAAGGCAAGGTGCTTTCGGACGATACCCATAAACTTTTCCGCGTTGACGGTGGCGGCCTGCGACTTGTCCAGTTCGGCCTGCAAAGCGGCGGCGCGGTCTTTCAGTTCCCGCTGCTCCTGCTCATAGTCTGCCGACAGTTCCATGAAACGCTCGTCGCTGATTTTGCCGTTTACATTGTCCTCATACAGCCGCTTGATAATGCGGCTCACTTCGGCAATACGCTCCTGCGCCTGTTCAAGCTGCTTGGTAGCTGCGGCGGTCTTTCTCTTGCCGCCGATCTCGTTCTGCTGGATAAGCAGCTTCACAAAGCGGCTCTCATGCTTGGCGGCATACTCGGTCACTTGCCGGAGATTGGAGAGGACACCGGCGGTCAACAGGTCGGTGCGGATAAAGTGCGCCGTACAGTCGCGGGTGCGCTTCTTGTAGCTGCCGCAGATGTAACAGTCCTGCTTGCGGTTCTTGTTCTGATACCGCTGCTGGTACATCACATGGCCGCAGTCGGCGCAGAACAGCATACCGGAGAACAGCCCCACTTCATCATAGCGGTTCGGGCGTTTGCGCTGCTTGCGTAACTCCTGCACGCGCTCCCATGTTTCCGTGTCGATAATCGGCTCATGGTGGTTCTCAAAAATGGCCTGCTTCTCCACGGGGTTCTCTACGCTGTGCTTGACCTTGTAAGAGGGCTTCTCCGTCTTGAAGTTTACCAGACAGCCGGTGTACTCCCGGTTTTCAAGGATATGAACGACGGTGTTCGTCGCCCATTTGCACTCATAGCCGGGGTGGTAGCGGCGGGTGCTGCCCGTCCTGCGGTATTCCAGCGTCCCCGGCGTGGGGATTTGCTGCTCCGTAAGCATACGGGCAATCTTGGTCGGGCCATTCCCGGCAAGACAAAGCTGGTATATCTGCTGGACAACCGGCGCGGTTTCCTCGTCAACGAGATAGTTCTCGTCCTCGTCCATGAGGTAGCCATATACCGGCTTGCTGGTAACAGGCTTTCCACTCATGCCTTTTGCTCGTTTTACTGCTTTGATTTTCTTGCTCGTATCTCTCACCAGCCATTCGTTGAACAGATTTCGCAGAGGGGTAAAATCGTTGTCCATGCCGCCGTTTGCGCTGTCCACATTGTCGTTGACAGCGATAAAACGCACTCCCTTTTGAGGGAACAGCATTTCCGTGTAAAACCCTACCTGCAAGTAGTTTCGCCCTAACCGGCTCATGTCCTTGACAATGACCGTACCCACTTTCCCGGCTTCAATGTCTGCAAGCATGGCTTGAAAACCGGGCCTTTGAAAAGCTGACGTTAGATAACGATACTTTTGAAAACACTGGAAAATCAAGGTTTTTCGAGCGACGGACAAGCAGGGTATTGTACTAAAAACTGAATACGACGCAGAAGCGGCGTTTCTTACTCTCTACATGGGAGAACAGGAACGCCGCTTTTTTCATGCCCTTTGTTACGCAGTAGGGGCAGAAAAAGCCTTGCTACAAGCGGTTTTGCGGGTGTGTATCTGGCGCGGCAAGGGATTTATACCTTATTCCCCGAAACCGCGCTTCTACTGCGTAACAAATCCAAAGCAAAGGAGCTATGAACTATGGCAGTTTTCAGAGTGGAACGGAACAAGGGCTACACCGTAATGAGCAACCACCACCTACGCAACAAGGAGCTTTCCCTAAAGGCAAAGGGGCTGTTGTCGCAAATGCTGTCACTCCCCGAAGATTGGGACTACACCTTGAAAGGCTTATCCCTTATCAACCGGGAGAAGATAGACGCTATCCGCGAAGCCATTAAGGAGCTTGAACGCGCCGGGTATATCGTCCGTTCAAGGGAGCGCGACGAGAAAGGACGCTTGCGGGGCGCGGACTATGTGATATTCGAGCAGCCGCAGCCGCCTACGCCGGATTTACCAACATTGGAAAATCCAACATTGGATAATCCAACACAGGAAAAACCAACATTGGAAAAACCTACGTTGGAAAATCCAACGCAATTAAATAAAGATATACAAAGAACTGACTTACCAAAAAAAGAAAAAATAATTACTGATGAACAAAGTACCCATTCCATTCCTATCCTTTCCCCTAACCCCTCTCCTTGCAGAGAAGCGGCTACGCCGCCGGAACGGAAAGGAACGGAAGCGACAGCACAGAGCGCAGTTGATATATACCGGGAAATCATCAAGGACAATATCGACTACGACATTCTCAAACAGGACATGAAGTTTGACAGTGACAGGCTTGACGAGATTGTAGACCTCATGCTTGAAACCGTATGCACCGCCAGAAAGCGGGTACGGATTGCGGGGGACGACTACCCGGCAGAGCTTGTGAAATCTAAGTTTATGAAACTGGACGGCGAGCATATCCGCTTTGTGCTTGACTGTATGCGGGAGAACACAACGAAAATCCGCAACATCAAGCAATATCTGAAAGCAGCCCTTTTCAACGCCCCGTCCACTATCGGCAATTATTACACTTCCCTTGTCGCCCATGACATGGCAAGCGGCGCACTGTCACCGAAAAAGCCGCAGTACGGCGACCCGGACTATTATTCATGCAACGAGGGCGAAAGCCTGTAACCACCCACAACCACAAAAGGAGGATTTTATTATGGCACAGAAAATGACAGGAGCATTGGTATTTGACGAGCGCACCGACCGTTACGACATCCGCTTTGACTTAAACAGCTACTACGGGGGCTTGCATTGCGGCGAGTGCTTTGACGTATTCGTGCGGGGCAAGTGGAAGCCGACCCGGATTGAGTACGGCGACAACTGGTATCTTGTGGGTATCAGAGCCGAGGACTTGAACGGGCTGCGGGTGCGTATCTGACCGCCGCCCCATAAAGAAACGCGAAAGGAGGACGCGACAAATTGCAGGACGAAGTAAACGAAAAGACCATAGCCCTTTACATCAAGACCGGGAAGCTGACCGCGCAGACGCTCCAAAAGGCAATGAAAGCCATACTGTCAAAGGGCAAAAAGCAGCTTGCAAAACCGCCACAGGGCAAGCAGAGCTTAAAGCAGCTTATGAAGCAGAACGCGGGCGTTTCCAACATTGAGATTACCGAGGGCAATATCAAAGCCTTTGAGAGTACGGCGAAAAAGTACGGTATCGACTTTGCGCTGAAAAAGGACGCGACGGAAAGCCCGCCCCGCTATCTGGTTTTCTTCAAGGGGCGGGACGCGGACGTGCTGACCGCCGCCTTTAAGGAATTTTCCGCAAAAAAGCTGACACAGGAGAAAAAGCCCTCAATCCGAAAGCTGCTCTCTACCCTCAAAGAAGCTGCACAGGGCAAGAACGCGGAACGGGCAAAGGTCAAGAACAAAGACAGGGAGGTATCGCTATGAAGCCGGAAATCAAGAAGCTGCTTATCTTAAATCTCCCGTATCTGCTCTTTGTCTGGCTCTTTGATAAAGTGGGCGCGGCTGTCCGGCTCTCCCCCGGCGCGGACGCGAGCGCAAAGCTGCTACATCTTGGGGACGGTTTTACCGCCGCCTTTTCCAGTATCGCGCCGAGCTTCCACCCGGCAGACTTAGCTTTAGGCATTGCGGGGGCGGTCATTGTCCGGCTGATTATCTACACCAAAGGCAAGAACGCGAAGAAATACCGCCGCGGGACAGAATACGGTTCGGCGCGTTGGGGCGGGGCTGACGACATAAAGCCGTACACCGACCCGGTATTTGAGAACAATATCCCCCTAACGCAGACGGAACGGCTTACCATGAACAGCCGCCCGAAGCAGCCGAAATACGCAAGAAACAAAAATATCCTTGTAATCGGCGGTTCCGGCAGCGGCAAGACCCGGTTCTTTGTGAAACCGTCGCTCATGCAATGTACGTCAAAGGATTTTCCAACGTCGTATATCGTCACTGACCCGAAAGGAACACTGATTTTGGAAACCGGGAAAATGTTACAGCGGTACAAATACCGTATCAAAGTGCTAAATACGATTAACTTCAAAAAATCCATGAAATACAATCCCTTTGCCTATCTGCGGAGCGAAAAGGACATTTTGAAGTTAGTCAATACCATTATCGCCAACACCAAAGGCGACGGGGAAAAATCCGGCGAGGATTTCTGGGTGAAAGCGGAAAAGCTCTACTACACCGCGCTAATCGGCTATATCTGGTATGAAGCCCCGGAGGACGAGAAGAACTTCACGACGCTGCTTGAAATGATAAATGCGTCGGAAGCCCGCGAGGACGACGAGGACTTCCAGAACCCGGTTGACCTCATGTTTGAACGTCTGGAAGAAAAAGACCCGGAGCATTTTGCAGTCAAGCAGTACAAAAAATACAAACTTGCGGCGGGTGATATATGCTCTAAGTGACTTCTTAATCATGATTTTGTCATGGTTAGTGAAGCAATCACTTAGAGCATTTTTGTTTCAGGAGGTACAGCCATGAGAAATGAAAAAATTACCCCACTGTACGAGCGCCTGAGCCGGGACGACGAGTTACAGGGCGAGAGCAATTCCATATCCAACCAAAAACAGATGTTAGAGGATTTTGCCCGCCGGAATGGGCTGCCAAACCCTACGCACTTTACAGATGATGGTATCTCAGGCACCCGTTTTGACCGCCCCGGATTTTTGGCGATGATGGAGGAAGTGGAGGCAGGGCGTGTAGAGGCAATCGTCATCAAGGACATGAGCCGGTTGGGGCGCGACTATCTGAAGGTCGGTCAGGTCATGGAGGTTTTGCGGCAACGCGGTGTTCGTCTGATCGCCATCAACGACGGTGTGGACAGTCTGAAAGGCGATGACGATTTTACCCCATTCCGCAACATCATGAATGAATTTTACGCCCGTGATACCAGCAGGAAAATCCGTTCTGTGTTTAAGGCAAAAGGTATGAGCGGCAAGCACCTGACCGGCACTGTGATTTACGGCTACTTATGGGACGAAAAACGGGAGCATTGGCTGGTAGATGAGGAAGCCGCCGAAGTGGTACGCCGTATCTTCTCCCTCACGCTGGAGGGATATGGGCCTTATCAGATTGCCTGCAAATTATCCGCAGATCGGATTGAAATTCCCGTCGTACACCTTGCCCGCTTCAACGAGGGTGTGAACCGTTCAAAGCCGGTCAAAGACCCCTATGGATGGGGATCATCTACCATCGTGAACATTTTGAAAAAACGAGAGTATTTGGGGCACACCATCAATTTCAAGACCCGCAAGCACTTTAAGGACAAGAAAAGCCACTATGTTTCTGAGGACGAGTGGACGATCTTTGAGAATACCCATGAAGCCATTATCGACCAGCAGACCTTTGATCTGGTGCAGAAAATCCGCAGCAATGTACGGCGTTATCCAAACGGCTGGGGCGAAGCAGCTCCCCTCACAGGCTTACTCTATTGTGCCGATTGTGGCGGCAAGATGTATGTCCACCGCACCAACAATGGCAAGCGGATTTCTCAATATACCTGTTCCAATTATACCAAAGTTCCGTGTGGGACACTATGCCTTACACAACACCGTATCAATGAGAGTGCTGTTCTGACATTGGTTTCCGACACACTCCGGGCTATCGCTGAATATTCGAGAAATGACCGGACGGAATTTATTCACACTGTTCAGGAGACGCAGGTTGCTCAACAGAGTGCCGATATATCGAAAAAGCGCAGGCATCTGGCTACTGCCCAAAAGAGAGCCGGAGAACTGGAAAAACTGATTTGCAAAATCTATGAGGATAACGCCCTCGGCAAGCTGCCGGATACACGATATAAGGCGCTTGATGCACAGTATGCCAAAGAGCAGGACGCACTTGAGATTGAAATTGCGGAGTTGGAAAAGGCTGTTACCGGCTATGAGCAGAGCCAGAAATCAGCAGAGAAATTTATAGCCCTGATTGATAAGTACGAGAATTTTGACACGCTGACAAATACCATGCTCAACGAGTTTGTAGAGAAAATCCTTGTCCATGAACGCTCCCGAAAAGGCAGTCAGGATACCACGCAGGAAATTGAAATCTACTTTAATTTTTTAGGACGCTATATTCCACCATCCTTACAGCCGGTTCCTTTAACCCCAGAGGAACAGGAAGAATTGCGGAAAAGAGAAGAACGCAAGGACAGGCTCCATCAGAACTATTTGAAGCGGAAAGCCAGCGGCGCACAGAAACGGTATGAGGACAAAATCAAGGCGAAGAAAAAAGCGGAAATGGACGCTAAGAAAGCCCTGATCCGGGCTGAGGATATGAAAAAAGGTGTTTTTTCTACTATCGGGCAGCTACCAAAAGAAGAACCGCGCAAAGGCAGCATAGCAGCCAGCGCAGCAGTCTAATCATCACGGAGCAAAGGAGCATGAATATGAGTAAGTTGACTTACATTCGTTGTGGAGATTATGATATACCCAACCTAAAACTTTCTGAACAGCCGGAAACTTCTATCGGCAAGTACGGCAGGATGCGAAAGTCCTACCTGAAGGAACACCGTCCTATTCTCTACAACCAACTGCTGATGAGCGAGAAACTGTATCCGCACCTGTTAGAGATTGATTGGACAGCGCAGGAGCGCGTGGACACCATGTTGCCTCACATGATGGAGGCTGCGGGTGTCACTGAGGAACTGAAAGCCTGTGATCCTATGCGCTGGGTAGGACTGATGAACACATTAACGGCACAGATTGAGGAAATTTTAATCAGGGAACTGATTTGCAGTTGAATGGGAGGTGTGGGAAATGCTGACCTTTGAAAAGGTTCTGGAAGTGTTTCAGGCATATCTGGATGATGATCCTCTGTATGAGGTGGTGCAGACCAGCCACGGTTATACATTGATGGCATGGGAACCTCACCGGAATGACTGGTACAGCGCCGAAATACAGAAAACTCCGGAGGATTTGCGAAACGCCTTGCTGGATACATACGCCAACTTTCTGGAAGATAAGATTACCGGAAATGACCGCGATCTGACTGTGACAGAAACCGGAGAAATCCAGCAGAGGTGCCGGGAACTTTGGGAAAAGTGCCGGGAAACTTGATATAGAAACGCCAGAAGGAGGCCGCGATTATGCGTCCTCCTTCTGCTTCGCAGTCTGTTCCATTTTGAGCGCCCCGTCTATGGCACCTTCGATAATCGGCAGGTATTCTTCAGGGCAAAGCTTCAGCTTGTGGCTGACTCGTTGCCGCTGTTCGCTTTCTTCCCGCATGATCTCCGGGTTAAAATACCGTTCCACGGGAAGTCCGCAGACCTTAATCAACTGGATCATCACAGGCAGGCTCGGAATCGCACCTTGATTCTCAATGTTGGCAAGATACCGCCATTCAATCCCAACCATTTCTGCCAATGTTTTTCGTGCCAGACGCTTTGCCTCTCGTGCGGCTTTGACATCTGCGCCGAAGGTTTCAAAACCGGGACAATCTTCAACTTTCGCCATATAACATCACCCAGTTACATTGTATAATTCATACTTTGCCTGTGGAATGTTGCTATATGCAGGTTGGTTGAAGTTTATAATTCACATTCCGTTTCTTGCATTGTTCGAGAAAGAGAACTATAATGTACTCTGTGGAGGTGCGAAATGGACTATATGACATTGAAAGAGGCCGCCGAGAAATGGGGCGTGACACCTCGTAGGGTAAATTATTATTGTGCCGGTGGGCGTATCCCCGGCGCTGTGAAAATGGCCGGTGTTTGGCTGCTCCCTAAAACTGCGGAGAAGCCGCTTGATGGCCGGACAAAACAAGGAAAGGAACTACGCCATGAATAAAATTTTGATTATAGATGATGACAGAGAACTGTGCGCTTTGATTAAACGCAGCGTACAATCGGAACATATAGAAGCCGATTTTTGTAATACCGGAAAAGAGGGCTTGCAGAAATTAAAAGAGCAGGAGTATCAGCTTGTGGTGCTGGATGTGATGATGCCCGGTATGGATGGCTTTGAAACGCTGGAAGAAATCCGCAAAGAGAACAGCCTGCCGATTTTGATGTTTACATCCAAAAATGACAGCATTTCTAAAGTGCGGGGCTTACGGGCCGGGGCGGACGATTATCTGACAAAACCGTTTGATATGGACGAACTGATTGCCCGTATTGCGTCCCTCATTCGCCGCTACACCCGCTTTAATCATCAAGCCGGAGCTGTGCAAAAACTGGATTTTGATGGATTGCAAATTGACCTTGAAAATCGTTCTGTTACGACGGAAAATGGCACTTTTGAACTTCCACCAAAGGAATTTGATCTGCTCCTGTACTGCGCAAAGCATCAAGGAAAAATTTTGACAAAACAGCAGATTTATGAGGAAGTTTGGGGCGAAGAATATTTCTATGATGACAGTAACATTATGGCGATTATCAGCCGGCTTCGTAAAAAATTAGAAGTCAATCCTTCAAGCCCAAAGTATATCCAAACGGTCAAAGGGATTGGCTACCGCTTTAATAAGGAGGTATAGCCAATATGGAAATCATCGTTTTCTTGTCCATTGTGATTGCTGTTGTGGCTGTGCTGACTTCCATCGTTCTCGTTCGGCGCGTAAAAAAACAAATCGCAGAAATGACCGATGTGCTGGTTGATGTGAAAAACGGAAATGGCAACCGGCGTATTCTGTCTGCAACAAATGAATTGACAGCACCTCTTGCCTATGAAATCAATGAGATTGTTGTGTCCTATGAAAGCAGACTTTCAACTGTACGGCAGACAGAAGAAACCAACCGCCAGCTTATGACGAGCCTTTCCCATGATGTTCGGACACCCCTTACCACTCTGATTGGGTATCTTGACGCTGCACACAAAGGACTGGTCACAGGAAAAGACCGGGATGATTATATTGAAACCGCCCGACGGAAAGCCCATGATCTGAAAGAATATATTGATGTGCTCTTTGACTGGTTCAAGTTAAATTCCAATGAGTTTGCTTTGGAAATCCAGAGCGTTGAGGCCGCAGAGCTGACAAGAAATATCCTGATTGACTGGATACCGATTTTTGAGGATAAACAGGTTGATTATGACATTGATATTCCCGAACAGCCTGTCCGGGTAAGATTGGATATGGACAGCTATATGAGGATCGTCAACAATCTCATTCAAAATGTAATCGCTCACAGCCATGCAGACAAAATCAAAATTGTCCTGTCAAAGAAGGAAAATAACATGGAGCTGCTGCTGGCGGATAATGGAGTAGGAATTGAGAAAGACGATTTGAAACACATATTTGAACGGCTTTATAAGTGTGATAAAGGACGCTCCGAAAAAGGAAGCGGACTTGGTCTTTCTATTGTCCATCAGCTTGTAGAAAAGATGGGTGGAAGCATAACAGTTGAAAGCTTTCCGGGAGAAGGAACTGAATTTATGTTGCTTTTTCCTTTGGAGATTTAAGCGGGTTCCCGTCTTTATGGCGGGAACCTTTGTCATTTTTGCCGGATTTCAAATTGCAAGGTTAATGCAAGGTTGCGGCAAGGTTAATGCAAGGTTGGCGTGATAGAATACCTTACAGAACAGGAGGTTTTGAATATGGATACAAATTACATCATTGAAACAAAAAATCTGACGAAGCAATATGGCTCACAAAAGAGTGTGGCTGACTTAAATATCCATGTGAAGCGTGGGAGAATTTATGGTCTGCTGGGCAGAAACGGAGCCGGAAAAACCACTACCATGAAAATGCTGTTGGGCTTAACGAAGCCGACTTCCGGGGAGGTCAAAATCTGGGGGAAACCCTTGCAGGGGAATGAAAAGAAATTGCTGCCCCGTATTGGTAGCTTGATTGAGTCTCCCGGCTTTTATCCCAATCTGACCGGCACAGAGAACCTGCGTATCTTTGCTACCCTGCGGGGCGTACCAAACAATCATGCCATCAAAGATGTTCTGGATCTGGTAGGACTGCCTTACAAAGATAAAAAGCTCTTTTCACAGTATTCTCTTGGTATGAAGCAGCGGCTTGCCATCGCCCTTGCCGTTATGCACGATCCAGAACTTTTAATTTTGGATGAGCCGATCAACGGTCTCGATCCTATCGGTATTGCAGAAGTACGCTCCTTTATTCGGGAGCTTTGCGACGCAAGAGGAAAAACCATTTTGATTTCCAGTCACATTCTTTCGGAGATTTCCTTGCTGGCTGACGATATTGGAATTATCGACCACGGCGCATTGCTGGAAGAAGAAAGCCTTGCTGAACTGGAGCAAAAAAGCAGTAAGCATATCCGGTTTACACTCTCTGATACTGCACAGGCGGCAAGAATTTTGGAACGCAATTTCCATGAAAACCATTTTTCCATACAGGACGACCACAATCTGCGCCTGCACAACCTTGATCTGCCTGTGGGGAAAATTGTAACTGCCTTTGTAGAAAACGGATTGGAGGTATCGGAGGCGCATACCTGTGAAGAAAGTCTTGAAGATTACTTCAAGCGTGTGACAGGGGGCGAAGGAATTGCTTAAACTAATCAAATGCGAATTTTTGAAATTAAAACGGAAGCCCTTGGTATTTATTTCTCTGCTGCTTTCTGTTTTCATGCCATTGGCTTATGCTTTCTTTCTGGCAGATGTAAACACTGATGTGGATGCTGTAAATGGAGTGATGTCCAGCCTGTTCCAGCTCAGTGCTTATTTGCTTTTGATGCCGCTCCTTGTGATACTGGCTTCCAATCTGCTGTTTGAGGAGCTGGACAATGACACACTAAAAAACCTTGTTACCATACCGATAAACAGAACCAAGTTGGTGCTGTCCAAGATGCTGGTTTTGCTATTGTTTGCCGTTGGCTTTATGGCAGTTGGAGGATTGGTAAATCTTGCGGTTTTGCTGTTTCAGGGCTGGGAGCCGGTTGGGTTTTGGACCTTGTTTGGCGTTGGGATAGAAGAAGGGCTGATTATGTGGGTAGGCGCACTTCCATGTATCCTGCTCGTTGTTCTTCTTAATAAAAACTATATCGTGTCGGTCGTGATTACCTTTTTCTATACGACTGCAAATTATATCCTTTCGATGAGCGATGCGTTCCTCACACAGCCTTTTGGTTTGAATATCGGAACCCTGTTTCCGGGACCGCTGGCTTTCCGCTGGACCTTCCAATTTTATGACCAAAGCCAGACCAGTGCGGAATTGGCAGACTTGTTGGAACGGATCAGTCCGTATTTTCTGAATGGTGTTCAGGTGTTCGGTGTGATTGTTGGGGAAGCCGTTGTATTTCTTGCGCTGATTGCGTTGGTTTACCGGCGCCAGGAAATCTAAGGGGGTGTAATTATGTGGAATTTATTAAAAGCAGAATTGCTCAAGCTACGCCGGTGCCAAATACTTTGGGTGGGGCTGGTGGCGCTTGCACTCTGTCCGTTGGTGCAATATGGGAGCCAGCTGATTGTGGAGGCGGAGTACCGAAATCCAAACTATGATTTTTCCACTCTGTTTGAGAATGTTGTCTGGGGCAATACGCAGATGTTTTTTCCGATTTCACTGGTGATGATTGGCAGCTGGCTGATTGACAGAGAATCCACCCATGATACGCTGAAAAACATCATGACAATTCCTGTTTCCATGCCGAAAATGCTGGGAGCTAAGCTCTTTTGGGTCGGGATTTTTGCAGTCCTGCTGGGAATATACAGCGTTGGCGTTACCTTGATTACTGGATTGACGGTTGGATTATCGGGACTGACAGTGGAAGTGTTTTTTCATGGAGGTACACAGATCGTGTTGGCAGCTCTGACGACCTATTTGGTCTGTATGCCGCTGATCTTGATTTTTGGGCAGATCCGAGGGGCATATCTGGGAGGTTCCATTCTGGCGTTTTTCCTTGGATATAGCATGCTGTTCTTCAAAGGCGGTATCCTTGCCAGCATCTATCCGTTTTCTGCTGCGCTGATTTTAGTGGGCTTTGACATGAGTGGATATGCCGGAACAACCACAGCCCCGAATCCTTTGCTGGCAGTCATTGGGGTTGGCATCATGGTTCTCTGGGCGGTGCTGTTGTTACTGATGTCCAGTAACAAAAAAGAAATAAAATCCCGTAAACAGGCAAATTCCAAGGGAAAAGGAAAGCGTGCTGTACGCAGGAAAGGAAGGTGATACCTGTGAAGAAAATAGTTCTATCATTATGCTTGATACTGTTGGGCGCTTCTGTGCTTTCCGGTTGTACAAAAGATGAAGTTCTCGATCAGTATAACAATATTGTTCAGTCTGCTGGTTCCATAGCACTTACCGGAAATTCATCCTTACAAGGTACGAAAGAAAAAGGAATTGATGATTATACAGGAAGCTATACAGCCAACTATGAGGATTTTTCAGATACAGAGTATTTGTTCGGCGGAACTTCCATAAAGCGTGAAGCGGGTAAGGATCTGTCTATTGACTGCGCGCTGGAGGTTACGGATGGAACTGCAAAAGTATTTTGGATTTCTGGAGCTGATGAAGAAGTCACTTTGCTTGAAACAACCGGAACATATAGTGATACAATTACACTCCCTGAAGGTGGAAACTATATCGGCATTGAATGTGAAAATTTCACTGGAAGCATTGAATTGAATATGGAGTAACATTCTGCCGGACGACGGCAAAAGAAAAAAAGCCGTCGTAAAGCAGACACATTTCCACGCGCCTATGAAGCGGTGGCTTTGATTTCAGAGCCGCCGTTTCTTTTCGTTTATCCTAAACCAACGACGACCTAACACCGTGTAAATCCACGGCGGCACATAGGAGGATGCCGCCGTGTCTATGTTTGCCTTTTTTCACAGTACCCATGACCTGCACCAGCTAAAAAAAGCCTGTTCCCAGCAGCGGAGCAATGCGGTCAGAAGTATGCACTATACCATGTAATTAAACAGCAAAATATATTCCATGACGCTCGTATGGCTTTATGCCGTCCGGGCGCTTTTTTGTCCCTATGGAGCCGGAACATCGGGTCAGCATGGCCCGAACTTTATCCCCGGTGCCGCGCCCCACCACCCCATTCAGATTTTCCCAAAAAAGTCTGAATGGAGGAAGGACAGATGGAAGTTACCATCAATTATAACGGACAAGCTGTGGCCGTGGAGGTCACGCTGGAAGTCTATGAATTTCTTGATCGGGCAGATCACAAAACGGAGAACCTGTTCCATGAACAGCGGCGGCATTGGGATGGCCGGGAGTTTGACGAGTACATCATTACCACCGAGGGTGTAGGAGCCTACGGCGAAACGCCGGAAGAATACCTTTGCCGCATGGAAACGCTACATGAGCTGATGGCAGTTCTGGACACCTGTACCGAGGCCCAGCGCCGCCGGTTCCTGCTCTATGCGCTTGACGGGCTGAGCCTTGCAGAGATCGGTGTGCTGTGCGGCTGCTCCAAAGTGGCTGTGTATCAAAGTGTGGAGGCGGTCAGAAAAAAATTTATAAATTTCTTTGAGAGCAGGCTTAACGAATGACCTGTTTTCTGGCTACCAAGTGAAAGGGATCATTTCCCTTATCTCAGCGAGGGGCGGACAGCGGACGAGCTGCCCGCCTCTCCGATTTTCAGGAGGTAAGCCTATGAAAACAATCAATCTGCGGTGGATGTATCCCCACTACCGGCATGACGAGTTTGTGGATGTTACGGACGAGGTATGGGCAGCGATGTATCAGGCCCAGCGGGAGATGGAGAACTATGAGCGTCGGAAAGTCTACCACCGCGCCTACTACTCTCTGGAGGCATACAGCTGGCTGGAAAATTACGCACTGGAACACAGCAGATCGCCGGAAGATATTTTGCTGGAACGAGAAGAAATGACCACCCGCCTGCACCTGATAGCAGCTCTGCCGGTGGCTCTGGCTCATGCCACTCCGACACAGGCCCGCCGTGTTCACGCCTACTACATTGCCGGTATCAAGCAGCCGGAAATCTCCCGGAGAGAGGGCGTCCACAGCAGCAAGGTCAGCGTTTCCATCCGTCGGGGTCTGCGGAATATGCGCCGCTGCTATGATGACCTTTTTCAAACAGAGTGAGGGCGTGCCTATGCAGACCATCAATCTCAAACAATATTATCCATTTTGCAAAGAGGACATTTTTGTGGAGGTGTCCGATGAGATCGTCGAAGCGTTTCTTCTGGATAAGAGAGCCGAGGCCGCCAGAGAACGCAAGATGTTCCGGTATAAGGCGTTTTACTCCCTCGATTGTAACGATGGAATCGAAAATGCTGCAATCGGCTGGGCGCAGCCATCGCCGGAGGATCATCTGATAGAAAAAGAAGAATTAGCCGAATACGAAGAACTGATACGGCGATTGTATGAAGCCATTTCTTCCCTGCCGCCTATGCAGGCTCGCCGTGTCCACGCCCGCTATATGCTGGGTATGAAAGTGAAAGATATTGCCGCAATGGAGGGTATCACACCATCACAGGCGGGAAAATCCATCCACGCTGCACTGCGGAGGCTGCGCCGGTACTTTGCGCGTCAGAAATGGACGGTCAATCTATAAGCGTTTCCAAAGAAAAGAGGTGCATGACATGAACGAAAAAATTACAGCCCAACCCCCAAAAGAAGAACGGCAGGAAGTCCTGAAGGAGATCCGGCAGCTTGAAAACCGCAAGAAGATTTTGGAGAACAAGCAACGAAACGAAGAACGCAGGGTTCGCACCCGCCGCCTGATTGAGCGCGGAGCCATTTTGGAGGGGATTTTCCCGCTGGCTTCCAGCCTTTCCGGCGCAGAGGTCAAAGCATTTCTGATTGCCCTGTCCTATCTTCCGGGGGCTGCGGAATTGACTGCAAACCTGCCAAAATCCGGGGATATGCCATAAGTCCCTTGTTTACAAGGGCGCACTTATACACCGTTGCCGGTGCTGTGCGCCCTGCCGGGGGCGTTGCGTACTTCGTCCGCGATGGGAAGCTACGCTCCCCAAACCCCTTGTGTGCTCTGCGCAGCCAAACACCCGCTTTGCGTTTGTCCGGCTCCACAGAGCCTGTTATCCCCTCACTGAAAGGAGGTGTTCCCCATAGATTTCTGTCATATCCCCGTCAGTATCATCAAGCGCAGCGCAGGCCGTTCAGCCGTTGCCGCAGCTGCTTACCGCAGTGGAACCAAGCTGACAAATGAATGGGACGGAATGATCCACGACTACACCCGGAAAGGCGGCATTGTCCATGCGGAGATCATGCTGCCTGCCCACGCCCCGCCGGAATTTGCAGACCGTTCTATCCTCTGGAACAGCGTGGAGCAAATCGAGAAAGCAAGAGACAGCCAGCTTGCCCGCGAGATTGAGGCAGCTTTACCCCGTGAACTGTCCGGCGAACAACAGCTTGCCCTTGTGCGTGCCTATGTGAAGGACAACTTTGTAGACAAAGGAATGTGCGCCGACTTTGCTATCCATGACAAGGGAACCGGCAACCCTCATGTCCATATCATGCTGACGCTCCGGCCGTTGAAAGAAAATGGACAGTGGGGCGCAAAGTGCCGCAAGGCATACGATCTGGACGAGAATGGACAGCGTATCCCGGATGGGAAAGGCGGCTGGAAAAATCATCGGGAGGATACGACCGACTGGAACGATAAAGGAAATGTGGAGATTTGGCGGGCAGCGTGGGCAGCCTACACCAACCGGGCACTGGAATCTGCCGGTAGACCGGAGCGTATTGACCACCGCAGCTACAAGCGGCAGGGCATTGATAAAATTCCCTCTGTCCATCTGGGGCCAGCTGCCAGCCAAATGGAAAAGCGCGGTATCCGCACCGACAAGGGGGAAGTAAACCGACAGATCGTCGCCGACAACAAGCTGCTGAAAGAAATCAAAGCTCGCATTACCCGTCTTTATCGCTGGTCGAAAGCGGAAGCGGAAAAACCACAAACGCAGCAAAGCAGCTTGACCGCCTTGTGGGAAGCCCAACAGCAGTTGAACGCTCCCCGCACCCGCACCGGCAAAATCCGGGCTTTGCAGGAAAGCGCTGCACTATTCAGCTTTTTGCAGGTAAACGGCATCCAGTCTATGCAGCAGCTTCATGAAAAAATCGCTGATATGAACAGCTGTTACTATGACCTGCGGGGAAAGATCGTCAAGGCTGAGCGCCGGATCGCCATTCTTACCGAACGCGGGGAGATGTGGGAACAGTACAACCAGTACAAGTCCATCCACAAGCAGCTTGCCAAAGTAAAACCGGAAAAACGGGAACAGTTTGAGCAGCGCCACAGCCGGGAACTGATCCTGTATGATGCAGCAGCCCGGTATCTGAAAGAACTGAAAGACAGCGGCGAGGGGATCACCCCGAAGGCATGGCAGCGGGAAATCGACCAGCTGGCCGCCGGAAAGCAGACGGACACGCTTGCCATGAAATCCATGAGGGAGGATTTGAAAGCAGTGGAACGGCTCCGCAAAACCGCCGAGCAGCTGTCCCGACAGGAAAGGGACAAGTCTCACGACCGTGGGCCGGAGCGGTAAAGGCTACCGCGTTTTGGCGTACCCCTGTCAAGTGTGTCGCGTTTCACGACATACCTTTGCATACAGAAAAACCGCCGTACAGGTTTCCCCATACGGCGGCAGACTGTTTATTTGCCGAACAAGTCGCTGTGTGTGCCGGTGCGGGCCAGCGTCAGCACCAGAACATCATCCTCTATGCGGTAGACAAGCAGCCAGTCCGGGAGAATATGACATTCCCGATGGCCTGCCCAATCGCCGGACAGGTCATGGTCGCGGTTCTTATCCGGCAGCGGTTCGCCCATTGCCAGCAATGCTACGACCTGCTCCAGCAGCTCAATCTTCAAGCCACGCTTTATGGCTCGTTTGTAGTCTTTTTTGAAACTGGTCGTGTACTTGACGGTATATTTGGTTTCTTTCATCTTTTCAGGTCAGCAAACAACTCGTCAAGGTCATTGTAGCCCTTTACAGACGGGTCTTTTGCAATCCTTTCCGCTTCCAGCATGGCAGCAACCGTTTCTTTGTTCGGCTGTTCCAGCCTTACCTCAAAGGGAATGCCGCCTTCACGAAGCGACTGGCGCACAAAGATGTTAAACGCCGTAGTCAGGTTCATGCCAAGTTCAGTAAACAGTGCGTCCGCCTGCGCTTTCAAATCTGCGTCCATGCGGATACTGATGTTTGTGGTATTTCCAGCCATACGATCAACCCCTTTCTGCTGGCAATTATAGTATATGCCATTTGCACGAAGAAAACAATACTTTGCACGAATATTTAACAATAAATTCATTCGAGGAGGTTACACGCTTTATGAAAGAAATCATTTATGAAGAACAACAAGACTGAACCTATCCCTGTCATGGATTACCGCCAGTACCGCAGAGCGCGGAGGCTGGTGCATGAGTGCTGTAACTACATTGACGGAAACTGTATCGCCCTGGACGATGGGGAGGAATGCATCTGTGTCCAGTCCATTTCCTACTCCCTGTTGTGCAGGTGGTTTCGGGCGGCGGTATTGCCGCAGGATAAGGAACTGGAAACGGCGCTGTTCCACCGACTGAATGCTAAGAAATGCGCTGTATGTGGGGCGCTGTTTACCCCCGGTTCTAACAGGGCCAAATATTGCCCGGAATGTGCCGCGCGCATGAAGCGGATCAACGCCGCAAAGCGCAAGCGGAAACAACGGGAGAAATGTCACGCTTTAGGGGCTGAAAAACCCTTGTAAATCAAGGCTTTTTTCGAGGGTGTCAAAGGCAGGCTGATAGATTTATCCTCTGACTCCTAAAATAGCCTTAAAATGCGTACAGAATCCCAAGAGAATCCCCAAGGAGGAACCCTATGTCAGACAATCGAAAATATTATTACCTGAAACTCAAAGAAAACTATTTTGACGATGATTCTATCGTGCTGCTGGAAAGTATGCAGGACGGTGTGCTGTATTCTAACATTCTGCTCAAGCTGTATCTGAAATCGCTGAAACATGGCGGGCGGCTCCAGCTTGACGAGGACATGCCTTACACGGCGCAGATAATCGCCACCATCACCCGCCAGCAGATCGGCACTGTGGAGAGAGCCTTGCAAATCTTTTTGAAGCTGGGTCTTGTGGAAGTGCTGGACAGCGGCACATTCTACATGAGCAACATCGAACTTTTAATCGGCCAGTCCTCTACCGAGGCTGAGCGAAAGCGGGCTGCAAGGCTTCAAAATAAGGCTCTTTCTGCGCTCCGGACAAGTGGCGGACATTTGTCCGACATTCGTCCACCAGAGATAGAGATAGAGTTAGAGAAAGAGATAAAGATAAAGAGAGAGATAGAGAAGGTACGCCCTGAAATGGGGCACCCTTCCCACACCTATGGCCGTTACCAGAATATTTTCCTGACGGATGAAGAACTGGCTGACTTGCAGGCCAGTTTTCCTGCTGTATGGGAACAGTACATCGAAAAACTGTCCGAGTACATGGCTTCTACCGGCAAGCGTTATCAGAGCCATGCAGCGACCATCCGGCGCTGGGCCGGTGAGGACGCTAAAAAAACTGTCACACCCTCACGCAACCGGGATTACAGCGTAAAGGAGGATGAAACTGTATGATTGAGATTACCGCAGAAATCCGGGCGTTCATCGACAAGGCAGCTGCCGGTGTGGAATTGGCTGAGGACGAGTATATAGACTTGTCAGACGGGCTCATTCACTGTAAGAAATGCGGCGGCCAGAGGCAGACCGTTGTGCCATGCTTTGGGAAATCCGGCTACTTTATGCCGCGTTGCATCTGCCAGTGCCAGCGGGAAGCTGAGGAGCAGCGCAAGGCTGCTGAAGAACGGCAGCGCCGTATGGAGCGTATCAAACGCCGAAAGGCACAGGGCTTGCAAGACCGTTATCTGTACGACTACACATTTTCCAATGATAACGGGCAAAACCCATTGATGGACAAGGCTCATGCCTATGTGGAGAACTGGAAAGAGGCATATAAGAGCAATATCGGGCTTTTGCTGTTTGGAGATGTGGGAACCGGCAAGTCTTTTTTCGCCGGATGTATTGCCAACGCTCTACTTGACCAGGATGTGCCGGTGCTGATGACGAACTTTCCCACCATTCTGAACCGCCTGACCGGGATGTTCGCTGAGGACAGGTCGGAGTTTATTGCCAGCTTTGATGAGTATGACTTGCTTATCATTGACGATTTGGGTGTAGAGCGCAGTACCGAATATGCTATGGAGCAGATGTTTTTCGTCATTGACAGCCGCTATCGCAGCCGCAGACCCATGATTATCACAACAAACTTGAAACTGTCCGAGCTGAAAAACCCGCCTGATCTGGCCCACGCCCGTATCTATGACCGTATTTTGGAACGGTGTGCGCCGATCCTCTTTGACGGGAAGAATTTTCGGGAAGAAAATGCCGGTGCTACCCGACAGACAGCAAAAGACATTGTAAACAGTAAGCACGACTGATTTTTTACCGGGCGGCACAGACCCGTTCGGAGAAAGGAGCGCCATGAACAAAGAACCCCGTACTATGCAGGTGGCAGACGCCGTTACTGCGTCCAGAGCGCCGGAAAACACGCCGGCGATGGTAAAGAAAATCGGTAAGACGACCTACAAGGTTCATGTCCATTTCAGCAATACCAGCACAGAAACCATGAGCGATAAAATCAAGCGTATGCTCAAAAATGAAATTCAGCAGATGTGACAGACTGATAAACGAAGCCGCCTTGTGCTAAACTGATGATGGTATGCACCAAAATTTTTGTCAAGGAGGACACAAAAATGCTTTACACAGAAAAAGAGAAACATGAAATTGAGCGAGTAAAGGAAGTCTTTGCGGAACATCTGCGGCAAAGCCCCGATTTTGAACTGCTCTGGTCGGACAAGGTGGGCTATGTCTGGCTGACGATTGGCGTAAATCCGCTTTATGTGGATACCGGTATCAGGATAGAATCAGCCGCCGATCTCTGCGGCAGGTGTTTGGACGATGTTGCTACGGATGTTTTGTATATGACGGGCAACGATCATGCACTGGAAGCAGCCGACCCGCTGGAATTGGCCGAAATCAAGCGGCGCTGGGAGTCATATATCAACCAGCTGCCAGACTACGCGTATCTCTGCAAAGACCTGCTGAACGGAAAAATGTAATCTATCAAACGAGGTGTCAGGAGCCATACAATGCTTCTGGCACCTTTTTTGTAGATTTTTTGTGAATTTGATTAAAAAGTCCTTGACAATTTGTCTCTGGCAAGACCGCAAAAAGCATACTTATCTCATGCGGCGCGAGGTTAGCCCCATTCGACATTAAGGAGCTGCGGGAGCTTATGGAAACCGACGAAATGGAGCTTGACACCATAGGCGACAGAAAGACAGCCCTTTTCGTGATTATCAGCGACACCGACGACACCTTTAACTTTGTCGTGAGTATTCTCTACACACAGTTATTCAACCTTTTATGCGACAAAGCAGATGATGAATATGGCGGGCGGCTTCCCGTCCATGTTAGGTGCTTACTTGATGAATTTGCGAATATCGGGCAGATACCAAAGTTTGAAAAGCTCATTGCAACGATACGGAGCCGGGAAATCTCCGCGTCAATCATCTTGCAGAGCCAGTCACAGCTAAAGGCAATCTACAAGGACAACGCCGATACCATAGTCGGCAACTGCGACACCACGCTTTTCTTGGGCGGCAAGGAGAAAACCACCCTCAAAGAAATATCGGAGATTTTAGGCAAGGAAACGATAGACAGCTTCAACACTTCCGAAACCAGAGGGCGGGAGCTTTCGCATGGGCTGAACTATCAGAAATTGGGAAAGCAGCTTATGACGGAAGATGAAATCGCAGTCATGGACGGAGGGAAATGTATCTTGCAGCTACGCGGGGTGCGCCCGTTCTTTTCGGACAAATTCGACATAACGAAACACCCGAAATACAAGTACCTATCCGACGCAGACCCGAAGAACGCCTTTGACATGGAAAAGCACCTTAAACGCCGCCCCGCCATTGTCAAGCCCGACGAGGTTTTTGACTATTACGAGATTGACGCAGCAGACTTACAGGAGGACGCAGACCATGAGGAAACGTAGCGCAGAGGAAAAACAAAAGCAGCTTGAACGGTTTTTAATGAATGTTGCGGAAGCCGCCGACGCTGCATTATGGGAGTATTGGCGGGAAAAGGAAGCGGAACACCGCCGTTTTGCAACGGAGTATGTCACGCGCCGGGGGCTTATCCCGCAACAGTGACAGCATGGCAGACCGCCGGGGGACAGGGGAAGCTACACTTCCCCTACGCTGCCTTGCGGCAGCTACCCCTTTGTGAACTTGCGGGAAGCGAACACCTTGCTACGCAAGCTATTCACTTCCCGCAAGTCTGAAAAAAACGTCCGGCAGCACAGCGGGACACAGAAAGGAGCGATTGAAGCAATCACATCTATCCATACCGGCTACATGATACGCGCCCCCACTTTCCGGCGCAGTACACAGCGGCAGGAGCCGCACCCCTTACAACTGAATACCGCCGCGCCGCAGGACTTACGCAGCGCGGGGACAGCCGCCTTTACCAGAGGGCGGTTTTTTTATGCGGCGGCGACCATACGCTGACCGCCTTTTGTCCGCTTGCCGGACAGCCGCAGACGCGGCAGAAAGGATATATTTATGGCATTTTTCAATAGCGCAGTAGACGTTTTGCAGACCCTTGTTGTAGCACTTGGAGCCGGGCTTGGTATCTGGGGCGTGATTAACCTCATGGAAGGCTACGGCAACGACAATCCGGGCGCGAATGCTCATGTGCGGTAAAGTAACAAATGATAATTTGATAGACAGCAGCCACTATTTCCGAAACACAGACCAATACGAAAAGCTGATGTGGGGATTTTCCTATATCAGCTTTTGTCTTTCTAAGCATTTTTGGGAAAGTGATGTATTTGTATCTTTCCTATTGACAGCCAGCCTTTGAAGTGATATATTTATCTCGACAAGCGACAAATACATCTCATCGGAGGACACCATTATGAAAAAAAGAACGAAACTCACAATTTGCCTGGGCGTGATATGCGCTCTGCTGGTAGCAATATCTTCATGGTACACGATAGCATTTAACAATTCAAGGTTTATTGTGCCTATGGATTTATCTGAATATGTTTTCAGAGTGCAAGACCTGCCTATGATTATTTCCGGCGTACTTCTTACCTTGTATATTGTGAATATTGTTGTGTTGTTTTTGGAATCTATTAAAACAAACAGGCGTAGGGAATTAACCTTGCAATCCACCAGAACAATAAATCCAAAACTGGGTTTTTTAGGTTTATTAGGATTTGCCGGATTTTTGGGATTTTGGACTTACAGCGTTGACAAGACAATTTTTCCTTTTGTGTTTTTCCTGTTTTTCGGCTTTTTCGGATTTTTCTATGAGGGAAAAATGTCAAATACTCTTATAGATGAACGATACAAAGAAAACAAAATGAAAGCGCAAAGTGTAGCGAACAAAACTTCTCTGTCCATTATTTTTCTTGCAATACTCATTTTGGGACAGGGAAAGCTCATGGATAACCTTGAATATACCTTAATTGCTCTTGTTATTGTTATAGCTCTCTCCATAGCACTTGAAATATTCCTTAGCGAATATCTGCTATATCATTATGATAACGATGAACAGTTTGATGAAAGCGAGGAATAAGCGTGCCGGATTTTGAATGTAGATTAAAAAAGTACAGGCTATTAAAGGATTTGACACAAGAGCAGTTAGCGGCACAGGTAGGCGTGCGGCGAGAAACAATTATGCGGCTGGAAAAGGCACAATACAATCCCTCACTTAAACTGGCGATTGATATTTCAAGAGTTGTTGAAGCACCGATTGAAGAAATATTCGTTTTCAAGTGATTTGTGCGGAATTATGCTTATTTTATAGGCAGTTGCGCTAATGTTAATCTGCATTGCTTGCCGCATAGCAACTATCATGCTATTTTTGATTTACCAAGACAAAGGAGTGGAACGCATCATGTTTCTATGAAATCTAAAAACTCTCAGAAAACAGAAAGGCTTTTCACAGGAAGAATTAGCAACCAGACTTCATGTAGTCAGACAGACTATCTCCAAATGGGAGAAAAATTTGTCCGTTCCCGACGCTGATACTCTTATTCGTCTGGCTGAAATATTAGAGGTATATGTCAGTGAATTGCTGGGTACGAAAATTGAAAATGAAAATGTCGCCAGTGATGTTGCCGAACAACTATCCAGAATAAACGAGCAACTGGCAATCAAGAACCGCCGCTCACGTCGTATCTGGAAAATTGTTGCCATTATATTAGCAGTAATCGTTCTTGTGAATATTTTTATTGCTGTCTTTTTCAGCGTTCCAGACCTCAACAGCAATACCCAGAATAACCCGCTAGCAATAAGTGATGAAACGATAAGCATAGATGAATGAAGTCGCTAAAAATAGCAAAACCAGCCGAGCCAGTCAACGGCAAGTGAATGGGCTGCGCCCACCGTTGACAGCCCCGTCTGTCCTTGCTGGTGGGTAATCAAGGGGCGACAGCAAAAAGTGCTGCCGCCCTTTCCCATAATCGAAGAAAGGGGGATTTTCCATGACTGAATACGAAGCCTATCAAGAACATATCCGCTATACCCATGATACCTATTGCCGGATTGTTATTCGCCATGCGTCCTTTGACGCTGCCCGTATGCTGGCAGCGAGGTGGAAACGGGAAATCTCCCTTGAATACTTGACCGAAGAAAAGTTTGTTCCACTAAGCACCATAGACGAGTATTTTCAAGTGCCAGACTATGGCGAAACTTATCCATTCTCCGTCCGGGGGCAGACGATATTTTTAGATAGCTGTTCCCTTGCGGCGGCTCTTGCCGAACTGCCGGAACAGTCGCAGGAGGAAATCTTTTTGTATTACTTCCAGCATTTGAAGCAGAAAGAAATCGGAGAACAAAGCGGCTGGACACGCAGCACAATCGGGCGGCATATCCAGCTTGCCTTGAAGCGGCTGAAAGAAGAAATGGAGGTGCTGTCCCATGAGTAGCCTACTTCTCCCCTATGACACGATAATAAAAGCACATGAGGGCGACCCCATAGCGATACAAGCTGTCCTTGACCGATATGCCGGGTATATCCGCTATTTCTCCAAAATGAACGGCTATTATAATTCTGATATGGAGGACTACATCAGAACAAAGCTGATTGAAAGCCTGTTCAAGTTCCGGCTTGACCGATAACATAAAAACTGAATATCCCGCCGCCCCGCAGCAGCACATGAAGCAGTAAATCCGAAAAAGATTTGCTGCTTTTTTTGCGCCCATTTTTGGCAAATTTCCAAAAGTTCCGTATTAGACATTGAAGCTAAAAAGGCTGCCATTTTTTTAGCCAGCGGGCAAAACGCAGCTTCCGAAACGCCTTATTGTCGGGAAAGACCGAGCCGCCGGAAAAGTTCTTGCCGGAAAGTCCGTCATTTTTGCTTTTTGCGGTGTTGTAGGGAGTAAGAGGAAGAACGCCAGCCCGCAGCCTTTTATGAAAAAGCTGGTTATAGATTTTCTGAAAAAGTGGCAGTAGGAAGTGAACGGCAGTCCGGCAGTTTCTTAGAGCAAGATTCTACCGCAGTACCAAAATTCGCTTTTCGCTCATTTTGCCCCTGCGGGAATCTTGTTGGGGAGTGCCTTCCCCAAACCCTGCTTATGCGGCTTGCGCCGCTTAAAAATCCCTCAAAATATTTTTTCGGATTTTTCAAAAACAGTTCCGCTTCACACCCCGTTTTTCTCCTATTAGTGAGAGGACACCACGCACAGAAAGGAGGTTTTACCATGCGAAAACGATACAACACGCCGCACCGCAGCCGGGTAGTCAAGACACGCATGACCGAGGAAGAATACGCCGAGTTTGCGGAAAGGCTTTCTGCCTGCAACATGAGCCAAGCCGAGTTTATCCGGCAAGCCATAACCGGGGCAGCCATACGCCCCATCATAACCGTTTCCCCCGTCAACGACGAGCTGCTTGCCGCTGTCGGGAAGCTGACCGCCGAATACGGCAGGATCGGCGGCAACTTAAACCAGATAGCCCGGACGCTGAACGAGTGGCACAGCCCCTACCCGCAGCTTGCCGGGGAGGTACGGGCGGCGGTTTCCGACCTTGCTGCCCTAAAGTTTGAAGTCTTGCAGAAAGTAGGTGACGCTGTTGGCAACATTCAAACATATCAGCTCTAAAAATGCGGACTATGGCGCAGCGGAAGCCTACCTCACATTTGAGCATGACGAGTTTACCATGAAGCCCACCCTTGATGAAAACGGGCGGCTGATACCGAGGGAGGATTACCGCATTTCTTCCCTTAACTGCGGGGGCGAGGATTTCGCTGTTGCCTGTATGCGGGCTAATCTCCGCTATGAGAAAAACCAAAAACGGGAAGATGTGAAAAGCCACCACTATATCATCAGCTTTGACCCACGGGACGGGACAGACAACGGCTTGACCGTAGACCGGGCGCAGGAGCTGGGCGAGCAGTTCTGTAAAGAGCATTTCCCCGGACACCAAGCCTTAGTCTGCACCCACCCGGACGGGCATAACCACAGCGGCAATATCCATGTGCATATCGTCATCAACTCCCTGCGGATTTATGAAGTCCCGCTTCTGCCCTACATGGACAGACCAGCCGACACACGGGAGGGCTGCAAGCACCGCTGCACCAACGCCGCTATGGAATATTTCAAGAGTGAAGTCATGGAGATGTGCCACCGGGAGGGACTTTACCAAATCGACCTCTTGAACGGCAGCAAGGAACGGATAACCGAACGGGAATACTGGGCGGCAAAGAAAGGGCAGCTTGCCCTTGATAAAGAGAACGCCGCCAGAGAAGCCGCAGGACAGCCGACCAAGCCCACCAAGTTTGAAACGGACAAGGCGAAGCTGCGCCGGACGATACGGCAGGCACTTTCCCAAGCTACCAGCTTTGACGAGTTTTCTTCCCTTTTGCTGCGGGAGGGTGTAACCGTCAAGGAGAGCCGGGGGCGGCTTTCCTACCTCACGCCGGACAGGACAAAGCCTATCACAGCCCGGAAGCTGGGGGACGATTTTGACAAGGCTGCTGTCCTTGCCCTGCTCACGCATAACGCTCACAGAGCCGCCGAACAGACCACAGACATACCCGAATACCCACACACCCAAAAGGAACGCTTGCGGGAGGAAAAAGCCGCAAAAACCACCCCGGCAGACAACACCTTGCAGCGCATGGTTGACCGGGAAGCCAAGCGAGCCGAGGGCAAGGGCATGGGCTATGACCGCTGGGCGGCAAAGCACAACCTAAAGCAAATGGCAGCTACCGTTACCGCCTATCAGCAGTATGGCTTTTCTTCCCCGGAGGAACTGGACGAAGCCTGTTCTGCCGCTTATGCCGCCATGCAGGAAAGCCTTACAGAGCTGAAGCAGGTGGAAAAGACGCTGAACGGGAAAAAGGAGCTGCAACGGCAGGTGCTTGCCTATTCCAAGACCCGCCCTGTCCGGGACGGACTGAAACAGCAGAAAAACGCCAAAGCAAAAGCAGCCTACCGTCAGAAGCACGAAAGCGACTTTATCATAGCAGACGCAGCCGCCCGTTATTTCAGGGAGAACGGCATTTCCAAGCTGCCGAGCTATAAAGCCCTGCAAGCAGAGATTGAAAGCCTTATCAAAGAGAAAAACAGCGGCTACAACGATTACCGGGCAAAACGGGAGGAATACCGCCGCTTACAGACTGTCAAGGGCAATATCGACCAGATTTTACGCCGGGAACGCAAGCCTGTGAAAAGGCAGGAACAGGAGCGATAAAAACCGCCCCAAAATGTACCCGAACCCATACAGAACAAGGGGGCTGCCCCGCACCCTATCCGCAATACCAAAGGATTTTTTAACGGGCTTACAGGGCAGAAAAACCCCGAAAATGATACCGAGATGATACAGAATTACCGCCGATACCGCCACACCAGCGGAAACGGCAGAAAGGAGCGCACCCATGCCAAGAATGAGCAAGAAACGGCGGCTGGAATGGTCTTTTTTCCTGCGGCAAGTAAAAGTCGGAAATACCACCTGCGACCGTATCACATACAACGACCTCTGCCGGGGCTGTACCCATAGCTACAAGCAGAGCTTTCGGGCGGTTATCATACTCTGCCCCCGCTACTACTCCAAACGCCGGAAAAAGGAGGACAGGGACAATGGCAGATAACCGCAAGTATTACTACCTCAAGCTGAAAGAGAACTTTTTTGACAGCGACTCCATTGTGCTGCTGGAAGATATGAAAGACGGAATTTTATATTCCAATATCCTCTTGAAGCTGTACTTAAAATCGCTGAAAAACGGCGGGAAGTTGCAGCTTGACGAGCATATCCCCTACACAGCACAGATGATAGCGACACTGACCCGCCACCAGATAGGGACGGTTGAGAGGGCTTTAGAGATTTTCCGGCAGTTGGGGCTTGTGGAGCAGCTTGACAGCGGGGCTTTCTATATGACCGACATTGAACTGATGATAGGACAGTCCTCTACCGAAGCCGAAAGGAAACGGGCTGCAAGGCTGGAAAACAAGGCACTTTTACCGTCCCGGACAAAAGGCGGACATTTGTCCGACATTCGTCCACCAGAGATAGAGATAGAGTTAGAGAAAGAGATAAAGATAGAAAAAGAGAGAGAGGGAGAAACGGGACACCCCGCCCCCGCCGCTTATGGCAGATACAACAATGTGATACTGACCGATACAGAGCTTTCCGGGCTGAAAACAGAGCTGCCCGACAAGTGGGAGTATTATATTGACCGGCTTTCCTGCCATATCGCTTCCACCGGGAAGCAGTACCACAGCCATGCAGCCACCATTTACAAGTGGGCGCAGGAGGACGCTGCCAAAGGCAAGGCTGCCCCGAAACAGGGCATACCCGATTATTCATGCAAGGAGGGCGAGAGCTTATGAGAAACGGGATTGAAGCTATGATTACGGACATTACAGCCACTACCGCCGAAGCGGACGACTACACAGGCGAGGACGGGCTTTTATACTGCGGCAAGTGCCATACGCCCAAAGAAGCCTATTTTTCAAAAGAAACCGCCCAATGGTTAGGGCATGACCGACACCCGACAGAGTGCGACTGCCAGCGGGCAGCCCGTGAAAAACGGGAAGCCGCTGAAAGCCGACAGAAGCACCTTGAAACAGTGGAGGACTTGAAACGCCGGGGCTTTACCGACCCTGCTATGCGGAACTGGACATTTGAGCATGACAACGGCAGAAACCCGCAGACCGCAACCGCCCGTTTTTATGTGGAGAGCTGGGAAACCATGCAGGCTGAAAATATCGGCTACCTGTTCTGGGGCGGCGTGGGGACAGGAAAAAGCTACCTTGCCGCCTGTATCGCCAACGCCCTTATGGAAAAAGAGGTTGCCGTCTGCATGACAAACTTTGCAACAATACTCAATGACCTTGCCGCCAGCTTTGAGGGCAGGAACGAGTATATTTCCCGCCTTTGCAGCTACCCCCTGCTGATACTTGATGATTTCGGTATGGAGCGAGGGACAGAATACGGGCTGGAACAGGTTTATAGCGTGATTGACAGCCGTTACCGAAGCGGCAAGCCGCTGATCGCCACGACCAACCTCACGCTGGAGGAATTGCAGCACCCGCAGGACACGCCCCACGCCCGTATCTATGACAGGCTGACTTCCATGTGCGCCCCCGTCCGCTTCACGGGTAGCAACTTCCGAAAGGAAACCGCACAGGAAAAGCTGGAACGATTAAAGCAACTGATGAAGCAGCGAAAGGAGAGCCTATGACAGAAACCAAACAGACAAGCACCACCAAAACAGACCGCCGCCCGGACTGTGTAACGGAAATCCGCATGGGCAACTCCGTCCTTACCGTTTCCGGCTTCTTCAAGCAGGGCGCAACCGACACCGCAGCCGACAAGATGATGAAAGTGCTGGAAGCGGAAGCTGCTACACAAAAAACGGCGATTTGACCGACCATAAAGAAGCAGATTTGACGCTTTTGCCGCTATACAGACAGCCGCCCCATGTGGTACAATCAAGGTACGGAATAGTGGGGCTGGCTGTCGGAAACGGAGGATTTTATGTTAAGACAGACCAACCAACAACCAATTACCGCCCTTTACCCAAGACTTTCCCATGAGGACGAGCTGCAAGGCGAGAGCAATTCCATTTCCAATCAGAAGCGTATCCTTGAAACCTATGCAAAGCAGAACGGCTTTTCCAATCTGCGCTGGTACACGGACGACGGTTATTCTGGTGCGAACTTTCAAAGACCCGGTTTTCAAGCCATGCTTGCGGACATTGAAGCCGGAAAAGTCGGGACAGTTATCGTAAAGGATATGTCGAGGTTAGGGCGAAACTACCTGCAAGTGGGAATGTACACGGAAATGATTTTCCCACAGAAAGGTGTCCGCTTCATCGCTATCAATGATGGAGTGGACAGCGCACAGGGCGACAATGACTTTGCCCCGCTGCGGAATATCTTTAACGAATGGCTGGTGAGAGATACGAGCAAGAAAATCAAAGCAGTAAAACGCTCAAAAGGCATGAATGGCAAGCCCATCACAAGCAAGCCTGTGTATGGCTACCTCATGGACGAGGATGAAAATTTCATTATTGACGAGGAAGCTGCACCCGTAGTCAAGCAGATATACAACCTCTGTCTTGCCGGGAATGGTCCGACCAAGATAGCCCGTATGCTCACAGAGCAGCAAATCCCCACGCCGGGAACGCTTGAATACCGCAGGACGGGCAGCACCCGCCGCTACCACCCCGGCTATGAGTGCAAGTGGGCGACCAATACCGTAGTGCATATCCTTGAAAACCGGGAATACACAGGCTGTCTGGTAAATTTCAAGACAGAAAAACTTTCTTACAAAGTCAAGCACAGTGTAGAAAATCCCCCGGAAAAGCAAGTGATTTTCGAGAACCACCACGAGCCTATCATAGACACCCAAACATGGGAACGGGTGCAGGAGCTTCGCAAACAGCGCAAACGCCCAAACCGCTATGATGAAGTGGGTTTGTTCTCCGGCATACTGTTCTGTGCGGACTGCGGCAGCGTGATGTATCAGCAGCGATACCAGACGGACAAGCGCAAGCAGGACTGTTATATCTGCGGCAACTACAAGAAACGCACCCATGACTGTACGGCGCACTTTATCCGCACCGACCTCTTGACCGCTGGTGTACTCTCCAATCTGCGGAAAGTGACCAGCTATGCGGCAAAGCATGAAGCCCGGTTTATGAAACTCTTGATTGAGCAGAACGAGGACGGGGGCAAACGCAGGAACGCCGCCAAGAAAAAGGAACTGGAAGCCTCCGAGAAACGCATAGCCGAGTTATCCGCTATCTTCAAGCGGCTGTATGAGGACAGCGTGACCGGGCGCATATCAGACGAGCGTTTCACAGAGCTGTCGGCAGACTATGAAGCAGAGCAACGGGAGCTGAAAGAAAGAGCCGCTGCTATTCAAGCGGAGCTTTCCAAAGCACAGGAAGCCACCGTGAACGCAGAAAAGTTTATGAATGTTGTCCGGCGGCATACCAGCTTTGAAGAACTTACCCCTACTCTGTTGCGGGAGTTTGTAGAGAAAATCGTTGTGCATGAGTGCAGCTATGACGAGAACAAGACCCGTAGGCAGGACATTGAGATTTATTATTCTTTTGTTGGCAAGGTGGACTTGCCCGAATAACCGCCCGACCTGTCCGACACAAGAGCTAAGTGCCGGATAGGAACGGCAAAATTTTTTACACTTCTATTACTTCTTTATCACACATCAGTAAAAAGCCAGGGCATGAAGCAGCTTATGGCGGGCGGCGGCGTTGCCCTTATCGGCATGACCCTTGTACCGCTGCTTTCCGGCTTGTTCGGTTAAGAAGCGCGGGTAAAGGCTTATGCAGAGCATACTTGACGCGATTAACGAATGGATAAAGGAAATCCTCATAGGAGCCATAAACGGTAATCTGTCAACTATGTTCGGGGACGTAAACGAGAAAGTCGGCACTATCGCCGCAGAGGTAGGGCAGACCCCGCAAGGGTGGAACGCAAATATATTCTCCATGATACAGACGCTTAGTGAGAATGTAATCGTACCCATTGCGGGGCTTGTCATTACCTACGTCCTATGCTATGAGCTTATCAGCATGGTAACGGAAAAGAACAATATGCACGACGTTGACACTTCCATGTTCTTCAAGTGGGTGTTCAAGGCGTTTGTGGCAGTCTACCTTGTGACGCACACCTTTGACATCACTATGGCGGTGTTCGATATGGCGCAGCACGTTGTTTCCGGCGCGGCGGGGGTAATCGGCGGCAGCACAGAGATTGATGTTGCCGCCGCCCTTGCTTCCATGCAAAGCGGGCTTGACGCTATGGAAATCCCCGAACTGCTCTTACTTGTCATGGAAACAAGCCTTGTGAGCTTGTGCATGAAAATCATGTCCGTACTGATAACCGTTATCCTCTACGGCAGAATGATAGAAATTTACCTTTACTGTTCGGTATCGCCTATCCCGTTCGCAACAATGACTAATCGGGAATGGGGACAGATAGGGAACAACTACCTAAAATCCCTGTTCGCGCTTGGCTTTCAAGGCTTCCTCATAATGATATGCGTCGGCATTTACGCGGTTTTGGTGAACAACATGATAATAGCGGACAACCTGCACAGCGCGATTTTTTCCCTTGCAGCCTATACCGTTATCCTCTGTTTCTCCCTGTTCAAATCCGGCGCACTGGCGAAGTCGATTTTCTCCGCGCATTAGCGGCGTGTCAAGGGTAGGGTGGAGATTTTCAGAGCAAAGCGGCGAAAATACTACCCGACCTTGACGCGGGAAAACCCCATAGAATAGGGACGGGCAAAGGGCAGAAATTGACCTTTGCCTTGATTACCCCTATGGGAACTTACAGCAGCAAAAAACCCAGAGAAAGGAGGTTTCCACTTGGCGTATGTACCCGTACCCAAAGACTTATCCAAAGTCAAGACAAAAGTAGCTTTCAACCTTACCAAACGGCAGATTGTATGTTTTGCGGTAGCTCTCCTGTTAGGGCTTCCGCTTTTCTTTCTGCTCAAAGACAGCACAGGCACAAGCCTTGCGTCTATGGCTATGATTGCCGTCATGCTGCCCTGTTTCCTGTTCGCCATGTATGAAAAGCATGGACAGCCCCTTGAAGTGGTGGTGAAGAACATCATACGGACGAAATTCATAGCCCCCAAAGAACGACCATACAGGACAGACAACTTTTATTCCGTCTTAGAACGGCAGAGAAAACTTGAAAAGGAGGTATCAGCGATTGCAAAAGGAAACACGAAGAAACAGCGCGGCGGGAAGCGCAAAGCCTAACCCGCCCCGCAAGCTCACCCGCGCCGAGAAAAAGCAGATTGCGGAAATCATCAGACAGGCAAAGGGCGACGGGAAAGCCCACACCGCACAGCAGACAATCCCCTATATCCAGATGTACCCGGACGGTATCTGCAAGGTTACGGGACGGAAATACTCAAAGACCGTCGCCTTTGAAGATATTAACTATCAGCTTGCACAGGCAGACGACAAGACCGCCATTTTTGAGAACTGGTGCGACTTCCTCAACTACTTTGACGCTTCCGTTTCGGTGCAGCTCTCTTTCATCAATCAGGGGACGCAGCGGGGCGAAGCGGAAAAGGCGGTCAATATCCCGGCACAGGAGGACGCTTTCAACTCTATCCGCACAGAATACCGGAATATGCTGAAAAACCAGCTTGCAAAGGGAAACAACGGGCTTGTCAAAGCAAAATATATCACCTTTGCCATTGAAGCCGACAGTCTGGGCGCGGCGAAATCCCGCCTTGCCCGTATCGAAACGGACGTACTCAACAACTTTAAGCTCTTGGGCGTGTCTGCCCGCCCCATGACAGGCTATGAACGCCTTAAAATGCTGCATGGCATTTTCCACCCGGAGGGCGGGCAGTTTGCCTTTGATTTTTCATGGCTTGCCCCGTCCGGGCTTTCCACAAAGGACTTTATCGCCCCATCCTCTTTCCGTTTTGGCGAGGGGCGTTATTTCCGCATGGGGCGCAAAATCGGCGCGGTTTCATTCCTTGAAATCCTTGCGCCGGAATTAAACGACCGTATCTTATCGGATATTCTGGACTTGGAAACGGGCGTTATCGTCAATCTGCATATCCACAGTATCGACCAGACCGAAGCCATAAAGACAATCAAGCGGAAAATCACCGACCTTGACAAAATGAAAATCGAGGAACAGAAAAAAGCGGTACGCAGCGGCTACGACATGGATATAATCCCGTCCGACCTTGCCACGTTCGGCAGCGAAGCGAAGAACCTCTTACAGGACTTGCAGAGCCGGAATGAAAGAATGTTCCTCTTGACGTTCCTTGTGGTGAACATGGCGGACACGAAGCGGAAACTGGAAAATGACGTATTCGCGGCGGCGGGCATTGCACAGAAGAACAACTGCGCCTTGACCCGCCTTGACTACCAACAGGAAGCGGGGCTTATGTCCTCTGTACCGCTTGGGGAGAACCTTATCCCCATTCAAAGAGGGCTTACCACGTCAAGCACCGCTATCTTTATCCCCTTTATCACACAGGAGCTTTTCCAGACGGGCGCGGCTTTGTACTACGGCTTAAACGCCCTGTCTAACAACATGATACTCTGCGACCGCAAGCAGCTAAAGAACCCCAACGGCTTAATCTTGGGTACGCCGGGAAGCGGGAAATCCTTTGCCGCCAAACGGGAAATGACAAACGCTTTCCTCATTACCGACGACGACATAATTATCTGCGACCCGGAAGCAGAGTATTTTTCCCTTGTGCAGCGGCTTGACGGGCAAGTGATACGGTTATCGCCTACGGGCAAGGGCATTGACGGGAAGCCCCAGTATGTGAACCCTATGGATATTAACCTCAACTATTCCGAGGACGACAGCCCCCTTGCGCTGAAATCCGACTTTATCCTCTCCCTCTGCGAGCTTGTAATCGGCGGCAAGGAGGGCTTGCAGCCCGTCGATAAGACCGTCATTGACCGCGCCGTTAGGAACGTGTACCGCCCTTTCCTTGCAGACCCCGACCCGGAGAAAATGCCTATCTTGGGCGACCTCTACGACGAGCTTTTGAAGCAGCCGGAGCCGGAAGCGGCGCGTATCGCGGCGGCATTGGAGCTTTACGTTTCCGGCAGCTTGAACGTCTTTAACCACCGTACCAACGTGGAACTTTCTAACCGCCTTGTCTGCTTTGACATCAAGCAGCTTGGGAAGCAGCTCAAAAAGTTAGGTATGCTCATTGTGCAGGACCAGGTATGGAACCGCGTCACCGTCAACCGGGCAGAAAGGAAATCCACCCGGTATTTTATGGACGAATTTCATCTTCTCTTGAAAGAGGAACAGACCGCCGCCTATTCCGTTGAAATCTGGAAGCGTTTCAGAAAATGGGGCGGCATACCCACAGCCATTACGCAGAACGTCAAGGATTTGCTTGCTTCCCGCGAAGTGGAGAATATCTTTGAAAACTCTGATTTTGTCCTCATGCTCAATCAGGCGGCGGGCGACCGGGCTATCCTTGCAAAGCAGCTCAACATCTCCCCGCAGCAGATGAAGTATGTCACCCACACCGAAGCGGGCGAGGGGCTTATCTTCTACGGGAACGTGGTGCTGCCCTTTGTAGACCGCTTCCCGAAAGACACCGAGCTTTACCGGGTAATGACGACGAAGCCGGAGGAAGTGGGCGAAGCATGACAAAATTAAGGACAGACACCATTATCAACCGGGACGCGCTCTATGCCTTGCGGGAGCTTCCAGAGGAAAGCGTACACTGTTGCGTCACAAGCCCGCCCTACTATGCGCTTAGGGATTACGGGCTTGATATGCAGATTGGGCGGGAGGACACGCCGGAGCAGTACATTGACAGGCTGACCGAGGTTTTCCGCGAACTGCGCCGGGTACTGCGTTCTGACGGTACGCTCTGGCTGAATATCGCGGACACCTACTGCGGCACAGGAAATAAAGGCTACCATGCAGACCCGAAGAACCCGAAAGGGAGAAACGGACAGCAGATTGCAAGAAACAACCGCGTTTCCGGCTGCAAACAAAAGGACTTAATCGGTATTCCCTGGCTTTTAGCTTTTGCCCTACGCGCTGACGGGTGGTATTTAAGGAGCGACATTATCTGGCAGAAAGAAAACCCCATGCCGGAGAGCGTGAAAGACCGCCCTACCCGCTGCTATGAACATATCTTTCTGCTTACGAAGTCAAAGAAGTATTTTTATGACGCAGCCGCCATAGCCGAGCCGTTAGCCCCCACAACGGCGGCGCGGTACCGCACCGGGCGCAGCGCGGGACAGAAATATGCGGACGAAGTACCCGGACAGGGGAACGTACAGGGGCTTAACCGGGCGCGAAGCGGCAGCTACTACGACGAAGCCCTCATGCCGACCATGCGGAACAGGCGGGACGTGTGGCTTATCAATACCGTTCCCTACAAGGGCGGGCATTTCGCCGCGTTCCCGCCAAAACTTGCCGAAACCTGTATCAAGGCGGGCTGTCCGAAAGGCGGCGTTGTGCTTGACCCCTTTTTCGGCAGCGGCACGACGGGGGCAGCCGCAAAGCAGCTTGACAGGCATTATATAGGCATTGAGATAAACGCCGAGTATTGCGCCCTTGCAAGGGCGCGGATTGGAGGGACAGACACATAAAACAATATAAGGCGCGTGAAAAAGTCACGCAGAAAATGACCCGCGAGGGGGCTGTCGAGGTAAACGCCGCTACCGGGAAAAAGAAACGTATCAGCAAGCGGATAAGGGACGCGGACTTTGCAAAGACCGAAGCCCCACCGCAGCCGGAACAGGCAGCGCAGCCCCTACCGGGCGGCGCAACTTCCCCGCCCTTAACCGACACGCCGCCGCTTCCCCATGCGCCGGGGGCAGAACGGGAACAGGACACCGCAGCAGCCGAGCGCGTCTTGGAACGTATCGACGGGGCGCGTACCAGAAAGGCGAGCAAAAAGGCGGCGAGGAAAGCACAGGCAGAAGCCACAGCAAAAGAAAAATCTTCCCGCTTGCAGTTTACCGACGAGGAACGGGCAACGCCGGAGCTTGAAAGGTATATCCGAAAATCGGACAAAGCAGCCGACCGTCTGGACGCGGCAAAGGCGGCTATCCCCAAAGAAAAGAAACTTGTACGGGAGCGCACCTTTGATGAAGCCACCGGGAAAGGCAAGACCCGCCTACATTTTGAGGAACAGGAAAAGCCCATAGGAAAGAATAAGCCCCACAATAACCCGCTATCCCGCCCCGCACAGGAAGCGGGTATTTTCGTCCACAACAAGATACATTCCGTTGAAAAGGACAATTCCGGCGTTGAGGGGGCGCACAAATCCGAAGAACTGGCAGAGCGCGGCGCAAAGTACGGGGCGCGGAAAGTCAAGGAGGGCTACCACAGCCACAAGCTCAAACCCTACCGGGCGGCGGCAAAGGCAGAGAAAGCGGCGTTCAAGGCGAATGTGGATTTCCAGTACCATAAAGCCCTGCATGACAATCCGCAGATTGCGGGCAATCCCCTTTCCCGCTTCATGCAGAAGCAGCAAATCAAGCGGCAGTATGCAAAGTCGGCAAGGAAAGGCGGCGCAAAAACGGCGCAGAAAGCCGCAGAGAACACCCGCAAGGCGGCAAAAAAGACCGCCGAGGAAACAAAAAAGGCAATCGCTTTTGTAGGGCGGCACCCGGCGGGCGTATGTATCGCCGTTGCCGCGCTGCTCTTATTCATCATGGTATCGGCGGGGCTTTCCTCTTGCGGTTCCATGTTCTCCGGCTTGATGAACGGCATACTTGGGACTTCCTACACGTCGGAGGACAGCGACCTTGTGGCGACGGAGAACAATTACGCCGCAAAGGAAAACGAGCTTCAGCAGCAGATTGACAATATCGAAAGCACCCACCCCGGCTATGACGAATACCGCTATGACCTTGACAGTATCGGGCATAACCCCCATGAGTTAGCGTCCTACCTCACCGCCCTTTTGCAGACCTACACCCCGCAGAGCGCACAGGCAGAGCTAAATCGCGTCTTTGCCATGCAGTACACTTTGACGCTGACAGAAGAAACGGAAATCCGCTACCGCACAGAAACAAGCACAGACCCGGAAACAGGGGAAACGACCACCGAGGAAGTACCCTACGAGTACCATATCCTCAACGTGAAGCTGACGAACAAGCCCATTTCCGAGATTGCGGAGGAACTTCTAACGCCACAGCAGCTTGAAATGTACCGCGTCTATCTGGAAACAAGCGGAAACAAACCGCTGATTTTCGGCGGCGGCTCCCCCGATATGGGCGCGTCCGAGGATTTAAGCGGCGTACAGCTTGTAAACGGCACACGCCCCGGCAACACCGCCGTTGTAGACCTTGCGAAGCGGCAAGTCGGCAACGTGGGCGGGCGACCCTTTTGGAGCTGGTACGGATTTAACAGCCGCGTGGAATGGTGCGCCTGTTTCGTTTCATGGTGCTACAATCAAGCCGGAAAGAGCGAGCCGCGCTTTGCCGGGTGCCAGTCACAGGGCGTACCCTGGTTCCAGTCACGCGGGCAATGGGGCGCGAGGGGCTATGAGAATATCGCCCCCGGCGACGCTATCTTTTTCGACTGGGACGGGGACGGGAGCGCAGACCATGTGGGGCTTGTTATCGGAACGGACGGGGAGCGCGTCTATACCGTCGAGGGCAATTCCGGCGACGCCTGCAAGATAAAGAGCTACCCCGTCAATTACTCCTGTATCAAGGGCTACGGCTTAATGAATTGGAACTGACAACAAAAAAATGAAAATCTGAAAGGAGAAATTTATTGATGGCTATGAACAAAATTGAACGTATCGACAAAGAGATTGCAAAGACCCGCGAGAAAATCACCGAGTACCAGAACAGATTAAGGGGGCTTGAAGCGCAGAAAACCGAAGCGGAAAACCTGCAAATCGTACAGCTTGTGCGCTCCATGCGCCTTTCCCCGCATGAGCTTTCCGCTATGCTTTCCGGGGGCGGTATTCCGGGTATGGAAGCCGCGCCGGGCTACCCCGCAGAACCCGCAGACCATGACACCGAAGAAATGGAGGACACCGAGAATGAATAAGAAAATCCTTAGAACCTTGACCGCACTTTGCGCCGCCCTTGTACTTATGGGCGGCTTTTCCGTCACCGCTTTTGCACAGACCCCGGAGGGAGAGGACGACACCAACGACAGCGGCGTTGTCTACGAGGAACCCCAAAAGGAAGAACCCCTTACCCCGGACGGGAACGCGACCCTTGTAGACGATTTCGGCGGCAACAAGCAGCTTATCACCGTAACGACCAAAAACGGCAATTACTTTTATATCCTCATTGACCGGGACGACGAGGGCGAGGACACCGTACATTTCCTTAATCAAGTGGACGAAGCCGACCTCTTAGCACTTATGGAGGACGGAAGCACCGAAGCAGCCCCGCCCGCCGTTTGCAGTTGCACCGATAAATGCGAAGCCGGAAAGGTAAATGTGAGCTGCCCTGTCTGCAAGGACAACATGACCGCTTGCAGCGGCAAGGAAGCGGAGCCGGAAACCGAGAAACCAACAGAGCAGCCCAAAGAGAAAGGCAATACAGGCGGGCTTGTGCTTTTCCTTGTCGTGGCACTTCTTGGCGGCGGGGGCGCGTTCTATTATTTTAAGTTTATGAAGCCAAAGCAGAACGTCAAGGGCGACACCGACCTTGAAGATTTCGATTTTGACGATTACGACGAGGACGAGGGGGACGGGCTTTCTGATGAAGAACAGGAGGACGAGGAAGCATGACGCTTTTCACCGAAAACCCTTTAGAAAAAATGATGGTACAAAGACCCACCGGGCGGCGTGACAGTGCGCCGCCCGTTCCAAAATCCCCGGCGTGTATGCGTTGCCCTTATAAGGCGCAATCCCCCTGTATCGGCTATTGTCTGAAACAGGCACAGGAGAAGAAGCACACCGCGCCGGAACGCTGAAAGGAGGATTTTTTCATGGCATTTAGACTTGTGATTGCAGAAAAGCCGAGCATGGCGCAGACTATCGCCGCCGCGCTTGGCATTAAGGGGAAACAGGACGGGTATATCGAGGGCGGCGGCTACCTCATTTCATGGTGCGTCGGGCATTTGGTACAGCTTGCGGAAGCTGCCGCCTACGGGGAGCAATATAAAAAATGGAGTTTTGACAGCTTACCCATTCTGCCGGAGGAATGGCAGTACGCCGTTGACCCGGACAAGGGGAAGCAATTCAAAACCATTAAAGAGCTTATGCACCGCGCCGACGTTTCCGAAGTGGTAAATGCGTGTGACGCGGGGCGCGAGGGTGAATTGATTTTCCGCTTTGTCTACGAAGTGGCGGGCTGCAAGAAGCCCATGCGCCGCTTGTGGATTTCTTCAATGGAGGACGGGGCGATTAAGGCGGGCTTTGCTTCCCTCAAAGACGGGCGGGACTATGGCGCGCTCTTTGCGTCCGCCCTCTGCCGCGCAAAGGCTGACTGGCTTATCGGCATTAACGCCACCCGGCTTTTCTCCTGCCTGTATGGAAAGACCTTGAACGTGGGGCGCGTCCAGACCCCGACCTTAAAAATGCTCACCGACCGGGACGCGGCTATCTCCCATTTCCAGAAAGAAAAATATTATCATGTTCGCCTTGATTTATCCGGCGCGGACGCGGCAAGCGAAAGGATTTCGGACAAGGCAGAAGCCGACGCGCTGAAAGGGGCTTGCGAAGCGGGAAAGGCGGTATGCGTTTCCCTTACCAGAGAGAAGAAAACCGCAGCCCCGCCAAAGCTCTTTGACCTTACCTCTTTGCAGCGGGAAACGAACCGCATTTTCGGTTACACCGCAAAGCAGACCCTTGACCTTGCACAATCCCTTTATGAAAAGCGGCTCCTTACTTATCCGAGGACGGACAGCAGCTTTCTTACTGACGACATGGGCGGCACCGCAGCGGACATTATCGCGCTGCTTTGCGAAAAGCTCCCCTTTATGGCGGGCGCGGACTTCACGCCGGAGATTGCAAAGGTATTAGACAGCAAGAAAGTATCAGACCACCACGCAATCATTCCCACTATGGAGCTTGCAAAGGCTGACCCGGACGCGCTGCCGGAAAGCGAGAAGAATATCCTTACCCTTGCGGGGGCGCGTCTGCTTTTTGCCACCGCCGAGCCGCATATTTATGAAGCGGTTACGGCGGTTTTCTCATGCGCCGGGACAGACTTCACCGCAAGGGGAAAGACCGTACTTGCGGAGGGTTGGAAAGAGCTTGAACGCAGATACCGGGCGACGCTGAAAGATAAGCCCGAAGCAGAGGACGGGGAAAATGAGGGCGTGACGCTGCCGGAGCTTTCCGAGGGACAGAACTTTCCTAACCCCGCCGCAAAAGTAACGGAGCATACCACAACGCCGCCGAAGCCCCACAGCGAAGCGTCGCTTCTCTCTGCTATGGAGCGAGCCGGGAACGGGGACACCGACCCGGACGCGGAACGCCGGGGGCTTGGCACTCCCGCCACCCGCGCCGCCGTCATTGAAAAACTGGTAAAGGGCGGCTTTGCAGAGCGCAAGGGGAAGCAGCTTATCCCCACGCAGAACGGAGCCGCCCTTATATCAGTCTTGCCGGATATGCTCACTTCCCCGCAGCTTACCGCAGAATGGGAAAACAATCTGACGCAGATAGCAAAGGGAGCCGCAGACCCCGGCGAATTTCTGTCCGGCATTGAAGCTATGGCGCGGGAGCTTGTGCAGACACACGCCGCAGCACTGGACGGGAAAAAGGATTTGTTCCGGGAGGAAAAGCCCTCTGTCGGCAAATGCCCCCGTTGCGGTTCCCCCGTCCATGAGGGGAAGAAAAACTATTATTGCAGCAACAAAGAATGTGCCTTTGTCATGTGGAAGAATGACCGCTTTTTCGAGGAACGCAAGACCGCTTTTTCCGCGAAGATTGCCGCCGCGCTCCTTAAATCCGGCAAAGTGAATGTGAAGAAGCTCTATTCCCCGAAAACAGGCAAGACCTATGACGGAACTATCGTTCTGGCTGACACTGGCGGGAAATACGTCAACTACCGTATCGAAGTACAGAAGAACTAAAAACTTGAATAGCAAGCATAGGAAGCGGGTACCCACTTCCGTAAATCCCCGTTGCGACGCTGACGCGCCGGACGGGGATTTTGCTTGTTGGGAAGTTTCCCAAACCCTCTTTTGCGGAGGGCTTCACCCTCTAAAAATTTTTGAGAAATCTTTGGCAGAAATGCGGGCGTACCCGTAGTAGACCATGCAGCCCAAAAATGCAGCTTGTGACGCTGCCCCAAAGAAAGGAGGTTTTTCACTATGGCAAGTTTACGGGACACCGTAAAGGACTATCAAGACGAGCTTAGGGACGGTATCGCATGGGTGGCGTTCTGGAAACAGGGGCGTTCATGGAACGCGGAATATTTTCATCTTGATATGGACGACACCCTCTACCCGGAGGACAGGAGCCGGTTAGAGGAAATCAAAAGCACCGACCCCGCCGCCGTTATCCTAAACGGCTATTACTGCGGGCATTTAGGCGAGGACATGAGCCTTGACGAGCTGACCGCCGGAGTGCGCTACCACTACGAAAACAGCATGAACGACATTGACGGTTTTATCGGGGCGCATGACGACAGGCTTCCCCCGGAGGTTATCGAGGAAGCGAGGGCAGCCGCCCATGAAGCGGGGCTTCCCTTTTCCGAAAAGCCCTACCGGGACGGAGAGGATTTTAACCCCTATGTATTTGACGGGAGCATGAGCATTGAGGATTTTGAGCTTATGCACCGCATGATTGAAAAAGAAAGGAGCGAACAAATGGCAGAACCGATTTTAAGCGGCTATCTTTCCAATCTTGGGAAGTACACCGAGGGCAGACCCGCGGGCGAATGGGTGACGTTCCCCACGACTGCCGAACATCTGAAAGAAGTCTTTGACCGTATCGGGATTGACTTCAAGCATTACGAGGAATGGCATTTCACAGAATTTCAATCCCCTATCCCCGGCTTGGCGGAACATTTAAGCGAGTATTCCCACCCCGACGAGCTGAACTATTTAGGGAAGCTCTTGGAAATGCAGTTTGACGACGACCGGGAGAAATTCATTGCAGCCATTGAATACGGCGACCATGCCGACAGCTTACAGGACATCATCAACCTTGCACAAAACCTTGACTGCTACTGGATTTATCCGTCCGTCCACAATGAAGAAGAATACGGGCGTTATCTGGTTGATGAACTGGAAGAACCCGAACTGCCCGAAGAAGCGAAAAAGTATTTCATGTATGAGGAATACGGGCGCGACGCTTCCATTAACGACGACGGTATGTTTACCGAAAAGGGCTATATCTACAACAACCGCAACACCTTTACAGAATGGTACGACGGGCGCGACGTTCCACAGGAATACCGGGTAACGCCGCAGCCCCCGCAGCGGTCACGCCCCGACCCGGAAAAAGCAGATTTTGACGCAGCCGCGCCGGGGCAGAGAACCGCGCAGACCGCAGAGCAGCCACAGGAGCCGCGCCCGGTTATCCCTATCGTGCTGACGAGCGAGAAGCCCGCCGAGAAATTAAAAGAGATTACCGACCGTCTGGAACAGGGTATTGCGGAACTCTTTGACAGCGAGCGTTACAAGGAATATCTGAAAGTCATGTCAAAATTCCATAATTACAGCTTCCGAAACACCGTCCTTATCGCCATGCAGAAGCCGGACGCTTCCCTTGTGGCGGGCTTTTCCGCTTGGAAGAATAACTTTGAGCGAAACGTGATGAAAGGGCAAAAGGGAATTAAAATCATTGCCCCGTCGCCCTATAAAATCAAACAGGAAATGCAGAAAATCGACCCGCACACACAGAAGCCCATAATCGGCAAGGATGGAAAGCCCGTCACCGAGGAAAAGGAAGTCACCATACCCGCCTACAAGGTGGTATCCGTCTTTGACGTTTCCCAGACCGAGGGAAAGGAGCTGCCGGATATTGCCGTTGACGAGCTGACGGGCGACGTTGACCGCTACAAGGATTTTTTCGCAGCCCTTGAAAAGACTTCCCCCGTTCCTATCGCCTTTGAGAATATCGAGGGCGGCTCTCATGGCTACTACCACTTGGAGGACAAGCGCATTGCTATCAACGAGGGCATGAGCGAATTACAGACCTTAAAGACCGCCATTCACGAAATCGCCCATGCGAAGCTGCACGACATTGACCTCAACGCGCCAAAGGACGAGCAGCAGCCCCACGTTGACCGCCGCACCCGCGAAGTCGAAGCGGAAAGCGTCGCCTATACTGTCTGCCAACATTACGGGCTTGACACGTCGGACTACTCTTTCGGCTATGTCGCCGGGTGGAGCAGCGGGCGGGAGCTGTCCGAGCTGAAAAGCTCCCTTGAAACGATACGCAGCGCAGCCGCCGAGATTATCAATTCCATAGACGAAAATCTTGCGGAGCTGCAAAAGGCACAGGACAAGGAGCAGACCGCCGGACAGGAGCAGCCCACCAGAGAGGAAAAGGCAGCCCCGAAAGAACAGCCGCAGCCGGAAGCCCCGGCAAAGGCAGATACAGCCGGGAAAGAGAAGCCGGAAGCAGCCGCACCGGGAAAATCCGGCGCACAGGAAAAGGCGGGCGCAGCCCCGAAAGAAGCCTTTACCCCGGAAACGATTTACAAGATGCGCCGGAACCCTTACGGCGACAGCCCGGAAAACAGCCACCTCTTGCAAGCCTATGTGACACAGGAGAACGGGCGGGCGAAAATGGGCGACGTGCTTTATACGGGAACGCCGGAGAAATGCCGCGAGCTTATGGGGCAGCTCAAAAGCGGCGGGCTGACCGAGGGCGACGTAAAGCAGCTTTACGCAAAGGCACAGGAAACGGCGCAGACCGCCGGACAGGACAAAGACACCTTTTCCATTTACCAGATAAAAGGCGGGGACGAAACAAGGGATTTCCGCTTTGAGCCATACGACCGCCTGCAGGCGGCGGGAAATGTGGTTGACAGGGCGAACTATGAGCTTGTCTATTCCGCGCCCCTTGCGCCGGAAACTTCCCTTGAAGATATTTACACCCGTTTCAATATCGACCACCCCAAAGATTTTAAGGGACACAGCCTTTCCGTTTCGGACGTGGTAGTGCTTCATCAGGACGGACAGGACGCGGCGCATTTCGTTGACAGTGTAGGTTTCCGGGAAGTGCCGGAGTTTTTACAGGAGCAGAAGCAGCTTACCCCGGACGACTTGGAAACGGGCGAAACTGTCAAAACACCGAGAGGGACTTTCCATGTAACCGCTATGAGCCGGGAGCAGATAGAAGCCGCCGGATATGGCTTTCACCACCAGTCGGACGACGGAAAGTATCTGATTATGGGGAATGGGACGCGGGCGTTTGCCGTTGCCGCAGAACAGGCGCAGCGGGACAATCCCTTGAAAACCGCCGAGCAGACCATAGAGCAGAACGGAAACATGATTGACGGTATCATCAACAACACCCCCACCGTTGACGAACTGGAAGCAAAGGTAAAGGCGGGCGAGCAGATTTCCCTTGTTGACCTGGCTAACGCTGTCAAAGCCGACAAGGAGCGCGGCAAGGGAGCGAAGCCGGAAAAAAAGCCCTCTATCCGGGCGCAGCTTAGAGCCGACAAGGAAAAGGCGCAGAAGAAAAACGCAAAGCAGAAGTCACAGGACTTGGAAAGGAGCTGACCCATGCCGGAACAGAGTAAATTTGAAAACGTGGATTTGTTCGCTTCCCTTGAAGCGATTATGAAGCAGAACACAGGCTTTTACCAGAGCGACTTAGACATTGACAAAGAGATTATCGCAAAGGCGGCGGCAAGCCCCAACAGGGAGGACAAGACCCTTTTGTGGTTCTGCCGCCCGTCCGGGACGCACTGTTTCCGGGAGCGCGACGTTTTCCTCAAAGACACCGCGCCCCACAACACATGGCGTTTCTACATGGAGCAGACAAGCGACCGCGTCCTTGCCTATGCAATCGAGCTGACGGGAAAGGAGCGCGGGAAAATTAAGGGCAATCTGTACGAACTGGACTACGCTAAACATTATGAGCGCGTCAAGGAAAAGGAACTGCCCGCCGATACGGTGAAGCTGATTTATGAGCGAGGGGAAAGGGAGATACCCGCCGGACGGTTCTTCAACGGCAACCCAGACCCGCAGCTTGGGAAGTTTGAACGCTTTGAAGCCCTACCCGACGACCCGGACGCGCTGCAATCACTCTTACAGGAAGAACGGCGCAGCCGGGAGCAGCTTCCACCGGGGGACTTCAAGGCGCATATCACAGCCTTGCGGGACGGGCTGATTGAAACGGAAGCGCGGCGCATTGTGCGGGAAATGAAGCGGCACTATGAGCCGAATAGCCCGAACAAGACCCATTTCATGGCAGAGCTTTCCCCGGCGTTCATGCGGCTTGCAGCCACAAAGGACACTGACCGCCTTTTCTCCATGCTGCCCTATAAGACTCTTTCCTTTTCCAAAATCGAGGGCAGACATGGGACGTATGCGCTGATTGACAAGGGGGAGAACCGGGACAGGGAGATAAGGAAGCCCCGCCCCTCTATCCGGGCGCAGCTTAAAGCAGACAAGGCAAAGACCGCCCCGAAAAAGGCGGCGGCAAAAACAAAAAATCACGATATGGAGGTATGAGCATGATTAGACTGACTGTTGAAGAAACAAACCTTTTGAGCATTTACAACGAGGGCGGCAAGCGGGCTTTGATTGAGAATGTCAACGCCGCGCTGCCCTACATGGACGCGGATATGCGGGAGCTTGCAAAGCGCACCCTTTCCAAAGTGGACGCTTTGACCGAAGCGGAATTTGCAGAGCTTCCCATTTACGCCGCTGATGAAGTATGAACGGGGTTAAGCGGCTGACGCCGCCCCAGAGCCGGAAAGTCAACGCCCTTGTGCGCCGGACGTGCTGCAACTATGATAACGGGAACTGTATCTTACTGGACGACGGAGACGAATGCGTATGTCCGCAGCTCATTTCCTATTCGCTTCTCTGCAAGTGGTTCCGGGTTGCGGTGCTTCCCGCCGACAGGCTGCTCTATGCGGAGCTTTACCAGACAGGGGATAAGAAGAAATGTACCGAGTGCGGCGCGTTCTTTGCGTCAACCTCTAACAGTGTCAAATACTGCCCCGTCTGCCGGAAGCGTATCACCCGCAGACAAGCCGCCGAGCGCATGAGGAAAAGACGCACCCCTGTTACGCAGTAGGCGCGGAAAATCCCTTGATTTACAGGGCTTTCCGGGCGTGAAAATCGGATAGGCGATACTTTATACCTTTATCCCCGAAAATGGCGTTCTACTGCGTAACATTCACGAAAACAGCACCCATAAAAAGACAGGGCGCGGAAGTCATATACCGGCTTCCGCGTCCTGTTCTTTTTTTGCCTATCTGACATTTCCCTTTTCCATTTCTTCAAGTGGGAACTGCGGGAGGGCTTCTATCAGCTTCTTTGTGATAGACTGGCGCATATCTTCGTTGATTTCCTGTTTCGTGCTTCCGTCCGGCTGTCTGACCGCTACCGTCGATAGCCTGTCGATTTCGTCCTTGTAGCACTCCACGACTTTCTCCACCGCCCATTTTTCCCCGGCAACGGCGGCGCGTATGGTTTCATATTCCGGCATTTTCTGGTTTTCCATGCTTCAACGCTCCTGTCTGTATTTGATAGCCTTATCATAGCACAGCGGCGGGGATTTTGCTATCCTTATCCGCGCTCTGTTCCCTTTTCACGTTCCGGCTGCCTGTCTGCCTGTAAAATGCTGTCAATGTTCTGCTTGATAATATCATATTCCCGGACTTTCTTTTTCAGCTTCCCATAGTCGGCGTAAAGGGCTTCTTTCTGCGCTTGGAGGGCTTCATACTCCGATTGCAGCGCGGCAAGGTTCGGGAGCTTTGCAATGCCCGCCGCTTTCAACGACCTTGCGGCGGCTTCATGTAGGATAATCGCCTGTTCCTGTCCGGCGCGGTACTTCTCCCTGTTCCTTGCCTTGCGGTATGCGTCATAGACGGGCTTTGTCTTTTGGTAGGTGGAAACATTCTTGATAAGCACCGCCATGTCCGCAAGCCGCTTTTCCGCGTTCTTCAATGCGTCTGCCGCCTGTCCGCTTTCCGCTGACATTTCCTCAATCCGGCTGACTAAATCCGCGTACTGTTCAATCTTGTGTTCCGTCAAGAAATTCATGGTTTTAGCTGCCTGTTTCAGATTGTGGATTTTCGCCCACTGTTCATAGCCCTTACTCTGCGCCGCCTTGATACTGTTCTCAATGTCGATAAGCAGCGAAACGTCGCGCTGCTCTCTGGGGGCTTTCGCCGCCTTTGCCCGTCTGCCCGCTATCCGTTCCCTTATGGCTTCCTCTGTATAGTCTGCGCCGAGGGTTTTTAGGCGGGTGAAGCGTTCCTGTCCGGGGGCGCGGCATGAAACATATTTCCCCGGCTTTATCTCATAGCCCGCCGCCTGTAACCGCGTTAGCAATTCCTCAAAACTGGAAACTTGGGGGATAAGCGCGTCAACGGCAATCTTTAGCTTGCCTTTCCAACTTGTACCCGTCTTTTCTGCCTGGTACTCCGCATAGCTCTTTCCCTTGCTGCCCTTGCCGGGGACGACGACGGACAAGCCATTTTCCCGGCACAGCTTGTCGCTCATGTTCCGTATGCCGTAATAGCTCCTTTTGTTGGAATTGTATTTGTGATGGTCTACAAAATTCACCGCGCAAAAAATGACGTGGTTATGGATATGCCCCTTGTCAATGTGCGTCGTCACAACATATTCATGCTGCCCCTTTGTCACCGCGTCGGCAAGCTGCTTCCCGATTTCGTGGGCTTTCTCATAGTCCACTTCCCCCGGCGCAAAGGACTGTATCAAGTGAAAGGCTAAATTGCTGCCCTTATCCAGTGCTTGCGAGAGGGTATAGCCGAACTCAATGTCTGCCGTTTCATAGGAGCAGCCGAAAGAGGATATGAGCATTTTCCCGTCCGTCTTGTCCGGGTTTTCGATATAGTCAAGGGCTTTGCTTAGGGTGCTTTTAACAGGCTTAATCTTTGTAACCGCCATATCTCCGCAAGCACCCCCTTTATTTCCTCTATGTCCTCTTGGTATGCGTTCCCCGCCGCGTTCACGCGGCGGGCTATCTGGTTGACGTTGACACCGATTTTCTGTATCTCTGCGGTCATTGCCTTTATATCGGCGTGGTCTATCTGAATGATATACCCGTCAATGGCAATCTTCCGCAGATACGCCGCCATGTTCCGGGTGGGTACGAGCTTCATTTTTTCCAGTATTAAATCCCGTTCCGCTTCCGTCACTCTGAATTTGATTTGCACCGTCCTTTTCCGTCCGTCCATTGCTTCGCTCCTTTCCTTTCCGTTCCGAGGGTTTGGGACACTTCCCAACAAGCCATTTTCAACCGACGCGCCGCAGCGCGGGAGGGCGAAAATACGGAAGTGGGTACCCGCTTCCTATGCTTGCTACGAATGTTTTTATCCCTTATGCCCTTATCCCTTACTACGGAGAAAAAGCTATTTTGCCAAACTTCCGCAAAAGAAAAACGCTGCAATTCAAAAAAGATTGCAACGCTTTCTAAATCCTGTTCAGTTTTAAGCCGGACATTCCTATTCGCCCTCTTTTTCGACTTCGGAAATCTCTTTTGCCGTTGCGGTCACAATCCGTATGCCTGTATCGCTCATACCGTCAAGAAGCGCGTCGAGCTGCCGCCGCTGCGTGTTCTTCTCCGGCGGCGTTTCCAAAAGGAACTGGTCTACGGATATATTGTAGCGGAGCATAAGCTCAAAGAAAATCTGTAAACTTGGGTGCTGCCCCTTGTTCTCAATGTTCGCAAGGTAACGCGGCGAGATAAACATTTCGTCGCTTACTTTCTTGCGGCTCTCCTTGCGCCCTGTCCGCGCCGCCTTTATCGCTGCCCCAAAAGCCTTGAAGTCGTATTTCGGTACTGGTCTTTTTGCCATAATTATTCACCCTATTACATTTTACTGTTCACCTTTCCTCTTGGATATGTCTACACTGTTCTATCAGTTGACTAAAATAATTCATATGTATATGTTGACAACTAGCCGCTTTTTTTGTATAGTATTATTAAAAGGGGGGAAATGTTTATGTTACATAGCATGCGTATTCGATAAGCATTGAAATTAAAAAAGATTTTTCCCATTTTCAATATGGGCTTTTTTGTCATGCTTATTTTGCGTATGCTATACAACAAAACTAACGATGTATAGACATAGTATAAAAACTATGCCTTAATTTTGTTGTAGTGTTATATGTATAAATGCAGGTCAATGCTCATGTTGAGAATTGACCTGTATTTTTTTGCGCAAAAGGAGAAATATTATGCTTGAAAAATATTGGATAAAATGTCCAATTTGTAACGGAAAGACGAGGGTTCAAGTATTTTATAATACGGTATTAAGAAATTTTCCTCTTTTCTGCCCTAAATGTAAATTAACACATATCGTTGATGTTGAAAAATTAGAAATCATAATCAAAAACTCTGAAAAACAAACTTTTTAATTTTGAAAAGGAAGGATATTAAATGAAACACTTACCTAAAAGTACACCTACGGAAATATTGAATGACCCATACGGATTTACTTACAAAGAAATGTCGGAAGTAATTGGAGAGGATAAAGCAAGAGCCTTATATGCGAAATTGTATAAACAGCCATTTCACAAAAAAAATCTATCAATATCAACAAAAAAAGTCTATAAAAGTAGCGATACTGAAAAGTATGTTTATGAATTGAAAGACAACAGGTATATCGAAACGGTTTTTATTAAACGGCGAGATGGTGGGACTGTTTGCGTAAGTACGCAAGTTGGTTGTTCTGTTGGCTGTATTTTTTGTGAGTCCGGACGCAATGGTTTCGTTCGTAATCTAACACCGTCTGAAATTGTGCAGCAGGTCATATTGATACGTCAAAAAGTAAATCGTATCGTTTTTATGGGAATGGGAGAACCTTTATTCAATTACGACAACTTGATTGCAGCAATCCATATTCTTCGAGATAGAAATGGACTTAACTTTCCAACCGACGGCATTACCATATCAACAGTTGGTCCAGTTAATCAATTAAAAAAATTGCGCGAAGAACATCTAAAAATTCAGTTGACAATATCTTTACATGCAGCAACACAGGCTGTGAGAAACTGTATCATTCCTCATATGCACATGTACGCTATTGAAGATGTTGTTAAGCAAGCATTGTCCTATTCACAAAGGCATAATCGAAAAGTGGTATTTGCGTATTTGCTTTTACCAGGTATAAATGACCGTTCCTCAGATATAAGGCAACTTGCAAAATGGTTTAAGGGCAAAAATGTTATGATTAACGTGCTGCAATACAACCCGACGAGTAATTCAAAAATTAGAGCACCACAAAAACAAGAAATGGTTGCGTTCAAACATCAATTAGAGCAAACAGGACTTGAAGTTACCATGAGAGTTTCTCATGGTAGAGAGATTAAAGCAGCTTGTGGACAGTTAGCTAATACATATAATAAAGCCAAAAAACAACAAAAATAATTTAATTAAAAGAGCCAGACGCACAGACGCAGAGCCGATAATATGCAGTTTGAAATACTGCTGTTATCGGCTCTTTTTTGATTTAATTTGTGCCCCCAATAACCATATTGGAGCAAAATCAGAACTGTTGCTTGTCGTTCTTTGATTTCCGCAGCAGCTTTGAAAAATCAAAGCCGCCGTTTCTTTTTATCTTCTCAAGAAATGACGCGGTATCACTGTTAAAAGCGGCGGCTAAAGGAGGTAGCCGCCATGAAGCACATACCATATCGACAAAATCCGACGGTCATTGACACATCAAAAAAAGCCCGACCACCACCGGGGGAAATTACGCTTGTATATATGAACTGTCTAATCATCTAAATACTACTCACAATACCAATGCGCCTGTCCGGGCTTTTCGGACAGGCGCATTTTGCTGCTCAAAAAATTTTTTGAAGAAATTTCAAAAAATCTTCGGCGTTTTTGAAAACCGCCGTATTGCCCCGCGAAAAGGGGGAAGCACCACCAACTTTCCAACGAGAAAGGAGGTGAGAATGTGGAACCTAACAGCAGGGAGTTTTACAAACAGTGTGCTTTTCAGAAGTTTTGTAATACGGTACTTCACAATGAAGCGTGCGACACTCATAGAGAGCTTCGCAGACACAGGGCAAAGGAAGTGACCTTTTCCGACATGACCTTAGACGAAGCGCGACAGCTTCATACGTTTGATGAATATTTCAAACGGGAAACTGTTGAAACCGTCTTTGAGAAAGCCGGGAAGAAAATCACGCCAAAGCTGCTTCTTGAAGCAATCCGTACTTTGCCGGAAGAAAAGCGCAAAGCCATACTGCTGTATTACTTCGAGGGAATGAACGATACCGAGATTGCGGAACTGTTCAATACGTCGAGAAGCACGATACAGTACAGGCGGACAAGCTCTTTTGAGAGATTAAGAAAATATCTGGAGGAAAATGCTGATGAATGGGACGAATGGTAACGAACCCGGCTACCCGGAAAATGCCCTTGTTCCCTATCCTGTCATTGTGGTAGCGACAAAGGGCGACCCGGACGCTATGAAGATTGTCTTGCAGCATTTCAGCGGCTACATAGCCCGCCTCTCCATGCGGAAGCTGTACGACGAGCGCGGGAATGTCTATTTCGGCGTAGACCACGACATTCGGGAACGGCTGCAAGCAAAACTGATGATGGCTGTCCTCACCTTTAAGGCAGAGGAATAAACCGCAGCGGCGGCGGGACGCTTTCTCTCTCCCCCTTTTCCGTTCCGCTGCTGACGCGGCAGCAAAGCCATTCTGAACCTTGACAAAGAAAGCGGCGCAAGATAACGGCGGCGCAGCATAGGGCAAATCGGATACGTTCCTTTTGCGCCGAGCCATACGGCGGGTGCGCCATGACGCTATCCGGGTGAGGTTATCCCCGCCCGGACAGCCGAGCGACCAACACCGCGCCGGAAAGCAAGTGTAGCGGCTTGCGGGCGACGACACGCAGAATATACAATGATACTTCCTTACAGCCACAGTCCGAGCGTTAAGAGCGTCGCAGGCAATGGGTAGGGCTGCATGAGAACCATGCCGGGGTGAAATTCCCATGAGGTTATGCTAATAACCGTCCGATTAAAGCCTTTGTTTTATTGAATAGTGGACTTGCTGCTATTCATAGACTGTATTATATGTTTGCGAAAGAAAGGGGGATTTTCTTTGACGCAAAACCAAACGCCCGTTACCACAACGGAGCATAAAATAGGAAAAGTTACTTACCTTGTATGTTCGTCCGCAAGTGAACGCGCAACGGACACACTGGATAAAAAGATAAAAAAACTCATTCGCAAAGACATGGAACTGAACCCCGCAAACGCCCGGAAATAGGGCGTTTCTTCACATTTTATACATGACACAGGCAGCGGTATGTGGTATAATATAGACAGTACAAATGCCATGCTTGTCTGTCGTCGGAAAGGAGGACAAAATGTTACAGACAGACAAGATTACCGCTTTATATTGCAGATTGAGCCAGGAAGATATGCAGGCCGGGGAAAGCGAGAGCATACAGAACCAAAAGATGATTTTACAAAAGTATGCTGACGAACACCACTTTTTCAACACGCGCTTTTTCGTAGACGACGGATTTTCCGGCGTGAGCTTTGAGCGTGAGGGGCTTCAAGCCATGCTGCACGAAGTTGAAGCCGGGAACGTGGCGACCGTCATAACAAAAGACCTCTCCCGTCTGGGACGTAATTATCTGAAAACCGGGGAGCTGATAGAGATTGTTTTTCCCGAATATGAAGTGCGCTACATTGCCATTAACGACGGTGTAGACACAGCAAGGGAAGATAACGAGTTTACCCCTCTGCGGAACTGGTTCAACGAGTTTTACGCCCGCGACACTTCAAAGAAAATCCGGGCTGTCAAACAGGCAAAGGCGCAGAAAGGCGAGCGCGTCAACGGGCAAGTGCCTTATGGGTACATAGCTGACCCCAACGACCGCAATCATCTATTGCCCGACCCGGAAACGGCGCACATTGTAAAACAGATTTTCGCTATGTATGTGCGCGGCGACCGTATCTGCGAAATCCAGAACTGGCTACGGGAACATGAGGTATTGACTGTTGCAGAATTGCAGTACAGGCGCACAGGAAGCCACAGGCACCCCCGCCCACACCCGAATTGTATTTACAACTGGCCGGATAAGACGCTCTATGACATTCTGGCGCGTAAAGAGTATTTGGGGCATACCATTACAGGCAAGAGCTATAAGGTATCTTACAAATCGAAAAAGACGAAGAAGAACCCGGAGGAAAAGCGTTACTTCTTCCCCAACACACACGAACCCTTGATTGATGAAGAAACCTTTGAGCTTGCACAGAAACGGATTGCCACCAAACACCGCCCTACAAAGGTTGATGAAATTGACATTTTTTCGGGGCTTCTCTTTTGCGGGGACTGCGGCTATAAAATGTATCTGCAACAGGGAGCCGGGACACTGGAACGCAAACACGCCTACACTTGCGGCAAGTATCGAAACAGGATAAGGACTGGCGAGCTTTGCACTACCCATTATATCCGAAAGAGCGTCCTTAAAGAACTTGTCCTTGCCGATTTACAAAGGGTATTGTCCTATGTGAAAGAGCATGAACAGGAGTTTATCGAAACCGCCAACGAGTGCAGCGCAAAGGCAGTACAAAAGACGCTGACGCAGCAACGGAAAGAGCTTGACAAGGCGCAGAGCCGGATTAGCGAGCTGAATATCTTGTTCCGCAAGCTCTATGAGGACAACGCTTTAGGGAAACTTTCAGATGAACAATTTGCTTTTCTGACTTCCGGCTATGACGAAGAAAAAAAGACGCTGACCCGGAGGATTGCGGAACTGTCACAGGAAATTGACAACGCCACCGAGCGCAGCGCGGACGTGAAAAGGTTTGTCGCACTGGTACGCAAATACACCGCCATTACCGAACTGACCTACGAAAACGTCCATGAATTTATTGACCGCATTCTTATTCACGAACTGGATAAGGAAACGAACACCCGCAAAATCGAAATCTTTTATAGCTTTGTCGGCAGAGTTGATACAGGCGACAAGCCTACTGAAAGTATCTCCTATTTCAGACAGATTGGAGCCGACGTAAAGAGTTATGCTATCTAACATACATCAAAAAGAGGTAAGATAACACCCTCTGCAAAAAAGGTTACGTTATCTTACCTCAACAAAGTTCGCGCCGGAATAGCCGTCGTCGGTGTACCAGCGCAGGTTGGTAAAGCCATTTTGTTTTGCAAAGGTTTCGAGTATCCTTTTTTGGTTCGATATGGAATTACTCTCGCCTTGCAATTCGTCCTCATGGGACAATCTCGGATAAAGGGCGGTAATGAGGTTTTGGGTGGCTTGTCTTAACATAAAATCCTCCGTTTCCGACAGCCAGCCCCAATATTCCGTGGTTTCATTGTACCACGGAACAGGGCTGGTTGTATAGCGGCAAAAGTGTCAAATCTGCTTCTTTACAGCTTGTCAAATCGCCGGTTTTTGTGTAGCAGCGGCTTCCGCTTCCAGTACCCGCGCCATTTTGTCGGCGGCGGTGGTCGTGGTATCTTTCCTGAAATAGCCGGACACGACAAGGACGGAATTGCCCATGCGGATTTCCGTCACGCAGTCGGGGCGGCGGGCGGTGCGGGTGTCGTGCTGCTTGTTATCTGTCATAGGCAATACTCCTTTCAGTCGGTAATCAGTTTCTTCATGCTCTCCATTTTCCGCTGCGCAGTTTCCTGCCGGAAGTTGTCGCCGGTAAAGCGTACCGGGACGCACATGGAAAGCAGGCGGTCATAAATCCGGGAATGGGCGGTGTCTTTTGGGTGCTGCAACTCTGAAAGCGTGAGGTTGGTCGTGACGATCAGCGGCTTGCGGCTGCGGTAACGGCTGTCAATCACATTGAAAACCTGTTCCAGCCCGTATTCTGTCCCGCGCTCCATGCCGAAGTCGTCAAGGATAAGCAGCGGATAGCGGCAAAGGCGGGAAATATATTCATTCCTGCCCTCAAAGCTGGCGGCAAGGTCGTTGAGGATAAGGGCAAAGTTCGTCATGTGGACGGGGATTTCTTTCTCCATGAGGGCGTTTGCGATACAGCCCGCAAGGTAGCTTTTCCCGGTTCCCACGCCGCCCCAGAACAGGCAGCCGATATTGTCGGCTCGCATATCCTCCCAATGCTCCACATACCGGCGGGCAATCCCGGCCTGCGGGTTCCTGCCGTTGTCGTTCTCAAAAGTCCAGTCCCGCATGGTAGGGTCGGTAAAGCCCCGGCGTTTCAGTTCCTCCACGGTGTCAAGGTGCCTGCGCCGCTTCTCGGCGGCCTCCCGTTCCTCGCGGGCGGCTCTCTGGCAGTCGCACTCTGCCGGGTGGCGGTCGCGGCCAAAAATAGCGGCCTTATCCGGCGCAAAATAGGCTTCTTTCGGCTTTCGGCACTTGCCGCAGTACAGTAAACCGTCCTTGCCGGTGTAGTCCTCCGGCTCCGGGGTGGTGGCGGTCATATTCTCCAAAACAGCGTTGATTTCGTTCTTCATAAACTTTCGCCCTCCTTGCATGAGTAGTCTGGTATGCCCTTTTTCGGGGCTTTCTTGGCTGCGTCCTCCTGCGCCCATTTGTAGATTGTGGCGGCATGGCTGCGGTATCGCTTGCCGCTGGACGCGATATGGCAGGATAGCCGGTCAATGTAGTAGTTCCATTTGTCGGGCAGGTCTGCTTTCAGCCCGTCCAGTTCTGATTGTGAAAGAAAGACATTTTCATACCGGCCATAGGCGGCGCGGGCGGTCTGTCCCGTATCTAACTCTCGCTCTCTCTCTTTTTCTATCTCTATCTCTTTCTCTATCTCTATCTCTGGTGGACAAATGTCCGCTTGATATGGTGGACATTTGTCCGCCCCGGCCTTTGGCAAGGCTTTCTGCTCCTGCAAAGCCAGCCTTGCCCGCCGTTTCCGCTCCCCCTCGGTAGAGGATTGGCCGATCAGCAGTTCAATGTTGCTCATATACAGCGCGCCGTTCTGTAACGGCTCCACAAGCCCCAGCTTCATAAAAATCTGCAAGGCTCGCTCTACGGTGCCGACTTGCTGGCGGGTAATGGTGGCAATCATCTGCGCGGTGTAGGGGATATTTTCATCAAGCTGCAACTTCCCGCCGTTTTTCAGCGATTTCAGGTACAGTTTCAAGAGAATGTTGGAATAGAGGATACCGTCCTGCATACTTTCCAGCAGCACGATAGCGTCCTCGTCAAAGTAATTCTCTTTCAGCTTGAGGTAGTAGTATTTTCGGTTGTCTGACATGGTTCCTCCTTTGGGTGGATTTGGGGCGTTTGTACGCATTTAGGACGGCGTTTCCGGGGGAAAAGGATAAATGTATCGCGTACCCTTTGACACCCACGAAAAAAGCCTTGATTTATGCGGGTTTGAAAGGCTCTAAAGCGTGACATTTCTGCCTTTGTTTCCGCTTTCTCTCGGCGGCTTTGATTTTCTTCATGCGTCCGGCGCAGTCGGGGCAGTATTTTCCCCGGTTGGATTTGGGGACAAATGCCGCGCCGCAGACCGCACACCGTTTCCGGCTCCCCCGGTACAAAAGGGCTGCGGCCAGCTCCCCGTCAAGGGGCAGGACAGCCACACGGAACCAGCGGCACATGAGGGAAAGGGAAATGCTCTGGACGCACACGCAAGGCTCCCCGTCGTCTAACAGCAGGCAGTTCCCCCCGTCGTAGTTACAGCACTCATGCACCAGCCGCCGCGCCCGCCGGTGCTGGCGGTAGTCCATGCGGGGCAGGTTATCGCTCATGGCTCTGCTCCTTTCTGCGGTGGGGTTCCTCCCGGCGCAAAATCTGGTCGATGTTCCGCTTGACGGTCTGCAATTCCTTGAACCGCTGTTTCTGTTCGTGATAGGTGTTATACAGGCCGTCTTTCTCGGAGATAAGCTGCTCGATCTCGGCCTGCAACGCTTTCCGGGCGGGCAGCTTGGTAATGCCATGCGCCTTGAAATACCGGGCGGCGGCTTCGGCTATGATAAAGTCGCTTTCATGCGCCTGCCGGTAGGCGGCGCGGGCTTTCTCGGATTTCTGCGCTTTCAGTCCGTCGCGGGCGGGCTTGGTCTTGGCGTAGGCAAGTACCTGTTGCTGCAACTCCTTTTTCCCTTGTAGCTTCGTTTCCAGTGCTTTCAGTTCGCCGCTGGTCTGGCGCATTTCCTGATAGGCGGTATCAACGGCGGCTTCTAACTGCTCCGGGGAAGTAAAGCCGTATTCCTGATACACATTCAGCGTCGCGGCCATTTGTTTGAGGTTGTGCATGGTCGCCCAGCGTTCATAGCCCCGGCCTTTGCCCTCGGCCATTTTCTGCTCAATGTCCACAAGCCGCTGCACACCGTCCTCTTTCGGGGCGGTTTGTGGGGCTTTTGTGGGCTGTATGCCGGTTTTCCCATGCCGGGGGTATTCGGGTATGGCTGCGGCCTTTTCTGTGGCTCTGGCGGCGTTCTGCTCCAAAACGGCAAAGACAGCGGCGCGGTCAAAGTCGTCGCCCAGTTTCCGGGCGGTAATGGGCTTCGTCCTGTCCGGCGTGAGGTAGGACAGTCGCCCCCGGCTCTCCTTGACGGTCACGCCCTCCCGCAGCAGCAGAGAGGAAAAGTCCTCGAATGAGGTCGCCGCAGACAGCGCGGCGCGTATGGTCTGCCGCAGCTTCTCCTTGTTCGTTTCAAACTTGGTCTGCCGGGGCGTGATACCGACTGCAATCATGGGGGCGTTCTGCTTGTCCAGCGCGGCCTGTCCCTTTTTCTGCGCCCAATATTCCCGGTCGGTCACGCGGTTCTTGCTGCCGTTCAAGAGGTCGATTTGGTAAAGCCCCTCCCGGTGGCACATCTCCATGACTTCGGATTTGAAGTAGCGCAAAGCCGCGTCGGTACAGCGGTGCTTGCAACCGGCTTTTGTGTCGGCTGGCCTGTCCATGTAGGGCAGGAACGGCACTTCCTCAATCCGCAGGCTGTTAATGACGATATGCACATGAATGTTACCGCTGTGGTTATGGCCGTCCGGGTGGGTGCATACAAGGGCTTGGTGGCCGGGGAAATGCTCGGCGCAAAACTTCTCGCCCAATGCCTGCGCCCGGTCTACGGTCAAGCCGTTGTCCGGCCCGTCCCGTGGGTCAAAGCTGATGATATAGTGGTGGCTTTTCACATCTTCCCGCCGCTGGTTTTTCTCATAGCGGAGATTTGCCCGCATACAAGCAACGGCAAAATCTTCCCCGCCGCAGTTCAGCGTGGACAGCCGGTAGTCCTCGCGGGGGATAAGCCTGCCGGTTTCATCAAGGACGGGCTTCATGGTAAACTCGTCATGTTCAAACAGCAGGTATTGTTCGGCGGCTCCGTAGTCGGCATTTTTAGAGTTGATATGCTTGAGTGTTGCCAACCGCGTCACCTACTTTCTGTAAGACTTCATACTTGAGGGCGGCAAGGTCGGCTATGGCGGCTCGTACCTCGCCGGACAGCGCATGGTAGGGTGCGCCGTACTCGTTCAGATACCGGGCTATCTGATTGAGGTTGCCGCCGATCCTGCCGTACTCGGCGGCCAGCTTCCCGACAGCGGAAAGCAGTTCGTCATTGACCGCCGACACATGGATAACGGGGCGTATGGTCGCCCGCCGTATCGCCTGCCGGAGAAATTCCGACTGGCTGATACCATAGGGCGCAAGCCGCGCTGTGAAGTCGGCGTATTCATCTTCGGACAGCCGGGTTTTCACAACGCGGCTGCGGTGGGGCGTGTTGTATTTCTTTCGCATGGTCGTGACCTCCTTTCTTGCCGCATGAGCGCGGCGGGGATAAGCGGCGCAAGCCGCAAAGCAGGGTTTGGGGAAGGCACTCCCCAACAAGTTTCCCGCGAGGGGCAAAAACCGCAGAATTGCGGATTTTGGCACCGTGGTAGAAACTTGCTCTCCGTGACTGCAAACTTTCTCTCACTTCCGTCCGCCACTTTTTTGGAAAACTGCAACCACAAAAGTTTGTTTCTCTTTTTCTGCTACTACTAATCCTGTAAAGGGCATTCCTGCCCGCTTTCGCTAAAATGACACCGGACGCAGTGGTTTCTACCCGGTGTTGGAGAAATCCTTTCTCTTTGCCCTCTACTACGGGTAAATGCTCCAAATGCCAAACACCAGGGCAGAAAAATTCCCTCCTCGCTTACTACTACAACCGGCAGGGGGCAAAATGGCCGGGAGCGGAGCCGGACAACAAAAAAAGCAGTAAATCTTTTTCAAGACTTACTGCTTTCGCTGGCCGCGTCGGTGGCGGCTGGTATTCAGTTTTTATGACTTGTCCGGTGGTTCGTCAAGCCGGAACTTGAATTGACAGTCAATTAACCGCTGCTTTACATAGTCCTCCACCTCGGCGTTGACCTGCCCGTTCACTTTTGAGAAATAGCGGATATATCCGGCGTAGTGGAGCAGGACAGCGTTCACGGCTTCTGGGTCGCCCTCACGGGCTTTGAGGATTGTTTCATAGGGGAGAAGTCTACTCATACCGGCTCACCCCCATTTCTTCGCGTAGCCGCTGCAAGGCAAGCTGGATATGCCGCCCCGCTGTGCTGCGTGACCGGCCAATACACGCGCCGATCACGCGCTGCGGCTGGCGCAGAAAGTAATAGCGCAGGATTTCTTCCCGCGTCTGCTCCGGCAAAACAGAGATCGCGTCGGCAAGGGCGGCGTTGCAGAGCAGGACGGTCTGACCGCAGACGGTAAATGGGTATTCCTCGTCCGGCTCCGACGCGGCAAACTGGACAAACTTCTCGTTCATCAGATAGTCAAGGGAAACTTGCCGTTCCCATTGCCGTTTAAGCTTCAAAATCTTGTCCAAGGCGGCACAGCGGATAACAGTCTTGCAAAAGGCGTTGTACCTGCGCTGGATATATTCTTGATAGGCTATCTGGTCGGTCATGGAAATTCCCCTTTCTGAATAATAGTGCGGGGCGGTGGCACTTCTTGCTGTCGCCCCTTGATTGCCTACCAGCAAAGGCGGGCGGGGCTGTCAACGGCTGCGCATATGCGCCGTTCATCTTGACCGTTGACTGGCTCGGCTGGGTTTGCTATTTACCCGACAAACTTGAATTTATTTTAAGCTATCACGTTTTACCTTCTTAAGCCTTACTATCATTACCATAGGAATTTCTTTGTTGGTTTTAAAACATTCTTCATAAAATCCATCAATGACAAATCCAGCTCTAAAACAAAGGTTAAAAATATCTTGTATGGAACGATGATAATAAATCTGCTCTTTCGGTTGCCCTTCAATCGCTATATCATAGTAACTGTGCGGTGTCATATATTTTTCAGTCAACGTGACAAAACAAGGGTGTTGCGTTGCAAAGACAAAAATTCCGCTTTCCTGCAACAGTTCATAAACAGCCATAAGAAGTGGTTCAATATCCGTAATATCCATAATTGCCATATTAGAAACTGCTTTCGTAAAGGCTCGATTTCTTTTTAATTCTAATATACTTTTTCTATCGGTCGCATCCGCCACACAAAATTCAATTTGTTTTGCATATTGTGATTGCCGTCTTTTAGCCAATTCTATCATTTTTTTGCTGTAATCAAAAGCGACAACCGAAGCGCCTCTTTGTGCAAGATACGAAGAATAATTTCCATTGCCACACGCAATATCCAAAATGTAATCCGCAGGATTAGGAGATAGAAGTTCCGTTACTTTGGGACGCACTACCTCTCTGTGAAATTCATTAGATTCGTCACCCATTGCATTATCCCAAAATTGTGCGTTCTCCTCCCAGATTTTTTTACTTTCCTCTGTTCCCATGTTCTCTCCCACTCCCCAAATTTGCTTTTTTGCTTCCATTAAATCTTCCTTACTATATTCCATTGTTACCCTCCATAACTTCTGATTGTTGCCGTCTTGACGATTATGTATCTTTACATTACCTTCTGAAACATATGGCGCACCTTGTCCAGGCGGCTGTTTGGACGGCGGGGCTGGATGACCGGCTGACCGACAGCGGCCTGATATCCTTTCAGCTCTGTAAGGCATACGCTCCGCCCGTTGGTGTAAAAGGCCAGATCAGTACGGTATGCCTGTATACAGCGGGCGGGAATCTCGCCAGTAAAGACAACTTCATCCTTTTTTACCTGGGCCGTTTCGATGGTGGCACAGTATTTCGGTGCATCATGATAAGCCCTGGAAAGGTATTCCTGGGGCGCATAGAGGATGAAGGAGAGATAAGGTTCCAGCAGCTGCGTCCCCGATTCCTTCAATGCCTGTTCCAATACAATCGGGGCCAATGAGCGGAAGTCCGCCGGCGTGCTGACCGGACTGTAATAAAGCCCGTATTCAAAGCAAATCTTACAGTCCGTTACGTTCCAGCCGAACAAGCCCTGCTCCAGCCCGTAACGGATACCATCCCTGACAGCGTTTTGAAAACTCTGGTTCAAGTATCCCAGCGAAACCCGGCTCTCGTATTGTACACCGGAGCCAAGCGAGAGTGGTGTAACAGACAGTCCTATGGATGCCCAAAACGGGTTGGGCGGCACCTCGATATGGATGGTGTGGCTGGCTGCTTTGAGCGGCCGCTCCATATAAATGACGGAGGGTTCCTTTACCACTGTTTCAAGCTTGTATTTTTCCGACAGCAAAGCGGAAACAACCTCCAACTGCACCCGGCCCAAAAAAGAAAGAATGATCTCATGGGTGATGGAATCCACTTCGCAACGCAAAAGCGGGTCAGTATCCGCAAGTTGCGTAAGAGCGTCCAGCAGCCGTTCTCTTTGCGCTGCCGTTTTCGGCGCAATCGTCGTCCGCAGCATGGGGAGGGGGTCCTCGCGCCACCTTTTACGAGGGAGCCGGGTTTGGTCCCCTAATACATCGTTTAACCTCACGCTGTCGCTGGGAAGGATAACAATTTCACCCTGATAAGCGGTGTCTGTCCGAACAATTTCCCCTTTGGATGGAATACGCATCTCTGTGATTTTCAGCTTTTCTCTCCCGGCCAGGGCCACCGTATCCCGCAGGCGCAGCGTTCCGCTGTATAACCGTAGATAGACACGCCGCTGGCCGCAATCGGTGTACTCAACCTTGAAAACGCTGCCGCATAGGGCGGCGCCCCCCTGTTCCCCAATCGGTTGGAACAGCCCTGTCACCGCATCCATCAACGGTTGAATGCCAAGGCCATTTTTGGCGCTGCCATGATAGACTGGGAACAGGGAGGCGTCTTGAACCCGCTGCTGTTCCTCCCGCGCAAGTTTTTCCCGGCTGATTGGTTCTCCTGCGATATACTTTTCCAATAATTCATCGTTATTTTCGATGACCGCATCCCATGCTTCTATGTCGGTATTTTCCTCCAGGACTATTTCCGGGGACAGCGACACCGTCTGCTTGATGATAATATCGGCGGAGAGCTTATCCCGAACAGACTGAACCACGCTCTGCAAATCAACGCCAGCCTGGTCGATCTTGTTGATAAAGATAACGGTGGGAATGTTCATTTTCCGCAGGGCATGGAACAGAATACGGGTCTGGGCCTGCACGCCATCTTTAGCGGAGATCACCAAGATGGCCCCATCTAAAACAGCCAAAGAGCGGTACACCTCCGCCAAAAAATCCATGTGGCCGGGCGTATCCACAATGTTAACTTTACATCTGTGCCACTGGAAGGAAGTGACTGCCGCTTGAATGGTAATCCCACGCTGCCGCTCCAAAAACATGGTGTCCGTCCTCGTTGTCCCTTTTTCGACGCTCCCCGGTTCTGAAATGGCTCCGCTGGCATATAGCAGGCTCTCCGTCAAGGTCGTCTTTCCAGCGTCTACATGGGCAAGAATTCCAATATTGATTATTTTCATGTGATTGTCCTCCCTTTACAGCCCCAAAGGGCATAAAAATCCCCAGCAGTAAAATACTTTTACCACTGGGGATTATAAGTTGCGGACATACACATATACAGCATACACCTGTTTGTGATTGCTGTTTTTGGGGATATGTCAAAATTGATAAGGCAAAAGTATTCTTAAATTGGGTACAAAAAACTAAGCCCCTACAAAAGGAGCTATCATAATCCTTTGTTCCCACTATTTGATTATAGTTTTATTTAAGAATACCTTGCCGCATATTTTTTACTCCTTTTCTGGATTAAATCATTGTATCACATCAGTTTTAGGAAAGCAAGTACCTAAAAGAAATTTTTCTTCCCCTTATATGTAACAATCATACCGGCTTCCTAGCGTTCAGAATGTTTTCTGCTGTCTGCTGTGGTGTTTGGTTGGAATTGTCCAACCAAAAGCCGATCCGTGGTGTTGTCTGCATTTTACTAAATACAAATTCAATGTATACAGAAAGATATAAGGAGTGGGAGGGATTCCGCCGTAGTTGGCATTGTAGGAAAATCCAAAAGTTTAGATTTTCCCACAATGCTTATCTTTTGGTCTTTGGTTCGGAATAGTGTAGTGCTGGCGGTCTATCTCTTGTTTTCGGTTGCTTGCTTCCTTACCGTACATGAGCATTACTGGCAGGGTTGTCCTGACCGTAACCTTCCAGGAGGTTGATGCCGCCCCACACGCACAGGCCGCCGCCCAGCGCGATCACCAGAGTCTGCAATACGTCGATAGCGTTAGTGAAAAAATCCATAAATCATATTTCCTTTCTTCGTTGTAGAATTGTTATTGAAGGTCTGCTGCTGCCAATTCGTACATCTCGAAAGGCTCATCCGGCTTCACGATAGCCGGTTTGCGTTTCATGTACCGTTCCATATCAAAGAGGTACTTCTTGTCGGCGTCGGCGGTGTATTTGTAATTCGGATGCTTCGTCAGGTCGTACTTGTCCGAGAGAAACGGGCGCACGCCCCGCAGCATGAAGATACACTTGCCTCCGTCCATTACCGCCAATTCGTCTTGTGTCATCAGCTCCTTTCCTAATTTTTGATAGGTGAGGCCGTGAGAAACCTGGCTGCCACGGTTTTCCGATTGATTGAAACTGTCAATCGTTTCTTTCCCCAGCAGCTCCGAAATTTCTTTCAGAGTGGATTTCTCCTTGCCTCCCAAAAACAAGGTGCTGTCGCAGTTGCCCACGATGGTATCCGCCGCGTCCTTGTAGATGGTCTTTAACTGGCTTTGGCTCTGCAAAATAATAGAAGCCGATATTTCACGGCTTCGGATGGTGGCGATCAGCTTATCAAAGTTTGGTATCTGACCGATGTTGGCGAACTCGTCCAGGAGGCACCGCACATGGACCGGCAGGCGCCCCCCGTAGAAGTCGTCCGCCTTGTCACACAGCAGGTTGAAAAGCTGGGAGTACATGAGCGCCGCCACGAAATTAAAGGTCGAGTCCGTGTCCGATAAAATCACGAACAGCGCCGATTTGCGGTCGCCCAGGGTATCCAGCTCCAGTTCGTCCTCCACCATGAGGTCCCGCAGCTCTTGGATGTCAAAGGGAGAGAGGCGGGCGCCGCAGGAAATCAGTATGGATTTCAGAGTTTTGCCCGCGGCCATTTTGAATTTGCGGTATTGCTTCACAGCGAAGTGGTCCGGGTGCTCTTTCTCCAGCTTGGCGAACAGCAGGTCCACGGGAGACTGAAACTCCTCGTCGTCCTCTCTGGCCTCGCTGGCGTTGATGAGGTCCAGCAGGGTGATGAAGTTGCGCTCCTCCGGCTCCGCCTCGTACCAGATGTAGCCGATGAGGGCGGAATAGTACAGGCGTTCGGCCTTGACCCAAAAATCCTCGGAACTCTTTTCGCCCTCGCCCTTGGTGTTGAGGATCAGGGCGTTCACCAGCTTCAAAATATCCTTCTCTGAGCGGATGTACGCCAGGGGATTATATCTCATGGATTTCTTGAAGTTGATGAGGTTCAGACTTTTAATGCGGTATCCCTTGCGGTCCAGCAGGGTCCCCACCTCATTCAGGATGGTGCCTTTGGGGTCCGTGACCACATAGGAGGAATGGCACTGGAGCAGGTTGGGCTTGACAAAAAATCTCGTTTTGCCGCTGCCGGAACCGCCGATGACCAGGATATTTTTGTTCCTAGCGTACTTGGGTTCCTTTGGGCGGCTCGACATGGTGATCCGCTCCGTCTGGGTGAGCAGGACATTTTGAGAAAAGTCCTTGTCCATGTAAGGGGCGATGTCGGCGGGGGTGCCCCATGAAGCGTTTTGTCAAGTGCTTTTCGCAATTTATTGACGCAAAACAGGATTTTTTCAAGAGAAAAGCCCCATGCGGTCAACATGGGGCGAGTTGATAAAGTGAAAGTGCGAAAGTGCAAGGTGCAAAGGCTCTGCGTTTTGCACTTTCATTTTGCAGTTTCGGGCGGCTGCTTCTTCTTGATGAAGTTGTACCATTGACTTCCAACGCGCCTTGCGCCCAATATGCCGCCCATGCTGCGCTTGGCATTTTGTACCGTTCTTTCGGATATTCCGGCTTCGGCTGCCGCCTTGACAATATCCTCGCTTGCCATTTCCTTACCGTCTGCAAGTAAATCGAGTATCAACCTTTCCGCTTGCTCGGTCTTGGTTTCGGTGTTGCCGCCTGTGCCGGACAGCAGTTCATCAGCGGTAATGTCATATTCGCCTATCCATGAAAAGCCGCTTTCCGCGCCCAACGAAAACGCCATAGGCTTACCCTCCGGTGCAAGGGAAGATTTGTCGTGAATGATAACGCGCACATTCGGCTCTCGTTTCACGCGCCCTATGAGCAGCACACTACGAGCGGCGGCTCGGAAGTCGATAGAGCCTAATCCCCGGTATGCGCTCTGACCTCCGGCAGCTTTGTTCAAGTGCCCGATAAGCACAACGGCACACCCGGTACGCTCTGCAACTTCGGCAAGGCGGCGAAAGATAGGGCGTATTTCGTTTGCCTTGTTCATATCCGTTTTTTCGCCTACATACGCCTGTATGGGGTCAAGGATTATAAGACGCGCCCCGGTCTGCCGGATTGCCCTTTCTATGCGTTCATCGGATAAGGACAATTCCTGTTTGCCCTCGTCAATGACAAGTACCCGGTCAAGGTCTGCGTCCGCTTCCATAAGGCGCGGCTTGACGGTATCGCCCAAACCGTCCTCTGCGGTCTGATAGATAACATTAAAAGGCTCATGCTCTGCCATAGCCGGAAAGGGCTTGCGGTTGGTACAGGCGGCGCAAAGGCGCAGGGCAAGGGTGGTTTTTCCCTCGCCGGGGTTGCCCTGTACGATTGTTACCTTTCCAAAAGGGATATACGGCTCCCATAGCCATTCAACGGTCTGTGTGTCAACCTCGCTCATGCGGATAATTTCAACGGTTTCTTCCTGTTGCGGCTCACGCAAGCCATAGACAGCTTCGCGCAGATATTTTCCGTCTGTAATTTCCTCTTTACGCTGTAAAACCTCGTTCCAGTCTTTGAACAACGGTACAAGGCGATTGACGGTGTAGCCTTGGGGGATAATGCTGTTAAGGCGGCTGCAAGCGTCTGTCCCGGCTTTGTCGCTGTCAAGGCAGAGATAGACGGTCTTGATATTCGGACGGTCAGAGAGAAAACGCAGCAGGGCTTTTTCACTCACGCCGCCCAATGACAGATAGCTTTGTTTCTGCCATTCCTTTTTGAACAGGCAGAGGAAAGATAACAGGTCAATGGGGGCTTCAAAGACAAAAAGCCTTTCGCCCTCGCCCCGGTAGCAGAAGTTAAAAGTCTTGTCGCTGCCTTTCACATCAAGCCGGAAGCTGCCCACCGTTCCCCGTTGGTGGGCATATCTCGGTATGCCGCTTTCATCTCTGCCGACAAATACGGCGTTATGGTGGGCGGCTTCCTCGTAGAGATCGCCGCAGGAAAAGAAAAAGCCCGACACATCTTCATCAATGCGCCGGGCGGCTGTAAGGTAGTTCCTCGCTGTTTGGTTGTCGGGGCTTTTGGGTGGTAGTCTGAATTGCAGATAGACGGGTGGGGGTGCTTCGCCCCGTTCGCCTATCAGCATTTCAACGGCTTCAAGAAAACTTTTGCCGTAAAACTCCATGACAAAATCAATCGGACCGCCGCCTTTGCTCTGGCTGTGCCGATACCATCTGTTTTCTCTGACCGTCAAGCTGTCGTGCCGTTTCCAACGGTACTCCTGTCCGGCGCGTTCAAGCTGTTCGCCCTGGGCTTGCAGGAATGATACAAGGTCGGTCTGATTTGCCCGGTCAATCTGTTCTTTGGTGTAGGTCATAGGGAAATATCCTCCTTTTTGCGTCTTGGTGTTTGGTGTGTCTGTTCCTGTGTGCGCTGCTCGGCTTGCTCTACAATATCAATGCACTTTCGGATTTGCTGTAACTCCTTAACCTCGCTGCGCTTTGTTTTCAGTTCTTCATATTCGCCTGTGGATTGGGCTTTCAGTTCGTCAAATTCTTTCTGCCACTCGGACACCTTGAAAGACTTTGTACCCTCCGGCAGATTTGCGTGCAGGAAACGGTTGGCGGCGTTCCAGATAATGAGGTCGCTTTCGTGGGCTTGCTCAAATTTTTCTCTCTTTTTGCCCCATCCGTTTTTCAGCGTTTTCAGTTCATCGTGAATGGGCTTCAAGCGGTTGTAGTTGCTGCCATGCTCGATAAACTTTTCCAATGTCCTCATGCGCTTCTGCTTGGCAACAACGCTTGTATTCAGCCGCTTTGCTTCTTCATCAACAGAGGAAAGGGCAGCGTCCAAATCTTCAAGGGTAGCAATGCCCTTGCTTTGCAGATAGACAATCGCCTTGCTGATTTTTTGCAATTCCCCGGCAGTATGCTGTTGCTGCCAGCCCTGTGAATACTTCCGGCTTTTCTCTCGTTCAATGCTCAAATACCTTGTAAGCAGCGTGGCAATATCGGGAGAGTGCGGGGCAGCTTGCAGTTGCTTCTTAGCGGCGAAAACCTCCGCAAGCCATTCTTTCAAGCTGTCGATATAGCCCCGGATTTCCCGCATAAGTCGGTTGGTCTTTTGTATCATGCGGTTGATTTCTCCCTTGTCGGTGGCTATGCCTTTCTTCTCCATTTGGGAAGCTGCAACACCCATGTGGACGGTGGGGAGTTCCTCAATACCACGCTCTGCATGGCTGCGGTGGTCGATACGCTCCGCGCTGCCGCTTCGCTCTAAATAGTCGTTGGCAAGGTCAGCCCACGCCTTGCGCCATAGGTCGGCGTTCTCCTGCCTGTTCCAGTCCATAAGGTCAACCTTGCGCGTCTTGTATCTGCCGCTTGGCAGCTTTACGCGCTCCCCATTTTCGTCAAGGACATATTCCTTTTTTGACTTCGCCGCCCATGTGCCTTTTTCATCAAGGGGGCGCATAGTCAAAAGGATATGAGCGTGTGGGTTGCCGTTGCCTGTGTCGTGGATATTGAAGTCGGCGCACATTCCTTTGGAAACAAATTGAGAGGAACAGTATTCCCGGACAAGGCGGGTCTGTTCCTCTCTTGAAAGTTCAACAGGTAGGGCGATTTCGATTTCCCTCGCAAGCTGTGAGTTATTCGATTTTTCGATTTGCTCCACGCTGTTCCATAGAATAGAACGGTCAGAGAAAGAGGGTGGGGCATGGGGCGGCAGCATGATTTCAGAATGAACAACGCCGCCTTTTCTTGTATAGTCGTGGGTCAGTCCGTCCCACTCGTTTGTCAGCTTCTCTCCGGCGCGGTAGGCTGCTGCGGCTACGGCAGATTTGCCCTTTCCCCGGCTGACAATCTTAATGCTGCAATGGTAGATTGCGATAGTATCACCTCCCGATACGGTCAACAAAACCCCATGAAAGTGAATAGCTTGCAAAGCAAGGTGTTCGCTTTCGTGGGGTACACAAAAGGGTAGACAGCGCAAGCTGTCGCAGGGAAAGTGTAGGTTTCCCTGTCGCGGCGCAAGCCGCCAATCTCTGCACAAGGCAATAATGCCCGGTGCGGAGATAAAGCCCTCGGCAGAGCGCACACGCCCGTTAGGGTGTATAAGTGCGCCCTTGTGTGCAAGGGTAATTCTTCGGTGTCGCTTCTCCGGCTCGTTTTCTCAAAAACTCCTGCGCTTTGTCGCTGAAAACCGCGGTGTAGAGGAAGTCGCGGGCTTCCTGTTCTGACATATCAATGAGTGCCGGGACAAGGCTTTCAAGGTAGCCGCCCCGCGAACAAAGACGGTGGTTGCGCTCCTTGCGCTTCTCAATGGCAAGTTTGCGGTCAAGCATTTTGTTCCTGTTCTCATACTGCCGGATTTTCTTCTGTGTCAGTTCCATTTCGGCGTTACATTCCTCGATGGTGGTCGGTGGTTTTTTCTTCGACATGGTAGCCCTCCTTTTTGATTTTTAGTAAAAGAAAAGGGCGGCTACTTCGGTTTGGAAATAGTCGCCCTGTTGGGGAATTATGTTATTGTTATTTGAATAATATTATTCTGCCGCGTCTGTGTTACTTTTATCTGCTTTCTTCATTTTCAAGGAGCCCAAAATAAAGACAGCTCCGAAAATGAAACAAAGGACAGACCAGATAGCAAGGTCAGAGAAGCTACCGTAATTTACAATTCCCAGCAGTCCGCCCAACAGATAGAATACTCCGGCAACAATTCCGCCGCCTTTGCTCTTTCGGGTTGCTACTCCAACGATGCCTGCAATCAGCATACAGAAAGCAAGCAACATTCCTGATGTTCCGCTTACTTCGCCGTTATCTGCTAAAGCATTTCCTAATCCGGCAGCGCAAGATTGAAAAGCTACTAAAACAAATAAAACCATGCTGATAATTCCGATTACTAATTTTGCCGTTTTCATGTTGCACACCTCATCTCGTTACGGATTTAATGTAATTACCTCATTTGCAAAATCTTCGCCCATAAAATCATCAGCATCGTATGCTCTAAACAGGACTTCGATTTCTTCCACTTCGGTAATTCCGTTTTCCTCTAAAGTTGTATCAGACCATGCCATAGAACTAAATGCACATTTTCCGGCAGAAACAGAAGTTGCATAGAATGGGTCTGCCATAAAGCCGTTTACAGATGCGTCATCAACGCTGAACATTACCGTTTTGTCTGTCTTGTTCAGCAAGAACAGATTGGCAGTATAGCCCCATATCTCATCATCTTCATAGCCTGTTACGATAACAGTAACATAATCATTATCGATAATCACATTATCAGTAGCCTGTGCTTCTCTCACAAATGCAACAGCGTTTTCTTCTCCGTATGGATAGACATGGATTGTTTCCTTTCCAACAGGGTCAGCAGACCAATCATTGCTATCATACACCTTGAAAGTCAATTCAATATCTGTGTATTCAACAATACCATTTTCCTCAAGAGTATCGGTGCTAAAGTTGATTTCTTCGTTAGCCTTTTTGCCAGCAGCTACCTCGCTTGCAAACATTGGATCGCACTGAACACCATTGATGGAAGCACTCTCGACAGAGAACATATAGGTTTTCTCTGTGGACTTGTTTTCAAGCTGTGCTTTCAGAGTGTAGCCCCACATATTATCGGGGTCGATTTCGGTAATTTTTACCGCACACTCTGCGTTGTCAATGGCAACAACTTCCTCAAATACGATTTGATTTTCGGTGTTGTCGTTTTCGGTGCTTTCTTCATTTTGAGAAGAAGCGGGGGCATCGTCAGATGCGTCAGGTGTCGCTTCTCCGCCACAAGCTGCAAGAGATAGCACTAAAGCAAGCGAAAGAAGCAAGGTTACAAGTTTTTTCATTCCATTCCCTCCGTTATTAAAAAGTGTAACTTTCCAAATTTAAAAAAGCGACTCATAGAATTATTTCCTCCCGTTAAATAATAGATAACTATTAAAAATAGACAATACTTGCTCATAAGTAATGGTACTTAAATTGTTTACTTTGGCGTGTTTCATTGCTTGATGAAACTGATTTTTAGTAAACAGTTGACGATATTCTCGATTGACCCATTTTGAAACAAAGTACGTATATAGCTTCCAATATTTATCTGGAACATCTGTGGTATGGCGGGTAAGTTTTATTAAGACACTGTTTACTTTTGGTTTAGGATGAAAGCATTCCGCTGGCAGCTTAAGCAATTGCTGAATCGAGACTTGAGTGTGCAAGAGCAACCCTAGTGTTCGGTGAATATCCAAGGTACGCTTGTAGAATCCTTCTTCAACAATCAGATAGATGTCAGACGCACGGCTTTCAAAAACCACTTTTTTAATAATTTGTGTGCTTAAATGGTAAGGAATATTCCCAACAATTTTATACCTCTGTTTGTTAGGGAATTGAAACTGTAGAATATCTTGGTGAATTAAAGTGACACGAGTATTCAGTTTTAATTTTTCTGACGATAAGTTGAATAGATGACTGTCTAATTCAATAGACGTTACCTGTTTACTTATTTTAGCCAGTTTCGTCGTTAAATGCCCTTTACCTGTTCCAATTTCGTAAACGGTATCGGTTTCTTTTAAATTCAATTGTTTTATTATTTGGTTGAGTACTTTTTCACTCGTTAAAAAGTTTTGAGAATATTTTATATTTTTGTTCATGTAATCTCTCCTGAAGTGATTACATCTATAAACAAATACAGAAGTTAAACGATTTGTTTGTAATTTTAGTTATCTGTTTAAAAAGTCATAAGATTAGTCACTGGTAGGAATTAATCTAACGTATTTATTTATCTGCGTAATCACTGTTTTTAGTCTGTTTCAAAACAGTAGATGTTTTATCTACATTACGCATTTGGAATACCAACATGACGAATCCCTCCTTCTTAATTACAAATTTTTAGCATCTAATTTAACTTCAATTCCTATTATACAAAATTTTAAGATAATGCACTATCAACACACTCTTAAGTTTGCTTCTAAGTCTTATTTCCATAACTTCTTTTACGTTTCCGCCATTCTTTGCTGTTTCGATTTTTATGATATGGTGCAAGTCAGCACGAACACGAACCGTCTTATCTCCCATTATATCTTTTTTTGCACTGATTGGTGTATCATTTCGTTTTTCTTTTTGTGCGCCTAAATTTCCCACAATCACTCACTTCTTTCTATTTCTTCTTATTCTTATTTTATCATCAACAATCACAAATCACTTGTGATTTGTGATAAGTGATTTGTGATAAGTGATTTGTGATTAATATATAAAAGCCCTCTTTAAAGGGCTTTTATGTTTATTTTGAGAAAGATATAAAATCAATATATCCCTTTTCCCCAATTTTTACAACGGCATTGTAGGGCTTTTTCTCTTTGTTTTTGATTCCTTTTACCAGGGTTTCTTTTCCCTCCAGTAATTCTTTTACATTCGTTTTGGTTAGTTTTTTCTTTCTAAAATGTTCAGCTAAAGTAAACTTACATTCAGGATAATTTGAACAACCATAAAACGATTTTTTTAATACAATATTGTTGCCACACTTAGGACATTTTCCTACAAGGGGTCCCGAGCGCTTAGTGGGAATTTGTACCCCTTATCGATACAAATTCCCCGTAGGCGCTAGGGACCTCTTTAGCTTCTTGGAAGCTGTCAGTAGTATATCTAATAATTTATCTCCATTCCCTTTAGTAACGTGTACTTTCCTGTAAACGCATTTTATCGACAAATTAGCCGGGATATAAACGAATATTTACATTTCAAGACTTGAAAAACGCCGTCTGAAGAAGTATAATATTAAATACCTATAAGCAATAGGCGGTTTACAGGAAAGTACACCTTTCTGTAAAACCGCCTATTTACAATAATTTGGCTTTTTCGTAGATTTCTGCCCGGTAGCGAAAGGTCGCAAGGGGCATACCACACTCTTTTGCGGCTGCTGTGCCGGTAATTTTCCCGGCACGCCACCTCTGATAAACAGCATGAAAGTTATCCGGCAAGGGGCGTGGTGGTCGCCCAAAGCGCACACCCCGCGCCTTTGCTGCCGCGATACCCTCTGTTTGCCGCTGTCTGATATTGGTGCGCTCGTTTTCTGCCACAAAGGACAGCACTTGAAGCACAATATCCGAGAGAAATGTTCCCATAAGGTCTTTTCCCCGGCGCGTATCAAGCAGGGGCATATCCAAAACCACAATGTCAACGCCCTTGTCCTTTGTGATGATACGCCATTGCTGTAAGATTTCTTCATAGTTGCGTCCCAGACGATCTATGCTCTTGATATAGAGCAGGTCGTCTTTTTTCATTTTTCTAAGCAGCTTTTTGTACTGTGGACGCTCAAAATCTTTGCCGGATTGCTTATCCATAAAGATATTCTTATCTGAAACGCCTACCTCGCGTAAGGCGATAAGCTGCCTGTCCTCGTTTTGTTCTCTTGTGCTGACACGCACATAGCCGTAAATGCTTCCAGTCAATTTTTATCCTCCTGTTCGTTTTACATAGACATCAACCGTCCTTACCTAATAATTTTACTGTATCTTTGTGTCATGGCTTGCTTTTCCCGGCTGAAATACCATGCTTCTTTGCATAGTCGCTTGCCGCCTGTCTGCGTTCCTCGCTGTATGGTGCGGTCAGACGGAAAGAGAAGCGTCCCTTTGCAATCTCAAACTCCATACAGCCCGTTTCCGGGTCGCTGTCGGTCAGCTTACAGACAGAGGGGAAGCGGCGGCTGTACGCGGTCAGCCTGTTCTTCAAGTCGGTGTTGTGGGTGCGGATATGGATAAGGGGGTCTTTCTCGTCAAACCAAATATCGGTGGTCTTTTCCTGCTTTTTCAGTCCTGTTTTCATAAACTCTCCTTTCTGCGCCCCTGTTACGCAGTAGGGGCATTTTTCGGGTGTTTTCTTCGGCTCTTGACTTGGGAAAAACGGCGTTTTTTCAATAGAAAATGCTCTGGCGATACATTCCTCGTCCAGAGTGTTCCAATCGTCAAATATTCCGTTTTTACGGCTCTTGACCGTCAGACGCAGAAAAATGCGAATAGTCGGCAAGTATCGCTTTCAGCAGCTTGTCGCGGAATGTTTCTGCGCTTCTGTGATTGAAAAACAACTCCGCAACGATGGTCTGTCCGTTCCGCTGTGTTGTGATGATACCATCCGGCTGCTTCTGCGCGGTGGTTGTGGTTTTCTTTTCTGTCATTGGGTCACTCCTTCCTTTGGGTGCAAAAAAAGGATTTCCCATAGTTGGAAAATCCCTTTCTGCTGTCGGTTATTCTGTTTTACGATACGGGCAGCGCAGCGGCTTGCGCCTTTCGCTTTGCCCGATATTCCCGCGCCTTGATGCGTTCATACTCCCGGCGTTTTTCAAGGTTTTTCGCCCGGTATTCCTTTGAGTAGTTCCGATGATAAGCGCGGCTCTTTTCCTTTTGGGCTTCTTCGATTTTCTCCCGCATTTGCCGGATTTCTTCCTCTGTCGGCTCTGCAAGCTGTGTCAGTTCGTTTTCAAACTTGCCGATATAGCTGAAATATATCCCGATATGCTGAACAGCTTGTTTTGCCCTTTTCTTATCGCGCTCATGCACTTCAATTCTGCTGATAAATTCATTGAGAATGGCGGGGGTAAGGTCGGTAAAGGCGGCGTAGCGTTCTATCAGCTTCAAAAACTTATGCGCCCATCCTCCTGCGTCCTCAAACGCGGATAACTGTTCTTTGAGTTCTGCAAGTTCCGCTTTCAGCGTATAGTATTCCTCCGAATATTTCTGTGACATTTGCTCGTATCGGTCTTGTGGGATAGCACCGAGGGCGTTATCCTCGTAGAGTTTATTCAGCACCTTGTCAATCTGTTCAAGGCGTGTTGTAATTTGCGGAATACGCTTCTGCTGTTTTTTGCTCTTGTCCGTCTGCTGCATATCAAGGTTTTTTCGGACTAATGCTTCAAATTCCTCCCGGTTGCTTATGGAGTATTCTGCAACTTTTTTCAGAACATCCGCGATAGTCTGCATGACTAAATCAGCGTCTATGATGTGCGGGGAATTGCATTTGGGATTTTTGGCTTTGCCCTTGTGGTACTCGCTGCAAAAGGCAACATGACGCTTGCCGCCGTTCCTGTAATCTATGCGAATGTGCATTTTTGCGCCGCAGTCTTTACAGAACATCAAGCCCGACAAAGGGTGGATTTCTCCGTCCCCGTTAGGGCGTCTGACAGGCGCGTTTTCCAAAATCCGCTGTACGGTTTCAAAGTCGGCGCGGTCGATAATCGGCTCATGCACATTCTCGGTTATCTGCCATTCGCTTTTATCTACATAGTGGTTGCGCTTGTCCCGAAAATGCTTTGTGGTCTTGAAATTGACAACATCACCACAATACTCCTGCCTTGTGAGTATCTTGGTTAAGGTTGCTTTGTTCCATTTATAGCGATTTTCCTCGTTCAGCGGTCTGCTTTTCGCTGTCCCTCTGTCGTGCTGTTTGAGGTAGAACGTAGGCGTGAGGATTTGCTCGTTTTTGAGATATACGGCAATTTGGTTTCTGTTCTTCCCGCCGATAAACAGACGGAAAATCAAGCGTACCACTTCGGCGGCTTCCTCGTCGATTATCCAAAAATCCTTGTTGTTCGGGTCTTTCATATATCCGTATGGGGCTTCGGTGGCGATGGGTTTGCCGCTTGCACCCTTGGTCCTGATACCCGTTTTTACTTTCTTGCTGATGTCCTTTGCGTACCACTCCGACATGATATTGATAAAGGGCGCAAACTCCAATGTATCGGGATTGTCGCTGTCTATGCCGTTATTGACCGCGATAAAGCGGACATTGTTCCGTCTGAATACCTCCATTGCATTGCCGACTTGGAGATAATCACGCCCCCAGCGCGTCAGGTCTTTCATAATGCAGACGCCTATTTTTCCGTTTTCCACATCCTCCATCATGCGGGAATAGGCAGAGCGGTCAAAGAACCTGCCGCTTTCGTCATCGTCAATGTAGTGCCGGATATTGGTTAATCTCTGCTGTTGGGCGTACCGTTCCAGAAATGCCTTTTGGTTTACAATGCTGTTGCTCTCGCCGCCATCTCTGTCCTCGTCCCCGACGGAAAGGCGGGAGTAAAGGGCTGTAATTTTATTATATTCGTTCATGTGCATACCTCCTGCGTCCACATAGTTTTCCTTACAGTTAAGATTATGCACCACATCGGGCGCTCCCGTACTCGATACCGCGGCGGTATTTCTTCGCGTTTTTGCCCTTGGAGTAGACCGCCAGCCGGATCAGCACCGCGCCGGCGGCGCCCACGCACAGGTCCACCAGGTGGAAGCTGGGCGCCAGACTGGCAAAGGCCGCAGAAAAGCCCTGCCCGATGTGGAGCAGCTTCTCCGAGGCGTCCACCCCAGGAGCCAGCCGCACACCCTGACAGAGCTTGTCAAAGAGATACACGAAGATGAGATACGGGAGGTTGAGGATGAGCTGTTTTTTCAGCTTGTCGGTCATCGTGCCACCTCCCGGTCCCTGGTCTTGACCTTCTCCCGTTCCCGGTGCTTGGTCTTGGACTGTTCCTGGGTCTGGGCCAGCTTCTCCCGGATGGTGGGGCGCTTCTCCCGGTTCAGGGTCATGGCGGTGAACTCCTTGAAGGCCGGCTGGAGCTGGTCCTTGTCCTTCGCCTTGAAGAATACATAGTAGTGCGGTGGGTCGGTGCTGGGGTCCTTCTTCAGGGCATAGTCGATGTCATACTTCTTCGCCACCGCCGAAAACGCCTTGATGTTCTGCTCCGTGATCTCGATGTTGGTCAGGGAGGCCCCATGCTGTTTAAGCTGGTGCAAGGTCTGTTTCCCCTGGTGGAGGATGCGCTGGGAGGGCTTCTTCTGCATCTCCTCCAGCACCTTCTTCACGGCCTTTTGGAGCAGGTCCGCGGTCATCTTGCCGGTCTCCACCGAAAGGGAGACCACGCCCTGGGTGATTTCTTCCTGCACGCACATCACCTCCGATCTCCGCCGCCGTACAAGTCATGGCTCACCAGGGAGGTGTAGTAGCTGTCGATGGTGGCCGGGGCGTTATACAAAGCGGCCAGCAGGTATTTCTTGATATTGCGGACATAGGTGGTGTTCTCCCGCATCCGGTCCAGCACATACTCGATGTGGGAGCTGTCCAGTTTCAGGAACCGGGACTTGACCACCTCCGCCGGGTAGTCATCCCCGGCAATACGGATCATCTCCCGGTTGGAGCACACCGTGTCCACCATGAGCTCCACCAGTTCATCCAAACGGTCCCGGTCAAGCTGGTGGTTCTGGATGAGATAGTCATACTCGATGTTCTCCAAAATCAATTCACGATAGCTTTCGCGCTCCCGCATCCGGGCCCGTCCCATCCCGTCCGAACCCCTGGGGGCTTTGGGGGAGGATAGGACAGGATTTGATCCTTCCGTACTGAGTTCATCTTTTTTTGATTTATCAGGATTGCTTTTATCTTTATTTAATTGCGGCCGGTTTTCCAGACCCGGAGTATCCATATCCGGGTTTTCCGTATCTGGATGTTCCGTATCCGGTTCCTCCTCACACGGCCCGTCCGGCTCCGGGGGATGGGGCGTTTCGTAGATGACATACTCCACGTCCACGATCTTGCCTTTGCTGTCCCGAAGGCGGTTGCGGACGATGTACCCGGCCCGTTCCAGCTCCTTCAGGGCAGAGCCGATGCTGTCCGTACCCTCCTTGCAGATCTTCGCAAGGCCCCTGGTGGTGTAGTTCCAGTTCTCTGGCAGGGACAGCATCATGGAGAGCAGCCCCTTGGATTTCAGCGACAGGCCCGTATCCCGCAGGTGATGGTTGGACATCACCGTATAATCACGGGTTTTCTCAATACGGAATACCGCCATGTTGGATACCTCCTTCCTTCGGTTTTGAAAAGTGTTTGTTTCGGTGGATTTTTGCCCCTGTATTACCGTCCCGCCTCCCATGAGGGAAAGAATATGGGCGACCTCGTTTGCGCCGCTCACAGGCGAAAAAACAGGGAATTTCCCACCCGTATTCATACAGTTTCATGCACCCTCGGCAGGGCATAAAAAAACGCCACAGGTTTGTGTTACCCATGGCGTTGCCCCGGCAGATGGCCGGTCTGTATTCAGTTGCTCATTACTTACTCCTCGTTGTCCTCCATCCCCAGCCAATCTTCAAAAGATTTTCTGGAAATGCGGATCATGTTTCCAATCCGGATCGTCTGGAACTCGCCGGAGTTTGCCAGCTTATAAGCAGAGGATTTTCCAATGCCGAGAATAGCGGCTATGTTCTCCACGGTGTAGGTCCTGTTTTTCGGCGTCTGCTTTTCGCCCGATACACTCATAATCTGCCTCCTGTTTCTTGTCGGCGTTTTGCCCATACCTGCCCGGTATCCCTGACGGAAAAGGCCCTCACAGGCACGCTCCCTGCTAAGAATTTGCTAATTTGACCTTCTGAACGCCCCGTCACGAGGCGGCATTACAGGGATTTTTATGCAAGTTGACCAGTAACCAGGCAATACAATTTCAGATTAAACAATAAGGCAAATTATGAAGCGGACGATGTACGAAGCGGCACGCCATACTCCTAAGCGAGGGGTCGGAGGTTCAAATCCTCTCGGGAACGTTTAGAGAGGGGCTGTGAAAAAAGTCCCGTAAAAAAAGAACGCTTTCAGGTATACAAACCTGGAGGCGTTCTTCTTTTTGTGGTAAAATTAATCTACTATGAACAATAATACCGAGAAATATTATACCGCAAAACAGGGAAGGCTGCCACTGTTTTTTTCGGATTGTCTGGATCTCTGTGATCCAGTATTAGCATTTGACAGAATCATGGAGGAGATTGGAATAGAAAGATATCTTAGGCCAGAGCCCTCACATAAACTGGGCCGGCCCGGATATAATCGGGTCAACATGCTAAAGACAGTCCTGTT
>NZ_FQVI01000028.1 GCF_900129135.1 Lactonifactor longoviformis DSM 17459
CATATGGAAACAGTGGAAGTTACCCAAAACAAGGAAAAGAAACCTTATGAAACACGGAATACCCGAATATTTTGCACATCAGGCGGCAAACAGCCGCAGGAAATACTGGTATGTATCGGGAATGGGAGCGGTCAACAGAGCATTAACAAAAGAAAGATTGATAAACAGTGGCTTCTATGATTTAGCCACTGCCTATCAGTCTGTGCACGTCAACTATTGAAACCGCCGTGTACCGAACGGTACGCACGGTGGTGTGAGAGGACGGGAGTTAATCACTCCCTCCTACTCGATTTGGTTACTCACTTGTTTCCTTTTGGGCTATTCTACTATTATATTATAGGGTACAGACTGTTCCCCGAATCCAAACCACAGCCGGTAGGTTCCGGCAGCCGCCGATACCGGCACTGTAACATCAATTGTTTCTGTACCTGAGGTATTTGTGATAGATTGGCCCCCGCTGTACTGCCAATTCTCAGCCGGCTGATAGGCTCCGTTTTCTTTTTTCTGTACCGTCAGTGTAACTGCATGCTCCCCCTCACCAGTAACAGAATAGTCAGCGGCAAAGGTAAGCTGTGTCCCTGCTTTCACAATGCGGCTTTCACTCTCCAATGTAATCAGGAGCGCTTGCTCTGGGTTCTCCGTCACATTACAGCTGCAGGAAGCTGACCAGGTTTTTAATGCCTCGCCGGCACTTTGGCCTATGGGATAAATCTCTGCCTTAAAGGTAAGATTTCCGGCCGCAAGACCGGCTGAATTCAAAGTATTCATAACCAAATCATGAGATCCGGGTGTTCCCAGGGGCACATACACTTTTCCGCCGCTGGGATAATATTCCTCCCCCTGGTACTTAAATACCACACCCTCCGGAAGGCTTCCGTTCTCAGGATAGAATACTGCTGCCGCTCCGTCCATCAGGTTGGTGTCTGTATTCGGTGAAATATTCAGATGGAACGTATATTCTCCTCTGGAAAGCCCTCCGTCAGCGGACAGGCTTACCGCAGCTTCCTCATTGTACACAGTAAAGTCTGCGCCTGCAGAGTCTGCACTCGTATCACTCCGTAACCGCAGGCTGTAATCATCGTTAGAGACACCTTCCGCCTTACCAAAATCCATGATTACTGTCAGCACGGTATCTTTAGAAATGTTGCCTGCGAGCTTAGTGCTCTCCCACATCTGTGTAAACTGTGACAGGCTGACTTTATCGGCAGCTTCCTCCCCCGTTATCTGATAACTGTAAAAACGGCCGGCCAAAATTACTGTGAGCCTGGTTTCCGCATACAGCACAGCCGTTCCCGATTCTCCTCTCCGAAGTTCCAGCCACAGATTAGAGACATTCTCGTCACCGCTCAGTGTAAATGCCGCAGTAACCGCACTTTTCTGAGAAATTCTGGGTGTATTCTGTGCAGACATCTTATTATACTGTCTTCCAGGGACTGTCTTAACCTCAGATACAATAGAATCTTTCCAGTGGATTTTAAGTAAAACCTGAAACTCACCGCTGTTTTCGTCTGAAAACGTCAGGGTCACCTCATCCGATTCTGCTTTTGCTGGAAAGCCCGGCGCATTCTGCAGAGTAAACTCAATAGAAGCCTGGTAACGGCTGTCCGTGGTACCTACGGCTACAGGAGATGAAGTGAATGCCTTTAAGTCATATGCCTCTGTCAACAACCCTGCGGTATTCCATCCCTGTGATTTCACAGGCAGCATGGACACGGCAAAGTTATTCTTCTCCAGCTGCCCGTCACCTGTCACAAAAGAAGAGGGAGCAGTAACTTTTGTCAGCTTCAGATTCCGGCTGGCACCGGACGGAATGATCATCCTGCCGGTATAGCTGCCGCGCTGAGAAGCATATAGTTCCACCGTCTGATCTGCAAGAGCCTTCGCTTTTGTAACAATCTCCACATTCATATTCAGCACTGACCCATCATTTCGCATCAGCTCGATCACCACCGTACCCAGCGTCTTGCTGACTGCAATATCCTGATTTTTATATGTCAGAGTAAAATCTATGTAGGGTGTCCCCCCCGCTGTCACAGACGCTGTCTTCTGGCCGATGATGGAATTTTTCCCGTCCGCCGCGGCTGTTGCTCTGGAAATCACCTTGCCGGGTGCACCGTCCGCATCGGAAAATCCGCTTCCCATTTTCATAAACAGACCAAAGGCACTGTCACCTTGTATCTTTTGCTTTTCTTGTTCCAGAATTATCTCTTCTGTATTAGAAGAGTTCTCTGCTGCTGTCACCCAGCGGTCTGCCTCTGCTCCTTTTTTCGCCGCATCCGCCAGGACAAGATTTGTTTCTGTGGGAATCGTGATGCTTTGGATCATATAAGAAGAACCTGCCGCTGCCGGCGGGAGTTCTATGGTTCCCTCCGCCACAGAATATCCATCGCTTCCAAAGCCGCTGTCTCCCTCTGCCAGAGTTTGTGCTGTGAGCACCATATGGCGGGACGCCGCAGCAGACTCTTTTCCCTGTATCCTCCAGTAACGGTATTGAGTCCCTACATTCGTATACTCCAGTTCCTTTTCCTTATTCTCAGGATCCACAAAACCTCCGTCCGTCTTATGCTGTGAATCCGTCTTCACACGGGCATAGGCATAAGCATCCGCCTTATCATCTGCCAGCAAATAGGTATAACCGGATACTTCCCCGTAAATCTCTTCCCCGGATACTTCCTTTTCATTGGCGGAAGCAATACGGAAAACTGTACCAGTGTCAAAAACAACTGTGTTGGGACAAGTTTCCAGCTGACCCATTGCCACGCTATTCCCATCCTCATCCACGCTTTTGTAATTTGCTGTTTCATTCACCGCTGATTCTAACACCAGTGTACTGCCTCCCTGGAGTACCAGACTATTTCCAAGCGTTCCCAAACTGCTGCTATTCCCATGGTTTCCGATACGGTTCAGAGAATACAGGGCTGTCTGGTTGGAATTCGCCACATCAGACTGTCCAGTCAGCTTCACATGAGAATTCGTCAGAATTACCCGGTCTGCCCTCTGAATAGCAGCCAGTGTACGGGTGGTTCCCTTCACAATTCCTGTTTCATCTCTAACCGGACTGCCGTAGTTTTTCAGAGTCACCAGGCGGGTGGCTCCTGCGTCACAGGAAGCCCCGCTCCCGAACACTCCTCCCGCAATGACCATGTCAGAACCATTGCCGGATACCCCTGTATTATAGCCAGTTCCGTCAATATAGACATGGGAAGTGCCGTTAACTGTTATTGTAGTATAATCTACCGTGTCCCCTCCGCCGTAATCCCCGCCGGCATAGACAGAGCCTTCCACCGCCAAAGCCGCCGGGGACAGGCTGGGCTTCTCTTCCTGGTGGTTTGCATAGTAAGCACATTCGTTGGGTGCATCCGCACCGATATGCAGATGCGTAGATCCGTTGACAGTCCCCCGGTAGCCGCCCCCGAACACATTGCCGCTCACGGTGCCCCCGGCCAGATTCACAAAGATCAAATCTTTTAAATCTGCAGATGACTCACCATCCACAGGTTTCGGACCGTCATCGCTCAGTTCACTGCCTCCGTAAAGATTGCCGCGTATCCATCCTCCGGTCATATTCACCGTGGAGCCCCCGTATACCAAACGCTCTCCGGGCGTGCCCAGGGCGCCTCCGTACAGAGAGCCCTCCACAATGCCCCCGCCCAGTTGCACTTCGGTTTTTCCTTCATGTAAACCATTTTCCCCGCCGCCATAGACATTTCCTTTGACAGTGCCTCCGCCCATATATACAATACTTTTACCCTTAACGATACCATTTTCTCCGCCGCCGTAGACATTGTTTTCAATACTGCCGCCTTCTATCCTTATCTCCACGGAAGAATCTGCCTCCACCCGGGCGCAGCTTTCGTATCCGGGCTGTTTCAGCCCTTTTCCCCCGCCATAGACATTTCCTTTCACAATGCTGCTGTCTTGTACGGTTATGACAGCACTGCCGCTTAAAAATGCATTCTCTGTTCCATAATTCTGGTCCACATATCCCTCTCCGCTGGCATAAATACTGCCATTTATCACGGCATTGCCTCCAACAGTGATGTTGGCCGTTCCGGTCATACTGCCGAACATCCCCGGCGGAGTCTTTTCCGAGAATTTGATGTTCTCGTTCTCTGCTACACTGTTGTCCCCGCCTTTCCCAGCGGCAAAAATATTATTGATACTGCCGCCAGTCACGGATATGTTAACCTCAGACTTTTGATTATCTTTACTGAGCACATAAGCTGCAGAACCTGCCCCATAGATATTTCCTATCGAACCACCCGTCACATCAATCTTCATGCTGCCGCAATACGTTGGGATACTTACCGCTCTGCCGCTGCCCGCACCTAAAATGGTTGAAACGGTCCCGCCGGAAATAGTAATCGATGTATCCCCCTCATAAGGGGATAATATATTGCTGAATCCCTGATTTCCCCCAATTAAAGTGCCCACGTAGCCGCCTTCAACAGAAATCGCCACGTCAGCCCCGGTTACCGCGCCGCTGGCACTCCCTGCAACAACCGTTGACACATTGGCCGTTCCCCCCACCGTAATATCAGCTTTAAGGCCTGATGTATTAATACTGGAGTTATTTCTCACATACCCCACGATTCTTGTGGTTGTACCGCTGTAGACAGAAATTTTCCCTACCGAATTCCCTACCAATCCATGCTGCCCTGAACCGTATAAATAGAATCCCAGGGCGTAATCATCAGACTCTTTTGTGGCATTTACAACCTTCTTGCCTATGGTTATGTCATGTCCATTGCCATAGATATGATTTATATTTTTTATTATAATATTCTCAAAGCAAACCCCATCATACAAATATAACTGCAGCTCCGCCTTGTCCTGCCCCTTTTCGTATGGACCCTTCAATACGCAGTCGCCTGTGTTTCCTGCAATTGTGACAGGGATGGGATTCTCATTTAAAAAGTCCCTGCTCTGCAGTTCATAAGTCCCTATAATAATAATTTTATTGTCGTCCACTGTGCTGCCGGCCCCTGCCTCCTGCAGCCCTGCGGCAGCTTTCTCAATGGTTTGATAAGGGGCAGCTTCCGTCCCTGTCCCTGTCTCATCACTTCCTGTCTCCTGATTCACATACACTGTACCCGCTGCCTCTGCGGCATAAGTTTCCGATGCTTCAGAAACCGCGGCTGCCTCCTCAGATGCAGGAAGTTCAGGCTCCGTCATATCATCCGGCAGCGCCTCCACAGATTCACTCTTCATAGAATATCCGGCGGCCTGGGCTGCCTCAAAAAAGGAAAGATTATGCTCCGAAACATCCATAGTTCCGGATTGCCCCTCAGAAAAAATAGTCTCCGGATGCTCTATGGCCTGCTGCATAACGGTATCTGTCCCTGTGAATTCATTATGTATCTCCGTAAATGCAGGCGCGTCTTTCTGACTGCTGCCGGAAAATGCATAGTCTCCAAGACCGGATATACTTTCCGGAAGCCTCAGTACTCCCTTTAGGTTCCTCAGGCCGTAGCACAGATAAGAACCGATATAGGTAATTCCATCTTCTATCAGCAAAGTATGTATTTCCTCTGCATATGGCAGAAACGGGGCAGTCTCTGCACTGAAATCTGCAGTGTTTCCCTGCCCGCTGAGGGTCAGTATTCCGTCCTGGAGGACAGCTGACACATTTTCACCTACATCAACCGTCACAGGAGCACTGTCTTCTGCATAAGCCAGGATGGAATTCATATTAAGATAACTCAGTGCCAGACACAGTACCAGCAAAACTGCCAGGACACGGTACCATCTGTGCACACTAAATTTTTTCTGTTTTTTTTCCATGTCACTCCTCCTATGAACAGGGCAAAACCACAGCTTCTCTTTTCTGCTATGGTTCTGTTGTTAAGACAATCTGATCCGCAAAACTGCCCTTTTGGGTTAAATCTTGTGTGGTATCTGCTTTTAAAAGCACCAGGGAATAAATTCCCTTCCCCTGACTCTTATACATGTAACCGCTGCTTCCCATTTCTACTCTGTCATTGGCCTCTTCCGGTATAACCTGATTCGGAAGTGTCAGTGGGATCTCTTTTCTGTCATCCGTACAGGTTATGGTAAGTACTGCTGCTGCATTACCCGCAGCATCTTCTACTGTGTACTGATTCCCCAGGGCCAGTTTAAAAACCGCGGAGAGTGACTCTTCATATGGTGCGGCTGTTGCCGTAACTGATAGTTCCTTTGCATCAGGATCAGGAGAAACAGAAACAATAGCTTTCTCTTCTTTCCCTCCCGCCAGACTTCCGCTCCCAGAGACAGCTGTACCGCCAGTTACTTCCACACGGTATGTTATTGTCCCGGGCGTTACTCTCTTCGCATCCGCTGCATTTGAAAGTGTAACTGTAATCTCTTTTGTCTGGGGGTCCACATAATAACAGGCGTTCTCCTCTTTTTCTCTCAGGAGATCACTGGTAAAGTAAAAGTTATCTGCCTCAGCGGTTCCCTTCCCCTCCTGCCGGGTGATGTAACGTGCCACTGTAATTCCAACGAAGGAGAGCAAAACTGCAGCCGTGAGAATAACCAGGGCCGGAAGCCAGCGGCGTTTGTCCTTATCCCCTATATGTAAAAATTTCATACCTGTGCCTCCTGTCCATTAGTTCGTCTTAGGTTTTACCTGCTTTGCATCTACCGTCAGAGTGATCCGATCAAATTCATCCGCATAGCTGCCGTCCGCCTGGGCTGCCGGCCAGCTTACGGTCAATGTATAAGTGTGAACAGCCGCAGCACCGTGAGGCAGCCTTCCCCCGGTCCACACATAAGATAAGTCTTGAACTGACGGAGGAGATTCCACGCTTTTTCCATTGCTGACGGCTTCCTTTTCTGCCAGTTCATAGGTCAAAGGCAGGTTTCCTGTGGAAGTAACGGTAACTGAATATTCCTGTGCTACTTCGCTCACCGAAGCGTCTTTTTGGTTTGTGACGGAAAACAAAATCTCTCTCTTCTCCCCTGGCACCATTTCCTTCAGTGCGCTGCTCAGGTCAATGGAACTGTTGAGTGCCACATCGGCAGTACTGGCAGCAGCCGCACCGGCAACTTCCGTCCGGTAGCGGGCATAAGTGATTCCCAGCACTGCAGTACAGACCAGTATAAAACAGAAAAGATAACAGATTATCCGCTTTTTTGTCAGATACTTCTTCATTTGGCCCCCTTCTTTCTTTTATGATATATTCCCTCAGTCTTTTCCCTCCGCATGAATATTGAGCAGCAGAACATAGGCACTGCCCCGGCTGCCCGCTGCAGTATCTGACTCATCATTGCCGCTCTCAAAGGGCCACTCCCAGTCCAATTGATAGACGGCTTGGGCACCGGCCGCAAGTACTGTCTCCAGAGCCGCTCCTTCTCCCGAAGTTCCCAGAGAGACGGAAGTTCCTCCCTTTTGTCCCTGAGGATGCAGAGTAAATTTTAGGGGAAGGTGAGGACTGCCGGAGCTTTCCGCAATATTCAGAGTAACCGTAAGCTTCTCCTTCCTTGTATTTTTCAGGCGGAAGACATAATAGCCGCTGGAGCCTGGTGCTATCTTTTCAATCTCACCTGTCTCATGGTTATAAAAAAGATTGATAGAAGCATTCTGCTCCCACTCTTTAAAACTGCCGTCCTTATCCTGCCTGGAGGTCTGAAGTTTCCCTTGGTCGGTAACTACAGTTGTACTGCTGTTTCCCCCTCCCGGATTATTGGTATTTGACGAATCCGAAGTTCCGGGCTGTGTGCCGGTATTTCTGTCCGGGGAGTCAGACGTTCCAGACTGGCTGGGTGTTGTCACCTGTCCGTTTCCGGATACCGGAGAGGTATCTGCAGTACCTGGAGTCTGGGGTTTCACCTGACCTTGAGGACTGCCCCCAATGGGCACTGCCGTCTCATCTTTTATGAGTACACCGGTATTTCCCGGAGTTATATTTGACCCATCCGGAGTTGTGATTCTGCCGCCCGGCTCAATCACTGTGCCGTCGGGGAGGTTTATCGTTCCGTCAGAAGAAACCGTGATATCCCCTGCGGTAGTATCCCGATTGATCAGTACCGTATCATCTGTCTGTATGATATAGGTCGTGTCATCCTTGGATCCTCCCGGAAACACAATGCTGCCGTCCGGCAGACATACGTTCCCCCTGGGAGTCACAATCACACCGTCTTTTACAGAGGCACTCCCTGCAGGCGTAACCACCCTGCCATCCCGTGTGGCATAAGAAATATTCTCAGAGTTAATATAAATATCCTCTCCATCCAGCTCAATTAGAATCTCCAGCATACGGATATCCAGAGAAAGCTGAATCACATATGCTCCGTTATCCTGAAGTTCAATGGATGCCTCCCCGGCATCGCTGTACTGAATTTGCAGCTCCCGCTGTGCCGCTGCTGTCCCATCCGGGTTAAGGACAAATATGGTATGATTTCCTTCTGTTATATTGGGAAAGAGAAAACTCCCGTCAGACCCTGACACTGTGGCAACGGGATCGCTGTGAAGTTCCAAATTGCGCCCGGAAACAGGGGTTCCATCGGAATACAGCACCTGACCGGAAAGATGAAAGACGGTCTGAGAAGAAGGCTCCTCCGGCGTCAGAAGAATGGTATCTATAATCTGTCCCAGGGAAGCCGGGCCTGCATTCCGTCCCAGTATAAAACCTACCACGCAGGAAGTAATAAGTGCGATAAAAAGCAGCAGAAAAAGAGCCGGCATCCAACGCCGTCTATTCTGTCCCCTGTCTTTATTTATAAGTAAGCTGTCCTGTTGTTCCATATTCTTTCCTCCTTATGAGAAAGGTCGGTATTTCAGCCCTTGGCAAAACATACGGCTGCCCGTATCCTTTGCCGGGGGCTGAAAGCCCCCGGTACTGCCGCCCCGGCACAGAGAGACGGGGAGAAAGGTTAAGGAGTTACAGTTGCTGTGGGTTCAGCCTGTGTACCCGTTGCAGTAATGTTCAGGGTCCAGTCTTTATCTGCATAAGTGTTATCATTGCTGTCTTTGGTGTCATCTTCTCCAAAAGCCCATGTCCATTTAACAGTTATGGTTTTCTTCATAGCTGTATCGCCGTCTGCATAATCAATAGTACCTGTTAATTCATTATTAAGTGTATAAGAGTCTGGGGTACCACTAGTATCATTATCAGTAGTAAAAGTCAAATCACTAGGAAGTATTGTTCCATCGGCTGCCGCAATCTTTAATTTATAGTCCACACCAACCTCACTACCGCTGCCATCAATTACAATATCAAAGCTTCCAGACGTACCGGGAGCAATCACACCCTCCATAATATCCTCTGCAGCGTAAGCAGTTCTGTTTGCCGTACTTCCCAGATCAATCTCCGTCATAGTAGTCTTTTCATCGTTAACTTTGAAACTCCAGGCTGCCACAGTAGCTTTTGCATTTCCGGTAACCTCCGTAACATATTTGGCCATGGTACCGCCCGTCAGGCAAGTAGTGACAAGTGTCAGCGCCAGTGCCAGGACGCCGAGACGTGATGCTTGAGATTTTCTTTTCATAACGTTATCCTCTCTTTCTGTCTTTGTAAGGGAACCCTGTCAGCTAAAAATCATTTGGCCCAGACACGGCTCCCGTGTGCCTGCGGCACTTTATCCCAGGCACACTTTCGCACCCGGTTCTGTATTGCCCTATCCCCTGCGCTGTGCCCGCAGGCTTAAGGCCAATGCATACAATATTAAGTTTCTATATCCGGCTTCTCTTTCTCTGTCTCTTTCCCGGCCCTGAGTGCGTTCAGCTCCGCCTCCAGTTCCTTGGTACGGGCATTCTCAGCCTTATCCAGCCGCCGCCGGTGCCAGATATCCCAGAGGAAGAAAAGCAGCAGCGGGCAGACAATAAAAAGAATCATGCCAGTGGTTGACTGCATAAACAGGATAAAATTACCCAATCCCCCGATACGTCCGCCTTTCCAGATCCCCTGGACCTGATCGGCAGTGACAGGCAGCTGATCCTCCGCATTATTGGCATCGCCCCGGGTTATAAACTGAAGTCTTCCGTCTTCTCCGGTGGTTATATCAGCAATCCGGTGGGTAATCGCCTTTCCCGAGGAAAGATAACAAATCACGTCATCCTTCTGCAATTTATTCGGGTCTGTTTCCCGTATAAATATCAAATCTCCTGCCTGTATGGTGGGTTCCATGGATCCGGACAGTACCACGGCGGGCTTAACGCCAAATACACCAGGTATTTCTTCCGGATTGGTATAACTGCTGACAATTAAAATTAGATTAATGATAATAACAGGTATAAAAATAATACACATTATAATACCGACCACACTGGACAGTGACGGATTTTTCCTTTTGTTTTTCAAAGATATCCCTCTTTTCCATATTTTTTAAGCAAAACAGCAAAATTCCCGTTATCCCTACAAGCAGTCTCCGCTTCTATGTCAAGAGGAGACGTCGGAACGGCCGTCTATACCGATTTTTTACCTTTGGTTGAGTATCCGCTGTCTCCGGCCATACGTTGTAAAGCCCCCAGACAGAGCGAACTCTCCAGTCTTTTTCCTGGTTTGAACTGCACAAAGCAATGCATCTTTTTAGGATTCCGGGGTGAATTGGGGTTTCTCGCCGGATTGTCATTCACTTTTGGAATGAAACGGCCTAATTCCGGCAGACATTCCATAGTCTCCCCCTGTCCCAGAACCTCAGTAAAAACTTCCACAAATGCCGTGTAAAACTGCTCTGTCTCGGCCAGGCTGTACCCTGAGCGCTCAGCAACTCTAAGTAGTATACTTTCTTTTTTCATATGGATAGCTTCCTTTCCTGTTTTCGTAAAGGGGATAACATCAGGTAAACCGAAAATCGATAAAAAAAAGAGCCTGCTCTGCAAAGCTGCTCTTACGTATTCAAACAACTGGCTGGCTTTCTTTCACTTACGGAAAAGAGAAACCCCTATAGCTTTGCGACACTGCCTTTCGACAGCTGTGCCAAATATGTACTTGTAATTTATGGTACACTTTTTATATCAATATAATGTCAAGAAGATTGACACATTTTGACCGTCCTTGTGGGCGGTTTTTTGCTTTTTTCAAGTATACTTCTTATGTCACTAAAGGTGTACCTTTTGTTTCAAAGATAAGATACAGAATAGCCCAAACGACACGCTCTGTATCTGTGACTTTAGAATACTTCTTTTCTCTGAAAAGAACAAGTCTTGCTCATGTTTTGGCAATGCCATTTTTATGTCACCAACCGTGACAGTTTATATTGCAAACATCCGTATCTTTTTGTATACTGATGAAAAGGAGAGATTCTATGCAGTTTTACGAAAAACTAATTTTTTTATTAAATCTAACGCAGGTTACAAACCGCACACTTGCCAGAGAGCTCAAAGTGGATCCCTCTCTCATCAGCAGACTCCGTACAGGCGCCAGGGGAGTTCCCAAAAACAAAGAGCATATAAAGGCTATGTCCTCTTTTTTTGCAAAGCGCTGTACTACGCAGTATCAAAAGCAGGCTCTCTCGGGGATGCTGGGAATCAAACAGGCTCTGACAATGAAAAAAGAATTGCTCACAGAGGTTCTTTACTATTGGTTATGCGGTGAAACAGATGAGGTAGGACGTTTTATAAGAACCTTTGAAACTCTGTCCATTGAGGATGGAGAAGCAGCCCCCATGCCAGAGACTGCTACCGCGAGGGCGGAAAGCAGGGCCTTTTATGGAAATGACGGAAAACGTGCCGCTGCACGTGCCGTATATCAGCATCTGCTCACTCTGAAAAAGCCTTATACCATTTACCTCTTTTCAGATGAAGATGACAGCTGGATTTCTGAAGATTTTGAATTTTCCGGCAGCCTGCAGAAATGGGGCCTTACGCTCTGTCACCGGGGATTCCGGTTTTGTCAGATAGCACCGCCCGCCTCTCAGGTTAATATGGCCTTTGATTCTCTTATTCGATGGCTGCCCATTTACCTGACAAGAAAAGTAACTACCTATGTTTATCCAAGGCTCCGAGACAACGTCCACCGCTGCACGCTCCTCGTAGTGCCGGGGGAAATTGCCATGACCTCTGCATCCATAGCCCATCAGCAGTCGGGCGGCGCAACTCTAATTACCACGGACAAAAGACTGACGCATACACACGCATCCCGATTTCAGGATTACCTGTCTCTCTGCCGTCCTATGCAGAACATATATACCACCTCTGAGAAGCTGATGCAGTGCTTTTCCCGCTTCTTGTCCCTTGGCGCCGCTCGTATTCAAAAGGTGAGTTCTCTGTCGGCAGAGACAGCACCGCCGGAATTAATGGCTTACTGCATTGACCATATCGAGCAGCCGAATCTGAAAAAATTAGGCTCTATGTATCTTCAGGAGTTCCATCTGATCGAGGAGAATTGGAAGAAGCATGATTTTATTGATATCGCCTGTCTTGCCAGCGCAGAAGATGTCCGAAATGGGAAGGTTCCCATTATCCTGTCCTATGGGGAAGGCCCTCCTCTTTACTACACACCGGAAATTTATGTCATGCATCTCAGGAACATTCTCCGCATTTTAGAGAATTTTGAGAATTACCACTTTATACCCATAGATCCAAGAGTTGAAAAAGAGGGCACTCTTATGGTAAAAGATGGACAGCTGGCCCTCCTGGTCCGAACCTCACAGCCTTTGACCGTTTTTGAAATCTCACAGCCGGAGATCGTACAGCTCTGTCAGGAGCATTTGCTTAAAATTGCAGATCGCGCCGGCTATACCGGGGTGTTCAGGGCAAAGGTTAAGTCCCAGATCAAGGAGAGGATCCGGGAACTTCTGGCTTAACGCTGTCTGACCCACCGAAGAAACGTAGTGGATGAGATTCCCAGCTGCCCGGCCGCCTGCCGGGAAGTGATTTCCCCTGCCTGATACAACTTTTTCGCAGAGGAAAAGCCGGCCGGTGTTTTCATCGGCGGCCGGCCCATATGCACTCCCCGGGCTTTTGCGGCGGCAATCCCTTCTGCCTGCCGCTGCCGGATATTTTCTCTTTCTGTCTGAGCCACGTAACTTAAAAGCTGCAGCACAATGTCAGCAATCAGAACTCCCGTCAGATCCCGCCCCTGTCTGGTATCCAAAAGGGGCATATCCAGCACCACAATGGCAGCATGCTTCACCTTTGTAATGGTGCGCCACTGTTCTAAAATCTCATCATAATTTCTTCCCAGACGGTCAATGCTCTTTATAACCAGAACATCTCCTGTTTTTATCCTTCTCATTAACCGCTTATAGTTCGGCCGCTCAAAATCCTTCCCCGACTGCTTATCCATATAAATAGCAGAATCCGGCACTCCAAATTCTCTCATGGCAATCATCTGACGTTCTTCATTCTGCTCCTTTGTGGATACACGGACATACCCATAGGTTTTGCTCTGCATAACTTATCCTCCTGCAATTAATTATTTTACATTTAATTGTAAAGGATAAAACATTCCCCGGCTGATGGTAAATTTTTCCATTCAGCCGGGGAATATAATCTGCGTACCTTTTCTATTCCTGCTTCAGCGCCGCGTCAAACGCAATCTCAGAGGGCGAAAAATTCATCTTTTGTATGTATTGAAATGACTCCCTGGCGCCCTTTTCTCTTTCCATTCCGGAGTCCTCCCATTCTACGGAAAGGGGCCCCTCATATCCCATCTGGTTTAATTCCCGTATAATCCCGTCAAAGTCCACATTCCCATGTCCGACAGACACAAAGTTCCACCCTCTTCTGGTATCTCCGAATTCAAGGTGGGATCCCAGAATGCCGGCTCTGTCGTTCCTGTTCATCTTCACATCTTTTATGTGGACATGATAGATTCTCTCTCTGAAGTCTCTGAGGAATGTCAGCTCATTTACTCCCTGCCATACCAGATGGCTGGGATCATAATTAATCCCCAATGCCGGGCGATACCGGAATCTCTTCAGCAGTTCTTCTGTGGTATAGTAATCAAAGGCAATTTCCGTGGGATGTACTTCTAAAGCAAACCTAATCCCGTACTCGTCAAACACATCAAAGATAGGATTCCACAGCTCACACAGCTCCTCGTATCCCTGTTCTATCATTTTTCCGGTAGTCTGGGGATAGGAATACCACCAGGGCCACAGGGGAGATCCTGTAAATCCCGTGATAACCTTTACTCCCATTTTGGATGCCGCAATCACCGTCCGCTTCATTTCCTCCACTGCCCATTCCCGAATCTTCTCCGGCTGGCCGCGGAGTTCTCCCGGCGCAAAATTATCCAGCCTGGGATCCCATCTGTCCCCCACGCATTGACCTGTCAAATGCGCAGAGACAGCATAACAGTTCAAGTGATATTTCTCCAGGGTTTCCTTCACCCGGGGAATATAGTCTTCCGTCTCCAGTGCCTCCGTCACATTAAAATGTGCATGGGAAGCCAGTTCCAGGCCCTCGTATCCAATGGCAGAGGCCATACGGCACAAGGATTCCAAGTCCATATCTCCAAATTGCCCGGATGCTAATGTTATTGGTCTTTTCATTTTCCCTAATACCTCCTAAACTAATGGGGCGCTGTTTTGACTGCCTTTCCGGTTTCTGCGGATTCTAAGGCTGCAAATACTGCCCGCATCGCTGACAGGGCTTCCTCCCCGGATATTTCCGGCTCCCGCCCCTCGGTCAGACAGCTAATCCATGCGTCTATAATTCCGGATTTTGTCTGCGACGAGTTGGTCTGTATCTGATCTGCCTGGTAATACACCCGGCTTGCATCTTTCTTTTCAATTATGATGGAGTATTTCGGATCTTCATATATGTGCATGACACCCTCTGTCCCGTAAAGAACTGTCCAATTCTCTTCCTCCCCATAATTTGTCCAGCTGGCAGTCATGGTTCCCACGATTCCATTGTCCATTTTATAGATACAGACGGAGTTATCATCCACCCCGATTTTCTTCCCGGATGCGTCTTTTTTATCCAAGGTTGCCGTTACGGCCATAACTTCCTCTACCCTGTGTCCGGTCAAATACTGGATCAAATCGGTTTTATGAATCCCCAAATCGGCCATCGCCCCGAAGGCAGCCATCTTTTTGTCAAAAAACCATATACTTTTGCTGTCGATGGCCCAAGTCTCAGGTCCGCTGTGGCCGAAGGCAGTGCGGAAGGTTAGTATACTGCCGATTTCTCCCTTTACAAGAAGCTCCTTTGCCTTAGCATGCGCTTTTGTCAGCCGCTGATTGTGTCCTACCATAAGATATTTTCCGGTTTCCTTTGCCGTCTCTACCATACGCTCGCACTCTTCTAAGGTAATTGCCATAGGCTTTTCGCAGAGTACATGCTTGCCTGCCTTCAGCGCTGCCACCGTAATCTCACAGTGAGCCGCATTTGCAGCGCATACACTCACCGCATCTATATCAGGGTCCGCCAGAAGCTCGCTATATGAGTCATAAGCCCTGGCCCCATATCTGGCAGCCACTTCCTCCGCTCTTTCCCGGCATAAGTCAAAGACTGCTGCAATCTGGGCATCTTTATTCTCAGCATATTCAGGAAGATGACGCACCTGCGCAATCTTACCGCATCCAATCACTCCAACCTTAATCATAATTCCCCTCCCGCTACAGCGCTTCTTCAATTTTTTTCAAATATTCCAGAGACTGCCGGGCCACCACATCGGGGTGACAATCCCTGGTGGGAAATCCATTTTCCATAGTCACATAACCGTCATAGTGAATTTCCTTTAAAGCGCGCATAATATCTACAAAATCACATCCCCCGGTACCCGGTGCTTTTCTGTCATAATCCGCCATATGGATATGTTTCAGGTTTTCTCCCATCAGATACACATAATCGGAAGGCACTTCATTTCTATACAGTGCGTGGGTAGTATCAAACATCAGCTTTACGTTCTCTTTCCCTACATCCTCCATCATGTTTATGGCGTCCTCGCAGGACTCTACCAGATTGCTGTCAGCCGCCGTGGGTTCCAGCATCAGGACAACACCGCTCTTAGCTGCATAGTCCGCCACATTTGAGATTCCTTCCACAGCCCATTTCCAGGCATCCCTGGACTTTGTGCCATAGATATACCATCCGCAGACACATAAAAGTCTTTTGCAGTCACCGATCTCCAGGCCCAGGTCAATACAGTCCTTCCAGTACTGTACGGTCCACGCCCTCTCCTGTTCGCAGGCAGAGGCAATATTTCCCCCGGGACCGCCACCCGGCGCAGGGAGTACCGAGGCCACCGCGATCTGGTTATCCTCAAGATTTCTGCGCATGTCTCTTCTTCTTTCCTTATCCGTATAGTAAGGCCAGGCCTGCGGCTGTGCACATCCGATCTCCACGCCGTCATACCCAATCCTCGCCAGCCTTTCTATGGTCTCCTCAAAAGAATAGGAAGGCACCCAGCAGGGAAAATGACTGTAAGCCCATGTGTTAAATGCATATTTCATATTGATTAAACTCCTTTCTATGTACGTTCTTTAGTATTGAAGGTGCTCAGAGCTACCGCCAGCAGAATAATAATTCCCCTGACAATCTGCTGCTGGCTGGTATCCAGACCGCCGATGATGAGCCCATTATTGATAACTCCAAGAAGCAGGGAGCCCACCACCGCACCGATAATATTGCCGCTTCCTCCGGCCATGGAAGTACCTCCCAGCACTACCGCAGCAATCACGTTCATTTCGTCTCCTTCACCGTACGTATACCGGGCGGTCTGCATTCTGGCCGAGTATATAATCCCGGCAAAAGCGGAGGCAAATCCCATGACGGCAAATACCATAATCTTAATTCTTGTAATGTTGATGCCCGAATAAAATGCTGACGTCTGGTTTCCGCCTATAGCCAGAACCTTTTTTCCATAGGGAAGATATCTGAGCGCAACATGTCCGATGAGAAGGGCAATAAGAGTCCAGAGAAGCACAATCGGAACTCCGGCAATGGTTCCCATACCGAATACATTGTTAAAAGTGGTATTGCGGATGGTAATGGCCTTTGTAGCCGTCATCCACATAGCAGATCCCCTGATAATGCTCATCATGCCCAGCGTCGCCAGAAAGGCCGGAATCTTCAGATAAGTCACCAGCAGTCCGTTGATCATCCCCACCAGCGTTCCCACTAAAAGGGCGCAGAACAGAGCCAGGGCAATACTGTCTGTCTTCTCCAGCAGCCACGCAGATATTAACGCGGACAGGGCCACTACTGCGCCGATAGATAAATCAATCTGTCCGCTGGCTATGATAAAAGTCATAGCCACGGCCATCACAGACACCATAGCTGTCTGTCTGGTAATATTCAGCAGATTTGACCTTGAAAAAAAGCTTGGTCCTAACCATACGGCGAAAAAAATCAGCACCACAATAAATATGATGTATACCATATATTGGTATAAGTCTATTTTCTTAATTGTTTTGGATCGCACGCTGCAATACCTCCTCTGTGTCTATTTCTCTGTGAGTAAGTTCTCCGGTTTTTACGCCGTCATGCAGTACGACAACCCGGTCGCAGACCGCCATCATCTCCGACAGTTCCGATGAGACAAAGATAACGCTGTTTCCTTCCCTGATAAATTGCCGTATAATTTCAATTATCTCACTCTTTGCATGGATATCAACTCCGGCCGTGGGCTCGTCCAGCATCAGCAGCTTTGGACGCGTGTTCAGCCATTTGGCAATTACCACCTTCTGCTGATTGCCGCCTGACAGATGAAACAGTCTCGTAGTCACGCTGTCTGCTTTTATTTTCAAATCCTGAACAGCCTTTTCACTGACTGCATTCATTTTATCTGTCCGAATCAGTCCGGAGCTCTTTACACCGTTAAAATCTGTAACTATCATATTTTCCCTGAGAGAGTGCATCAGCACCAGGCCTTCCCGGCGCCTGTCCTCAGGCACCAGGGCTACCCGGCCGTTGACCGCCTGCCTTACATTTTTAAAGTTCACTTCTCTGCCGTCCAGGAAAATCCTGCCTCCGGTTTTCTTACGGATGCCGAAGATACATTCCATTACCTCAGTTCTTCCGCTTCCCATCAGACCGGCAAGTCCCACTACTTCCCCCGCTTTCACCTGAAAGGAAACCTCCTTTACAGACTTCCCCACGGAGAGATTTTCCACCTGCAGCATCACCTTTTCTCCCACCGGAGTTTCCCGCTCCTTCCATACCATGGCCTGCTCATTTTTCTTACCGCCCAGCATGCATTCAATCAGAGACTCCAGTGTATACTCTGAGACAGGCTTGCTGGCAGCCATCTTTCCTCCGCAGAGTACGGAGATGCAGTCAGCAATCCGAAAAATCTCATTCATACGGTGGGATATGTAGATAATGGAAATCCCTTTTTTCTTCAGCCCGTCAATAATTTGAAATAAAATCTCGGTCTCTTTGTCGGAGAGTGAAGCTGTAGGCTCATCCATAACCAGGACTGAGGTATTGCTGGACAACGCCTTTGCTATCTCTATGAGCTGGCAGCAGCCCACGCTGAGGTTCTGAATCTTTTCTTCCACGTCAATGTCAATGCCCAGACTAAGGAGCAGCTTGCGGGCTTTTTCATTCATGGCCTTTATATCCAGAAACCTGCCTTTTTTTATCTCTTTATTTAAAAATATATTCTCGCTGACGGATAAAGTCGGAATAAGACTCAGCTCCTGGAAAATCAGACTGATCCCCTGCTTTTTCGCATCATTGTAGTTCCGGATCACCGTTTCTCTGCCGTTCACTCTGCAGACTCCCGCATCTTTTACATATACGCCCGTCAGTATCTTCATAAGGGTAGACTTGCCGGCACCATTTCCCCCTACCAGGGCATGAATGCTGCCTCTTTCCAGCCGAAAATCCACATCCTGAAGTACAGGGACTCCCCCAAAAGCTTTCCGTATTCCTTCCAGTTCCAATACATAATCAGCCATAGCGCACCTCTATTTTGTAAGGTCCTGCAGCCAGTCAGGAGCCTCAATCCCATAGCTTGTCTTATAGGCATCCAGAAGATTACTCTTTACTACAGGCAGCGCAGGAGGTGTCACAAAGGTAGAGGGCATCTCTTTCCCCAGCAGTGCATAGGCTGCTACAAGCGCTTCCGCCTGGCCCTGTTCGGGAGAACGGGGGGCTCCTGAACCCCGGATCATACCGTCTGTGGCAATACTCTTCGCTGCGGTGTCACCCAGATCGCAGCAGGTGATAATCAGGTCATCTCTTCCCACGGACTGGGCGGAGGCAATGGCTCCCTCGGCCGGTATATCCCAGGATGCGTAAATGCCGTCAATATCCGGATATTTTGCGAGAATAGCATCTGCGACTGTACCGGTATCGTTAGGGTCGGTAAACCCGGATTCCATTACAATTTCAATATCCGGATATGAATTCTCTATCGTCTCCCGGAATCCCCGGTCACGTTCATTGGTCACCGGATATACCAGATCGTAAAACATCATGCCAACCTGGCCTTTATATCCAATCTCCTTGGCCAGGATATCTGCGCAGGCCTTTCCGTTGCCGTAGCTGTCGGAGCTGGCGCAGCCCGCATAATCCGTGCCTGCCTTATAGCCCGTGGCGACATTTTCCATGAACACTAATTTTGTATCCGTTCCTTTTACATTGGCATCCAAGGCCGATGCGCACGCGTCCGCATCATAGGGCATAACAAAAAGAACATCCGGCTTTAGCGCCATAGTACTTTCGATCTGAGAGGTCTGGGTTGCTGCGTCAAAATTCGCGTCTGTCACAGAAACCGTCTCAATTCCCCAGTCCTCCAGCATTTTCTTTGCGTTTGCCAATTTCGTCTGGTTGCAGGTATCGCTCTGTGTATGATAGCAGAAAGCCGCCTTATATTTCCCATCCTTCAGTTTCTGAATATCCTCGTCTGTAAGGGTAAATGCAGAGGGCGCCGCCGCCTGGATTCCCTCGGTGCTCACACTCAGAGCTTCGGTAGGATTCAGGTCCAGCTCCGGGTAGGTCTTATCCGACGTTTCCTCCTTTGCTGTCTTTTCACTCCCGGACGTTTCAGAGGACGTTTCATTTCCCCCGCACCCTGCCAGCAGACTGGCTGCCACTACTGTGCTTAAAAGTACACTTGCCAATTTTCTCTTCATAAAATACCTCCTGTGTTTTCGTTCCTGTTTCGTTACTACTGTTCTATCTATTCCCACACAAAGACAACCTTCTGGGTTTTTCCCGAGTCAAACAACGGGAAAGCCTTCTCTGCCTCTGCGATGGAAAACGTGTGACTGGATATCTTCTTCATATCAATCTCGTGATTCACAATGAAATCCGATATCTCCTCCCAGTCTCCCCGGTTAAAATACCAACACCCCTTCAGTTCCGCCAGTGTCCGGACAAACTGATTGCTCGGGTCAATGACTGCCCGGTTAGACTCTGCGATGAGCGCCACCTGGCCTTTTGTCCTTATAGAATTCAGGGCCGAATTCAGGGGAATATCTCCTCCCGCAGTCACTATAGCAGCATCCGCACCCCGGCCTTGTGTCAGTTCTCTGACTCTCGCCGGACCATCTGTGCTGCAGGGATTTATTATGTAATCTGCCCCCAGATCCAGAGCTGTCTGCAGTCGTTCTTCATCTGTATCAACAGCAATCACTCTTGCGCCGAAGCCTTTTGCCATAAGGATTCCTCCGCTTCCCATAGGGCCGCATCCGATGATCACTACCGTTTTTGTCCCGTTTAGCTCAATCTTTTTGCACGCTGTGTACAGAGTGCCGCCCACATCCGTAGCCAGAGCCCCTGTAATAAAATCCATTCCTTCCGGAAGCAGCAGACAATTCTCTTCCGGAATCGTCATATAATCTGCATGTGCACCGTTGACGGCAAATCCAATACACCGAAACTCGGGACACAGCATGATATCCCCGCGCAGGCAGTCCGGACAAGTCCCGCATCCCAGTCCAAGGTAAATCGCCACCCGATCGCCTTTTTTTACTTTCGTTACGCCCTCTCCCAGCTCCTCTACTATCCCGCAGGGTTCGTGTCCCGGGGTAATATTCGCTTCTTTGTCATCCTCATCAAACAAAGCCACCCCATGATATCTGTGCAAATCGCTTCTGCACAGGGCTGACGCCTTCATTCGAATCAACACCTCTCCCTTTTTCGGTACGGGAATGGGCTCCTCCACAACTTTTATGGTTTCTTTACACGGTAATTTTGCAGCTAACATGAAAACCTTCCTTCCACATTTTAGTTAAATACATAATAGTTTCTTTTTTTCTTTGATTGTACAATCATTTTTACTAATTTTTTGTTTGTTTTTTCTTAAATACAGGTAAATTATAGCATGCGCCCCCTGTGGGGTCAACGTATTTTTGTTTAAAATACCATATAGTTTATTTTATAACGATTTTTACGTAATTTTTAACGTTTTTTCTTCTATTTTTTAACTAAAATCGGCATTTTCGTTTTTATCAGATCTTTCCATGCCCTTTCCAGCTTTTCTGCTTCCACCCGATAAGGGGGGACTCCTATGCATTTACTGTCACATCTTCCCAAAAGAGCCTTTGCCGCCGCCACTGCAGCAACCACCCCCTGATCATAAGGCCGCTGGGAACTAAGCCCGATTACCATTTCCCCTTTTGCCATGTAAGATGCAATCTCATAATCCAGATCGGTAGTGGATATTACTACATCCCTTCTCCTCAGGTCCTTCAGCGCCCTGATGGCCTCCAGGGCCGGACGCTCCCAGGTGACATAGAGCCCTTCTATCTCCGGCGTCTCCTCTATCATCCTCCGGCAAGCCTCGTACGCATTCTCTATACAGCCAAAACTTTTTTTATTCACAATCTCTATAGCAGGATACTGATCCCGAAGGGTCTCTTCAGCAAAAAAGTCTCTCTGCCGCGTTGCAAAGTATTCCGCCCCGTGCACCAGCAGCCCTACCTTTGCGTTATCCTTTCCCAAAAAATGATCGCCCAGGATCCTGGCAGCATTTTGCCCGTTTTCTCTTTCATTTACCGAGATCCAGCAGGCATAATCTTCCTTTTTCAGGCTTCTCGGCATACTGTTAATCAAAATCAGCCTCGTCTTTTTGGCAACCTCCTGAAAAATGCCGGAAGTTTTTTCCTCGTCCACAGGTACTGCTATCACTGCATCCGGCTTCTGCATCATAATCCCTTCCAGCTGGGTCTTCTGCAGTTCCGGATCAAAGTGGGCATCCGTGACCGTCAGAACATGAATCCCATATCCGCTGAGCGTCTCCAATATGGCCTTCTCATGAAGTGATGTCCACTCGTCGCCGCTGTAGTGAAACGCCAGGGCCACCCGGTAATTTCCGCTCTTAAGCAGCCGTTCATCCTCCTCCGACAGCACAATTTCCTCCGGATATACCGCCCTCTCGCCGAAGGGTCCTCTCGCAATATTCTGCACGGAATTTCTGATGCAGAATTCCATGGGAATCCGTTTGATCTTTTTTTCCCGTCTGCCTCCTTTTTCATCTGTTATGTACGCCACTGTTTCCTCCGCAATCTTATCAATATCCTGCTTCAGCACGGTAAGGGGAGGCTTCACCAGTCCGCACCAGTCTCCGTCCCCAAATCCGATCACAGAAAGCTCTTCCGGACAGTTGATTCCTAACTTCGAGATAACCTCCAGCAGATAAAGCGTGAGCACGTTTCCGCCTGCCAATACTGCAGTTGCTCTCTTCTCCCGCAGTACCTTAGCAATCGTTTCCATAGTGCTTTCTTTCTCCTGCAGCATAACGCCAACCACCATATCCTCGCTGCCGGACAGGCCATACTGATTCAGTGCCATGTCATATCCCTTTTTTCTCTCATCCACCGATGACAGGTGGCGTTTTTCCAGAAGAAGAACAATTTTCTCATGTCCGCACTTGATTAAGTACTCCGCAGCTCTTCGTATTCCCTCTGCATTATCGGATATGACACTGTCCGCTGCCTCTCCGGAAAGCATCCGTTCGATAAAAACCAGAGGGATTCCATAGGAAAGGATACCGCTGTACGCCTTTTCATCCTCGCAGGAGGGGGAGAGAATCACCCCCGCAACTCTCCGGCTGCTCATAATTCCGTCCAGAATATGCTTCTCCCTCTCTCTGTCATTGTCAGATACATAAACTGCCATCATATACCCCCGCTCCCGCGCTTTCCTGGATACCGCAGGTATCACATGGGTATAAAAACTGCTGTCCAGACTTGGGATAACCAGCGCAATCTCAGACAGCCTTCCCCTGCGCAGCTTCCCCTGTTTTTCCTGTTTGGTATGATATCCTTTTTCCCTGGCAACTTCTTCTATTCTTTGTACTAGCTCAGGACTTACATATCTTGTCCTGTTCAGCGCAAAGGAAACCGTTGCAATCGAAACCCCGACTTCCTCGGCAATCTCCTGCAGTGTTACCTTCATAGGCTTTCTCCTTTTTAACCATTTTATCGCGTTTTTTACTATTGCGTGATTTAATTATCGTATTTTTTAGCCAAATTGTCAATTCTTTCTCTTGTTTTACCTATTTTTCCGGATTCTTTTTTACGTGCCTCTTAGATTTCTCTCGTATTTTTACGTAAAATATGTTTTTTTGCACAAAAAAACGATGGTTCTGATCTCTTCAAAACCATCGCTCTTCTGCAGCATACTCACTGCGCCCGCGCAAGTCAAATCCTCCGCTGTTCTGCTGCGCCGGAAGATTGATACCCCCCTGCCTGCTGAGGGGCTGCTGACTCAAATTCCGGCATCTTTGTCTTAAGAATTTCCTTCCATGCCTTGTCCAGATTACCGGCCATAACCGTATAGGGGGGCACACCAATACATTTATGTTCGCATTTGCTCAACAATGCCCTGGCCGTTGCCGTTGCCACCGCAATTCCCTGATCGTAGGGCCTCTGGGAGCTCAGCCCCACCACATATCTTCCCTTTGCCAGGCAGGCTGCAATCTCGTAGTCCAGATCCGTCGTCGTGATGGCGATATCCTCCCGGCCCAATTCATCCAGAGCCCGGATGGCCTGAAGCGCCGGTCTGTCCCAGGTGATGTAGAGCCCCTGAATATCCGGATGATCCTGTATCATCCGCCGGCAGACCTCATAGGCATTGTCAATCTGATAAAAGCTCCGCTTGGAAACCACCCGGATATTCGAACCATCCTCAAGGAATGTCTGCTCTGCAAAAAAGTCCCTCTGCTTGGTAGCAAAAAAAGGGGCCCCGTGAACCAGCATTCCCACCTTCACATTCTCCTGCCCCTGAAAATGTTCTCTCAGGATCCTGGCTGCATTCTGACCGTTCTCCCGCTCATTGACCGACAGCCAGCAGCTGTATTCCTCTTTCCCCAGACTGTTTGGCATATTGTTTATCAGGATAAGCTTTGTCTGCCCGGCCAGCTCCTTAAACTTTGCTGCCGTTTTCACCTCATCTGTGGGTACGGCGATAATTGCATCCGGATGCTGCATAATCAGACCTTCCAGCTGTGTATTCTGCAGATCCGGGTCAAAATTGGCATCTGTCACGGAAAGTACCCGGACACCCATATTGTTCAGAGTATCTTTGATCGCCTTTTCGTGAAGCCTTGTCCATTCATTTCCTGTATAATGAAAAGAAATGCCTACCGTATAGTTTCCGTTTTTCAGAACTTCAAGATCTTCCTCCGAAAGGAAATTTTCCTCGGGATACACCACCTTTTCCCCAAAAGGACCCCGGGCGATGTTCAAAGTGGATTTGCGTACCGATAATTCCATGGGAACCACAATCTTCTGTGCAGCGTGCCTCTCCTGGGAAACCCCTTCTATTTTATTGAGCAGGAGGCGCACTGTCTTTCTTCCAATCTCCTCCGTGTCCTGTATCAGGGTAGTCAGCGCCGGAGTTATAAGTTCACACCATTTGTCATCTCCGAATCCTACGATGGAGATATCCTTTGGGCACTCCAGCCCCATCTCTCCCATAGCCTTCAGGCATCTCAGCGTAAGCGTGTTGCCTCCGGCCAGAATCGCAGTGGGCGACATTCTTTTGATAAATGCTTTGATGGACTCCTTAGCCTCTTCCCCGTCCTCCAGGCCTACACAGGCGATCAGCTCTTCGTCGCAGGGCACATCATATTCTTTTAATGCCTGCAGATAACCTTCCCTTCTGTCCTTTACCGTACTCAGGGTTTTGTCTTCCAAGAGCAATGCGATTCTCTCATGGCCGCATTTGATCAGATGCTCCGTGCCGGTCCTCAGTCCCTGTACATTATCAGAGATAACCGCATCGGCTTCCTCTCCTTCAATCATCCGCTCCAGACATACAAAAGGCCTGCCGCAGTTCATCAGCTTCTGATAATGTTTTTTTCCGGAATCTGCGGGGCAGAGTATGACCCCGGCAATTCTGCGGTTGGATATAATCTCGTTCAGAATGTGCCGCTCCTGTTCCGGTTCCCCGTCAGAAAGGTATATAGACAGCGTATAGCCCTCTTCATCCACCAGTTTGGAGAGAACCGCGATCAGACGCGTATACACTACACTGAAGGTATTGGGTATCACCAGAGCTATCTCGGACATTTTTCCTAATTTATACTTCCGGGTTTTTTCACTCACCCCGTGCTTTGCCTTATATCCCTTTTTCCGTGCAATAGCCAGAACCCTGTCGGATATCTCAGGGCTGACATAGCGGGTTTTATTCAGTGCGTGGGACACTGTAGCAATGGAGACGCCTGCCTCCTCTGCTATTTCTTTAATTGTAACACCCATTCTTCCCTCTCCCATTCCCGTTTTTTACGTAAATTTTATAGGTTCATCATACTATTTCAGGCAATAATTGTCAATCACATGAAAGAATAGCAGACAGAAGGCAGGCGATTGCCTGCCTTCTGTCTGCTATTCTTTCATGTGTTTTCTCTCCAGTGTCCGGATAGCTTCCACCTTAGGGGTGGAAGAACCATCCTGAAACTCCAGCCCAATCCATGTGCGGACCAGCTTCTTTGCCAGTTCCGGTCCGATGACCCTGGCCCCCATGCACATCACATTTCCATTGTTGCTTAAAATGGAACGCTCTGTGGAGAATATATCGTGGCACACAGCCGCCCGTATTCCCCTGCACTTATTGGCGGCTATCGCCATCCCCACTCCGGTTCCGCAGATTAAGATTCCCCTCTTTTCATATCCGCTGTCTATAATCTCCTGACACACCCGCTCGGCGATCAGAGGATAATAGGTATTATCCTCCGGGGAAGAACACCCCATATCCTCCACATGGACACCCAGGCTCCTCAGGTATGCAGCGATGGTAATTTTAAGCTCTACCGCCGCATTATCATTTCCTATTACAATCTCTCTCACAGCATCTGTCACCTCTCCCTTTTCCTGTGAAATAATGGCTTTACTTCCCGAATAAGCGCCCAGAAGTCATCTGCATTCCAGGCACTCCTTCCGATGAACAGGCCGTCAATATGCTCCTTTTCTATAAGTTCCCCGGCATTTCGGGGATTCACACTGCCCCCGTAGAGTACGGGGATTTCTTTTCCTGTCTCCCCGAAAATCTCTGTGAGGCATGTCTTAATCTCTTGATGCCTCTCCTTTGCGTACTCTGCGGATGCTGGCACACCCTCTTTCCCTATGGCCCACACCGGCTCATAGGCAATCCACAGATTTGCCTCAGTCCCGGGTTCTATCCCGTACAAATCCCGTCTCAGCTGGAGGCGGAGCAGTGCATCCGCAGCACCGGCATCCTTTTCCTCCTTTTCCTCCCCTATGCAGAGAAGCACCGTAAATCCCATCTTCAGACCGCTGATAACCTTTTTATTGATTTCTCTGTCCTGTTCTCCAAACACATGGCGCCGCTCTGAGTGGCCGGCCATTACCAGGGAAATTCCAAGCTCCCTTAGCATTACCGGGGAGATCTCCCCCGTATACTGTCCCTCGGGCTCCCAGCACATATTCTGTGCGCCGATCCGGACGGGAGACCCTTCCGCTGTTTTAACTGCCTCAGGCAGAGCAGTAAAAGAGGGCATTACAAACAATTCCATATCCTCTCCGTCTTCCTCTTTGGACAAAGCCCCCAGCCTGCTTACATATTCTTTGGTATTGGCAATGGTCTTGTACATCTTGGTATTGGTTCCTATGTACAATTTTTCTAACCCTTTCATGACAGACTCCTTTCCTCTTCATCACGGTGTCTCTGCTCAAACGGGCAGATACCCCCACAGCTCCACAGCCTTTTTTAATTCCTCGTGTTCCTTTGCCGCTTCGTCTATGGAAATGCCTTTTTCCTGGGCCTCTATCGCCTGCAGCATAGCTCTCACCCCGGCGGCTGCACCCATGGGATGTCCCTGAACGGCTCCCCCCGGAGCCAGCATGATATCCCTTCCCAGATCCTTTACCAGCTTTCCTGCAAACCCCGGATTCACTCCTCCCCCAACTGTAGTCAGCGCCGGCTTGATATGTCCCAGCGGCAGCGACAGCTCATGGTGGGTACGAAGATATTTCTGCCTTTTTAACGGGTAGCCCCCATAGGGCGTATTGATCATCACCCCGTCGGCGCCCAGAAGCCTGGGCAGTTTTCCCACCGCCAGGGGGGAACTGATTCCCGTGTCCCTCCCCTCATACAGAGGGCCGCTCCCTGCGTAATGGCCAAATACCGGAATCTCTAAGGCTTCTGTCAGGGCCTGAAGCATGCTGTAGCCCACTGCCGCAAAATTAACCATCACCATACGGGCCCCGGCCGAAGCCGCTCTTCTCCCATTGTCAAGGAGACGGCCGGCATTGTCTGTAATGTTGGGTATGTATATGGTTTTTTTCCCGCTTCTCTCATAGGCAGCTTCTGAGGCTTTCTCGTAGGCACGGATCCGTTCCTCAAGGGGACAGTAGTACGGATTCCCCAACAGCTCATCGTCTTTTATAAAGTCCACACCCCCAAGGGCAGTCTCATAAAAGATTTTTGCCCCTACATCCGGTGTGAATCCTGTACAGGGCTTTATCATATTTAACAGCATGGGGCGGGATTCCACCGCACACAGGCTGCGAAGCCCCTGTATACCGAAACGGGGACCCGAAAATTCCTGAAGCAGCTTTTTAGGCAGCTGCAGATCTACCAGTTTTGCCTGGGCTGAGGTGGAAGCGTCATTGCCCAGCAAGGTGGTAAGCAGCAGCGGGAACTGCTTTTGAAAGTGTTCTATGGGGTATGCAATCTGAATGATATAAGGCCAGGTTTCCTCCTTTTCCATCTGCACGGACAGATCTGCAGGAGGAATATCATAGATCTGAATCACCTTTCCCATATACTTTTCCCGCATTTTTTCGGTAATCCCGGGTACCGGCACCCAGGTTCCGATGGTCTGTCCCACAGCAAATTTTTTCGCTTTTTCGTAGGGATCTTCTCTGGGAAACAGCTCCATATAGTAGCTGGCAATGACATAATCTTTTTCCCGGATATCTTCATATAGACTATAAATATGCTCTGCTCTCATCTTTACCCTTCCTTCTCTTCACATCCGGAGATTCCCCGGTCCTTAAGAACCTGGGGATTCATAAGAAATCGGGGGAGTTCCCCGCCAAAAAATCTCTCAGCCTCAGAAAGCACCATATAGGGGCTGTTTTCAAAGGATTCCACCGTATCCCCTCCCTTATGGCAGCAAAAAGTAACATTGTCCAGCCTCAGGAATCTGTCATCCTCAGGGATTGGCTCTATGTGATAGCTGTCCAGGGCCGCACCGGTGATCCACTGCTCTCTCAGAGCTTTGTACAATGCGTCTGTGTCCACCAGGGGAGCACGGGCCGTATTGATAAATACCGCCGTCGGCTTCATCATCCGGAATTCTGCTTCCCCCATCATCCCTCTGGTAGATTCAGAAACCCTGGCGTGGAGAGATACGATATCGCTGTTCTGCAGAAGCATCTCCAGACTTACAGAAGTCCCGCCCACGGCTGCAATCTTTTCCGGCTCTATATAAGGATCGTACACCAGCAGATGAACCTGAAATGCCTGCAAAAGCTGTGCCACAATGCGCCCTATGGTGCCAAAGCCCACCAGGCCCACGGTTCTTCCCTTTAGTTCGTGGCAGCGGCCGGAGTTCGGGCAGGTTTCCCGCCATTTATGCAGAACAGACATGGAGGCATGGCAGCGGCCGATATTCCTGGTCTCTGCAATCATAAGCCCAATGGTTAATTCGGCCACAGAGTTAGCATTGTGGGCCGGGTTGGCCAATACCGGAACCCCTGCCCTGCAGGCTGCCTCCATGTCGATATTCTCTATCCCGCCGCGGTTCACCAGAACAAGCTTCAGCTTCCCGGCTGTTTCAAAGATTTCAGAAGGGACCGGGCCCTGATGCACCTGGAGCACATCCGCATCCCGGCATGCCTCCAGAATCTCCGGCGGAAGAGGAACACACCTGGAGCCCACTGCTTCCATATGCTTAATATAAGCCCGCATCTCTGACTGCGTGGAGGGCCCGAAGAAAAAGGATTCCTTTTCCTTATACCGTTCAAACCCCACCAGGGCCTTTTCCATCATTTCCGGGCGAAGCAACACATCGCCGATATTCACTATCTTCATTCCTGTACCTCCCTTTGTTATTCCGGCCGCCTTCTCTGCCGGTCTCACGGCGTATCAAAGCACGGCATTACCGCTTCCTGCAGTCTCAGAAATCTGCGGTACACCTGTTCATATAAGCGCACCGTTTCCTCTTCCGGATAAAATCTGCGGTGTACTCTGGCAAACCTCTCTGCCCCCTCCTTCTGGGTGGAAAACATGCCCGCGGCGCAGCCTGCCAGAATCAGATCGCCTACCGGACCGCCCTCTGCTTTTTCCAGCGTCACAATGGGGATCCCTATCACATTGCAGAGAATCTGCATCCAGAGACTGCTTTTTGTAGGACCTCCGGTGACTACAATTTCCTGGATATCACCCTTCTCCCTGCCCTTTTGGGTGCTCATGACCAACTCCATGACCTGGCGGGCAGAGCACGCTGTCCCCTCCATTACCGCGCGTATCATCTCCGGTTTATCCGTTACCGTAGAGATACCGAAAAAGCATCCTCTCGCGTTGGGATTATAGAGAGGACACAATTCCCCAGCCACGTAGGGAAGGAAAAGCAGTCCGCCGCAGCCCGGATCCGCCTGTTTTGCCTCCTCACTCATAAGGTCATACACGTCTTTGTTCAGATCCTGGCAAAAAGCCATCTCCTGCCGGCAGAGCGCGTTTCGCATCCACTTCATGGCACCTCCGGTATTGGAGATCACGCCGATGTTCACCATATAATCCGGATTTGAATAGCCCAGGATAATCAGCCTGGGATCCGTTGCAAACCTTTCCTGTCCATTGGATGCCTTTGCAAGAAGCACCACATGACTGCCTGTGCCGCAGGAATAACAAAGTCTGTCCTCTGTGCAGATCCCCATTCCCAGCACAGCTGCCGTAACATCACTCATCCCGGCTACGATTTTGGTGTTCTCACTTAAGCCGGTCTGACGGGCGGCCTCAGGCGTTACCGTCCCCACAATATCCTGGCAATTGCAGATCGGGGGAAACTTTGTCAGATCCGCCCCCGCTTTCCTGGCAATGTCAGAATCCCATTCCCTGGTATGTACATTATAAAAGTGATAATTAGCCGCAAGAGAGCGGTCCAGAGCCAGTTTTCCGGTCAATTTGAAATTAATATACCCCGTGTTGTCTAAAAACGCATACGTGTTTTTATAAATTTCCGGCTCGTGCCGTTTCAGCCAGAGCAGTTTTGATATAATATGATAGGGCCGGATCCTGGCCGGATTAATCCCGGCAATCTCTTTCCCGTACTTTTCTGTGATCTCCCTGCACTCCTCCTCTGCCCTGGCATCTGCCCAGATAATTCCATGGTACAGGTGATTCCCCTCCGCATCCACAGGGGTCAGCGTGGGGGTATGACAGCTGAGGGAAATGGCCTCAATCTCTTCCCCTTTTACCCTGTTTTCTGTGAGAAACCCCTTTATAATCCGGCAGAACGCTTCCCACCAGTCCCGGGGATTGTGTTCCGCACGGTTTCGGTCCGGCACCAGCATCTGATACTCCTCGTAGGCAGAGGCAATGATTTTCTCCTCCGCCCCGTCATAGGCCAAAGCCTTTACACCGCTTGTTCCATAGTCCATTCCGATGATAACCCTGCCCATAGAGAAGCCCTCCTTTCTACCGATAGGAACCATATTCCTGCACAGCTTCGTACAGTGCAATTACATTTTCACAGGGCACGCCTGACTGTATGTTGTGGGAGGGCGCACAGATATAGCCCCCATGGGCTCCCAGATCTTCAATCCTCTTCTTTACCTCCCTTTTTACCTCCTCTGTGGTTCCGTTCATCAGCACATTCACGCTGTCAACTCCTCCGTGAAAGCATATCCTGTCCCCGAATTCTCTGCCGATACGGGCGGTGTCCATCCCCGCTGCCGTGGGCTGCACCGGATTCAGGATGTCCGCTCCGGCGTCGACAAAGTGCTGAATAAATGGATAGACACCCCCGCAGGTGTGTACCGCCACCTTCCCCTGCGGATTTTGTTTCCGGAATTCACTCTTCATATGGGTCCATTCCGCCTGATGCCTCGGCTTTACCACTGCAGCATAGTAGTCCGGACTGATCAGAGGCCCGTTCTGTGTTCCCACATCTTCTCCGCAGGTGCGCACATAGGTGAGGTATTTCCCAATGGTCTGCAGCACCAGCGTTTCTACCTTCATCTGTATCTCCCTGGTCTTGTCCATGATAGCCTCTGCAATCTCCGGTTCTGTATACAGATAAGCCAGATAATCCTCAAACCCCAGCAAAAACTGTCCCATCTCAAACAGGTGCCCCCCAAACTGGGTCGTGAGGGCAAAATCCGTATCCCGGTAAAGACTTTTTACCAGGGGAACCGCCAGATCCGGATCGTAGAGTTCTTCCGGATCCGGCCAGTGGTAGGCATAGACTTCCTCCACATCCTGGATCCCGGCCAGAGGTGTACTTGCATTGATATACATAAAGTCCGTTTCACTGTCCCATATTTTTTTCCTTGCCACACCCCATGCATCGGTAAACTCATCTCTGTGAATATCAAATCCTTTAGGGACAAATGCGTATGCAGGAATGTGCATGACATCCACATGGAGCTTTTCCAGCATTTCGGGAGATGGAAATGCATGATTAAAGCTGTCCCACCAGTAAGGTTCAAATGCCATGCCCATATAGCTGCACAATTCCTGGTATGCAGGGGGCGATATCGTCAGGTCACAGGGACAGCGATCCGGTGTCTGATGATTCAGCGCAGTTTCCACCCGCTCTCTGCGGCTGTACGTCTTTCCCATAATACCCTCCTTTTCCTATACGTTCTCCGGTTTCTCTGTCAAAAAGATATACCCGCTCCGGATTCAGTTTTACATGTATCCTGTCGCCTTTTTTATATTTCTGTATTTCCTGGGTAACCATGGTACAAAAATCTTCCCTGATGCGGATGCTGATCGTCCTCTCCTCCCCCAGGTCCTCAAACACATCCACCTCACATTCCCAGTCAAAATCTCTTCTGTCTGTAAGCGCCATATCTGTGGGACGGATTCCCATGATATAGCGGCCCTTATCCTCAATATTTCTCTGCAGCCTCTTTGGTACCCGGATACAGCTGCCATCCTCCATCTCAAAAAATGCAGTGCCGTCCCCTTCTGTGTTCGCGGTAACTGTCAGCAGATTCATGGGAGGTTCCCCGATAAAATCTGCTACAAATACATTGGCAGGCTCATTATAGATTTCCTTCGGAGTGCCGAACTGCTTCAGCACCCCCTGATCCATCACAGCAATATAGTCGGCCAGGGAAAGTGCCTCCATCTGATCGTGCGTCACCAGGATCGTCGTGCATTTAATCTCATTATGAAGCTTCTTTATTTCCCTTCTCAGAATCTGCCGCATCTTTTGATCCAGATGAGAAAGGGGTTCGTCCAGGAGAAGAATTTTGGGATTTCGAACCAGTGCCCTGGCAATGTTGACTCTTTGTTTCTGGCCGCCGCTCAAGCCGCCTACTTTTTCCTTCAGAAGCTCCTCCACCTTCATGGTGGCCGCAATGGCCCTGACTCTCTGGTCCACTTCTGCTTTGGGCACCTTTTTTGCTCTGAGACAAAATGCAATATTGTCGTATACTGTGAGCGGGGGATAAAGGGCGTACTCTTCAAAGGCAAGTCCCACTCCCCTGTCCTTGGACGGGACATGGTTGCACTTTTTCCCTGCAATTTCCAGATCCCCCGCAGTAATCTCTTCCAGCCCCGCCACCATGCGGAGGGTTGTGGATTTCCCGCACCCGGAGGGGCCCAGGATGCCCACAAAGGAGCCCTCCGGGATTTCCAGGGAAAGATCCTTCACCGCATAGGGAGCATCTGCCCCATTGCTGTATTTCTTATAGATATGTTTCAGCACCAGATGATTCAACGCTTCCCCTCCTTTCCCGCCGTTTCCTTCTGACAGACAATATATTCCTTGCTGTCACTGTCAAAATATATTCCTCCCGATACGTCAAAGGCAAGATAAATGGTTTCATCCACATCCGGGGTTTCTGTTACGGGCACCATCAGCCGGACAGCTCCGCCCTCCGTTTTCACAGTCAGCTCTACTTTATTTCCCAGGGGTTCCATGGTATAGACGGTTCCTTTTACATATCCCTCCTCAGGCCGCCAGCTATAGCGCACCGCACTGCTTCGAAGCCCTACATCCACCTGTTTCCTGCCGGATGCCTCCAGAACTTCAGCCGTATGCCGGGGAAGCTCATAAGAACGATTGCTCAGGGGAAGCACCAGCTTCAGGGTACTGTCCTCCCTGCGAAGAACCCCCTGCAGAATATTAATCTCACTGTCCCCGAACATCCTGGCTACAAACTCAGTGGCGGGCATATTATAAACCTCTTCTGCTGTCCCAATCTGACAGATCTCTCCCTGGTGTATCACCGCGATCCTGTCTCCCAGACTCATAGCTTCCGCATAATCATGTGTCACATACAGTGTTGTTGTCTGCAGCTTATCCTGCATTGCCTTCAGCTCTTTCCGCATAGCGTTGCGCAGCTTGGCGTCCAGGTGGGCCAGCGGTTCATCCATGAGAAATATATTTGGTTTTCTCACCATAGCCCTTCCAAGGGCTGCCCTCTGCTTCTGTCCGTTGCTCACCTGGGAAGGCTTCCTGTCTAGAAGCCCCTCTAGTCTGAGCAGGGAGGCGATCCGCTTTACCTCCCGGTCGATCACCTCTTCCGGCTCTCTGTGAGCCTTTGTTCTCATAGAAGACGCAATATTCTCGTATATGGTCAGATGAGGATACAGGGCATAATTCTCAAACACCATAGCTACATTCCTTTTGGAGGACTCTATAAAATTCATGCTCTGTCCGTCAAAGCAAATCCTGCCCTCATCGGGGTCTCCGATCCCTGCTATCATATTTAAAATGGTGGTTTTCCCTGCTCCGGCAGGACCGAACAGGACAAAAAACTCATTGTCCTCCAGGTCGAAGGAAATATTTCTGACTGCCGTTGTCTTTCCGTACTTCTTTGTTAAATTTTCAACCGTAACTTTTGCCACGTTTCTCACCTAACCTTTCACAGCCCCAAAACTCAGTCCCCTCACCAGATGCTTCTGTATGCAGAGGCACATGATAATCTCCGGGATGATCGCAATCACAGATACCACAGCCATCTGCCCGTAGTGAATGGTACTGGTGGAAATATAGGTCAGGGCAGATACCGTGATTGTCTGAATCTTAAACCCACACAGCATAAGCCCAAAGGTAAAGTTATTCCAGCAGAATATAAAGGACAGAAGCGCCGCAGCTACCAGCCCGGGCCGTATAAGAGGAATCAGCATTTTGAAAAAGATTTCTCTCTTGCTGTAGCCGTCCAGCTCTGCCGCCCGCTCCATCTCCACGGGAATATCCTCAAAATATCCCCGCAGCACCCAGATAAGAAGCGGCAGACCGATAAACTGGTAGATCCATATCATTCCGAAATAGGTATCGTATAGCTTCAGCTTCTGAAATATTGTAAATACAGGAATAATTATCAGTATCTCCGGCGCAAATTTAAAGGATAAGATGGTAAATGCAACCCCTTCTTTATGTTTAAATTCATACCTGGCCAGAGCATAAGCCGCGGGCACTCCCACAAGTACCGACACCAGGACAGCGCCGCCGCTGATGATAAGATTGCTTACAAAGGCTTTTACATAGCTTCCCTTTGTAAGTACATTTTTAAAATTTGCCAGCGTGGGATGGAAGATAAACAGCGTGTCATACATCTGAGAATCCCCTTTAAACGCTATAATAATCATCCATATCAGCGGGAAGACAGCAAAGAGTGTGTAGAATACCAGCAATACTTTTCCCGCCAGCATTAAAGCCTTTTCTCCTCTCTTCTTTTGTTCCATAGCGGCTCCTTTCAATTTGCGGACTTCGCTTTCAGCCACGCCCCCACTAATTTTTTCGTAATCACATTTATCAGGATCCAGAGCACCAGAATCTGAGGAATCGCCCTGCCGATACTGGAATATGTATATCCATCCATATAGGCGCTGAGGGAAAGATTCATCAGCGTATCCCCCGGACCGCCTTTGGTGGTCGCATAGATGATGGAGAACTCCTGTACCGTGGATACAATCCTAAAAATCAGCGCGATGAGAAGCACCGGCTTCAGAAGAGGAAGCGTTAACGTTTTAAAGGTAAACCACGCGGAGCCCCCGTCTATCCTCGCCGCCTCATAGGGGGATTTGGGGAGCCCCTGCAGGCCCGCGAGGACCAGCAGAAGCACAAACGGCGTATTCACCCAGACGTCAATCATAACCACAGAGAACAGTGCCGTGCTGGAGGCCGCCCACCAGGGAAATGCATAAACCCCGAAGAGGTTCAGGAATTTTTCCAGGATCCCGATGGAGGTGTTCGTCATCAGGGACCAGAGCAGCACGGCGATGACCGGCGCCACCATCAGGGGAAAAATAAGAATGACTTTCAGGATGCCTGCCCACCGCTTTTCCGTGTTCAGCGTCAGGGCAATCACCATCCCCAGTATCATTTCCAGGGCAGTTGCCAGGACCGCATATTTTAATGTCACCCCCAGGGAATGCCAGAACTCTTTTCCGGTAAACATCTCCACCCAGTTTTTTATCCCCACAAACTCATAGGCGGTGCTTTTTAAGCTGTAGTCCGTGAAGGAGTAATAAATCGCCGTAGCAAAGGGATATAAAATGCCCAGCGTCACTACCAGAGTGGGCAGCAGAATCAGCCACGGCCGTATCCTGACGAGCAAAGGCTTTTTGGTCAGTTCTTTCATAAGAATCCCTTCTTTCTTTTTATCTTCAGGATGAGAATACTTATTCCTTTACTTCTATTCCGGAGACAATCTTATCCAGAGTTTCCTTCAGCTCATCCATCCCTTCCTGGGTGGATGCATACTTGCCCTCCGTAAGCTCCTGTATGGTGGCACACCATTCGTAAAGTACATTAAACACTTCTGTCTCCGGGGTATAATACATCTTGGTGGCATCCACCGTGGCCTCTGTGGCCTCCGTATAGCCCTGCACTGCATCCACCATAGCGGAATATGACGCACTGTCCGTTGTAGACTGCCTTGGTGCATTGACTGTCTGGGCATGTTCAAATGCCTTTACGTGGAACTCAGAACTGGTAAAATACTGCAGGAAGAGCCAGGAAGCATCCTTTTTCTCTGAAGCAGAATTCATGGCCAGAGACCAGGTCCACAGCTGGTAGGCATCGTCATCCTCTCCCGCACCATCCGGACGGGGGATTGTAGTGACCACCAGATTCTCAGCCTCCTTGGAGGCACCCGGAACGCAGGGGGTAAAGCAGCAGCTGGAGGAGTCAATCATCATCGCAGCGGTCCCATTCCCGATATCCGTCACCAGATCATACCAGGTAGCCTTTGCCCAGGTAGGGCTTCCCCCCTGCTGTATCAGTTTCACGTACCAATCTGTCATTTCTACCGCTTCCGGGCTGTTCACCTGGGAAGCCAGCTTTCCGCCCTCAGCGGCAAAATCTTTTCCTCCCCACATAGAATAAAAGCACTGGTAAGCGGTGATCAAAGAAGCCCATCCCAATTCCCCCCGCAGTGCCACACCGTAGGTATTTTCTCCGCTGTGGCCCTGGAGTGCTGAAGCTGCTTCCAAAAGCTCACTTGTGGTCTTTGGTACTTCGATCCCGTGTTCCTCAAGAATCCGTTTGTTGTATACCAAAACATCCGATTCATAGCCCATGGGAAGCCCCCACAGAGAACCTTCTCCCATGGAATGTCCGGAGATACCGTCCCACCGGCCGGAGTCCAGAATGGTCTGATAAAAATCTTCCGCCTGCCAGTCCGGAGCTGTTTTAGCCGGATCCTGTATGAAAGGCTCAAGATCCTCCATATAGCCTGCACCTGCGTACTCCCAGATCTGGTAAGGCCCTGTCATAAAGATATCCAGATTGTCCCCGCCGCTGTTCAGAAGCACAGATACCTTGTCAAAATAATTTGTCTCCGGAATGGTGCTGTGCTGCACTTTGATCCCTGTAAGCTCCTCAAAGTCCTTTATGTGTTCTACGATTGCTGCCGAATAAGGGTGCTCATTAAACAGCACTTGGATCGTCTGCCCTTTACACATGTCCCAGGAAAACTCACCATTTTCCGCCGTTTTGCTATCACTGCCCTGTGTACTGTCTGATTTGTCCTTCTCCTCTTTTTCACTGCCGCCGCATGCTGTCATAGTAAACATCACAACCATTGCCAATACCATACAAAGAATACTTTTACACTTTTTCCTCATGTACATTTCCTCCCTATGTGTAACACATGAACGAAGCGGTTACCAGTTCCTCCCTTTCTAACAGCTGTTTTTTTCACACACCTCCTGTCTTCTCTCATTATTTCCTGTTCTGTCCATATTTGTCACGTATCCGGGAAACCATTTCCGTCATTTCTTCCTGTTCCAGCAGCACCGGATCTCCTGTCATCCTGGCCTTTATATAAGTCTCCGCACAGAACTCTATCTCCTCTGCCACTGTAAATGCATCCTCAATGTCTTTCCCCCCTGCCAGCAGTCCATGGTTTGCCATCAGGGCGGCATACCGATCTTTCATAGCTTCATATACATTCTCCGCTAATTCTCTGGTTCCGAATGTGGCATATGATGCACAGCGCACGCCTGTGCCGGCATAGGCAACCAGATAACTGGAAGGAGGAAGGGACTCCCGCAGCACTCCCAAAACGGTACAGTATACGGAATGTGTGTGAATCACTGCATTGATATCCTCTCTTTTTTCATAGAAAATACGGTGCAGTTCTACCTCTGTAGATGGTTTTCTCATACCCTCAATATGCTCACCGTCTCTGCCCATCACCACTACGTCCTCCGGTTTCATTTGAAAATAGTCCATCCCGCTGGGACTTATGGCAAAGGTTTTCAGTTCCCTGTCATAAATGCTGATATTCCCCCCCGTTCCCCGGGTCAGACCCAGCTCTGTCAATTTTCTGCAGTATGCAGCAACCGCTTCCCGCTCACTGTGCATTTTCATTTCAGGTTTCCTCCTTCCATTCTTACATTTGTATTTTTATTTTACATTTGTCATTATAGCATTAAAGTAATATAAACGCAATACTTTTCTATCATTTCACACAAAACTTCTAAGATGTGTGAAAATTGCACAAAATAGGTCATGCCAATATGTATTGACATGCGTTTTCCGCATCCTATATAATACAAAATAGAATCAGACACCTTCCGGATTGGCCGTGTATAACAGAGGAACCACCGGAAGGCAGTCGGAACATAGGAGTACGTGGATACGCATATGGATACTAAAAAGCAGTATTTGAAAATTGCACATATGTATTATGTCCTGGGACTTACACAGGATGAGATTGCCAAACGCCTTTTTATGACGCGCCAGAAAGTGAATCAGGTGATACACTCTCTCGTTGACCTGGACATGATCACTATAAGCGTGAATCAATTCGAAGAGCGAAGCCTGGCTTTGGAGAATGAGCTGGCCGAAGTATTTCAGATCAACCAGGCCATCGTCGCTGAATGTTTTGAGGATGAGAGCGATCTGCTCTGCTGGAGAAATGTAATAGCGGCCGCTGCCCGTTATCTGGAAGAAACCATACGGGCCGACAGCATAATCGGAGTCACCTGGGGCAATACCATATCAGGTGTTATAAAAAATATGCCTTTCCGGCAAAAGAACCGCTGCAGGGTGGTGCAGCTCATGGGGGTGCAGAATCTGGATGAACCGCTCTTAAAATCTGACGAGATCGCCCGCAGTCTGTCGGAAAAACTATCCTGCCCCTGCTATATGCTGTATGCGCCCCTGTTTGTGGATTCCCCGCAGACAAAAAAGTATCTGCTGAAGGAAACCCGCATCCTAAAAGTATTTGAATTGATCAAGCAGTGCGATATTGCCGTTGTGGGAATCGGCGAATTGAATGAAACCTCTAGTCTGTTCAGGCGGAACCTTATTGATACAGATCTTATCCAAAGGCTTCTAAAAGACGGTTTCTGTGCAGATGTAAATGTAAATCTCATAAAAGAAAACGGGAGTTATGACGGGAACTGGCTGAATGACAGAATCATTACCACATCCATCCAGGATTTGAAAAAGATTCCTAATACCGTTGCCGTTGCCTCGGGCAGCAATAAAATTAAAGCCATCGTAGCTGCTCTTAACTGCGGGTGTATTAATACTCTGATTACCGATAATCACACAGCCCAGGCAGTTTTGGATTATTATAAACATTCGAAGGGATAAATTAATATGAAATATCAATATCTAGATATGAATTCTTATAAAAGGAAAAAGCATTTTGACTACTTTAACAGTCTGGCATACCCCTATGTGGGAGTCACTGTAAATGTGACAATTACTGACTTCTTAAAGAAAATAAAAGAAAAGAAGCTACCGTTTTTTCTAACCTTTTGCTACTGTATCTCAAAAGCGGCCAACGAAATACCGGAATTCCGCCAGAGAATCTTCAAAGATGGTATTATAGAATATGAAAACTGCAGAACCTCCCACACCGTAGCTTTGGAGGACGGTACCTACTGCTACTGTACCCTTGACAGCAATATGCCATTTTCCCAGTATCTGCCCTATGCTGTTTCGGAACAGGCTCAGGCAAAGGAGGCAAGATCTGTGGAGGATAACGAGGAAGACGGGAATGAACTGATTTTTATATCCACGCTGCCATGGTTTACCTATACTTCTTTTATTCAGCCTGTTCCCATGCCGGCCGACAGCAATCCGAGGATTACTTGGGGCAGATACTCTGTGCTTCATGAAGAGACCGTGATCCCAGTCTCTGTGCTCTGTCATCATGCCCTGGTTGACGGATTACAGATTGCAGGGTTTTATGAGGCGCTGGACAGGACGATTAAGAATCTGCAGATATAAAAGGGTGCCGCAGTACAGATAAACAGGCCTGTGCTGCGGCATCAGATAAGCAGCGAAGTGATTCAAATTATTTCTTATCAGCATTTATCTCCTGCTTTTTCGGCAGCGTTTTTATAAGAATTAAGACATAGACAGCGATAATGACACATTCCATCAAAGCGAAAGCCATACGCCTCTCTACGGTTAGACCTGTTTCATTTGCAAAAGCACTAAGTATATTTATCGCAGAATGAGTAATGATACAGGGAAGCAAACTCCCGCCACGGTAAAACAAAATTACAAACAAAAAACCAAAGGCAATTGCCCCCACAATTTGGAACAGGTTTGCCGTAAGTTCCATACCGCTGCCATTTACTAAATTCACTAAATGTCCGATGCCAAATGTAACACTCGAAATGATGATTGCAGTTTTTACATTATCTTTAGCAATCGCACTAAAGAGAAAGCCTCGGAAAATAACTTCTTCTATAAACCCCACGCAAATCATTAAACCGATATGGCAAACCATTTCCAGCCAGGGATAATTCACCGTAACCCCATTCCAAAGATTACTTGTAGCCAAGATAAAAAGCGGAATGTAATAAAGAAACCGACGGGCTGATGCATAGGGCCTGCAAAGCCCGTATTTTTGGAGTAGTCCGTTTTTTTGCATAAAGACAAACAATACAACAGCCTGTATGATGCAGAAAACAGCACTTGCAGATTTCTCAATTCCAATTATTTCATTTAGCGGGTTGGCTAAGGATTGCAAAACACAATAAATTCCAATCCAGACAAGTGCAAAGGCCAGCTCGCTTTTCTCATATAACTTCGTCACTTCGTTTCCTCCTGTAAGGCTAATACGGCTCCTCGATATGCCCGTTCCAAATGAGAAGCTACAACTTTTTCATCATACTCCAACGAATTGTTGGCAATGATACTTGCATACCCGTGAGCAAACAAAGCAATAGTTACAAATACCTCTTTTGTTTGCTCCATACTCATTTTCATTGCATCCTGCATAGCAGTAAGGAGGGGGATAAGTTCTTCCGAGTCAATCATTTCAAGCAAGCTATTTTCCACCGCAAACCCCGACTGAAACAAGAAGCGGAACAAATTTGGCTCTTGCATGGCAAAACGAATATAATTAAGCCCTATCCCAAGCATTATTCCTTCCTTCGGATTGTCTATATTCATCAGATATTCCGTATGAAAACTATCCGCTTTTGCGTAAGAAGCCTTTTTCAAATCTTCCATTTTTGCAAAATGATACATAACAGGCTGAGTAGAACAGTTTAGCTTGTTGGCGATTGTTCGTGCATTGATGTTTTCAGCACCGACCTCACGGACAACTTCAAAGGCGGCGTCTATAACCATATCTTTTGTAACTTTAGCTTTAGGTGGCACGATAGTTTCCTCCTTATATAATTATCGTTATATAACATAAATTATATATAAAACTACTTCGTTTGTCAATCTTGTTTGATATACTTCAAACTTGTATCAATTTTCTTATTCTTACCCATACTGCGGCTGCTGCTTTTTTGTATCCCCTGTGTCTTGCTGCCACGGTAAAACCCTTTTTCTGTCTAAATACAGGCTTTATTCCTGGACGCAGCATCAAAAATAGGAGGAAATTCCTTTCAAAACTTTTTAAAAACAAGTTGTGTTACATGTCAACAAGTACTATACTCATGATCGTTAAAAAATAAACACTTTATTAAGATGATTTGCGAAAGGAGTATTACCATGCCAGAAACAACGAATACCTGTCTGGAAAAACAGCCTTTAAATGATGAGCTGCTTCAGAAGATGGATGCCTACTGGAGAGCAGACAATTATCTTTCCGCCGGACAACTCTATTTGCTTGACAATCCGCTGCTGCGTGAGCCTCTTACCATGGAGCACGTAAAGAAAAAGATCGTAGGCCACTGGGGAACCGTACCAGGCCAGAACTTTATCTATGTACACTTAAACCGCGTGATTAAACGCTACGATCTGGACATGATCTACATCTCAGGTCCGGGACACGGCGGAAACTTTATGGTGGCCAATACTTACCTGGAAGGTACATACAGTGAAGTATATCCTAACATCAGCCGTGATGTGGAGGGTATGAAAAAATTATTCAAACAATTTTCTTTCCCGGGCGGAATCTCCAGCCATGTAGCCCCGGAAACCCCTGGCTCTATCAATGAGGGCGGAGAGCTTGGGTATTCTCTCGCTCATGCATTCGGATCGGTATTCGATAACCCGGAGCTTATCACCACCTGTGTGGTAGGTGACGGAGAGGCAGAGACTGGTCCTCTCGCTACCGCCTGGCATTCCAATAAATTTTTGAACCCTGTGACCGACGGTGCTGTGCTTCCTATTATGCACCTGAATGGTTATAAGATCAGCAACCCCACCATTTTCTCCCGCATCTCCCATGAAGAGCTGGAAAAATTCTTTGAAGGCTGCGGCTGGAAACCATATTTTGTAGAGGGCAATGACCCAATGACCATGCATCGTCTCATGGCAGAGACGCTGGATACGGTAATAGAGGAGATCAAAGAGATTCAGAAAAATGCAAGGGAAAACAATGATTCCTCCCGTCCTAAGTGGCCTATGATAATTCTCCGCACGCCAAAGGGATGGACCGGACCGAAGAGCGTTGACGGCAGCGAGATCGAAGGAACCTTCCGTGCCCACCAGGTTCCCATGTCCATGGAGCAGCCGGAGCATCTGGAACTGCTGAAAGAATGGCTTTTAAGCTATCACCCGGAAGAATTATTTGACGAAAACGGACGTCTGATTCCTGAACTGGAAGAACTGGCACCAAAGGGCGATCGGCGTATGGGGGCGAATCCCCACGCAAACGGAGGACTTCTACTCCGTGACCTGCGCCTTCCGGATTTCCGCAGCTACGGCCTTGACGTTCCGGCTCCGGGCGCAGTAAAAGCACAGGATATGATTGAGCTGGGCGGATTCGTGAGAGATATTTTCAAGCTCAACGAGAAGAGCCGAAACTTCCGTATCTTCGGTCCTGACGAAACCATGTCCAACCGCCTGGGCAAAGTATTTGAGGTTACAAACCGTGACTGGAACGGGGATCTGAAAGACAACGATGAATTTCTTGCGCATGACGGACGGGTCATGGATTCCATGCTAAGCGAGCATATGTGCGAGGGATGGCTGGAAGGCTATCTTCTCACGGGACGCCACGGCTTCTTTGCCAGCTACGAAGCATTTATCCGCATCGTAGACTCCATGTTCAGCCAGCACGCAAAATGGCTGAAGGTAACCTCCGAGCTTCCCTGGCGGCAGAAAATCGCCTCCCTGAACTTCATTTTAAGCTCAAATGTATGGCAGCAGGACCACAACGGATTTACCCATCAGGATCCCGGATTCTTAGATCATGTAGCCAACAAAAAAGCAGACGTTGTACGCCTATACCTTCCGCCGGACACCAACTGTCTTCTCTCCTGCTTTGACCACTGCATCAGAAGCAAAAATTATGTGAATGTTATGGTTACCTCCAAGCATCCCAGTACCCAGTGGCTTACCATGGAGCAGGCAGTAAAACACTGTACACAGGGAATCGGCATCTGGGAGTGGGCCAGCAGCGATCAGGGCGAAGAGCCCGACGTAGTCATGGCCTGCTGCGGAGATACCCCAACCCTTGAAACCCTGGCAGCAGTGACCATCTTAAGAGAGGCAATGCCAGAAATCAAAATCCGTGTAATAAACATCGTAGACCTAATGAAACTGGAGCCTCAGTCCAAGCACCCCCACGGCTTAAGCGACGCAGACTACGATGCACTCTTTACCAAAGATAAACCTATCATATTTAACTTCCACGGATATCCGACCCTGATCCATGAACTCACCTACCACCGTCATAACCGGAATCTATATGTCCACGGATACCAGGAAGAGGGAACCATCACCACCCCCTTCGATATGCGTGTACAGAATGAAATCGACCGCTTCCACCTGGTACAGGATGTCATTCAGCACCTGCCTCAGCTGGGCAACCGGGGTTCCTACCTGGTACAGAAAATGCGGGACAAGCTGGTAGAACATAAACAATATATCGCTGAATACGGCCAGGATCTGCCGGAAATCAGAGACTGGAAATGGCAGTAAAGTAAATTTTGGCAAATTTGGGGACGTGTTCTTTCTAGAAAGAACACGTCCCCAAATCAACTCAGGGTGTCCCAGCTTCGGAAAGCCCTGTCCCTTTTTCACTTCCTATCTCTATTTTCTTACTCCTCCCCTCTGACAGCAGCAATCCCGCCAATGTCATAAGTATCCCAAAAACGGATGCTCCGGGTATCCTCTCCCCTAATATAATGGCAGAGGTTACCGCCGTAATTACCGGAACCATATAGATATACACACTGGTTTTCACCGGCCCCAGGATTTTCACTCCGAAATTCCACGTCACAAAGCATATGGCAGACGCTCCGACTCCCAAAAACAACAGATTCCCCAAGTTCTTCAGCTGGGTGACCTGCCCCAGGCTTATCTTAAAATCACTTGCCAGGATAACCGGAATCATAAAGATCAGCCCGTAAAAAAATGTGCGCCGGGTTGCCTGTATCACATGATAGCCAAAGGCACTGACTTTTTTTGTTATGGTGGAGTATGCTGCCCACACAACTGCAGCCGCCACTGCCAGTATATCTCCCAGGGGATTGATGGAGAGCTTTGCCTCACTGCTGAAGCTGATAAGGGCTATTCCTCCCATGGCAATGACGAAGCCGGACAGAAAGCGTTTTCCCGGCCTGTCTCCTCCCAAAAATATCCAGGAAAATACAGCAGTAAAAAACGGAGCAATGGATATAATAACTCCAACATTAGATGCCAGGGTATACGTCAGGGCTATATTTTCCAGCAGATAATACAAGGCAATTCCGGTGAGCCCTGCTGCGGCGAAATACCACTCCTGTTTCCTGGAGGTCAGAGCAAGCTTTCTGGGATACACCAGCCACAGCACAAGATATCCCATTAGGAAACGTATAAATAATATTTCTATGGGCGTAAACTCCCTTAATAGTACTTTTGTAGATATAAAGGTGGTGCCCCAGATCAGTATTGTAACGCCCGCGGCAGCATGTCCCCGGACAGTAGTTTGCTTTTCCATTCTATTGCTCCTTTGCTGCAGAGCCGGAGCCTGCCGGCTGCTGAAAGATTCTCTGATACTGTTTCGGTGTCAGCCCAATAAACTCCTTAAAAAAGTTCGTAAAGTGGCTCTGATCCGAAAACCCAGTCATACCTGAAACATCGACCGGTGTCTCTCCCTGCTCCAAGAGCTTTTTGGCCTGTTTTAGCCGCACATTCTGCAGATACCGGTAGGGAGACACACCGGTCTCTTTGGTAAAGGTCCGCAGAAGATAGGATTTCCCGAAGCTGGTCATAGATAAAAGTTCGTCAAGGGTTATATTCTCATAAAAATGCCTCTCCATATATTCACAGAGCATCTGAATCTGAGGGTTGGGTTCCGAAACAGTAATCTCGTCAATGGGTGTGGTATACTCCCCAATTACCTGTTCCAGCAGAAAAAATAAGTTCTCCTCCCTCTCCATCCTGGGAGCCCTGTCCACAATGCTCTGATACAGCGTATTAACCGAAGGCGCCGTCTCACTCTGATACACCACATTGCGGTCAAAGTGAGGCAAATATTTTTTTCCCGTAATCTCCCCCACCGCCTGTTCCATTATTTCCGGTTTTATATTAACTGCCCGGTAATCCAGGTTCTCCCCGTTGACAGGCCCGCAGCAGTGATTATCTCTGGGATTAAACAAAAGCAGATCCCCCGCCGCAACATCATACTCTTTTCCTCTGCACCACAGGTGACGCCTTCCTCCTTCCACAAACCCTATCACATAGTAATCATGAAAATGATTTGGAAATTTCTGTACAATCCCCTTCAGATTGTACGCTTCTAATTCCAGCTCAAAGTCATAATATACTCTTCTTTGCTCTTCTATATTCGGCATAACCAGTCTCCTCTCACTGTTTTTATCAGTCTACCACCGGCGGAATTATTTTTCTTGTAAGATATTACACCAATGAATTCATTTGCTTTCCCCTGCACTCTGCCATATAATATTTCTATACAACCCAAGGAGGTGATATTTTGCAGGCTTATTTCATGGAACAAGGAATCTTTCTTCTCCGCCTGCTGGGCGCGTCCGTCTGCGGCGGAATCATCGGATATGAGCGGGAAAGCCGTCTGAAAATTGCAGGGATCAGAACCCATACCATTGTATCTCTGGCCTCTGCCCTTATGATGATTTTATCCAAATATGCCTTTTATGATGTTCTCTCTGACACCATCCGTCTGGATCCCTCACGAATCGCCGCCGGTGTGGTAACCGCCATAGGATTTCTTGGCGCCAGCGTTATCTTTACAAGAAACATGAACGTAAGCGGACTGACCACAGCTGCAGGAATCTGGGCTACCGTGGGCATCGGGATGGCCTTCGGTGCCGGAATGTACATTATGGGTGCCGCTTCAACCCTCATCATTCTTCTGATGCAGTACATCTTTCACCGGAATCTGAAAATTGTAAAATCTCCTGCTATTGAACAGATCACCATTCATATTCAGGAGGATCAGGATATCAACGGCCTGTTAGATCGCGCTTTCACCAGCAGAGAGATTAAAATCTCAAATATAAAAGCCACCAGAATCCAGGGACAGATGCTGGAGCTGAAGCTTTTTGTGAGATTCCCAATCAACTATGAGGTTGAAGATGTCATAGAACTTCTAAAAGATATCCCCGAGATTGCATCTATCGATATATGACCATTACAGACCGGAGAGCCGCGGCTGCCTCCGGTCTATCTTTCATATTCTGTAAAGTCCGGGACAATATACCCCATCTGAATGGCCTTCGTAACAGCCTCAACAGCAGATGACACCTCCAGCTTTTCAAAAATATGCTGCAGATGATTTGAGACAGTGCGCTCGCTGCTGTACAGCTGCCTTGCAATCTCCCTGCGCTTTGTACCTGCCGCCACTAATGAAAGTACCTTTTTTTCCGTCTCTGTCAAGTCCTCCGCCATCCAAGTGTCTGCCGGAAAATAAACCCTTCCGCTCTGCACTTTCTTCAGTACTGCAACAAGCTCCTCCGGTTCCACATTCTTATTCACAAACCCCTTTGCCCCCAGCCGCCTGGCCTCCCTGCGGTATACCGGCAGATCATACCCCGACAGCATTACTATCTTCTGCTGCGGCACCTCATCCAGAATATGACCTGCTATAAGAAGTCCGTCCTCCTCATTCATTTTCCCTAGATTAATATCCATAAGCAGAATATCCGGCTGTTCCGCTTTTACACGCCTGATAAGCCCGTCGTCTGCCGCTGCACAGGAAAAACTGTGAATCTCAGGAAAATCCTCCAGGACAATGGAAAGGCTCTTTGCAAAAAGAGCGTGATCATCTACCAATAAAACTTTGATACGAATCCTCCCCTTTCATTTCCATGGCAATGGTAATACGCGTACCCGCTCCTTTCCCTGACCGGATCTGCATCGTCCCCCCCAGCATACCTACCTGCTCCAAAATGGAATCCAGGCCCCTGTGGTCCTGGTGTCTATATTCTTCCTGTTCATACCCTTTTCCATTATCCGCAACCTCCAGGAGTATCTTCCCCCTTTGCTGAGACAGCTCAGCTTGTATCTCAGCCGCCTGCGCATGTTTCAGGGCATTTGTCACCAATTCCCGCAGAATGCGGTAAATCATGACGTTATACGGCTCCACAAGAAATATATTGTTCTCACAGATAAAATCTATTTTTCCGGCCTTCTCCCCATAATCAGCAGAAAGGGAATCCAGCATATTCTGCATATTTTCTTTAAGAGTCAGACGTTTCAGCAGGGTGGGGCGGTAACTCTCCATCCGGACCCGAATGGACCGGTTCAGTCCGTCTGCTGTCTCAGCAATAAGTCTTTTGATGTCCGGCCGGTCCGCCTTGCCCGCCAGATTTTTAATAGAGAGCAAATCCTGCAGTATCTCATCATGAAGGTAATTGGAGAAATCCTCCCGCAGTCTTTCTTCTCTTTTGAGCTGTGATAAGGAATACTCATAATGATTTTCCGCTCCCCTGTGTACGGTTCTGTGATACAAAAGGATTTGGAAGCATTGGATCATCAGAAATAAGACATGGAAAACCATCACAGCTCCCGTCATCCCAAGACCTGTGAGATATCCAACCATCCCCGCAGTCCCGGCGGCGAGGCATAGAACAAAAACGGCCTCCCTTCCCCTTAAGGCAGAGGAAAGAGGAGCATCAGACCTTCTCCCATTCACAATGCTGTGCACACTGACAACTGAAGTCATAAGGATCAGGTAACTTCCCATATTCTCCAGATAACGGGCCCGGTCCATAAACACCAGAATGTAACAGGTAAATGGAAGAACCACAAACAAAAAAGAGCGGATCAGCGCCTTCTTCTGGCTATTAAGAAAGAACAGAATCCTTTTTCTGTGCATCAGCATCAGAATTGTCCCTGCCCCCAGCGCAGCCGAAGACTGCAGAAGAAGAGCAAGAGAAAAAGCCTGCACAGACAGGAAATATGCCGCGGCAGAACAGCAGCAGGTAATTCGCAAGAGAATCAAAAATGTTTTCTGCCCCCGATAGGCAGATCCCTGGAACAGAAACGTCTGTAAAAACTCTATAGTCTCCAGTACGGTTACCGGTATCAGAAGATAAAAAATCCCGTGCAGAACTCTATCCGTCCCAAAAAGAGAAAACAAAAACTGCCACGCCGCAAGGAGCAGCAGCCAAGAGAACTGCGTTAATAAGCGGCTGTTGTTCAAATTTTTAAGAGAAATATAGGCTGCATCCAGAAACAGCAGGGATATAAGTATCAGGGGAAGCGTATTTGCCAGGCCTGACTGACTTCTGTCTGCCGCCATCCGGCAAAGAAATACAACCGCACATGCCTGGCTGAGCACCAGAATCCCCTGCCTGGCCAGATACCGTCTCTCCACTTTAGCTTCACCGTCCTTTCTCCTTAAGAATAATCCTATAGCAGGCCCTCTTCGTCACCTGATAGTATATCAGATAAATGAGGGAGTAGCTTCCTATCGCGCACAGTAACGGAACCAGCACCGCACTGCTTTTCCCCAGCAGGTCATCCATCAAGGCTGATTTATAGCAAAACAGCGCAAAGACACTGTGCAGGGTTCCCATGAGAAAGGGCACCAGAAAATAAATCTGTACCTGACTGCGCACTGCTCTCTTTATCATATCATAATTATACCCCATTCTGCCCATTATTTCATAGTCCGGCCTGTCATAAACCGCTGCGGAGACTGTCTGAAAATACAGGATACTTCCCGTTGCAATCAGAAAAATCACTGCCGCAAAACTGATTAGGAGCAAGGTAGAACTATTCAGCTTAATCAGCTCTGACTTGCGCTGAAAGGCGCTCACAAAATATGGATTTCCTGATAGGATAGGCCGCAGTGCCTCATACGCCTGTTTTTTGGTTCTCAGTCCTCTGCCCCCGATGCTCATAACAGTATAGGACTCCGCTGATCCTGCTCCAAGCTCCTCAAAGACCTCATCTGTCACAACTAAAGTACCCACACTGTTAGCGAATCCGATGGGATTCTCCAGGCTGGTATCCTTTACCGTAACCTTACAGGTTCTTCGTCCTCCTGTTTCCAGTGCATAGACAGCCCCGATATCTCTTTTTGAAGGGTCCGGGCGGTATTTTATCAGAACACATTCATTTGTTCTCAGGGAAGGGAGATTATTCTTTTTTCCCTGCAGTCCTCTCAGAGATTCATAATCCGTCTCACGGATGCATTCAAACCCTGCTTCCCGTCCTTTATCCGCACTAATGCCATATTCCGCGGGAAGCCGCTCAGAAGCCGCTTTTACCTTCCTGACTATAGTCTCACAGAATTCATACCCGCCGCTCCCCACAGTCTTATCCAGTGCCTCCAGCGCCGCGGTTTTCTCCCCCCTGTCCAAAACCCTGAATTCCATCGAAGAGGGGATGATCCGCTCCAGGGACACCAGTGGGTACCACACAGACAGAACCGTCGCCCCAAACACTGCAAGAGTCCCCCCTGACAGCAGGATCAAAAGGATCAGTGACTTTGCATTCGTGCGCAGACGGGACATGAATTTTGGCACAGTAATGATTGTATTTTCTCTGTAAAAAATGTTTTTCCTGTCCCTGAACATGTTACACACAAAGGGAAGAAAAGACAGGATAAACAGTGCTGTTCCAACCACCGCAAGCAGCATGGTGAGAAGCGCAATGGGGGAAAACCCAATTCTATACCAGCAGGAAGCCTTTCCTCTCCCCATATCCAAAGCCAGCCCGTATCCTGCCAGCAGCAGCAGCATGCCAAACACTCCGGCAGTTGGACGGATCCTGAAAGGTTTTTCCGTTCTGCGCTCCATACGGATAGTTTCCATGAGTGTAGACCTCCACAGCAGCCTGGCATTCGACAGTGTAAGCGCTGCAAGAACGGCCAGAACCGTAAGCAGGCAGAACGCCGCCGCTTTCAGATTGATGAGAGGGATCCTGCTGCTGTCTACGGCCAGTCCCAGTGCTGCTGTAATCCCCCAGACTGCACCTTTGTGCAGCAATCCCCCGGCCGGAAGTGCCGCACAGATACCTCCGGCACAGATCAGCATATTCTCCAGGGTTAGGAGACAGAGCATACGCGTTTTAGTGTATCCCAGCAGCGCATATATTCCCAATTCTTTCATCCTCCGCCTCATAAAAAACTGATTGGCGTAAGACATATAAAAAACCACAAAGGCAATCACAAAAACAGCCACCGCCCTGCACATAGTCTCCACACGGCCGTCTGAGGATATTTTTTCCAGGATTACCTCATTCATAGAGAATGAGACAAAACAGAAAAAAACCGCCAGGACGAGAGCCACAGAGAAAAAGTACAGAGAATAAAAAGAATAATTACGCCTTACATTTTTTATAGCCATAGAAGATACTTTCATCCCCGCACCCCCTATCGTTTTTTATCCTGGCGGGCAGTTTCCCGCAGGATACATTCATAAAAATCTCCCCACTCCTGTCCATTTCTCTCCAGCGCCGCATGGATGCACCCGTCTTTAAAATAAAGGATTCTGTCCGTATAGCTGGCGGCATAGGGGTCATGTGTAACCATCAGGATCGTGGTTCCTGACCTCTGATTCACGTTTGCCAGAGCAGTCATCAGATCCCTGGATGACCCGGAATCCAAAGCTCCCGTAGGTTCGTCTGCAAAGATAAGCGGCGGACGCTTTACCATAGCCCGGGCTGCTGCTGCTCTCTGGCACTGCCCTCCGGACAGCTCACTGGGATACTTCTCCAGCTGAGAGCTGATTTCAAAAGCCTCTGCCAGCGCCTCTGTTTCCCTTTCTATCTCCTCTGCCGTCCAGTGCAGCAGCGTTAAGGGAACTGCAATGTTCTCCCTCACCGTTAGACTGTCCAACAGAAAGTACTCCTGGAATATAAAGCCCAGATTACGTTTCCTGAAGTCTGCGGCCTGGGCGTGATTCAGCTTGGGAACGTTAATATTGTGAATAAAAATCTCCCCTCGGTCAGGCCGGTCTATGGTAGACAGTACATTCAGCAGTGTCGTCTTTCCAGACCCCGAAGCTCCCATAATTCCCAGGAACTCCCCCTCTTTTGCCTCAAAAGAAACCCGGTTCAGCGCCGGATTCCCCTGTCTCTTATAAGTTTTCGTCACATCTTTTACTTTTAATACTGTATGCATCGCATTTCGCCCCTTTCCTGTACAGGTACAGTATAGAAGCTTTTTCATCCCACTGCATGAGTAAATCACGCATATTTCTGCGTGATTTACTATCTTGTCCCGGAAAGGAACTTACACTATGCCGGTTCATAGCAGTGATCTGCCAGCCAGGCAATACGCCAGAAAAAAACGGCGGCGATGGCCAATTCTATGATGCCTGTATAGTTTTGAAACGGAATCCGTATCAGCACTCTGTCCGCACAGAGAAAGAGAACCAGCGCTAAAAATTCATTTCCGCGTCTCAGCTTCCTAAACAGCTCCAAAAAAACCCACAGAAACAGCAAAGGTTCTGCAAAAAAGCTCAAAGCGTCCATCCATATGATACTGGCGGCAGACCCTTCCAGGATCATCTCAGGATTCTGTTCCAGCAGCATCATTCCCCTGGTCATCTGCAGACCATAGCAGAGCATAAGCACACACAGATATCCGGGAAGCTTTGCACACAGCAGCCTGGCAAAGGAAATGTTTCTTGATTTTTCCATTATATAAGCGTCTCCGGTAAACGACTGCAGCATATTATACCAGGGATAAAGCCTCAGGCAGATGGCGCAGCAGGATACAGTAACGTTCAGTATCCAGAAAAGAGAATCAAACTGTCCTTTCAGCGTACCGGCGGCCGGGGCATAGTATCTTACCCAGCAGATGCTGCCGGTCACAGCAGCTGTCAGCAAAATCCACCTGAGCTGATAAAAGCTCCGTCTCATCTCCCACTTCATACATTTCAGCATATCTCCACCTCCCATTATGCGTTCATTGCGTTCATCTCTCTGGCGCAGTACTCTCCTACTGATATGTTATAATTCTCCCGTATCTGCTCTGCTTCTATCATTTTTATCCGGCGGTTTCCCATCACCATAACCGTATCGAACAGAGTCTCAAGATCCTTCAGCAAATGGGTGGCGAGAATCACAGTAGCCTTCTCCGGAAGATTCCTCAGCAGATATTTCTTAAAATCCTTCTTAAAGTTAGGATCCGTACTTTTCACAGGTTCATCCAGAAGATAATAAGGAACCTGCCTGCAGACTGCGAGAATCAGACAGAGCCTTTGTTTATTTCCATCCGATAACTTTTTTACTTTCCGGTGCAGCTCTATTCCCGCCTCCTCCAAAAGGCTGATTGCCTGCTCCAATCTGAAATCCGGATAAAAATCGGTATAATAGCAGACCGTATCCTTTACTTTCATCCAGGGATACAGATCCTGTTCCCTCAGCAAATAAGAAATCTTACCCGAATCCATGCGGATACTTCCTTCATCCGGGTGAAGAATACCGGCCAGCAGCTTTAACAAAGTAGTCTTTCCTACTCCATTTTCACCGACCAATCCGATGATATGCCCTTCAGGTACCGCAACGCTTACATTCTCAATAACCTGAATATCGCCGCAGCGTTTACTTACATGTTCAAGTTCCATCATATTCCTGCTCACCTGCCTCCCTCTCAACAAGCTTCATAATCTCATCCTTTGAAGCTCCTGTATTTTTCATACTGGTTACAAATTCTTTTACCAGACGGGCCACCATATCTTTCTTAACAATTTCTCCGGCTCCGTCTTTTACAAAGCTGCCCACACCTTTCTGGGAATGTATAACTCCCTCCCTATCCAGAAGCTGCATAGCCCGCTGGATGGTTAATGCAGAAACCTCATAGAAAACAGAGTATTCCCTCACGGACAAAAGCTTGTCCCCGGGATGCAGACAGCCGCTGGCTATCTGTTCTTTGATACTAGTCGCTATCTGGCGGTAAATCGGAATGTCAGTTCTAAATTCCATCTTTTTACCTCTCTACTGTATAACATATGTATTACAGTTATACTGTATCATCCTGATAGCTGTTTGTCAAGGAAAAAGCGGCATACAGCCGCCTTTTCTCCTTATATTCAGATTCTGCCTTCCACAGCATCCATAAATATGCAATTAAATACCTCCAGTTCGTCATACATAATACCGTGCCCGCTGTTCTCCAGCGTATATAATTTCGAACATGGGATTCCCTTGTGCTGAAGCAAAGCCAAATCATTAGACACCACCTCATCCTTTGCCCCATGGATGATCACAGTGGGCACTCTCACACTCTTTAGATCCTTTCTCCCGTCCTCATCTCTCAGTGCGATGGCAGCTTCCTTCGTCCCTATCCCGGAAGCAGACAGGGCAATCTGTTCAAACCAGTCCTTTGCCGCTTCACTCTGGGGACTTGCAAACAGCTGCTTATGACTAAAATTGTAAGCCAGTTCTGCCCTGTCCGTACAGACCTGATGAATTAATCCGTCTACATACTCCCTGGTCAAACCATAGGGGTATCCAGGCCGCCGGGTCCAGGAGGGAGCTGCAGCAGACAATAATATCAGCTTTTTCACCCCATACCCCCGGTATCTGTTCATATACCGAAGAACAATGGCTCCACCCATGGAGAATCCAACCAGCGTAAAACATTTCAGATGCAGAGCGCACACTACATGATAAATATCCTCGGCCATCTGGTTATAAGTATATCCGCAGGCAGGCGTGTCTGAATTTCCAAAGCCCCTCAGATCCAGAGCAACAACCCGGTATCCGCATTCCACCAGACATCCGATCTGATATTCATAGATTTCATGGGACAAGGGCCATCCGTGCACCAGAAGGACTGTTCCCTTTACTCTTTTTCTGCCGCAGCGGTAATCGTATACGGCTATTTTTGTTCCGTCAGAGGATTTTATATAAAACATACTGATTAACTCCTGATTTTTTTTGTGATATTAGTATATGCAGAACCTTACTTCCAGCCAGCCCTTTTGCAAAAGAAAACTGGTTATAAGACCAAACTCTCCACATATACTTTAACGTACGGAACAAGCCGTACGCCCTATCAGAGGGTATGCCTTAATTCAAAGATAACCACACAAACATTTATCAAAGGAGATGCAGCTCAAGTGAAAAGCTTTACGTTTTCTACTGCACGAGGAAACACTTATGTATACAACGATAAAAACGGCTTTATCTTTCCCGCCGGCCAGGTAAGAGATTATCATGCGTGTCCGGCTCCCGAAAAGAAACCTGAGGCCCTCCCCGGCCAGGTACAGGACTATCTTCTCACAAAGGGATATTATCAGCTGATTCTGGAAACCACACAGAGGTGTAACCTGCGCTGCCGATACTGCTATTACGGGGATTACTATAAAAGCACAAGAAACCACAGCAGCGATTCCATGAAATTCTCGACTGCAAGAAAAGTCCTGGATGATTATATGACTCACTACCGGACGATCCGCAATAAAAATCCTTTCCGCAAAGCAAATATTTCTTTTCAGGGTGGTGAACCCCTGATTAATTATGGCCTGCTCAAAGAGACGGTAAATTACTGCAGCCAGATTTACGGGGACTGTGAGGTAAACTATACCGTCACAACCAATGGCGTTCTTCTCTATGACGATATCCTGGACTATCTCACAGACCATAATTTCGGAATTATCGTCAGTCTGGACGGAGACAAGCCCGGCCACGACAGAAACCGGATACGGGAGGATGGAAGCGGCAGTTTTGATCAGGCTTTTCAGGCCATCGAACGGCTCAGAAAAAGGCATCCCGGATACCACCGGCTGGGGATCAGCGTCCGGCTGGATTATCTCTCAGATTTAGATGCCCTGGATGCCTTTGTCACAGAAAATAAACTGTTCGTCACAGATCTTTCTATGGTATCTCCAGGAGAAACCGATTATTACCGGCAATTTTCACCGGAAGACAAGCTCCGTTTTTACCGGCAGCTCTCCCGTCTCCGGGAACAGTATTTTCAGGCTGCAAAAGAAGGGTCTGTCTCGCTGCACCGCTGCAGCCTCCTTCTTCCACTGTTCTCCTCCGGGTATGAGATGTTTGCCTGTCATCCGGTGATGCAGGAAATGAGGCCCTCATTCTTTCCCTATACCGGTTCCTGTATCCCCGGAGAAAAAATATTTGCTTCGGTTGACGGAACCTATCATATGTGCGAAAAGATCAGCTCCCACTTTCCCATTGGAGACGCAGAGCATGGACTGGACTATAGAAAGATAGCAGGATATATTAACCAGTTTAACAGTTTTGCCGGCAGATGCAGTGACTGCAGGATAACCAGGTTCTGCAGCCTCTGTATGGCACAGGCGGCAGACCATACCGCGCTGTCCCTGCCCTCCGCCTACTGCAGAGACAAAAAGGCATGTGTAAAAGACACGCTGACCCTGTATACGGAATGTCTGGAGGAGTCGCCCTGTGCATTTGACCGGTTTACCCGTGAATATCTGGAAGAGCGAAGCAGGATCACAGGCAGCCTGCCGTACTGAGCTGAAAAAGGAGGATTTATCCATGTATTTTCATCTTTATAACCATTGTATCTTTCTTACCGGCATTGCAGGCGGAGTTCTCTATGATCTCTCCAGCGGAGAATTTACCGGTCTGGAAAAACAGGAATGCAGCTGGCTGGAAGCAGCGGAAAAGGGGGAGGCAATTCAGGATAATGATTTTTACCGTGAGCTGGAAAAAATGCAGCTGGGATTTTATTCTGATAAACCCTGCTACATTGATAAACTCAGGGAAAGCAGCCCGCTTCTCCAAGTACACAGAGATTTGAAAAGCTACAAAATCCAGATTGCCGTACTCCAGCTCACCGGCAGATGCGATATAGAAGGGGACAACTGCAGGGATTATTTCTGTCCCCCCTGCCGGCAGGGAGACAGCAGTGCCAAAGATCTGCCCGCCGAGCGCTGGTTTTCCATCATTGACACGCTCTCAGATGCCGGTGCCTCCTCATTTCTGCTCACCGGCGGCAATGTGCTCCTTTATAAAGAGTTTGATGCTGTCCTGAGATATTTGAAGAAAAAAGACGTGAGCGTCAGCATTCTGCTTCCCAGACTGGATCCCGCGCATCCCCAGCTGTTTCGGGAACACATACTGCTGTTTCCCTGCAGCAGCAGACAGACTGAAAAGAAAAAATACCATGATGTTACAGTCTATTGCCCCGAAACAGCAGACCCACAGGCTATAGAACACTGGAAGCATAACGGATACAGGATACTCCCGGTACAGCTGTCTTCTGCCCCCATCTCAGAGGCCTCGCTCGTCCCCTGTACCCTGGAACGATATGAGGGACGAAAAAACGGGGATCTCTGCCTGTCCGGCAAAATCTATGTGGATTGTTCGGGCAATCTCATCCCCTGCCTGCAGGGAAACCAGCATCCGGTGGGCAGTCTTCTGCAGGAACCCTTTTACCTTTTATACCGAAGGCTGATAGAAGCCTTCTGGGATGTGCCCGTACGTCCTCACAAAAAATGCAGTTCCTGCCAGTGGTATTACTCCTGTCCTTCCTGCCGCTTCACCGATGCAGCAGCAAGATGCAGGATCTACCCTGAAGAACGGGAGGAAGTCCTTTTGTCCCCCGAACATTCTCTAGAACACTGTGCCTTTTTGAGCCGCCTTCACACCTAAAATGGGGCTGTGAAAAAATGGAGTTGCTCTAACTCCATTTTTTCAGCCCCTCTTTATTTTGTGGAAAGCGTAAGAAAAAAGCAGTAAAAAGCGTATAATCCCCCTTACCCCAACAAACGTGCGCTCTTTCTTCTTTAAGCCACTTCCCGGAGTCTCATCTGCTTATTATAGATTTTATAGAGATTATGGCCGATAGAAACAAGAAATATCTCTACTCTTACCGAATCCAGTCCTCTTCTTACAATTCGCTTATACCTTCGGTCGTATTTGATGATTCCAAATGTCCCTTCTGCCTGGATGGAGCGGTTCATGCGGAGCAACGCCCCATGGATACTCTGAAGATTATCCAATACCTCCTGATGCATGGCGCTTAATTCCGCATTAATCCGCACCGTCCTGTTCTTTTCTGTTCTCTTGCA
>NZ_FQVI01000052.1 GCF_900129135.1 Lactonifactor longoviformis DSM 17459
ACATTTGGAATCATCAAATACGACCGAAGGTATAAGCGAATTGTAAGAAGAGGACTGGATTCGGTAAGAGTAGAGATATTTCTTGTTTCTATCGGCCATAATCTCTATAAAATCTATAATAAGCAGATGAGACTCCGGGAAGTGGCTTAAAGAAGAAAGAGCGCACGTTTGTTGGGGTAAGGGGGATTATGCGCTTTTTACTGCTTTTTTCTTACGCTTTCCACAAAATAAAGAGGGGCTGAAAAAATGGAGTTAGAGCAACTCCATTTTTTCACAGCCCCTCAGGGTGTCCCAAAATAGAACTGCCCTGTCCCTTTTTATTTATAGTTTGCAAAACATTCCCTCACCTTAGGCACTACATAGTGGCTGCCTCCCCTGTCTTTCACATCTTCCACCATCATTCCTATGAGCAGACAGGAATTCTCATCCCCGTCACGAATCCCCATAAAGTAGCCCAGCTCTGTACCGGTGGTATCTTCCTTGGAAGCCTTGATCTCTGCTGTACCGGTCTTGCCTGCTATGGTTTTTCCTTCGATCATGGCTTCATGCCCGGTCCCGTCCGGATGATCGACCACCTGAACCATATCATTCCATACTGTTTCCGCCGCTTCTTTGGTAAATACGTTTTCTTTCCAGTAGCCCGTTTTCTCTCCTTCCTCTTTTATCAGATAAGGAGTTATCATACTTCCGTCGTTGACAAAGGCAGAATACATTACCGCCAGGTGAAGGGGATTGACTAGTATTTTTCCTTGTCCGTATCCGCTGTCAGCCAGTTCTGTCTCACTTTGTATCTTTCCGTCTTCCCCATACGTTGAGGGTTTGTACTCCATAGTAAATGGAACGGGTTCATTAAATCCCACAGAATCAAGCCCCTTCTGGAAATTCTCCGTTCCCATATCAAGGGCTGCCTGGGCAAAATAAATATTGTCAGAGTAGATAAGGGCATTTTCCAGATTTTTCGGACTGTAGTCCGTCAGGGTGGTAACGTAATAATTTCCCCAGCTGCTGTCCTTCTGCCACTGCAGTCCCTCGTACACTGCCTCTGTGCCGGCTGTCAGCGCTCCCTGGGTCAGACCCAAAGCCGCCACGATGGGTTTGAATACAGACCCAGGCGCCCAGGTAGATCGGCAGCGGTTGTACAGGGGCTTTGACGCGTCATTATTCAATTCCTCCCACGCTTTGCTGGTATAGCCCATCACAAAATCATTGGGATTATAAGCCGGCGTGCTCACCAATGCCAATACTTCCCCGGTTTTCGGGTTCATTGCAGCACCCCAGCCTTTATCTTCAGCCAGCTGCCGGTACATCTGCGACTGAAGGATGGAATCTATTGTCAGCGTAATGTCCTTTCCGTCCTCCCCTTTTTGCTCCACAATTACAAATTTCTCATTTCCATCGCTGTCCACAATAGATACTTTACACCCTGTGGTGCCATGAAGCTGTTTTTCACAGACCTTTTCAATGCCGCCTTTCCCAATCTGGCTGGTGGCGGTATAGCCTTCACCGGCATGTTCTTCCAGTTCCTCCGCTGTGATATTCTGCGTATACCCCACAACCTGAGCAGCCGACTGCCCTAAGGGATAATACCGCACGGTTGTATCTGATATCTTGACGCCTGGAATTGTGAGAAGCTGAGCCTTCAGCGCCTCCTCGGTCTTGGCCACAGTGCGGATTGGTACAAATAAATCGTCTTTCACCCAGTTTGCGCTTAAAGCGGTTTCGATCTTCTCTTTGCTGACATCCAGGTACTCTGCAATCTGAGCAATTGCTCCCTCCCTGTCTTCCGGTAGTTTCCCAGGGACAATTCCAACTGAAGATGCGGTTCCCTCACCTGCCAGCATTACCCCATTTCTGTCGTATATATTACCCCGTTTGGGATAACTTGTCTCTGCTTTTATCTCTTCTCCTTCTTTCAAATGAGGATGCAGATCCTGTACCGACCAGTTCAGCATATACATCTTATCCTTATTTTTAGATAAGATAGCGCTGTTCTCAAAGGAAAGCTCCCCCGCCAGCGTACTCATGGTGAGCTGATAGGAAAGTGTCCGGGCACTTTCTCTCTTAGAATTGGATTTGTCATCCTCTGCAATAGAAATCTTGATCTGGTTTGCCTCCATGCTTCCGTAAAAATTCTGATTCTTTTCTATAAATGCTTCCTCAGAAATTGTACTCCGGCTGTCTTCTGAGAGCATCTGATACATTTTTTCATACTCTTTGTCATTGGCAAACTGAAAATACTGTTTCAGTCTCATTTCCGGCGTCTCAATTTTACTGTTTTGATACAGGAAGAACCCTAGGATTCCTCCCAGAACCAGAACCGCCGCGATTATTATAATTGCTGCTGCCTGCTTCGGCGAAATCTTTTTATTCTGCTCCATTCTATTCCCCTCCTGGATGGTGTCTGGCTGTCCGGGACAGCAGTGTATGAACAGTAACTAACATGTATTGTAATATTATCTTTCTTCCGTGTCAATTTGTCTTTCCCCTTCCTTTGTGATATCATATTCCTATTATAAGTATTGACCAAAGGAGGGATTCATTATCATGACACGAGAAGAAGCATGGAATCTTCTGACCGAATATAACCAGGAAGAGTTCCATCTGGAACACGCGCAGATAGTAGAAAATGTAATGCGGTATTTTGCAAGAGAGTTGGGGTATGCCCAGGAAGAGGAGTTCTGGGGCATTGTAGGTCTTCTTCACGATCTGGATTTCGAGCAGTTCCCTCAGGAACACTGTACCAAATCTCAGGAAATTATGGCAGAGCGAAAGATAGATCCCGCAATTATCCGTGCCGCCGCAAGCCATGGATACGGAATCACCGTAGATATCAAACCTGAGCATGAAATGGAAAAAATATTATTTGCCACAGATGAACTTACAGGTCTCATTGGAGCTGTTGTAAGGATGCGCCCTTCACACAGTGTACAGGACCTGGAAGTAAAATCCGTAAAAAAGAAATTCAAAACCCCCAAATTTGCAGCCGGCTGCTCCAGAGAAGTAATTCAGCAGGGTGCCGATATGCTGGGATGGACCCTTGATGAGCTGATGGAGAGAACCATTCAGGCCCTCCGGACATTTCAGGAGTAGCCGCCCGCCCATAAAAAGGAGGCTCTCCCTTGCCGGTAAAGCCTCCTTTTGCCGTGATTTATTTTTCATAATAATGAATCAAAGCCTGCGTTCCCAGATCCTCCATTCCTTTTTGCGACAGCTGCTCATACATATTCAAAATTTCTTCCAGAACAGGCATGGAAACCGCCCTGTCCTTCCCCTCTTCTACTGCAATCTTCATATCCTTAATATAATGCTTCATAAAAAATCCAGGCTGGAAATCGTCACTTAAAATCTTGGGAGCTATGTTGCTCATCTGCCAGCTTCCCGCTGCCCCCTGGCTGATGCTGTCCAGCATTACCTGCAGATCAAGGCCTGCCGCCTTTCCATACGCAAGGGCCTCACACACGCCTGCCAATGCCCCTCCTAAGGCAATCTGATTTGCCATCTTAGTATGCTGTCCGCTGCCTGCCGTTCCCTCATAGTGGATGGTCTTTCCCATAGCCCGAAACAGCTCTTCACACGCCTCAAAATCCTCTCTGGTTCCTCCGGCCATGATGGAGAGTGTCCCATCTGCAGCGCCAACGTCCCCTCCGGATACGGGTGCATCCAAGGCTTTAAGGCCTCGTCTGACAGCCTCCCTATTGATCCGCACGGACAGTTTGGGGCTGGTGGTGGTCATGTCAATAAGATATGTCCCTTTGGCAGCATTGGCAATAATACCTCCCTCTGAGAAATAAACCTCTTCCACATCTTTGGGATATCCCACCATAGTAATCACTGCCTCCTGCTCCCTGACACACTCCGCAATAGTATCCCTCCACTGGGCCCCCTCCCGGATCAATTCTGCTGCCTTCTCCTTTGTTCTGGTGTAAACAGTAAGCTCATAGCCGGCCTTCATCAAATTGCGCGCCATCCCTTTGCCCATAACACCGATTCCTATAAAGCCTATCCTTTTCATCTGTCTCTCCTCTTTTCCATGTCATTTCTGCTGGTACTTTTTTTCTACTATAGCACATTGGAATGGGACAGACAAGCTTGCAACGCCCTAAAAGCCCAGCAGGAATTTCTCCCCCACCTTCCCAAAGCACCACTGGAAATCTAATTCTCCCACTGACTTAGACGCAACGATAGGATACTCCTTTATCACCTCTCCATTCAGCTTATACTGAACACTTCCCACTGTCTGATGCTCTTTCACAGGTGCAGTCAATGATTTGGGAATATCATAGATAATGTCCACCTGCTCATCCCTCCGAAGAAGCATAGTTAGACTTTCGTCTCCCTCCATATCTACAGAAACCGGCACGTACGCTTTTTGGGACATTTCCCCCGCAGAGGATATTCCATCTTTTACAAATACATCCTGCATCTCTTTATCCTGGTCCAGAACATTTTGATATGAGTAATTATCCAGTCCGTAAGTCATCAGCTTCTTCGTGTCACTCCATTTATACCCTTTATTATTCGGCCATCCGCAGGCCAGAAGGGCTACGATGAATGTCTTGCCGTCCCGGTTAAGCGCTCCTACATAACAGTAGCCTGCTTTTGCCGTAAATCCGGTTTTCCCGGACAAGGCACCATCCATCATAGAGAGGAACGCATTATGATTGTTACAGCTATAAGAACTTTTCCCCTCCAGATCCGAGAAGCTGTAAGATGCCGTTCTGGTCACCTCCAGAAACTCCTCTTTTTTGGGAGACTCAGTAATGCAGTATTTCATAATCCGGGCCAAATCCGCCGCTGTTGTGGAATGTACCTTCTGCACACTGGTTACCTGGCCCTCTGCATCCGTCTCCTCCAGTGTTTTAGAAGCATCCAAGCCATTGGGTGTGATAAAGTAGGTATCTCTGCATCCAAGCTCCCGGGCCTTTTGGTTCATCAAATCCGCAAATCCTTCCACAGATCCCCCGATATGCTCTGCAATAAGGACAGCTGCATCATTGTGGGATTCCAGCATCAGCGAATACAGAAGATCCCCCAGCCGGAACTGCTGGCCCTCCCTTACTCCAAGATGTACTTTCGGCTGAGAGGCAGCATAGGCGGAAGCCGTTACTGTGTCCTCCATATTTCCTTGTTCCAGAGCCACAATACAGGTCATGATCTTTGTTGTGCTCGCCATTGGTTTTGCCTCATAGCCGTTCTTTTCAAATAGAACACGTCCGGAGTCTCCGTCCATCAGCACAGCAGAAACCGCATATAGTCCTGAAGGCTCCTCTACCGTATCTTCTGTGCCTTCCGCATAGACAGGAACAGTTTTAAACACTCCTGCCGTCAATGTAAGTATTGTAATCCATACAAAAAAAAGTCTCTTCATAGACTCCTCGCTCAAAGCATTATATAAAACTATATGCAGACAAAGTTAAAAAAATGAGTGTGTCCCCAGCCTTAAGCCTGACCGGGATCACCACTCATCTTTTCATGTTCTCTCTTTAATTCTTCATACAGCTCCAGAGAATTCCATTCTCTGTTCGTATCCGTCAGCACAGCCTTCAGATTTACCTTATCCAGTCGTTCTCTCCGAAATGCACGCAGCAGATCGTTCAGCTGCCCGTCTGTAAATCCTTTCAATAGCATCATTTCCTCCGAAAACCCCGGCCCTTCGTAGGCTTCTGCACCTTTCTCCATACCCGGAATCTTGGCCAGGGCGCCCACCGGCTGAAGATACTCTGCAGGTTCCACTGTTATAATTTTAGCCCCCAGACGGACACAGATAAATTTTATTTTCTGTTTTCGTCCGGGATCTGTAATATTGTATAGCAATACGGTACATCCTGGGTTCATACCATCACCTCACCCTTCTATTTTTGTCGTCTTGCGAAATGCAATGAGTCCAACCACAAACATCAGTGCCAGCATGAATACCCCTGTTTTAGAGCTTCCGCTCAGCTGTGTGGATATTCCCATAAGCATGGTCCCCATAAAAGCTGCCCCCTTGCCAAAAATATCATAAAACCCAAAATATTCGCTGGACTTCTCCTTCGGAATTATCTTTGCAAAATAAGAACGGGACAGTGCCTGAATGGCCCCCTGGAATACCGCTACGCACACCGCCAGAAACCAGAACTCCCATGCCTTATCCAGCTGCAGGGCGAACAATGCAATCCCCAGATACCCCAGAATAGCGATCATGATCAGATTCTCGCTTTTAAACCGCTTGGAAAACCTCGCAAACAATATGGAACAGGGGAACGCCACAACCTGTGTTAAAAGCAGGGCCAAAAGCAGATGCGTATCGCTGATTCCCACATCTTTTCCATAGGAGGTTGCAAGATCGATAATAGTATATACTCCATCAATATAAAAGAAAAATGCAATGAGAAAAAATAAAACCTTTTTATTTTTGCCGATATGCGTCAATACATTTCCCAGCCTGACGAAACTATCCCGCACAGGGGTATCAGATACCTCAACCCAATGCGTCTGCTGATAATTCTTCAGAAGAGGAAGTGTTACAAAAAACCACCAGGCGCCTGTAATGGCAAATGCGATCATAGTGGCCGTAACCCCCGAGATCCCGATTGCATCAGCTCCAAGTATCAGGAGAAGTGAAGCGACAAAGGGGATACAGCTGCCGATATATCCCCAGGCATACCCATGGGAAGAGACTACATCCATCCGCTCGTCTGTAGTGATATCGATCAGCATAGAGTCGTAAAATATAAGACTCATATTATAGCTTGCCTTTGCGATTACAAGAACAATTAAAAAAGCCAGCCACTGTTTAGGAATCATCAGACTCAGGCAGCCGATAACACCAAGTATAAAAAATGCTGCAAACAAGGGCTTTTTATAATTACGGGTATCCGCCAGGGTGCCGAATACCGGTCCCATCACTGCAACCAGCACGGTACAGACTGACAGAGCATAGCTTAAATATGCGGTAGAATCCGCCAGTGAAATTCCAGCCTGAGAAGCAAGATTTTTAAAATAAATAGGAATGATTGTGGTGCACAGCATTACAAAGGCGGAATTTCCTACATCGTACAAAATCCACTGCTTTTCCAACCTGCTCATTTTATCCATGCTATTGTCCTTTTCTTTCTCCATACTCTATTCAAAGTTGCGGTAAAAGCGTTCACTGAGTTCTTCTCTTCCCATCATGCACTCATAGAGGTTCCCCAGGGCTTCCGCGGCCTCATCAACTGCCTTCTGGTACATGACAATCAGCTCTTCATTGGATGCTTCACACTGTGGGTTCTTATGCTTCCTCATAACCTGACCCTCCATGGAATCATAGCACCCCAGAACTTTTAAAAGAAAAAGAAGCAGCTTCCTTTTGCATTCTGTTCTGCATACTAAAATACCAGTATAGAACTTCATCCCTCTCAGGGACTCCCAAACCTCCTCCGGGCGGATGGCCGGAAACAGGGAACTGATAATTTCATTTCCCTTCCGGGTGGGGCAGATGGACACAGCCGGGTGGTAGGTAAATGGATTTTTCTGCTCCTGCTCCATGAACATTCTGTCCAGTTCTGTCTCAATCTCCGCATGTGACACCCCTGTGATTCTCTGATATTCCCATATATAAGGGTGGCAGGCACTGTCCAGAATATAATGGCAGGCAAAGCCCAGGAGATAGGACATCATTTTATCTGAGGGCTTTTCCTGTACCTTTTTAATCCCTCTCTGAAAAAATGATGCTGCTATTTTCTCATGCACTTCCATAGCCGTCCTGTTGACTTTATTTTTGCTGAAAGGTTTATAGTAAAAAAAGATGTCCGGTCCGTGCAGGCCGATGAGATACAAGCTCTTAGATTTTCTTATTACGTCTTTCAGGTTATCAGGAAGCCGCTTGAAAACTTCCTTTCCAAATAAATCATGGGTATATGTTGTTGGCATAAATTTTCTCCTTTTATATATCCAGCTTCAGCTGTACTTCCTCCTCAGCCTCTGCCTTAAAGTCTTCCAGCTGCACCGGATCCAAAATCGGCAGGTCGTCCAGTCCCTGAACGCCAAAATTTCTCAAAAATTCTTCTGTGGTACCAAACAGAATGGGGCGTCCCGGTGCGTCCAGTCTTCCCAGCTCCTTCACCAGGCGGTATTCCACCAGCTTATTCACTGCGTGATCGCTTTTTACCCCTCTGATTTTTTCAATTTCCTGCTTTGTTACCGGCTGTTTATATGCGATAATCGACAGGGTTTCCAGCATAACATCCGTAAGGACGGCTTTTTTAGGCTGCAGAGCCAGCCGCACCAGATAGTCATAATATTCCTGTTTCGTGCACATCTGAAAGGAATTTTCCAGCTCAATAATTTTAATTCCGTGACTTTCTTCCTCATAACGAAGCATCATATTCCGGATAATTTTTCTGGTGGTATCTGTATCATGTTCAATGGCATTGGCAATTTTTGTTATCTCAACTGCCTCTCCCGCAGCAAAAAGCAGGGCTTCAATGGCACCCTCTATATGCTTTATCTCCATCTGCCTTCCTCTTTTCTTACAATGTTTCTATATAGATATCATCAAAAAGCCGCTCCTGGCTAATCCAAATCTTCCCGGTCTTCATCAGCTCCAGAATAGCCAGAAAGGTAACCACAATCTGTGTCTTGCTTGCCTGCTTCTGCAGCAGATTTCGGAAGCTGAACTTCTTATGGGTACTGGCATATGCCTCCACATAGTCCATTTTATCCGGGAGACTGACCTCTTCCCTCTCAATTTTTCCGAACTTGCTTCGGATGGGATCCAGCTTGTCCTCCTGACGGCGAATGATAGATTTAAATATTTTATTCAGCTGAGCCAAGGTAACTCCTTCGAGAAGCTGTGAGGGATCCACAGGCTCTCTGTATTCCAGCACCTCTTCCGGGATCGTTGGCTTTTTATAAATGGAACGTGCAGCTTCTGCCATTCTGTCTTTCAGCTCATAAGACATATATTTATACATCTTATATTCCAGCAGCTGCTGTACCAGTTCATCCCTGGGATCCTCTTCCTCCCCCTCTTCGTTTATCTCCCGGGGAAGGAGCATTCTGCATTTTATTGAGATGAGAGTAGCTGCCATAACCATAAATTCGCTCATGACATTCAAATCCTCTTCCTGCATTCTGCGGATGTACTCAAGATACTGCTCTGTAATTTCCACAATGGGAATATCGTAAATGTTCACTTTATTCTTTTCAATCAGGTGAAGCAAAAGATCCAACGGACCCTCGAACACCTGCAGTTTGACGGGAATTCCCATATTAACCCTCATTTCCTGCGGTCAGCAGGGCGTCTTTACCGCACCTGCCTTCATTTCCAGACATTCGAAGCTAATTTTACAACATTTACAGGGAAAAGTCCATACTACTCTTCCGGCTTCAGTATAATTACAAGCATTTCTCTGGGGTTAAAGATTCTGAGGGGAATGGTATGTTCCCCCATTCCCGCGCTGACCACCGCATATTTTCCCTCTTTTGTAAATAATCCATGACAGTACTTGGGAAACAGCGTCATATACGGGCTGATTAGTCCGTTCGTAAACGGAAGCCGCACCATTCCCCCATGGTAGTGTCCGGACAATGTAAGGTCTGCTCCCCAATCCAGGTAAGCATCTGTAAACCTGGGATTATGTGCAAGAAGAATATTATAGGCATTCTCCTCTGGTTTGCCCAGCAGCAGTTTCAGTTCCCGCTGAGACAGGCCGTGTCTCCTCTTTCTGTCGTAATACTTCATTGGGAGTTCCAGTCCGTAAATATTGACAGATGTTTTTTTGCTTTTCAGAGGGATATGCTGATTTTCCAGGAGAATCACCCCGGCCTTTTCCAGCTCTCTTTCATATCTCTGATACTGATGTTCATACTGTTCCGGATTAATCTTCATTCTGTACTCATGATTTCCCAGCCCGTAGTAGACCGGGCAGCATCCCACAGCCTGTCTCAAAAAGGATAAGGCAGGCAAAACGGATGCCCCTGGCTTACCTATAAGCAAATCTCCCCCTATCAGAATACCGTCCGGGTTCTCCTGGTATATCTTTTTCACCAGGACCGCATTGTTCTCCCCGAAACAAACATTGTGCAGGTCGCTTATCATAAGAAACTTCAACAGTTCTTTGACTTTTGGGGAACTAAATTCATACTCCGCTGTTATAAACTTCTTCACTGATAATTTCTATTCCTTTTCCATGAATTTTACTCTTACTATACACTACTTTTTCCTCCGGCGCAATTTTGAGAATCTTTACCAACCAAAAAGCAGAATATGCAAAGAGAAGTTTCTCTTTATATATTCTGCTTTTTTTAAAATTTTATGACGATTCTGCTACCAGCCAATCCTGAACAGATTTTTTGATATAATCAAAATAATTCGATTTTTCCACATCTGTTTTAAATACAATGTCAACAGATCCTATCTTTTCTCCGTCCAGATAATACTCCGCGGTTCCCGCTTTATCTCCCTTTTTTACCGGAGCCGTCACTTCTTTTTTCAGCTTAATTTTCTTTTCTATCTTATCAAATGACTGCCCTTTGGTATCCAGATACTGAAATGGTCCCTGGTATTGACATTGGGCTTCCCCGTCTATAGATTTCTTTACTGTTACAGGCTTTAACTCATCCTTATTCTCATCCGTGTACATATTGCAGCTGCCAAAGCCCAGATTCAGCATAGCTGCTGCATCCTTAAAACGAACTTTATAGTCCGGAGCTGTCATCACCACACTGATCAGCGTAATTCCATCACGTTTTGCCACAGCCGACACACAGTATTTTGCTATGCTTGTGCTTCCTGTTTTCAGGCCTACACAGCCGTCATATCCCCTTACCAGTTTATTTGTATTCGTAAGGCAGAATTCCTTTGTCCCCTGGGCAGTCACATGTGTTATATCTTCCATCCATATAGAGGAATAGTCCAAAATCTTCGGATATTTGGTAATTAATTCCCTGGACATCAAAGCCACATCATTTGCCGTTGTATAATGATTGGAAGACTCTGTGAGACCGCAGCAATCTTCAAAATTTGTATTTTCCATTCCTAATCCTTTTGCTCTTTCGTTCATCCTCTTTACAAATTCGCTCTCACTGCCGGCAATGTGTTCTGCCATAGCAACACTGGCGTCATTTCCCGAGGCTACTACGATACACTTTATCATAGTTTCCACCGTCTGTTTTTCCCCCTCCTCCAAGAACACCTGGGAACCGCCCATTGATTTTGCATGGGCACTGGTAACAACCTCATCCTCCATATGTAAGGTTCCCTTCTCTAATTCGTCAAATATGAGAATCAGTGTCATAATCTTGGTAATACTGGCGGGGCTAACCTGGGTATCCTTATCCTTCTCATAAATAATCGTCCCTGTACTCGCCTCCATTAAAACCGCGTGGGGTGCTGTAATCAGCTCCCCGCTTTCCGTCTCAGCAGTTTCAGCTAATACAAGGGCAGGAGAGATACTGAAAAAAATAGTAAGAATTGAAAGAAGAACTGCTAACTTCCGGGCCATGGTTATCTCCTAGATATGCTTTCTACTATTAGTTTAAGCGGGGGGGATGGGAAATATTACAAATTATAGTTTTTTGTATGTGGAGTTCGGAGTTATGTAGTCGGCGAGCGCATCGCAGACGGACGGATATAGGAGGGAGCACCGGGGAGACAGGGCCAGGGGCCGGAGTATAAGGGCAGGTCAGCTCGAGGCTCCGCTCCCCTGACCCTGTCTCCCCGGTGCTCCCTCCTATATCCTGGCAGAGACTCACTTCACATTCACGGAAAACGGGTGGGGAAGGTCGAATGTTGTACACTTTTCATATTATTCATCATTTATGATCGCTCAATGTTTTGGATAAACATCCAAACCGGTTACCGTTATCACTTCTATACTTTCTGGCTACATTACAGTCATATCCTATATGAATGATATCATTCCCCCTCTGATAAATTTACCCTCTGGAACTTCCCTATATCCAGGTGAGAGGAATCCCGCGGCGGTGGGATGGCTGGGTTGGGCGGGAGGGAGGCTTAAGTTCCGCGGACGATTCCGCAGGAGTGA
>NZ_FQVI01000032.1 GCF_900129135.1 Lactonifactor longoviformis DSM 17459
CAAGTCGGGAAGGGATAAACGCTGAAGGCATCTAAGCGTGAAGCCCCCCTCAAGATGAGATATCCCATTCTTTAGAAGAAGTAAGACCCCTTGAAGACGACGAGGTAGATAGGGCAGAGGTGGAAGTGCAGCAATGCATGGAGCTGACTGTTACTAATCGGTCGAGGGCTTGACCTGAACACTTAGGGAAAGCCAAAGGCAGTGAGGCGAGACGCAAGTTGAGCCGGAACTGGTAAGAGGCAAATCTAAGTACAACGGAAAAGTGTTGCAAAGTGGAAAAAAAAGATGTATAATCGTGTATGTGGTTTTGAAGGTATGGAAATACTTTTAATAAAGAGAAGTAATCCTCGATAGCTCAATGGTAGAGCATTCGGCTGTTAACCGAAGGGTTGTTGGTTCGAGCCCAACTCGGGGAGCTTTTTTACTGTAAAGAAACGAGAAGGCTCCATGGTCAAGCGGTTAAGACACCGCCCTTTCACGGCGGTAACAGGGGTTCAAATCCCCTTGGAGTCACTTTCAAAAAGTACTTGCATATTTTTGAAAATATGGTAATATAATATAATGTATGGCGCAGTAGCCAAGTGGTAAGGCAATGGTCTGCAACACCAGTATCCACCGGTTCAAATCCGGTCTGCGCCTCTTTAAAAGTACCGTAAAATCGGTGCTTTTTTAATTCTTGTTGCATTTCGTGTTGTATAAATGTATACAGTAAATCGTAAGTGCCTGTTATTCTCAGCCGTTGGATTATCCAGCGGCTGAATTTTTACTACATCTTTGTCGTTTGCGCTTTGCTGCGGCAGATTTCCGGCAGTGGCTCTGACCAGTAAAGAAGAAATATTGTCTATTGGCACCTCCCCATCGTCTAAGAATACTTTTAGAACGGTTATAGGGGAAATTTTGGGAAAAGGCTTTTGGGCGTTATGTTATTTCAGAAGCTTTTCTAAGAAATTATTTTAAGGCTACTACTTTAATTGCGATAGCGTTTTTTAGAGAGATTCGCACCACAACGGGGACAATGATTAGAAGTCCAGATACGGATACCATAGCGTTTTCCACATTCATGACAGAACCAGAAATTGTTTGTGGAGAAAACAGGGGCTGTCACGTTGAAGATAAAAATAAATAAAAGTGTAATACCAACCGGATCCTTATAGTAATGTCCTGCGATTGCAGCAATAAAAAGAACCGGGAGATATATACGTAACAGATTCAGCTCCCGTATAGTCAGGAATGCAGGCCCTGTTTTGTGCTCAACATATAAACCGCAGGCAAAGATAATGTCAAAGAAAAGTGTTAGAAGAATGTAGGTTCTTACTGGCAGGGGATCGGTAAAAGGAGAATTGAGGGCGGCTGCTACTATAGTCCATACAAGAATCTGCAATAAGGTAAAATAAATCAGCTTTCTTATTATTCCAATCATAGAACCGTCTCCTCACGTTAAATTTAGAGTAGTATAACAAAACCGCGTTAAATCTGTATAAAGAATGCTGGAAAAATTTGTAAAACAGAAGGGTGACAATGTAAAAGATAATTGCCTTTGTTTTGAATCACCACGCAGCTACCGCTTCTCCTCTTTTGTCTGGTTGGGGTTTTGCATTAAAAGGAGTGTATAAGGATAAGCTAAAAGAGGTTATCTTATATGGAGCTGTAGCGGGAGGTACGGTCTTTCGGCGTGACCAGAAACCGGCCTTGGACTTCCGAACAGCTGCAGTACGGAAGAGGAGTATGGCCGGCGTGCTCTTGAAACGCTAGAGAATGACAAGCTGCTGTTTGAGCAGTTTTTAATTATTTAAGAAAATCTGTTGCCCGGGGGCAGATAAAAAATTAAAGCAAAGGAAAAAATGTTATGAAAAGTAGCAGATGGAGAAGGATATCAGAGTCAACGAAAACCGTATGGAAATTACTCACATGGAATTGGACGGCGATTCTTTTGTTTGAAGTAATATATAAGATTTTACTTACTGTTATGGCTCAGTTTGGGGAGAGTATGATTATCTATGCCCTGGAGGCGGCAGATGTAAACTATCTTACAAACCAGAATATACTGGAGGTATTGAAACATCCCGTCTCCCTTATCTCCCTCCTGGCCTTTTTTATTCTGTTTATCTATGTTTCCTTTGTGGAGATAGCGGCAATCATTTTGTACTGTGATTGTGCCAGTGAGGGAAGGAAAACAGGGGTAAGGTGGCTTTTGCTTCACAGTCTCAAAAGGGCATTGGCTATCTTTCAGCCTAAGAATCTGGGGATGAGTATTGTAGTACTCCTTCTTATGCCTCTGACCGGGATTGTTTTTGTGTCAGGTCCTCTGGGCTCACTTAAGATACCAGGTTTCATTTTAGAGTTTATAAAAGGACAGCCGCTGCTTGGTTTCGCGTATTTTGGTATCACTTTGCTGTTCTTATTCTATTTCCTTCGATGGATTTTCAGTATTCCTGAATTTGTGTTACATCCGTGCAGCTTTAAGGAGGCCAGGATCAAAAGTGTAAAGCTGGGGAAAAGAAAAAGAATCAGAATCTTTTTGTTTGTTCTGATCGGAAGTTTATTTATCCATGTTATGGCCCTGGGGAGTAAAGCAATTTATGTTTTGTCACTTTTGTTTTGGACCAAATTTACTGCGGGCCCCGGGGAGGCAGAGTATGCATTCTGGTTCTATTATTATAGACAGTCTGCTGTGGGAACGATTCTTTTTGCGTCTGTACAGGCTGTTTTTCTTATTTCTGTAGTCATGGCAGCATACTATAAGTACCAGGGCATAACGATAGATACGGTAAAGAGAAAAGGTACCTGGAGGAAGAAAGCCTATAAGTGTTTGCAGGTGCTGGCCTCCTTTTTCTGTGTGACTCTGTACGCAGAAATGATATATCCTCTTCAAAATGATATATTTAAGAATGAGAATATACAGATTGTGGCACATAGGGCCGGAGCTGTATTTGCACCGGAGAATACATTGGCTGCCCTGAAAGAAGCGATCCGAAGCGGGGCAGACGCCGCGGAGATCGATGTCCAGCAAACAAAAGACGGCGTGCTTGTAGTGATGCATGATACAGATTTTAAGCGGATTGCGGGAGTATCACAGAAGATTTGGGATGTAACCTACGAAGAGTGCAGAAGATACGATATAGGAAAGCATTTAATGCAGGGCTTTGAAGGAGAGTATCTTCCCACACTGGAGGATATGTTAAAAGAGGCTGATGGTAAGATAAATCTAATGATAGAATTGAAGAGCAGCGGACATGAACAGAAATTAGAAGAGAAAACCGTGGAGTTAATCCGCAGATATCATTTTGAATCCCAGTGCACAGTTGCATCAATGGACTATTCCATCCTTGAACGTGTGAAGGAGCTGGATCCCCATCTTAAAACGGTGTATATTGCAGCGTTAGCCTATGGGGATATGACAGAACTGAACGCTGCAGATGCATTTAGCATTGAGGAAACTTTTATTACGCCCCAGCTGCTGGCACAGGCCTCTGTTCTGGACAAAGAAGTCTATGCATGGACAATTAACGATGAGAAAAGTATGAAGAGGATGATAAAAATGCAGGTAAACGGAATTATCACAGACAACACGTATTACACCTCTTATATACTGAACACAAAGGGACAAAGCGAGTGGGTAATGGATTTGGCAGAAAAGGTATTATGAATGTACCGGCTGAATGATTCCGTCAATTCCTGATACTCCAATTTCCAAGAGCGTTTTCTTAGTTGAGATAAAATTATCATCCATCAATGTTCCCCAGCTGTGGGCAAACTGAGCGGTATCTCTGTCAATGAGGCTGCGAAGCATTGACTGGGATAGGCTCTGCCAGCCGGGAACAGTTTCCGCCCCGGTCTCATCCAGCCGCAGGACACTTCCTTTCAGCAGCAAAATGGTAATCTGACGATATATTTCCTGAATAGAAGCAAGCGGACAGCAGTGAACTACAGCCTGCATACATGCGCTGATGACAGAGACCATAGATTTTTTTTCCTGAGGGATGGACAAAGCCTGCTGAATGGATAAAAGGTATGCTTCCGTGAAACTGGGAAAGCTGAATTTTATTACAGATTCACCCGTGACAGACAGGAATTGAAGGGCCTCCAGAAAGTCCCTCAGATTATCGTCAAAAGTCAGTGTCTTTAGTTTATAGGGAATACTGGAGTCTCCAGGAAAAATTACACGGGTGCCCACTCCATTGAGAGTCTTTGCTACACCCAGCTGATTGAGCAATTGCATGGTGCGGCGGATTGTAATAGGAGACACGTGATAGATATCTGCTAAAACGGAACCGTTGGGCAGCAAGGTTCCAATAGGGTATAGACCCTGATTGATTTTGCAGATCAGGTCGATGGCCACAATATCACAGTAGCGGGTTCTTCCTTTATGGGGTTCCCAGACAAAAGGCTCCTTTTCCCCCCGGAGCATGTGGGTATTCCTAAGGTATTGGCCAATCCTCTCAAAGAAAGCTGTACTTAGGGACTCCAGCTGCTGAATAAGCAGCCGGGGAGTCTTTTGGGAAGCGTTCTGTGCACACTGCAGGAGGGAGACGGCAGTTCTTTCTAACAGCAAGTCCGCCTCTTCCTTTCCATAAAGGGCATTCAGGATATCAAGGAAGGCGCTTTCTGTAAAGAAACCGATATCATAGTACAGACTTAATACCGTGCGGCTGCCCAGGGCGTGAAGATACTGATGAAAGGTTTTGTAAAGAAACTTCCCGTAATGAATTGGGCCGGGCTCCTGCCCAGCCTCTTTGGGGGAAGCAGAGGGCGCTATCGCATACATACCCTGCATACAGATAGCAGGGGAAATCAGATGGAGGCTTTTGCAGAGATCTTCCACGGCGGCTGCACGGTTCCGAAACACCGTGCTGTCAAGGTAATTCGCATATGGCTTTGCCAGGATAACCGTTGGTTTTCCCCGGCAAAGCCGGACAAGGCCATTTGTCTCAAGGCGCTTTAGTGCCCTCTGGGCCGGACAATAAGAGACTCCATATCCCAAAGCAATCTCTTTGGCAGATGGGAAGCGCTCCCCATGGTCAAAAAAGCCCAGCTGAATCTGTCCGGCAAGACTCCGGTAAATGGTTTGTTCCTGACTGTTGGAGTAAGACATATGTACATCCTTTCATTTCTCAGACAATTGGTAAAATAACTGTTGGAGGATTCATGGTTAACCGATCCATTTCTGCAGTACATGCATCAGCTGCTCTACATCAATAGGTTTTGCAATATGGTCATTCATTCCCACACTGCGCGCCTTGCCCACATCAGCCACGAAAGCGTTGGCAGTCAGGGCCAGAATGGGAATGGTATGTGCGTCCTTCCGCTTCATGGAGCGGATCGTTTTAGTGGCGGTATAGCCGTCCATCTCAGGCATCTGAATATCCATAAGTACGGCGGCATAGTAACCGGGGGGAGAAGTCCGGAAGGCATCTGCCGCATGGAGGCCGTTTTCCACCGCATCCACAGTTAATCCCCGCATCTCAAGCAGTTCAGTGGCAATCTCACGATTCAAATCATTATCCTCAGCAAGAAGAATATGCTTTCCGGGCAGTCCCGGATGGTTTACCTCTGCGGGGACATCAAGAGAATCCTGATGACTGGTGGAGAGGAATAGCTGCAGAACATGGAGCATTTTAGATTTAAAGAGAGGCTTGCTAATAAAGGCGTCTGCCCCTGCACGGACAAACTCATCTTCAATGTTGGAGTAGTCATAGGCGGAGATGATAATGATTGGGACATGATCCCCAAGCTGTTCTCTTATGGCTTTCAGGGTTTCCAGTCCATCCATCTTTGGCATCTGCCAATCCAGGATAACAGCAAAGTAATCATCCTGCCGGTCATGGGCACGGGCCACGCTCTCCACAGCTTCAAGGCCTGATAGTACCCAATATCCCCGCATGCCCAGCTCATTCAGAAGTGCTGTGGCATTCTCACAGACAACCTCATCGTCGTCTACTACCAGTACAGGGAGTCCTTCTAATTCTTTGTCGCAAACCTCTTCCTCATTGATCCACGCAAACTGAACGGAAACTGTAAACTGTGAGCCTTCCCCCGGCTGACTTTTGACATCGATAGAACCGTTCATCATCCTCACAATATTCTCTGTAATGGCCATGCCTAGTCCCGTTCCCTGAATCTTGCTGATGCGGGAATCCTCCGCTCTGGAGAAGGGCTCAAAGATATGAGGAATATAGTCGCTTTCCATACCAATCCCGTTATCCCGGATAATAAATTCAAACTGGGCTTTCTGTGGATTCAGGGAGGGAAGCTCGTTGATGAACAGACTAATCTTTCCTCCGTCTGGGGTATATTTAATAGCATTGGACAAAAGGTTCATGAAGACTTGCTGCAGGCGGTCGCCGTCCGCTATGATTTTTTCGTGGCGGACCTGTCCCACACTGATCTGGAATTCCAGCTGCTTTTCTGCAATGAGCGGTTTGCACATATCTGCTACATTTTGTGTAAGCTCCGGAAGATTAACCTCCTCCGGCATAAGATCAATTTTTCCGCTTTCTATTTTAGACATATCCAATACTTCGTTAATAAGACTGAGAAGATGGCGGCTGGAGACATTAATTTTATTCAGGCAGTCATGCACCTTTTCCGGTGAGCCGAGACTAGCCTGGGCAATGGCGGCCATTCCCATAATGGCGTTCATAGGAGTACGGATATCATGGGACATGGAAGACAGGAAATTGGTTTTTGCAGAACTGGCCACCTGTGCTGTACGGTAGGCATCTTCCAAAGCCCGGCGCTGGCGCTCCTGCTCTTCCCGTTCCCGGGTTACATCAATCCCTACCCGGTAGTAGGAGGGGATCCCATCCCAGCTGTCCTCCCCGCTTATGTAGCATAACGTCATGGTCAGAATTTTGATCTCTCCATGGTGAGAGATTACTCTGGCCTCTATCACTGCGCTTTCCCCTGTTTCACGAATCTTCTGCATAACCGCTGTTACACGGCTCTTATCCTCAGGGTGAATATAGGTGCACCGATAATGGAGTTCCTTTTCAAGCTGTTCTTTCGTGTAGCCAATCACCTGCAGAAATTCAGCCCCGTACCAGAGGATGGACTGGCAGTCTCTGGCGTCAATCCGTACAAAACCGCCGGGGATGGTTCTGAGAAGGGATTCCCTCTCCCTGTCCTTCTTGGCAAGTTTGTATTCCGTGCTGTACATATCATGAGACAGCTCGATACGGGCTCTGCGGCCTTTCCAGTTTACAATACGGTTTTTAATCATAAAGGTCCGTTGCAGCACAGGGTTATCAAATTCCCATCGGTAAAATGCATCTTCCTGCAGCCTGTCATTGGTACAAAAGGGACAGGGAGAGGTACGTCCCTGAATTACTTCGTAGCATTTCCTTCCCAATATGGATTCGCTGCGTGCCTGAAGCGTCTCACATGCAACAGTATTTACAAATAGAAGCTCGTAGGTATCCATATCGCTGATATAGACATTTCCAACATATTCATCCATCATCCATTCAAAATACCGGGTTTTCTCTTCCCGGGCCGAAATAATGTCATGGATATCCGTATATACGGCCAGAAGAACAGGATACTCATTGGAGGGGTCCCGGGTGATAGTGCCTGCCATGCGGACCCATCTGCTGTCATTGTCCTTTCGGGGCATCCGGCAGTCCAGGGTAAAAGTCTTCTCTCCGCTTTCGAGGGCAGCAAAAGCGGTGTCTTTTATTTTGCGAAATTCCTTGCGGTGTCTCTCATAGTATTGAGACAGACTTGGAAAGAGCGTCTGGTATTCGGATGCGGTATACCCCGTGCTCTGGTAAAAATATTCATTTGCACAAAGGAGGGTGAGTTCCTTATCTAATCTATATTTGCTGGCACTTATGCCAAGGGTGTCTGTAAAGGTGTCCCGGTAACCTTCCATAAAAGTTCTCCTTTGTTAATGATAAATGTATTTGATGGGGCCGTATTGCGGTAATCTAGATCATATTATATCTAATCAAACCTGTAAAAGCAATACAATCCTGTGATTTCTGCGGGCGGCCCGCCGGCGGCAGGAACACTGGAGTAACGGGTGATTTTTGCTTTTGTTTTGCATGCAAATATGATACTATTGTATTTATAAGCAGGTTCTGCGCCAGCGTGAGAACCTGCCCAGAGCATTTGCAAAAATGTGAGAGGGATAAGAGGATGGAAGAAAAAGCACCCAAGTATTATGTGATAAAAAAGGATATTATCAGGAAAATTGAGACGGAGGAGTATACTGCGGGGGAAACCATACCCAGCGAGCGGATCCTTATGGATTACTATCAGGTGAGCAGGATTACCATCCGCAAGGCCGTGGATGAACTGGTTATGGAGGGATATCTGTATAAGGTGCAGGGAAAAGGCACCTATGTAAAGACAGATGAGAACAGCCATGACTTATTTGCCATTACAAGCTGTACAGAGGATGTCAGGAAGATGGGGATGACCCCTACGAAACGAGTGATTGTATCTCAGATAGTGCCTGCAGACAGGAGCAGGGCGAAAGCACTGGGACTTCTTCCGGGGGAGGAAGTTTTCCGCCTTGGCAGGGTATTGTATGCCAGCGGGGAGCCGTTGAATTACACGGTGACAAATCTCCCGTATAAGCTTTTTCCCAGGATAGACCGGCATGATTTTGCGGCAGAGTCCCTGTACGAGACCCTGAACAGTGAGTACGGCTGTACGCTTACAAAGGCGAGAAGAACTCTGGAAGCTGTTTTGGCTACAGACGAGATCGCCGAGTATCTGGACATAGGGGTGGGTATGCCTCTCATTAAGTTTGGATGTACGACTTATGGAATGATGGACGGGGAGGAACTTCCGGTGGAACGTTTCCACTGTTATTACCGGACAGACAAATATAAATTCTATATTGATCAGATAGCATCAGAAAATAACGCTTAACGTAAAATAATGGAACAGACAGAACCAGTTTTCCAAAAGGCAGGGCCTTGGGAAACTGGTTCTGTTTTTCCCCTGAACCAATGGGGAACATGCTGCAAAATAAAAAAGATAAAATTTTTCTTGTAGAAATTTTATGGATAAAATTGTAGAAAATCACCAAAAAACTAAAATATCAGGGTAATCTATTGACAAAAACGGATAAAGGAGTAATATAAAAGCACAAGTGGTCATGACGACATAACGACATAATATGATGAGCTGAACAATACAAGAAAAAGGCAGGGAGAAGATGGAGGAAGAACACATACCCAAGTATTTCTCACTAAAAAGAGACATTATTCAAAAGATTGAAATGGAAGAATATGCAGGAGACTTGCCCATACCCAGTGAAAGGGAAATGATGGAGAGCTACCAGGTAAGCAGGATTACCGTGCGCAAGGCCATTGATGAACTGGTGAAAGAAGGATATTTATATAAGGTCCAGGGAAAAGGTACTTATGTAAAATCCGATGAGAACAGCCAGGATCTGTTTGCCATTACCAGCTGTACGGAAGACGTACTGCGGCTGGGACTCCAGCCCTCCAAGCGGTTAGTGACGGCAGAATACATACCTGCGGACAGCAAGAGGGCAAAGACGCTTCATATTACTACAGATGACCGGGTTTTCCGTATGGGCAGAATTCTGTACGCCCAGGGAGAACCGCTGAATTACACGGTCACTTATCTGCCGGAAAAGCTATTCTCCGGCATCGATCAATACGATTTTGTGAATGAATCTCTGTATCATGTCATTCCCCGCCAGTATGGGATACGCATAACCAAGGCCAGGAGAACCATAGAAGCAGTTCTTGCCAAGGACGAGATTGCGGAATATCTGGACATTGAGGAGGGAATGCCGATTATACTCTTCGGTTGTACAACCAGTGGCATTGTAAATGGGATGGAAGTTCCTATCGAGTACTTTAAGTGCTACTACAGGACAGATAAGTTTAAGTTTTCTATTAACCAGATAAGATAAAGGAGGAAGAAAGGATGAAAAAAGGAACAAAGAAATTTTTAGGAGGATTACTGGCTGCTGTGATGGCTGTAGGTATGCTTGCAGGCTGCGGAGGTGATTCCGGGAAGGAAGACGGAAAGGAAGCGGCAGCAGGGGGCAGCGATGTTAAGATGGCTATCGTATGCTCTAACTCCGGACAGAACGACAACGGGTATAACCAGTCAGCCTGCACAGAGGGAAAAGAGATTGCAAAGGAACTGGGGGCAGAGTGCAAGATTGTGGAACCGGTAAACGGGGTTCCGGCAGCTCTGGAAACTCTGGCAGAGGATGGTTATAATCTTATCTTTAGCCTGGAGTATGATTTTGATGCTTTAATCAAAGGCGTTGGAGGAGCGAAACCCATCGCAGAGCAGTATCCGGATACCTGGTTCGTGGTATTTAACGACAATCCCAACAGAGACGATAAAGGGGAAACAATCCATGACAATGTAATCTCTGTACTGTTTGATGTGCACGAAGCATCCTACCTGGCAGGATACCTGTCTGTGTATATGAATGAAAATATGGATAAGCTGTTCCCAGAAGGGTATTCTTTAACTCCGTTAGATCAGTCCAGAGGAATCGGATTCATCGGAGGAACAAACTCCAACGGTATTCTGTTTTACTCCTACGGATTTATCCAGGGAATCAACAAGGCAGCAGAGGAATTAAATGTAAACTATGATTATTATGCAAAATACGATGCAGGATTTACAGATCCCGCACTGGGAAGCACTGTGGCAGGAACATTCTATGAAAGCGGAGCCAATGTGGTTTTTGCAGATGCCGGCGTGGTAGGTGACGGAATCACTTCTAAGGCAAAGGAAGTAGGTAAGATTGCCATCCAGACAGATGCGAATCTGGACGATCAGCAGCCCGGACATGTATTAACCAGTGTGCTGAAGATCACAGGAGTGCCGGTAAAAACAATTACTCAGGCATTTGCAGACGGAAAGATTAATGAGATGGAAAAGGAACAGAGCTACAATCTTGCCTCCGGCGCGACAGGCATTACCGATTTGGCAGAAATGAGTAAGCATGTGGCAGATTCTGCTGCATGGGACGAGATAAAAGCTAAGACAGATGAAATCAGTAAGCAGATTCAGGACGGATCCATTGATGTTGTTAATAAGCAAATCGGAGAAGAATTCGATCCCGCAACCTGCCCTCATGTTACCATTAAAACAGAGTAGGAACAGCGGAAGAAGAGGGGCCTTTGAAATAAGGCCCCTGTCTGAAAAGGAGCAGATTCATGAGTATCATACAAACGGTTGATCTAACAAAGAAGTTCGATGCCTTTGTGGCAAATGATAAAATCAATATATCGGTAGAGCCCCAGGAGATCAAGTGTATTGTGGGTGAAAACGGCGCAGGAAAATCTACCCTTATGAACATGCTGTACGGTGCTCTGCGTCCAAGCAGCGGCAAGATTTTAATCGAGGGAAAAGAAGTAGTATTCAAAAGCCCCACAGACGCAATCAGGCATGGGATTGGTATGGTTCATCAGCACTTTAAATTGGTTCCAAGTCTTACCGTGTACGAGAATATACTTCTGGGCAGCGAGATTAATAAGACCTGGAAGGGAAGAAAGAGTCCTTTTATTGACCGGGACGCGGAGATTCAAAGAGTGAGAGATCTGATCGAACAGTACCACTTCCAAATTGATCCTCTGGAGAAGGTAGAGAATATCTCTGTGGGCCTGTGCCAGCAGGTGGAAATCCTCAAAATGCTGTACCGAAATGTCCGGATTCTGATCCTGGACGAGCCCACCGCGGTGCTAACACCCCAGGAGGTGGATCGCCTGATGGACAATCTGAAAGAGCTGCGGAATAATGGAAAGACAATTATCGTTATAACACATAAATTAAGAGAAGTTATGGAGCTCAGTGACAGTGTAACCGTAATCAAACAGGGGAAGGTAATCGGAAATGTGGCTACCTGTGAGACCAGTGAACAGGAACTGGCACAGATGATGGTGGGAAGGGATGTTGTTCTCACCGTAAGCAACGAGAACGGAACGCCATGCGGGTGTGAAGTGGCCTACAGTGTAAAAGATGTATGTACTGTTAACGGAGAACAAAAGGAGATTCTCCATGATATCTCCCTGGAAGTACACAAAGGTGAGATTCTTGGAATCGCAGGGGTGGAAGGCAACGGACAAAGTGAGCTGATTAAGGTTCTCACCGGACTGATGACCGTAACAAAGGGGAAGGTTACCCTGTGCGGCAGTGATGTGACCAACGCCTGGCCGGATGAACTGAGAAAAAAAGGACTCGGCATTATTCCGGAGGACCGTTATGCCCAGGGGCTGTGCAGGGATATGACAATACCTGAAAACTGCATTGCCGGTTATTTTGGAAATCATGAGGTGTGCAAGTCGGGGGTGCTGCATGGCAGAACCATACGAAGGCTTGCGGACTCTTACATAGAAAAATACGATATCCGTGTTGCGGATCCGGAGGGAGAGATCTCTCAGCTTTCCGGGGGAAATGCCCAGAAAGTAATTATTGCCAGAGAGCTGGAGAATCATCCAAAGGTTATGATTGCGTGCCAGCCTACCAGAGGGGTGGATATCGGGTCTATTGAGTTTATTCACAAACAGCTGCTGAAATTCAGAAATGAGGGATATTCTGTTCTGCTCATATCCAGTGAGCTCACGGAGATTATGAGCCTGTCTGACAGAATTGCCGTTATGTATAAGGGGGCAATCATCGGTGAGGCGGATCCCAGTGTACCTGTAGAAGAAATCGGCCTTTTAATGGCAGGAGCAAAAGTCAAGGAGAGAACCGCATGAAAAAATCAGAAAAAAAATTCAATATTTTTCCTAAAATAGTGAATACCTTGCTGCCGGTACTGCTGGCCTTTCTGATCGGCGCCATTATCATTGCAGCCATAGGGGAAAACCCTCTGACCGTATACCGGATCATGCTGGGGAAATCCCTGTTTACTGCCAAAGGGCTTTCTAACACCCTTCACTATGCATCTCCGCTGCTGCTGACAGGTCTGGCCATAGCCATTACCTTTAAGGCCAATATTTTCAATATGGGCGTGGAAGGACAGCTGCTGCTGGGCGGTTTTTTCTCAGGCCTTGTGGGAGCCTCCCTGCAGATCGGAAGCCCGGTTCTTCACAAAATTATCTGTATGGCGGTAGGAATGCTGTTCGGTGTATTATTTGCGCTGGTTCCGGCCCTCCTGAAGGCATTTTACCATGTGGATGAGATGGTAGTTACCCTGACATTGAATTATGCCATGATTAAGATTCTGGAGTACTTGTCCTCAGGTCCTTTCAGAGAAGACGGATCCGGATATGTATGTACGCCTACCATAAAGGAAACCGCTATGTTTTCCAGACTGGGGAACTCAAAACTGACATTATTCTTTTTCATCGCCCTTGGGGTCCTGATTCTGATGGCTTTTGTGATGAGAAAGACAAAGCTTGGATATGAAGTAACTGCAATCGGTAAAAACCCAGAATTCTCAGAAGCCACCGGCATGAGGGTGCGCAGAAAGATCATTGTCCTTATGTGTATCAGCGGTGCCCTTGCAGGTCTGGCCGGATCCGGACAGATGATGAGCGAGGCGTTTAAGTATACACTGACCTTCTCCGGGACCACCGGACTTGGATGGGACGGTATGCTCATTGCGCTTCTGGGACGCCATACTCCCGGAGGAATTCTGCTGGCGGCAGTTTTCTACAGCGGACTGAAAACAGGGGCGGATAATATTAATATGTATACCTCTGTGCCCAAGGAAATTGTGGGTGTCCTCCAGGGATTGATTATACTTTTCCTTGCAGTGCGGTTTTTTAATGAAAAATACGGATTTACCGAACGCTATAAAATGTGGAGAGAGAGCAGGAGGGTGACAGAATGAACTTCTTAGGAAATATTTTATATGATTCCGTATACCATGCCACACCTATATTGCTGTGTGTGCTGGGAGGTATCTTTGCCTACAAAGCCAATGTTCTGAATATTGCGCTGGAAGGTATGATGCTGGCAGGGGCATTTGTCTCCATGCTGGTCTCCTATCTCACAGGAAATATTGCCCTGGGATATCTTGCGGCTATTGCAGTCTGCCTCCTCATCGGCCTGATTTTCTCCTTTATGACGGTTACCTATAAAGGAAATGTTATTGTGGTAGGTCTGGCTATTAATATGGTGGTTCCGGCTATAGCCGGGTTTGTGCTCCAGTATATGGAGTCCGCCAATATTCGTCTTACCTGGAAGGATGTATCGGATTTTAAAATACATATTCCGGTGATCGATAAGATTCCCATTCTCGGAGACATCCTAAGCGGTCACACACCCATTACGTATCTCTCCTTTATAGGAATTTTCTTTATCTGGCTTCTGATGTACCGCACAAAATTCGGCATATATGTCCGGGTAGTGGGGGAAAATGAAGATGCAGCCAGGAATCTGGGACTGAATACGAATAAGTACCGCTACCTGGCAATTCTTCTGGGAGCATTCTGCTGTTCTCTGGCCGGGATCAACCTGGCGCTGGAGCGTATGGTGCTTTTTACAAACAATATGACCGCAGGCCGGGGCTTTATTGCCATCGCGGCAATCTACTGCGGCCAGGGAGATCCGGTGTCCAGCGCCCTTTATGCCATTGTATTCGGTGCGGCCAGAGCTCTGGCGGTTAATATGGGGCTTTACGCCGGTCCGGCTGCCGCCCTGTTTGATGTGATTCCTTATGTGGTCATGGGAATTGTGCTGACCATAGTGTCAATGCTCAAATACAGAAACCAAAAAGTCAGAGGATTCCATTAGAGGTTTGAAGGAAAGGATAAGGTATGTATAAGACAGCGCTGCTTATTGTAGATATGGTAAAGGATTTTACGGATCCTGAGGGATTGGTTTTCTACCCTCAGAACCGGGAGATTCTGCCCAGGATCAAAAGAGTTCTGGACAAATGCAGAGAAAAGGATGTGCTTGTAGTCTTTCTGCAGCACTGCAACAGAAAAGGAAAATTCGACCGGAAGGCTGCTTCCATGCGCCCCAACTGCATAGAAGGCAGCGGGGGAGAAGAGATTGACCCTATGCTTCCGGTTCAGGAGGAGACAGATTACGTAATCAAAAAGAGAAGATACAGTGGGTTCTTCGGTACGGACCTGGATCTGGTATTAAGAGAAAACGGGGTAAAAAATGTAATCGTTGTGGGAACAAAGACAAACTGCTGCATCCGGGCCACCATCACAGATGCCTTTTATCTGGACTATGACGGTTATGTGGTATCAGACTGTGTAGCTACCAACTCAGAGACAGTTAACCAGGTGCATCTGGAAGACATCAGCAAATATCTGGGGACTGTGGTGGACACAGAAGAGTTGTTTGGTCTGCTGGACAGCGGGAAATTATAAAGGGGGAAGAACATGAGACAGATTGATGTACTAACCAGCGGATATGTAAGCATGGACCATATCATAAAGATTGCCTCGCCGGCTAAGGTTGGATATACTTCCCTGGTCACCAACCGGAATAACGTAGATATCTTTTACGGGGGATGCTCCGTCAATATCGCTTACGGGCTGAGCCGTCTAGGACTCAATGGACTTCCGGTCCTGAGGGTCGGGGGAGATTATATAGAGAACGGGTTTAAAGCCTTTCTGGAACAGGGGGGCGTATCCACTGAGGGCATCCGGGTCATTGAAGAGGAAGCTACTTCCGTGTGCTATCTGCTTCAGGACAATCAAAATGATCACATAACTATTTTTTATCCGGGAGCCATGGACGAGAAGTACGCACAGCCTCTGGACGATGAATTATTTCAGAATACTCGTCTGGGTGTGATTACCGTCGCATCCAGGGCAGACAATGAAGAGTTCTACCGGCAGTGCGTCCGCCATCAGGTGCCTGTTGTCTTTGGAATGAAAGATGATTTTGACGCTTTTCCCCAGGAGTTTTTAAAGGTTCTGCTCACCGGGAGCAAGATAATATTTACCAACGAAGTGGAGCGCGGGATCATAGAGCAGATCTATGGGCTGGGGGATATCACAGAGCTTTTTTCCCTTGGAAGCGCCGAGATTATTGTGACTACCCTCGGAAAAGAGGGAAGTATCTGCTATCAGCGCACCTCTCAGGGAGTCGTAAAACATCGGATCGGGATTTGCAGGGCCGATGAGATTGCAGATGCAACGGGTTCCGGGGATGCCTACATCGCAGGCTTTCTCTATGGCTATCTCAAGGGCATGGAGCCGGCAGAGTGCTGCAGGCTGGGCAGTGTGCTCTCCTGGTTTGTTCTTCAGGCAGAGGGGTGCTGTACAAACATGCCAACAGAGGAAGCGCTGCTGGAAAAATACAGACAGCTGCTGAAAGAAAGCGGGAAGTGAGGAGAGAAAATATGAGCACATTATATCTAGGAGTGGATGCATCCACCGTGGCCAGATACGTCCTTTTTTCAGGGGATCCCTGGCGGGTGGAGGTTTTAAAGCAGTATCTGGACAATCCCAGGAAGGTTGCCTTTCAGAGAGAGTTCAATACCTATACAGGTACATACAAAGGAGTGGAGGTAACCGTAACTTCTACCGGAATCGGCGCCCCTTCAGCGGCCATTGCCCTTGAGGAAATGTATGAGGCAGGCATGGAGGTTGCGGTGCGCATGGGGACGGTTATGGGGCTTCAGGATGATCTCCTGGGAAAATTTATCATTCCCATAGCAGCCATGCGCAGGGAGGGAACCAGCTTATCCTATGTGGAAGAATCCTATCCTGCAGTGGCAGACGTAGATCTGGTGAATGTTATGAATGAGACAGTAAACCTGATGGGCGCGGAGTATGTCAATGGAATAAACTGCACCATGGACGGATTTTACAGCCAGATGCACGATTCCAGGTTCTCAAAGGAGAGCGGCCGGGATATGGCGGGTACCTTTGAAGAGCTCCGCAGACTGAGGGTTACAGGGATCGATATGGAATCTTCCTGCCTTTTGACACTGGGAAGATTGATGGGAGTCAAAACCTGCATTGTGACTATGACAACTGTACTGGAAAATCTGAAAGAAACCCTTCAGGGGCAGGCGAGAAAGGACGCAGAGGATCTTCTCTGCCGTACCGTGCTGGAGGGAATCTATCGATATGACGAAAGGAATAAGGACGGGAGGCTGTAATTATGAATAAGACAGGATTATTTACAACAGAGGCAAAGACAATTATCGGCATGGTACACTGCCTTCCTCTGCCGGGGACCCCGGGGTTTGACGGAGACTACCAGGGGATCATCCGCCGTGCAGTGGAGGATGCCGTTACCCTGGAAAAAGCCGGAGTAGACGCTGTAATTGTTGAGAACATGGGAGACACGCCTTTTAAGGCCATGCTGAATACCGCCCAGGTGGCTGCGCTGTCCGCTGCAGCAGCAGCGGTAAAGGACGCAATCCGCATTCCTGTGGGGATCGATGCGGCATTTAACGACTGCAAGGCTTCTCTGGCCATTGCCGGGATTACAGGGGCACAGTTTATCCGTGTTCCGGTATTTGTGGACACCGTATTGTTTACCGACGGGGTGATCACACCCTGCGCCAGAGAATGCGTGGAGTACAGAAAACAGCTGGGGCTGGAACACGTAAAGATTCTTGCGGATGTACAGGTAAAGCATGCCCATATGCTTCTTCCTCATATTACAGTGGAACAGTCTGCAAGGGAGGCTGAGGCAAACGGAGCGGACGGTATTATTGTGACGGGAAGTGAGATTGGTGTGGAAACCCCTATCGATATGATAGCAAGAGTAAAAAAAGTAGTGCATCTTCCGGTATTTGCGGGGAGCGGTGTAAAGGCTTCGAATATTGGAGAACAGATGCATGTGGCAGACGGGGGTATCATAGGGTCCAGCCTGAAAAAGGATGGAATTCTGACGAATCCCATTGACTATGAACTGGTCCGTGAAGTTATGCAGGGAATGGAAGAATAAAAGAGGAGGCAAAAAGTTATGATGAGACCTATGAAACTGGCAGGCAGCCAGCTGTTATTTGGAAAGGGCTGCCTGGAACATATAAAATCTCTGAATTATAAAAGAGTAGTAATTGTTCTGGGAGGATCCAGCATGGAAAAAAGCGGCATGCTGGATAAAGTAAGGGATATGTTTAAGAGCAGCGACGCAGAGGTTGCGGTAATCGAGGGTGTGGAGCCGGATCCCTCCTTTGCCACTGTAAAGCGCGGCGCAGAGGAGATGCTTGCGTTCCAGCCCGACTTAATTGTGGCACTTGGCGGAGGATCTGTCATGGACGCCGGCAAAACGATGTGGATCTACTATGAACATCCGGAACTAGAGACACTGGAAGATGTATTACAGGCCGTGCCGTTTCCAAAGCTGAGAGAGAAAGCACACTTCTGCTGCATACCATCCACAGCGGGAACTGCCAGCGAAGTATCCCGGTCAGTGGTCATCTCTGACACAGAGACAGGAATGAAGCATGGCATCGGCAATATGGAGATGATGCCTGACATTGCTATCTGTGACCCGGAGGTAACCCTGTCAATGCCTGCACGCATTACCGCAGAGACTGGAATGGACGCACTGACACATGCCATAGAGGCACTGGTTTCCACAAGGGCAAACTATATTGGCGACACTCTGGCCCTGCAGGCTGCCCTGGATATTATTGAGTATCTGCCCCAGGCATATGAAAACGGCGGAGATCTGGAGATAAGGGAAAAGATGCTGAATGCTTCCATGGCTGCCGGTCTTGCCTTTACAAATGTCTCCCTTGGAATTGTTCACTCTATGGCACATACGCTGGGAGGATATTTCCACGTACCTCATGGACTGGGGGATGCCATGCTTCTTCCCTATATTATAGAGTTTAACAGTCAGGATGAGAGAGCGGCTGAGATTTATCGTTCCCTGGCCAAAAAGGCAGGGGGAGAGGATCTGGCAGCAATGATCCGGGAGCTGAACGAAAAATTACATATTCCGGCATCTTTTCAGGAGATTATTAAAGAAGAAGAAAAATATAATGAGCTTTTAGAGGAAATGGCAAAGGCAGCGAAAGCTGACGGCTGTACAAAAACCAATCCCGTTATACCGGAGTTGGATCAGTTTAAAGCATTATTCCAGAAAGCATATAAAGGAGAATAAATCATGGAAATCATATGTTATTTATCCAACGGCTATCCCACAATTGAGAGCAGCTATGAGATGGCGATCGAATACGCCGATGCAGGGTGCACAATGATAGAGATTGACTTTCCCTCCAGAGATCCATACCTGGAAGGAGAATACATTGCAGGAAGAATGGCAAAGGCGCTGGAAGCCTGTGATGATTACGACAAATACATGGAGAGCATGGTGGCAGTGAAAAAAAGACTCCCGGATATTAAGCTGCTGGTTCTGGCCTATGAGAATACCGTGGAGGAGATAGGCACGGAACGATTTATCAGCTTCTGCCTGGAGAATGATTTTAAAGATATTCTTCTGGTCGGACTGAAGGACAATCGGATCAAAGACCAGATCATTGCCGCAGGGTTAAGAGTATCCTGCTACGTGCAGTATCAGATGCTGCCTGAGGAAATCGAGATGGCAAAACAGTCTAATGGTTTCGTCTATATGCAGGCAAAGCCAACCAAAGAGGTGAATCCCCAGTACCCGGATTTAAAATCCTGTATTGCCCATCTGCGCGCCTGCGGAATCGAACGTCCCATCTACTGCGGCGTGGGTGTGCATGCGCCGGAGGATGTGCGTATGGTGAAGGAAGCCGGAGGTGACGCGGCATTTGTGGGAAGCACCATCCTAAAACTTCATGAAGATATTCCTGCAATGAAAGAAATGATAAAAAAATTTGCAGAACAATGCTGAGGAGGTAAGAAGAGATTGGGAAAAGCAGACAGCTATAAAGCACAGAGCATTTCTATTATTACTCTGGGGGTAGAGGACGTAGAGCGCTCAGTAAAGTTTTATGAGGCACTTGGATGGGAATTATCGCCGGATTCGGATCCCGGGATGTGTACCTTTATGGTTACAAGCAACATTGCCATAGGCCTTGTGCCCTATGACTTTCTGGCAAATGATGCCCTTCTTCCCGTGAGTCCCAAGCAGGAGTACCACGGATTTACACTGGCACTCAACGGCGCCAGCCCGGAGGAAGTTGATGCACTGTTTGGCCGGGCGGTAGAAGCAGGCGGAAAAAGCCATCAGGTGCCTCAGTGGAAGGACTGGGGAGGATATGAGGGGTATTCGGGGTATTTTCTGGATCCTGACGGGTATCCCTGGGAAGTGGCATATGCTCCGTTTCTAAAGTTATCTCCGGATAACAGGCTGCTGCCGAATGTAAAAGAAAAGTAGAAAAAAGACACTGCCGGATTTCCTCCGGCAGTGTCTTTTATCCGCAGCTATAACCTGCTGATGGGCTGAAGGATTGAAAGCATATAGGACCTTTCAGGTGAGGAGTGCAGCCTGCAAAAGCATATAGTTATCCCACGGATAGGGGCATAGGTATATTATAAAGGAATATTCGTTATTTAAATAGTGATGAGGTGTCAAAAAATAGCATAAAATGACGAAATTGCGGCTATAATCTCTACAATTGTTGCGATATTTGATATAATCTTTTTCATAAGGATGGAGAGGAGCCGTAAAAAATGAATACAATTGACAATATTAGGTTTTACTTTTTGTCCATTCATAAGTTTGTATTCAGCAGGGAGTGGATTGGTTCCCGGCGTATGATACCCTACAGCATGTTCTGGTATGTTGAGGATGGAGAGGCGGAGCTTCGCATAAATAAAGAAAAAGTAAAGGTCTATAAAGATCAGATTGTATATATCCCCAGAGGGTGCAGATTCAGCTACAGTGCTGCAAGCAGCAAATTTTCTATCATTGATATACGTTTTATGACTTCTGTATATTATGAAGGGGGCGACGTGCTGGAAGACTACTTTGGGATCCGCAGGGTGACAGACAGTGAGAATGAAAAACTGTATTTTTCGCATATCTATAATTGGAGCAATAAAGAATCGCATACAAACATTTTTTTCATCAAAGGTTATATGAATCTGCTGATTGCCAGCCTGTGCTCTCACAACCCGGACGGGCCGGCGGACAGGGACATTGGCAGAATCTCTGCTAATATCAATGACGGCCTTATAAAGAACTATGACAACGTGGATACGAGGATTCGGTCGGTGCTTGACTATATCGCCGTCCACCCTTCCGAGAGATATACACTGGAAAGCATGGCGGAGATTGCAAGATTAAGCAAGTCCAGGTTCCGTCAGCTGTTTAAAGATCAGCTGGGAAAGTCTCCCAAACAGTATCTGAGGGAGATCAGAATGATTATGGCTGCCCGGCTTCTTCTGGAGACAGATGATTACATCAGCGGAATCGGGTATCAGGTGGGATACGAAGATCCCAATTATTTTGCCCGCGAGTTTAAGCTTTCTTTTGGCATTACACCAAAAAAATACAGAGAAATGAAAGAAATCGTAATATGAAATGTCTGCTCTTGCGCTGAGAGCAGGCTTTTTTCATATATCATTTATATAGATGCTTTCCAAATTCATATGCTTCCTGCAGATGATTGGTTTGAGCAATTTGCGGCTTCCCATTGGTATCCCCGCAGCCGCCGGCAAGCAGCATTCCTTTATCCTGGAATCCGATATAATGAACCAGTGCAAACTTATAATAGGAAACAGCCTGCTCAAAGGTCCAAAAGAAATTATCGGCTGAAGTCATTAATAAGGCGCAGTCTTTCACCGGATATTTTTCATATCTGCCTAAGGGCGGATTCGGATCCTCTTCTGCTATACAGTAAAATCTTTCGATAAATGCCTTTATTCTGGAAGAAACAGTCCAGAAATAGAGAGGTGATGCAAATACTATGCAGTCTGCAGCTTTTAATTTAGGCAAAATATCGTTAAAAGCGTCTTTTTGAATGCATGGCTTTCCATAGCGGCAGGCATTACAGCCGAGACAGCCTTTTACCTCATGTTTCACCAGTGATATAACTTCAATAGAATGGCCGCTTTCTTCCGCTCCTTTTACAAAATGAGTGATAAGCTGAGCGGTATTTCCATTTTTTCTGCCGCCGCCCTGTATCACAAGAATATTTTTCATTATTCCTATTCCTCCCGAAGTTTGTTTTCTTCTATATTCTATCATAGGTATGAAGGGAAATCTACTTTTGCAAATTATATATACGCTGTGCTGGACGAAAGGACTGGAATTGGATATAATCGAATTATGTAAAATTATAGTAGAAAGGGCAGAAGATTCTAAGAGAAGGTAATACATATGAAATTGGGCAATAAGTTAGAAGTGGGGCAGAGCCAGACCCTGTCTGCAAATCAGGTACAATCGTTGAATATCCTGGCCTATACGAACCAGGAGCTGGATGAATTTCTCACCAATGAATATCTGGAAAATCCGATTCTGGATTGTGTATCCAATAAAGAGGAAGAGATGCTGACCAATGTGGAGCAGCTCTATGAAAAGGGAATCTCCTATAAGGATCACTATATGGAATGGGAAGACGAAGAGATTCAGCGGAAGAATGATATAGCAGCCAAACCGGCGGACGAATTAAAAAGTCTGCTGCTTATGCAGATGGACAAAAAGAAGTATACATCAGGAGAGTGGAAGCTCATACAGTATCTCATAGAATGCCTGGATGAGGACGGATTTTTTCCCTATGAACCAGAGGAGATCGCTGATGCTTCCGGGTTTAGCAGAGAGTCAGTGGAAGCATGCCTCAGGGAATTAAAAGATCTGGAGCCTGCAGGGGTATTTTCCAGGGATATCGGCGAGTGCCTCCTGAAGCAGATAGAGGCGGAAGGATTGGACGACGGAAATCTGTCTGCCATCATCAGAGATTATATGCCGGAGATCATGAAAGGTCACATCGGGGAAGTGTCCAGGAAACTGAAACTGACCACTGCCGAGGTGAAAAAATACATTCATGTTATAGGGGGGCTGAATCCCCGGCCTTTGATGAATGTCCAGAGAGAGTCACCGGAATATATCATTCCGGATGTGATTATTACCCGCCAGCATAACCAGTGGGAGATTCGGCTGAACGACGGCTGGATGGGGGAATACAGGTATAATGAGTATTATATCCGTATGATGCGGGAGGCAAAAGATCCGGAGCTGGCAGCATACTTTAAGGAGAAACTGGAACGCGCCAGGTTTATCGTGAACTGCGTGGAGCAGAGACGGAGTACCATCATCCGCATTGTAGAGGCTGTTTTGGAACTGCAGAAGGATTATTTTGAGAACCGCGGGCAGCTGCAGCCTATGAGCATGTCAGATGTGGCCAAAAAGGTAGATATGCATGTGTCCACGGTGAGCAGAGCTGTGAAGGGCAAGTATCTTCAGTATAGAAATGTAGTTCTGATGAAGGAGTTATTTACCGGAGCTGTGGGGACGAAAGAAGGTGCCGGGGAAATGTCTGCCGATGGGGTAAAAAGCCGGATCGCACAGCTCATTGGAAAGGAAAAAAGTGAAGAGACCCTCAGTGATTCCAGGATCGCGGAGATTCTGAAGGCGGAGGGGACGGATATTTCCAGGAGAACAGTGGCAAAATACAGGGCCGAGCTTGGAATCCCGGATTCCAGGCAGAGGGCGTATGTGAATTGACAATCCAACAGCGCTGCATTAAGATAACAATATGGAGTTAAAGGGTAAAGTTAGCAAATATATAATCACAGGAGGTTAACTATGGATTACTACAATTTAATGGAAAAGAGAATGTCAATCAGAGATTTTAAGGACTGGGATTTGTCTGAGAAGCAGATGGAGGATATCCGGGAACATTTCCAGAAGGGCTCCAGGCTGATTCCCCACATTGACGTAGACCTTGTTCTGCTGCAGAAGGAGGGGGAGAAGCTTCTGGATGGAGTTGCGGGATACAAGGGATTTTTGATTAAGGCGCCGTATTACCTTTTGATCTTATCTGAGGATCATCCTTATGCGGCCCAGAACGCCGGGTACATAGGGGAAGATTTGGTTCTGAAGCTGTCGGAGATGGAGCTGGACAGCTGCTGGGTAACGCTGACGGACAGCGACGCTGTTAAGGATGCCGTGGGGCTTTCTTCTGATAAAAATGTTGCCGCCGTTATTGCATTCGGATATGGGAATTCTCTGGGGGACAGAACACGTCTGGATATTAAGAGTCCTTCTGATATACATGTCATTACAAGAGAAGGGCATCTGGCCCCTAAGATTTGTGTGGAGGATCTGGTATATCTGGAAAAATGGGGACAAAAATCAGACTGGGAAGAGGATGTGATCGATGATACCATGGAGAAGGCCTTCTATGGGGCCAGCATTGCGCCGTCCTTTTTGAATCGGCAGCCTTACCGTTTTATCTATGATTATAACCGAATGATTCTGGCAGTGAAAGAGGATGAGCTGACAGGAGAACACGACGGGAAGCTGAACCAGGGAATTGTAATGTTTCACTTCGCGGCAGTTCTCTCCCAGTGGAGGCCAAGAGAGGTTCAGTGGGTTATGGGAGCTCCGGATAAGGCTTACGGGATACCGGAGGAATATGAGATTGCAGGGTACTGCGAAGTATAACACACTTACATGCGTCAGCGCATCAATCCTTCAAATTGCTGTCTGGATAAAGCAGGAAACCATTGACAGATATGTCCTGATTGGGGTATGATAGTAATCAGAATTTTAAGAAAGATTTTATAGATTATCCCTATAAAGTCAATCTGAAAGCGTGATATTGAAGGAGGATATGAGATGAAAAACATGAAAAGATTTGCAGCTTTTTCCGTAGCTGCAGTATTGGCTGTGTCTATGATGGCCGGTTGCGGTGATGACAAGAAAGACAAAGCAGAAGGCTCTGAGGCGGCAGGAGCAGGAGAGGAGACCTTCTTAATCGGAGGTATCGGCCCTGTAACAGGCGCGGCTGCTTCTTACGGAACCAGCGTTAAGCAGGGAGCTGAGATTGCGATTAAAGAGATTAATGATGCCGGAGGCGTGAAGGTCGGAGACACTACATACAAATTTGCGCTGGAATTTGCAGATGATGAGGCCTCTGAAGATAAAGCGGTTCAGGCGTATAATACCGTTATGGACAAGGGTGCCAATGCGATTATGGGATGTGTAACCAGCGGTGCCTGTATAGCCATTGTGGATCAGACATATCAGGATGGTATCCTGCAGGTGACTCCATCCGGTTCCGCAGAGGGCTGTATTGCCAATGACAATGCTTTCCGCATCTGTTTCTCAGATCCGGAGCAGGGAAAGGCAATGGCAGATTATGCCATCGATACTATGGGACTGAAAAAGATTGCCGTTATCTATAACGCGGCAGATGAATACAGCACAGGCCTTCAGAAAGCTTTTGAAGAAGAAGTAAAAGCAAAAGGCGGAGAGATTGTAGCCAGTGAGGCATTCAACACCAACGATGTTGAGTTTAATACACAGCTGACAACAATCAAAGGTACGGATGCGGAAGCCATCTACGTACCTGCTTACTATCAGGATGCTACATACATTACAAAACAGGCGAAGGATATGGGCATGACACTGCAGTTCTTAGGCTCCGACGGATGGGACGGCGTTCTGGATACAGTATCTGATGCCTCCACAGTAGAGGGATGTGTATTCTCCAGCCCATTCTGTGCAACGGTTGACGATGCAGATGTGAAAAAGTTTGTAGATGCTTATAATGAAGCCTATAAAGCAACTCCTGACCAGTTCGCTGCAGATGCTTACGATACTGTATACACATTCAAAGCAGCCATGGAAGAGGCTGGAAGCATTGAGAGTGCAGATATGATTGAAGCTATGACAAAGATTACTGTCAGCGGAATGACAGGCGATGAGATTACATTTGACGCATCTGGTGCCGCTGTTAAGGAAGTTAAGTTTGTAGAAGTAAAAGACGGAGCATATCAGTACAAAGCAGAGTAGTAGATCTGTAATCCATAGGATGATAGCAAAAGGAGATGGCAACAGCTGTCTCCTTTTACGGCTCCAAAGATATGCAGGATTTAAATATTACGAAAGAAGGTGGAGAAAGTATGGATTTGGTAAACAGTATCCTGGAACAGCTGATTAATGGATTGCGGACAGGAAGTATCTATGCGCTGATCGCTCTGGGATACACCATGGTGTACGGTATCGCGAAGATGATAAACTTTGCCCATGGAGACATTATTATGGTAGGAGCTTATGCACTGTATGTATTTGTAGGGCTCCTGGGACTGCACCCGGTGATTGCGGTTCTGCTCACCATTGTGGTATGCTCAGTCCTTGGAATTACCATTGAAAAGGTGGCTTATAAGCCTCTGCGAAACGCAACCCCTCTGGCGGTACTGATAACGGCTATTGGTGTCAGTTATCTTCTGCAGAACCTGTCGCTGCTCATTTTTAAGGCAACCCCCATCCCGTTTGGTTCTATTATCAGGGTTCCGTCTGTAAAGGTGGGGAGTCTGAATATCTCAGGGATCACGATTGTGACGCTGGTAGTGACGACAGTTTCTATGATCGCTCTGACTCTGTTTATCAACAAGTCAAAAGCGGGCCGTGCTATGAGGGCCGTATCGGAGGATAAGGGAGCGGCAGAGCTGATGGGAGTAAACGTAAATCAGACCATTTCCCTTACATTTGCTATCGGGTCTGCACTGGCAGCAGTAGCGGGTATCTTATTTATCTCACAGTATGAGACTCTGCTTCCCACTATGGGGGCACTGCCTGGAATCAAAGCCTTCGTTGCGGCAGTTCTCGGGGGAATCGGCAGTATTCCCGGCGCTATGCTGGGGGGAATCATCCTTGGAATTATAGAGTCTCTTTCTAAGGCATATATATCCACACAGCTGGCAGATGCAATCGTATTCGGCATTCTGGTCATCGTGCTTCTCGTGAAACCCTCTGGTTTGCTGGGCAAACTGAAGATTGAGAAAGTGTAGGTGAGACAGATGAAGATAAACAAAAAGACCATAATTAATGTTATTATAGCAGTCGGTGTCTATGCCGTGGTTCAGGGCCTTATCAGCGGGGGTATGCTGAGCAGACAGATGACATCACTGATTATTCCTATCTGTGTGTATGTTATGATGGCAGTATCCCTCTGTCTGGTGGTAGGATTTCTGGGAGAACTGAGTCTGGGGCATGCAGGGTTTATGTCTGTAGGGGCTTATTCCGGTGCTCTTTTTCTGACACATACAGAGCTTCCCCAGCTTCCGGCGGTTCTTATTGCCCTTCTAATCGGGGGAAGCGCTGCGGCAGTCTTCGGCCTTATCATTGGCGTGCCGGTGCTCAGGCTGAAAGGTGACTATCTTGCCATTGTGACGCTGGGATTTGGAGAGATTATCAAATCTATTATCAACTTTATGACACCTATTACCGGGGGAGCAAAGGGGCTTTCCAAGATTCCCCTTTACACCACATACCGTAACTTTACCTTTGTATTTATTCTGACAGTTGTTGTAGTGCTGCTGGTATCCAACATTGTGCGCTCACGTCACGGACGTGCAATCACTTCTATCCGTGATAACTACATTGCAGCGGAAGCTGCAGGGATACCTGTGAGCCGGTATAAGATTATGACGTTTGTAATAGCAGCTTTTTTTGCCGGTGTCGCGGGTGTCGTATATGCCGGAAACATCGGTATATTAAAGCCAGTGAACTTTGACTATAATACTTCCATTGAGATACTGGTTATGGTGGTACTGGGAGGAATGGGTAATATCAAGGGATCCATCGTTGCAGCTGTAATCCTCACAGCACTTCCGGAGGTACTTCGGGGAGCGGCGGATTACCGTATGCTTCTGTACTCTATCGTGCTGATTGCACTGATGCTGTTTAATAATTCCCCCATCAAGCGCGCTTTCATGGACAGAAGAAACATGCGTCAGGCGGGCAGACTTCAGAAGGAGGGAGAATAAGCATGGCTTTATTAGAAGTAAAGAATCTCGGGATCTCCTTCGGGGGGCTCAGAGCAGTTGACAATCTGAATATGACCATAGAAGAGGGCAGCCTGGTGGGGCTGATCGGACCAAACGGTGCGGGGAAAACCACAGCCTTTAATCTTCTCACCGGCGTCTACCAGCCTACGGATGGTACGATTAGCCTGAACGGGGAAAAGATTGTGGGGAAAAAGCCTGCCGAGATCTGTCAGAGCGGTATTGCCAGAACCTTTCAGAACATCCGCCTGTTCAGCAAGATGAGCGTGAAAGACAATGTAAAGGTGGCTCTCCACAATCAGATTACCTATCGGCTGGCGGAGAGCATGCTGCATTTGCCCGGGTATTTTAAGCGGGAAAAGGAGATGGATGAGAGAGCAGGAGATATCCTGAGAGTTTTTGATCTGGAGCAGTTTTCAGAGACTCTGGCGTCCAATCTTCCTTACGGAAAACAGAGAAAGCTGGAGATTGCCCGCGCGCTGGCGACCAATCCCAAACTTCTTCTGTTAGATGAACCTGCTGCCGGGATGAACCCCAATGAGACAGCGGAGCTGATGGAAACCATAGAACTGATTCGTAAGCAGTTTCAGGTGACGATCCTTCTGATTGAACACGATATGAAGCTGGTGGCGGGAATCTGTGAATATTTGTATGTGCTGAATTTTGGCACGGAGCTTGCCAATGGAACCCCGGAAGAAGTACTGAACGATCCCAGAGTTATCACAGCTTATCTGGGAGAATAGGAGGAGGAGACCGATGGCAATGTTAAAAGTAACAGACCTGATAGTAAATTACGGCGTAATCCAGGCGATTAAGGGAGTCTCTTTCGAGGTAAATGAAGGGGAAATTATTGCCCTGATTGGAGCAAACGGCGCGGGAAAGACGACGATCCTCCAGACCGTAACAGGACTGATCAGTCCCAAATCAGGCAAAATAGAGTTTGAAGGAAAAGAAATCACCAAGACTCCGGCACACAAGATTGTGACCCTGGGTATGGCCCATGTACCGGAGGGCCGCCGGGTATTTGCAGATTTGACTGTATATGAAAACCTGATAATGGGCGCCTATACTAGAAAAGATAAAAATGAGATCAATGAGAGCATCCGTGAGGTGTACCAGCGCTTTCCCAGGCTGGAAGAGAGAAAAAACCAGCTGGCAGGCACCTTAAGCGGCGGAGAACAGCAGATGCTGGCTATGGGCAGGGCATTAATGTCTCATCCCAAGATTATACTTATGGATGAACCGTCCATGGGGCTTTCCCCAATCTTTGTAAATGAGATATTTAAAATTATTCAGGATGTAAGCGCAGGCGGTACCACTGTACTGCTGGTAGAGCAGAATGCAAAAAAAGCATTGTCTATCGCGGACCGCGCCTATGTGCTGGAGACGGGCAGCATTGTTCTGGACGATGAGGCGTCTGTGCTCATGGAAGATGATTCGATTAAAAAAGCATATCTAGGAGAATAGGAGGGGGACTTATGGAACATCTGGTTTTTACCATTGCCCGGCACTATGGAAGCGGGGGGAATACCATCGGCCATATGCTGGCCCAAAACCTGGGGATTCCCTGCTATGAGAGGGAGATTCTCCGTCTGGCCTCCGATGACAGCGGGATAAATGAGAGACTTTTTAACGAGGCGGACGAGAAGCTGAGAAGTAATCCCATTTTTAAAAGAAGAGGGACGAATGTATACAAAGGAGAGCTGATTCCACCAGGCAGTGATGATTTTGTATCCAATGACAACCTGTTTTATTATCAGGCTAAGGTGATGAAGGATCTGGCCCAGTCACAGTCTTGTGTTATGGTAGGCCACTGTGCCGACTTCGTGCTGAAAGAGTATCCCAATGTGGTGCGGGTGTTTATCCATGCGCCATGGGATTACTGTGTGGCCCGCTGTATGGAGAAAAATGATATAGATGAGCGGGAAGCAGAGAAGTACATCGAAAAGGTGAATAAGTATTTTGGAGATTATTATTACTACTATACAGGGAACTACTGGAACGATGCGAGGAATTATGATTTGTGCCTCGACAGCAGCAAGATGAGCTGGGATGAGTGCGTGGAGGAGATCAAGTCCTACACGAAAATCCGGTTCAGGGAAGAACTCTGATTACGCAGGTGATATAAGACCCGGGAGCGGAGATCAGGTGGGAGACCACTGGACTCTGCTTTTGGGTCTTTTCAGCAGTTACAGGGATATATACCCTGGTGTGAGGAGAATACATATGAAGAAAAGACGAACAGGCAGACGATATTTTGCGGCCTTAGCTGCAGCAATTACTCTTCAAAGCATGGCGGTGTTCTGTGTCTGGGGGGCAAATCAGACAGCACCGGACAGACAGGATACAGAGGCAGAAGGGAAAGAGGAACAGACGCCTCAGACCGGTCTGTGGCACCAGGAGGAGAAAGGGCGCTGGTATGAGATGCCGGACGGCACAAGGCCGGCTTCCTGCTGGATGTTTATTGACAATGTATGGTATGCGTTTGACGGAGACGGCTGGGCAAGGACAGGGTGGTTTCAGGAGGGAAGCAGATGGTATTACCTGAATCAGGACGGTGGTATGGCAACAGGCTGGCTGCTGAATGGAGGCCAGTGGTACTACCTGAGAGAAAATGGTGCCATGGCCACGGGCTGGCTGCAGGAGGGGAGTACCTGGTATTACCTGAAAAGCAGCGGTGCGATGGCCACGGGCTGGCAATGGATCGGCCGCTCCTGGTATTATCTGAAAGGAAACGGAAGTATGGCCACGGGCTGGCTGCAGGAGGGGAGTACCTGGTATTACCTGAAAAGCAGCGGTGCGATGGCCACGGGCTGGCAATGGATCGGCCGCTCCTGGTATTATCTGAAAGGAAACGGAAGTATGGCCACGGGCTGGCTGCAGGAGGGGAGTATCTGGTACTATCTGAAAGACACCGGAGCCATGGCGACGGGCTGGCAGCTGGACGGAAGTACCTGGTATTATCTGAAAGGAAACGGAAGTATGGCAACAGGCTGGCTGCAGGAGGGAAACACCTGGTATTACCTGAAAGGAAGCGGAGCCATGGCCACGGGCTGGCTGCAGAAGGGAAGTATCTGGTATTACCTGAAAGGAAACGGAGCCATGGCGACGGGCTGGCAGCTGGACGGAAGTACCTGGTATTATCTGAAAGGAAACGGAAGTATGGCAACAGGCTGGCTGCAGGAGGGAAACACCTGGTATTACCTGAAAGGAAGCGGAGCCATGGCCACGGGCTGGCTGCAGAAGGGAAGTATCTGGTATTACCTGAAAGGAAACGGAGCCATGGCGACGGGCTGGCAGCTGGACGGAAGTACCTGGTATTATCTGAAAGGAAACGGAAGTATGGCGACGGGCTGGCAGCTGATTGGGAATACCTGGTACTATCTGAAAGGAAACGGGGCTATGGTTACCGGCTGGCAGCTGATTGGGAGCACCTGGTACTATCTGAGGGACAACGGGGCCATGGCCACGGGTTGGATCCAGCTGGGGAATACCTGGTATTATCTGAAAAGCAGCGGAAGTATGGCGTCTGACGAGTGGATAGGGAACTATTATGTGGATAAGAGCGGTGCATGGATCCCGAATAAGGCGAGAGGGAAGCTTATCGCCATAGACGCAGGGCACCAGTTAAAAGGAAACAGTGAAAAGGAACCCATAGGACCGGGAGCGTCAGTAACAAAAGCAAAGGTTACCGGAGGGGCGAAGGGAACTGCCACGGGACTGTACGAGTATGAACTGAACCTGCAGGTATCATTGAAATTAAGAGATGAGCTTAAGGCCAGAGGATATGAAGTTTATATGATCCGTGAGACGAACAATGTAAATATCAGCAACGCGGAAAGGGCCAAGATGGCCGCCCGCGCCGGAGCGGATATCCTGGTGCGCATCCACGCCAACAGTGATTCCAGCAGCTCGGCCAACGGTGCCCTCACAATTGCACCTTCTAAGAACAATCCGTATATCAAGGGACTTGTAAACGATTCCCGGCGTCTTTCCCAGAATATCCTGGACAGCTTCTGCGCGGCAACAGGTGCGAAGAACAGAGGGATTCTTACCTCTGACGAGATGAGCGGGATAAATTGGAGCACAGTGCCTGTCACTATCGTTGAGATGGGATTCATGAGCAATGCTTCTGAGGACCGGAGGATGGCGGATGCAGGATATCAGAAAAAGATGGCAAAGGGAATTGCCGACGGGATAGATAAATATTTTAACTAGGGGAGGAGAACAACGAGGGTATGAAGAAAAAAGCATTTAGGGCGGCATTTCCGTATACCATACCAATCTGTGCAGGCTTTATGTTTCTTGGAATCGCATATGGAATCTTTATGCGGAGCAAGGGGTTTGCCTTCTGGTATCCTATGCTAATGAGTGTCACGATCTTTGCGGGCTCCATGGAGTTTGTGGCAGTCAGTCTGCTGCTTTCACCTTTTCAGCCATTTTATGCTTTGCTTCTGGCACTGATGGTGAATGCACGGCATCTGTTTTACGGCATATCCATGCTGGAAAAATACAGGGGGACAGGCAGAAAAAAGTGGTATCTGATCTTTGGCATGTGCGATGAGTCCTTTTCTATTAATTGCACCACAGACCCTCCGGCAGGCATAGATCGGGGATGGTTTATGTTCTTTGTAACTCTCCTGAATCAATGTTACTGGTTTGCAGGCGCAACTGTGGGTGCAGTGCTGGGGGGATTCCTCCACTTTGACACCAAAGGTCTGGACTTTGTGATGACAGCTCTGTTTGTAGTGATCTTCCTGGATCAATGGTTTTCTTCCAGGGATCACTTCCCTGCAGTGATTGGAGTGGGGGCCACAGCCGTCTGTCTGTTTCTGTTTGGACCGGACAATTTTATTCTGCCGTCTATGGCAACAATGCTGGCCATACTGACCATTTTGAGGGGGAGGCTGGAGAAGAAAGAAGGTGACGTATGTCTTTAGCACAGCAGATGATAACCATAGGCATGGTGGTACTGGGAACTATGCTTACCCGCTTTCTGCCTTTTATGATATTTCCGGATAATAAGCCTATACCCAAATACATTCAGTACCTGGGCAAGGTACTGCCCTACAGTGTGATCGGGCTTTTGATTGTGTACTGCCTCAAAGGAGTATCCTGGACTTCCCCTTCCTACGGGCTTCCGGAGATCATTTCTATTGCAGGAGTAGTCTGCGTCCACCGCTGGAAGAAGAATATGCTGCTTTCTATTGCCACAGGCACGGTACTGTATATGATTCTGGTGCAGGCAGTTTTCTGATCCAGAGCCTTGTTGGATGCCAAAAAGGGTTGTATAATGAAGAAAAAGCAGGAAAACAGTGCGGACAAATCTTCAGAAAAGGCAGATGAGTACTATGGAAGAGACAAAAGACAGTACCTTGATACAGCCCGACCTGAGACGGGGACTTACTTCGGAACAGGTGAGGCAGAGAAAAAAAGATGGCCTGCAAAATGAGCAGGAGGATAAGAACAGTAAAAGCATAAAACAGATCGTCAGAGACAATCTCATGACGTTTTTTAACTTGATAAATATTATTCTGGCCGGACTTGTAATCTTCGTGGGTTCTTTTAAGAATCTGCTCTTTATGGGGATTGTAATCTGCAACACCGGCATCGGAATTTTTCAGGAGATACGGGCCAAGAAGACACTGGACAAGCTGTCACTGATTACTGCCACTAAGGTTAAGGCAGTGAGGGACGGAAAGCAAAGAGAGATCCCTGTGGAGGAGGTCGTGCTGGACGACATTATGCTTCTGGGTGCGGGAAATCAGATCTGTGCGGACGCCACAGTGAGAGAGGGCATGCTGGAGGTAAATGAATCCCTCATCAGCGGAGAGTCGGATATCATTGTAAAACGGCAGGGGGACCAGCTCTTTTCCGGAAGTTTCGTGGTGTCCGGACAGGCGATGGTACAGGTAATCCATGTGGGGACAGAGAATTTTTCCTATAAGATCATGTCAGAGGCCAGAGCATTTAAAAAGCATAAGTCAGAGCTTCAGAAGTCCATAGACGTGATTCTAAAGATTATCGGTATTTTGATTATTCCTCTGGGGGTAGGGATGTTCTACAGCCAGTATGCGGTTGCCCACGCCTCCTTTGGGGATGCTGTGGTGAACATGGTAGCCGCAGTTTTGGGCATGATCCCGGAGGGATTGGTACTGCTGACCAGTATCGCCCTGGCCGTAGGCGTTATCCATCTGGGAAAACATAATACTCTGGTACACGAGCTTTTCTGTATAGAAACCCTGGCAAGGGTAGATGTGCTCTGTCTGGATAAGACGGGAACACTCACGGAAGGGCGCATGAAGGTGGAGGATGTGATCCCTCTGGAAGAAGTTCCGGTGGATGAGATTTTGGGAAATATGCTTCACTGTCTGAAGGATAACAATGCAACCTTTATGGCAATGAAGGAATATTTTCCGGATCGTGCGGATTACACTGCCGTGCACACCATACCATTTTCCTCTGCCAGAAAATACAGCGGCGCATCCTTTCAGGGGAAGGGTACCTATCTGATAGGGGCATATGAATTCATGTTCCCCCAGGAGAAGGAAGAAGATTCCCTGAAGTATCAGATTGATCAGCATACCAGGAAGGGCATTCGGGTGCTGGTTCTGGCCCACAGCGAGGAAATTGCGGAGGAGAATGAACTGCCGGAGGATATGATTCCCTGTGCCATTATACTTTTAAGTGATATCATCCGGGAGGATGCGAGAGAAACCTTGAAGTACTTTGCGGACAGGGATGTACGGCTTATGGTGATATCCGGGGACAATCCGGCTACAGTTGCCAATATTGCGAAAAAAGCGGGACTTGCAGATGCAGATTCTTACGTGGATGCAACCACACTGGAGTCCGATGCGGCTCTGGAGGCTGCGGTTGAGAAGTATCACATATTCGGCCGTGTGACACCGGAACAGAAGAAGAAGATTGTGCTGGTCCTGAAAAAACAAAAACACATTGTGGCAATGACCGGCGACGGGGTAAATGATGTTCTGGCGTTAAAAGAGGCAGACTGCAGCATTGCCATGGCGGCAGGAAGCGATGCCGCTAAGAACTGTTCCAATCTGGTACTGCTGGATTCTAATTTTAGTTCAATGCCTTACATTGTAAAAGAGGGGCGCAGAGTTATCAATAATATTCAGAGTGCCGCCTCTTTGTTCCTGGTAAAGACGATCTTTTCCCTGGTACTGTCTATTTTCACTTTGATTTTTGCCTGGCAGTATCCCTTTATTCCCATACAGCTTTCTGTCATCAGTATGTGCGGCGTGGGAATTCCTACCTTTATTCTGGCGCTGGAGCCCAATTTTAACCGGGTGAGAGGAGACTTCCTGAGAAACGTGCTGCAGAATGCTCTCACGGGGGCGCTTACCATTGTGGCAGAGGTGATTCTTATCACAATCCTCTGCGGGTATCTGAAGTCTGGCACGGCTGTGCGATCTACTATGTGTGTGCTGGCCACAGGTGTGGTCAGCCTGTATATGATCCGGAAGGTGTATCCCCTGCAGTCGAAGCTTAGAAAGGCTGTCTACTATGCCATGTTTGGCATGTTCTTCTGCTGCCTGTTTGTGCTCCCGGCACTGTTCAGTGTGGAGAACATACCGTTCCGGGAAATGATTGTTTTGCTTCTCCTCCTTATTTTTACTCCTTACCTCATAGACGGTATTTACGGCGCCATGGAGGGGGTCAAATCCTGGTGGCGGAAGATGAGGGTAAAATGGAAAGAAAGAGAACACTGGAAGCCGGACAGCTAAGGCAGGTCGGTGCTGCTTTACCGGGGGAGCCCTGTACCAGGCTCCCCCGGCGGAATGACAGGATAGAGGATGAAGAAATAGGTATAATTTACGTATTTATTCATATAATAGAAACAGATACAGCAGAATTACCCCTATGCTTGACAAAGAATATAGATAGGACTATAATAGGGGAGTGATAAGAAATTGACGCGGGGTGGAGCAGTCTGGAAGCTCGTCGGGCTCATAACCCGAAGGTCACAGGTTCAAATCCTGTCCCCGCTACTAAAAAAGAAAAGTCAGGACATTGATGTCCGGGCTTTTTTTTTAACTCTGCCGGCAGCTGTCCCCATAAAACCAGGTGTACAAATAAGAAATTGTAGCTTATACTATATATTATAAATGAGTTTATACGGACAGTTACACCGATACCTGACACAGGAAGAATTGGGAGGAACGAGATGGCAAAGTACAAGTGCAGACAGTGTGGTTATATTTATGATGAAGAGGAGCAGGGGAAACCGATCCGGGAACTGGATTCCTGTCCCATATGCAGCCAGCCGGCGGGGATCTTTGAAAAGATTGGGGAGGCGGTGCAGGCTGCGCCGATGCCGGGAGCGCAGAGACGGGATCTGGATTACCCGGCCGAATATGCGAGGCTTGATGAGTCCTGCCGCTATATGAAGGAGATTCATGAGATGGCGGTGTCGGGCAAACCAATCATTGAGGCTATGGGGACCAGAATGGATATGCCCGGATGGGATGATATTCTGATACTGGGGGCCCAGCTGAACCCAATGCCGCTGGATGAACATGCAGAGGTGAATACTACCACCGTGATCGGAAAGCATGCAAAAAAGCCTATGGTCATAGAAAATCCGGTATACATATCCCACATGTCCTTCGGCGCCCTTTCCAAAGAGACAAAGGTGGCCCTGGCCAGAGGCAGCGCCATGGCACAAACCGCAATGTGCAGCGGAGAGGGGGGAATACTCCCGGAAGAGATGGCGGCAGCCTACAAATATATTTTTGAATATGTTCCCAATCTCTACAGTGTAAACCCTGAAAATCTAAGAAATGCCGATGCCATAGAAATTAAAATTGGGCAGGGTACCAAGCCGGGAATGGGAGGACATCTCCCGGGGGATAAGGTTACGCCGGAGATTGCCAGGATCCGAAATAAGCCCCTGGGAAAGGACGTGATAAGTCCCTCCAGATTCCCTATGATACAGTCCAGGGAAGATTTGAAGGATCTGGTAGATCAGCTCCGGATGGCTTCTGAGGGGAGACCTGTGGGAATTAAAATCGCTGCGGGACGGATTGAGAGGGATCTGGAATTCTGCGTCTATGCCGGACCTGACTTTATAACCATCGACGGAAGGGGCGGGGCTACAGGCGCCAGCCCAAAATTGGTCAGGGATTCGACCAGTGTTCCCACGGTTTATGCTCTGTACAGGGCCAAAAAGTATCTGCAGGAAGCAGGAGCCGACATTGATCTGGTTATTACCGGAGGGCTGAGGGTATCGTCCGACTTTGCGAAGGCCATAGCCATGGGAGCGGACGCGGTGGCAGTGGCCTCTGCGGGGTTAATTGCCGCGGCCTGTCAGCAGTACCGCATCTGCGGCACAGGGAAATGCCCGGTTGGAGTGGCAACCCAGGATCCTGCACTGAGGGCCAGATTCCAGGAAGATGCAGCTGCGGCCCGGGTGGCTAATTTCCTGAACTGCACCCGTGAGGAACTGAAGACATTTGCCAGGATCACGGGACATGAGGACATTCATGAACTGGATACGGAGGATTTGTGTACCATCAGCAGAGAAATATCTGAGTATACGAATATCAGACATGCATAAAAAAGATTCAGGGGCGGCAGATACTCGGCCGCCCCGTCAGTTAGTGAGGAGTTAAGCGAATGGCAGAGATTAAAACAATAGGAATTATCGGGCAGGGGGCTTTGGGGGTCATGTATGGTCAGCAGCTCACCCGGCACTTGGGAAAAGAGCGTGTGTTTTTCATCGCAGATCCCCGGAGAATTGAAAAATACCAGAGGGAGGGGATCTACTGCAACGGAGAGAAGACAGAGTTTCAATATCTGACGCCGGATACGAAAGGGGTACAGGCTGACCTGCTTATCTTCGCGGTAAAATATACGGCCATTGAGGAAGCCCTGGACGATACCGCAAACTTTGTAGGGGATTCCACTATTCTGTTATCTCTGCTCAACGGCATCGCAAGTGAGGAGCAGATTGGAGCCAGGTACGGGGAGGATAAGATACTGTACTGTGTGGCCCAGGAGATGGATGCCCTGAAAGAAGGAAACCAGTTCAGCCATACCAATATGGGGACATTGGTTATAGGAAACCGGGATAACAAGAGGGATGAGAGGCTTTCTTCCGTAGAGAATATACTCAGAGAAGCGGAGATTCCGTATCTGATTCCGGAGGACATTATGCACTGCCTGTGGAGCAAGCTTATGTTTAATACGGGGGTCAATCAGACGGCGGCGGTATATGCCTGCAATTACCGGCAGATGCAGGAGGAGGGGCAGATCCGTGACACCGCTCTGTCTGCTATGGAAGAGGCAAGGCGCATCGCAGAAGCGGAGGGAGCAGTGATTACAGACCGGGAGTTTGCAGAGTGGATGCAGATCCTTGGAAGGCTGAATCCGGAAGGCATGCCGTCCATGCGGCAGGACACCAAGGCTAAGCGCAAAACAGAGGTGGAGCTTTTTTCGGGAACCCTCAGGAAGCTGGGAAAAAAGCATCACATTCCTACACCGGTCAATGACTGGCTGTATGAGAAAATACAGGAAATAGAGCATGTCAGAGAGATGGGCGGAGGAGACTAAAAACCATGAGGATGAAACTGGAAGAGGGACGTCCCCTTTATGTGCAGGGGCGCCCTGAGAAAGAGATACGGACGTATAAGCTCCTGGAAGAACTCCAGATTCCTTTTCAGAGGCTCGATCATGAGCCGATGTACACCATAGATGCCTGCAGGGAAGTAGACCGGCTTCTCGGAACAGAGATATGTAAGAATCTGTTCCTGTGCAATTCCAATAGGACGGAATATTATCTTTTGCTGCTTCCGGGGAGAAAGAAACTTATAACCAAAGAAGTATCAGGGAAGCTTGGCACAACAAGACTTTCCTTTGCCGGGGAAGCAGAGATGGCTGACTATCTGGATCTGACTCCAGGTTCAGTTAGTGTTATGGGACTTATGAACGATACCGGGTGCAGGGTACAGCTGGTAATTGACCGGGAGGTTAAGGAACAGGCATCATTTGCCTGCCATCCCTGTATCAATACCTCAAGTATTCTGCTGTCTACAGAGGATCTCCTGGAGAAATTCCTTCCCGCAGTGCATCATGTGCCCGTATTTCTGGATCTATAGCGGATGCAGCCGGGAACCAAAAAAACATGTAAAATAATAGACAAGAAAAAGCGGGTGTCACTGGTAAAACTTGACAAAAATAGTGGAAATGTCATATTTTGTAGAAACTTAATAGATTTGTAATTGAATCTTTTCCTAAAACCTTGTATCATAAGAGAGTAAATAAGGGACTGAAGAAAAGAGAAGAGGTAACAATGAACATAGATGAGAGAAACTTGGATCCGGAAGAAATAGAATATCAGCGAAGACGGGCAGAGAGGATGAGAAAACGGAGAGAGGCCCTGAGGCGGCAGCTGTTTATCAGAAAGTGTATGCGCCTGGGTGTGATAGCCTTTCTTCTTGTATTGATCGCAGGTGTGGGAGGTTATAAGCTTATAAGCTTTATCGGCGGCAAGACCAAGTCCGGGAATGCGGGGGTTGTAGATGTACAGGCCAAAACCCCGGACGATCCCAGTGAGGCGGCCCGGCAGCCGATCCGGGATGCCGATAATATGGAAAAGCTGGCAGCACCGTCCACCGGATGGCAGACCGATGACAGGGGAACCTGGTATCAGAATGCGGATGGCTCTTTCTATGTAAGCGGATGGAAGGAGATAGACGGCAACCAATATTATTTTGATGACAGCGGATACATAATCAAGGATGACTGGCTGGAAAAGGACGGGGAAGATTTTTATTTCAATGCAGACGGCCAGTATGATGCCGCTGTTAAAAAGCCCATGGTAGCCCTTACCTTTGATGACGGACCGGGAAAATATACGGACAGGCTTCTGGATGTGCTGGAGGCCAATAACTCGAAGGCTACATTCTTCCTCCTGGGCCAGAATGCAGAGAAGTTTCCGGAACAGGTAAAGCGGGAAAAGGACCTTGGGATGGAGATCGGCAACCATACGTATGACCACCAGATTCTGACGAAGATAGATATCGGGAATGTAAGCAGTGAAGTGTCACAGACAAACGAAGCGATCAAGAATATTATCGGGGAACCGGCAACTGTAATGCGTACGCCTGGAGGAGCCCAGAATGCTGATGTTTTAGCTCAGATTGGGATGCCGGTTGTTCTGTGGAGTATTGATACAAAGGACTGGAAGACAAAGGACGTACAGAATACCATAGACGTTACGCTGAATAATGTGCAGGATGGTTCTGTTGTGCTGATGCATGATATCCATGAGTTTACGGTTGAGGCAGCGGAGCAGATAATACCTGCATTGGTAGAAAAAGGGTATAAGCTGGTTACCGTGAGTGAGCTGGCAAAAGCCAAGGGAATTACCTTGGAAAACGGCAAGTCGTATTCCTACTTCGGAGAAGGGGAGCAGACGGTAGAATAATAGAAATAATTACATAAACAAAGGGGGCTGTGAAAAAATGGAGTTGCTCTAACTCCATTTTTTCAGCCCCTCTTTATTTTGTGGAAAGCGTAAGAAAAAAGCAGTAAAAAGCGCATAATCCCCCTTACCCCAACAAACGTGCGCTCTTTCTTCTTTAAGCCACTTCCCGGAGTCTCATCTGCTTATTATAGATTTTATAGAGATTATGGCCGATAGAAACAAGAAATATCTCTACTCTTACCGAATCCAGTCCTCTTCTTACAATTCGCTTATACCTTCGGTCGTATTTGATGATTCCAAATGTCCC
>NZ_FQVI01000045.1 GCF_900129135.1 Lactonifactor longoviformis DSM 17459
CAGTGTCCATAAAGCCGAACAGGACTGTCTTTAGCATGTTGACCCGATTATATCCGGGCCGGCCCAGTTTATGTGAGGGCTCTGGCCTAAGATATCTTTCTATTCCAATCTCCTCCATGATTCTGTCAAATGCTAATACTGGATCACAGAGATCCAGACAATCCGAAAAAAACAGTGGCAGCCTTCCCTGTTTTGCGGTATAATATTTCTCGGTATTATTGTTCATAGTAGATTAATTTTACCACAAAAAGAAGAACGCCTCCAGGTTTGTATACCTGAAAGCGTTCTTTTTTTACGGGACTTTTTTCACAGCCCCCTTTTGGAAATCAAGCTTTGTTATCGCTTCCTAATACATTGGTAATCTTATGAGCTACTAATGATTTAACATTAGCGCGTCCTACTTTCAGGTATTCTCTTGGATCGAATGCAGCAGGATTGTTCCATAATACTTCACGTACTCCAGCTGTCATTGCCAGACGAAGGTCTGAATCAATGTTGATCTTACAAACAGCAGAGCGTGCTGCCTGACGAAGCATATCTTCCGGGATACCGATAGCGTCTGCTAAGTTACCGCCGTTCTCCTGAATGATTTTTACGTATTCCTGAGATACGGAAGATGCGCCGTGAAGTACGATTGGGAAGTTTGGAAGACGTTTTGTGATCTCTTCTAAAATGTCGAAACGAAGCATTGGCTTCTGGCCTGGTTTGAATTTGAATGCGCCGTGGCTTGTTCCAATAGCGATTGCCAGGGAATCAACGCCTGTGCGGGAAACGAATTCTTCTACTTCGTCCGGATGTGTATAAGCTGCATCTGCATCAGATACTTTAACATCATCTTCCACGCCTGCTAATTTTCCAAGTTCACCTTCAACTACGACACCTTTTGAGTGAGCGTATTCAACAACCTTCTTAGTTACAGCGATATTGTCTTCAAAAGAGTGATGTGAACCATCAATCATAACGGAGGTAAATCCGCCGTCGATACAGGATTTGCAGATTTCGAAGTCTGCGCCGTGATCTAAGTGAAGAGCGATGGGAATATCATTCTCGATCAAAGCAGCTTCTACTAATTTTACAAGGTAGGTATGGTTAGCATATTTTCTGGCGCCTGCGGATACCTGAAGGATCAGTGGGGAATTTAATTCTCCGGCAGCTTCTGTGATACCCTGTACGATTTCCATGTTGTTTACGTTAAATGCACCGATTGCATAGCCTCCTTCGTAGGCTTTTTTAAACATTTCGGTTGTGGTTACTAATGCCATTGGTATTCATCCTTTCTTTGAATAAATTTATATCAGGCAGCTGCATACTTGCCATGTGTCAGCTGCTTGGTAACGTATCTGTACGAATAATTATTTGCGGGAAACGAAAGCAGGAAGTCCGTCTGTACCAACAGGAACTTCAACGCTGCCCTGCACTAACGGAAGGGCATAGCGAATGAACTCTTCACTTACGTTTGAACCGTCATCGGTAATCCATGACAGAGGTACGGTTTTTTCTTCATTACAAATCTGATTCACGTCTTCCAGCCCGTATGCGATTGCGTATGGAAGATCGCTTTTTCTCACGTAAGATATCATCTTACCGGTTTCACCTTTTAATGCCGCGCGTACGCCGAATTCTCCGGCCCCGATTGCCTCTTTTTGGTCAGTTCCTGACATCATAGAAGAAGAACAGCGCTGGCAAACATTAAGTTCTACAGAACGTGCCTTTACGCCAAGTTTGTTTTTTACTAAGTTTTCCAGATATTTGCCGCAGCCTGCCAGCATCTTATGGCCGAAACTGTCAACACCAACGTTGTTATCCAGCTCACAGATAAAGGTGCCTTTGCCATCGTTAATTCCTTCGGAAACACAGACGATAACATTTGGATTCTTCTCCAGGCATTCCTCAACTTTGGCTAAAAATTTATCTACATCGAATGCAACTTCGGGGAGGTAAATCAGGAGAGGGTTGTCACCCACAAATTTCCTTGCAAGTACACTGGCTGCTGTCAGCCATCCTGCATGGCGTCCCATAATCTCTACAATTGTAACGGACTTCTTTTCATAAACGTTCGCGTCAATTACAATCTCGCGAACAGTAGATGCCACATATTTTGCAGCACTTCCGAATCCAGGCGTATGATCTGTCATCACCAGGTCGTTGTCTACAGTCTTTGGCTCACCCATCACCCGGATATCGCTTCCGATCTGTGCAGCATAGCGGGAAAGCTTGCTTACCGTATCCATGGAATCATTTCCGCCGATATAGAATACATATCCAATATTCATTTCTTCGAACTTTTTGAACAGTTCAGGATATACAGGATCTTCCAGACTTTCCGGCAGTTTATATCTGCAGGAACCAAGATATGCGCCAGGAGTAGTGGTCAGACCTTTTAAGGATTCGCCTGGTAACGCTTCTGCAAAATCCAGAACTGTACCGGCTAAGAAACCTTCAATGCCATTGACCATACCATATACATGATCGATTTTGTCACCATGACGGAAGGCTTCGGAAACAACGCCGTAGAGACTGCAGTTGATAACTGCAGTAGGTCCTCCAGACTGGCCTACGATTAAATTCTTGCTACCCATACTTTTAACATTGCATGACTTTTATGTATTAGAGTGGTAGTGTCATGCACTCCTTTCTATAAAATTTGTTATAATTATAACATATAAATATTGTTTGTGCACGAAAAAAGCAAGATTTATACAATTTTGTTTTGGAAAAAATGCAGTCCCCAGTAATCATAGGAAAGAGATTTCTTATTTTAAAATGCCGTGGTATAATTTTAAGAAACAGGAGGGAAGAATTTATGATCAAACCATCAAAACTGCTCCTTGCCAATTTGCCCACCCCGATTATGGTCCCTGAGGGTTTGAGCTACTCAAGGGCTCACACAAAATTATATATAAAGCGTGATGATTTCACCGGCTTTGAAATGAGCGGAAATAAGGTAAGAAAGCTGGAATATGCCTTAAAACAAGGGATTGAGAGTGGTGCGGAGGTTTTTATTACCTGCGGCGGGATACAATCGAATCATGCCAGGGCTACAGCCGCGGCTGCCGCCCGTCTGGGAAAAAGAACACATTTGGTTCTTAAAGGTGAGCCAAAAGATCCGGAAGGGAATTATTTTCTGGACATACTTTTCGGAGCAAAGGTGACATTTATCTCTGAAGAGGCGTATGTTTCACGGAGAAATGAGATTATGGAAGAGATAAAAAGGAGGTATGAAGAGCAAGATTGTAAAGGTTATGTCCTCCCTGAGGGTGCATCCAATGGGATCGGGATGTATGGCTATTTTCAGGCATTTGAGGAAATTTTAGAACAGGAGAAGGAGATGGGGGTTACTTTTGATGCCATCTGTGTCACCGACGGATCCGGCGGGACGTACGCAGGGCTCTATGCTGCAAATGAATACTACGAAAGCAAAAAGAAGATTATTGGTTTTAACATCTATGACAAGAATGCTGACGGAAGAAAAAGGGTTGGAGATATTATCAGGGAGGGAATGGAACTTGCTGAATTCGGCAAAGAGATATCCATGGATCAGGTGTGTATTGCGTATGATTATGTAGGCGATGGGTATGGAGTTGCGTCGGATGAGGTGATTGCATTTATAGCAAAAACCGCCAGAGAGACTGGTATGGTTCTGGATCCGGTATATACGGGAAAGGCTATGCATGGAATGATAACAGAAATCAACAGGGAAAATCCCTTGCTGTACGGAAATGTATTGTTTATACATACAGGCGGAGAGTTTGGGACCTTTCCCCATAAGGATAGGTTTATATGACAGGACAAAAGATGGATTTTTATGAAAGAGTGGGGATTGTATGCAGAAGAATTCCTTATGGAAAAGTAGCGACCTATGGACAGATTGCCATGCTGTGCGGCAAACCTAACAACTCCCGTCAGGTGGGCTATGCACTGAACCGGTCGTTGTCAGGTGAGGTGCCCGCACACAGGGTGGTAAATCATAAGGGCTATCTGTCCGGGGCAAGTGCCTTTTTTGACAGCGGGATGCAGCGCAGGATGCTGGAATCAGAAGGGGTGCAGGTGGGAGAGGAGAATAGAGTGGAGCTTAAGGTGTTTGGATGGAGGCATACACTGGAGGACGCTCTGGAATTCAGAAGATTGTTTGGGGATGAATAACTGGTTATAAAAAAGTGAAAAGCAGCCTGACGTCATCTTATCTTCCGGGTATGCATATACATAGATGGAGCAGACAAGGGAGTATAGGATATGTAATGGCAGAGTTAATTAAAAATGCAGTACACGGCCTGAATGGATTTATATGGGGGCCGGGGATGCTGGTAATGTTTTTGACGGTTGGGATTCTGTTTACTGTGCGTACAGGATTTTTTCAATTCACGCATATCAGGCTGTGGATGGGACGGACAATTGTTGCCCTTTTTCGTAATCGTAATGTACGAAAAACAGATGATGAGCATGCCATTTCTCAGTTTCAGTCTTTCTGCACAGCACTGGCGGCCACACTGGGAACGGGAAACATTACAGGGGTGGCAACTGCCATAATTGCAGGAGGTCCGGGAGCAATTTTCTGGATGTGGGTCTCTGCGCTGTTAGGTATGATGACGAATTTTGCAGAGAACATTCTGGGAATCCGCTATCGGAGAAAAAACTCAAAGGGAGAGTGGACGGGCGGGGCGATGCTGTATATAGAAAAGGGGCTCCACTGCCCATGGCTGGCTGCAGCGTTTGCCTTTTTATGTATTCTGGCTTCCTTGGGAATGGGAAATATGACCCAGGCTAACTCAATGGCTGTGGGGCTGAAAGAGGCCTTCTCAGTTCCGCCGGTTCTGACAGGAGTGCTCTCAATGGCTGCTGTTGGACTGGTGCTGCTCGGAGGTGTGAAACGCCTGGCAAAGGTAACGGAAAAAGTTGTGCCTTTTATGGCTGTCTTCTATCTGGCAGGCGGTATTTTTGTTCTGGCTGTTCATTGGAGAAATATTCCCCAGGCGTTTTCTACAATACTGACAGAGGCATTTCAGCTGCGGTCCGTGGGCGGCGGCGTACTGGGGTATGGAATGCGTCAGGCCATGAAGATGGGAATTGCCAGGGGAATTTTTTCCAATGAGGCAGGTCTTGGATCCTCTGTGATGGCTCATATTGCATCTGATGTAAAGGAACCGGTGGTACAGGGGATGTGGGGAATCTTTGAGGTGTTTGCGGATACCGTGGTTGTGTGTACAATTACAGCTCTGGTAATACTTACATCCGGGGTATATGACAAAGCCCAGTGTCTCTCGAACATTGTAAATGGCATTGAAAACATTGACGGTACGACATTGACGGGGCTGGCTTTTGAGACAGCGATTCCAGGCGGGAGCAAGTTTATGGCAGCTGCAATCGTGCTGTTTGCCTTTGCTACCATTGTGGGCTGGTCATATTTTGGCGTGCAGGCAGTGACCTATCTCCTGGGAGAAAGATACATTCGTTTTTACAAGCTTCTTTACATACTGGTGATTCTTCCGGGTTGTGTCACTGCTCCGGGATTTATCTGGGAGCTTGCGGATACCATGAACGGATGCATGGCGATCCCCAACCTGATTGCGATCACCCTATTAAGCGGGGAGGTGACAGCAGCTACCAGAAAATATCTGAACACGGTTCAGAAAGAACAGGATAGTGCATAAAATTAATAACGTGTCTATCGAACGAAGGCGTTCCTACAAATATAGGGGCGTCTTTTTTGTTTTACGGAAAGGGTGTCTGATAATTCTTTTTAAAATCTTCTATCAGCAGGCGGCATATATTGGGAAGATATTCATTTTTCTTATACACTGCGGTTAAGTACCAGAAAAGCACAGGCTCACCAATTGTAAAAAATACAATACTGGGATAGGGGTTCGAATGAAGAATACAAGCCTCAGGTACAAAGGTGATCCCAAAATTGGCTTCTACCAGATTCAATGCAGTGGCTACGTTGGCAGTTTCAAAGCCTGTTCCGTCGATCTGATTTACTATAAGGATCTCCTGAATTGCATGATAAAGGTTCTGGGTGGGCTTTGGAAATATAAAACGTTCATTTCTGGCGCGTCCCAAATCAAAATGGGGGACGTGTTTGGGATCGTAATCATATTGAAACGAAATATGTTTTAGAATCGGGTGGCGGAGGTTAACCGCCAACAGAATGCGTTCCTTCATTATAATTTCATAATGAAATTGGGGGGAGGGATGAATAAGGCTTTTTATACTGAAATCCACCTTTTTCCATTCAATAAAATTATAGAGCTCATGATCCAGCCCTTCTTCTGCCTGTATATTGATGTGCGGGTAGTTCTCGCTGAAATCGGGCAGCACTCTTGGGAGCATATGGGAAGCTCTCCAGGGGCTGAGCCCAACCGCTATCTTTCCCCGTTTTTCCATCCGTATCTCGGAAAATTCATCTTCCAGCTTTTTCTCCATATGATTCAGAGAATTTATATATTCCAGATAGTGCTCTCCCGCAAAGGTCAGCCTTAGCGGTATCGAGGAGTGATCAAAAAGTGCGATTCCCAGCTTTTTCTCAAGACGGTTTAGATAGTTGCTGAGGGCAGGCTGGGAAATATAAAGCTCATCGGCAGCTTTTGTTATACTTTGGTACTTGGCTATAGTAAGAAAATATTCGTAATTTTTATAAAACATGGCTCCTCCTGTCTGTGAATTATCTGTTGCACGGTATAACATCACAATATTGTTATAACTTATATATTATAATAGGAATTGGACAAATTATCAAGCTTTGTGTAAACTAAAATTATACAATATATATAAAAAGCACAAAATGAAAGAGCTATAGTTGCGCAATATTACCAAAAAATGGAAAATTTTACTCTGTAAAAAACGAAAAATACAAGGAATTAACTTCTGATTGATAAAAAAATATCATAATTATTTTGTGATAAAAGATTACAGAACTAACGAAGGGAGGGGAAATCTATATGCAGTTTTTTTATGATACCAGTTAACTGTCAGAAATGCGGAGAATGAAAGGTTATGTACAGTTGTTTGAAAGGAGAACGTATGAGTCAGTTGTATACATATAAAATGCCAACAGAATTGTTTTTTGGCCGGGGTGCAGCCATGCATACCGCTGAAAAGGTAAGAGAGCTGGGAAGCGACAATGTTGTAATCGTGACAGACCAGGGGGTATATGCCAGCGGTGTGCTGAAAACGATCGAAGAGTCTTTGCAGGCAGGAAACGTTACATATAGCATTTACCATGATGTGGAACCGGAACCAACTTATAAAGGGGTAGATGAGGCAGTGAAGCTGCTGAAAGAGACAAAGGCTACCGCGGTCATTGGAGTCGGGGGAGGAAGCTCTATGGATACGGCTAAAAATGTAGCCGTTATGGGAACAAACGAGGGAAAAATTTTTGATTACCTTGGCTTTGGAAACATAAAAAACAAGCCTCTTCCCATAATTGCGGTGCCGACTACCGCCGGAACCGGAAGTGAGGTCACCTTCTGGGCTGTGGTGGGGGACAAAGAAAAAGACATAAAAGCCAGTGTGGGCGGCTGGGAGATTATGCCGGATACTGCGATTCTGGACCCGGAGCTGACCCTAAGTGTACCTTCCCATGTTACTGCAGCTACAGGCATGGACGCATTCTGCCATGCAATGGAATCTTATGTGTCGAAGGCCACACAGCCTGTATCAGAAGGGCTCTCCTATCACGCTATGCGTTTGATTGCAGGAGCTCTCCGAAAGGCGGCAACCAGAGGAGATGACATAGACGCCCGGGAGGATATGCTGATGGGAAGCCTTATTGCGGCCCTGGCTTTTAATGTGGGCAAATTAGGACTTTCCCACGCTTTTGCCATGCCTTTGGGCGCCAAGTATAAGATACCCCATGGTATGGTGAATGCAATTATGCTCCCCTGGGTAATGGAATATAATCTCCCTGCCGCCACAGAAAAGTATATAGAGGTAGCTAAGCTTTTAGGAGAACATGTGGAGGGGCTGTCTCCTATGGAGGCAGCTGCAAAGTCGGTAGAGGCTGTTAAGAGGCTGAATGCAGACATTGGTATTACCCAGGGGCTAAAGGACTGGGGAGTAAAGGAAGAGGAACTGCTGGAGATTGCGCAGAAGGCATATCAAAGCGGAAATATCTATTCTAATCCCAGAAGTTCCAGGGTGGAAGACCTTGTAGAGATTGCAAAAAAAGCCATGAAGGGCCTGAGGTAGAGAGGAAGTAAAATGCCGGAGGTAATAACATTAGGTGAGACCATGGTAGTCTTTGACAGCCTGAGCAAAGGGAAGCTGCGGTATTCCCAGAACTATGAATGTCACATAGGCGGAGCAGAGACGAATACTGCAGTGGCCCTGGTGAAGCTTAATCACAGCGCAGGCTGGATTAGTAAATTGGGAAATGATGAATTTGGCGCAAAGATAAAAAATACGGTTGCAGGGGAAGGAGTAGAGGTATGTCAGGTATTGATGGATGACAATGCACCTACAGGTATATTCTTCAGGCAGAGACTGGAAAACGGGGAGAGCAGAAACTTTTATTACCGAAAGGGTTCAGCAGCCAGTACAATGACTCCGGATCTCATAGACCTAAACTATCTAAAATCCGGAAAAATCCTCCATGTCAGCGGAATCACGCCCGGACTCAGCGAGGAAGCCGAGGAGACAACAGAATATGCCATGGCTGCGGCAAAAGAGAGTGGCCTGCTGGTTTCTTTCGATCCTAATCTTCGTCTGAAAGTGTGGCGGCTGGAACAGGCGAGACGCACAACAAACAGGCTCATGAAATATGCGGATATTGTATTTCCGGGCCGGGAAGAGGGACGTCTCTTATACGGAACAGAGGATCCGGATGAAATCGCAAGGCAGATGATGGCATATGGGGCCGGTACTGTGGTGGTAAAAATCGGAGAACAGGGATGCATCGGCTACGAGAACAAAAAAAAGTGCTATTCCAAGGGATTTCGGGCAGAGCGGGCAGTGGATACCTTCGGCGCAGGAGATGCATTTGCGGCAGGGTATCTCTGCGGCGTACTGGAGGGCGCTGAGATGGAAACATGCCTGGCTTTGGCAAATGCTGTGGGGGCGTTCAGCGTCACACTGAAAGGAAATATAGAATCCTATCCCAGCAGAGAAGAGCTGGATGCGTTTATGAGCGGCAAGGTCAGCTGCAACCGTTAACCAGGAAAGATGATAAGGAACAGTGGAAAATGTATAAGGAGAGGAGATTCCTATGGATGTAAAAAGATTTTCGGGAGTGTATCCGGCAGTGATTACCCCTTTTAACGAAGCAGGTGAGGTTGATACTCAAAAATTGACAGTATATACAGAATATCTGTGCGGCAAAGTAGACGGACTGTTTGTGGGGGGATCCTATGGATCAGGACCAATTATGACGGCAGAGCAGCGCAAGACAGTAGCAGAGACAGTAATGGCTGTGGCAAAAGGAAGAGTACCGGTGATTCTGATGATAGGATGCACGGACACCAACAGCACCATTGAGCTGGCAAAACATGCCCAGAGAGTGGGGGCAGACGCTGTGGCAGCAGTGACTCCCTGCTATTACAGGCATACAGAGGATGTCATTATCCAATATTACAGAGATTTGATTCAGGCAGTAGATCTGCCGGTCATTGCTTATAATAATCCAAAATATTCCAATTTCTGTATCAGCGGAGATCTGCTGGCAAAATTGGCTGATATTGGATTAGAGGGGATAAAGGACAGCTCGGCAGATATTGCCCTATTCTATGATTACATGGCAAAAGTTAAAAAAGAAGGGTTCCTTTTCTTAATCGGATCGCAGACCCACCTTGTGCCTGCAGTTGTGGGCGGCGCACACGGCGTAGTATCAGGATTGTCCAATGCGTTCCCCGAATTTATCAAAGAAATATATGATGCCTGCAAAGCCGGTGCATTCCAGAAAGCCAGAGATATGCAGCTGAAGGCTAATCTTCTCCGGTCCGTGACCGGTTCTGGTATTCCGGTTCCCTTTTACCATGCAGTTCTTCCGATGCTGGGAATTGATATTGGTATCCCGAAAAAACCATTTCTTCCAAGAACGGAAGAGGAGGTGGAGCGTATCCGGAAAGCACTGGTCGAGACAAAGATGATTATCGGGTAAAGGTATAATAGGTCTGCCAGGAGCTGGGAGGCCTATTTGCTCCATGTAAGAGGAAGGAGGAAATACATTGATTGGAAATGTAATCACTTCTGTTTTATTGCTGATTGCTTCTGTTTACATCTATATTGAAAGTATTCAGATGCCGATGCTGGGTGGTCTTGCAGTTGCAGGACCCAGTTTTTTCCCTCTGTGCTGCGCGGCCTTTTTTACTGTCACAGCCGTGATACTTATGGGCACAGAAATATACCGGGTGATGTCAGGAAAATATGGGACGGAAGAAATATCTTATTTTCACAGAGAACTGTACAGGGCAGCGCAGCTAAAGAACAAGATTAGCAGCAATATGCGGGGATTATTCCGGATGATTCTTATTCCGGCCCTTATGATTGCATATGGCATAGCTCTCCGCCCGGTGGGATTTGAGATTTCTACCTGGATATTTCTGGATTTGACTATGCTTGTCTGTGGGGAGAAGAGATGGAAACGGCTTGTTTTTATACCGGCGGCCGCCATTGCCTTTGTCTATCTGGTTTTTGTCAGATTCTTAAGGGTATCTGTCCCCATGCAATTTTTGTAGAAAGGAAGGTGTGTGTATGCTGGCGACCATATCATCGGTTCTCTCCACCTTGTCTTTTGGGACGATATGTCTGGTTCTGGTAGGAGTAGTGCTGGGAATAGCAGTTGGCTCTATCCCAGGATTGACTGCCACAATGGCTGTGGCAGTATTGACTTCTTTTACCTTTGGGATGGAATCAGGCAGTGCCATAGCAATGCTGCTGGGGATTTTTGTGGGCGGTGTTTACGGAGGCTCCATATCTGCCATTTTAATGAAGATTCCGGGAACCTCTTCTGCGGTTATGACTGCTCTGGACGGATACCCTATGTCCTGCAGGGGCGAGGGCGGAAAGGCCATTGGGATTTCAACGGTATCATCTTTCTTCGGCGGAATTGTGAGCTGTATTTTTCTGATTCTGGGGTGTTCGGCCATTGCCAGGATTGCAGCAAAGTTTACCTATCCCGAGTATTTTGTAATTGCTGTATTTGGGCTCTGCGTAATTGCAAATGCGTCAGCGGATTCTCTTCTGAAAGGGCTCTTAGGGGCAATCATCGGAGTATTTATCACTACAATAGGGATGGACAATCTTACCGGAATCCCCAGATTCACCTTTGGTTCACAGAATCTTATGAGCGGAATCGGCATGGTTCCTGCACTTATTGGTTTGTTTGGCGTGTCTGAGATAATGAACCAGCTGTTTACGATTGATTCCGAAAAAAAACAGCAGCAGAAAATTGACAGGATTTTCCCCGGGTGGGAGGTACTTGGAAAACTAAAAGGAGTGCTGCTGCGCTGTTCGATTATCGGGACTATCATAGGCGCGCTTCCGGGAGCAGGAGGCCCTATAGCCGCATTTGTGGCATATAACAGTGAGAAAAGCAATTCCAAACACCCCGAAAAATTCGGGACCGGAATTCCTGAAGGAATTGCGGCGCCGGAGTGTGCCAACAATGCCACTGTGGGAGGCGCATTGATTCCCATGCTTGCTCTGGGGGTTCCGGGGGATGCGGTGACAGCAATTATTCTGGGGGCTTTTGCCATTCACGGGATACGTCTGGGGCCAATGATTTTTCAGGAGACCCCGGAAGTGGTGTACAGTGTTTATGTATATACGATCATTGCTAATATTTTTATGATTATCATCGGGCTGCTGGCTGCCCGCTGGTTTGCAAAGCTCATTAATACAGACAAAAAGATTTTAATGCCTTTGATTCTTATGGCATGTGTAATTGGCTCCTACGCGTCTTCTAATAAAGTATTCGATATTTATGTCATGGTTATTTTCGGCATTCTGGGATTTTTCATGGACAAAGTAGGGATATCCACCTCTGCTCTGATTCTGGGACAGGTACTGGGAGCCCTTGCAGAGACCAATTTCCGTTCGGCTTTGACCATGTCCCAGGGGAATTATGCTATATTTTTCAGGCCGATTCCCTGTGTATTCTGGGCGCTGACAATCGCTATGGTTGTTGTCCCCAAAACCAGAAAAGTGATAAAAACCAGGAAATCAAACAAGAGTAAAAAGGAGGAAGCAGAATGAAAAAAAGATTCTTTCAATTTGTGGGTATTGCAGCGGCAGCAGTTATGATGATGGCCGGATGTGGAAATGATTCCGGGGAAAAAGCCGCAGCGGCAGAAAAGGATGCACAGCAGAAAGAGGCACCGGACAATGATGCACAGAGTGAAGACGGGAGTTCAGACTATCCCGGCAAAAAAATAGAGGTGATTATTCCCCAGGGCGTAGGTACCGGAAGCGATCTGATTGCCCGTGTACTGACTTCTGTTATGGAAAAGGATTTGGGTGTTCCTTTTGTATGTACCAATGTAGAAGGCGGTTCTACTTCCATCGGGCTGCAGCAGATGGCAGATTCTGAGGCTGACGGGTATACCATTGCCATGAATATGACGAATCTGGCTACTCTGCAGGCTCTGGGATATTCCGAGCTTTCCAGAGAGGACGTAGAGGCAATCTGTTCTGTTAATTTTGACGGAGCTTCTCTGTTTATCAAAAAGGGGGAGGAAAGGTTTACAAATTTACCGGAACTGGTAGAGTATGCAAAGGCACATCCGGGAGAACTGAGCTGGGGAACCGGACAGGCCGGTGGGATGTGGCATATGGCCATTCTGAAGTTCTGCAGTGTGGCTGGAATCGAAGTCAATGTAGTGCCGAATGCTGGAGGCGGCGTCGGACTTGGCCTGACGCTGGCAAATGGGGATATCGATGTGGCAGTATCCTGCCCTGTGGACTGTATAGCCCAGCTGGATTCCGGTGACATAGAATTTATTGCCTCGCTTACAGCGGAAAGACAGGAGAGCTATCCGGATGTCCCGACAGCCAAGGAATCCGGATGGGACTGTGAGGTGTATTCAACCCGTGGCTTTGTCGCGCCAAAAGGTACTCCTAAGGATGTCATTGCGGTGCTGGAAAAGGCGTTCAAGAATGCAGTGGACAGTGAGGAGTACAAGGAATATGTCACTTCCCAGAACACCAATATGATATGGAGAGGTGCAGACGAATATACAGAGTGGCTGAAGGAAGAGGTAGATACCTATGTACCCATTCTTGAGGAGGCAGGACTGGCAAAATAAATAAAGGAGGAATAGATTTATGAAGTTTTACCAATATATCGGAGGAAAATTGGAAGAGGGGAAGGGCAGAGGAAAGTGTATTTTCAATCCGGGTACCGGAAAAGAGATCTGCCAGCTAAAAACAGCAGACAGACAGCAGACACTGTCCGCTCTGGAAAGTGCGCAGAAGGCGTTTGCGGCGTGGTCATCATTGTCTCTTACGGAAAGAGGAAACTGGATTCATAAATTAAAAGAGGCGCTTTTGGAAAAGGAGGAGGAACTTGTAGATATCTTAAGCATGGAGACAGGAAAACCACTGTTTGCAGCTTCCAGAGATTATCACATATTAATCGATGCCCTGGATTTTTACTGGGAGGAGGCAAAGCGTCTTACCGGAATCAGCACTCCCGATTATAATTCTAATCATGCCACCTATCATCTCCACGAATACCGCCCCTTAGGGGTTGTGGTGGGACATCTTGCGTGGAATATGCCTCTCCTGAATATAGGAGCAAAACTGGGGCCTGCACTGGCTTCCGGATGTACCTGCATAATAAAGCCTTCCTCTCTTACCCCTCTGTCAGCGCTGAAGGTAGGGGAAATTGCCGCCTCTGTCCAGTTCCCGGCAGGAGTCATTAATATTGTGGCAGGTCCATCAGAGGAAGTAGCCACAGTGCTCAATCAGAGTCCTATCCCCAGGCTGATTACTTTGATTGGATCCAGTGCGACAGGCAGAAAGATGATACAGGAGTCAAGCTCCAGTATCAAAACGTATTCTTTGGAGCTGGGCGGCAATGCTCCGGCAGTGGTGCTCCCGGATGCGGATGTGGAAAAGGCGGCTGATTTTGTTGCTTCCATGAAAATGAATAACTGCGGTCAGGTGTGCACCAGTGTCAACCGGGCAATTGTGCACGAATCCGTGGCAGAGGAATTCTGCAGCCTTGTGCAGAAAAAATTTGAGGCCTGCAAACCGGGATGGGGCAGAGAAGAAGGGGCGACTATGGGCCCGCTGATCACCCCGGAGGACAGGGACAGGGTGATGCGCCTCATTGGGGAGGCGGTAAAACAAGGGGCTAAACTTCGGTGCGGCGGAAACATTCCGAAAGACAGGCCGGAGGGGAATTATATGATGCCTGCACTTCTCACACAGGTACACAACAGCATGCGGGTATGCCAGGAAGAAATATTTGGCCCGGTACTCCCGGTTCTAACGTATCACTCTCCCCAGGATGCCATTGCCCTGGCAAATGATACCAGGTACGGACTTTCCGCCTACGTATACACCAATGATATGCACCGGGCATTTGAAATGGCTGAACAGCTGGAGGCTGGTGAGGTGATTGTAAATGTATGGGGCGGCGGCTCCCCCCTTCCCTATGCACATGGAGGAATAAAGGAAAGCGGAGTGGGAAAGGACTGGTCTTCTTATTCACTGAAGGAATATTACTATGTAAAACGAATTACCGTTACGCCTTAAGGCTAATCGCGGAAACGGTACGGGACAATGGAGATAAAAGCGATTATTACAGACCTGGATCATACTCTGCTGGATGAGAAGAAAAGAGTATCTGACAGGACTCTGGAAGCCTTAAAAAAGTGCAGAACTATGGAAATCGAAATCATACCGGCAACAGGAAGGAATCTTTTAGGACTCAAAGAATGCAGAAAACTTCTGCCTCTGGTGCGGTATGCAATCCTGGCGAACGGTGCAGAGATTATTGACTTGAGGGAAAACAAGTGGATAAAAAGAGAACTTTTAAGCCCCTTATTGGCAGCAGAAGTGTTAGAGACAGCAGCCCCGTACCCCTTTCTATACGACGTATTTGCAGACGGCACTGGCAAGTCGGAAGACAGGTTTCTGAGCCGCCTGGAGGATTATGGGATAGAGCCGGAGATCTGCGGCATGATAAGAAAAACAAGAGAAGCCGTGGATGATGTGATAGAGTATGTAAGAAGGCAGGCGGCAGGAATTGAAAAGATCAACTTGTATTTTTCGGATCGCAGGGTGAAAGAAGAAGTAAGAGTGCTGCTGGAAAGCAGAGGGGATATTGCGGTCACTTCTTCCTTGCATAATAATTTGGAGCTTACAAATAAAAGAGCGGATAAAGGAAATGCTGTTCAATGGCTAGCAAACTTTTTAGAAATTCCCCTCAGTCAGGTTATGGTTTTCGGAGACAGTGAGAATGACGCAGCAATGATATCACTGCCGGCATTTAGCGTAGCTGTGGAAAATGCCGCTGACGTGATAAAGGAGAAGGCAGATTATGTTACCGCATCCAATGAGCGTGCGGGGGTTGCCCTGGCGCTGGAACGATTTGTGACAGGAAGATAGCATCTAGCATCCGCAAAAGGCAGAAAAATTAACCTTCTGCCTTTTGCGGATCTCTTGACAGTCAGAAACCGTTATGCTATATTACAAGCAATATAAGAAAGAACGAGGTATCTGCAGGAAAATGAGAATGTAAGGTCTGAACAACAAGCAAACAACAGGAAACTTTGTAATGAAAAGGGTAGATGCCCTTTTATTTGTTTTGCTCTGTTCAGCACCGGATTTTTCTTGCAGGTATTTTTGCGGGTATAGTTAGATACCGGCATTCTATTTGTGTGCAAAAATCTTTCCTGGACAGAGCGTTTAGGAGGGATTTTTTTGTTATTAGAAGCACATAATCTGGAAAAGGGATACGGAATACAGAAATTATTTTCTATTGATAAATTAGAAATCGGAGAAAACGACAGAATTGGCCTGGTAGGAGCCAACGGATGCGGAAAAAGTACGCTTCTCAAAATTCTCAGCGGACAGACAGAGGCCGATGCCGGTACTATTAAAGCATCGTGCAGTATTGCTTATATTACTCAGGAGCAGGAGACGGAAGGGGATACCAGCGCTTACCTTCTAAGCCGTATGAACCTTAAAGATTCTGCCTGCAAGAGCGGAGGAGAAAAGACAAGGCTGGCCATTGCGGCGGCATTTTCCCGGGAGACAAAGCTTTTATTTGCAGATGAACCGACAACGAATCTGGATGTAAAGGGAATTGAAACTCTGGAAAAAATGCTGAAGGGTTTTAAAGGTGCGTTTGTATTGGTATCCCATGACAGATACCTTCTGGACCAGGTATGTGATACCATCTGGGAGATTGGGGACGAAGAGCTGCGGGTCTTTCCGGGGAATTTTACCGCTTGGTCTGAACAGAAAAACAGAGAGCGTGAATACGCTCTGTTTGAATATGAACAGTACCAGACAGAGAAAAAACACCTGGAATCAGCCATGCATCAGATTAAACATGAGGCGGAGGGGATGAGAAGGCCGCCGAAACGAATGGGCAGTAGTGAATGGATTCTGTACAAGGGCACAGCTGCAATTCAGCAGGGACATGTGCAGAACAGGGGCAAGGCAATAGAAAAAAGGCTGGATAAACTGGAAAAGAAAGAAAAGCCAAAAGACTTGCCCAAAATATCCATGAAAATGGGGGCGGAGTATCCTATGGAGGGAAAAAATGCTCTCACAGCAGAGCACATTAAAATAGCTTATGGGAAAGCTACGATCATAAAAGATGCCGGTTTCAAAATAGCAGCTAACAAATGTACGGTCATGATGGGTCCAAATGGCACAGGAAAAACTTCTGTGCTCAGAAAAATAATCGAACAGGACCCGGCTGTACGCCTCTCCCCGCAAGCCAGGCTGGGGTATTTTGCCCAGGAGCATGAAACTTTGGATCCGGATAGAACCGTACTGCAGAATGTCCGGTCTACGTCCAGCCAAAAGGAGTCTGTAATCAGGGCCATACTTGCTAACTTGTATCTGACATCCAGGGATATAGAAAAACCAGTGTCTGTACTCTCCGGGGGAGAACGGGCAAAGGTGATGCTGGCAAAGCTGCTGGCCTCAGATGCTAACTTTTTAATTCTGGACGAACCCACCAATCACATTGATATGTATACCGCAGAGGCCCTGGAAGCCTTGTTAAAACAGTGGAAGGGAACATTGCTGCTCGTAACCCATGACAGACGTCTTGCTCAGGAAGCAGGGGAACGTTTTCTGTTTTTCGAAAAGGGTGAGATACGGACATTTGAAGGCAATTGGAAAGAGTACGAGACTTCTAAAGAAAGGATGGAAAAGCCGGGGGATTCTGCGGAACTGCAAAGGACGTTGCTGAATATGAAAATGATGGAACTGACTGCCAGAGTAAGTTCGCCAAAGAAAGGGGAGCGGGTAGAGCAGATCAGAGAGGAGCTGGAGAGAGTTACGGAGGAATATTATCGATTGGGGAAATAATTGGAATTTAGGGATATAACTACGTGTACTTCGGCTCAAGATGCTTCATGACGGCAGGTGTTGTGTGGCAGGGGGACGGTGAGAGAAATCCCGCGGCAGCGGGCTGGCTGGTTCAGGCGGGAGGAAGGCATAAGTTCCGGGGACACCTCCGTCGCGAAGAGAGTCTAAGACAAAACCGGAATCCCCGCCGGAGCACCGTTCGTATGTGCAAAGAATGCTTGATGTGCATTCTCTGCCCATGCTCACTTTT
>NZ_FQVI01000046.1 GCF_900129135.1 Lactonifactor longoviformis DSM 17459
AGTTGTCTTCCAGTTCTCTTAGTGACATATATCCCTGGGTCATAAACCCGAAAAGAACTGTTTTTAACATGTTGACAGGATTATATCTGACCCGTCCGGTCTCACGCGCCGGCAGTTTGTCGAGATACTTAGTTAGATCAATTCCCTCCATGAATTTGTCAAAAGTTAAAACAGGGTCACAAATATCAAGAAAATCTGAAATAAACATTGGCAAAGTGCCTTGTTTTGGTATAGAATAAGTTGTGGTATTGTTTTTCATAGCAGATAAATTTTACCACAAAAAGAGGATTTTCAACCACTAAAGTGTATTGAAAATCCTCTTTTTTTATTCGGACTGTTTTTTCACAGCCCCTGTCCCCAGACAGCTTTAGCTTCAAGTAAAAACCTCCTTGGTATATAATAAAGTGCAGGTTCGCCAACCGCACTACAACATACCAAGGAGGTGCCCTATATGGACAATAACAGTTTAGCACACACTAAATGGGAATGTAAATATCATTTGGCATTTGCACCCAAATATAGAAGACAGATAATTTATGGGAAAATAAAAGCAGATGTAGCGCATATTTTAAGTGAGTTGTGTAAAAGAAAAGGGATAGAAATAATAGAAGCAGAATGCTGTCGGGACCATATACACATGTTAGTGAGAATCCCCCCGAAATATAGTGTATCAGAGATTATGGGGTATTTAAAAGGAAAAAGTTCGCTAATGATATTCGAGAGGCATGCCAATTTAAAATATAAATATGGTAATAGGCATTTTTGGTGTAGAGGATATTATGTAGATACAGTCGGAAAAAATGCAAAGAAAATTCAAGAATATATAAAAAACCAATTACAAGAAGACTGGGAATACGACCAGATGACTCTCAAAGAATATATATACCCGTTTACGGGTGAGCCGGTAAAAAAGGGCAAATAAGATGACCCTTTAGGGTCTGCCCGAGACCACTATGGGGAAGGCGAACCTTTTCAATGCGTCTTTAGACGCAAGCTGGAAATAGCGGCTTATAGCCGCAGAGCAAGCCACCGGCTAAGCCGGTGGTCATGACTCAATGAACTTTCCGTTTTCATCAAGGCTTTGTCCGTAGGCTTCAAAGTCGAAGTACCGTACACAATCTTCTGACAGGCTGTTGAACGCTGGATTGTCAGCCAGTACATGGCGGGCAACGTCAATCATGGTATTGCAATTTGCATAATGAATGATGTCATATCTGTGCTGGTACAGCTCTTCCAGACTGGTAAAGTGGGTCAGCAGTTCTTCCAATTCCTCCCGATGATCAACAGGTAAATCTTCATACATACGGTACAGGTCATTTAACTGTCCAACAATCGTATTTTCTTTTACTTCATCTGCAAAGGGCAGTTCCATTTCTACAATGCAGTAATCTTCGCTGTCTGTGCTGACTTTGAGCCGTTCTTCAAACTCTATTTCATCAATCGGCAAATCAAACCAGGCGGAGGGCAGTTCGCCGTCTGTGGGGATTGTTGCTTCTATCAAAACTCTTAATTCTTCCATTCGTTTTCACGTCCTTTCGCTTGTCTGGGTTTCCTCCTTGTACCATTCCGTCACCCCCTTTCCTCCCCCTATGCCCAGCTCCCATAGGGGGAATGGTAGGTTTTGCACATCTGCAAAACCTTGATGTTAAGCACCGATAATCTTGTTAAACAGGTTCAAGAGTACGTCCTTGACACCGCCGGCATTGAATACCAGACCTACCGCAATCAGCGCAACGACCAGAAAGCCAATCAGTTTGGAAAACTCACGCTTGAAGCCTAAGTAGATACCGATTACCACGATTGCCATTAACACAAGGCTCTGTGCATTGCTTAAAAACCAAGTGTATAAGTTCTGTCCAAAATTCATTCTTCCTCACCCCCTTTCCTGCGCTCCATATCTCTGTCTGCTTGTTTTCCTGCGATAAGCAGACACATGAGCGTAACACCGATACCACCGCCAAGCGATACCAGCAAGAAATCCTTGAATAATTCCAGCATGTTTTATTCCTCCTTTGGCTGTAAAGCGACTTCCTCAATGGAAGCCGTCTGCTGTTTGATGATTTTTTCGTGCTTGTCTGTGAGCTTTGCGCCCTGCACAAGACTTTCAATGATGTTTGTACCGTTGATACGGTCAATCCGCTTTGCCATTTTTAAGGTAGGGGCGACCTGCCTTGTTATCCAGCTTAGTGTCCGTTCCAGCGTGTACGGTTCTGGCTTGGTCGTTAATTTCAAACGCCTACGATCAGAACCGATAAACCACGCCCAGCGGTCATTGACCTGCCAATCGGTACGCTTTTTCCGTCCTCTTTGTCCACGAACCGCATATAGCGGTTGATAATGTCAAATGCCGTCTGTTCTGCGTCATAGTGAGTGAGCAGGTCACGCACAGCGTAGTAGGCACGGTCATTTTTCAACCTGATTTCAAAGCGGTTCTTCACAGGTGTTTCAGAAAGCGGAATACCCAGCTTTGCGTACTGTTCCTGTGCCTTTTCATAAATGCAGAAGTAGACTTCTGATTTTAGAGAACCGATATACAGCGTGTGTCCCATACCTGCCTTGTCCTGCTCATGGCTCTTTATCAGTTCCCCCGAAGCATAGGACTTGTAGGAGCGGAACACGGAAACACATTCCTCACGGTCGCATTTTTGGGTAAGCTCTGGAATGTCAAGTATTCCTGCCTTGTCGTTGATTGCAAGGTCAAGTCGTTTCATCACACCGCCGTTAACCAGACAATCCATGAGGAAGTCATACCAACTTCTTTCCTGTGCAAGTAAATAGCTTTCCATTTGCCGACAGCCTTTGCCTTTCAGTTCCAGCAACACGCCTTTTTCCTCGTCAGTAGAGGTCAGCACGAAAATATCGCCAATATAGTAATGCTCCGTGTAGCTGTAAAAGCCGAAGTCCTCATGTAGCATATAGTCCATGTTGAGCTTTAATATATCCCGTATGACATGCTGTACGTCCATTGTTGGAAACCTTATCCGTACATAGTCAAACAGCATTTCCAGCGGATTGTCTGGGTTACATTTTTCCAGTGCCACCGTGAGTTGTTCCTTGATTTCCTCTGTCAGCTTGATTTTCCTGTTTTCGATACGACTGATATGTTCACGGCTCATGCCAGCTATCAGTGCAAGCCTGTTCTGTGATACGCCATAGGCTGACCGCTTGTCTTTAAAATCGGTTATCCAGTCAGTTTCTTTCAGTTGTCATTCCTCCAATCTCTTGAATGAGACATTTGACTGCCAATGTCACACCCATAAGAATTACACGGAAACCCTTGTACCTTGCGGAGATTTCCGTATTTTTTGATACTGTTTTCTGGTATTTTGTGCCCCTCTGTTAGATACCGAGGGGCTTATGAAGCTGGCGTGGCTTGCGCCACACCAGCAGGGCTAGTCCGTACCTGTGGCTTTCGCTTCGCACGCCACCTGTCCGTCCTGCCCTTTGATAGCAAGTGTGCCTATGGTTTGCAAGAAATCATGCTCTTTCGGGACAAGGGGTGTGTAAAACTCTGATATGACACTTGTACCAACGTCACAGTAGCCACGTCCTTTAATACGTTTTTGGAAAAACTTCTTGTTTGTGTCGCTTTCAAACATCATGCCGTAGCCAAGTTCACTCATGCGTCCCAAGGCAACACGGAAGTTAAAGTTATCTCTGATACCGTCACTGAAATATTTTGCGTCCGGACGCTGGCAAGCGAGGATAAGAAAATAGCCTGCCTGCCGTCCCAGCATGACGATTTTCTTTAGCTGGCTAAGTATGGCGATATTTTCCTTTGTGGTAAGGCACTCCATAAATGCCACGTATTCATCAAAGATAAGGAAATGCGGAGCAAGCCCTAAATAAGCATAGTTTTGACCTGTCTTGTAGTTTGGCATGAGCTTCATTGCTTCGCTTCTTGCCACCATGCCGTCATAGAACGCATTGACGCAATCTACCATATCTTCTTTTTTGTAGTAGACCTTATCCATGACCGTTCCCAAGTCCGCAAGGTCGGCGTTCTTTGGGTCGAGGATATACAGGACAGCGTTTGTCCGCAACAGGGCTTCAATAATGGTAAGAATAAAATAAGTCTTACCGCCACCAGTCCCACCACAGATAAGGGCATGGGGGAGAGTGTCATACTTCCAGACCAGATTTTTCATCAATCGCAAGCCTCCGTTTTCTGCCTGTACTTCCTCTATGGAAATACGGTTTGCTATCATGTCATATAAAAGCGTGTATTCCACGTAGCCGTCATACAACAGCTTGTCGATCAGCTCACAATATAGACCGCTTTCCAGCTTATCTTCCAACTGCAAAAGCTGGTCTTGATACTTCCCCAGCGTGATTTCACACTGGATATGAAGCAAGCCTTTTTCCATGCGGTAATACATTCTGGGAAAGCTGACGATTTTTTCCCTTGATCTGCCAGAGGACAGGTCAGTAAAAAAAACTGTGTCCTGTATGGTTTCTGCTTCATACCAGCCATTTTCCAAGACCATGCGTGCCAGCTTTTGGCGGTGCATGAGCTGTTTATAGCGGTCATGGAAGAAGTGGTAAAATAGAAAAGCGACCAGTATACAGATACCAGTCGCCATAATAATCGTTATGAAGTTGTAAGGGGAGAGCGAGAACACCAGCCCGTTATCTCTGATTAGGCTAAAGCTGTGCCAGTCGGTACACATGAGCTGTCCCATGTTCAAAAGCAGAATGACCGTCACGAACAGGAACAGGAGCGAACCGCCACAGAAACGGTAGACAAGTGACTTGTCGCTGGCTCTGATACGCTTTCCCCTGTATTTGTAAAATGCCATAAATCCTCCTTTCTGGGTATGAAAAAAGCAGTCAATCATATCGACTAACTGCTATTAATATCTTTATCTCTTAACAATTCTTTTGATATTTGTTAAGAATACCTTTATTTAAAACATCTTGAAACCCCTCTAATTCTAATTCAAGTTTCAAATTTTCTAAGTCTTTGATAATATCATTGAATAATTCTGGAATTGCCTCTTTGGCAACATCATCCAATAACTCATCATATGTTGTATCTTCTAATTGATGTTGCATTGAGTCAAAATCGAACATGGAAAGTAAGTCAATACCGATAACCGTTTCCATACAATGATAATTGGTTAATATACATGATAAAGTGTCTATTTCTATGGTATTTAGATAGTCTTTTCCCTCAGCAAAAGCTTTTGAGCATTCTTTAACGACAAAATTGAGAAAGACATATTTATCACATAAATGTTGATTGTTTTCAAGCAAAGGGTGTCCATTTGGGTGTCTGTCATTATGAGCTGAATATAACGTATAAATATTATGAAACATGCAAAGTTCAAAATTCAGTTTATTTAATACAGACAATCTTTTTTGTTTGGTGTTTTTAATGTTATTATATTCCACATTTAGAGTAATTATTGAAGATGAGATAATACCAATCAAAAGCGAACTAATTATATTATACGCCGTAGATTTAAACGATGTATCTATTGATAAATACTTTACATTTAAGAAGACCCCTACAAGACTTAATAAAATAAGTACAATAACGAAGCCAACAGAAGACTTAAAATATCTTTTTATGCTCCATTTGGATTTTATATATCTAACACGTATAGCTTGTATTTTTCCAATAATTTTTTTTATCATCTATAGAAATCTCCTTTTCTACTTCTCATGCAGTTTCGATAGTAAATCTCGAATTCTGCACGTAGATATTATACTTCAAATGAACCCCCTACACAATTAAATCTAGTATCTCTAACTTATTTTTTTGTGGTTGCGGGTTTCCTGCCGGCTGTGCAGGTCTGCCTTTCAAGACAATATCATCCGCCTTAATGAACAAATCCACGTCTGCCCCTTGAAAGGTGGCATTTGCTACTGTGTCCGCAACAGGATTGATAAGCTCCACCTCTGCGTTGTAGTCATATTCCCTTAACGGAACAGTAGCAGGAATGGACACCTGTATCATGTGTCCCTGCCCACGGCACTTAAGGTCGTAGGTTCTTTCTTTGATTTCCTCGCTTACCGTCCCGTCCTCATTCTGGATATGCACCTCACGTCTTAATGCCGAAAACTTCAACTGTCCGAATGTCTTTTCTTTTTCAATTACGATACCCTTTGCTAATCTCATATGTTTTAGCCCTCCTTATTTATTCTCTGCTGGTAACATATCATCTGCCAGCAGGATATAGTTTGTAAACCCTCTTGTGCCAATCTTGTAGCCCTCTGCGGTAATGCGTGGGTTAATCAGCTTTACTTTCTGTTCTGGCTGGAAATGCTTTTCCCCAGCTTCAGCAGGAAGCACCACGATAATATCATCTGCCCTCTGCACATCACTGTAAAGGTTGTAGCTTCGGGACACTGCCGTCATGCGTCCGTTGATCCTACGCTGTACAACCTCGTTTTCTCCTGCATATTCCAAATTGCCGAATGTCTTTTCCATGTTCGGCACTACAAATTTAAGTTCCATATGTTTTTACCTCTTTTCTTTCTAATATTTGTTATGTTCTTTATTCTGGCTGATAACGTGATACCAGCAAGCCAGAATAAAGGGAGCCTGCCGACACGTTTCCGCTGTCGGGGAACGGCATTTCTTTTTCATCACTTTAGACCGTCCTATAACTTCTTCGCTTTACGCTTTTTATAGAAGTATGTTCCCGCCAGACCTATGCTGGAAGCACCAAGCAGAGCCAGCAGACCGATTACATTTGTTGTATCGCCTGTCTTTGGACTGTCCGTCTTTTGTACTGGTGTATCTGGTGTGGACGGCTTTTCTGGTTCTTCTGGGGCAGGTGTTTCTGATTTTTCTTTTACAGATACCGTCTGCCCTTTGTCCGTGGTGTCCTTATGTTCCGTAACTTTTTTCGGTTCATCTGGGTTGGTTAAATCGTATAATTCCTCAAACGTCACAAGGTCTTTTCCGCCAAGCTCGGAAGCGTCAAAGGTAAAGACAATCTGGACTTCCATTGTTTCGCTGTCTGCGACAAATGAATAGTCATTTTCCACACGCTTACCGTCAATGACAAGCTCTGCGTTTTCGTCCTTAATCATCTGCCAGCCCTTTAGCTGATACTTTGTGCCGATTTCCAGCCCATCCAGCTTGACCGTATCAATGATTGTCACTTCCTTGCCAGCTTCAACGACCTTTTCGCCGTCCTTGCTGGTTGCAGTGGTATGGATAGAAATTTCTTTTTCGTATTCATCTGTCAATGTACCTAAATCAATGACGGTTCTATCTCTGGACACCACAATATCAAAGGCAGGAATGAGCTTGAAGCATTTATTGCTGGTACAGCGTAATTCTTCAATTACGTAGGTGTCATAGAGCAATGCGCCTTTGCTGTCGTCTGGCTCTGCTGTCCCGAACCAGATACCGTCCTCACTGGTCTTTCCTGCATTGGTATTGTGCTTGTGGGAAGCCCAGTCGGAAGCGGTAGAGAACTGACCGTTTTTATCCGTCACGACAATATGGCTTTCCCCTGTGGTCTTGCTGGTAAGTTTAAAAGGCACGTCTGCTAATCTCTTATGAGTGCCAGCACCAATCTTCACACCCTCTATATCGCCACGCTTAATCTGGTTGTAGATTGAGCTTTCTTCGCCTGTTAAATCAACGATTTTTCCGTTCTCTGCGATTATAAACTCACGGGAAACCGCACCGTCTTTGAGATAGCCCTCTGGGGCTTTGCTTTCATCAAGACGGTATTTTCCATAGGGGAGCGTGTCGAAAGCGGTTCCGTCACCGTTTTTTTCAGCGATAGTCTTTGTCGTCCATATGCGGGTAGGCTCTGCCGGAAGATTGTCTTTGTTGTAATAACCGTCATAATACTGCCATATGAACTCTGCGCCCGCTAGGGAAGCGTTGCCCTGTGGCATATCCTTAGAGGTTTCCATGTCAATCTTGAAAAGTTCAAGCAAAGTTTCCGTGACCTTTGGCGTGTCGCTCACTTTTAAAGTGGCAGTCTTGCCAGCTTCCACGGTCAACGGATAGATTGTATGATCCAGCTTGAAGCCTTTGGGCGCAGACTGCTCTTTGATGTATACTGTGCCAGCTTTTACCTCTGCTTCTTCGGTATTCCCGCTGTTATCTGTCGTAAGAGTGGCGATAACATTCTTACATTCCTTATCAGAAAAGACACCGTAGACAGCCCCAGCAAGGGAATACACGTCACTGTCATTTGTAATGCTGGCATTGGAGGAAACTTTCAAGATTTTTGCGTTCCCCACCGCCAGCTTTGCCCAGAACTGACCTAATTCCTGTCCGTTGCCAGAATAGATATAACCGCCACATTTATAGCGTCCTTTGTTGGCTTTTACAAAAGCCTTTGCCCCAGCGTAGACTTCCTCTTGTACCGCTTTGGGGATTTCATCATAGGAAGCTCGGACGTTATCACAGTTCCAGCCCAGATGTACGCTCAATCTCTGTCAGACAGCGCATTGTTCTAATAGGTAAAGCTGTTTGTGGTTCAACCCTGTATGACTTGCCCAATACTGCTTGACGTATTCAAGGGATAAGGCAACGTCCGCTATCTGGTCGGCACTCATGCGTGAGCTTGCGCCCGAGCGGTTTTTATATCCCGGCTCAAAGTCGGTGTTGATGTCGATACAGTATGCCGTTTCGCCCTCTACCTGCATAATGCCCTCATGGAATGTAGAGCCGATACTGCCGTCATTCATCACCTTTTCCACATATCCCGCTTTTTCTTCTGTGTCCGTCCAGTATTGCGTGTCTGACGCATGGACAGCCGAGGCGGGCAGGGCTGTAAATACGGTCGCTAGGGTGAGTACACCCGTAAGCAATCGATTCATAATCTTTTTCATAATGTTAATGCTCCTTTCGTTTGGGTAAAAAAATAGACGCTCAATGATGAACGTCTGGGTAAAAATAGATATTGAGTTTGTGGTCTATGGGGCAAGATTGACTGTATCCCCATTGCATTTTTTTCTTTTTTTATATCGTTTTATAGTGTCTTATATTTCTTGAAAATGCCTTAAAATCAATAATTTTCTCTTATATGGTTTACTGTCTGTCTGGAGTTTGAGTGATGAAATGACTTTGAAAAGTCCAGTGTTTATGCGGGGTGCAAACATATTTGCTTAGTGACTGGCAACGATTTGGCAACACTTTTAACATCACGCACTGAATAAAATACTTCAATAACATAAAGAAACCTTACTGATTTAAGAAATATAACTGAACATCGGTAAGGTTTTTTGCATTGATAAAAGGCTGGGGGAGAATCATTCGGATTCATCTTTCAATGCATCTGTGAGGAAGTCACTTAATTCCTGTGAGGGAACTTTTCGCCATTGCTTTGCGATGTCAAGTTCGGGATATTTATACCGCCATTGGTCATATTCCTCTTTGGTTATCTCGCCTTTCTCTAACAGGGCAGACTGCTCCTGCCATGCGTGGAACATAGGGAATATTTAAAGAAAATTAATCCGGTTTTGTTTAATGAACTACTTCTTAATGGAGAATTATGGAGTTATTCAACTCAATTGAATGAACAAGCGGATACTCGGTATAAGCTGATTATCAGACAGATGATGGACAATGAAGGAGTAACGGAGGAACTTAAGCGTAAGTCGCAAATGGAATGGGTCAGTGCAGTGAATAATATTATAAATCGAGCAGAAGAAATTATTAAAAGTGAGCTTATCTACGTATAAGGGGATTTTAGAAGAGAGAGTACGAGCAAAAATTGTACTCTTTCTTATTTCTATTTCTTGAATATCTCAAGATTATCTTGAAGAAAATAGGCGCTTATGGTATATTATACATGACATATTTGAAGTTAGTTGTAGTGGAGGGGGTTCAATATGGCTGTTAGCTATAATAAACTCTGGAAGTTGCTTATTGATAGAAATATGAATAAAACACAACTTTGTGAGAAAGCAAAAATCAGTACAAATGCGATGGCAAGGCTTGGAAGAAATGAGGATGTTCGTGTTGAGGTTCTTACGAAGATATGTGTTGAACTGGGATGTACGATGGATGAAATAATGGAAATTATACCAAATCAATGAGAAATACTGAGGAGGAACAAAGGTGGATTTAGAAAAATATATTGACAAAGATATTCTTGATAAATTTGAGTTCTATAATTATGGTCACGCACTGGAGATACTTCATGATGCTTTCCCATTAGAATGGATTGAGTTGCAGGAATGTTTAAGAAGTTTGCAACTTACTTTAAATGATATTAAGACTGCTGGCGGTAATGAATCACCGATACCTAAAAAGTTTGATGATGTTCTTTATCCTTATGGTTGGAGAGAAATACGCATTAGTGGTGACTTGATAGTGAAAAAATATCCAAGGCAGACAGCACAGAGAAGAGGAAGATTTGCTGATGAACCCTATGAAGTTGAAACAATAGAAGGGTATATCGATGGGCATAATATTGACTTTTTAAAAAATAGGGTTGCCTTCGATTTGGAATGGAATAGTAAAGATCGAACGTTTGACCGAGATTTGTTGGCGATGAGAACCTATTTTGATTGCGGTCTGATTGATGTTGGCGTTATTGTAACAAGAGCAGAAGAATTAAATGATATTTTTAAACAAGAAAAAGATGATAACGGTCAACCTTTAATGAAAAAATATGGGGCAAGTACCACATGGGTGGGAAAACTAAAATACAGACTTGATTCCCGACGTAATGGGGGCTGTCCGATTTTGGCAATAGGAATAGGAAAGGAATGTGTTGAAGGATATGGCAGACTTAAAAACTACTATAGAAAACTTACAGCTGTTTACGAAGGGGAAAAAATATAATACGATTTATGCTGATCCGCCGTGGCAGTTCCAAAATAGAACTGGAAAAGTTGCACCTGAACATAAACGACTTACTCGGTATGATACTATGACCCTTAATGATATAAAAGAGCTTTCTATTGCAGATATAGCTGGCGATAAAGCACAATTGTATTTATGGGTGCCGAATGCGTTACTTCCTGACGGTCTTGCTGTTATGGATGCCTGGGGATTCGATTATAAGGCAAATATTGTATGGGAAAAGGTTCGAAAAGATGGCGGCCCAGATGGTAGAGGCGTAGGTTACTATTTTAGAAATGTTACAGAATTACTGCTTTTTGGTATAAAGAAAAAAAGTGCATCAAACAGAACATTGCAGCCAGCTCGTTCGCAGGTTAATTTAATCAGAACTATGAAAAGAGAACATAGTCGTAAGCCGGATGAAATTATTCCTATTATAGAAGCATGTAGCCAGGGACATCGTATTGAACTTTTTGCAAGAGGTGTACGAGAAGGCTGGGATATGTGGGGCAATCAGGCAACTGCAGATTATGAACCTATCTGGGAAACCTATTCCGATCATACAGTTGCAACTGCTGTTAAAGAGTAATATAGTTACAAAATATAACAGGCAATAGATGTATTTGGAATCTATACGTAAGAAAAAAGAGGTGTATATAAGCATGCCGAATCTGAAAATGATCCGAGTTCAAACAAAGCTCGATGAGTTGTTTAAAGACAAAATAGACTTATCAGATGCTAAAAATCCTGATGAAAAAAACAATAAATATTATACACGAGCCATTGCAGCGTTAGTTTTAGTGATGCGTTGCGGAATAGATTACGATGTTGCAGCTCGGAGCATTACCGATGGTTATCATGATATGGGAATTGATGCAGTATATAATGATACTACGCAGAAAAAATTGCTTCTTGTTCAGAGCAAGTGGCGCAAAGAGGGAACTGGGAGTATTTCACAAGAAGAAGCAAGCACGTTTGTAGAAGGTATAAAGAGAATCATTAATCTTGATTTTGCCGGTTGCAACAAAAAAATATCTGCACGGCAACAGGAGATTGCAGATGCCATTCGAGATATGGATTATCAAATAGAAATGATATTTTGTCATACAGGTAATCAAAACATGGATGATTATGCGTTTCGCCCTGTTAATGAATTGCTTAATCAAGTTAATGAAGATGATTCAAGCGATTTACTGATTTTTGTAGAAACTAAGCTGCAGGATATATACGAATATTTAGCGAATGGACAGAATTCTGATAATATTGTATTAGATGATGTTCTACTTAGTAACTGGGGAGTTGTAGAAGCTCCTTTTAAAGCATATTATGGTACTATTCCTGTTTCTGCTGTAGGAGAATGGTATAATCAATATGGGAATAGATTGTTTGCAAAAAATATTCGGTATTATAAGGGGAGTACAGAGGTCAATCAAGGAATTAGAGATGTACTTAAAAACAATCCTGAAAAATTCTTTTATTACAATAACGGTATCAAAATTTTGTGCAAAAAAATTACTAAAAAGGCAGTATATAGTACTGGACGAGAAACGGGATTGTTTGCTTTGGAAGGTGTTTCTTTAGTTAATGGAGCACAAACAACAGGCGTGATCGGTTCTGTGTATGCAGAAATGCCGGAAATAGTCTCCGATGCCAAGATTTTCGTACAGATGATTGATTTAGGTGATGCTGATGAAGAACAAGCAGTTCAAATAACGAAATTATCAAATACACAAAACAGAATTGATGGGAAAGATTTTGCTTCTTTAGATCTAAATCAAGAAAGATTGCGTATGGAATTGAGTTTTGGAGGGATTCAATACTTGTATAAATCTGGCGCTAAGATAGAAGAACCAGAGAGACAGATTTCACTGGACGAAACCATTGTTTCCCAGGCATGCGCATTGTCAGAGCTCTCGATAGTAGCACTGGTTAAAAGAAATGTTGGTGCTTTAACGGAAAATATTGAAAAAGCACCATATAAACTGTTATTTAATGGTGCAACTAATAGTTTTTTGTTATTTAATGGGGTACAGGTATTGCGTGCTGTAGAAAGTTGTATTGCAAAAAACGAAACAGGAGCAATTGGACGTAAAAGATTAGTACTTGTACATGGCAATAGGTTTTTATTGCATTTAGTTCTTGAACAATTGAAAGAAATTGAAGGTTTTAATACACAATATTACGATAATGATTACATTAGTAGTATCGTTGAACCGTTGTTTTTGGAACTATGGGAAAAGACATATGATTCTATGGAAGAACATTTTCCTGAGTCATATCCTGCACATATTTTTAAAAATGTAGGTCGGTTAAAAGCGCTGGTATAATTATTGATGCTGAGTGCATTTTGAGTACAATTTTATGACAGTCAAAATCACATATGCGAATATGGCAAATATAGCAACAAAAAATAGCTCGAACGCTACAAAAATACGAGAATTAAATTACTGTGAGACGAGTTTGAATAATCAAAATTTTATTACGGCTTACTTTATATGGCAGGTAGTCTATGGATTACTTGCCATATTTGGCATTATTTAATTAGTTTTATTTACAAATTTTTTTTGTTGCCATAAAATTGACATATAAAAGGATTGACACCATATATGACACCACATATAATATAGACAGGAGGTATTCAAAATGTCAAAGTGGGATAAACTATTAACTCGTATTTGCTCTTTATCTAAAGACCTCCGGTTCGATGAATTGCGTAAAGTGTTGGAAAGTTATGGATATGAAATGAACGCTCTGAGGAGTGGTAGCAGTCATTACACATTTCGGTAACCGGGATGTCAACCACTTACGATACCAAAGCATGAACCAATTAAAAAAGCATATGTAGAGTTGGTAAAGCAAATTGTAGAAAGTGAGGCGAAAAACGATGAAGACGCTGAATGATTATATGGCAATGTCCTACCGGATGGAGGTTTTGGAAGATAAAGATGAAGGCGGATTTGTGGTTTCCTATCCTGACCTTCCGGGGTGTATTACCTGTGGTGAGACAGTAGAAACTGCAGTAGCAAATGCGCTGGATGCAAAAAAAGTATGGATTGAAGCTGCACTTGAAGATGGAATTCCGATTCATGAGCCAGATAAGTTGGAAGATTATTCTGGACAGTTTAAATTGAGAATACCTCGAAGTCTGCACCGTTCATTAGCAGAGCATTCTAAAAGAGAGGGTATCAGTATGAACCAGTATTGTGTGTATCTCCTTTCTCGAAACGATGCTGTTTACCCAAAATGAAAATAGTAGTATGATGTGAAAATACGTTAATAAAATGGCAACATATTGGCAACAGAAAATCAGTAAGCCAGAATAAATGATGTAATTGAAGTAAAAAAGGGCGTGTATCTGCATGAATCTTAAACAAATATAGTTATAAACAGCAAAGGACACGCCGAATTCGAGTAGAATTATTTTTGCATATAATATTCTGAATGGCAGGTATTTATTTTGAGTATCTGCCATTTCTTGTATTATATACAAATCGTCATAATAGGGGCATTTTTTGTTGCCAATAATATAAAAACATTATATTCATAAAAATAATACAAACAATTGACAATGTAAATCGAAACTGGTACAATAATATTAAAGGAAGGTGATGATTATGGCAACAGTACCAACACAAATTAGGATCGATGAAGAGTTAAAAAAACAAGCAATGGAGTTATTTGGACAATTAGGAATAGATTTATCGAGTGCTACAAATATGTTTTTAAGACAATGTGTATTAAGAGGTGGTTTGCCTTTTAATGTTGAACTTCCCAAATATAAACCAGAAGTTATAGAGGCGATGGAAGAAGCTAAGAAAATCAGCCGAGATCCGGACACTAAGAAATATAATAGTTTTTCCGAAGCTTTAAAGGATATGGAATTATGACCTATCAATTAGTACTGACTGGTAAGTTTAAAAAGGGCTTAAAACGAGCGAAGAAACGAGGATTAGATATAGAATTACTGGATACAGTAGTAGACAAATTAATTCATGGGCTTTCATTGGATGATAAGTACAGGGATCATGAACTAAAAGGAAGGTACACAGGATTTAGGGAATGTCATATCCAACCAGATTGGCTATTAATATATTTAATTGAACATGATATTCTGATTTTGACTTTAGTTGACACAGGAAGCCATTCTGATTTATTTGATATGTAACAAGGTTTCTGGCAACATATTGGCAACGGAAAATCAGGAAGCCAGAATAAATGATGTATTTGAAGTAAAAAAGGCGTGTATCTGCACAAAACTTAAATAAATATAGTTAGAGACAACAAAGGGTACGCCGAGTTTGAATAAAAAATTTATGCAGTTTATTTTAAATGGCAGGTAGTCTATGGATTATCTGTCATTTTCACTTTCTATAATTGCAAAGAGCTTTTTACTGCCAAAGGAGAGTGACAGCTTTTTGAAAGTTTGGTATAGTGAATACATCCCGCACCAATGGCGCGGAGAATGGAGATTGATACGAATGGGAAAGAAATTGCATGATATGATTTAAAAAAGGAAATCGCTTTATCTATAAAAACCTTATAATGAGGTCATGCACCTGTTGGTGTAAATTCATTATAAGGAGGTCACACTTATGACCAAGT
>NZ_FQVI01000033.1 GCF_900129135.1 Lactonifactor longoviformis DSM 17459
CAGTGTCCATAAAGCCGAACAGGACTGTCTTTAGCATGTTGACCCGATTATATCCGGGCCGGCCCAGTTTATGTGAGGGCTCTGGCCTAAGATATCTTTCTATTCCAATCTCCTCCATGATTCTGTCAAATGCTAATACTGGATCACAGAGATCCAGACAATCCGAAAAAAACAGTGGCAGCCTTCCCTGTTTTGCGGTATAATATTTCTCGGTATTATTGTTCATAGTAGATTAATTTTACCACAAAAAGAAGAACGCCTCCAGGTTTGTATACCTGAAAGCGTTCTTTTTTTACGGGACTTTTTTCACAGCCCCCTTTTTGCCTTTTTTAGTTTTGACAATGCCGGTTCATTAATCTGTGGATTCTTTCCACGGGATCTAACAGCTTGCTGATGGAGGCATCGTGATTGATGGTGTCTATCAGCAGAGCGATATATTTGCTCATGTCACAGTTTACATAATATGGTTTTTCCAGCAGTTCAGGTGTCTGATATACAAGGTTTGTTGTAAGGAGCCTGTCAAACAGTCCCTGCTCATATGCTTTGTCAAACTTCTCCAGACCATTTGTGAAGAGTCCAAAGGTGGAACACATGAAGATCTTACCGGCCTTTTTCTCCTTCAGCAAGGCGGCTACCTCCAGCATACTGTCCCCGGAAGAGATCATATCGTCAATGATAATCATATTCTTGCCTTTTACATCGGCTCCCAGAAATTCGTGGGCCACAATGGGATTACGTCCGTCTACGATATGAGCATAGTCACGGCGTTTATAGAACATACCCATATCCACGCCCAGCACATTGGCAAGGTAGATAGCCCTTTCCGTACCTCCGGCGTCGGGGCTTATGACCATCAGATGACCGCTGTCCAGAGGAAGCTCCGGTTCTACCCGAAATAACCCTTTCAGGAACTGGTAAGTGGGACGTACGGTCTCAAAGCCATGCAGCGGTATGGCGTTCTGGACTCTCGGATCATGGGCATCAAAGGTAATAATATTTTCCACACCCATGTTCAGCAGTTCTTTTAAGGCAATGGCACAGTCCAGGGATTCCCGTCCGCTCCGGCGGTGCTGGCGGCTTTCATACAGAAACGGCATAATGACATTTACCCTTCGGGCTTTTCCGCCCACAGCAGCAATAATACGCTTCAGATCCTGGAAATGATCGTCCGGTGACATTCGGTTGGTATATCCGCAGAGAGAGTAGGTGAGACTGTAGTTACATACATCCACCATAATATACAAGTCATCGCCGCGTATGGATTCATTGATGACGCCCTTGGCCTCCCCGGAACCGAAACGCGGGGTTGAGGAAGCGATAATATAGGAATCCCTTTCATACCCCTCAAAAGCTATGGTAGATTTCAGCTCATTCTGGCGCTCCTTTCTCCAACGTACCAGATAATTGTCTACCTTCTGGCCCAGGCTCGTACAGCTTTGCAGCGGCAGAATACCCAGCCTTCCAACGGGCAGGGTATTCAGGTTTGCATTTTCTTTCGGTGCCATCTTACTTTCCTCCTAAAAGTTTTTTTTGTATTCTGATATCTTTACCGATAAGTTTAATCATAGTGTAATTGCTGGATATCCGGGAAAAGGTTCGCTCCGAATAAGTCTCCAGAAAATTTTCTATGGAAAGATTTGTGGAGATAATGGTTGACTTTTTGCGGATGAGCCGCTCATTAATACATAAGAAGAGCTGGGAAGACACAAAACTGTTGGTTAGTTCTGTTCCCAGATCGTCAATAATAAGCAGATCACAGTCAAAAATATATTCATTCCTCTCTTCAGATTCACTGTTTCTGGAAAAGGTGTTTTTCGCAAAAAGGTCAAAGAGCTCAAAGGCCGAAAAGTACATAACACAGTATGCCCGATCGATCAATTCTTTGCTGATGCAGTGGGACAAATAGGTTTTACCCACACCTGTATCCCCGTACAGAAAAAGATTTCCAAAACTGCTGTGAAAGCGGTTGATGAAATCCCATGCCTTATCCACGGCCTGATGGGCGGTCTCCAGCGAGGTAAGCCCGGTAGCCGGATTGACAAGCGTCCCGGAATAATAATCAAAGGAAAAATGATCAAAATTCTCTACTTCTAGTATATCCTTAATATTGGACTGTGTATACAGCAGATCTACAGATGCCTTTTTGAAACACGTACATTTTTCACTGCCCATGTATCCCGTATCCCGGCATAGGGGGCAGTCATAATGAAGCTCCAGGTAATCAGGCGGAAAGCCATTGGCAGCCAGGAGATTTTTTCTTTCCCGGGACAGCGCTTTGATGGCTGCGGGGAGATCAAATTCTTCCCCCGAAGATTCGCCCAAAAGCAGACGCGCCTTTTTCAGGCTTAGGGCTCCAATTTCCTGATCAATTTCAGCCAAACGGGGGATTTTGGCATATGCGCCGGCAATGTGCTCGTCCTGTATGTGCTTGTTGTGCAGCTGTCTGCGGTTATATTCCCGCATAATGGCATCGTATTGAGAGTTCTTTAACGACACGTTTTGTCTCCTTCACTTTACTGGTTCAATAGTTGTCTTTCCAATGCACTTAATTCATCTTCATCATAGTCCCGCTGATGAAAATTATTAAACTTATTCTTCGAAACATTACCGGAAGCCGGCTTGCGGGTGCTGGCCTGCGGGGGCAATGCTGCCTTATCGGCCTTGGCCTGCTGATGCCGGGTGTCCAGGACCTCGATATCCGAGACGTGGTGTACACCTTGTCTTTTCCAGCGGGCGAGAATACTGTCTGCATAGGGAAAGCTGGCCTGGTTGGTCTGAAGCACAGTGCGCTGGCAGGCCTGGGAAATAATATCCAGGGTAAATCCATAATCCTTTATCCAGAGATCCATATAGCGGATCTCTGCCTCGATGGGATTGCGCCCTTTAATTCCAAATGCTTTTAAAATAGTATAGTAATCTTTATGGTATGAGGAGGATTCTTTTTTGGCCATAGCCACAGTAGTAATATCATTCTTCGCCCAGGCAAGGGCCACCGCCTCAATGTAGTGCATACTGGCACTCCCCTTGGAGACACAGTATTCTATAAGGTATTCAATGAGATCTGCAGAAAAGTGCAGCTCATCATAAAAATACAAGATTCGTGACACATCTGTCTGAGACAGAGTTTTTCCAAGATACTGCTCTGCAATAAACAATAATTGCTTAATCTCATCATTTTCCTTCAGCTTTTTCTCCCTGTCAGAGGTAAGCTTTGCTTTTTTCGGAATTTTCTCAGCCGGAACCCGTTCTGTGGTGGCGGCAACCGGGGCAGTGATATCCTCACGGACAGCCAGGGGCTCAGAGGCAGCGGCCTGTCGCTGCAGCGGCAGAAATACAATGCCCGTAAGATTCTTTTGCTCATCCAGTGTGATGTCCAGGATTCCAGCCTTCTTCCAGTAATTCAGGGCACGGATCACATCCTTTTCTGTACAGGTAAAAGTATCCGCAATGGAAGAAAGGGTAATCGACGCATCGGGTACGGCGGCTGCCCTTAACAGATGTAGGTATATTTTTACAAACTCTCCGTTAGCCTGAGGCATATAGTCGTCCAAAAAAATATTAGAGATTACAGTAGTCTCAAGTGCAGAACGGTTATGTATGGTAATCTGACGCATAAGTGTACACATCCTTTTTTCGTGTTCACGGTGATTATATCATACTTATCATTAAATGAGAACAAGCATTTTTTTGACAGCCACTGTCTGAGTAATCCACAAGAATAATGTGGATAATGTGGATAGTGTGGGAACGAAAAGAAGAAAAAATATTATTTACAACCAATAAAGGTGAAAAAGCAAGGGTTTTGTGGTATTTTGTAAAAAAATGCAGTCGAATTATGTCAACAGGTAAATGCACAAAAAAATCCACATGCCCTGGGCACACAAAATGTGTATAAGCATGTGGATAATGTGGATAAGTTAGATTCCCAGCAGGTTTTCCCCGATTTTAAGCACATCTCCGGCCCCCATAGTTATCAACAAATCTCCGTGGGTACAGTTTTCTAATAAAAAGTTTTCGATTTCATCGAAGGTGGGGAAATAATATACTTCTGTACCGAGATCTGCTATTTTATCCCTGAGTGTTTTGGAGGAAATTCCAAGGTTGTCGGTTTCTCTTGCCGCATAAATATCTGCCAGTATGACTTTATCCGCCAGTGTAAGCGCTTCGGCAAATTCATCCATGAGCGCCTTTGTCCGCGTGTAAGTGTGGGGCTGGAATACGCACCAGGTGGTATTATGGGGATAATTTTTTGCGGTGGTCAAGGTGGCACGTATCTCTGTGGGATGATGCGCATAATCGTCAATGACAGTTACCCCTCCTACCTTACCTTTGTACTGAAAACGGCGGTCAGTGCCTCCAAAGTGCAGCAGCCCTTTCTTGATTGTGTCTGCAGATAGACCCAGCTTATTCCCAAGGGCAATGGCTGAGAGCGCATTGGATACATTGTGCATGCCCGGTACCTGAAGGGTAAAGCGGCCGATCTTCTGTCCCTGGTACAGACAGTCAAAGGACGGATGGGCAAACTCGTCAAAGGTAATTGCAGAGGCTGTGTAATCCCCCTGCTGTTCCAGACCATAGGTAATAATTTTGCATGGCAGTCCGTCTGTGATTTCTGTGTAATTGGGAATATCGCTGTTGATGATTAAAGTTCCGTCCTCAGGAAGCTTTTCTGCAAACAGGCGGAAAGAACGGCGGATATCGTCAATATCTTTAAAAAAGTCAAGATGATCGGCATCAATATTCAAAATGATACTGATCTTGGGGAAAAAACTCAGGAAGCTGTTCGTGTACTCACAGGCCTCTGTGATGAATGTCTCCGAGGACCCCACACGGATATTCCCGTGGATCGCAGGCAGGATGCCCCCTACAGAGATCGTGGGATCCAGTTCTCCCTCAAGGAGCAGGTGAGAGATCATGGATGTGGTGGTAGTTTTGCCGTGAGTGCCGGAGACTGCAATGGGGGTATCATAATTCTTCATAATCTGTCCTAAAAGCTCAGCCCTTGACAGCATAGGCAGCTTTCTTTCTGCCGCACAGGTGTATTCCGGATTGTCCGGATGAATGGCCGCCGTGTAGACAACAAGCTGAGTAGTTTCTTCTATATTAGAGGCACGCTGTCCGTAATAGATACGGGCCCCCTGTTCCTCCAGACGCCTGGTGAGGCTGCTCTCCCTGGAATCAGAGCCCGTAATGGTAAAATCCTCCTGGAGCAGAATCTCTGCAAGCCCGCTCATACTAATCCCGCCAATGCCGATGAAATGAATGTGCATGGGTTTTTTAAAATCTATCTGATACATAGTACATTAATACTCCTTCATATATTTTCTCTAGAGTTATTATACTCTGAACTTCCAAAATTGAAAAGGATTTCTTCTCTTTCTATATATTGGAACATGAAGGCGTGGAAAATAATTCATAGCAATGAAAAAGGTGGAAATAACTATGTTTAAAATGCACAAAAAACGGGAAACCGAAGAAAAAGCTCAACAAATGTCACAAAAAGACAGAATATGGTTTTAAATTTTTGTTAAAAATGTTCACTAATTTCTGCTTTTATGATATAATAGAGAAATCATATATAGGACAAGAGGTGATTGCATGATTAAGAAAGAGATGATTGCGATGCTGCTTGCAGGTGGACAAGGCAGCAGGCTTGGTGTTTTAACGGCAAAAGTTGCAAAACCTGCGGTAGCATTCGGCGGAAAATATAGAATTATTGATTTTCCGCTCAGTAACTGTATTAATTCAGGAGTTGATACAGTAGGGGTATTGACGCAGTACCAGCCTTTGAGGCTTAATACCCATATTGGTATTGGAATTCCGTGGGATTTAGATAGAAATGTTGGCGGGGTTACCGTGCTGCCCCCATATGAGAAGAGCACGAACAGTGAGTGGTACACCGGGACAGCCAATGCGATATTCCAGAATATGGACTATATGGAGACCTATAATCCGGATTATGTGTTGATTTTATCGGGAGATCACATTTACAAAATGGATTATGAGGTAATGCTGGATTTCCATAAGGCGAACAAAGCTGATGTGACAATTGCAACTATGCCGGTGCCTATTGAGGAGGCAAGCCGATTTGGTATCGTGGTCACAGATGAAGTCAGCAGAATCAAAGAGTTTGAGGAAAAACCGGAGAAACCAAGCAGTAATCTGGCTTCTATGGGTATTTATATATTCAGCTGGCCAGTGTTAAAAGAAGCTTTGATCGCTATGAAGGATCAGAGCAATTGTGACTTTGGTATGCATATACTTCCCTATTGTCATGAAAAGGGCCAGAGATTGTTTGCCTATGAGTATAACGGATATTGGAAAGATGTAGGTACACTCGGCTCTTACTGGGAAGCGAATATGGAGCTGATTGACATCATTCCGGAGTTTAACCTCTACGAAGAATTCTGGAAGATCTATACGAAGGGGGACATTATTCCGCCACAGTATATTTCAGAGGATTCCGTGGTGGATCGCTGTATCATCGGCGAGGGCAGCGAGATTTACGGAGAGGTGCATAACTCTGTAATCGGTGCAGGGGTTACTATTGGCAGAGGTACTGTGGTAAAGGATTCTATTATTATGAGGCAGTCATCAGTGGGCAGGAACTGCGTGATTGATAAATCCATTATTGCAGAGTGCGTACAGGTTGGGGATGAGGTTGTCCTCGGAGTAGGAGAGGATGTACCGAATAAAGTAAAACCAAAAGTATATTCCTTCGGTCTGGTAACCATAGGAGAGAATTCCGAGATCCCATCCAATGTTAAAGTTGGCAAGAATACAGCAATTTCCGGCAGGACACTTCCGGAGGATTATCCGGACGGCACCCTTGAGAGCGGTGAAACATTGATAAAGGACGGTGAGGAATCATGAGAGCAATAGGAATAATTCTGGCAGGCGGTAACAATTACAGGATGAGGGAGCTGTCTAATAAAAGGGCAATCGCAGCTATGCCAATTGCAGGAAGCTATCGCAGTATTGATTTCGCATTGAGCAATATGTCCAACTCTCATATCCAGAAGGTGGCAGTATTAACTCAATATAACGCAAGATCTCTCAACGAACATCTGAGCTCCTCCAAATGGTGGGACTTTGGAAGAAAGCAGGGAGGACTTTATATATTTACACCCACAATAACCTCTGACAACAGCAATTGGTACAGAGGAACTGCAGATGCAATTTTCCAGAATCTCCAATTTTTGAAGAACAGTCATGAGCCGTATGTGGTTATCGCATCCGGAGACGGCATCTATAAGCTGGACTATAATAAGGTATTGGAGTACCACATTGCAAAGCGGGCGGATGTCACAGTGGTATGTACAGACGTCAACGGAGAGGATACCAGCAGGTTCGGAGTTCTTAAAATGAACGAGGACTGCAGAATCGAAGAATTTGATGAGAAACCGATGGTCTCATACTCAAATACAATCTCGACAGGAATCTATGTAATCAGAAGAAGACAGCTGATTGAGCTGATTGAGAAATGTGCCCAGGAGGACAGGCACGACTTCGTAAAGGATATACTTATTCGTTACAAGAACCTTAAGAGGATTTATGGATACAAGATAAATACCTACTGGAGCAATATATCTTCTGTGGAATCTTATTACAAGACCAATATGGACTTTCTGAAACCGGAGGTGAGAAATTATTTCTTCCGCCAGTATCCGGAGATTCAGTCCAAGATTGATGATCTGCCCCCGGCAAAATATAATCCCGGAGCTGCGATAAAGAACAGTTTAATATCCAGCGGATGCATTATCAACGGAGAGGTAGAGAATTCTATTCTTTTCAAAAAGGTGTTTGTTGGCAATAACTGTGTGATAAAAAACTCCATAATTTTGAATGATGTATATCTGGGGGATAATACACATATCGAAAATTGTATTGTAGAAAGCCGTGATACGATTCGGGCAAATTCCTACTACTGCGGAGAAGATGGGATCAAAGTAGTAGTGGAAAAGAACGAGAGGTACGTGCTTTAACAATAAAAAAGAGAAGGCTTATGAAAGGGGCTTAGGGTATGAACATTACAGACGTAAGAGTGAGAAAAGTAGCAAAAGAAGGCAAAATGAAAGCAGTAGTATCTATTACAATTGATGAAGAGTTTGTAGTGCATGATATCAAGGTGATTGAAGGAGAAAAAGGATTGTTTATTGCTATGCCTAGCAGAAAGGCAACAGACGGAGAGTACAGAGACATTGCGCATCCCATCAACTCCAATACGAGAGAACGTATCCAATCAATTATACTTGAAAAATACGAACAGGCAATGGCTGAAGAGCCGGCAGAAGCGATTGGGGAACTGTAATAGAATTAAAAAGCTGCTGTACCGATTGGTGTACAGCAGCTTTTTTATGAACGGAAATCAAATAAATCCTTCACAGGTACTTCCAGAATATCTGCGATATCAAATAGTTTATCCAGAGAGATAGACGTTTTCACCTTTGGTGCTTCAATATTACTTATATGCGTACGACTTAAATCAACAGCCTCTGCCAGTTCAATCTGCGTAAGTCCTCTAAGTTTCCTGTAATATGCAATTGTAAGACCCAGTTCTCTGTATTGTTGCTCCCGCTTTTTATTCATATGGCAGACACACTCCTTTTTTATAGTGTATGCCAAATAATATGAAAACTAAACAATCCAGAAATTCACAAATGCAAACTTACAGTTTGCAAAGTCTTTACCACAATGTATTTCTGCGGGATCAGCGGATCCTCCATCCTGCCGGATATTTGTTTTTCAATACACCTCTGACCAGCTTGCCCCATCCCAGAGGGAAATCTTTAATGCAGACGAGCTGATATCCGTCGGGGCGGCTTGTCTCATGCCTCTCCACGGAGAGAGTTTCCCCTTTCAGATAGCGGATAACTCTGGGATCCTCCGGTGCAAGGGAAAGAACAGAGGGATAATGACTTTTTTTCATGGCCAGAGCCAGAGGCTGGCCAGGCTCAAAGCGGTTTTTCTTTAGCTCGCCCAGACAGAGTCCGTTGCGAAGAAAACGGGGACCGCGCACTGCAGGGGAGGGGCTGGGAAGGTAATATGCCTTGGAACCACGCACTTCAACACGGCGCCAATCCAGAGGCATGACAATGTCCTGGAAAAATGCTTCCAGAATTTTGCGATCCTCTTTTCGTAGGGGAAGACTGGCGTCCGCCCCTGAATGATTCAGAGAGCTCCCCTCTTTCTGAAAAAGAGCCATAAAATGTCCTTCTCCGTTCATGCGGTGGGGCCAGATGCGGACACATTTTAGAAGTTCCGGATTCCCATTGCCCCAATCAGGTATTCCTTGGGAGAATCCCTCATACCCCTCCATGTGCAGAAGATGAAGCTTTGGATTGGATTCCAGAAGAAAGGAGACCACTCCTTCATTTTCTTCCGGAGAAAAGGTGCAGGTTGAATACAGGAGCAGTCCTCCAGGTGAAAGCATAGCAGCGGCAGCCGGTAAGATCTCTCTCTGGAGCTTGGCGAATTCCTTGGGACGTTCCGATGTCCAGGTTCCTGCCACGGCAGGATCCTTCCGAAACATTCCCTCACCGGAGCAGGGGGCGTCCACCAGAATTTTATTAAAGTATTCCGGAAATACCTCCGCTAGACGATAAGGGGCCTCATTCAGAACAAACGAATTGGGAATTCCAAACAGTTCTATATTTTTGAGAAGGGCTTTTGCCCTGGAATTGCTGATCTCATTGGCGGCCAGCAGGCCTTCTCCTCTCAGACGTGCCCCCAGTTCCGTAGCCTTTCCTCCCGGTGCGGCACAGAGATCCAAAACCCTGTCACCCGGCTGAATCTCCAGCCTGGATGCAGGTGACATAGCGCTGGGTTCCTGCAGATAGTAGAGTCCGGCGTAATAATAGGGGTGCCTGGCGGGCCGATCCTCTTCGGAATAAAAGAATCCATTGGGGATCCAGGGGATTGGAGTGAGATGGAAGGGAGAAATTTTTTGAAATTCTTCCGGACTGATTTTCAATGTATTTACCCGGAGACCGTATTGTCTCGGAAGGCTGTAGCTTGCTTCAAAAGCAGAATATTCATCTTTCAGCATTTCCTTCATCCTGGATAGGAATGCATCGGGGAGCTGGTTCATACGTAATCCTCTTTCCTTATGTTTATTGTAGAATTTACTGTAGAAAAAAACACCGTAAACTCTTAAAAAGAATTTACGGTGCCCCTGCCAAGGTAGTCGAAGCGACGTGATTCGAACACGCGACCTCTGCGTCCCGAACGCAGCGCTCTACCAAACTGAGCCACGCTTCGATGTTCAGCAACTAATATTATATAGGGTGGGATAACAAATGTCAATGTTTTTATACAAAAAATTCAACTGATTTCCGCATTGCTATTTGAGGAAAATAGTAGTATTCTAACAACATAATAGCAACAGACCATAGATAAGCAATCCTTAGCAAATTTCCTGGTGCCTTATGTATCATGCGGATGTATGCGATGCCGTTCCAAAAGGTACACCTTTTATTTCAGTCTCTGCCATACAGAATTTGCCGTCCCTTTGGGCGGTTTTTTTTATTTTTCAATGTTTTTTCCCCGGATGTAAAAGGTGTACCTATTGAATCACAGGTCCGAAACTTAAGCGTATACTGCGGCATATGGCAGAGGAGCAAAGTTGAGCTGGTTTAACCATCTAAAGGGGGGAAAACAAATGAGAAAGGGAGCATTCATGCAGAATACGCCCCGCGTATGGATTATAGCTTTATGTGTGGCTGTAAGTATCTCTGGTATTGCTGGCTATGTACAGGGACGGCGTGCGGGGAGTAGGGATGCAGGAGCTGACAGGCAGCCTGCAGATACCAATTCTTCCGATAATAGCTTTCATTTGGCAGGCAGGGTATGGGATTCAGACGGTGTGCCGGCAGCAGGTCAGACACTGACATTTCAGGGAGAGTCACTGAGCGCAGTCACAGATTCTGAGGGAGTTTTTTTACTTACAGATCTATCGCCGGGAACCTACGAGATTGCTCTATATAGGGAGGACGGCACAGTCCGGGCCCGGCAAAATATTAGCATACGCTGTGCTTATGGGGTTCCGGAGGTGTCTTTTGAACTGCTGGAGGGAGAATACAGACTCAGGCTTTCCGCGGATATCCGCTATCTGGAGATTGCCATAGTGATGATTGAAGAAAGAATATCTATCAGTACCGATGAATATTCCTATGCTACCAGAGGCGGCAGGATAAGAATCCCCCAGGGGACTTTTTACGCACAGGAAAACAGTGTGACTACACCTGCGGGAAATACATTTCTTTCAGATGGAACTATTGTAGTACCGGGGAGCAAACGGGCGGATCCCTCCAGACTCATTCTTCCGGATGATGATGAAGCCCCTGATTAGGAGGTAAAGTTGGCACAGATAGTTCTATTTTGTCTTTCACGGCATATATATTATGGAATAGAAACAAATTATGGAGGGAAGCTGTGTCAGAATATAAACGTTTTATTGCTTACGTGTATGAGTATATGCAGGAGCAAAAGGGAAGCAATAGAGGATTTATCAAAGTTGAAGCCAGAAACAGCGTGTGCAAGATGGACTTTCACCTTACGGGCATTCAGGGACAGGATAAATGCAGTATTTATGCTTATGCAAGAGAGGGAAAAGAGTGCCGCGCCATATTTTTAGGGATCTGCGCCCCCAGAGGGGATAAGCTGGAATGCAGAGTCCAGACCAGCGAGGATCAGATAGGAAATACAAAATATAAGCTTGGAGATTTAGGAGGCATTATCCTTCTGGGAGAGGGTCAGAAAATGTATGGAACGGAATGGGATGATGTGCCTATACGTATACAGGAGTTCTCCTTCTCGTGGATGGATAAAGAGGAACCCGCTCAGGAGGAAGTACCTCCGGTAAACGAAAGTCCCCAGGAACCCAGAAAGGAAGAGGAACAGGAAGAGAAAAAGGAGCCGGATGCTGTTCCTGCATCTCAGGAGCCTGAGCAGCCCCCTGTCCCGGAAGTCAATGAAACGGCATTGGAAGCCGGCCCCGGGGAGACAGAGGGCAGTGTCCCTGAATTAACCATAGAAGAAATACAGCAGATAGAAGATATCCGTCAACTAAAAGAGGAAAAAGAAGCATTTCAACCATTCTGCGACCAGGATATGATGGAGTGTTACAAAATAATCCCCAGAGATTTGGAACGCATCAGCAGACGGGATCAGGCACTGGCTAATAATAATTTCCTTTTGCATGGGTATTACAATTACCATCATCTGCTGTTTGCTAGGGAAAAGGAATCAAAACAATACATATTGGGAGTGCCGGGAATCTATGATCATCAGGAAAAATTTATGGCCGTGATGTTTGGGTTTCCTAATTTTAAGGCCGCAAGGCCTTCGGAGGAAGAAGACGCTGCTTCCCAGATGGGACAGTTTGGCTACTGGTATCGCTTAATCGACACCCCGGATCTCTACCAGGGGGATGGTTTCTGACAGAATCCTGCGGAAATTCTCCAGTTCCTGAAGCGTATAGCTTGTAAAGCCTGGCCGTATCACTTCTGGAGAGTCTTTATAGGACTGGAGATAATAGGCGTCACAGCCGGCAATCCATTGTCCTATGGAGCGGAAGTCATTTTCATCATGGAGCTCCCGGACTACTGTAGTCCGAAATTCGTAGGGAATAGCACCTGTCATTAGGAGATCTACAGACTCCATAATCGGCTTCAGATTCAGCCCGGGAATCCCGGATACTTTGTCATAGGATTCCTGAGCTGTTTTTATGTCCATGGCAACCATATCAATAAGACGATTCTGGATCAGCTTTTTCAGAATCCAGGGATGGGAACCATTGGTATCCAGTTTTATGGGATACCCCAGATCGTGGATTTCATAAATCAGGGAAATTAATTCCTTATCTATGGTGGGTTCTCCCCCGGTGATGCAGACACCGTCCAAGATCCCTTTTCGTTTTTTTAAAAAGGATAGGACCTGTTCTCTGGGAAGTACGGGCTGGTCATCGGCTGACAGTACCAGACCGCTGTTGTGACAGAAGGGACACCGGAAATTGCAGTTACCCAGGAATATAGTAGCTGCCACCTTCCCGGGGTAGTCTAATAAAGTGGTTTTGTTCAGTCCGTGAATTGCCATAATTGTTCTCCTTTTCCATATATGCATGAACGCAGACTTCTGCTATGAATATTATAGTAAAAATATCAGGAATCTGCAAGAACTCAAGGAATTGGGATTAAAAACTGAGGAACTTGTCAAAAGAACAGCAAGTAAATATTGACGGAACCCGGGACAGGCTTTATACTACTAATGGAAGATAACTCTTATTTATTATGGAGACGTATCGAAGCGGCCATAACGAGCTTGACTCGAAATCAAGTTGCCGGGTAACCGGCACGTGGGTTCGAATCCCACCGTCTCCGCTGCTGAAGATGCTGTTAAACAGTTGGTTTATTTGCTGTTTAGCAGTATTTTTTATTTGCCCAAGTTATCAGAACGTGTTAGAATGTATGATATATTTTTAGTAAATATAAAGGACGATTTATGACAGAACAGGAAAAGTTTATGAAAGAGGCGATACGCCAGGCAAAAAAGGCGTATGCTCTCTGGGAAGTGCCTATCGGATGCGTGATTGTCTCTGAGGGGCGGATTATTGCCAGAGGATATAACAGAAGGAATACGGACAAGAATACGCTGTCCCATGCTGAGCTGAACGCGATAAGAAAGGCTAGCAGGAAGCTGGGGGACTGGAGGCTGGAGGGATGTACCATGTATGTTACACTGGAACCCTGCCAGATGTGTGCAGGCGCCATTGTACAGGCCAGGATTGATAAGGTAGTGATCGGAAGTATGAATCCTAAGGCCGGATGTGCCGGTTCTGTCCTGAATCTGCTGGAGATGGACGGATTTAACCATAAGGCAGAAGTTGAGAGAGGCGTTCTGGAAGAGGAGTGCAGCGGGATGCTCAGCGGATTTTTTAAGGAACTTCGGGAAGCAAAGAAAAGAAAGGAACAGGTGACGGATGACAAAAAGGGAATGGAATGATTTAATAGCCCGCAGGCCTGTGATTCTGGATGGGGCCACTGGATCTAACTTGATTCAGGCAGGGATGCCCAGAGGAGTATGTACAGAAGAGTGGATAATCCAAAATCCTCAGTCTTTGACAGAATTGCAGAGAGGGTATGCAGATGCAGGGTCACAGATTGTATATGCGCCTACCTTTGCAGCCAATGCCATAAGCCTGAAGGGGCACGGACTGGAAGATAAGGTAGAGGAAATGAACAGAGAGCTGGTAGCAGTAACACGCGGGGCGGTTGGCACAAGGTGTCTGGTTGCAGGTGATATAACAACGACCGGGAAGATGGAGATGCCCTATGAGGAATTGTATGAGGTATACGCACAGCAGATCCGGAGCCTTTGTACAGCAGGGGTAGATCTTCTGGTGGCGGAGACTATGATCGGGATTCAGGAGACAATGGCCGTTCTGGACGCTGCCCATGAAATCTGCGATCTCCCGGTTATGTGTTCTATGACTGTAGAAGCGGACGGCAGCCTTTTTTTTGGCGGACATATACTTGAGGCGGTGGTAAGCCTGGAAGAGATGGGGGCAGATGCGGTAGGGATCAACTGCTCAGTAGGACCGGATCAGCTGGAAGCGGTGGTAACTAATATCAAAAAAAATGTAAAGGTTCCGGTTCTGGCAAAACCCAATGCCGGAATGCCTGTGATTGATGATGAGGGAAATGCGGTATATCAGATGGGGGCTGAGGAATTTGCCGTACACATGGAGCGTCTGGTAAAAGCCGGGGCGGATCTCATCGGCGGATGCTGCGGTACATCGCCTGAATATATAAGAGAAGTCAGAAAGAGAGTCTTTTAAAGGCTCTTTTTTGGTGTTGAAATCCGGCCGTCTGGATTCCTTATGTAAAGTCAAATGGCTGATTTTCGGAAGAATTTACTTAAATTTTACCTAAAGTTTTACATAGATTTAACATAAAACCAATATACTTGGACCGTAAACAAGAGATAAGAAAAGATAGTTAACGGAGAAAAAGTATATGAATGAGACGATGCGGACAGTGTTTGGGTTGTTAGGAGGATTAGCTGTATTCATCTATGGAATGAATATGATGAGTGAAGGCCTGCAGAAGGTTGCAGGGGAGAAAATGAAATATGTACTGGGGATTCTGACGAAGAATCCTATCGTAGGCGTGCTGGCCGGAGCTCTGACGACTGCGGTTCTGCAGAGCAGCAGTGCCACAACAGTAATGGTGATTGGATTTGTCAGTGCAGGATTAATGAAGCTGCCCCAGGCGATTTCTGTCATTTTGGGCGCGAATATCGGAACAACCATGACCGCACAGATTATTGCTTTTAAGATTACGGATTACATATGGCCTATTATTTTCATTGGGTTTGTAATTTTCTTTTTCTGCAAAAAGGAAAAAGCCAAGAATATAGGGCAGACCATATTTGCTTTTGGAATTTTATTCCTGGGAATTACCACCATGGGGGATGTCATGAAACCTCTGGCTGCCAGCCCTGTATTTACCGATATGATAGCAAAAGTTTCTCACATACCGGTTCTGGGCGTCCTTCTGGGTACAGTTATGACCCTTGTGGTGCAGAGCAGCAGTGCCACGATTGCAGTCCTGCAGAATTTTGCCAGTCAGGCGGGACCTGACGGCATATCCAGTGTCATAGGACTTACAGGTGCGATTCCCATTCTTCTGGGAGACAACATCGGAACAACAATTACTGCATTGCTGGCCTCCGTAGGTCAGTCTAAAAATGCAAAGCGGACAGCAGTTGCCCACAGTGTATTTAACATTACAGGAAGCTTCCTCTTTATCTGGATCATTCCATGGTTCGCAAAGTTTGTGGAGTTTATCTCTCCCAAGGGAAATGAGATTGATGTGATTTCCAGACAGATTGCAAATGCCCACACAGCCTTTAATGTGGCAAATACGCTTCTGTGGATTCCCTTTATCTGGCTGATGGTTAAGATTGTCACTAAGATTGTGCCGGGAGAGGATGTGGTTGACACAGAAGGCCAGCCCCAGTTTCTGGACGACAAGATGGCAGGCCAGCCGGTATTCGCCCTGCATCTGGCCAATGAGGAGATCGTGCGCTGCGCACATATGGTTCAGGAAATGATAAGTGAGGCAAGAAAAGCAATGGATCAGAAAACGGCTGCTGTATGGAAAAATGTCTGCGAGAGGCGGGGCGTTGTAGAGCATCTGTATGGCCAGATAGAAAAGTTTATCTCCAATCTTTTTGCCAGCGGTACACTCACAGAGGTGCAGTCTATGCGGGCGGCCAGCCTGATGTATATAGCCTGTGATGTGGACAGGATCAGCCAAAGGTGTCAGGAAGTGGCTAAGGTACGAAAAGAGCGCCTGGAGGATAACCGGGAGGGCAAAGAATATGCGTTTTCAAAGGAAGCAGAGAAGGAAATGGAAAGTATGCTGGAAAAAATAGAGGGGATGCTTCTCTCCGCTATGGATGCTGTGCAGAACGATAACCGGGCCGCAGCATTTAAGGTGATTCAGCAAAGGGACGAACTGCAGATACAGGAAAATAAACTCAGGAAGAACCATGTACAGAGACTGAAAAAAGGGAAATGCAGCCCAGAGCTTACGGGAGCCTTTACAACTATATTGTACAGTATGGAAAGGATGGGAAGCCTTTGTGTAAATATCGCAGAGGCTTACATCGGACAGCCCAGTCTGGAAGGGGAGCGCCAAGAGCAGGATGCCGTGGGACAGTAGAACCCGGAAATATAAAAACAGCCATTCTCAGCAGTTGGCAATAACTGCAGAATGGCTGTTTCTATGTGAGCATTAAAGGGTTTCCGTGGCCGCGATGCCCATCTCTTTGCTTTCCCCTTCCCACATCGTTGTATATTCTTTGGCAATATTCAAAGCATGATCACCAATTCTTTCGAAATCCGTAAGCATCTCAGAATAAAGAATGCTGGTTTCTGCCAGGCAGGTTCCATTTTGCATCCGTATGATTTGGTTCTGCCGGAACTGGGCATTGATATCATCGATCTGCTGCTCATATTTGGCCACCTGCTCCAGAATATGAAGAGGAGAAACTGACTTCTGTGGGGCAAGCTGATCCAGAGTCGTCAGGCACACTGCTTTCATAGACTGAATTTCCTGGATGGCTGTGGAGGAAAATTTAAGATCTTTATTGCAGAGCATTTCCGCATATTCTGCGATATTCATAGCATGGTCTCCCACCCTCTCGATATTCCCTACTATTTTAAAATAGCCGTTGATGATTTTGCTGTCTTTGTGTGACATCTCTTGTGCCATGAGGGTAGAGATGTATCTGGATATCTCCATATTCAGATAATCCAGGTATTCCTCATTGGCCAGAATCTGAGTCATTTTCTTCGTGGAGCGGTGTTCCACAGACTCAAAGCTGAGAAGCACATTTTCTCTGGCAAATTGGAACATACGGTAGACTTCCTGCTGGAGCTGGGAAACAGCCAATGCAGCCCATCCTATTTTGTAATCTCCCGCATGGGGAAGGGTGTGCAGATACATGAGGGAATGGCCGCCTTCTTCTTCTTCTCCTTTATCCGGAAGCAGTTTTTCTGACAGAGAGGCCAGATAATTGCCGAAGGGAAGCAGCAGCAGTGTGGTGACTATATTAAACAGAGTATGTACATTTGCAATCTGCGCTGCAGGGTTATCCGGTGTCAGTGACTGTATGACGGATGTAAATGGGGTCAGCATGCAGACACATACGAAGATGCCGGTTCCAATGGTATTAAACAGCAGATGAATAATGGTTGTTCTCTTTGCATTCCGGTTGGTGCCGATAGAGGCCAGTACTGCGGTGATGCAGGTACCGATATTCTGCCCAAACAGAACATATACAGAACTGGAAAGGCCGATCAGACCGCTGGATGCCAGTGCCTGAAGAATTCCCACAGAGGCTGAGGAGGACTGGATTACTGCAGTAAAGAGAGCGCCGGCCAGAATTCCCAAAAGCGGGTTAGAAAACTGGGTCATCAGATGGATGAATCCCTCAGAATCCCGGAGGGGCATCATAGCGTCGCTCATCATTCCCATTCCGATAAAAAGCACCCCCAGACCGGCAATAATGGCGCCGAAATGATGATTTTTCTCTCCCTTCAGAAATACTACCATGGAGACGCCGATAAAGGCTATGAGGGGCGCGATAGCACTGATGTCAAGGGCAATAAGCTGGCCTGTGATCGTTGTACCGATATTGGCTCCCATAATAATCCAGACAGCCTGACGGAGCGTCATGAGACGGGAGTTGACAAAACCGACTACCATAACAGTCGTGGCGGAGGAAGACTGTATGACAGCTGTTATGCCTGCGCCTACAGCAATGCCAAGAAAGCGGTTGGCAGTTAGCTTTTCTAAGATGCGTTTCATTCGGTTGCCGGCTGCCGCCTCCAACCCGTCGCTCATCATATGCATGCCGTATAGGAAGAGGGCAAGCCCTCCCAGGAGGATGAGTATGTCACTTGTTTTCATGTGTTTATTTCCTTTCCATATTTTCTCCAAAAATTCTACGCAAATCCAATATAACATGATAAAATAAGTACTTCCGTAAAGAAAGCGTTAAAAATGGAAAATTACCTGCTTACAAGCAGAAAAAATTGCGGTATACTGTTAGATACCAAAGGAATAATTCATGCCCTTCGGGCGGGCATAAGTATTGTGCCGTATAAAGTATGAGGAGGAAAACGGCCGGAAATGAAAAGACTTAAGGAATTTATAGTAACTATGGCTCTGCTTGTGCTGGCCACAGCGCTGGCCTACTGGTTTTACCACACCACAGAGAGTATGACGAATATGGCAATTGTGTATATGATGGCAACTGTTCTCATCTCCAGATATACGTCAGGGTATTTTTGGGGAATTATATCCTGTTTTATAGGCGTTCTGGGGGTTAATTTCTTTTTTACCTATCCATTCTGGCAAATCGATTTTACCAGAGACGGTTATCCGGCTACGTTCATAGGGATGCTGGTAATTTCATTTATTACCAGTGCTACCACAACCAGTATGAAAGAGCAGAAAAGGCTGGCAGAGGAGAGAGATGAGATGAATAAAAAGCTCTATGAATCACAGAAAAAGCTGGAGGTGGAGACAGAAAAGGAAAAGATGCGGGCCAATCTTCTGCGTGCAGTTTCCCACGATCTCCGTACCCCTCTTACGAGTATGATAGGTTCCAGCGATTTGTACCTGGAAGCAAAGGATACGTTAAAGGAGGAGGAAAAAGAGGGGCTGATACAGCATATCAGGGAAGATGCCACCTGGCTGCTGCACATGGTGGAGAATCTGCTGTCGGTGACGAGAATCCGGGAGGGGAATACAAAGGTGAATAAATCCCCGGAGCCTTTGGAGGAAGTGGTGTCTGAGGGCGTGATAAGACTAAAAAAGAGATACCCGGGAGCAGAGATACGAACCACAATTCCGGAGGATTTCCTGATGGTGCCTATGGACGCCACACTGGTGGAACAGGTAATTATCAATCTTCTGGAAAATGCACTGCTGCATTCCGGGAGCACAAGGCCAATTGAGTTTACTGTTACAAAAGAAAAGGACACAGTGCTGTTCCAGGTGAGAGATCACGGGATCGGAATTGCAGAGGATAAACTGCCGGATCTCTTTGACGGCATCAGCAGCGAAAGAGGGAGAGGGAGCGATTCCTCTAAAGGGATGGGGATCGGCCTGTCCATATGTAAAAGTATTATAACTGCACATGGGGGAGCCATTGAGGCCAGAAACCATTCAGATGGGGCCGAATTTATATTTACTCTTCCATTGGAAGGAGAAGCAAAATGAAGGATCACAGAGAGTTAATTTTGATTATCGAGGATGAGAAAAACATCGCTGATTTTGTAGAAACCGTATTAAATTCCAGAAATTATAAGGTGATTAAAGCCTATACAGGAAAAGAAGCCTTAAGCGCTATCACTTCCCACTGCCCGGATGTAATCCTTTTGGATCTGGGCCTGCCGGATATGGATGGTCTGGACATTATAAAGCAGGTACGGGAATGGGCAGAAACTCCCATTGTTGTAATATCTGCCAGAACACAGGAAAAGGAGAAGGTGGCAGCATTGGATCTTGGAGCAGATGACTACATAACGAAGCCCTTCGGCACGGATGAACTTATGGCCAGGATCAGGACAGCGCTGCGTCACCACGACAAAGCGAAAGCGGGAAATTCCTCCGAAAAATATCAGGTAGAAGGGTTGGAGATTGATTTTGGAAAACGGCTTGTTATGCTGGAGGGGCAGAGCATTCATCTGACACAGATAGAATATAAGCTGATTACCCTGCTTGCCAAGAATGCGGGAAAGGTTTTGACCTATGATCATATTATGAAAGAAATATGGGGTCCCTATGCCGGGGATGACAACCAGATTCTCCGGGTCAATATGGCTAATATACGTAGAAAGCTGGAGAAAAACCCTGCAGAGCCAAAGTATATCTTTACAGAGGTAGGTGTGGGCTACCGGATGCAGGAGGATAGATAGGGAGATGCTGTTATTATGAACGAAGAACAATACAGAGAACGAATCCTTCAGCTGGCTAGACGAAAGGATGCGGAGGATGATTTTTTAGGGATGCTGATCACCTGCAGGGACGAATGGGTTACCAGCTTTCTCTATGAGACGGCAGCTGGCGTAAGGCAGAAATTGTATGGCAGAGACGTCTACATACGCGGGCTGATAGAGATATCCAATTTCTGCAAGAATGACTGCTACTACTGCGGAATACGTAAAAGTAATAGAGAGCTGACAAGATACCATATTGGGGAGGATGAGATTCTGGAGTGCTGCGAAGAAGGGTATGCTCTGGGTTTTCGCACCTTTGTTCTTCAGGGAGGGGAGGATGGATATTATACGGATGACCGCCTTTGCAGGATCATTACCGGAATCAAAAAAGAATATCCGGACTGTGCGGTTACTCTGTCTCTGGGGGAGAGAAGCAGGGAGAGCTATAAGAAGCTGCATGATGCCGGTGCGGATCGCTATCTGTTAAGGCATGAGACTGCAGATGAAACACATTACAGACAGCTGCACCCTTCCTCCCTCAGCCTGGAGAACAGGAAGCAATGCCTTTTTTACTTAAAGGAATTAGGATATCAGGTGGGATCAGGCTTCATGGTAGGGTCCCCCGGGCAGATTCCGGAGCATCTGATTGAAGATCTGAGATTTCTCCAGAAACTGCAGCCGGCAATGATCGGCATAGGTCCGTTTCTCCCCCACAAAGATACTCCCTTTCGGGAAGAGAAGGAAGGGGATTTGACAATGTGCCTGAATCTCACAGCTATATTAAGGCTGCTCTTCCCACACGCGCTGATCCCTGCGACTACGGCTCTGGGTACTCTGCATTCGGAGGGAAGGGAGCTGGGAATTCTGGCCGGTGCCAATGTGGTAATGCCCAATCTGTCGCCTTTGTCGGTGAGACAGCTGTACAGCCTTTACAACAATAAGGCCTGTACCGGGCTGGAGGCGGCTGAACATAAAGTATTGCTGGAAAAGCGGATGGAACGGATCGGCTACCGAATCGTAACCAGCCGCGGGGATGTAGTGAAATAGGGACGTGTTCAGCCTGAACCGTCCCCCTCTTTATTTTTTCTTTCTTTTCCGGTAAACAACAAATAGGCCTAATAAAAGTCCGCCCACTGTGACTGCCACAGCTACATCGGAGTAAGTATTCATATAGAGGACCACCCGCTGCCAGGAAGCCCCTGCCATAGCTCCCAGAGTGACAAGAAGCAGGTTCCAGATGGTGCTGCCGACGGTAGTGAGAAAAAGGAAGGTGGGAAGAGGCATCTTAGCCATGCCTGCAGGGATAGATATAAGACTCCTCACAATTGGGATACAGCGGCAGAAAAGGACCGTGTAATTCCCCTGGCTGTCAAACCAGCGTATTGCTTTTCCCACATCCTCCTGTTTGAAGTGGAGGAGATGTCCCAGCCGTCCGCTCAATATTTTTTCCAGCCGCTCCTGAGACACCAGGCTCCCCACCTCATAAAGGATGATAGCGCCGAACACAGAGCCTACGGTAGAAGAGAGGACAACCCCCAGGATGTTCATCTTAGTGTAGGTTGTCATAAAGCCGCCAAAGGTAAGGATGACCTCCGAGGGGATGGGGGGGAATACATTTTCGATGGTAATTAACAGGGCGATGCCCAGATATCCGTAAGTATTCATAATTTCCATGATCCATGACTGCATGGTTGTCTGCCTCCTTAATGGTTAAGGGTTAGTTCATTGTATTATGAATATAACAGAAATATAACAAAATCCTGGTGCAAATAATTTCAAAGGCTGTAGGTATAATCCGGGTATCAGAAAAAAAGAGGATGTATTCCGAACCGCGTGTCATTGGGGAGCTTATGTACTTATAATAGTGGGGAATAAATAATTTCATTAAGAAAGAATGATAATATATGCTGCAGATTTGAATATAAGACAAATTAATTTTTTACGTGCGCCGCCCTTCGACTCCACCCCATAGACGTTACCTCTACAGTTAACTCGGCCCAGGCACCCTTACGGCACACAGAAGATTCTACTTAGTGCTGCTTCATTCCTGACCTGACACGATTCATAGAGTTCTGTTGCGTAAGACCCAGACGTCAACGCCACTTATAGAGGGCAGCTCTACAAGATAAAAGCCTCAGTTTGGCATCACCCCTGCTGTAGCGGATTGCAGGTTCAGGGCACCGCTAACTCCCCGGCTGCACGGACTTATAGTATACATTGAATTTGAATGTTTGTCAATTGCTTTGAGAAAAATAAGCCAGATCCGCCTTCCCCTTGTTATAAAAAATAAAATATTATATAATGGGTTCATATTAAAAAGATTGGATGTGACAATATGAAGAGAATTGGCTTACTGACCAGCGGCGGAGATTGTCAGGCCCTTAATGCTACCATGCGGGGTGTGGTAAAAGGTCTTAGCAGTAACCTGGACGAACTAGAGGTATATGGATTTGACGACGGATACAAAGGATTAATATATGGAAATTACAGAATGCTCTCTTCCAAGGACTTTTCAGGGATTCTGACACAGGGAGGGACGATTCTGGGTACTTCCAGACAGCCGTTTAAGCTGATGCGGGTGCCGGATGAGAATGGGCTGGACAAGGTTGAGGCTATGACTCAGACTTACCATAAGCTGCGTTTAAACTGTCTTGTGATTCTCGGGGGAAACGGGTCGCAGAAAACGGCTAATCTGTTGAGACAGGAAGGATTAAACGTGCTCCACCTTCCTAAGACCATTGACAACGATATCTGGGGAACGGATATGACCTTCGGTTTTCAGAGTGCGGCTAATATTGCGACGGAAGCCATCGACTGTATTCATACCACAGCGGCATCTCACGGGCGGGTTTTTATTGTTGAGGTAATGGGGCATAAGGTGGGATGGCTGACACTTCATTCCGGAATTGCCGGCGGAGCGGACATTATTTTGATTCCGGAAATTCCTTTTGATTATAAGAAAATTGTGGAGGCCATCGACAAGCGGAGCAAGGCGGGAAAGAGATTTACCATCCTTGCAGTGGCAGAAGGGGCAATCTCCAAGGAGGATGCGAAATTATCTAAAAAGGAGCTGAAAAAGAAAATGGAGGAAAAGGCAGGAAAATATCCCTCTGTTTCTTACGAAATTGCCGACAAGCTAGCAAAAGCAACCGGTGCGGATATCAGAATTACCGTACCCGGACATACCCAGAGAGGGGGAAGTCCATGTCCGTATGACAGAGTTTTATCGACCAGAATTGGTTCAGCGGCCGCTGATTTGATCATGAAGGAAGAATATGGGTACATGGTTGGTATCGTAAACGGAAGGATGAAAAAGGTTCCGCTGGAAGAATGTGCCGGCAAGCTTAAGATGGTTTCCCCCAGCGATCCTCTGATAGAGGAGGCCAAACGGATTGGGATCAGCTTCGGAGATTAATTCCGGACTGGAAAGACATTAGAATAGGAGAATTTTCATGAGCTATACTGCTCTTTACCGCAAGTTCCGCCCAGACACCTTTGAGGATGTAAAGGGTCAGGAGCATATCGTCACAACACTAAAAAATCAAGTAAAAGCGGACAGAATAGGACATGCATATTTATTCTGCGGAACCAGAGGAACCGGTAAGACTACCATTGCCAAGATTTTGGCGAAGACAGTAAACTGTGAGCATCCTGTGGACGGGAGTCCCTGCAATGAATGCGAGACCTGCAGGGCGATCTCTGCAGGCACCTCCATGAATGTGATAGAAATTGACGCAGCGTCCAATAATGGAGTGGACAACATCAGAGAAATCCGGGAGGAGGTTGCCTACCGGCCCACTCAGGGAAGATATAAAGTGTATATCATTGACGAGGTTCATATGCTTTCGGTAGGCGCCTTCAATGCTCTGTTAAAGACGTTGGAGGAGCCTCCTTCCTATGTTATTTTTATACTGGCAACCACAGAAGCCCACAAGATTCCTATAACTATACTTTCCCGTTGTCAGCGGTATGATTTCAGAAGAATCACGGTCGATACCATCGCCGGAAGACTGCAGGAACTGATGACAGAGGAAAAGGTAGAGGTGGAGGATAAGGCAATCCGCTATATTGCCAAGGCGGCAGATGGGTCTATGCGTGATGCCTTAAGTCTTCTGGATCAGTGCATCGCCTTTTATCTGGGGGAGACGCTGACCTACGACAAGGTGCTGGATGTTCTGGGTGCTGTGGATACGGAAGTCTTCAGCAAACTTCTCAGAAAAGTACTGGAGGGCAATGTCACAGGCGCCATCCAGGTCCTGGAGGAGCTGATTACCAGAGGAAGGGATTTGGGACAGTTTGTCTCAGACTTTGTCTGGTATATGCGCAATCTGCTGCTGGTAAAAACGTCTGAAAATATCGAGGATGTTCTGGATGTATCTACGGAAAACAGAAAATTGCTGGAGGAGGAGAGCCGGATGGTGGACAGTGATACTCTGATGAGATATATCCGGGTATTCTCTGAGCTTTCCAATCAGATCCGTTATGCAAGCCAAAAAAGAGTATTGGTAGAGATTGCCTTGATCAAGCTGTGCAGACCTGCCATGGAGACTAATTTGGATTCTGTACTGGACCGTATCCGTATCCTGGAGGATAAGATGGAGAACGGGATACCGGCTCCGGCGCCTGCTTCATCAGGAAAAGAAGCCCTTCCCCAAAAACAGGAAGAGGAGGCAGAGGAAAAGGAGCCCATAAAACCTGCAGTGGCCGCCCCGGAGGATCTTCAGTATATTAAGCAGAACTGGAAAAGCCTGATCCGGGAAACTTCGGGACTGTTTTACCAGATGCTTCAGAATTCCGTTCCCAAATATAATGGAAATACAGGGGAGCCGAAGCTCTATGTGGAGTTTCAGAGCTATCTGGCACAGGCATGTATCGATAATCCGGAAAATGCAGTCACTTTATCCAATATTATTCAGAAAAAACTGGGCAAATCCGTAGAGCTTGAACTGATTATAAAAAGGGACAGCAAGGAAGCCCGTACCGGGCTGGCAGAGATTTCTGTAGATGATATCTTAAAAGATAAGATTCACATGGATGTTGTAATTGAAGATGACTTCTAGAGTGTGGTATGATAGAGGACAGAGGCGGCAGATAACCACTGCCTGCCATTATGAATAGAATAAAGATTGTAAACAGGAGGTTATAAGATGGCAAAACGCGGAGGATTTCCCGGAGGCATGGGAATGCCCGGCAATATGAACAATCTGATGAAGCAGGCACAGAAGATGCAGAAGCAGATGGAAGAAAACCAGAAGATGCTGGAGGAAAAGGAATATACTGCAGCAGCAGGCGGCGGTGCAGTGGAGATAACGGTATCCGGTAAAAAGGTGATCACGAAGGTTAAATTAGACGAAGAGGTTGTAGACCCGGATGATGTAGAGATGCTGGAAGATCTGATAATGGCAGCAGCCAACGAAGCACTGAGAATGATGGAAGAGGATACGGCAAAGGCTATGTCAAAATTAACCGGCGGGTTAGGGTCCGGGCTTCCGTTCTAGAGGAGAGACATCTTGGACTATTTTAGCAGTCATATCAGTAAGTTAATTGAACAACTATCAAGATTGCCGGGCATTGGCGCTAAATCAGCGCAGCGCCTGGCCTTTCATATTATTAATATGCCCAAGGACCAGGTAGAACAGCTGTCTGCCTCCATCCTGGATGCAAGACGGAACGTACAGTACTGCAAGTGCTGTTATACGCTGACAGACAAAGAGTTCTGTCCAATCTGCAGTAACCCCAGACGGGATCAGAAGACCATTATGGTGGTGGAAAATACAAGAGATTTGGCCGCCTATGAAAAAACAGGTAAGTTTGAGGGTGTATATCATGTGCTGCACGGGGCAATTTCTCCTATGCTGGGAATCGGCCCCAATGATATTAAGCTCAAGGAATTGATGCAGCGTCTCCAGGAGGATGTGGATGAGGTAATTATTGCCACCAACTCCAGTCTGGAGGGGGAAACCACAGCCATGTATATCAGTAAGCTGATTAAACCTACGGGAATCAAGGTAACCAGAATAGCAAGCGGTGTTCCTGTGGGAGGAGATCTGGAATACATTGATGAGGTAACGCTGCTTCGCGCCCTGGAAGGACGGGTAGAGCTGTAGAAGGATGGGGATAGATTGAAGAAAAAGGTAACATCTGTAGATATAGCCAGGGCGGCCGGTGTATCACAGGCTACGGTCTCCATGGTATTAAATAAAAAATACAATGTGTCCTTTTCCAAGGATACGATAGAGCGGGTGGAGCAGGCTGCCAGAGATATGGGATATGTAATTCCAAAAAGAAGGAATCATAGTGACAGCAAAGTCCACAAACTAATTGTTGTATTCTGCCCTACATTAACGAATCCTTATTATGTTATGCTTCTCCAGGGAATTGAGGCAGTGGCAAAAGAAAAGGGATATGGGGTATTCGTCTGCAATACCCAGAGAGAACTGAAGCTGGAAGAGCAGTATCTGAAGATGATGCCCGTGGTGCGTCCCCAGGGGATAATCTATACCTGTAATCCCAGCAGGAGTTTTATGGAGCAGGTGGAAGAGCTGGCGCAGCAGATCCCTCTGGTTATTATCAGCAACAGGGAAAAGACTATAGAAGTGGATGCGATCAACCAGGACAATACCAAAGTGGGAAGGCTGATGGCCCGTCATCTTCTGGATCTGGGACATCGGGACGTGGCGTTTATCACACCCCCTCTGACCAAGCGGCAGCAGCAGCGTTCGAAACGGGTGGAGGGATTTGTCAGTGAGTTTGAGCGGGAAGGCCTGAAAGGTCATGTCATCATTAAAGCTGCGGACGATGCTTTGGACAAGATCATTCCGAATATTGATTCAGAGTATAAGATGGGCTATAATCTCACGAGAGAGCTTTTGGCCGGGGAATTTAGCTGCACTGCAATTGCCGGACTAAATGATATGATGGCATTTGGAATTATCGATGCCCTGCAGGATCAAAAATACAAAGTGCCCGCAGACGTCTCGGTCATTGGCTGTGATAATACATTTTATTCCAGTATGCACCGTATGTCTCTGACTACCATCGAACATTTTGTACCCCTGAAAGGAAGAGATGCCTGTGACATTATCATAAGAAAAATCAATTCTGCCAACAACCCATATTCTGGGATTCAGCCTACCAGTATCTATCACATAGAATACGAACCTAAGCTTATCGTCCGAAAGACAACTTCCTATGCAAAGGCCAGAAAACACCATAGGAAAAATAATTAATTAAATATATTTTGGAAAATTATTAATAATAATTTTTTTGTCAGACGCAAAAGTAACGCCATTTTTGGGCGTAAATGTAAAACGTATGATGATTAAAGTTAATAAAAATCAATATTATTAATAAAATTATTTATTAATAAATACTGCGCCCCCTTGACCGTCTGCTGATACGTGATATACTGAAGACGTAAATCAGAGGCGTTCCAAAACCAGGAGGAGACAGGTATATGAAGTTTTTTATTGATACTGCAAATGTAGAGGATATCAGAAAAGCAAATGATATGGGGGTTATCTGCGGAGTCACAACCAATCCCTCATTAATAGCAAAAGAAGGACGCAGTTTTGAGGAAGTAATTAAAGAAATAACAACCATCATTGACGGTCCTATCAGCGGGGAAGTTAAGGCGACAACTACAGATGCAAAAGGCATGATAACAGAGGGCAGGGAAATTGCAAAGATTCATAAAAACATGGTAGTTAAAATTCCTATGACAGTGGAGGGCTTAAAAGCTGTAAAGGTTCTTTCCGCAGAGGGGATTAAGACAAATGTTACATTAATCTTCACGGCAAACCAGGCACTTTTGGCGGCAAGAGCCGGGGCAACGTATGTATCTCCCTTTGTGGGACGTCTGGATGATATTTCAGTAAACGGAACAGAATTGATTCGAACCATAACAGATATTTTCTCTGTGGCAGGGATCAAGACACAGATTATTGCTGCGAGCGTACGTCACACCATGCATGTAACTGAGTGTGCACTGGCAGGGGCTGATATTGCGACTGTGCCTTATAAAGTAATTGAGCAGATGACAAAACATCCGTTAACTACGACCGGGATTGAAAAATTCCAGAAGGATTACATCGCAGTATTCGGAGAGTAAGGTGGAATAAAGCAGGGCACCCTGTTTTAATAAATATATCACATTTTAAAGAAGGAAAAGGTGAAAAAAATGAACAAATTAGAACTTCAGAAAACTGCCAATGAAGTCCGTAAAGGAATCGTGACAGCAGTTCATTCTGCAAAGGCTGGACATCCGGGGGGATCTCTTTCAGCTGCTGATATCTTTACATACCTCTATTTTGAAGAGATGAACATTGATCCCAAAGATCCCAAAAAGGCTGACCGTGACAGATTTGTATTATCCAAAGGCCATACAGCGCCGGGGCTTTACTCAACACTGGCGCAGAGAGGATTTTTCCCGGTTGAGGATCTGAAGACGCTTCGCCATCTGGGTTCTTATCTCCAGGGACATCCGGATATGAAGCATATTCCCGGAGTGGATATGTCCAGCGGCTCATTGGGACAGGGGATTTCTGCCGCAGTAGGTATGGCTTTATCAGCAAAAATGAGCGGTGCCGATTACCGCACGTACACACTGTTGGGAGACGGTGAGGTTCAGGAAGGCCAGGTATGGGAAGCTGCTATGTTTGCCGGCCACAGAAAACTGGACAACCTGGTAGTAATTGTAGACAATAACGGACTTCAGATCGACGGTGATATTGAGGATGTATGTTCTCCCTATCCAATCGACAAAAAGTTCGAAGCATTTAATTTCCATGTAATTAATCTGGAAGACGGCAATGATATGGATCAGATTAAAGCGGCATTTGACGAAGCCAGAGCAACAAAGGGCATGCCTACAGCAATAATTGCTAAGACAGTAAAAGGGAAAGGCGTATCCTTTATGGAGAATCAGGCATCCTGGCACGGAGCAGCTCCAAATGATGAGCAGTATGCAGTGGCAATGGCAGACTTAGAAAAGGTAGGTGAAGCGTTATGTCAGAAGTAAAGAAGATTGCAACAAGAGAAAGCTATGGCAATGCCCTGGTGGCATTAGGAGAAAAACACGACAATGTAGTAGTTCTGGATGCTGACTTAGCTGCAGCTACCAAGACAGGTACCTTTAAAAAAGCATTCCCGGACCGCCATATTGACTGCGGAATCGCAGAGTGTAATATGGTAGGAATTGCCGCTGGTATGGCGACTACAGGCAAAGTGCCGTTTGTAAGCACCTTTGCTATGTTTGCTGCCGGACGTGCTTTTGAGCAGGTGCGCAACTCTGTAGGATATCCTCACCTGAACGTAAAAATTGGGGCTACTCATGCGGGTATCTCTGTCGGGGAAGACGGAGCGACCCATCAGTGTAATGAGGATATTGCACTGATGAGAAGCATTCCGGGAATGGTAATTGTAAATCCAAGCGATGATATTGAAGCAAAAGCGGCAGTGGAAGCGGCTTACGAGCACGTGGGTCCTGTATATCTTCGTTTCGGCAGACTGGCTGCGCCTGTTATCAATTCTAATCCTGACTATAAATTTGAACTGGGGAAAGGAGTTACGCTGAGAGAAGGCAAGGATCTTACTATCATTGCCACAGGTCTTTGCGTAAGCGCATCCCTGGAAGCAGCAGAGAAACTGGCAGCAGAAGGGATTGATGCAAAGGTTATTAACATTCATACAATCAAACCTCTGGACGAGGAACTTGTAGTTGCAGCTGCAAAAGAAACCGGGAAGGTAGTGACGGTAGAAGAGCACTCTATCATTGGCGGTCTCGGAAGCGCAGTCGCTGAATGCCTGGGAGAGAAAGCTCCTACACCTATGCTCAGAATTGGTGTGAAAGACGTGTTCGGCGAGTCCGGCCCTGCAGTAAAACTTTTAGAGAAATATGGATTAGACGCACAGGGTATCTACGAATCCATAAAAGCATTTGCATAGACCTTTACAGGAATCTGTGTATATTATAAAATAATACTGAAGTCTCAGGGGTGCAGCCAGAAGGCTGCACCCTTTTCTTGAACAATCTGTTGGCAATTAGATACATGCTTTTTTCAGGAGGGTATAGAGCAATGACTAGAAGAGGAACTATGTATCACAGGAAGAAGAGCAGGAGTAAAGCTCATACGGTGACGGATGAAGGAAATGAAGAATTCTACGAATGTATTAAGGATATTGTGCACCATCCGGCAGTGCTTAAGATGAAAGACTATCCTCATCACTGCGAGACCAGCTGCTACCAGCATTGTCTGAATGTCGCATACTACAATTTCCGTATCTGCAGATTCTTTCATCTGGATTACCGCGCAGCTGCAAGGGCAGGAATGCTCCATGACCTTTTTTTATATGACTGGAGAGAGCATACGGAGAAAACAGGGGATCATTTCCATGCCATGACCCATCCCAAGGCGGCGCTTCGCAATGCGGCAAAGTATTTTTTGATTACGCCTCTGGAAAAGGAGATGATTCTAAAGCATATGTGGCCGGTTACGCTTACACCGCCCACTCATTGGGAAACCTTTATTATCACTCTGACGGATAAATATTGTGGTTCCTGTGAGATTGGACGGTATTATTCGCATACAAAGATTCCCAAAAAAACCTTTTTGTTTTTTAAAAGGATTCTTAAAAAAGTGTTTGGCCCTAATTATACGTACCAGAATTACCGCCTTCCGTATGGCTCTGAGGCAGATGCAGCCAGCGGAGTTGTATTTACCCAGCTGCGAAGGCGCCCCTCTTCCTCTGGCTGGCGCACTTCCAGGAAGGGCAGAGGGCGTTCGCAGAAGTATTCATAATAAGCCATTAGAATGCCGTTAGTGATAGCATCAGCCATAGAGACAACAGTGGAAAGCCTTGTAGTCTGAAGAAGAAGGTGTTCAAAGGTTCCCGCAAGATTCACAATTCCAGTGATAAAGACATCCCCCACCGGCTCCAGTTTTTTGTGCACACCTGCTCCTGGGGCTATGGTGCCGTTTCCAACAGTAATAAATCCCAGATGCTTCTTAGAGCCCAGGGAAGCATCGATAGCTACAATAAGGGAGGAGGGGTGACGGCAGGAAATCTTTTCTACGGTTTCTGACAGGTTCAGCGCATGGACGGGATGGGACAGGGTTCCATATATCTGTACATGGTCCAGGTGGTATTTGGAGAGCTGGTGTCCGATGAGAGGTCCCAGGCTGTCTCCTGTGATTCTGTCGCTTCCGATACAGAGAAAAATGATTTCGTCCCAGGGTATGGGATGGGTCCTCATACAGTCTAAAAGGGACGTCCCCAGTCGAATGCTGGCGTGGCGTTCCTTTGCGTTTATATAAAAAGTCATAGTCTGATTCCGTCCTTTCTTTTTCCAGTTTTCCCCGATGCCCGAAGAATATTCTTAATGTGCGTTTTTCGTCGTAAAAAAATAAGGCAGGCCTTTCACGATACGATAAAATTCGCATGATTGCTGTGCTATTCTGTCTCCAAAGGGGTGACATCATGATAGAAATTGTATATGAGAAAGAAAAACAAAAGCCAGTGGGGAACGAGGGTTACTTTCGAATTCCTAACAATATACGCCAGATAGGAGAAATTAATGAAGCACAAAAAATATATATTGAAGATTATGCGTACACTTATCTAAGTAGACTATCAAATGATAAGTCAGACAAAGGACAGGCTGCGGTTCTGCTGGGACAGACGAACTGGCTGGATGGAGTATCTTACCTGTTTGTTAAGAGTGCAATTGCCCTTCCCGATATGGAGATCAGCGAGGACTATCTGGTATTTACGGACGATGTCTGGAATCAGGTGTATGAAAAAAACAAAGAGTATTTCGGAGAACAGGAGATCGTCGGATGGTTTCTCTCTATTCCCGGATGTTCGATGGAGCTCCATGAGGTGATTTGCCGGACACATCTGGATCATTTTGGGGGAAGCGATAAGGTTCTTTTTGTCATGGAACCAACAGAAAAGGAAGAAGCATTTTACCGTTATGAGAACAGTAAACTTACCAGACAGCTGGGCTTCTATATTTACTATGAAAAAAATGAACCCATGCAGAATTACCTGATATCGCAGAACGAAAATATGCCCAGGGATGAGGCAAAGGTGGAAGACAAAGCGGTGAAAAACTTCCGCAAAAAGGTAGAGGCCAAAGCAGAAGCAAAACCTCAGAAAAGAGCAGGTTCTCTCGTCTATGCTGCCAGTGCCTGTGTTCTGATCGGTGTTCTGGCTGTCGGGACAGGCTTATTTAATAATTATAATAAGCTCAGAGATGCCAAAGACGTAGTGGCAAGCGCAGCAGATACTCACAGTCAAAAAGATACAGACAAGGAACCCGTGGTACAAAAGACCCCGGTAAATGGGCTTGCCTCTGAGAGCCAGGGAAAGGAACCGCAGGACGAACCCAAGGATAAAACCCAGGGGGGGAGCAAGGAGGATGAGGATTCTGCAAAAAAAGAGGCAGAGTCTATAGAACATCAGGTGCCGGAGGATACCAAAAAGCCCTTTGATAATGCAGATGCTGCCCAGCCAAGCAACGGTCAGTCGGCAGCGCAGTACTATACCATTAAGAGAGGAGATACGCTGACAAGTATCAGCAACAAATATTACGGAAACAGTGCCAAGATAGCTGAAATCTGCAGTGCAAACGGAATGTCGGAGGATGAAACAATTTATCCGGGACAAATAATTTTACTACCGTAGAAGAGTGTGATATAATGAGAGCGCTGGTACTCAAAGAAATCAAATACGGAAAATACATAAGGATAAGGAAATAGCTATGAAAAACCTGTTAAGAAAGTGGAAGAGGCAGAGGAAAAAGGCAAAAGCGCAGAAAGCGGCCCGAATACAACAGGATGGGAATGATATAGAAGCTTATAAGGCTAAGATTTTAAGACACCGTATCAGAATGCTGAAGAGAGCCGGCATCCTTGCTGCGGTGATTGCGGTTGTAGTTCTGGTAATAACGCTGGTGATCCAAAAGAGGGTGTACCATAAATACTCTGTACTTTTTTCTCTCACGGAGGAAGACACCTCTTCTAAAAATTACGTGGATTTGGACGGGGCTGTACTAAAGTATGGGAACGACGGAGCCGCTCTGCTGGACAGCAAACAGAATGTAGTCTGGAATCAGACGTATGAGATGCAGGACCCACAGGTGGATATCTGCGGTGAAACAGCGGTAGTTGCTGATAAAAAAGGGACAGCTATGTACATCTTTTCAAAAGATGGGCCCTCTGGCGCAGTTGACAGTTCCCTGCCCATATTAAAGGCAAAAGTAGCCAGCCAGGGTGTGGTGGCAGCAATTCTTGAAGATGGTGAAAAGACCTGGATTAATTTTTATGCATCTGACGGTACTGTGATAGCGGAAAACCAGACCAGAATCGACAGTCCGGGGTACCCGGTGGATCTGGCAGTATCTCCCAATGGCCAGCTGATTATGGTAACCTATTTATATGTTGAAAATGGAGTTTCCACCAGTTACGTGGCATATTATAACTTCGGCAATGCCGGACAAAATGAGATTGATAACATAGTCAGCGGTTATACATACGAAGGGATTCTGGTTCCCCAGGTCGCGTATCTGGATGAGAGCACATCCCTGGCCTTCCGTGACAATGGTTTTACTATCTATAAAGGAAAACAGATTCCAAAGGAAGCCACAAAGGTAGATGTGAAGAAAGAAATTGTCAGTACATTTTATGACGACAGCCATGTGGGTCTCATATTTAAAAGCGACAACAAGTCCAAGCAATATACTATGAGACTGTACAGCACTTCCGGAAGGCTTTTATTTGAAAGAGATTTTAATATTGAGTATAAAAATGTTAAGCTGAGTGACGGTATGGTAATCATGAATAATGAAAACCAGGTCTGCCTTATGAGTTTAAAAGGAGTTGAGAAGTTTAACGGGACGATTGATGAGGGGAACATTAAGGACATCTTTAAAGTGGGTATGAATAAGTACATGCTTGTGACGGATAAGGGGAGCAGTACCATAAAGTTTAAATAATGGTTCCCCATTGGAAAAGAACGGAAGATCTACAGGAGAAATGTTATGAATTGGCTTAGTATAGTTGTGCTTGCTTTCCTGATATTTACAATCATCAATGGATTCCGGAGGGGACTTATCAGAACGGTTATCTCAATGGTTTCGGTAGTGCTTGCTGTGATATTGGCTTCTTTTATCAGCCCTCACGTAAGCGAATTCCTGGAAGAACAGACCCCTGTCTATGATAAAATTCAGGAAATCTGTGAGACACAAATGGAAAATTATGTGGCGGGCGGAGATGAGATTGACGGAGATGGTGAAAAGCAGTCTTCTATCATAGAAGAACTCCCCCTGCCGGAGTCTTTGAAGAATAGTTTACTGCTGAATAACACTGCGGAAGGGTACAGCCAGCTAGTGGTTGGTACTTTTGGGGAGTACCTCTCTGTGTATATAGCTCATATGCTGGTAAAGGGGATTGCTGCTGTTTTGTCCTTTATTCTGGCTATAATATTGATTCGGTTGTTGTCCTTTGCTCTGGAAAGTGTAGCGCAGCTGCCTGTATTAAGTTCTATTAACCGGGTTGGCGGAGGACTGGCAGGGGCGGTTCAGGGGATTTTAATTGTATGGATTTTTTTCCTTATCATTACGATATTATGCAATTTCGACTTTGCCTGGTGCAGAGAGATGCACCAACTGATTCAGGAGGATACATTCTTAAACTTTTGGTATAATAACAATGTCCTGCTCCATTTTATGCAGGGTTTTTTAGGGTGAGACCCATTGAAAAATTGCTATATCATATTGACAATAATTCCCATAAATGTTACGATATAAGTCCACCGGTTGTCATCCGGTGGACTTATTTGTCTGGAAAACAGAGAATCGAAAAAGTCCATGACAAAATAGTAGATTATTGTTGACAATGTAAGTTGTTTGTGATATTCTAGTACAGCTGTCAGGAATTGCATGAAACGACAGTGAAAGAATTAAAAAAGTTGTTGACAAGGCGTACTGCTTATGATATTATATAAAAGTTGCTGTGAGTCACACGGAGATAACTGATAAAAAGAAATAAAAAAAGTTATTGACAGACAC
>NZ_FQVI01000075.1 GCF_900129135.1 Lactonifactor longoviformis DSM 17459
TGGGTACCTGTTACAGCCGGCAACATTCCTGCCCATCTACCGCCAATTGAATACCAATCCCACTTTGATCTTGGGTTGTATGTAGAAAGAATATTTCCATTTGCGTCAAGTTCATCTTCTTCACAGTATTTAATTGCGTCTCTGTAGCAGTCCTCATCTGTCCAATATAATTTTTTCGGAAATTCTTCACGTAAATATCTCAAATGACTCTCATTTTTACAGCCTTTTTCATATTCATCTTTATTAGAAAGCCATTGGGCATATGGACCGTTTATTGCATATTCAGCGATTTCTTCTCTAACCTCTTTAATAGCATCCAATTTAGTTTGTCTTATATATGTTGGAACTACTAGATTTTCATTGTATGGCTCCAAAAGTTCTTCAATGGTCTTGCGTCCGTCCGTGAATACTGCAACACTAAAATGACTCATCATGCCACCTCCACTCTCAACTCCGCATCATCGGATACCGCCAGAGTCACCATCTGGCAATCCATGACCGGCAGGTTGAAGTCATTCAACCCCTCGGCGTTGTCAATGAATACCGGGGCCTTCACCTCATAAATATCCTGCAAAGTATTGATGATATCCAGACCCACCACAATCCGGTGTCCGCTGTTCAGTGAACTGTACGGCACTCCGGCATATTCACATTCACAACACTCTGCCATGCCGCCGTTAATTTGATTGCGGAACAAAATAAAGTTGGCTTTTTTGAAACGTCCATTAATCTTATCTGACAGCATGTCCATTTTGACTCTGGTAAACTGCTCCAGAAGATACAACTGCTTTTCCTGGTCTGCTATTAACTGACCCACCTGTTTCTGTTCCTGCTGTAACTCTGCAATACGTTCCTTCGCCACTGTATTGTCCGCAGACGCAATCTTGCGCTGTACCGCTAACAATTCCTCATTCTTACCGGATATGGCAATTTTGAGCTGACTACGGATATCTGCCGCGGAGGTCATGGAGTTGTGGGCCTCTTCCATTGCAATCACTTCTGCCTGCATCGCCTGGAACTCCTGGTTACCTGATAAGTCCATGGATTCGGGTAATGCTGCCAGTTCAGCCTCTTTGGCGGCTATTTCCTTCTTGATTGCACCAGATTGTAAGGCCAGCTCCGCCATCTTATCGGATGCTGAGTTAATTCCAGTGCTGGCGGCCTTAATGGCTGCC
>NZ_FQVI01000035.1 GCF_900129135.1 Lactonifactor longoviformis DSM 17459
CAGGAGGTATTGGATAATCTTCAGAGTATCCATGGGGCGTTGCTCCGCATGAACCGCTCCATCCAGGCAGAAGGGACATTTGGAATCATCAAATACGACCGAAGGTATAAGCGAATTGTAAGAAGAGGACTGGATTCGGTAAGAGTAGAGATATTTCTTGTTTCTATCGGCCATAATCTCTATAAAATCTATAATAAGCAGATGAGACTCCGGGAAGTGGCTTAAAGAAGAAAGAGCGCACGTTTGTTGGGGTAAGGGGGATTATGCGCTTTTTACTGCTTTTTTCTTACGCTTTCCACAAAATAAAGAGGGGCTGAAAAAATGGAGTTAGAGCAACTCCATTTTTTCACAGCCCCTTTTCTCAGTTTATTTTACGGAAGAATAATCAATAGGATATTTCTTTTTGCCAATTTTATCGCATACAAAAAGCGTAGCAATTAACAGAACAAAAGTAATTAGTAAAGGAATATACGGGCTGTTCAGAACCCCCATAACCAGGTAGCCCACGAAGGCACAGGCAGTTACAATAGAGGCGTAGACTAGCTGTGTGGATACATGGTCAATGTGGTTGCATCCGGCCCCTGTGGATGAGAGTATGGTGGTGTCAGAAATAGGTGAAATATGGTCTCCGTAAACTGCACCGGCAAGAATGCCTCCCAATACAGGGAACAGCAGGTGTGCGGTATTGGATGGGGTACAGATGGCAGCTCCGATAGGGATCAAAAGAGCCATGGTTCCCCAGGAGGTTCCGGTTGCAAACCCCAAAAACGCCGCTACCAGGAAGATAATAGCAGGCAGAATGAAAACAGGGAAGGAAGAATCATTCACCATATTTCCGATAAAACCGCCGGTGTTAAGATAATCACTGCTGCACACACCGCCGATGGTCCAGGCTAAAATTAAAATCGTAAAGGATGGAACCATAGACTTAATTCCCTCCGTTATACCGCCCATAAATTCAGTGAAATTCAATACTTTTCTGGGTATGAACAGCAGGAAGGTTACGATCAGCGCACAAAAACTTCCCAGCACAAGGGACAGGGAGGAATCACAATTGCCGAAGGACTCTGTAAAGGAAGCTTCGCCGGTAAAACCTCCGCCCGTATACACCATGGCCAGGACCGTAAAAACGATTAAAGCCAGTATGGGGATAACCAGGTCAATCACTTTTCCTTTGGAATTGCCCTTCTGTACTTCCGCACCGCTGATAGTATCATCGCTGGAGAATAAATCTCCTTTTTCAATGGCGTTCTTTTCGAATCTGGCCATTGGGCCGAAGTTGATCCGTGTTGTGCAGATGATAACAATCATGAGAATGGTAGCCAGTGCATAGAGGTTATAAGGAATGATTTTGACAAATGTAGTCATCCCGTTGCCTCCGGTGGCATCTGAGATATAAGTGGCAACCGATGCTCCCCAGCTGGATACCGGGGCAATGATGCAGATAGGGGCGGCGGTGGCGTCAAGCAGGTAGGAAAGCTTGGCCCGCGAGATCCTGTGCTCATCTGTTACCGGCCGCATAACCGTACCTACGGTGAGACAGTTAAAATAATCATCAATAAATATCAGACATCCCAGCGCTGCAGTGGCCAGACTTGCGCCTCGTCTTGTTTTAATGTGATGAATCGCCCACTGCCCATAGGCGGCAGATCCTCCTGCCCTGGTAACCAGAACAACGATAGCCCCCAGGAGCCCTAAAAAGATTAGAATGTTTGCATTTCCGCCGATCTTATCACCCATAATAGTAAACGTATTGACTAATGTGGTAATCGGATTTCCGTGACTGTAGATTAGAGCACCGGCAAGGATCCCAATGATAAGAGAGGAAAGAACCTCTTTGGTAATCAGTGCCAGAATAATTGCGATCAGGGGAGGAAGAATACTCCACCAGCCGAAGTGAGGCATTTGTAACGCTTCCATCTAACAGACCCCCTTCCGTTGCTGCACATATAATAATGCAGTTTGGGCCATCTTCTTTTTCTTCTTCTTGTTCTTCAATATAGATCCCTCCAACAGTATTAAGATAGTCACATTATAATATATTTTGAGATATATTGTCTATAAAAAAAAGAAAAAGTAGAAAATACGCAATGTTTGTCGAAATATGCAATTGCAATATATTATATTGCAAATTAATTCCCCAGATGATAAAATAAGTATTAATCGGAGAGACGTTCTAATTTAAAGGTAAGGTAATCGATCAATTCTTTTCGGGTGGATGGAGGAAGCTTTTGGTAAGCGGTCAAAATATAAATGGTTTCCCGGGTCAATACGGGTAATGTAGGGTTATGCTGATCCTCCAGAGCCACGGTTCCTCTTACGAGAACGTCCAAAGATACAGAGAAGAAATCGGCCATTGCTACCAGCAAGTCCATAGGCGGCATTCGGTGCCCGTTTTCATAATTACAATAAGATTGGCGCTGGAGATTGAAGATATCAGCCATCTCCTGTTGGGTGAGTCCTTTTGCTTTGCGTAGACAGCGCAGGTTAGTTTGAAAATCCATAATAGCCTCCTAAAATCTTCCAGTTAAGTATGGAATCTAGGAGCAATTGTATCAAGAATAAAAGCAGATTTCTTTTAATGCAACAAAATGAATCCTAAAATGTAATAATTAGCAGGAGAAACAGCATAATTCTACAGAATAAAGATGTGTTGGAACGTAAGAAGATTGAGGAAGGGGAGAGCCGTATGTATCACTTGATGGAATTAGGCATTAAATGGAGGAAAAGTAAGAACATTTTTTTAAGAATCTTGTCATTTCTATTTCTGAAGATATCCATTTGCTACGGAAAGATCGTGGAGTCTATGGCGAAAAAGGAAGCCTGGATTTCGGAGGAGGAAGCAGAAAGGATGAAAAAGCAGACCATGGAACGAATTCAGAGGAGGCTGGCAGAAAAAGGATAGGTACCCGTCAGAGGGTACCTGTCCTTTCTTTAAAAGTGTGAATCGGGAGCGCTCAGATAGCTGTTATGGTATTTGCCGGTAAAAGTGACATCTTCCCCGAACCAGGAGGGCGGAAGAAAAGCTTCTGCCATTTCCACAGAGGGGAATTCTACCTCTGCCAGGCACAGGGTTTCGTAAGGGGCATCAAACTGATCCAGCTCAATGGTTAAAACCTCATCCAGGGGGATGACATATCTTGTCTTTGTGAGAACAATACCATCTGCTTTTTGCAGCAGATGTTCATAGGCCGTCTGATTCAGGGGGAGATTGTATTCCTCCCGAACCATCTGGCCTTTGGACTTATAGGTAAGGATATAAGAATCGTCCTGCCTGCGCACGCGGACTACGGGGTCTGTGCACAGATAAGCCTGCTGTATCCGGTGGCTGGGGTACTGCTCCAGGGAAAGCGGACAGTGGTGTATCAGATATTTTCTTTCTATTTCCATATGGGATCCCTCTTTTCTGTTTTTTCATCAGTATAACAGAAAGTGCGCTGGTTGCCAATTGTCCGGCACCGTGATAGAATAGTGGAAAAAGTAAGGAGGACAAACAGATGGCAAAAGTATGCGTATGCCTGGCAGATGGTTTTGAAGAGGTTGAAGGCCTGACGGTAGTAGATATTCTGAGAAGGGCAGATCAGGATGTCTGTATGGCTTCCGTTCATGGAAGACTTTCCGTAGAGGGGGCCCATGGAATAAAAGTAGAAGCAGACTGTACGATAGAAAGTGTAGATTTTTCGCAGATGGATATGCTGGTACTGCCGGGAGGAATGCCCGGAACAAAGAACCTTGGAGCATGCAGCCTGCTTACCGGGCAGCTGAGGAACTTTTATAAGGAAGGGAAAAAAATTGGTGCTATCTGTGCAGCGCCCAGTATCCTGGGAGATTTGAGACTGCTGGAGGGAAAAAAGGCCGCCTGCTATCCCGGATTTGAAAACCGGCTGCGTGGGGCGTCTATAACTTCGGAGAGAGTCGCAGTTGACGGGAATATAATTACAAGCAGAGGGGTTGGAACCGCAATACCTTTTGCACTTGCCCTGGCGGGAATACTGGCCGGCGAGGAAAAGGCACAGGAAATTAAGGAATCCATTATTTATGGACACGTAAAGGAATGACAGAGGTATGTGGACAAGATTAGAATTAAAAAGCAGAGCAAAAAAGTCATTTTCCCGGTTTTACTGGGGGGCAGTCGTGGTATGCCTTGCAGCTTTTCTTTTTACAAATGAATTCGGAAACAATTCTGGATCCGCAGGGGGGGCGCAGCACAGGCAGGAGACAGCCGCAGAACATTTTCGGGGGGAGGCAGAGAGAACAACCGGCATTGTGAACAGCCTGTTTCACAACTCCTTTATCGACAGCGCCAAAGGACTCGCGGACGAGACCTTAAGTCCTTTGGAAAAGATGGGCGCGGTGGGGAAGATGGTCTCCAAATTTATCAAAGCACCGTTTATAGTTATGCTGTATGCTGTCCCACTGGTATTTTCCGTGCTGATGATTTGTTTCAGGATATTAATCGGAAATCCTCTGAATGTGGGATGCAAAAGATATTTCATGAAAAACCGGCAGCAGGAAACACGGGTAGGAGAAATTACATACGGATTTGCAAACGGCTATGGAAACATAGCGTCAACCATGTTCTGCGTAGACTTGTTCACGGCGCTGTGGAGCCTGCTGCTGGTGGTTCCGGGTATTGTGAAAAGCTATGAGTACCGCATGGTGCCCTATATCCTCTGTGAGAATCCTAAGATTGACAGAAGAAGAGCATTTGAATTAAGCAGAATAATGATGGATGGACAGAAGTGGAATACTTTTGTTCTGGATCTGTCCTTCATTCTGTGGAGTCTGCTTGGGACAGTAACCCTGCAGCTGGCTAATATTTTCTATGTACATCCCTATATGTCTGCTACAAATGCAGAGCTGTACGCGGTTCTGCGCAGACATGCTAAGCTGACGGACAATATAGAGGACTGGGAGCTGCCTGGCTTCCGGCAGAGCAATTCATAAAAATTTCCCAATTAGGTCTGAAAAAATACTGGCGTTTTTGAAAAGCTTGTGCTATACTGTTTTAATGACTGTAAGTATGGGAAAGTGTAACGAAAAAAAAGGGGCTGCCATACTGGAAGCCCCTTTTTTAAGCGTATCACATAGAATTAAGGAGGAATTGTTTAAAAATGAGTTTACAGGTAGAAAAGTTAGAAAAGAACATGGCGAAACTGACGGTTGAGGTTTCTGCTGAAGAGTTAGAAAAAGCAATTCAGGGCGCATATCTTAAGAATAAAAACAAGATCAGTATCCCTGGTTTCCGTAAAGGTAAAGCTCCACGTGTTATGATTGAAAAGATGTACGGTGCCGGTATTTTCTATGAAGATGCTGCCAATGCCCTGATCCCGGAAGCATATTCCAAAGCAGTGGAAGAGAGTGAACTGGATGTGGTATCACAGCCGGAGATCGATGTAACACAGCTGGAAAAAGGAAAGCCATTTATCTTTACAGCAGAAGTGGCTGTGAAGCCGGAAGTAACATTGGGAGATTACAAAGGCCTGGAAGTAGAAAAGGCTGATTTAGAAGTAAAAGAAGAAGAGATTGAAGCAGAATTAAAAAAAGAGCAGGAGAATAACTCCAGAACCATCGATGTAGATGACAGGACTGTGGAGAATGGGGATATTACAACCATTGATTTTGACGGTTCTGTGGACGGCGTTCCTTTCGAGGGAGGCAAAGGGGAGGACTATCCTCTGACGATTGGATCCGGCGCATTTATTCCCGGATTTGAGGAGCAGCTGGTAGGGGCTGAGCTTGGGAAAGAGATGGAAGTTCATGTTACTTTCCCGGAAGATTATCACGCAGAAGAGTTAAAAGGAAAAGCAGCTGTATTTAAATGCACTGTGAAGTCTATTAAGGTAAAAGAACTTCCTGAATTAGACGATGAGTTTGCTAAAGATGTATCCGAGTTCGATACTCTGGAAGAGTACAAAAATGATATTAAAGAAAAGCTGGCAGTTCAGAAAGAGGAAGCGGCTAAGCGTGCAAAAGAGGATGCCGTAGTAGATAAGGCTATTGAAAATGCTTCTATGGAGATTCCTGAGCCAATGGTACAGAACCAGATCCGCAACATGGTGGATGATTTTGCAAGAAGAATCCAGTCACAGGGACTTTCCATTGAACAGTATTTCCAGTTTACAGGCCTGGATGCTGAAAAGCTTCAGGAGCAGATGAGACCGCAGGCGTTAAAGCGCATCCAGAGCAGGCTGGTGTTAGAGAAAATTGCGGAAGCGGAAGATATCCAGATCGCAGATGAAAAGTTAGATGAAGAGATTCAGAAGATGGCTGAGATGTACAAGATGGAAGCTGACAAATTAAAGGAATTAATGGGAGATTACGAGAAAGAACAGATGAAGAAAGATATGGCTGTTCAGGAGGCCGTAACATTAATTGCCGAGGCTGCAAAAGAGGTTTAAAAGCGTGTTGAATATGAATAGGAGGAGTTCTCATGAGTTTAGTACCATATGTCATTGAACAGACGAGCAGGGGAGAGAGAAACTACGACATCTATTCCAGACTATTAAAAGAAAGAATCATCTTTTTAGGCGAAGAAGTAAACGATGTGACTGCCAGCCTGGTAGTTGCCCAGCTCCTTTTTTTGGAATCAGAAGATCCGGGAAAGGATATTCAGCTGTATATTAACAGTCCCGGAGGGTCCGTAACCGCAGGACTGGCTATTTATGATACGATGAACTATATTAAGAGTGATGTATCTACCATTTGCATCGGTATGGCTGCAAGTATGGGAGCCTTTCTGCTTGCAGGGGGAGCCAAAGGCAAACGTATGGCGCTGCCCAATGCCGAGATTATGATCCATCAGCCCTCGGGCGGAGCGCAGGGACAGGCAACCGAGATCGAGATTGTGGCGGAACATATCTTGAAGATCAAGAAGAAATTGAATACTATTCTGGCTGCCAATACAGGACAACCAATTGAGGTTATTACTGCGGATACCGAAAGAGACAATTATATGTCCTCTGAGGAAGCCAAGGCGTATGGCCTGATTGATATGGTGATTGAGCACAGATAATTCATTCAGATAAGACTCCTGCTAAATTAGCGGGGGTCTTATGTAGCTCTTAACCCACAGGTATGCCAGACTGAAGAAAGGATATAACTATGGCAATAAAGGGAAATGAACCAAAAATCAGATGTTCTTTCTGCGGAAAGCCGGAAGAACAGGTGCGAAAGCTAATTGCAGGTCCAAACGGAGCATATATCTGCGACGAGTGCATTGAAATCTGCTCAGAGATTATTGATGAGGAGTTCGAGATGTATGACGAGGTGGATGACACCTCCATCAATCTGCTGAAGCCACAGGAGATAAAGGAATTTTTAGATGAATATGTAATCGGACAGGAGGATGCAAAAAAGGTACTTTCTGTTGCTGTATATAATCACTATAAAAGAGTTTTGGCAGGCAAAAGCACTGATGTGGAGCTTCAGAAGAGTAATATTTTGATGCTTGGACCTACTGGTTCGGGAAAAACACTTCTTGCGCAGACCTTGGCTAAGCTTCTGAATGTGCCTTTTGCAATTGCAGATGCCACCAGCCTCACAGAAGCAGGGTATGTGGGAGAGGATGTGGAAAACATTCTGTTGAAAATCATCCAGGCTGCAGAGTACGATATTGAGCGTGCCCAGTATGGAATTATTTATATAGACGAGATTGACAAGATAACAAGAAAATCTGAGAATGCTTCTATTACCAGAGATGTTTCCGGGGAGGGCGTGCAGCAGGCGCTTCTCAAGATTCTGGAAGGTACGGTGGCAAATGTACCGCCGCAGGGAGGAAGGAAACATCCTCATCAGGACTTTATCCAGATCGATACCACAAATATCTTATTTATCTGCGGCGGTGCTTTTGAGGGGCTGGATAAGATTATTGATTCCAGAAAAGATACCAAATCTATAGGATTTAACGCAGAGATACGCACAGGAGAAAAACAGAATGTGGGAGAGCTTTTAAAACAGGCAATGCCCCAGGACTTCGTAAAATTCGGCATGATCCCTGAGTTTGTCGGCCGTGTGCCGGTAGTTGTGTCTCTGGATATGCTGGATGAGGAAGCTCTGCTGAAGATTTTAAAGGAGCCTAAGAACTCATTGGTACGCCAGTATAAAAAATTGTTTGAGCTGGACGGAGTGGAGCTGGATTTCAAGGAGGAGGCCCTTCGGGCGATTGCCGAGAAGTCCATGGAACGGAAGACAGGAGCCAGAGGGCTCCGCGCAATTATGGAGAACACTATGATGGATATCATGTATTCGGCTCCGTCTGACGATACCATCCGTTCCTGCATTATTACAAAAGAGGTAGTGGAAGGAAACGGAGAACCTGAAATTACACGGGGAGAGGGAGGACCCACGCCCAGAAGGGCCGTTTCAGCAAAGAAAAGAGGAAAAGGCGAAACCGCTTAAGAATAGGAAGTGCGAGAATGAGTGACTTAATGAGAATATTACCCGCTATCGCCCTTAGAGGAACCACGATTCTTCCCGGTATGATTGTCCACTTCGATATCAGCCGGGACAAATCTATCAAAGCAGTAGAGACAGCGATGATGAAGGATCAGGTAATATATCTGGTTACCCAGAGAGACCCGGAGGCAGAAGATCCGGGAATGGCAGATTTATACAAGATCGGAACCATTGCTGAAATTAAGCAGGTAGTAAAAGCACCAAAGAATACCCTGCGGATCCTTGTAGAGGGGATAGAACGGGCAGAAATCCTCGGTTTGGAGAACAATGATAAATATCTGGAGGCAGAGGTTGCTGCCTTTGACCAGCAGGATCTGACAGCGCTAAGCGATAATGCGAAAGAGGCCATGCTCAGAAACCTGAAGGAATTATTTATCACATACTGTACCGAGAATCCCAAGATTAGCAAAGAACTGGCAGCACAGCTGCTGGAGATGGAAGACATAGAAAGACTGGTGGATCAGATCGCTATCCACCTTCCCCTGCCTTATACTGACCGCCAGAGAATTCTTGAGGGGATTTCTCTGGAGGATCGGTACGAGGCGCTGGGGTTAGTGCTCTCAAATGAAATTCAGATTATGGAGATCCGCATAGATCTTCAGACAAAGGTAAAAGAGCGGATTGATAAGAATCAGAGAGAATATATATTAAGGGAGCAGTTAAAACTGATCCGGGAGGAGCTGGGGGAAGATCATACCCAGACGGATGCGGAGCAATTTATCGAGGAAGCCAGGAAGCTTCAGGCATCTGAAGAGATCCGGGAAAAAATTATAAAAGAGATAGATCGATTTAAAAATATGAACAGCGGCGCTGCTGAGAGTACGGTGATGAGAGGGTACATTGAGACTCTTCTGAGCCTTCCCTGGGATAAGGCGTCTGAGGATAATCGGGATCTTAAGAAAGCAAATGAGATTCTTGAGGCTGACCATTATGGCTTGGAAAAGGTAAAAGAGCGTATCATGGAGTTTCTTGCGGTCCGCACTCTGACGCAGAAGGGGGAAAGCCCCATTCTCTGTCTGGTGGGGCCTCCGGGAACCGGCAAGACGTCAATCGCTAAGTCAGTAGCCAGAGCGCTGGACAAGGAATATGTACGTATCTGCCTGGGCGGCGTGAGAGACGAAGCTGAGATACGGGGACACAGGAGAACTTATGTAGGGGCAATGCCCGGAAGGATTGCTTCCGGAATGCAGCAGGCGGGAGTGAAAAATCCGCTTATGCTCCTGGACGAGATCGATAAAGTCAGCAGTGATTATAAAGGGGATACCTCATCTGCACTTTTGGAGGTGCTTGACTCCGAGCAGAATAATAAGTTCAGGGATCACTATGTAGAGATTCCTCTGGATCTCTCTGAAGTGCTTTTTATTGCTACAGCCAATGATATGCAGACAATTCCTAAGCCGCTGCTGGACCGGATGGAGATTATAGAAGTCACCAGTTATACCGAGAATGAAAAAGAGCATATTGCAAAGGAACATCTGATTCCCAAGCAGATAAAGGCCCATGGCCTGAACAAAGGCCAGCTGTCTCTTACAGACAAAGCGCTGAAAGAGATGATCCATGGGTATACAAAAGAGGCCGGAGTCCGAAGCCTGGAGAGAAAGATCGGTGAGATCTGCAGGAAGACAGCCCGTGAGATTCTGGAGAAGGGCGAGAACAAGGTCTCAGTTACTGTGAAAAATCTGGATACGTATCTGGGAAAACCGGTGTATACGTATCAGATGAAAAATGAGACAGACGAGGTTGGTATTGTCAGAGGTCTGGCATGGACCAGTGTAGGAGGGGATACCCTACAGATTGAAGTAAACCTGATGCCTGGGACGGGAGAGTTTCTTCTCACAGGTCAGCTGGGAGATGTGATGAAAGAGTCTGCCCAGACGGGGATCAGTTACATCCGTTCTATCGCCGCAGAGTATGGGATAGAACCAGAATTCTTCCAGAAGAATGATTTACATATCCACATACCGGAGGGTGCAGTTCCTAAGGACGGACCTTCCGCGGGTATTACGATGGCGACTGCTATGATATCGGCGATTACAGGCACACCGGTGAAGGCCGATGTGGCTATGACCGGTGAGATCACGCTCAGAGGAAGGGTTCTGCCAATCGGAGGGCTGAAGGAAAAGCTGCTGGCAGCTAAAAATGCCAGGATTAAGAAAGTAGTAGTGCCGGCACAGAATAAGCCGGATGTGGAAGAGATGAGTCAGGAGATTACTCAGGGCCTGGACATCGCCTATGTGGATACTATGAGCCAGGTTCTGGATATTGCCCTGGCAGGAAAAGAAGACTAGCAGTCCGGAAAACGGAGGAAAAAATGGTAATAAAAAATGTATCCCTGGATATTGTGTGCGGTGTGACGAGCACTCTGCCTGAAAATGACCGCCCGGAAATAGCGTTTGCCGGGAAGTCCAATGTGGGAAAATCATCTTTGATTAATGCGCTGATGAACCGGAAGGCACTGGCCAGAACCAGTTCCCAGCCGGGTAAGACACAGACCATTAATTTCTATAATGTAAACGAGAGTATGTACCTGGTGGACCTTCCTGGGTATGGATATGCGAAGGTGTCCCAGGCTGAGAAAGAAAAATGGGGGCATCTGATTGAACGGTATCTGCATGGCTCAAAGATGCTGAAAGCGGTTTTTCTGCTGATAGATATCCGGCACGAGCCTTCTAAGAACGATAAAACCATGTACGAGTGGATTCGTTACAACGGATATCAGCCGATTATCATTGCCACTAAGCTGGATAAATTAAAGAGAAGCCAGATACAAAAGCATATTAAAATGTTACGCCAGGGACTGGAACTGGTTCCGGGAACCCAGATTATTCCGTTTTCTTCTGCGACAAAACAGGGAAGAGACGAGATCTGGGAGCTTATGGATTCTATTCTGGAAGAGAAGAAGGATTGTGAAACCGTAGAGTGACAGTGAGAAATTAAAAAGGCCGCTTTTCCTCTGGAGAAAACAGAGGAAAAGCGGTTTTATTTATAGAAGAAACTGCAGGAGAGAATGTATGCTGAAAGGGATTATATTTGATATGGACGGAGTTCTGATTAATTCGGAGCCGGTTCACTACGAAATTTGGAAAATGACAATGAAGGAGAGAAAAGTTGATCTTTCCTATGAGATCTATAAACCGTGCATTGGATCCACCGCCGGATTTCTCATGAATCTACTCAGTGAGGCCTATGGAGTGGACAAGGATGACAGAAAGCTGATGGAAGAGCATGAAGCGATCAAGTGGAAGGTGATGAAGGAGAGAGGATATCCTCTAATTGAGGGAGTGCCGGAACTCCTGGGGCGTCTTAAGCAAGCAGGATACCGGCTGGCCATAGCGTCCTCGTCGCCGGAACCTTATATTCGGGATGTGGTCCGGTCTCTGGAACTGGAGCCATATTTTCATGTGATCTGCAGCGGTGAGAGTGTCAGGAATCCCAAGCCTGCACCTGATATCTTTCTGAGGACTGCAAAGCTGCTGGGACTTTCGCCAGAAGAATGTATTGTTGTGGAGGATTCCACAAATGGATGCCGGGCTGCCAAAGCCGCCGGGATCTGCTGTGTGGGATACTATAACCCTGACTCAGGAGAACAGGATCTGAGTACTGCTGAGATCATTGTGGAAGGGTATGAAGAAATTGACGGCGGTTTTATGGAAAAAGTATATCGCAGAAGCCGGAAGGAGCCAGTGGTTATCGGGGAAACGTGAAGGGTAACTGTCAGGGAGATGACAGAAGCAGACATCCCTGTCCTGTGGAAGATGTATCAGGAGCCCGAAGTGGCGGACTGGGGATGCCGGATGAAGGAAAGTGAGGAAGAAGAACTGGAGGCATTTCCTTCCTACAGAGAATATATGTATCATTTGTGCGATATGGGATTTTGGACGGTAATAAAAAAAGATACGGGAGAGATTATAGGCCAGGTGGGATTCGAACCCGGCCGGCAGGAGGAAGATGGAATCATGGGAATAGAAATGGGATATATGATAGGACCTTCCTTTCAAGGGAAGGGATATGGCTGGGAAGCCTGCCGGATCGCGATAGAGGCTGCCCGGGATCGGGAGATAAAGGAGCTTTTCTGTCGCATTGACAGAAGGAATCAGGCCTCTGAGGCGCTGGCCCGGAAACTTGGATTTACGAAAGAGGGGGAACTATGGAAAAAAGAAATACTGACATCCTGACAAAGCCTTGGGTGATCTGTTTTCTGGCTCTGTTCTGCACACTGCTGTGGGGAAGCGCATACCCCTGTGTAAAAAATGGGTACAGGCTGTTTCAGATTGCGGGAGATGACACAGGGAGCCAGATACTTTTTGCTGGATATCGTTTTACCCTGGCAGGGGGGATGACATGGCTGATAGCTGGAGTCTCCGCCCGAAAGCTGCCCCTTCCCAAAAAAGAGATTTGGGGCAAGGTTGTGGTACTGGGACTGATACAGACAACAATGCAGTACGTATTTTTTTATCTTGCCCTTGCTAACATTACCGGGGTAAAAGGCGCTATTTTATCTGCGTCCAATTCTTTCTTTTCCATTCTTTTGGCACATTTTTTTATCAGGAACGAAAAGATGAATCTGAAAAAGGGATTCGGCTGTATTTTGGGATTTGCAGGCGTTGTAATAATAAATTACTCAAAAGGCGGTCTGGAAGGCGGGTTTTCCTTTTCCGGGGAAGGATTTATGCTCATCTCCTGTCTGGCCTACGGCATGGCAGCAGTGTACGTAAAAACCTTTGCCCACAGGGATAACTCGTTTACTATCACGGCGTATCAGCTGTTAACAGGGGGGCTGGTGCTGATAGGGATCGGTCTGGTGCTGGGCGGGGAGGTAAAGCAATTTACTCTTCCGGGTATCCTGTTATTGGTCTATATGGCGTTTATCTCCAGCGCCGCATTTTCCGTATGGACCCTTTTGTTAAAATATAATACCGTTGGGCAGGTATCTATATATGGGTTTACGATCCCTGTATTCGGTATTTTATTATCTTCTGTATTTCTTGGGGAAAATGCGTTTACCCTTAAAAATATGGCAGCACTCGCCTGTGTCAGCCTGGGAATCATTGCAGTGAATGTGCAAATTACTTGTAAAGGGAGAGCAAATCGGATACAATAAAGTGAAGTTTATCCTAGAAGCAGAAGAGGAATTACTATGGGTATTATAAAAGCCAGCAAACTGGTGTTTGAGTATTTGAAATATAACGATGAGGGCAAAGTAGAGGAGACAAGCAGAGCCATTGACCGGGTGGATCTGGATGTTGAGGCTGGGCAGTTTATTGCTGTTCTGGGACACAACGGCTCCGGCAAATCTACTCTTGCAAAACATATAAACGGCCTGCTTATACCCACGGAGGGAACGGTATGGGTGGATCACATGAGTACAGAGAATGAAGAGGAACTCTGGAGGATTCGTCAGAAAGCAGGCATGGTATTTCAGAATCCGGATAACCAGATTATCGGGACGGTTGTAGAAGAAGATGTAGGCTTTGGACCGGAAAATATGGGAGTTCCCACAGAAGATATCTGGAGACGGGTAGATGAAAGTCTGCGTGCAGTGGGGATGACTGCTTACCGTCATCATTCGCCGAATAAGCTGTCTGGAGGGCAGAAGCAGAGAGTGGCCATCGCCGGAGTGGTGGCTATGCGGCCAAAATGTATTGTTCTGGACGAGCCTACGGCGATGCTGGATCCCAACGGGAGAAAGGAAGTTTTGCAGGCAGTCAGAGAACTTAATAAAAAAGAAGGGGTTACTGTAATACTGATTACCCACTATATGGAAGAGGTAATCTTTGCTGACCGGGTTATCGTTATGGACCGGGGAAGTATTGTAATGCAGGGGACTCCAAGAGAGATATTTTCCCAGGTAGATACATTAAAAAGTTACCGTCTGGATGTCCCCCAGGTCACGCTTCTTGCCCATGAACTGAGAACGTCGGGGCTTCAGATACCAGAAGGAATTTTAACAATAGATGAGTTGGTGAATGCGATATGTCAATTAAGTTAGAACATGTAACCTATACCTACAGTCCGGGAACTGTATATGAGATGCATGCCCTGGAGGATGTGAATCTTGAGATACGGGACGGGCAGTTTGTGGGAATTATCGGTCATACAGGCAGCGGAAAGTCGACCTTGATTCAGCATTTTAACGGTCTGATGAAACCTACGGGAGGACTTGTACTCTACAACGGGGAAAATATATGGGGGGAGAATTACCCTCTGAAGGCTCTGAGAAGCCATGTGGGACTGGTTTTTCAGTACCCGGAGCATCAGCTGTTTGAGGAGAGTGTGCTGGAAGATGTCTGTTTCGGGCCCAAGAATCAGGGGCTGTCCCCGGATGAGGCAAAAGAAAGGGCAAAAGAGGCGCTTGCCCAGGTTGGTCTGGGGGAGGAATTCTACAGCAGTTCTCCCTTTGAACTGTCTGGAGGACAGAAACGGAGGGCCGCCATCGCGGGGGTTCTGGCAATGAACCCGGATGTACTGGTTCTGGACGAACCCACGGCCGGACTGGATCCCAGAGGCAGAGATGAGATTCTGGATCAGATTGCGGAACTCCACAGTGTGCGGGGGATTACTATTATTCTGGTGTCCCACAGCATGGAAGACATAGCCAAATATGTCGAACGGATTATTGTTATGAACAAGGGGAAGGTTGCATTTGATGATGCGCCCAAGGAAGTATTTTCCCATTACAGAGAATTGGAGGGAATGGGGCTTGCAGCCCCCCAGATTACCTATATTATGCATGCACTGAAGGAAAAGGGCATACCGGTAGATGAAACGGCGACTACAGTGGAGGAAGCCCGGGTAAGTATATTAAAGGCGTTGGGAAAGTAGATCATTATGATAAGAGATATAACAATTGGACAATATTATCCCGCAGATTCCATTCTACATAGATTGGATCCCCGGGTAAAATTTATCGGAACACTGATTTTTCTGGTATCCCTTTTTGTATCCAACAAGTGGGAGGGATATCTGCTGGCTACGGCCTTTTTAGGGGCAATGATTCTAATATCCAAAGTACCCTTTGGATTTATGGTAAAGGGACTTAAGCCCATCTTTATGATTCTTCTGATTACCGTAGCCTTTAATCTGTTTCTTACACCGGGAACTATTCTGGTGCAGTTCTGGATCTTTAAAATAACAGATGCAGGGTGTCTGCAGGCAGGAAAAATGGCAATACGGCTGATTTATCTGATTATCGGATCTTCCGTCATGACACTTACAACGACGCCCAATCAGCTGACGGACGGATTGGAGAAGCTTATGAGGCCGTTGACTAGGATTAAGGTTCCTGTTCACGAGATTGCTATGATGATGTCCATTGCTCTGCGTTTTATTCCCATCCTTATGGAGGAGACGGACAAGATCATGAAGGCCCAGATTGCCAGGGGGGCAGACTTTGAGAGCGGGAATCTGATAAAGAAAGCAAAGGCGCTGATTCCTCTCCTGGTTCCTCTGTTTATCTCGGCGTTCCGCCGGGCCAATGATCTGGCCATGGCCATGGAAGCCAGGTGCTACCATGGCGGCGAGGGAAGAACGCAGATGAAACCGCTGAAATATGCATCCAGGGATCTGGCCGCATACGGAATCATGCTTCTCTATCTGGCGGGCAGTATCGTAATCCGGATCCTGGGGAGGTAGTTTATGAAGCGTGTTATGATTGTAGTCGCATACGACGGGACAAATTACTGTGGATGGCAGGTGCAGCCTAACGGTATTACCATACAGGAAGTTTTAGAGCGGCATCTGAGTGAACTGCTGAAAGAGCCCGTCTCTGTCTTGGGGGCCAGCAGGACAGATGCAGGGGTACACGCCTTGGGGAATGCAGCGGTATTTGATACTAACAGCAGAATGCCGGGGGAGAAGATCTCCTACGCACTGAATCAGAGACTGCCTGAGGATATCCGGATTCAGGAATCAAAGGAGGTCCCTCTGGATTTTCACCCCAGATACCAGAAAAGTGAAAAGACGTATGAGTACCGAATCCTCAACCGGAGATTTCCGATTCCTACGGAACGGTTTTATTCTTATTTTACGTATGTTCCGCTGGATGTGGAAAAGATGAGAGAGGCAGCAGAACATCTCATTGGTGAGCATGACTTTAAGAGTTTCTGCGGTACCGGCGCCCAGGTGAAAACTACAGTGCGCAATGTTACCGGTCTGACGATACAAAAGAACGGCGATGAGATTATTATCCGGGTGACAGGTATGGGATTTCTTTATAATATGGTGCGTATTATTGCAGGAACTCTGATGGAAGTAGGATGTGGGAAGTATCCGCCGGTGTATGTAAAGGAGATACTTGAGGCCAGGGACAGGAAGACGGCCGGCAATACAGCGCCTGCCCGGGGTTTGACATTGGTTGGAGTGCGTTATTTTAGTGATGAAACCAGATACTGAGAATCGCAGACAGGTTATGATATCACATTGCCGAATTGAGGCAGAAGCGCTTAACAGGTCTCTCTGGGTAAATTTAGCAGAAAATATGGCAAAAAAGCAAAAAACCTGTTGACACACGTGGGTGAGTATAATATAATATTTCAATGTGACGTAGTGCGAAAATACCCGGTCCCTGCCCCGGCGAAGGTATTTTACATTATAGATTTTAAGTTAAAAAATTATTGAATCCATATGTAAAACAGGAGGTAAAACCATGAACAGTTATATGGCTAATCCAGATAAGGTTGAAAGAAAATGGTATGTAGTAGACGCTGATGGACAGACATTAGGCCGTCTCGCATCTGAAATTGCTAAGGTATTAAGAGGAAAGAATAAACCAATCTATACTCCTCATATCGATACAGGAGATTATGTAATCGTTGTAAACGCTGACAAGATCAATGTTACAGGTAAAAAATTAGACCAGAAAGTTTATTACCACCATTCAGACTATGTAGGCGGAATGAAAGAAACTACATTAAGAGAAATGTTAGCAAAGAAACCTGAAAAAGTAATCGAGCTTGCAGTTAAGGGTATGCTTCCAAAGGGACCTTTAGGAAGAGCAATGATCGGTAAACTTCACGTATACGCTGGACCGGAGCATAAGCATGAAGCTCAGAAACCAGAAGTATTAACATTTTAGTAGGAGGTAAAAAACATTGGCTAATTCAAAATTCTACGGAACCGGAAGAAGAAAAAAATCTATCGCAAGAGTATATTTAGTACCTGGAACAGGTAAGATTACAATCAATAAAAGAGACATTGATGAGTATTTAGGATTAGAGACATTAAAAGTTATCGTTCGTCAGCCGTTAGTGGCAACAGAGACCGCTGATAAGTTTGATGTATTAGTAAATGTTCATGGCGGCGGTTATACCGGACAGGCTGGTGCTATCCGTCACGGCATTGCCAGAGCACTGCTTCAGGCAGACGATGATTTCAGACCAGTTCTCAAAAAAGCCGGATATCTGACAAGAGATCCAAGAATGAAAGAGAGAAAGAAATACGGTCTCAAAGCAGCTCGTCGTGCACCGCAGTTCTCAAAGAGATAATCATACGTTTCAGAACGTCCAATTTCAAAAAGATCTCACAACTCCTCAGGACTTTGGTTTTGGGGAGTTTTTAATTCTTTTTATTAGAGAACTGTGATAAAATCAAGTTATCTTGATAGTTAAATAATTATAACTAAAGGAGGGGATGATATTCCGGTAACAGATATAGATGAGGCGAAAGTGTCCAGATTAATTTGAACCAAGTGAAAAATAAGGGTAAACCTTTCGCAGGAATTGAAAGAGGTAAAATTATTCAAAATAAAGCATTATACTCAATAAAAAAGATGAAAATGGAATTCGTCTGCTGCTTGTTCTGTTTATAACTGGCAGGGGGACGAGGGTAGGGAGGACATACGATTGAATAATCAGGAACGCAGAGATCTTGGGATGGCTTATATTGCAGATGAATCCGTCATGGAGGAACAGAAGGTTTGCAGAAAAATTCTGCATAGGCTGAATACTGCAGACCCTTCAAACTTTGATGAAATCGGAAGAATTGTAAAGGAGTTACTGGGCAAATCGGAACAAGCATGTATCAATCCCCCGTTTTATTGTGATTATGGCACTCATATTGAGGTTGGAAAAAACTTCTTCGCAAACTATAACTGCACGATTATAGATGTGGCAAAGGTGACAATTGGGGATAATTGTCAGATGGCCCCGAATGTGGCAATTTATACAGCCGGACATCCGGTGCATCCCACAGCAAGGAATACCCTGTATGAATATGGAATTGAAGTAACCATCGGGGACAATGTATGGATTGGCGGCAATACCGTTATTCTCCCCGGGGTTCATATCGGAAGCAATACCGTCATTGGTGCGGGAAGTGTTGTTTCTAAGGATATTCCGGATTGGGTGGTTGCCGTGGGAAATCCCTGCAGAGTGGTTCGGAAAATCACGGAGGAAGATAAGAAGTTTTTATATAAAGACAGAGTATTTGATGATGAAGTCCTGGATGTAATACAACGGCTGGAGTGAGAGGAAAGCGCTCAGCAGAAAACAGATAAAGGAAGAGGCGGGAAGAAGACTCCGGCCTCTTTCTTTATGCCTGCATATTCGAAGCAGCCGGCCTGGGGGACAAGTGCGGATAACACCTAATATATTTCCGGAATCCGAATAGAAGATGCCCGGTAATAGCTGTATTTTTTAATCATATACTTCTTGGCATGTTCTAATGTATAACGATAGCAATCTCTCATGCCGGCTGCAAATGCCTTTGCATTTCCTTCCTGCAGGTGCAGAACCGCTGCAATGATTTGTTGGTTGAGATTCTGAAGCACTTGCTTTTTCGTGTCATAATAAGCGATATAGTGACCCCATTCCGTAAGGCGGAATGCTTCTGTCAATATAGTTTGGAGAGGCTTCCATTCAATATGTTTTAAAATCGCCTCGAAAATATCAATGATACAAATGGAATCCTGCCGTGAGAATTTATCACATAATTCGTCCAATTCTTTTGAAGTAAACTTGGGAGCCGCCATCAAAGCCGCAGAGTAGATAATTAATGCCAGCAATTGGAGTGCATAAAGGTATTGGAGTGCCTCTTCTGTACGTCTTGGATTAGGAAGCAGCTGATTTACCCTGGAATCGTCCGGTTCGATCACAATAGTGCCCTTAGCGTTTAATGTCTTTACAAAACCTCTCTGCGCTAGTTCCCCCAATGCTTTTCTGATTGTGGATACGGAGACCCCGTACTGGTGTGCTAATTGTTTCTCATAAGGAAGATATGTTCCGCAGGGATATTCGCCATTGCCGATTTTCTGGTTCAAATCGCTGACGATTCTTGTGTAAAAGTAGTCTTTTCCGCGCGTTGGTCTCCATAAAAAGGAAGCAGATAAAGGCGCAGGACATGAAGAGGTCATACATGCTAAGTGATCCAAAGTGCCTGCAATGGAATCGGAAAGTGTTTGAAATAAATGTACTAACTGCCTATGCTTAACAGCAGGGTCGTTTCCTTTCAAAATATCTACAAGAACATCTGCATTGGATAGGGAGGGCCCCAGAAAGGTTTCTAAAAAGTAAGGACATTCCTCTGTAAAAAAGCTTAGATCATTATGAAGCTCAAAGGTGGAAAATAGGTTAGCAAGCAAGGGATTCCCCCCAATTTCTAATATCTCTTTTATAAACTTAGAAGAAGATCTCCACCCGTCTTTGGAAAGTCCAAGGCGTGATGCTTTTAATGCCTGCTTGTAATGAGGCATTATCTCTAAGTTTAAGTTCTGGGAAGCAAAGACAAGAAGGGGCGGTAATAGTAATCCAAAGGTCTTATATAGCTGTACAATACTCTCTCTTTTTCTCAATATGTCAAACTCCATGTCCCCGGCCCTTGAAGCACTCTTTCCTGAGAGAACGATTGGGGCAAGGCGCGGCTTTATATCAATAAATCCTTCATCTTTCAATACCTCTAGAACACAGTTAATCGTATAGCGGCTTGCATGGTACTGATTACAGAGCATCCTTGAAGATGGCAGACGATTACCTGGAGGAATCTGGCCATTTATAATGAGCTGCTTTATTTCATGATAGATAAATGAGAACTTGGTTTCTTGCGGTTCCATAATTCGTCTCCTGTCCATTCTGATTTTATTATACTCTGTATAGGATGGATTGTCAGTAAAAAAACCACAGCTATATGTATACCTGTCCAATATGATTATTGCGAGACCACAGAGAATGTATTTATAATAAAACCGTATTATGACAGGAGAGAGATTAAAAATAATGGATAAGCAAAAAATCTTAATAGTAGACGATTCAGAAATAAATAGGGCTCTTTTGGCTGATATCCTTGAAGACCAATATGAGGTTGTGGAGGCAGATAACGGTGCAGCGGCAGTAGCACTTCTATCCCAGCACAGAATGGATTTTTCGCTTCTTCTTTTGGATATTATGATGCCGGAGATGGATGGGTTTGAGGTCCTGTCCTATATAAACAGATACCACTGGAACGACACATTTGCCGTTATTATGATATCTGCGGATGATTCCCCCGCAAATATAAGACGTGCTTACGACTTGGGGGCCTTACCGGGGAGGAATTTGAAGTGATAAAGACCCATGCGGCAATCGGTGCAAAAATGCTGTCAGAATTACCCATTGAACAGCAGGAACTGCCTCTTGTCAAAGTGGCTTCTGAAATTTGTCGGTGGCATCACGAAAGATATGATGGAACCGGTTATCCGGATAAATTAGTGGGGGATGAAATACCCATTTCAGCCCAGGTGGTTTCCTTGGCAGATGTATACGATGCTCTAATCAGCGAGCGGTGCTATAAGAAAGCTTATACATATAGCGAAGCATTGACAACGATTTTGGAAGGACAATGCGGAACCTTTAATCCAATTCTGATACAATGTCTTCTGGAAATAGCCGATACGATTAAAACCGAGTTAAGGGATATCTCCCTAGCACAAGAGGATAAATATATTCGCAGCATGAGAAACAAAATAGATTATGACAGACTGCTCACCCGTAAAAGGTGCAGTTCTCTGTCCCGCCTACAGTCATACGGGGAGGTATAGCATCAATGAGCAGCAGACAACATAAGAATCCAACTACGCACTTTCTGCTGTGCAGCTTCATTGGACTTCTGCTCTTTAGTGTAGTGGTTTTCAGCCTGCTGGGAGTCTATATGAATCGAAAAAGCAGAAAAACTATTTACGAAGTTGGAGAAATTTATATGGCAGGAATGAATGAGCAAATGTCCAGACACTTTGAGAATGTCATTAAACTGCGTTTTGCTCAGGTAGAAGGCATTACATCCGTGGTTTCTGCAGAAAACAGCGACAGAGAGAGCCAATATGAGGAACTTGTTTACAGAGCACAGGTCAGAGGATTTGACTATTTAGCTATTTGCTCTAAGGAGGGAAACTTTGAAACTCTCTATGGTGAATCCATACAGCCAATTAATCCGTCCCCTTTTGTAGAGGCATTGCAGCAGGGAGAGCAAAGGGTTGCCGTAGGGGTTGATGCGGTTGGGAATGAAGTGGTATTATTTGGAGTAGAGGCTGATTATCCTATGAAAAATGGTGAGGAATGCATCGGGCTGACAGCGGCTGTTCCTCTGGATTATATCACTGAGTTTCTTTCCTTAGAGGACGAGGGGCAACTGACGTATTATCATATCATACGGCCGGATGGCAGTTTTGTAATACGCGATTCTAATACTGAATTGTGGGAATACTTTAATCTGCTGCAGATGCAGCATAATTCAGCAGCAAACCAATCACTCTCAGACACTGGTCTAGAAGGGTTTGCTGATGCTCTGAAAGGCAATCAAAAGTACAGTGCAATTCTCAAGGTAAATGGTGGGGACCGGCAAATATATGGTATGCCATTGCCTTATTCTGAATGGTATTTAGTTGGGGTAATGCCCTACGGTGTATTGGACGAGACTATAAACAGCCTGAGTGATCAGCGTATACTCATTACATTGCTGTCCTGTGTTTCTGTGCTGCTCCTTCTGACCTTGATTTTTCTCCGCTACTTTTCCATGACCCGTATGCAGATGCAGGAGCTGGGGAAGGCGCGTCAGGCGGCCATTGAGGCAAGCAAGGCAAAAAGTGAATTTTTAGCTAATATGAGTCACGATATCCGAACCCCTATGAATGCGATAGTAGGTATGACTGCGATAGCCACGGCACACATTAATGACCGGGAACAGGTGAAGAATTGTCTTAGGAAAATTACATTGTCAAGCAAACACCTCTTAGGGCTAATTAATGATGTATTGGATATGTCGAAAATAGAAAGCGGCAACTTGACTTTGACAACAGAGCAGATCTCTTTGAGAGAGGTTACTGAGGGCATTGTTAGTATTATGCAGCCTCAGGTGAAGGCAAAAGCCCAATATTTTGATGTACATATTGAGAATATATTGACCGAAAATGTTTGGTGTGATGGAGTACGTCTGAATCAGGTCTTGCTTAACCTTTTGTCTAATGCCACTAAGTATACACCTGAAGGAGGCTCTATACAGCTATCTCTGTCAGAAGAAAAATCTCCAAAAGGAGAAAATTTTGTGAGAATTCATATTAATGTTAAGGATAATGGAATCGGCATGACAACGGAATTCCTGAAAAAAATATATGAATCCTACAGCCGTGCGGACGGCAGCAGGGTGCATAAAACCGAGGGGGCCGGTTTGGGAATGGCAATCACAAAATATATTGTGGATGCAATGGAAGGAACAATCGATGTACAGAGCACGCCTGGCAAAGGTACAGAATTCCATATTGTGGTAGATTTTGAAAAGGCTGCCGCCATAGAGGTGGATATGGTACTTCCCCCCTGGAATATGCTGGTAGTTGACGATGACGAATTGTTATGCAAAACCGCCGCAGGCGCACTGCGTTCCATTGGAATTAGGGCAGAATGGACCCTGAGTGGAGAAAAGGCGGTGGAATTGGCAAACTATCGCCACAAAAAGAGAGACGACTATCAAATTATTCTATTAGACTGGAAGCTGCCTGATATGAATGGTCTTCAGGTTGCAAGAGAGATTCGGCATAATTTAGGGAGTGAGATACCGATTCTGCTTATTTCTGCATACGACTGGGGCGAATTCGAGGCAGAGGCCAGGGACGCAGGAATCAGTGGTTTCATTTCCAAGCCGCTGTTTAAATCAACCTTATTTTATGGCCTCCGCCCGTATATGGGGGGTGAGGCAGCAAAGGACCTGGTATCGGAAAAAAATATAAATATGTCTGAGCGGCGTATCCTGCTTGCTGAGGATAATGAACTTAATTGGGAGATTACAAGGGAACTGCTGTCCGACCTGGGCGCTAAACTGGAATGGGCAGAAGATGGGCAGATATGTCTGAAGAAGTTCCGGGATTCACCCACGGGATATTACGATGTCATTCTCATGGATATACGGATGCCCAATATGACAGGGTACGAGGCGGCAAAGGCAATAAGAGGACTGGAACGTCCGGATTCTTCAACGGTTCCGATCCTTGCCATGACTGCGGATGCTTTTTCAGAGGATATCCAACAGTGTCTGGAATGCGGCATGAATGCCCATATAGCGAAGCCTATTGATGTCAAAGACTTAATCCGCCTGCTGAAAAAATACCTATGATACACATAATTTATAAACGCGTGTCTGAGGGCACGCGTTTATATAGGCTGTCGACTTATGCCCCTCACAGTGTATTGTATTCACTTTCTATGCTTTTCCTCCAGCGATTTCACCATTCATTAATATCCCATATGAATAATTGGATTGGGCAATGCAGGATATTATATTTAGTCATATTTAAGATTAAATTAATAATTTCTTAAAAAGGTGTAGATTTTATTAAGTCCTTATAGTAAAATGTTATATGTCATTTTATGTCGTATGATGAACAATGACTAAAGTGAGCTTTTATTAAGGGAGAATTTTTTATATGACCTATAATTCTATAGCATTTATTGTTTTTTTTGCTGTTTTTCTTCTTATCTATTTGCTTATGCCAAAAGTAGGGCTAAGGCAGGCTGTAATTTTAATCGGAAGTATTATCTTTTATAAATATGCATGCGGATGGAATCTTCTGGCAGTGATTTTAGTCACATCATTTGTTGTCTATTTTATTTCCAGAAGTATTGAACATGTATATTTAGGATACGAAAAAGAGAAAGAAGGGCTGAAACCAAAGGAGCAGGCTCTTCTTTTTGCAAAATTTAAAAAGAAAAGCAGGAAATACCTTCTGTTTGCAATGTTTTTGGTTATAGGAATTTTAATCTATGTAAAGGTAGGAGGACTGCTTCAATGGAAACGAGTATTTACCGTTTCACAGGTTTTCCAATGGAAGACATATCTTGTCCCACTTGGCATCTCATATTATACCTTTTCATCAGTAGGCTACTTGCTGGATGTATATTGGAAAAAAACAAAATGTGAACACAATTATTTTAAATTGCTAACATGTATGATATATTTTCCGCATATTGTGCAGGGGCCGATTAGCCGATATCCTAAGTTGATAAAGCAATTCAATGAGCTTCCGGGATTTTCTTATGAGCGGGTGTGCTTTGGTATTCAGCGTATGCTATGGGGATACTTCAAGAAAATGGTAGTAGCTGATAGAATAGCACTATTTACTTCTACCGTATATTATACACCGTCTGACTTTGCGGGGATAGAAATAGTAATAGCGGTAGTACTAGGCGCTATAGAACTTTATGCAGATTTTTCTGGGTGCATGGATATTGTAATTGGGGCTTCTGAGGCGATGGGAATCGTTTTGGATGAAAACTTCAAACAGCCATTTTTCTCAAGAAGTGCAGCTGAATTCTGGAGAAGATGGCATATTACCTTGGGAACCTGGTTTAAAGATTATGTGTATATGCCAGTTGCTATGAGTCCAAGCTTTATGAAGTTTGCAGTAAAAATCAGAAAGAAATTCGGCAATCGGGCAGGCCAGGTAATATCAGCGGCAGTCCCTCTCGTGATAGTTTGGTTATTAACTGGATTATGGCATGGAACAGGCAGTGATTACATAGTTTGGGGGCTTTATTGGGGGATACTTATTATTTTGGGAACGGTATTGACTCCGGATTTTAAAAAGCTTAACAACTGGTTAAAGATAGATACATCTGCCTTTGGATTTCGTTTGTTTCAAATGTCCAGAACTTTTTGTATATTTTGCATAGGACGTATGCTTACGGTAACTGGTTCACTTGAGGGATTTGCAGTAATGATTCAGCAGATATTTAAAGAACATAGGCTATGGACCCTGTTTGACGGAAGTTTGTACTGTCATGGATTAGATCAGAAGAACTTCTATATCGTACTGTTTGGAATACTTATTATGTGGGGAGCGGATATGCTTCAAGACAAAGGCGGAATTAGAGAAAGCCTGGCTAAGCAGCCGGTTTTGCTTCGATGGGGCGTATATTACGGCTCTATTGTTCTTGTATTAATATTTGGTATGTATGGCTCTGCATATGATGCCAGCAGCTTTATATATGGTGGATTCTAAAAATAAAAAGATAAAGAGGTAGAGAGATGAGAGAACAAATTAAAAAAGTATTAGAAGAAAATTACCCGGAGATTGATTTTGAAAGCTCTAATGAGCTGGTAGATGACGGTATCTTGGACTCACTTACTATGGTAGGCATTATTTCTGCACTGTCAATGGAATTTGGGGTGATGCTGCCTTATGAGGATATTATACCAGAAAATTTTAATTCAATTGATGCAATGGCAGAACTGATTGAAAAATATTCCTAATCGGTACATACAGGACTGCAGCAGGAGGTAGATATGTTTGATACACTAGTGAATAACGTGTTGCGGCTTGCAGAGACACAGCCGGATAAATTAGCAGTTGCATTTAAAAAGGAACAGGTTACTTATAAGGAACTGGCAGACAAAGTGATTGCCGTCGGGACCAATCTGGCATCTTTGGGCGTCCATAAAGGTGACAGAGTATTATTTACTGCTTTGTCTAAGCCGGAGATGGTAGCTGCTTATCTTGGGATTCAATATTGCGGGGGTATTGCTGTTTTTGTAGATAAAAACAGCACACCTGAAAATGCTTTATCTGTATATGCTGATTCGGAAGCGGTGTTATTTTTAACAGACAAACCTATGAAAGAATATGCGGATAAAATAAGGCTGCATTCTTTGAAACAATTATATTCTTCAGAACTAAAAACAGAGGAGTTTATTTATGCAATGCCTCAAGAGGAGGATATGGCAGAATTACTGTTTACCACAGGGACGACAGGTAAGCCCAAAGGCGTGATACTTACTTATAGATCAGTGTATCATATTCTAATGAATACTATTGAAGGGATTGGAATTACTCCGGAGGAAAGAGTACTTCTGCCATTGCCACTGAATCATTCTTTTGCTTTGCGTGTACTTCGGGCAACACTTTATCAAGGGGCTTCTGTTATTCTTCAAAATGGTTTTGCATTTGCAAAAGAGGTTGAGAACAATCAGACAATGTTCAATTGTACAGCAATGGCAGCTGTGCCGGCTTCAATGGAAATATTGCGCAGCCAGATGCAAGAGCAATTTATTAAGGTGTTAAGCAGATTCCGGTATATAGAGATAGGTGCAGGCAGTTTGACTATTGAGCAGCGGAAACGTCTGACTAGGCAGCTCCCCAGCACGATAATCTATAATACATGGGGGTCCTCTGAATCCGGAGGGGCATTATTTACAAATGTTACGGAGATTGCAGATAATCCCGTACAGATTGGAACGATAGGCAAACCCCTCCCACAGGTCAGCATAAAAGTTCTGGATGAAAATGGAAAGGAGATAAAAAGTGATTCCAGTCATCCGGGACGTATGGCACTGAAAGGTGATATGCAGATGGCTGGGTATTGGCATAGAGATGAATTGACCAGAGATACTCTAAAAGATGGATGGCTTTTAACCAGCGATATGGTCTATATGGATGATGATGGATATGTATATATGCTGGGAAGAGCGGATGACATTATTAATGTAGGCGGCGAAAAAGTCTCTCCTATAGAGGTCGAGAATATTGCAGGGCAGTATGAAACGGTAAAAGAATGTGCTTGTATAGGTGTAGATGATCCGGAAGAAGTTTTAGGCCAAGTACCTGTTTTGTTTGTTGCTGCAAAAGACAGCAGCTTTACAGAAACAGGTATTCAGACATTCCTTGCAGAGCATATGGAACGGTATAAGCTGCCGCGGTATTATTTTCTTCTGCAAGGGATTCCAAGAAACCGTATGGGAAAGATTGATAGAAAAGAACTGCGCAGACTGTGGAAAGAGCGGGGAGAGAATAACTTGATGAATCCGGTTATGCAGGCGATCCTTACCAGACGAAGTGTTCGAAAATTCACACAACAGCCTATTCCTAAAGAGATACTGGAGATGATTTTACAGGCCGGTTATTATGCGCCTACAGGCCACAATATGCAGACTTGGAGATTTACTGTACTTCAGGACCAAGAGAAAATTCAAAACCTGAAAAGGATAGTCGGTGCAGTAGCAAAAGAAAAGAAGGTGCATTTCTATGGATTTGAACAGCCGCCTTGCCTCATACTGATTTCAAATGATATAAGAAATATCAATGGATGTCAGGATGCTTCCTGCGCTGCGGAGAACATTTTTTTGGCAGCACATTCGTATGGATTAGGATCTGTATGGCTAAATGCTTTAATGACGCTATGTGAGGAACCTCCTATACGTGCTTTACTAAACAGCTATGGAATTCCATCGAATCATAGAGTATGGAGTATGGCTGCACTTGGTTATCCTGCAGCTGAAGGGACCCTTTTGGCGAAGAAAAAGGATGTAGTATTTTATGTGGATTAAGAAAAGAAAAGATAAAATACTTAAGATATGCAGGGCTGTCATATTTATTATAATTTTATGTTTTATTGTTGGATACCTAAGCTCCGTTCTTGTCTCAAAAAGTTCATATTCAAAGGTATCTCCCTTTCTTAAAGAGGAAGAGAACTTTGACGTGTTATTTATGGGAATCAGTCATATGCAGGTTGGGGTATATCCAATGGATTTATGGAAAGATTATGGAATTGCTTCATTCAATTTTGGAGAATCAGGAGCCAGACTGCCTTATAGTTATTGGGCGTTGAAAAATGCGTTGGACTATACGACACCTGAGTTAGTTGTCATTGACGTTAGAAGGATGGACGTGAATGATAAGGAATACGATGATTACGTGAGTACAGTATTTGATGAATTCCCTTTATCTAAGACAAAATATGAGGCAGCCATGGATTTATTCGGGGATTGGGATATGCGTTTAGAGTTTCTGTTCCCATTTATAAAATACCATAGTCGATGGACCGAATTAGATGAAAATGATTTTACAAAAGAGTTATATAGAATAAATCAAGGTGCATATTCATATCCTAAGGAAAGTTTACATGTTGCTATTCCGGAAGAGCACCAAATTATATCAAAAGATGATAAGTCTGAGGGTGGCGTGCTTGCTCAAAAGTATCTGCGCCAGATGATAGAATTATGCCAGGGCCAGGGGATAGACGTTATGCTGACTGAGTTGCCGTATCCGGCAGACGAAGAAGCTCAGCGGTTAGCTAACGGGGTAGCAGATATTGCAGACGAATACGGTATTAATTATATTAACTTTCTCCAGATGGATGGGATTATTGATTTTGACACAGATATGAATGATAAATCAGCCCATGTAAATGACTCAGGAGCGCGGAAAATCACATCTTATTTAGGGAACTATATTAAGGAGAACTATAGTGTACCAGATAGACGCGAAGATAAGAAATATAGTTCGTGGAATGACGTTTATAAAAAATATGAAGAATATAAAATCAGCAGAATAAAAGAGCAGACGAGCCTGGATAATTATCTTATGCTGCTGTCAGATAAAAATCTAAGCAGTTGTATATATATTAATGAAGGCGCTGATATTCTCAGGGATGAACGTATGAAGAATCTTCTTATGAATATTTCACAGCATCAGGATTTAACACAGTTGGATGCTGCCGGAGAATCCAGGGAGGATTATTTACTCATTGTAGATAATGGTTCTTCAAAAGTATGGGAGGGGATAGGAGAAGAAATATCGCCTGACCTTGATACATCTTTCGGTAGGATTGAAAATGTGGCAGATGAGGATGAAGAACCTTATATTTTAATTCAGGGCACAGATAAAAGTTATTTTCTGAATATAGGAGAGAATAGTTTAATTGCAGATATTCAGATTATGGTGATAAATAATTCATCGGGTGAAGTGGTAGATATGGCTGCATTTAATGTAGATGTGAGAAGTGATAATATTTCTGCTACAAGAAATTAATTTTAACAGAATATGAATTATAATCAGTAAGAAAAGGCTGATTGGTTTTCAGAATGAAAATCAGTCGGCTTTTTTAGTGGGGAGAGGAAACGATCCACTCTGTATAGGAGGCCTAATTTGATCTTTAGTATTTATTTTTGCTAAGTATTATAATATACTTAAATAGTATAATTTTAACTTAACGGGTGGAAATTTGAAATAGAGACAAGCAGATGAAAAACATCGGGCAGATGTACTTGCATACGTCAATGTATAATTTAAGTTTATGATAGAGGAGAGAAAGGGGTATCTTCCATGGAGGACACATCTAAGAATAAGCCAACAAAACATATATGCGCGGGTCTGCTGGCCCATGTGGATGCCGGGAAAACTACATTGGCTGAGGGAATTTTATATTTGACGGGAAGCATCAGACGTCTGGGCCGGGTGGATCATCAGGACGCCTTTTTGGATACCCACGAGCTGGAACGTTCCAGGGGAATTACCATATTTTCTAAGCAGGCTATTCTGTCCCTGGGAGATACTGAGGTGACACTTTTGGATACCCCGGGACATGTGGATTTTTCGGCTGAGATGGAGAGGACCCTTCAGGTACTGGATTATGCCATACTGGTTATCGGCGGGGCAAATGGGGTACAGGCGCATGTTCAGACGCTGTGGCGCCTGCTGCAGCATTATAAGATACCGGTATTTATATTTATAAATAAAATGGATCAGAAGGGCGCAGACCGGAATCAGCTACTGGATGAGCTAAGGAGCAAGCTGGATGAGAGATGTGTTGATTTTGGACAGAAACAGTCTCCGGAGCTGTTTATGGAAAATCTGGCAATGTGTGATGAGGGAGCTTTGGAGCAGTTTCTGGAAACTGGAGAAATCAGACAGGATGAAATTGTGAAACTGATAGGGGAAAGGAGAGTATTTCCCTGCTATTTTGGATCTGCTCTTAAAATGGCTGGGGTCGAGGAATTTCTGGAAGGATTCAGAAAATATACAGTTTCTCCGGATTATTCAGAGGAATTCGGGGCCAAAGTCTATAAGATCTCCAGGGATGCCCAGGGGAGCCGTTTGACTCATATGAAGATCACCGGGGGAAGCCTGAAGGTAAAAGGGCTTTTGACTAACCAGGTGCAGAACGAAGCAGAGAAGTGGGAGGAGAAGGCAGATCAGATCCGACGTTATTCCGGTGCAGGATACGAAACTGCGGATGAAGTATCGGCGGGTACTATCTGTGCAGTGACAGGACTTGGACGGACGTATTCCGGTCAGGGACTGGGGATAGAGGCCGCTTCAGAGGCTCCTCTTCTGGAGCCTGTGCTGACATACCAGATTCTTCTTCCTGAGGGATGTGATGTACATGGTATGTTTCTGAAGCTGCGGCAGCTGGAGGAAGAGGAACCGGAGCTTCATATCGTGTGGGAAAAGAGTACCGATGAGATACGGGCCCAAGTGATGGGCGAGATACAGATAGAGATTTTAAAGAGCCTGATACAGGAACGCTTTGGGATAGAAGTGTCTTTCGGCGAAGGCAGTATTGTGTATAAAGAAACACTGGAAACCAGGGTGGAAGGGAGTGGACACTTTGAGCCTCTCCGCCATTACGCTGAGGTTCATCTTCTGTTAGAGCCCTTAGAGCCGGGTGCAGGGCTTGTATTTGACACAGTCTGCAGTGAGGATATGCTGGACAGAAACTGGCAGAGATTAGTCCTGACTCATCTGAGGGAAAAAGTGCATAAGGGAGTGCTCACCGGCTCTGAGATAACCGATATGAAAATTACTCTGGTGGCTGGTAAAGCTCACCAGAAGCATACAGAGGGCGGTGATTTTCGGGAGGCTACGTACCGTGCGGTAAGGCAGGGTCTAATGAGCGGCAGGAGCATCCTTCTGGAACCTGTCTACGAGTTCCGGCTGGAGGTGCCCGCCGACAAGGTGGGACGGGCTCTGGCCGATATTCAAAGGATGTACGGCAGTTTTTCACCTCCGGAGCTTGAGGACGGCTCTGCAGTCATTTTGGGCAGTGCACCTGTGTCTACCATGGGAGGATACCAGAGAGAAGTGATCGCCTATACCAGAGGAAGCGGAAGATTATTCTGCAGTCTGAAAGGCTATGAACCATGTCATAATACAGAGGAGGTAATCGCTGCCATTGGATATCAGCCGGAGGCAGATCTTGAGAACCCTACAGGGTCAGTTTTCTGTTCTCATGGAGCCGGGTTTGTGGTACCCTGGGACCAGGCAGCTGAATATATGCATGTGGATAGCGGATGGAGTTTAAAAGAGAAAGAAGAGGAATATCCTCCGGAGCTCCCCGTCTCTTCTGGACCTCGTTTTCGCGAAAGCTGGCAGAATGAAAAGGAACTGGAGGAGATTTTTGTCCGTACGTTTGGACCTATAAAACGGGAAAAAAATGCATGGAATCGAAACCATGTTCCTTCCAGAACCGGAGAAAAGGAAAGAAGACCGAGGAAGCCGGAAAACCAAAAGGAATATCTTCTTGTGGACGGATATAATATTATCTTTGCGTGGGAAGAGCTGAAAGAGCTGGCAGAGGTAAATATTGAGGGAGCCAGAAACAAACTCATGGATATCCTGTGCAATTATCAGGGGTATAAAAAGAATACGCTGATTCTGGTTTTCGACGCCTACAAAGTAGAGGGAAATCAGGGTGAGGTATTAAAATACCATAATATTCATGTGGTATATACCAAAGAGGCAGAGACGGCGGATCAATATATCGAAAAAGTGGCGCATGAAATTGGTAGGAAACACCAGGTCACTGTGGCGACTTCGGACGCCCTTGAGCAGGTAATTATCCTTGGACAGGGAGCAGCCCGGCTGTCCGCAGCAGGACTCAGGGAGGAAATCCAGGCGGCGAATATTGAAATCAGAAATACTTATATGGGGACACATAAGGGGAATAAAAATTATCTATTTAACCATCTTACCGAGGATATGGCGGAATTGATGGAGGATGTGAGGCTGGGGAGGAAGACGTTGGATGAATAGGGGGAATTAGGATTTAGCAGTGTGACTTGGAGATCGGCTCAGGAGTATTCACGACGGCAGGTGTAGGTGGCGGAGGGACGGTGAGAGAAATCCCGCGGCAGCGGGCTGGCTGGTTCGGGCGGGAGGAAGGCATAAGTTCCGGGGACACCTCCGTCGCGAAGAGAGTCTAAGACAAAACCGGAATCCCCGCCGGAGCACCGTTCGTATGTGCAAAGAATGCTTGATGTGCATTCTCTGCCCATGCTCACTTTT
>NZ_FQVI01000036.1 GCF_900129135.1 Lactonifactor longoviformis DSM 17459
AGATGGCTCCATGAAGAGCGGCTGGCAGAAGCTCAGTGGTAAATGGTATTATTTCGGAGCGGCAGATGATGGTTCTATGAAGAGCAGTACTTCTATAAACATAGGCGGAAAACGTTATTATTTTAATAAAAATGGCGTTTGCACTAATCCGTAAAAGATGACTAAGTCAGGCGGGGGCAGAATGTTCCCGCCTGAATGCAAAGGAAACGGAGACAAAGGATGAAAGAGATAAAAAAAAAGCAACTATGGCTTATCTTAGCTGTCTGCTGCTTTTTAGCAGTGATTATAGTATCCTGCATTTATATCCGTGGAAAGAACACTACGGCTCAGGGGACGGCGCTGACCGTTAACGGTTATTCTGTAGCAGAAGAAGAATTTCAGATGATCCTCAGTGATTATCGCTCCAAAGTATACAGTCTTTATTCATCAGATGAAATTCATAAGGAAAGTTTTTGGATAACAGAATATGACGGGGAGACGCCGCTGAAAAAGATTGAGGGCTTAGCTGTGGAACATCTGGTAAGGAACAAGACGATACAAAAGCTATCGGAGAAGCGGGGCCTCACCAAGAAATTTTCATACAGTGACATTATTGAGGAAACCAAAAAAGAAAATGCAGAGAGGAAACAAGCATATGACAGCGGACAGGCAGTTTACGGAATGCGTTCCTATGAGATTGACGATTATTATAAATATTTATACTCCAATATGGAGGCAGCGCTGATCGTAGATTTGATTAAAAATACAATAGAGGTCACTGAAGAAGAATGTAAGACTTATTACGAAGAACATAAGGAGATGGATGCAGAATTGCAGGAGGGTTATGAAAAGACCAAGTCAATTATAAAAAGGAGGATACAGGATGATAAGGCAGATGCTATAATTGCAAAAGAAATTAAGAAAGCAAAAGTAAATTATGATCAGAAACAGCTTGACCGTCTGGCTCTGGAGGTATTAACGGTGCAGGAATAGAATTTTCCTGCACCGTTAAAATTTATGCTGGCTGCATATAGATTAGGATTAACAGATCTCCGCCCCCGCGGGCATATCTTTCTCCGGAACCATCAGGGCCAGTTCACCATTTTCATTTTCTGCACAGAGTATCATACCTTCGGACACAACGCCTGCCAGTTTGGCCGGTTTAAGGTTCACCAGCACCATAACCTTTTTCCCTACCATTTCCTCTGCTGTATAATGTGCCTTGATTCCAGATACGATCTGCCTAACCTGGCTGCCGATTTTTACCTGGGAGCATAGCAGCTTTTTGGATTTTTTTACTTCCTCGCAGGATAGGATCTCTCCTACCTGGAACTGCATTTTCATGAAGTCGTCAAAGGTAATCTCCTCTTTTGCCTCTATATCAATTCCGTTGGATTCCGGGGCGGGAGACTCTTCCTGGGAAGCCTCGGCGGCCTTTTTTTCTTCTACTTTTGCCAATACTTCCTTTACATCCAGGCGGGCGAACAGGATTTCCGGTTTTTCTGTTACTTTACTGCCGGAGGGATATAACCCAAAGGTGGACAGCTGGTCATAGGATCTTCTCTCTGCATGCAGCTGGCCCAGGATTTTCTGGGTAGTCTCAGGCATAAAGGACTCCAGAAGGCCGGCGCCGATACAGATTCCCTCTACCAGATTGTAGAGCACAGTGGAGAGTCTTTCTTTTTTTGACTCATCTTTGGCAAGAGCCCATGGCATTGTCTCATCAATATATTTGTTGCAGCGCTTAAAGACTGCGAATATCTCAGTGATTGCGTCGGCAACCCTCAGATCTTCCATTTTAGCGGCCACCTTTTCTCTGGCAGCGGTGACTACGGACTTCAGATCCCCGTCAACTTCTTCTTCAACGCCTGTGTTGGAAACAACGCCCCCGAAGTATTTGTTGGACATGGAGATGGTACGGTTCACCAGGTTGCCCAGGGTGTTGGCCAGCTCTGAGTTCATTCTCTCCACCATCAGTTCCCAGGTTATGACGCCGTCATTTTCAAAAGGCATCTCGTGAAGCACAAAGTAACGAACTGCGTCAACTCCGAAAAAGTCTACCAGTTCATCCGCGTACAAAACATTACCTTTGGATTTGCTCATCTTTCCTTCGCCCTGGAGCAGCCATGGGTGGCCGAATACCTGCCTGGGAAGGGGAAGATCCAGTGCCATTAAGAAGATTGGCCAGTAAATGGTATGGAAGCGGATGATGTCCTTGCCGATCAGGTGAAGATCTGCAGGCCAGTTTTTCTTAAACAGGTCAGAGCTTTCTCCGTCACACTCGTATCCGATGCCTGTAATATAGTTTGTGAGGGCATCCAGCCATACATAGACTACGTGCTTAGGATCAAAATCCACGGGGATTCCCCATTTGAATGAGGTTCTTGAGACACAGAGATCCTGCAGGCCCGGGAGCAGGAAGTTGTTCATCATCTCATTTTTTCTGGATACCGGCTGGATAAATTCCGGGTGGGTGTTGATGTGCTCTATTAAACGGTCTGCGTATTTGCTCATTTTGAAAAAATAAGCTTCTTCTTTGGCAGGGGTGACTTCCCGGCCGCAGTCAGGGCATTTGCCGTCCTTCAGCTGGGACTCCGTAAAGAAGGACTCACAGGGGGTACAGTACATTCCTTCATAGTATCCTTTGTAGATATCGCCCTTGTCATATAACTTCTTAAAGATTTTCTGGACCTGTTTTTCGTGGTCTGCGTCTGTGGTGCGGATAAATTTATCGTAAGAGGTATTCATCAGATCCCAGATGCTTTTGATTTCTCCGGCTACGCTGTCTACGAACTCTTTGCAGGTTACGCCGGCCTCGGCAGCCTTTAATTCGATTTTCTGGCCGTGCTCGTCAGTTCCTGTCTGAAAAAATACGTCGTAACCCTGTTGTCTCTTAAATCTGGCAATACTGTCTGCCAGAACAGCCTCGTAGGTATTTCCGATATGAGGCTTTCCTGAAGTATAGGCGATTGCCGTTGTCATATAGAATTTCTTTTTTTCCATGTTCATTTCCTCCTGGCTGGGATGGAACTCTCCCTTGTTTGCTTGTATTAGTAAAGCACGATATTGAGCAGTAAAACAAAAAAAACCGCCCTCCGGATGCAGCTGCATTCCAGAAGACGGGATTGTCCCGTGTTACCACTTCTATTTATCCATATCTCGCGATATGAACCTCATGGAGTACCTATACCGGCGGGGTGTCTGTACCGGGTCTATACTCTTTCGCTATAACAGGCGAATCCTGTTGCAGCCTTGCGGCGGATATACCGTTCGGTGCACCTCTCAGAAGCCATGTTCAGTGATCTCTTACATATCCCTCTCAGCGTTGTATGCATCTATAAAAAGATAACAGACTTGCGGGAATTCTCTGTAATGCAGGGGGACAACCTACTCTCTTCGTCATCGTGTTTTCCTATTAAAAGTTATGTTAGCATGGTTCTTCTGATTTGTAAAGGGGGATAAAATTATTCCTGAAGATCCAGACGGCGGCTCCAGCGCAGGAAGGTATCCTGGGATACCTGCAGACGGCGGGCCCCCTCCCGGGAGCTGATAAAACCCTGTGTCCAGAGACTTTTTACTTCATGAAAGTTATCCGGAACGGGCTTGGAAGGGCGGCCGAATTTGACGCCCCTGTATTTGGCTGCGGCAATTCCTTCCATCTGCCGTCTGCGGATGCTCTCCCTCTCTGTCTGTGCCACATAGCTTAAGATCTGCAGGACCAGATCTGCGATAAAGGTTCCCGTCAAATCGTTTCCCTTTGCACGGGTGTCCAGAAGGGGCATATCCAAAACCACAATATCTGCCGCTATCACCTTTGTAAGAATACGCCATTGTTCTAATATTTCATTATAATTACGTCCCAGCCGGTCAATGCTTTTTACAACCACCAGATCTTTTGTCTTAAGGGTATTTATCATTTTTTGATAGGCCGGCCGCTGAAAGTCCTTGCCGCTTAGTTTATCGATAAACATCTTCTGATCCTGAACGGGAAATTCCCTCAGAGCCAAAACCTGCCGGTCTATATTTTGCTCCTTGCTTGAAACTCTGATATAACCGTATACTTCCACTGAAAAACCTCCTATTTTGATTTTACTGATATCTCGAGCAACTGTTTCTGTAATATGTGCAAAATCCGGATGTAAGTAAAAAATTGCCATCTCAGATGTAAACCGGAGAATGGCAATCTCAGAAAAACTCCTTCCAGACAAACAAATGCCCGGGCGAAAGAAATGGTAGAATTTACCGTTCTTTTCCCGCGGCAATATTTGCGGCACAGTTCTATAAGAATTTGACAGTAAATCCGCAATATTTACCAGTTTTAACAATGGATTTAATGTGTATTTACTATAGCACAATTGAACGAAAAATTCTACTTTTTCATTCAATTGTTTCTATATTATTATTTTACCCATGTACTAAAATAATATCAGCAAAAGAAAGTTAAAACACAGTAGAAAGAAATATAATCTGAAAAGGAAGGAATATATATGCATGTTAGTAAAAAACTAATTGATTTGAACTATTGCCGCAGCTGCCTGAATGAGACGTATCATATGAATCTCAGAAGAAAAGATGTGGTTATTCTGCAGTTTCCTCAGGTCTGCAGCTGCTGCGGACAGGTGAAGAATATTGTGTGTGGTTCCAGAGGCGCTTCCAGATTTATGATGTACCTGAAGGTAAGATAGTAAGATCCCATACCGGGAATACTTTGCAGGTATATAAAAATGGTACCAGCTGCTGAAGACACATCTGGTACCACCTTAGAATTTAAAGAACTTTTTCCCATACTTCCCTGCCAGCAGGGGTATTGGCTATGCCCCCCTTGCCGGTTTCTTTCAGAGACTCATCCATTTTTTCCCCCACCTCTCTCATAGCATCGATTACCTGATCCGGGGGGATTCTGCTTTCGATTCCTGCCAGCGCCATATCGGCACAGGAAAGCCCGTTTACGGCTCCGATGACATTTCTTTTGACACAGGGTACTTCTACCAGACCGGCTACCGGGTCGCAGACCAATCCCAAAAGATTTTTCAGTGCCATAGCCGCACCGTGTACGATCTGCCGGTTGGAGCCGCCTTTCAGGTACACCAGAGCGCCGGCGGCCATGGCGGAGGCTGATCCGATCTCTGCCTGGCATCCCCCGGACGCCCCGGCGATAAAGGCCCTGGCGGCAATTACCTGCCCGATGCCTGCGGCTACATAGAGGGCTTCTATCATTCTATCCTCCGGCGCCTTTCCCTCCTGATAGAGGGGGACCAACACGGCAGGCAGGACACCGCAGGCTCCCGCGGTGGGTGCTGCCACAATCCGTTTCATGCAGGCATTGGACTCACCCATTTCAAGTGCCTGAACAATAACCCGGGACATAAAATCTCCGCAAAGGGTCTGCCCGGACTGCCGGTACGCTTCCATCTTTCCGCCCATTCCCCCTACCAGACCGCTGCGGGACATCAGCTCTTTCTGGTAACCTTCGCTGGCTCTGAGCATTGCATGCCACATTTCTCTCATTTTATCATAAGATTCTTCCACAGGTATGGTTCTTTCATTTATATCATCCTGGAGAACGGCTTCCCAGAAGGGAATGTCCTTTTCTTCGCAGAGATTTATAATGTCTTCCAGTGATTGGTATGCCATACGATTTATTCCTCCCCGTTTATATAAGTCACTTTTATAACACCCTCCAGATGCTCCAGCCATTTGACAGCATCCACTGGGACCGGCTGATCGGTTTCCACCACCATAACTGCATATCCGCCTCTCTTATCCCGGTAAAGCTGCATGGTAGCAATATTTACCGACTTGTGGGCAAGGGTAGAGGTAACTTCTGCCACGTGTCCCGGCTGGTCCAGGTTGTGTACGATGAGCGTAGGGCATTCACCGGTGCAGTTTACGGTGATGCCGTCCAGTTTATTAATCATAATTCTGCCGCCGCCCAGTGAAGAAGCCTGAACCTCCAGCAGGTTTTTATTTTCCCCTTCTACCTTAAGGAGGGCCGTATTGGGATGCGCTCCGGGAATGTGGGCGGTTCCGATTGTAAAGCTAAGACCTTCCTCCTCCGCGATGGAAAAGCTGTCCGGTATCCTGGTATCATCCGGCTTCATACCCAGAAGTCCTGCCACTATCGCCCGGTCGGTGCCATGCCCCTTTCCGGTATCTCCAAAAGAGCCGTGCAGGCCGATTTCGGCCTTAATGGGACGGCTGCCCAGTAAAGTTTTGGTAAGTAAGCCGATTCTGACTGCACCTGCAGTGTGAGAACTGGATGGGCCTACCATGACAGGCCCTAAAATATCAAATATATTCATATGATTATCATTCTCCTTATGTGCCCGATTATTCTTATAAATAACAAAAAATCCAAAGAAATTCAATGATGCCCTCCGGTCATTCCTTCTTTGGATGAGATCACTATACTACAAAAAACGATGATAAGCAACAGAAAACTATTTATTCTGGGAAAGAACCTAAAAAAGATGGGATTTGCTCCAAAGCGTTATATTTTGTGAATGCCTCCTGCCGGTTTTGGATTGTGGATTATATTTTAGTTTCAAACTGACTGATGTATTTGAAAATACTTTCATAATTTGTGCACTTTAACGGTTATATTTTAGGGCATACTGACTCTGGGTTATGCATTTTTCCGTTTTGGGTGAAAGTATTTTCCATAAACTAAAATCTGTTGAAATGAATTTCACAAAGAATTATAATGGGCTTACAAACAGAGAACGAGAATATGAACGAAGGGAGTTTGATGATACCATGAATCCACGCATTGAATCGCTGCAGGGACATTTGATTGTATCCTGCCAGGCATTGCCCCATGAACCGCTGCATTCCTCATTTATCATGGGACGTATGGCACTTGCCGCAAAAGAAGGGGGGGCCTTTGGGATCCGCGCGAACACCAGGGAAGATATCGCTGAAATTCAGAAAAATGTAGATCTTCCGATTATCGGCATTGTGAAGAGAGATTATGAGGACAGCGCTGTTTATATCACACCCACTATGAAGGAAGTGGATGAACTCATGGAGGTAAAACCTGAGGTTATCGCCCTGGATGCGACCGGAAGACCCCGGCCCGGCCAGGTGACGCTGGATGACTTCTATCATGAGATCCGAAAAAAATATCCGGACCAGCTTCTGATGGCTGACTGTTCAACTGTTGAAGAGGCGCTCCATGCAGATCAGCTGGGCTTCGATTTTATAGGAACAACACTGGTGGGTTATACACCTCAGAGCCAGGGCAACAAAATAGAAGAGGATGACTTTGAGATAATCCGCACCATTCTGTCAAAGGTGACACATAAAGTTATTGCGGAAGGGAATATTAATACACCGGAAAAAGTAAGAAGAGTCATAGACCTGGGCTGCTACAGCGTTGTTGTGGGTTCTATCATTACACGGCCGCAGCTTATCACCAAATCCTTTGCAGAAGCACTGGATAAGTAAAAGTCGGACTTTCAGTAACGGGACATACGTCACCCTTAACTATTATATATATGAAAAGAAAAAGGAGAACGATTATGATGAAAAACGCAGACATGAAAGGTATCTATAGCGCATTGCTTGTTTCTTTTGATGAGAACGGCAAAGTAAACGAAAAGGGACTCAGAGAAATCATCCGGCATAATATTGATAAAATGAAAGTGGACGGCCTTTATGTGGGAGGGAGCACCGGTGAGAACTTTATGCTCTCCACAGAGGAAAAAAGAGAGATCTTCCGCATTGCAAAGGATGAAGCAAAGGACAGTATCAAGCTGATTGCCCAGGTAGGCTCCATTAACGTATATGAATCAGTTGCGCTGGCCCAATACGCCACCGAGCTTGGGTATGATGCTATTTCTGCGGTAACGCCTTTCTATTATAAGTTTACCTTCCAGGAGATTAAAGATTACTATAACACAATTATTAACAGCGTGGAGAACCGCCTGATTATTTACTCTATCCCGGCGCTTACCGGAGTTAATATGAGTGTAGCCCAGTTCGGGGAATTATTTGAAAATGAAAAAATCATCGGTGTTAAGTTTACCGCGGCAGACTTCTTCCTGCTTGAGAGGCTCAGAAAGGCATATCCTGACCACTTAATCTATGCAGGCTTTGATGAGATGATGCTTCCTGCCGCAGTCTGCGGAATCGACGGTGCCATCGGATCTACCTTCAATGTAAACGGTATCCGTGCCAGACAGATTTATGAACTGGCCCAGGCCGGAAAGATAGAGGAGGCCCTGAAGATTCAGCACGTAACGAACGACCTGATTTCTGCAATTCTGGCGAACGGTCTGTATCCAACCATTAAGGAGCTGTTAAAACTCCAGGGAGTAGACGCAGGATACTGCCACAGACCCATGGCAAGCGCCGACGAGGGACAGAAGGCTGTTGCCAAAGAAATCTTTGATAATTATCTTGGATAATTCCGATAGGAGGTACCGTAATGCAGGGTTTTACCGTTATTGATTTGATTATACTTATTGTATACCTGGCTGCCGTGCTGTTCGCAGGTCTGCATTTCTCTAAAAAGGAAATGAAGGGGAAAGAGTTCTTCCACGGGGATGGGACGATCCCCTGGTGGGTAACCAGTGTATCAATTTTCGCAACTTTGCTGAGTCCGATTTCCTTCCTGTCACTGGCAGGAAACTCCTATGCAGGATCCTGGATTCTCTGGTTTGCACAGCTGGGTATGCTTGTGGCTATCCCCATTACCATAAAGTTTTTCTTACCTATATACAGCAAGCTGAACATTGATACGGCCTACCACTATCTGGAGCTTCGCTTTGGCAGCAAGAGCCTGCGTATTCTCGGGGCGGTCATGTTTATTGTATACCAGATAGGACGTATGTCCATCATCATGTATCTTCCTTCCATGGTACTTGCGAACCTTACGGGAATCAATGTAAATATTCTGATTATTGTGATGGGCGTGATTGCTATTATTTACTCTTACACAGGCGGCCTGAAGTCCGTGCTTTGGACAGATTTTATACAGGGAAGCGTTCTTCTGGTAGGTGTAACCTTCGCTCTGGTTTTTCTGGTATGCAAAATCAACGGAGGGTTTGGAGCAATCTTTGATGCCTTCGGCCAGGGTAAGTTTCTTACACCGGATGAACCTATCTTCTCTCCAAGTATTATGAAAAACAGTGTATTTCTGCTGATTGTGGGCGCAGGCTTTAACACCTGTTCCTCCTATATCTCAAGCCAGGATATTGTGCAGCGTTTTACAACCACCACAGATACCAAGCAGCTGAATAAAATGATGCTTACCAACGGTGCGCTTTCTATCTTTATCGCCACTGTATTCTACTTAATCGGAACTGGCTTATACGTATTTTACGGACAGAATCCGGCGCTGGCTCAGACTGCACAGCAGGATCAGATTTTTGCATCCTTTATCGCATACCAGCTTCCCGTGGGAATCACAGGACTCCTGCTCGCAGCTATCTATGCCGCATCCCAGTCCACTCTTTCCACAGGGCTGAATTCGGTCGCCACCAGCTGGACCATGGATATTCAGGAACGTTTATCCAAAAAGGAAATGAGCTTCGAAAAGCAGACCAAGATTGCACAGTATGTATCGCTGGGAGTGGGCATTGTAGCCATTCTGGTTTCTATGGTACTGGCAAATGGTGAGATTAAGTCCGCGTATGAATGGTTCAACGGGTTTATGGGCCTTGTGCTTGGTGTACTGGGCGGTACCTTTGTGCTGGGTGTATTTACCAAGGTTGCCAATACTACAGGTGCATTTGTTGCCTTTGGAGTGTCTGCTGTCGTTATGGTAATTATTAAGTATACCATGCCCGGGGTTTCTATCTGGTCATACTCCATTATCTCCATTGCCCTTTCCCTGATTATCGGAGTGCCTGTAAGCTATATTTCCAGAAAAATCAAGGGGGATACTTCGGTACCGGTTGCCAATTCCACCGTCTTTAAAAATTAGGAGGCAGTTATGATATTTGGAAATGTAAAAGATTTGGAAGATTATAACTTTCTTCCGGAAGAGATTAAGCGCTGCTTTGCCTACGCGAAGACTCATGACCTCATAGGATATGAAAAGGGGAGCCATACAATCGACGGCGATGACCTGTTTGTGAATATTGTGGAATATGAGACAACAGCCAGGGAAAACCGCTTTTGGGAAGCTCACAGGAATTATCTGGACCTTCACCTTATGCTGAGAGGGAAGGAGCAGATTGACCTGAACTTCATTGACAATATGGAGCAGAAGGAATTTGTAGAAAAAGATGATTTTCTTCCCCTGGAGGGCCCTGAAAATGCCCATGTGGTTCTCACGGACAAAGATTTCCTCATCTGCTACCCTAAGGACGGGCACAGAACAGCCATTGCGGCTGGGGATCCTGTTGTTATTAAAAAAGCTATCTTCAAGATTAAAATAAAATAAGACCATCCGTCTTCCCCATAGACGGCAGGTACACGCTGATGTGCCTGAATCAGGGAGTACCGCTGACGGCATGTTTGCGGCACTCCCTATTGCCATATTATCAGAATCGGAGGATGTCATGAAGCAATATATATGTATTGATATAGGAGGAACATCAATTAAATATGGGCTGATCAGCCGGGAAGGAGAATTTTTGGATACCGGGGAGCGGCCTACGGAAGCCTTTATGGGCGGGCCGGCAGTCCTTGGAAAGGCGGTGGAGATTGCCCAGAACTATCTGTCCAAAGGCAACGCCGCCGGGATCTGTGTTTCTACCGCCGGAATGGTAGACTGTGAGAAGGGGGAGATTATCCATGCCGCCCCCCTGATCCCCGGGTATACCGGCACACAGATCAAAAAGACCATGGAAGAAACGTTTTATATTCCCTGTGAGGTGGAGAATGATGTAAACTGCGCGGGTCTGGCAGAGACCTTCGCAGGTGCCGCCAGAGGGACCAGCAGCAGCCTTTGTCTGACCATCGGGACCGGAATCGGGGGCGCCATTATCCTGAACGGTCAGGTGCTCCACGGAATTTCCAACAGCGCATGTGAAGTGGGATATATGAGCATGGATGGGAGCACATTTCAGGAGTTGGGAGCCAGCAGCATTCTGGTGAAAAAGGTGGCGGCGAGAAAGGGTTTGTCCTTGGAAGAAGTAAACGGCAAACGGGTGTTTGATATGGCAAAGCAGGGTGATCCGGACTGCATACAGGCCATTGATGAGATGGCAGATGTGCTGGGAAAGGGAATTGCAAACATATGCTATGTGATCAATCCCGAAATGGTAGTTCTGGGCGGAGGAATTATGGCCCAAAGAGAGTATTTATATGATAGAATAAAAGAAGCCCTTCACCGGTATCTGATTCCAGCGGTGGCTTCTAAAACAAAGCTTGCCTTTGCGGAGAACCAGAATCAGGCCGGAATGCTGGGGGCGTTCTATCATTTTTGTGCAAAGCACAAGTAAGGAGTCTTCTATGGATCAATATGAGAAAACCATCATTCCGCTTATTGAGTCTATGTATAACAGCTTTACACCCATAGAAAAAACCATAGCTGATTTTTTTATTCATAACACACAGACTATAGATTTTTCTTCCAAAAATATTTCCCGGCAGCTTTATGTCTCAGAAGCATCCCTTTCCCGCTTCGCGAAAAAGTGCGGGTTTAAAGGGTATCGGGAGTTTCTGTTTCGTTACCAGCAGGGATTCGGCGAGAATCAGCCTGTGATTACCGATGATTCTGCCAAGCAGGTCCTGAATACCTACCAGGAACTTCTGACAAAAAGCTATGCCCTGCTGGATGAACAGCAGCTGGATCGGATCGTCCATATCCTCTCTACAAAGAAGAGGGTCTATGTATATGGGAGAGGAAGCTCCGGCCTCGTAGCTCAGGAGATGAAGCTGAGGTTTATGCGTATCGGGGTGAATATGGAGTCTATCACAGACAGCCATATTATGAAGATGAATTCTGTCCTTCTGGATGAGGACTGTGCGGTAATCGCTATCAGTATCAGCGGCAGAACCCAGGAGGTTATGACTTCTCTCCGTGCGGCAAAGACGAGAGGGGCTACCACCATTTTGATGACCTCCAGACGGGAGAAAGAGTTTCAGGAATTCTGTGATGAGATTCTGCTCTTTGCAGTGAAAGAGCATCTGGAAAACGGGAAGGCCATATCGCCCCAGTTCCCTATTCTGATTATGGTAGATATCTTTTATTCCAGGTTTATGGAGCTGGATACGTTTCATAAAGAGGCGCTGCATGACTATACGATGGATATTTTATATGGGGGACGGTAAGCGGAAGCACCTGCCGTACCGGAAATGAGGATATGTAGATGGAATATATTCCTGCGAAAACAATTGTAACGAAGAATAAAAGCTCTGCCTGGTTCGGGAACGATTATACGATGAACATTTATAAGGGGTGCTGTCACGGGTGCATCTACTGTGACAGCCGCTCAGACTGTTATCGGGTAGAGGACTTTGACCGGGTGCGGGCGAAGGAAGATGCTCTTCGGATTATACGGGATGATCTGAGGAGAAAGACAAAAAAGGGGGTGGTGGGGACCGGTTCTATGAGCGATCCCTATAACCCTTTTGAGGAGAAGCTTAATCTTACCCGGCATGCCCTGGAACTGATAGACGCGTTTGAATTTGGAATTACAATTGCGACTAAAAGTGCGCTTCTTCTGCGGGATACGGATGTCATAAAGCAGATTCAGGAACATTCGCCGGTGCTGTGCAAGGTAACGATTACAACGGCGGACGATGCACTGTGCCGGAAGATAGAGCCGGGTGTTTCCCTGTCTTCTCAGAGGTTTGAGATGCTGGCGGGGCTGAGGGACTGCGGAATTCCCGCCGGCATCCTGCTAATGCCTGTACTCCCGTTTTTGGAGGACAGTGTGGAGAATGTGCTGGAGATTGTGGAACGGGCTCACGAGGCAGGGGCCTGTTTTATCTATCCGGCTTTCGGTATGACCTTGCGGGACAGCCAGAGAGAATGGTATTATAAGAAGATAGAAGAGCTTTTTCCCGGAGAAGGGCTGGCAGAGCGGTATATTAAGAGATATGGGAACCGCTATGAATGCAGAAGCCCTCAGGCGGCAAAGCTCTGGAAGCATTTTCAAAGCCGGTGTGAAAGGTATGGAATTCTTTATGAGATGAAGGATATTATACATTTTTACAAGCGGAGTTATGAAGTGACGCAGCTGAGCTTATTTGACTTTTAGATGCCAGGAGGACGCAATGGAAACGAGAATAGAATTAGAGAATCTGTATAATACCAGAGATCTGGGGGGATACCGGACACAGGAGGGAAAGAAGATCCGTCCGAAACGGCTGCTTCGCAGCGGGACGCTGGAGCGGGCAACGGACAGGGATATCCGCAAGCTGACGGATGAGTACCAGATGAAGACAGTAGTTGACTTCAGGACAAGGGCGGAGATGGACCAGAAGCCGGATCCCCCCATAGAAGGAGTCACTTTTATACATAACCCGATCCTCACAGAGGCCCAGATGGGAATTACCAGGGAAGAGGAGAATAATGCAAAGAGTTTTATGAATATGCTGATGGAGTATACCCGGAGGATACAGGATAACCCAATGGCGTTCGGGGAGGATATTTATCCCCAGCTGGTTACCAATGAGGAATCCGTATACCATTACCGGAGGTTTTTTGAGATATTGCTGGAGCAGGAGGAGGGGGCGGTGCTCTGGCACTGTACGGCGGGAAAAGACCGGGTGGGTACTGGTACCGCTCTGCTTTTGAGCGCTTTGAATGTAGACAGGGAGACCATACTGCAGGACTATATGCTGACCAATACCTACATAGAGCCTGAGACCCGGAGGATGCAGGAAATGGTTTCCGGGTTTACCACAGATCCGGTAGTGTTTCACACTCTCCGGGTGCTGAACGGAGTGGAAAGGGGATATCTGGAATCTGTATTTCAGACTATAGATCGGGTATACGGCTCTCTGAAGGAATTTCTGGAGCACCAGATGGGCCTGAACAGGGAGCGGCGCATGGAGTTATGTCACAGGTATCTGACAGAATAAAAATTTTACGCTTTTTTAATGAGGTTTCCATTGACAATCGCATCCGGTTCTTTTATAGTAGAATTTAGTAAAAGGGAGTAGCTGATGCCTGAAAACCGGGCGTGTGCGGTGTCGTCAATCTCGATGGAAGCAGATTCCGTCCGTATCGTAATGAAACAGCGAGACTTTTATTGCATGACTGATTTGTGCAATAAGAGTCTCTTTTTTGCGTTTACAGAAAATCAGTTGTGTAAACTCCCCCTGGGAAGGGGAAAATATACCTAACCAAAGAACAATTCAAAGTGGAGGGATTGGAATGAAGAAGTATTATCAAATGGCAAAATCAGAGGTCCGCAAGGAGATAAACGGCGGGCTGAAGCCTCTCACAGATGCCCAGGTAAAGGAACACCAGGAAAAATACGGTCCTAATGAGCTTGCCGAGGGAAAGAAAAAGACAGTGCCTCAGATTTTTCTGGAACAGTTTAAAGATTTCCTTGTTATTATCCTGATAATCGCAGCTACGGTATCAGGTTTTTTAGGGGACGCAGAGAGTGCGATTGTCATTCTGGTGGTTATAACCATCAATGCAATTTTGGGAACCGTACAGACAGTAAAGGCGGAGCAGTCTCTAAACAGCCTGAAAAAGCTTTCCGGGCCGGAGGCAAAGGTGCGCAGAAGCGGGAACGTTGTAAAAATTCCCTCATCAGAGATTACGGTGGGTGATGAGGTACTGCTGGAGGCCGGCGACTGTGTGCCTGCCGACGGAAGAATCCTGGAGAATGCCAGTCTGAAGATTGATGAGAGCGCACTCACCGGGGAGAGCCTGGGGGTAGAAAAAACGCATACAAAGCTGGAAGGGGATAGGCCCCTTGGGGATCAGACCAATATGGTATTCTCCGGAAGCTTTGTCACCTACGGCAGAGGCACCTACCTGGTAACCGGTGTTGGAATGAATACGGAAGTAGGGAAGATAGCGTCTCTGCTGAAAAGTACGTCAGAGAAAAAGACGCCTCTGCAGATAAATCTGGATAAATTCGGACAGAAATTATCCATTCTGATTTTGGTGTTCTGCGGAATTTTATTCGGCATCAGTGTATTCAGGGGGGAATCCATAGGAAATGCATTTTTATTCGCAGTGGCGCTGGCAGTTGCGGCCATACCTGAGGCTCTGAGCTCTATTGTAACTATCGTGTTGTCCTTCGGGACCCAGAAGATGGCCCGGGAACACGCCATTATCAGAAAACTGCAGGCGGTGGAGGGACTGGGAAGTGTCTCTATTATCTGTTCCGACAAAACCGGTACACTGACCCAGAATAAAATGACTGTGGAGGATTACTATACCGACGAGACCAGAATCTCTGCAGAAAATATTGACTGCAATGACAGTATGCAGTACCGGCTGCTGAAATACAGTATTCTGTGCAATGATTCTACCAATATCAATGGCCAGGAGATCGGAGATCCCACGGAGACAGCCTTGATTAATATAGGAGATAAGCTTGGAGTGACTGCGGCTTCTGTGAGAGAGCAGTACCCCAGGACAGATGAAATTCCTTTTGACAGCGACAGAAAACTTATGTCAACTGCACATATGCTGGAGGACGGATATACCATGGTAACTAAAGGTGCTGTGGATGTCCTTCTGGACAGAATGACACATATTCTGAAGGACGGCGGTATACAGCCCTTCACACCGGAAGACAGAAAGGCCATAGAAGCCCAGAACCAGGAATTCTCCAGAGGGGGACTGAGAGTGCTGGCATTTGCGTGCAAGCAGCTTGAGGAGGGCCGTCCCCTGACGCTGGAAGATGAAAAAGACCTTACATTTATCGGACTGATCTCCATGATGGATCCCCCCAGGGAAGAGTCTGCGCAGGCTGTTTCCGAATGTATCCGGGCGGGAATTAAACCTATTATGATCACCGGCGATCACAAGGTTACAGCGGCGGCCATAGCAAAGCGGATCGGGATTCTGAAGGAAGAAAGAGAGGCCTGCGAGGGGGCTGTGATTGAAACTATGGACGATGAACAGCTGAAGGATTTTGTTGAGGGCATATCGGTATATGCCAGGGTATCCCCGGAACATAAGATACGGATTGTCCGTGCATGGCAGGAAAAGGGGAATATTGTGGCCATGACCGGAGACGGCGTGAACGATGCTCCTGCACTGAAGCAGGCCGATATTGGCGTGGCAATGGGGATTACAGGAAGCGAAGTTTCCAAGGATGCCGCGTCTATGGTATTGACGGATGATAACTTTGCCACTATTATTAAGGCAGTGGAAAATGGAAGAAATGTATACAAGAACATAAAAAACTCCATTCAATTTCTTCTTTCCGGAAACTTCGGGGCCATACTGGCGGTCCTGTACGCTTCTATTATGGCGCTTCCCGTGCCCTTTGCTCCGGTGCACCTGCTGTTTATCAACCTGCTTACGGACAGTCTTCCGGCAATTGCACTGGGACTTGAGCCTCATTCCAGCGAGGTGATGGATGAAAAACCAAGGCCCATGAACGAGTCAATCCTGACAAAGGATTTCTTATCCAAGATTGGGCTGGAAGGACTCTGCATCGGCATTATGACCATGATAGGATTTTACATTGGCTATCAGAACGGGGACGCGCTGCTGGCCAGCACCATGGCATTCGGCACTCTGTGTATTTCCCGGCTTTTCCATGGATATAACTGTAAGTCGGATCGGCCGCTTTTGTTTACCAAAAGATTTTTTAACAATAAATATTTATTCGGGGCATTTTTTATCGGCCTGTTTCTTATGACCTGTGTATTAATGATCCCAGGACTTCACGGGATTTTTAAGGTACAGACACTTACTCTGACACAGCTGTTTACCGTATATGGTCTGGCATTTTTGAATCTTCCGGTGATCCAGTTTTTAAAATGGGTGCGCGGCAAGCTGGGCATCTGACAGCGGATAGGGGTAGAAAGTATTAGGTGAATCTATGGATTTAGGTAAAGAAAATATAAAAAAACTAAGAGGACTGATTATATTCACCATTTTGATCCTGGTGGGGCTCCAGAATTTTGGAGTAATTATCAATGCAGCCCGGTTCCTGCTGAACATTATCTTTCCGTTTGCGCTGGGAGCGGCGGTAGCCTTTGTGCTGAATGTACCCATGCACTTTCTGGAAAAGCACCTGTTCCAAGAGAGGAAGTGGAAAGGGAATTCTGCGGTAAGAAGGCTGGCCCGCCCGGTCAGTCTGATTCTCACCATGTGTATCGTAATCGGGGTTGTAGTGCTGGTGATGTTTGTGGTAGTTCCCCAGCTGGGCACCACTATTATGAGTCTGGGAACCAGCCTTCAGAATTTTGCGGTTAACCTTCAGAATTGGGGGGAAAAACTGTTTCAGGACAATCAGGAAATTGTGGGGTGGATCAACAGCCTGGAGTTTAATTGGGACCAGATGATTCAGACCGGCATTGATTTCTTTAAGAACGGTGCGGGAAGTGTGCTGAACTCTACCTTTTCAGCAGCAAAGACCATTATCAGCGGTCTGGCCAACTTCTTTATCGCGTTTGTATTTGCCTGTTATATTCTTCTGCAGAAGGAGAAACTGAGCAGGCAGGTGAAAAAGATTATGTACGCTTTTTTAAAAAAGGAGCATGTAGAGGTGCTGACCAATGTCTGCTCTCTGTCCTATAAGACCTTTTCCAATTTCCTCACGGGACAGTGTGTGGAGGCAGTGATTCTGGGAACCATGTTTTTTATCACAATGACTATTTTCCGGTTCCCGTACGCACTGCTGGTTGGAGTTTTGATAGCATTTACAGCCTTAATCCCTATTTTTGGAGCATTTATCGGGTGTGTGATCGGGGCGTTTCTGATACTAATGGTAAGTCCGGTAAAGGCCATTGGGTTTATTGCCATGTTCCTGATTCTCCAGCAGATTGAGGGAAATCTGATTTACCCTCATGTGGTGGGCGGGTCTGTGGGGCTTCCCTCCATCTGGGTGCTGGTAGCCGTTACTCTGGGCGGCAGCCTTATGGGCATCGTGGGGATGCTTGTATTTATCCCGCTCAGTTCTGTGGTTTATACCCTCTTTCGAGGGTGGGTTTACCAAAGGCTGAAAAAGAAAAACATACCCCTGGAACAGATAGAATGACAGAAGAACATAAGAAGCCGGAAGGAGAACGAGAGAAGCGATGGAACGTCCAATGATATTTGACAGCCATGCCCATTATGACGACGAGGCATTTGAACCAGACAGGGATGAACTGCTGGAATCCATGGCAAAGCTGGGAGTAGGCACAATTATAAATGTAGGAGCCAGTCTGCGCGGCGTCAGAGATACCGTAAAGCTCATGAAGAAATACTCTTTTATCTACGGGGCGGTGGGGGTGCATCCCGACGAAGTGGGAGATCTGGATGAGACGCAGATGATATGGCTGAGGAGCCTCTGTATGGAGGAGAAGACAGTGGCCATAGGAGAGATTGGGCTTGACTATTACTGGAACAAAGAAAACCATGAGGTGCAGAAGCACTGGTTTGTCCGCCAGATGGACCTGGCCAAAGAAGTTGGATTTCCCATAATTGTGCACAGCCGTGACGCAGCCAGGGACACCCTTGATATTATGAAGTCTGAGCGTGCGGATGCCCTTACGGGTGTGATTCACTGTTACTCGTACTCCAAAGAGCATGCCAGAGAGTATATGAACATGGGGTACTTACTTGGCATCGGGGGAGTTGCCACCTTTGCCAATGCAAAGAAGCTGAAGGAGATTGCAGCCTATGCCCCTTTGGATTACATTCTGCTGGAAACGGACTGTCCGTATCTGGCTCCTGAGCCCCACCGGGGGGAGAGGAATAATTCGTCCTATCTGACGTTTGTTGCCCGGGAGATTGCCAGGATAAAGGGGGTCAGCTATGAGACTGTGGTGGAGACCACAGCGGAGAACGCCAGACGGCTGTTTGGCATATAATATGGATGGGGATGTCGCTGCCGGCATCTCCATTTTCCATTTGCTGTAATCCCGGGAAAATGTGTTTACAATCTCTATACCGATTGGTATAATAGAATCACATAAAGGAGATGCTGCTATGGATAACAGAGATATGCTGATGCAGGTTGCCCTGGATCTTTTTTATTCCAAGGGCTATGACGCCGTAGGGGTCCAGGAGATTGTTGACAAATCCGGGGTGACGAAACCCACGTTATATTATTATTTTGGCAGTAAAAAGGGGCTTTTGGAGAGCTTGCTGGATAAAGGATACAGAAACATTGAGGAGTCCCTTGCAGCGGCCTGCTCCCACCGGGATTCACTGTCAGACACCCTGTATCATGTAGCCAGATCCTTCTTTGATTATACGGCATCCAACAGGAAGTTTTACCTGCTGATGCTGTCGCTGTTTTATTCGGCCAGGGAGAATGAGGCCTTTCAGACCGTTTATCCTTATATTCAGAGGTATTACCAGAGAATTGTACAGATATTTGAGGATGCAGCGCCACAGCTGGGTAATATGAGAGGAAGGCAGAGGCAGTTTGCTGTTGGGTTTACCGGGGTTTTGAACCATCATATTATGATGGCGGCTGAGCATGCCGCCCCTGACGGAAGAATTGAGATAACCAATGAGGCCACATATGAGATTGTACATCAGTTCATGTATGGCATATTTTCATAAGCAAATCAGCCATAATACTAAAAAGACAGGCAGGAGGTAACAGGGAATGAATAAAAAGTGGTATGAAGAGGCAGTATTTTATCATATGTACCCTATCGGGATGACAGGAGCTCCCAGGGAGAACCGGGAGCAGGAGACCGTGCACAGATTTAAACTGCTTATGGAGTGGCTGCCCCACATAGCGGAGATAGGCTGTACAGCTGTGTATATCGGGCCGTTGTTTGAGTCATCCACTCACGGGTATGACACAAAGGATTATAAGCTTGTGGACAGAAGACTGGGGGACAATGAAGACTTCCGGTGTTTTGTAGAAAAGGCGCACAGGCTGGGGATCCGGATCGTTGTGGACGGGGTGTTCAATCATACGGGGCGGGAATTCTTTGCCTTCAGGGATATTCAGGAGAAGAGAGAGGGTTCCCCCTATAAAAATTGGTATAAGGGAATTAATTTTGGGGGAAACAACCCCTATAATGACGGCTTTTCCTATGAGGCTTGGAGAAACTGCTTTGAGCTTGTGAATCTGAACCCGTGGGAGCCGGAAGTAAGGGAGTATCTCCTGGGGGTGATAGACTTCTGGATTGAGACATTTGATATTGACGGGATACGGCTGGATTGTGCGGACTGTCTGGAGTTTACATTTATGGAGGAGATGCGCAGGAGAACTCAGGAGAAAAAAGAAGATTTTTGGCTTATGGGCGAGGTGATCCATGGGGATTACAGCCGGTATATAGGAGACGGGCAGCACTTGCTCCACAGCGTCACTAATTATGAGCTGCACAAGGGATTGTACTCCGGTCATAACGATCACAATTACTTTGAGATTGCCCATACCATACGGAGGGAATTTGATGAAAACGGGGGGATCTACAGGGGCATGAAGCTTTATTCCTTTGTGGATAACCATGATGTAGACCGTATTGCCAGCAAACTTACCGTCAAAGCCCATCTGCATCCAGTCTATACACTTCTCTACACACTGCCCGGCATTCCTTCTGTCTATTATGGATCGGAATGGGGGATTACCGGAAAGAAAGAGGGGCCTGACGACGGTCCTCTGCGCCCGGCGGTGGATTTGGGGAAGGCGCTGGAGGAGAACAGGGACTCCCGGATCCTGGAATGGGTGAGAACCCTGGGCCGTATCCATAAGGAGCATCCATGTCTTGCCCTGGGGCAGTATCGTGAGCTGGTGCTGACCAACCGGCAATATGCATTTTCCAGAACATGGGAAGGGGACCTGCTGATTGCTGCAGTAAACAACGATGAAAAGGAAGCGCCGGTAAGGATACCTGTCCCTGACGGGGGGAGAAGGTATCAGAATGCGGTTACCAAGGAAGAGATTCCGGTGGAGAACGGAAGTCTTGGCATTACTGTGGAGGCAGCAGGGAGTGTTCTCATTACCTGGCTGGCCGGAGAGTAAGTCTGGGATAAAAGAATAAATGAAACTAACGGTAAAAGGGGAAAGCATATGGGTAAAAAATTAGGATTTTCGGATTTGGATGAGTATCTGTTCGGGGAAGGGACACATTATGAGATATACCGTCTGCTGGGCGCGCATCCCACTGCAAAGGGCAAGAAGAAAGGTGTTTATTTTGCGGTGTGGGCCCCTCACGCGGCGTCTGTGGCTGTGGTGGGTGAGTTTAACGGGTGGGATGAGAAGAAGCATCCCATGCAGCGCAGAAAGAATATGGGCATCTATGAGCTTTTTATCCCGGACGTAAAGGAGGGAAGCCTTTATAAATACTGTATTACAACAAAAAAAGGCGAGCTTCTCTACAAAGCAGATCCCTATGCCAACTGGTCGGAGAAACGTCCGGGAAATGCGTCCAGAGTGGCGGATATCAGCAGATTTACATGGGGAGATTCTGTTTGGATGAATAAGCGCCAAAGCTTTGACGCAGATAAAGATCCCATGTCTGTCTATGAAGTGCACCCGGGCTCATGGATGAAGCACCCTTTTACCGAGGAGAATAAAGAGGGATTTTACAATTACAGGCAGTTTGCCCATGCCCTGGCGGACTATGTAAAAAAGATGGGGTATACCCACGTGGAGCTTATGGGGATCGCAGAACATCCCTTTGACGGCTCCTGGGGATATCAGGTGACCGGATACTATGCCCCCACATCCCGCTACGGCACCCCCGGGGACTTTAAGTACCTGGTGAACTACTTGCATAAAAATAAGATAGGGGTGATCCTTGACTGGGTGCCTGCCCATTTTCCGAAAGATGCCCACGGACTGGCAGATTTTGACGGTACGCCCGTGTATGAATATGCGGATCCCAGAAAAGGGGAGCATCCGGACTGGGGAACAAAAGTCTTTGACTATGGAAAGAATGAAGTGAAGAACTTCCTCATAGCCAATGCAGTCTTCTGGATGGAGGAATACCATATTGACGGACTCCGGGTGGATGCTGTGGCGTCTATGCTGTATCTTGATTACGGGCGTGAGGACGGCCAGTGGGTTCCCAACAAATACGGGGAGAATAAAAACCTGGAGGCTATAGAATTTTTCCGGCATTTGAACTCAGTTGTTCTTGGCAAATATAAGGGCACGGTAATGATTGCCGAGGAATCGACCGCCTGGCCTATGGTGACAGGCCGGCCGGAGGAAGGCGGTCTGGGATTCAGTCTGAAGTGGAATATGGGGTGGATGCATGATTTCCTGGAATACATGAAGCTGGATCCTTATTTCAGAAAGTTTAACCATTACAAGATGACATTCTCCCTGACGTATGCATACAGTGAGCGTTATGTTCTGGTGCTCTCCCATGATGAGGTTGTGCATCTGAAATGCTCCATGATCAATAAGATGCCCGGGGAGGCCGGGGAAAAGTTTGAGAATCTGAAAGCGGGCTACACGTATATGTTCGGGCACCCCGGCAAGAAGCTGCTTTTTATGGGTCAGGATTTCGGCCAGCTTCAGGAGTGGAGCGAGGAGCGTGAGCTGGATTGGTATCTGCTCGCGGAGGAAAGCCACCAAAAGCTGCAGGACTTTGTAAAGGAATTGCTTTTCCTCTATAAAAAATATCCCGCTCTTTATGCAAACGATCACAATCCCGAGGGGTTCGAGTGGATAAATGCGGATGATGCGGATAAAAGTATCTTTAGCTTTATCAGGAAGTCTCCCACAGGACGGAACAACCTGCTCTTTGTGTGTAATTTTACACCGGTAGAGAGGAAGGATTACCGGGTGGGGGTCCCCAAAAGGAAGCAGTATAAGCTTATATTAAACAGCGCGGATCCCAGGTTCGGCGGGGACCATGAGAGATCCCAGCAGGTATATAAGGCGGTGAAGAAAAATTGGGATAACAGGGAGTTTTCCTTTGGATATGAACTGCCGCCCCTTTCGGTGTCTGTATTCTTGTATTAATAGGAGGTGCCCGTATGTATAAAGAAAAATGGACGGCTGCACTTATTCAGATGGATTCCCGGGAGGATGAGTCCCGGAACCTGGAGGCGGCTGCCCGGAAAGTCAGGGAAGCGGCCCTGCAGGGCGCGGATCTTGTTATGCTTCCGGAGACGGTGGATTTTATCGGACGTGATATGAGGAGCCACGGAAAGACTGTTCCTGGGCCTGTTTCAGAGCTGTTCCGGGAATTAGCCAGAGAGAATCACATTTATCTCCACTGCGGCAGTATCACAGAGGCAGCGGGAGGGGAAAAGTGCAGAAATACCAGCCTCCTTTTTGATCCCGGGGGAGAGATTGCCGGAAGATACAGCAAACTGCATCTGTTTGATGTAGAGCTTTCGGGGGGGAAAATGATACGGGAGTCCGCTCAGATTGCGGGCGGAAGCCAGGTGGCCCTTTCCAAAACGGAGCTGGGAATGCTGGGGTTTGGCATCTGCTATGATATTCGGTTTCCCGAGATGTTCAGAATTATGGGAAAGCATCAGGCGCAGGTGATCCTGGTGTGCGCTAACTTTACGGATCCTACGGGACAGGCTCACTGGGAGCCTCTTTTGAGGGCCAGAGCCATTGAAAATACCTGTTATATTCTGGCCTGCGGGCAGTGCGGGGAGAAGTGGAATTATACGGCCCATGGAAATTCTATGATTGTGGATCCCTGGGGGCGGATTGTGGCCCGGGCCGATAAAAAGGAACAGATTCTGATGGGCGAAATAGATATGGGACTGGCAGATAAGACAAGAAGACAGATTCCGTCTCTTGAAAATATTAGGCAAGATGTCTATGAATTAGTGGAAAAATCAGTAAAAATCTACTGACAGAAGGGGAAAATATCTTTGCATTTGCTGGAAAAACAAGGTATAATAACAACGAATAGAGCGATAGAATCGGACAGGAAAGGAGAAATTGGAATGAAAGTATCTAATATAAAGGATATTGAGAAATTTTTCGAAGTAATCGACAGCTGCAGCGGAAAAGTGGAATTAGTTACAGGAGAAGGCGACAGACTCAACCTGAAATCTAAACTTTCCCAGTATGTTTCTCTGGCAAATATTTTCTCCAACGGTGAGATACCTGAATTAGAGCTGGTAGCTTATGAGAAAGAAGATATTGATAAATTACTGAACTTTATGATGAATGGCTGATTAGTGAGGCAGATAAAAAGGCATAATTTAGGGACGGAGGTAATAACCTTCGTCCCCTTTGGCGTTACTTAAATAAAAAGAGAGGTAGAAAAAATGACAAAGATTGATATTATTTCGGGATTTCTGGGAGCAGGAAAGACAACATTAATCAAAAAATTACTGAGTGAGGTATTTGCAGGCCAGCAGGTAGTGCTCATTGAAAATGAATTCGGCGAGATAGGGATCGACGGAGGATTCCTCAAAGAGGCGGGCATTGAGATTCGTGAGATGAATTCAGGCTGCATCTGCTGCTCACTGGTGGGGGATTTTGGGACATCACTCAAGGAGGTCATTGAAAAGTACCACCCTGACCGTGTATTGATCGAGCCTTCCGGTGTTGGAAAGCTTTCTGATGTTATAAAAGCAGTTCAGGGCGTGCAGGAGGAAGTGGAGATACAGCTTAACAGCTATACCACCATGGTGGATGTATCAAAATGTAAGTTATACATGAAGAACTTCGGTGAATTTTTCAATAATCAGATTCAGTGTGCAGGGGCTATTATATTAAGCCGGACAGATAAGACGCCTCAGGATAAGGTGGTGCAGGCAGTAGAATTAATCCGTCAGATAAATGAGAAATCGCCTGTGATTACAACACCTATTACACAGCTGGAGGGAAGCAAGATTCTGGAGGTTATGGAGCATCCCCAGTCGCTGGAGGAAGAGATGCTGGAAGAAGAAGTGTGCCCTGTCTGCGGAGAACATCACGACCATGATCACGGGCATCACCACCATGGAGAGGAATGCCATGAACACGGACATCACCATCATCACGGGGAAGAATGCTGCGGGCATGATCACGACCACCACCATCACGGGGAAGAATGCTGCGGCCATGACCATCACGACCATGGGGACTGCGGCTGCGGGCATGATCACCATCACCATCACCATGCAGATGATGTTTTCACCAGCTGGGGCAAAGAGACGGTGAGAACCTACAGCAGGGAAGAGATCGGCGGCATACTGACAAAACTTGAGACAGAGGGTATCAGAGAGGACGGCAGTATTCTCCGGGCCAAGGGAATGGTGGCAGGTACGGACGGCCGGTGGATTTACTTTGATATGGTGCCGGGTGAGCATGAGATCCGTGAGGGTGCGCCTGAGTTCACAGGCAGGATTTGCGTTATCGGATCTAAGCTCAACGAGGACAAGCTCGAAGAGCTTTTCGGACTGAAATAAGATAGGAGACAAATTAATGGCAGAAATAGATGAAATAGATGAGATCCAGGTTCCTGTCTATCTGATGGCGGGATTCCTGGACAGCGGGAAGAGCACATTTTTAAACTTTACCATTGCACAGGAGTATTTTGCCCTGGATGAGACAACGCTTCTTATTCTCTGCGAAGAGGGAGAGGTGGAATACGATGCCCGGGAGCTGGAAAAGTATAATACGGTTATGGAGATAATAGAAGAACCTCAGGAGCTGACGCCCCAGCGCCTGACAGCTATGGACATTGCATACCGGCCGGGGCGGATCGTTATTGAATACAACGGGATGTGGCCGGTGAGCGCCCTGGAGGAGATGGAATTTCCCGGAGGATGGGGTATCGTCCAGCATATCACAACCGTGGACGCCAGCACTTTCCAGGTCTATATGAATAATATGAAATCCCTGTTTATGGAAATGGTAAGAGGGGCGGATCTGGTCATTTTTAACCGCTGTGAAAAGGGTCTGCCTCTGGCGACGTTCCGCAGAAGTGTAAAGGTAGTGAATCAGAGTGCAGAGATCATCTTTGAGGACGAACAGGGGGAAATCGAAAATATTTTTGAAGATGAGATGCCTTTTGACCTGGATGCCGATGTGATCTCCATCCGGGAGGAGGACTACGGGATCTGGTATATTGATGCTATGGATCATCCGGAGAGATACAAAGGAAAGACTGTGGAGTTCACAGGCATGGTATTAAAGTCAAAGGAATTTCCGTCTAAGATGTTTGTGCCGGGGCGCATGGCTATGACCTGCTGTGCGGATGACACTACCTTTATCGGATATGTATGCAGAAGCCCCTATGCGCCCAAACTGAAGACGGGACAGTGGGTAAAGGTTACAGCGGCCGTAGGCTACGATTATGTGCGCGCATACCACGGGGAGGGCCCTGTGCTTGAGGCGAAATCGGTAGAGCTGACAGAGCCTCTCGAGGAGGAATTGGTATATTTCAATTAAGGAAAAGACAGGAGAAAATTATGTATCTGATTGTTGGCCTTGGGAATCCCTCAAAGGAGTATGAAAAAACCAGACATAATGTAGGGTTTGATACCGTGGATGAACTGATAGAGAGGCACAATATCCCCCAATCCGGGGTAAAGCATAAAGCCATGTTTGGCAAAGGGATGATCGAGGGGCAGAAGGTCATAGTTGCCAAGCCTCTCACATTTATGAACCTCAGCGGCGAAGCGGTGAGGGCTATGGCGGATTACTATAAGATAGATCCGGAGACCCAGCTGATTATAATCTATGATGATATCGATCTGGATCCGGGACAGGTCAGGATCCGGAAAAAGGGGAGTGCAGGGGGACATAATGGCATAAAAAGCATTATTTCTCACCTGGGAACGCAGAATTTTTACCGGATTAAAATTGGTGTCGGGGCCAAGCCAAAGGGCTGGGATCTCGCAGATCATGTATTAAGCCGTTTCTCAACCGGCGACAGGAAGCTGGTAGATGATGCCATTGAGAGGGCGGCGGCAGCAGTTTCCGTTATTTTATCGGAAGATATCGAAGCCGCTATGAATATATATAATAGAAAGGCAGAATAATTGACCTTTTTAAGGAGATAGATATGGAGGCTTTTATAAGACCGCTGGAGGAGCTGAGCGATTACCAGGCGCTCCGGGGAAGACTGAAAGGAAACCGCGGAATTCTGCAGCTTTCCGGATGCATTGATTCCCAGAAGGCGCATGTAATGTATGCCATGTCCCGGAATTTCCGCAATTGCCTGATCATCACAGAGAATGATCTGAAAGCAAAAGAAATATATGAGGACTACCGCTTTTACGACAGGGAGGCTCTGCTGTATCCCGCGAAGGACCTGATATTTTTCCAGGCGGATATCCACGGGAATCTGCTTACCAGGGAAAGAATGAAAGCTGTGGCCGCTCTTCTTGAGAAGAAGGGGGTCACTGTAATAACCAGTATAGGGGGCTGCATGGACTATCTGCTCCCCCTGGAGGCCATCGGCAGGCGGGTGCTGCGGTTTCGCAATGACAGTGAAATTGATATAGACAAGTTAAAAAAAGATCTGATTGGATTAGGATATGAGAGAAGTGCACAGGTAGAGGCAGCCGGGCAGTTCTCTGTTCGCGGTGGAATTATAGACATTTTTCCTCTTACCGAGGAGAATCCCTGGAGGATCGAGCTTTGGGGAGACGAGATAGACTCCATCAGGAGCTTTGAGGCCGAAAGCCAGAGATCCATAGAAAACCTGGAGGAGATAGCCATCTACCCGGCGTCCGAGATTGTGCTGGACGAGGACTCTGCAAAGAAGGGGATCAATGCCATTGAGAAAGAGATGAAGTCCTACGTAAAGAGGCTCAGGGATAAGTTTCTGACGGAGGAGGCGGCACGGGTAAAGGGCTCTGTGGAGGAGGTGCTGGAGAATCTGAGGGAATTTGAGAACCTTCAGGCGGCCGAGCACTTTATCCACTATTTTTATGATGAACTGGTTTCCCTTCCGGATTATTTTGACCCGGAGGATACCCTTTTCTTTCTGGATGAGCCGAATCATCTTCTGGACAAGGGGGAGGTGATTGAGGAGGAATTCCGGGAAAGTATGCAGAACCGTCTGGAGAAGGGATACCTTCTCCCCAGTCAGGCGAAGCTGATTACCGGGTACAGGGATACCGTCAATACGCTGAACCACAAAAACTGTGTTTCTGTCTGCACCATTGACCACAAGCAGGCAGACTGGAAAATTAACGGCAAGTACAGCATTGTGACGAAGTCTGTCAATTCTTACAACAACAGTTTTGAACTTCTGGTAAAGGATCTGAAGCAGTGGAAAAAGGGCGGTTATCGGGTGGCCCTTCTCTCCGGTTCCCGTACCAGGGCGGCCAGGCTGGCCGAAGATCTCCGGGAGGAGGGACTGAATAGCTTCTATTCAGACGATACGGAAAGAGAGATTCAGCCGGGGGAGATTATGGTTGTCTACGGACACGCCCACAGGGGATTCGCATACCCTATGGTGAAGTTTGTAATCATTACTGAGACGGACATATTCGGCAAAGAAAAGAAAAAGCGCAGGAAGAAAACGGAGTACAGCGGGAAAAAGATTCAGAGCTTTACAGAGCTTAATGTGGGGGACTATGTTGTCCACGAGAACCACGGGCTGGGAGTTTACCGGGGAATTGAGAAGGTGGAAGTGGAGAATGTAGTCAAGGATTACATTAAGATCGAATATGCTGGCAGAAGTAATCTCTATGTGCTTGCAACCCAGCTGGATATTCTTCAGAAATACGCCGGGGCAGATGCGAAGAAGCCCAAACTGAATAAATTGGGAGGCCAGGAGTGGAAAAAGACTAAGACAAGAGTCCGGGGGGCAGTGCAGAACATTGCCCGGGATCTGGTAGATCTGTATGCGGTCAGGCAGTCCCAGGAGGGATACGCATACGGGAAGGACACCGTCTGGCAAAGAGAGTTTGAGGAAATGTTCCCCTTTGAGGAGACAGAGGATCAGCTGTTAGCCATTGATGCCACAAAGCGGGATATGGAGAGCCATAAAATCATGGACCGTCTGATCTGCGGGGATGTGGGGTACGGAAAGACAGAGATTGCCATCCGCGCGGCCTTTAAGGCCATACAGGAGGGAAAGCAGGTGGTATATCTGGTGCCCACAACCATTCTGGCGCAGCAGCATTATAATACCTTTGTGCAGAGAATGAAGGATTTCCCGGTGCGGGTGGATCTGCTCTGCCGGTTCAATACCCCGGCGCAGCAGAAGAAGACGGTGACAGATCTGGAAAAGGGCTGGGTGGACATTGTCATAGGGACCCACAGGGTACTGTCAAAGGATGTAAAATTCAAAGATCTGGGCCTTCTGATCATAGATGAGGAACAGCGCTTCGGCGTTACCCACAAGGAAAAGATAAAGCAGCTCAAAAAAAATGTGGATGTCCTTACACTCACAGCTACCCCCATTCCCAGGACTCTGCATATGAGCCTTATCGGAATCCGGGATATGAGTGTTCTGGAGGAGCCGCCTATGGACCGGATGCCCATACAGACCTACATTATGGAATACAACGATGAGATGGTGAGAGAGGCAATCAGCCGGGAGATGGCCAGGGGCGGCCAGGTTTATTATGTGTATAACAGAGTAAAGCAGATTGACGAGATTACCAATCAGATTGCAAAGCTGGTTCCCGAGGCAAATGTTGCCTTTGCCCACGGGCAGATGAACGAACGGGAACTGGAAAAAATCATGTATGGATTTATTAATGGGGAGATTGATGTTCTGGTATCCACTACCATTATTGAAACCGGACTGGATATCTCCAATGTGAATACAATGGTGATACATGATGCGGACCAGCTGGGTCTTTCACAGCTGTATCAGCTGCGGGGCCGGGTGGGAAGATCAAACCGCACCGCCTATGCTTTTCTGATGTATAAAAGAAACAAAATGTTAAAGGAAGTGGCTGAAAAGAGGCTTCATGCTATCCGGGAATTTACAGAGCTGGGGAGCGGATTTAAGATTGCCATGAGGGATCTGGAGCTTAGAGGGGCCGGAAATCTTCTGGGCGCGGAACAGCACGGCCATATGGAGGCTGTGGGCTATGACCTGTACTGTAAAATGCTCAATGAGGCAGTAAAAGAGGCCAAGGGAATACCTGTACAGGAGGACTTTGAAACCACCATTGATCTGGAGCTGGATGCCTTTATTCCGGAGCGGTATATTCCCAATGAATATCAAAAGCTGGACATCTACAAAAGGATAGCAGGGATTGAGAATCAGGAAGAGTATGAGGATATGCTGGAAGAACTGCTGGACCGCTTTGGGGAGCTTCCTAAGTCTGTACAAAATCTCCTTTCGATCGCTAATCTGAAGGCAATGGCTCATAAAGTCTATATGACCGAGGTAAAGCAGCTGCAGGATACCGTGAAGCTGACTATGTATGAGAAAGCGAGGATCAATCCCCAGGGGATCCCTGCGGTTATCGAAATGTACAGGGATGAACTTCAGTTTAAGGCGGATCCCAGCCCGCACTTTATCTTCCGCCCCAAAAAGAAAAAGGCCCGGGATACCGTTGAGATAATTGAACGGTTAGCAGGGCTGCTGAGGAATATGGAGGGGGAACTGAAAGTTTGAAATATTTGCGAATTCTTTACAAAAACCGGGAAAAATCTTGCCTGAACCTGGAAAAGAGTCTATAATAAAAAGGCTGATATGCAAAATAAGCCGATAAGATAAACTATGGGAGGAAACCATGAACCGATTAACAAAGACAATGACATGCGGTATGCTTGCAGTTGCCTTGGGCGCCACAAGCCTTGCAGGCTGCGGAAAAGATAGTAAAATTGACGGAACAAAGACGGTTGCAACCTGCAATGGGGAGGAAGTATCTCTTGGAGCGGCAAGCTTTCTCATGCGATATACACAGGCTCAGATGATGAGTTATTATTCCATGTTCGGACAGAGTATGAGCTGGGACAGCGTACAGGATGAGGAAAAAGGGACTACCCTTGGGCAGTCTGCCAAGGATAACCTCATGGACCAGCTGGAGGATTTGATGCTTCTGAAAGAGAATGCCAAAGAGTATGAGGTGAGTGTTTCAGAGGAAGAACAGAAAGCAATTGAGGAGGCGGCTAAAAGCTTTATCGAGGCTAACGATGAGGAGACTCTGAAAAGCCTGGCTGTCAGCCAGAAGGATATTGAGACAGTGCTGGAGCTTTTCACCATCCAGAATAAGATGTATGATCCAATGACTGCAGATGTGGATACAAATGTGCCGGATGAGGACGCGGCCCAGAAAACAGTTACCTGTGTGAGAGTGTCTGCCGCAGGGACGGAGACGGATGAAGAGGGCAACACCATTGAGCTGACCGATGAGGAGAAAGCACAAAAGAAGGAACAGGCTCAGCAGGTCCTGGATAAGATAGCAGCATCGGAGGATGTTGCCGGGGCGGATATGGATGCCCTGGCCAAAGAGGTGGATGAGAATCTCTCTGCTACCTCCAGCAGCTATGGAAGCGATGATACTGTTGTAGAAGATGCGATCAAGAAGGCTGCGGAGGGCCTGGAGGACGGACAGCTGGCGCCTGAGGTGGCAGAAGGAGAGAATGCTTATTATGTAGTGCGGCTGGACGCCAATTTTGATCAGGAGGCTACAGACTCCAAAAAACAGACCATTGTAAGTGAGAGAAAGCAGGAGGCCTATCAGGCAAAGCTGGATGAATGGAGTGAGGCTGCAAAGTTTACTGTAGATGAAAAAGTATGGGACAAGATAGAAGTCACAGACAGCAATCCTTTTGTATTTAAGCAGCAGGAGACAGAAGCTCCGGAGGCAGAAGATACCCAGGAGGGTACAGATACTGCAGAGCCTTCCTCTGATGCAGCAGAAAGCACAAACCCTGAGGAGCAGGCAGAAGAATAGTTTAGGAAAAAGAGCAGCAGACCTGGCAAAGAACCCAGGTTCAGCGAAAAAAACGGAGGGTATATCCTGGGATATGCCCTCCGTCTGATCATGTGCGCCCGGCGGCGCACGTTTCTAACCGGTGAAAGTCCGGAATCCGCCCGGTGGTGGGAAGGATATAGCCGAAGGCAAGGGTGTCCATTGTGAGGTGGAATCCGAAGGAAGCCGGATATGGGGAACATACGAACCCATGGGCAAATCTCTGGTCTGACGAACAGAAACCACATAAGAGGCTATGCATGAGGATAAGGCTGCATGACAAGTCGAAGTCCAATAACTACCCGGAATCATGTATGGTAGATGTGGCAGATGGATGGAGAGAAAGAAACGTGTGGTACCTGGGGAGGTCTGCACGACACGCCCTGAAAGGGGTAACCATTATGGAGAGATAATGCTGAACGCGCAGAAGTCAGCCGAGGTCATAGTAGCC
>NZ_FQVI01000037.1:0-6345 GCF_900129135.1 Lactonifactor longoviformis DSM 17459
TGGCAGAAGATCGGAGGAACGTGGTATTACCTGAAGAGCAGCGGAGCCATGGCAACCGGGTGGATACAGCTGGGAGGCAAGTGGTACTATCTGTACAGCAATGGAGCTATGGCATCTAATACATGGGTAGGTAAATACTATGTAAATGGATCCGGTGTATGGACAAAGACAAGATAAAAATTTAAGTCATGGGGTGTTTTCTAAGAGAAGAAAACACCCCATTTTAATGATTATAATTGGGATTAAAATTGTATAAAAATTTCATAAGGATGAAAACTAAAAAATAAAAGATATTGATTTAAGCCATATCTATTGACAATTTGTTATAAATTTATTATTCTAATCTTAACAATTGTTAACGAAATAACTAAAATAAAAGTAAATAAAAGTTGCGGTTTGTCATATGCGGATATGACATTTTAAAAGTAAGTCAGTGAGATTCTGACGCGTTCTGAGGACTCTGTATGGATAACAAAATCTAAGCCAGAAGCAATAACGCAGCTTGTGATTGTTGTATAGCGAAAAGTAAGGTATTATCTATAATCTTCTCAGTTTATTTGCTGAGGAGATTTTTGTGTTTTAGGAAACAGAGAATCCTGATTTACAGGATTCAACTTATAAATGAATAACCAGATGCGGTCTGCCGAAGTTATTATCGGCGTTTATCAGGAATTCGGTGAGAATCCGAAACAGTCTATCTCTACTGTAAAAGGGACGAACGCAGCATTGGCCACTGAAATAATGATTTGGGAAGGCGCTGTCAGTAGGAGGAACTTGAGTCAGGATATTGGACGCATTGTGTGGAGGTTAGGGTTCGTAGGCAAGGCGAAGCTCTTATTTTTGTGCGGAAAATGCGTATATGAGGTTTGCCCATATGAAAAAATAGATAGATAAAGGTGGAGGATTATGAAAAAGAAACTGGATGAGGCTGCATGGAGAGACCTGCAATATGATGAACGTACTTATACGAAGTACCAGGCAAAAAGGAATATGGATAAGGACATTGTGATACCGGATACCTATCGTTTTATTGGAAATGAAGCGTTTATGGGAAACGAGAGAATTAATTCAGTTACGCTTCCCAAGGGGTGTGTTGTAATTGGAAAAAGTGCTTTTGAGGGCTGCAGCTTTCAAAAGGAAGTGAAATATCCGGAGACCCTTTTGTGGATTAAACAGAGGGCGTTTTCCAGGAACAACCGGCTGCGGCGGGTACATATACCACCTTCGGTGGCAAAGATTGATAAGAATGCTTATAAGGAATGTAAAAAACTCTATAGGGCTGAATTTGCCAGGGGATCAAAGTGCAGAGTAATATCAGAGGGAATGTTTGACTGCTGCGGACGTCTGTCTCAGGTAGTGCTGCCGGATGAAATACAGTTAATCGGCAGAAGAGCCTTTTACCGATGCAAAGAGCTTCAGGAACTTCAGTTTCCCCAAAGCCTTAAAATAATAGAGTCAGAGGCTTTTTATTTTACAGGGCTTCAGAAACTGGAATTGCCTAATCAGCTGAGAGAGCTGGGAGAAGGTGCATTTTTCAAATGTAATAATCTCACAGAAGTTTCGATACCGCCCAGTGTAAAAAAAATAGGAAAATGGGTTTTCCACGGCTGCAATCGCCTGAAAGTTATTGAGATACTTCACGATCCCATGTTCATTGGTGAATGGATTATTAACAGGAGTGCAACCATAAGGTGCAGAAAAGGATCCGTGGTTGAGGAATACTGTAAAGAATATGGATTTAAAATGGAGTTTGTTGATGGTTCGCAGAATGACACTGCTGTATGAAAAATGAAAGGAGAAGAGTATGAGGGAGAAAAAGAGAGGACTACATAAGCGTATCATATCAATAGTGCTTGCAGTTGTAATGATAGTAAGCTCCTGTGTGATAAACCCAAGGACAATATCTGCGGCAGCCTGGGATCCACGGGAGGATTATAAGGATCTGAAACTTCGGTTCTGGGAGGACGAAGAGCCGGGAATCAGATTCTATATGAATGCTGGACTGAGATATATTTTGGAGACAGTAAAAAGTCCGTCAGTAGGAAGCACGTTTGGTGAATGGTCTGTTATGGATTTGCTGCGGGCAAAATATACTGGGATGGATTATCTGAATTATGTTGATACTGCCTATTATGATGACTATATTGATCGGATGGAAAAATATGTGTATGAACTCATATCGAAGGCATCAGATGGAAGGCTGCACAGCGCAAAATCTACGGAGTATAGTCGTTTGATTTTGACCATGTCTGCGATGGGATATGATATTACAAACGTTGGCAGTGTTTCCGAGCAGAAGGAAACCTATGATTTCATCGATCATCTTTCCCGATCTTATGCTTATTCACTAAAACAAGGAATCAATGGACCAATATGGGAAATAATTGCAATGAATACGGGAACCGCAGAAACGGGTCGGTACAATTTTTACGAAAAACCGTCAGGCGGATATCCCTCTGACTATAATAGTTTCGGCAAAATGCTGGACAATATTTTAAATAGAGAGATAACACAGTCTAATGGTACGAAAGGCGGATGGGCTCTTTATAACAATTATCCGGATATTGATATTACAGGAATGGCCCTTCAAGCATTGGCTCCGTATTATTTGGAGCCGGAACTGTTCGAAACTACTGGCGCTACAAAAAGCTATGAAGAACTCCAGGAGGCCGTAGAGAGAGGTGTTTATATACTTTCTGAAATGCAGGAAAAGAATGGCGGTTATGATAGCTGGGGAAGTGTTAATTGCGAGAGCATTGTTCAGGTTATTGTAGCACTGACAGCCCTTGATATTGATCCAAAAGCGGAAGAAGTTAATCTGCCTACAATTGGAAAAACATGCAGTTTTATGAAAGAAGGTTCTACGGTAGATGGTGTCTTCAGTGATAATATGATTGATGCCCTGCTGTCATTCTGGGCTCCCGGGAGCGGATCCTCACCGGAAGTGGGCGGGTTTAAGCACGTTACTTTTGGATATGACGGAGGTTCAGGTTCAGGAAGCGGTGTTAATGCCATGGCCACGGATCAGGCAGTGTATGGGTTGATAGCCTATGACAGATGGTTATCAGGACAAACGTCTTTGTATGATATGAGGGATTCCGATACTAATAATTATATATGGAGTGATTCTATTACCTATACTATAAAATTTGATGGAAATTCTTACACAGACAGTTTTGACAGTACATATTCCCCTTATGAAACAGCAGAACTTCCAGTAACTCCAGTGAATGGGGAGATGGAATTAATCGGATGGAATACAAAGGCAGATGGAACCGGTACTATGTATCTTCCCAAAGAGCTGCTGTCGATGCCCGAGCAGGATATCACTCTTTATGCACAGTATGGCAAACCGGATTTTCCGATTACCTGGGAATTGAATGGTGGTCTCTTAGCTGACGGGGTTGTACTGCCGGATGTTTATCGGCCAAGTACAGACAGTTTTGAGCTTCCTACCGCACAAGAAATAGCAAAACCAGGATATACCTTTGAAGGATGGTATGATAATGAAACCTTTAAGGGAAGTCCCGTCATAGCGGTGGAAAAAGGAAGCTATGGGGAAAAGAACTTTTATGCCAAGTGGCTGACTGATTGGGGCCCAATCACAAGATTTTATACAATAGTAAACAGCTGGACTACTATTACGTTGGCCGATAAAACTAGTATCAAAGAAGCAAGAGCCATTTATGACGGTATGGAACAGAATCAAAAGGATGCAGTCGGATCCATTGCATACAAAAAACTAGAGAATGCAGAGGCAGAACTGGCGCGTCAGGAGGAAATGAATCGTGGCGTCGACAGAGTAATTGAACTGATAAGAGCAATTGGGAGTGACATTACTTTGGAAAGTGAATCAGCAGTAATTGAGGCTCGAGAAGCTTACAGTGAACTTCCTAAAGAAGCACGTGATTTGGTTCTCAATTATCTTGAGCTTGTACAGGCAGAAAAAGCATTGGCGGAGTTAAAAGGAATACAGGAGGCAGCCGATGAGGTTATTGCAAAGATTCAGGCTATCGGCGGTGTGGATTTGGACAGCAAAGTGCAGATTGAAACAGCAAGGGCGGCATATAATGCTTTGAGCACGGAACAAAGGGAATTAATATCAGAGGATATTTATCAAATTCTAACAGATGCGGAAGCTGAATTAGAGGCATTGGAGACAGAGCAGGAGGCGGTTAGAAATGTCATTAATGCGATTACAGCATTAGGAGATATAACATCCGAAAGCTATGACGCTGTTAGTGCGGCAAGGATAGCGTATGATGGTTTAACTTATTTGCAGAAAAGGGGTGTCACAAATTATGATCTCCTTCTTAATGCAGAAGAAGAGTTGAGAAAAATAGAGGAGAACCAGGCAGAAGTACAAAATGTAAAGGACCTAATTGCTTCACTGGGAGACATTACCATTGACAGCTGGGATGCAGTAGGCAGAGCAAAGGCAGCATATCTTTTACTGGGGGATTCCCTGAAAACGGAATTATCACAGGAAGAGGTGGATATATTAGACCGGGCGGCGGCTCAGGTTAATATACTGGCAGAGGCAGAACAGGCAGATGAAGATTGGCCAAAAGCAAATGAAGTTATGGGAATGATCTCTTCTATCGGATTAGTAAGTTTGGAAAAGGAGGGAAAAATCGCAGAGGCACGGGATGCAATTTCGGCAGAAGGGATGACGCCGGCTGCAAAAGCGTTTGTAGAAAATTATTACTCTTTAGTTATGTGTGAAACTCAACTCCAAACGTTAAAGGAGTCTAAAGAACAAGCTGATCATGCGGAGGCATTAATTCTGGCAATCGGTGATGTGACAGCAGACAGTCAGGCAGCGATTGAACAAGCAAGATATTACTATGACAGCTTAAGCGACAAAGCAAAAGAATTTGTACAGGAAGAGACTCTGCAGATTCTTCTGGACAGTGAAGCAAAGTTCCTTCAGATTATTAATGAATTGGAAAATGCTGAAGATATGATTGTTGTACAGCCGGTTATTGATGCAATTGAGAGTATTGGGGAAGTAGATTTGACAAAAGAAGACCTAATTACTGCCGTTAGGGTTCAGTACCATACTTTAAATACAAGACAGAAAAAATTAGTGAGCAATTATGACCAATTAGAAGAGGCGGAACATAAGCTTGCGGATTTAAAAGCTTCCATGAAAAGAGTGGAAGAAGTGGTACTTATGATTCAGTCTATCGGTAAAGTGACCCAAGAAAGCAAAGATGATATTTACCGGGCACGTGCAGCCTATAATCTTCTGAGTGAGGACGAAAGGAATGAAGTAGGACAGGAGAATCTTGAGATCCTTTTAGAAAAAGAAACAGAGTTGGAGAAAATCTTACAGGAATATGGCGCAGTAACTAATACCATTGCATTAATAGATAATATAGGTACAGTAAGTCTGGATAAAGAAATTTTTATAACATCTGCAAGAAAAGCTTATGATTCATTGACTGAGGAGCAAAAGGATCAGATTACAAACTATAATATTCTGATTGCAGCTGAAAATGAGTTGGATAAGATACTTACAGAAAAGAAAGCAGTTGACGCACTAATTTCCCAAATTAATATTTTATGGAGTTCTATTGGTGAAGATGCGCAAAAGGTAACACTAGCCAAACGTTCTCAGATAGAGAATATAAGGGGTGAGATTAATAAACTTTCCCAGCAGCAGGTTACTTGGCTGGAGGCAGAAAATGCGTGGGTGAATTTCCAAGGGATGGAGAAAGAACTCGAAAGATTAAAAACAGAATTACTTCCTGCAAAAGTAACATTGAATCAGACTCAGGTAACTTTGGATAAGGGAGCAAGTTTTACTTTAACGGCAACGGTATCTCCTGATACCGCAGAAAATAAAAATGTAAAATGGCAGTCATTAGATCCATCTATTGTGCGGGTAGATGCAAAAGGGAAATTGACAGCGGTATCTCAGGGAACTACTAATGTAATAGCAACGACCGAGGCAGAAGGAAGGACAGCTTCCTGTAAAGTTACTGTAGTATATAGCGGCAAATGGATAAAAGACAGCAAGGGATGGTGGTTTCAGTACAACAGTGGAGGCTATCCACGTAACGGATGGAGTCTTGTATCCGGTAAATACTACTACTTTGATGCTAACGGGTATATGAAGACTGGATGGTTGTCAGTGGGTGGAAAGTGGTATTATCTGGGCAGCGATGGTGCTAGAAAAACTGGCTGGCAGAAGGTTGGAGCAAGTTGGTATTATTTGAATAATAGTGGAGTTATGGCTACCGGATGGGTAAAATTAGGCAATACCTGGTACTACATGAATGGAAGCGGAGCAATGCTGACTGGCTGGCAAAAGATAGGCGGAAGCTGGTACTACATGAA
>NZ_FQVI01000037.1:6355-29538 GCF_900129135.1 Lactonifactor longoviformis DSM 17459
TGGCTGGCAAAAGATAGGCGGAAGCTGGTACTACATGAATGGAAGCGGAGCAATGCTGACTGGCTGGCAAAAGATAGGCGGAAGCTGGTATTACATGAACGGAAGCGGAAAGATGCTGACAGGATGGCAAAAAATCAGCGGAAGCTGGTATTATATGAACGGAAGCGGAAAGATGCTGACCGGTTGGCAAAAAATAGGCGGAAGTTGGTATTACATGAATGGAAGCGGAGCAATGGCAAGTAATACATGGATCGGTAACTCCTATGTTAATGGATCTGGTGTATGGGTAAAATCACGATAGGAAAAGGCGGGTGGCTGATCAATTTCTGATCAGCCAAACTCCTTTAGAGGTAAGTTATGAAAAGATTGCGGAAGTTACTGAATAATTATAACATTAAAAAGTGGCTGTCTAGAGGGGTTGCTGTATTAACCCTTGTTTGTCTTATAGTTCCCTCGGTGGTTGCTCTTGGAATGCAGCCAGAATCACAGCCGGATAACCCCATGGGGGATAATGAGGCACAGCATTCGGCCGTGCCTTTAAACTCTACCAGTGAGATGATTCCACAAATGCCTGAGGAGCAGAATCAGGGAGACGATCAGGAGAATAATGAAGATGCTCTTTTAGGAGATGAGACTGGTTCCGGGGAACAGTCTGAGAATCCAGGAGGTACAGGAGGCCCAGGGGATCCAGGAAACCCAGGAAACCCAGGAAACCCAGGAAACCCAGGAAACCCAGGAAACCCAGGAAACACAGAGAAAAGTCCGTTGTTCGATACAGACATCCCGAATAAAAGTACTTTAACGGTGCCAGAAATAGATTTCAGAATTATTCATAATTACCCCGATTACACAATGCTGCAGATGAATATTTCAATTAATGGAACAGATGTCTCAGACACATATAAGTATGATAAAAACAACGATAGATACCATCTGCCGTTAGTACAGGATGCTCAGAATCTAATTAAAATCACTATTACCTATCGTGATTCTGAAGGGAAGAGGCAGATAGGGGATAGGGATTATATCTTAGATGTTACATCTGGTTTAATTGTTGTAGAGAACATAGGAGAACAATCAGGGGGGAAATTAGAATTTACAGTGGATGAGGAAGTACTTTCATTTAATGCTTATCTTATGAAGGGCACGGATACATATGATGCGGATGTTTTACAGAATGACAAAAAAGTAAACCCTGATAAGGATGGAGGAAAGTATACTTATACAATTAAATTAAATGAAGGAATGAATGAAATATATATAGGCGGAGAACTTAATGGTGAACCGGCTGAGAATGCGGTTACCTACAAAGTACAATATAATAAGCCACTTGGAATTAGGATTGAATCAGATTTTACAGATGCAACAGTAGAATACAGAAAGATGAGGATAAATGCCAAAGCTTTCGTAAAAGATCGTGAGGTGAGTTTAGAGATTACTCAGACTACGGAGGACAGCGGAACAAAGATTTTGGAAAAAAATGGGGATGGGGGATATGATGTTACCCTTGAAAAAGGAGCAAATTGTTTTACGATCAAGGCGTATGATGAATCCAATGAAGTAACCACAGTTGAAGAAATATGGCCGGAAAATAATAGCCGCGAAGTAATAATTACATATCACAGGAAGGAGGATCCTAACCGCGATGGGGATGAGGATGGCCCGGATATATATATAAAGAATTTCGATGAAAATAAAACAACATCAGATAGTTCGCCAATAACATTTGGGGTAACAGCGATAGATATCGACGGTAACTATTGTTCCAGAAATGTCAGTGTTATGAATAATGGAAGAACCGATGGTGTGGTACTAGTTTACCCTAATGATGATCTTGTGACATATCGTGTTGATTTGAAAGAAGAAAATATAATACGGATTACTGCTGTAGATTCTCAAGGAAGGATGAGCTTTAAAGATTTAAGCATTAGTTATACAGGGGATGGTTCTGAAGAGGAAGTGGGAACTGTTCATGTACTGATGGATGCAAACACGGTAGGTGTGGGAACATTTATAGATATGGAGATACCTATTAAACGAAAAGATACAGCTATGGATGTTTTGATTAGAGCCTTTGATGAATGCGGATATACATTTACCTATACTGGCCTTCAGCAGGCTTCTGGGGGATTTTATCTGGAAAGAGTATTTGGACCAGCGCTTACAGGACTTTGTCGGGATAATGCCCCTGCAGATCTGGTAGAACTGGTAGGGATAGAATTGGAGAAGCAATATAATGTATGGCCGCCGGAGATTGTCGATGGAACGATAGACCAGTTAGGTGAATTTGATTTTGGACAGGGATCTGGATGGATGTACAGTATTAACGATTCGTATCCTAATGTTGGGTTTAGTGATACCTATATGTTTGATGGTGCTGTTATGAAAGTACGTTATACACTTTGGTATGGAAAAGATATAGGTGGTGCTGGTTCCATGGGGCAGTGGCCTGGACGTGAGGATGTAGAAGGAGGCAACTGGACTCCAGGTTGGTAAAGGGAGAAAATAAATGACATTATTGAAAAAAAAAGTAACAAACTACAGAAAGCGATTTTGTGCAGCTTTATTGACTTTTGCCATACTGGTGACCGGAGCTCCCGCTCCGGTCATGGCCCAGGTAACCCATAAGGAGTATGCAGGAGAAGAACTTCTGGGCGTTATGAAAGATATTGTAAACTGGAAAAAGTCTGCCATGGGATATTCGGAAGAGGAGAATCTCTTCCAGACATCATTTGTGGAAGGAGCTGGTACAACAGCAGCCGATTGGTTCCCTGTAGGGATCGGACGAAGCGGATATCCGGATGATTATGGGGCATATCTTGCTGTCTTGGGGGATCAGATAACAAAGCGTTATACCAAGGCTGAAAAACTGGACCGTTCCAAGGCAACAGAATGGCATAGAATGAGCCTCGCGGTTCTTGCCCTGGGAGGGGATCCTACCAACATAGGTAAGGACCCAGAAGGAAATCCTGTGAATCTTATAGCGGACGGCTCTTATTACAGGGGGAAGACCAGTCCATTAGGCAATCAGGGGATTAACGGCCGGATCTGGGGGCTGATTCAGATGGACAGCCTCCGGTACACAGTTCCCGAAGACGCCACGGATACACGGGATGGACTTATAGAAATATTGCTGGCCCTCCAGCAGGAAAATGGAGGGTTTTCTCTGATGCCGGACTCGGCAGAGCCCGATGTGGATATTACGGGAATGGCAGTACAGGCACTTGCGCCCTACTATAACAGTGAACAGACTTACACATATACCCGAAGCGCTACGGGAAAAGAAGAGACCAGAACCGTCCGCCAGGCCGTGGACGACAGTCTGGCGCTGCTGTCCCAAGAGCAGTCAGATGAGGGGGACTACAGCAGCTGGGGTTCCCCAAACTCTGAAAGTGTCTCACAGGTAATCGTGGCCCTCTGCAGTCTGGGCATTAACCCGGCGGAGGATGAACGGTTTATTAAAAACGGCAATACCCTTGTAGACGGACTGATGAAATATCGTTTGGAGGACGGAGGATTTATTCACTCAAAAGAGGCAGATCCCAATAATCCGACGGCGGATCCTACGAAGTCTAACGATATGGCAAGTCAGCAGGCCCTCTATGCCCTGACTGCCCTCTGCAGATACTACGGGGGAATGCGGTCACTCTACGACTTCCGGCCGGAGCAGAGCAGCGAAGTGAAGAGTCAGATCGCCCAGGTACAGAAAGAGATAGCAGAACTTCCTGTGGAACCGGGAGCCGGGGACAGAGAAAAGATCCAGGGGATTTTTGATAAATATCTGCAGATTCCCCCAGAAGAGAGATGCTATGTCTATTCCTACCATAAGCTGGCAGATGCTATGGAGGCACAGGGGATACAAAATACCTCAGAATCTTTGAGTGCCGCCATGAATCTGAATACCAGCGGCAGCGGAACTGTGGGGACACTGTTTGGAGAGGCTATGGAGTTTTCTGTCAATGTGCCATTTTCTTCCGAAGACGCAAAAAAAGTGGCGGAACTGCCTGATTCCATAACCACAGAGTCCTATACTCTTGTGGTGTCTCTTCTGGATAAATGGAATAAGTCAGAAAATAAAGATGCCTACGGAGAAGAAAAAGAGATTCTGGAAAAGAAAAAGGCAGAGATAGAAGCCATACAGGAAGAAATTGATGCAATTAACCAGGAGGTAATCGATAAACTTTATCCGGTGGACAGAATCTCTTTAAAAGATAAAGAGACGGTAAAGAGTATTGTGGCCCGCTGCAAAAAGCTGAGTGAATACGATCAGAAGCAGATACAGCAGTATGAGGATATTCAAAGAGCGGAAACCATGATCAGGAATAGGACAACAGCAGTATGGCTTGGGGCTGTACTGGGAATTCTGGCAGTTATTTTAATTATATTTGTTGTATTACATATGAAAAAACGGAAGCGTCAGAAGCTGGCTGAAAAAATGATGCCGGCAGAGGACGATGAGGAGGATTGGGAGGATTAAGCATTGAAGAAAGACTTGCTTGTATTGGGCTTTGTGATATTAATTGTGGCAGTCCTTCTATCCGGCACGAAGTTCCAGTCTGTAGAGGACTATTACCAGACACACATCGACGACATCAAAGAGGATTCCGAGACGGTGACACTCAGTATTCGGTGTGATACTGTCCTGGAGCATTGGGAACAATTGTCACCTCAGCTTCAGAGTGACAAATATATTCCGGAGGACGGTGTGATCTTGCCGCCTACAGAATATGTGCTCCGCCCGAAGGATACCGTGTTTGATATCCTGAATCGGGCGGTGCGGCACAGCAAGATTCAGATGGAGTTTCAGGGAGCAGATGACAATGTTTACAACAGCGTATATATTAAGGGAATTCACCATCTCTATGAATATTCCTGCGGACCCCTGTCGGGCTGGATGTATAAGGTGAATGGAGAATTCCCTGATTATGGCTGCAGCAGATATAAGCCGGAAGACAAAGATGTGATTGAATTTGTCTATACCTGCGATTTGGGCAGGGATGTAGGCGGAGAATTTGAGCAATAGAAAGGAGTGGGCATATGGATCATTTTTCATCTTATCACCCGTCGGTTTTGCTGGTATATTATGTGATCGTACTTCTGCTGACGATGTTTACAGTACATCCGGTATTGCTTGTATGTTCACTGCTGGGCGGTATTCTGTTTTTTGCGGCAACGAATCCCTTGAAAGCGCTGGGGAAAAATCTTATCTTTTATCTCTTTTTGTTTTTCCTCCTTGCCCTGACAAACCCTATCTTCAATCACAGAGGGGAGACGCCACTCTTTTTTATGAATGACAATCCTGTGACCCTGGAGGCTATCCTGTATGGTGCCGGGGTCTCTGTAATGCTGATAGGAATTATGTTCTGGTGCAAATGCTACAATCAGGTGATGACCTCTGATAAATTTGTCTATTTATTCGGAAAGGCCATTCCTAAGCTGTCTCTGGTTTTGTCCATGGCCCTTAGATTTATTCCTGTGTTTAAATCCCAGATGAAGAAAATCAGTCAGGTGCAGAAAACCATGGGTCTTTATACCAGCGACAGTCTGACAGATCGTGTGATCGGCAGTATCCGTACCTTAAGTGCCCTGCTTACCTGGTGTCTGGAGAATTCCATAGAGACGGCAGACTCTATGAAAGCCAGAGGGTATGGGCTGAAAGGAAGGACTAATTTTTCTATTTTTTGTTTTCGAATGGATGATGGGATTCTTCTGGCAGCCCTGGGTGCATTTTTGTGTATGTCAGGCGTGGGATATCAGCAGAACGTATTTGAATTCTACTATTATCCAAGCGTATCTCCCATTCCAACAGGGGCCGGGGCATATCTGCAGTACAGCATAATACTTGTGATGATGCTGTTTCCATCAATACTAGAGATAAAGGGGCGTATACAGTGGAAATTATTAAGAGCGAAGATTTGAGTTTTACATACCCCGGACAGGAGAAGAGGGCAGTGGACTCTGTGTCTTTCAAGATCCTTCCGGGGGAGTTTGTAGTAATATGCGGTGAGTCCGGGTGCGGAAAGACCACCCTGTTAAAATTGCTGAAAAGAGAGCTGTCTCCCAATGGAACCTTGGAAGGGGAGATCTATTACATGGGAACCCGGCTTGGTGAGCTGGATGACAGAACCGCTGCCTGCGAGATAGGGTATGTTATGCAGAATCCTGAGAATCAGGTAGTAACGGATAAAGTGTGGCACGAATTAGCTTTTGGGCTGGAAAACATGGGGGTTCCCACTCCTGAGATTAGAAGAAGGGTAGGAGAGATGGCCAGCTTTTTTGGAATCCATGAGTGGTTTCAGAAAGAAACCAGCCAGCTTTCAGGCGGGCAAAAACAGCTTTTGAATCTTGCCTCCATTATGGTGATGCAGCCAAGGATTCTGATCCTTGACGAACCCACCTCCCAGCTGGATCCCATTGCGGCGGCAGATTTTATCAATACGCTGCATAAGCTGAACCGGGAACTTGGGCTTACCATCCTGCTTGTGGAGCACAGGCTGGAAGAAGTTTTTCCAATTGCAGATAAAGTGGCTGTTATGGATAGGGGCCGTCTGCTGCTGTACGATACACCCAGGATAATCGGTAGTGAATTAAAGGAGAAGTATCAGAACCATCCTATGCTTCTTGGTCTGCCCAGTCCTATGCGGATCTATCAGCAGCTGGACGCCCGGGATGACTGTCCTCTGACCATCCGTGAGGGAAGAGATTTTCTCACAAGGAATTATCAGAAGGAGGGGCGCATCCAGAGCCCGGAGCGTGAGAAACCTGTGAGACACCGGGAAAAAGAAGAGGAGCTGGCAGTGCACCTGAAGAATATCTGGTTTCGATACGAGAGGGCCTTGCCTGATATTCTGGCAGGAGTGGATCTGAGAGTGAGAAAAGGTGAGATATTCAGTATCCTGGGAGGAAACGGTTCAGGTAAAACAACACTGCTAAGCGTAATATCCGGACAGAATAAAGCTTACCGGGGAGGAATCAAGATCTTTGGTAAAAAAATAAAGGAATACAAGAGCGGAGAGTTATACAGGCATAATCTGGCACTGCTTCCTCAGAACCCTCAGACAGTATTCCTAAAAACATCTGTGGCAGAGGACTATAAAGAGATTGGTAAAGTAATGGGATATGGCAAAGAGGAATTAGAGGAAGATATCGCCCGGATCGCAGGGCAGTTAAATATACAAGAGCTGCTTCCTAAGCACCCCTATGACCTCAGCGGCGGGGAACAGCAGAAGGCAGCCCTTGGGAAGATGCTGCTGCTGAAACCCAGATGTCTGCTTTTAGATGAGCCCACAAAGGGAATAGACGCATATTCCAAGGCAGTACTAAGAGGTATCCTGGATAATCTGAGAAAAGAAGGGATCACCATACTTTTGGTAACCCATGATGTGGAATTTGCAGCCCAGATCTCTGACCGGTGCTCTCTGTTCTTTGACAGAGAGGTGATTTCCGAGGATACGCCGGTCAGCTTCTTTTCCAATAACAATTTTTATACCACAGCGGCAAACCGGATGGCCAGGCATATGTATCCCTACGCCATTACCTGTGAGGATGTGGTGGCACTGTGCAGGAAATACGGGAGGAAATCAATATGAATTGGAAAAAAATAGGAAGCTTTGCCATCGTAATTATTCTGATTCCAATTACACTGGCCATAGGCGTTGTTCTTTTTAAGGGACGCAAATATAACATAATATCCATTGCAGTTGCCCTGCTGGCCTGCGTTCCTAATCTTTTATTTTTTGAAAAAGGAAAAGCAGATACCCGCCGTATGGTTGTAATCGCGGTGATGGTGGCAATCGCTTCGGTAGGAAGAGTTTTATTCTCTCCCGTTCCCAGTTTTAAGCCTGTCACAGCGATCGTGGTCGTTACGGGAATCTACCTGGGATCAGAAGCCGGGTTTTTTACAGGAGCACTTACAGCTGTGATCTCAAATATGTTTTTCGGACAGGGCCCATGGACTCCCTTCCAGATGTTTTCCTGGGGAATTTTGGGCTTTATTGCAGGGCTGCCCGTCCTGCAGAAGATTCTTAAATCTTCTGTGCAGGGGAAAACATTGGCAAGCCGCCTGCCCATTGTTGTCTACGGAGCAGCAGCCGGTGTGCTGTATTCTATGCTTATGGATGTTTGGTCCACATTAAACATGGACGGCACGTTTAACCTTCTCAGATATCTGGTACTGCTGGGAACGGGGATTCCCACAACAGTGATATACATAGTTTCTAATATAGTCTTTCTGCTCATTGCAGCAAAGCCTATCGGCACCCGCATAGAGAGAATAAAAATTAAATACGGTATATAACATAAGGAGACAGACATGGAAGAAAAGATTACAAGAATTATTGACGAAGTGAAAAAAGTTATTGTAGGTAAGGATGACATTATTCAGAAAGTCCTGATGACAGTACTTGCAAAAGGGCATATTCTTCTGGAAGACATTCCTGGGGTGGGGAAGACAACTTTGGCCCTGGCATTCTCCCGGGCTCTGGGACTGGATTATAAGAGAATTCAGTTTACTCCTGATGTGATTCCCTCGGATGTTGTAGGATTCAGCGTATATGACAAAGCAACCGGGCAGCTGGCCTACAAACCGGGAGCCGTTATGTGCAACCTGCTGTTAGCAGACGAAATCAACCGGACTTCCAGCAAAACCCAGGCCGCGCTCCTGGAGGTAATGGAAGAGGGAAATGTGACAGTGGACGGCAATACCTATCAGGTACCACAGCCATTTATTGTTTTATCCACACAGAACCCTATAGGTTCGGCCGGCACCCAGCTGCTGCCCCAGTCCCAGCTGGACCGTTTTATGGTGAGAATGCAGATGGGGTATCCTGATTTTAAAAGCCAGGTAAATATTCTACGGGATCGCCAGACAGAACAGCCTCTGGACGCAGCACAGCAGGTGGTAACCAAAGAGGAGATTATGGAAATGCAGGCAGAGGTGCAGCAGGTACATGTTGACGATGCGTTGCTGGAGTACATCACTTGTCTCGCCGAGGCGACAAGGGAACATGAACTGGTACAGATAGGGGTGAGCCCCCGGGGCGCTCTGGCTGTAAACCGTATGGCAAAGGCGTCTGCCTATATTGAAGGCCGTGACTATATGATTCCCGAAGATATTATCCGTGTATTTCCGGACGTATGCGCACACAGGGTGGTGTTATTTCCCAAGGCTAAGATTACAAATACGACTGCAGAAAGCATAATGAAGCAGATTACAGAGGAGATCGAGACACCGAAGATAGGAGAATAGACAGATTATGATAAAAGCTAAGATTTACAGTATCCTCTGGCTCCTGGGCTGTATCTATTTTTTCCTTTTCTCAGACTCTTTCCTTGCTCTCTGCCTGCTGCTTACGTCCCTGGCGGTGTTTGCTGTCTGTAAAATACTGACAGTCCTGACGAAAAAAAAGCTGTCCTTTGAACTAAAAGTCCAGCATACCGCAGCAAAAGGAAAACCGGCAAAAGGAGTATTGGCTGTCAAAAATACTTCTCTGTTTCCTGCCGCCAGAGTTCGATGCGTTCTTACTTTTTATAACTGCATGACCAGGGAAGAACAGGAATCAGAACTTTATTTCTCTATTATGGGGGGGAAAACAGAAGAGATAGACTGGGAGGCAGACAGTGCATACTGTGGATGCATCAGGATCCGCATAAAAGATGCCAGGGTTTTTGACTGGTTTGGGATCTTTTCCGCTCCTGTTTCTACAGAGGCCCAAGAGCAGGTGGCCGTTCTTCCGGATATGTTTCAGTCGGATGTCAGGGTCATGGACAGTCAGATCGAGGATATGGAGAGTGTTACATATTCTGACACAAAACGGGGCTATGATCCCAGCGAGATATTCGATGTAAGGGAATATGTTCCCGGGGACAGCCTGAAAAATATACACTGGAAGCTTTCAAGTAAATTGGATGAACTGTATGTAAAAGAATTAAGTATGCCTGTAGAGAATTCCATTCTCATATTTATGGAGAACTGTATGGAGGAGGGGAAACGCCCCAGACCTTCCGTAGTGGATGGTATGATAGAAGCTTTTGTATCCGTCTCACAGTCCCTCATAGAAGAAGGACATATGCACACCCTGGGGTGGTATGACCATATAAGAGGAGGATTTTTCTGCGAAGAAGTAAATAGTGTGGATGATCTTGCCGGTCTTTTGGGAGGACTTCTCGGAGTGGGAGTAAAGGACAATGGGTATTCCGGTCTTCACTATTATACTCAGGTATGCCAGGAATATCCTTTTTCCCATGTAGTCTATGTTACATTCAGAGATACTGCGGAGATAGAGGAAGTGGGAAGTTTCTGTATCGCAACAGAACTGCGGGCAGTGGCAAAGACAGAAGATGCGGTTTCCATGCCGGAGAAACAAAGAATTCTTTTTACTCCTGAGCATGCAGAGGAAAGCCTGTGTCAGCTGTTTATATAAGGAAAAGACAGGACTTGAAAGGAATTATCATGAAAAACCGAAAAGAAAACGCGAAAAAGAGAAAAACAAAGATAAACGTAGTATTTCTCCCGGATAAATTGAAAAAAAAGGATCTTTGGACAGAATATGCCGGGGACATAAGCGTCTGTGTTTTCCTGTTTGCAGGAATAATTATCAGTCTTTTTTCTATGTTTCAGATTCCGGCCGGTGCAATGGTATCCGCACTGGCCGGCCTGGTACTTTTGCTGCTGCTTTTTTCCTTTGGAAATAAGAGAAAGTATGCCCTGTTTGTCTCTGGGATTATGTTGGCGGTTGGGCTTCTCCTGCTGATTTTGAGACAAAGGATACTGATCAACGGGCTGTTTTTAACTATGAATCAGGCTGCAGAAGCATTTGGAACTCATACCCATCTGGAGATGAAGCTTTATGAGATATCTGCGGAAAAATCCCAATATCTATTATGCTATATCCTGTTCTGGGGTCTGATTTCCATCGTTGCCGCATATATCAGTTATGCAGCAGTCAGAGTAAGAAGCTGGCTGCTTATGCTGCTGGTCTGCGCACCCCTTCTGGTCTTAAACCTTGTGGTGGGGATATCTCCTCAGGCGCCGGCAACGGTTCTGCTTTTATTGTCTGTGGCACTGGTATTTGCCAGAATCCATGTAAACGGGCGCAGGGCAGAAGCGACAAGGGGAGGCCACAGATACGGGATTGTACTTCAGATGATACCAATTTTACTGGGAATCACACTGATTTTTTTCGGTATTCTGGGAGCGGCAGCTTCTTCTGGGGAATATACCAGAAGTGACAGAGTGCGTCATGCAGCAGAGTGGATAACAGGAAAGATAGATGATATCAGGTATGAAAAAACGAAAACAAATAACCTGCCCAAAGGTAACTTCAGAAAGCTTCAGCCGCTGGAACTGAAAGACACCCCGGCTTTGGAGGTTGTGCAGAGCAAACCTATGTCCCTGTATCTGAGAGGGTATGTGGGAAGTGAATACACAGAGGAAAAATGGGAGGACCTGGATCCGGATACGTATTATAAAGAAAGGGATTTATTTTACTGGCTGAATAAAGACGGATTTCAGGCGATGAACCAGCTGAGTCAGGTGTATGGCCTGGAAACCGGGGAAGTGGAGTCCATCAGTATGAAAGTGCTGAATAAAAACGCCAGCAGCAAGTATCTTTATGTTCCCTATGAATTGCAGACAAAACCGTCACACCTTGAGGATGCACAAGTCTGGGGCGATGTAAACATAAGAGGGGAAAACGCCGGAGGAAACCGGTACTATGAATATCAGACATCGGTAAATCTGGTGCGTATTTATCCTCAGCTGGTGCAGGATATTTATAAGCTGACAGATGAGATGGGACAGCAGATCACTACCTATAAAAAAGATGAAAGTTATTACAATCAGTTCGTGTATGATACCTATACGAAGGTGCCGGATAAAGAAAAGGATGTTTTAAAAGCCTGCCTTGGAGTAGAAGAATATACCGGAGACAGCGAAGACGGCATCAGTCATACTCCCTATGAGGAGGCAAATGAACTGATTATGGGATATCTAAATGAGAAGATTACCTATGATGAAACCGTATCAGCGCCTCCTGCGGGAAGAGACTTTTTGAGCTATTTTCTAAGGGATACCCAAAAGGGATACTCGGTTCACTATGCTACGGCAGCAGCTATGATGTACCGTTATCTGGGAATACCGGCCAGATATGTGGAAGGCTACCTTCTCACACCGGACCTGGTGGAGGAGGCAGAAGAATCTGTACCGATTACAATTACGGGAAAAGAAGCCCATGCGTGGGTGGAAATTTATCAGGATGGGATAGGATGGATACCCATGGAGGTTACTCCGGACTATCTCACGAAAATGGAACGACCTAATTTTGCACTTTTTTCTGGCTCCCAGGAGGGTGACAAAGGAATGGAAGGGGAAGGAAACACCGGTGACACCAAGGATGCCGATGAGAAAGAGGACCCCCCTGAGGATGAAAGGCAGAAGGAAGCTCAGCAGCAATCTCCATGGGCGATAGCTCTCAGTATACTGATTGGAGTTGTGATAGCTCTTCTTATATTAATGCTTGCCTGTTTGATGTACCGGAGATGGCTGCTGGCAAAGCGAAAGGCAAAATTCCTAAGCACCGATAACAGGGCAGCTGTCTGCAGCATGTATAGTTATATCTTATATCTGCTGCAGCATACGGATATCCCTAAAAGGGGAGGCTCTCATTACCGGTATCTGCCGGAACTGGAAACTGTCTATTCCAAAGAGTATGCCGCCGGTTTTCCGGAAGTAATAAGAATCAGCCAGAAGGCTGCCTACAGTGAAAAGGAGATTGCTTTGGAGGAGAGACAGACCGTAGAACAATACCTCGATCAGACTCTGACAACAATAAAAAAAGACAAAAATATATGGAAAAGATTCCAGATGTACTGGATAAAATCCCTTTATTAACGCCGCAGATGCGTTTTATATAGATGGAAATACAATATACTACCCAACAGAAAAGGAGGATACAATGAAAAAGGCGAAAAGAACAATAAAGACAAGAATATTTGCCTGGATGTTGACGGTTCTTATGGTACTGAGCCTTGTACCTGAGTCTGCAGTAATGGCTGCAGAGGCAGACAGTACAGTTTACGGCGGGGGATCCCAAACAGAACCCGGAACGGATCCTGATGCAGAAAATGAGAGTGGAGAAGATGATATGACTCAAAGCACCATCATCCTTTCGGCACAGGAGGGAAATCAGTACAAATTTTTGAGAAACAGTGTTACTATCCCAGAGGGTATTGCAAAAGAGTATGGCTATGCCAATGCCGATACGGTGGAAAAGGGACAGATTACTGCACTGGATGCATTGGTTTATCTTCATACCCAGCTGTACGGAGACGAATTTACCAAAGAGACTGCAGAGAACTATCTTCAGATCAATGCAGAAGGATGGATTACCAGGATTTATGCAAAAGATACAAAATATGCAGGATTTCTCGTAAACGGTTATCCGGCCCACAATGGGGAACTGGGAGAGGACGGTTCGTATGCAGGGCTTGTAATCAATGAAGCCGTGCTGTCAGAAAATGATGTGGTAGAATTTGTGATTTTCCAGGATGAAGTGACTTCCGGCGATTATTATGGCTGGTTTGCTGCTGACGGTGAAAAAACGGAAGAGATAACCGCAGAAGCAGCCGGGCCGGTGTCCCTGACATTAGAGGGATATATGCTGGCGTATACAGGATTGTACGAAGCGGGAAGTGAACAGCAGCAGATTCTGCCGATTCAAGGGGCACAGATTCAGCTGATAGATGAGAACGGTGTGAGCACAGATATAGAGAATGCCGTTACAGACGAGAATGGTCAGGTTACCTTTACAGCGCCTGAGGCAGGTAAATACACAGTATCTGCAAGGACTACGGATGAAATGACTTATCCGGTATTTTCTCCATGGTGTACCCTGACTGTCACGGAGGCAGAGGAAGAGTCTGTACCGGAGGAAGAAGAAAGCACACAGGTACAGCCGCAGAATCGGGCAGCCGCCTACGGCCTGGATGCCCAGAGCAGCAGTGCCCGGGAAATCCTCAGAACCAACCTGACGGACGGCACAGTATACAGGGGCAGCCGGACAACATTTGATGTATGGGCTTATGATGAGGACGGAAATAAAGTAGAGCCTCAAGTAACCCTTAACGGTGCCACAGTAAACAAAACATGGTCAGATACAGAAAAAACAAGTTTTACGCTTCGCTTTACCAAGGAGGGTGAAAATGTAATTGTTGTATCTGTACGTGACGAACTGACCTGGCAGCTTTTAGAACAGAAAACGTATCACGTCACCTATAAAAAGGTAGAGGAAGGCGGCCTGATCGGTTATATTAACTTTAGCTTTGAGGCAGGTTCCATAGGTATGGGTTACCTTGTAGAGCCCAGAAAGGTTCCTGTCTATGAAGGGGAAAACGGAGCACAGCTTCTCGCCAGAGTACTGGAAGAGGAAGGCTATTGTTTTGAGCATACAGGAAAATTAGAAAGCGGATTTTATCTCTCTGACTTGAGGGACGGGTGCTCACAAAAGGCAAACGGAACGCCTCATTTGGGCTGCCAGGACCCGGATAAAGCGAAAACCCTGAATATCCCGGGGGATGTGACAGATCTGGTACCTGAGTATTTGAAGTCAGCTATGGAAGCGGAAGGATGCTCTACCTGGTTTGACGATCACGATGATCCCGGTAAACTTTCAGAATTTGATTTCGCTCAGGGATCCGGTTATATGTATCAGCTGAACAATATCTTTCCCAATGTAGGATTCTCTGATGCTTATCCTCAGGATGGAGATACCATCCGGGTATACTTCCAGCTCTGGTACGGGGCGGATGTAGGCGGAAACGGAAGTATGGGCGGCGGCGGCTTTGGTAACGGCGATTTCTATCCAACAGCAGACAAAGACGAGCTCACAGGCACCATGGCGGCTTTGAATAGTTCTGTAAATAAAGAGCAGCTGCTGGCCAACCCAGCAATCAGTGCTGCCTATGACAAAGCAGTAGAAACTGCAATGACGCTGAATGCATCAAAAGAAGAGGTCAGCCAGGCAAATGACACACTTAAAAAAGTGATGGAGACAAGCCCAGCCACAACACTTACATTAGATCAGACCTCTATGACAGTGCCTTATCCGCAGTCAAAACAGCTGAAAGTAACTGTGGGACCGGAGGGAACCACGACTCCTGGAATTATTCAATGGAGCAGCAGTGATGAATCAGTAGCTACAGTAGAAGGGGGAAAGGTAACGGCAAAAGGAGCAGGGACGGCCACTATCACAGCTGTTCTGGGAGAACTTACAGCTTCCTGTAAGGTTACTGTTCCGGCAGAGGCCATGACGGGCATCAGCCTGGATAAGGCTGAGCTCACCATGATTAAACATGAAAAACAGGAACTGAAAGTCAGCTACGAACCGGCAGGAACCACAGAACCCAGAGACGTGCTGTGGAGCAGTAAGGATGAAAAGATTGCTGCCGTGGACGAAAGCGGGGAAGTCACAGCCACAGGAAAGGGAACCACAACAATCACTGCAAAGGTAGGAGCGTTTACTGCCGAATGCCAGGTGACAGTTTCAGAGATTCCTCTTACCGGGATTTCACTGAATAAGAGAGAACTGGAGGTCCTGAAAGGGAGCGGTGAGACACTTACCGTGAAAGCAGAGCCCGAAAATACTACAGACGATGCCACAGTAACCTGGAGCACGGATGATGCAAAGGTGGCTACGGTCAACAGATATGGCAGGGTAACAGGAATCGCACAGGGAAGTACGACCATTACGGCGAAAGTAGGAGACTTTACTGAAACCTGTAAAGTGACGGTGAAGGAAATACCGCTGACGGGGATTACGTTTGGGTCTTACACCAGTTATTCTTGTGTAAAGGATTATCAATTTCCAAAAGTAGCAAAAATACCGGCAAACTCCACAGATTCTGTAATATATACCTATTCGTCCAGTGATGAGAATATCGCAACCGTAGATTCAAGAGGAAGGGTATACTGCAAGACTTATGGACAGGTAACCATTACAGCGACAGAGACAAATTCCGGCTATACGGCGCAGTCTGTAATGAATATTGTGGAGAAAGTAAATAAGACAACAGAAATCACCTTAAACAAATCAAAATTAACCCTCGGCGTAGGAAAAGAGGGCAGCTTAACTGCCGAGCTTTCACCCACCAATGCTACAGACCCTATAGTCTGGACCAGCAGCGACGATTCGGTTGCTGCGGTAACGGATGGAAAGGTCACTGCCGTGGCGGAGGGAACCGCAGAGATAACTGCTATATCCGGAACACAACAGGCAGTCTGCCAGGTGAAAGTAACTCAGGAACAGCCATTGCTGGAGAAGGTGCAGTTCTGGAGCGATTCCAGGAACACCAATGAACTCATCCCCGATACGGCATTTGATCCGCAGATTACCACCTACCATGTACCGGCTGGGGATATTACAAGTACATTTGTCATCAATGCAGAACTTCCGGAAGGTGTGGATGCCACAATGACAGCGAAATGGAAAGCAGCCTCGAACCAGGCGGATAAAACCCAGGTCCTGAAGTCAGGAGAAAATAAAGCACTGACTAATTTTATAAAATCCGGCCTTGTTTCTCCTACGCTGACGTTAGAAGTTGCTACTCAGGAGGAGAAGATAACATATACCTTTATCATAGACCGAGTTGCTACCTTATCCTCCCTGACAGGGGAAACAGATCATAATTCTCTGATTCTGAGTCCGGAATTTGAGGCATTAACCAAAGCGTATGACGCGGACGTCCTCGACTCTGACGAGAAAGCAACCCTCCACTTGAAGGGATATAGAAGCGATTATCAGATTACGGTCAACGAATTCCCTGTGGATGAGCAGGGGAATGCTGCGGTGGCTCTGTCAGGAGACACGACAACGGCCCTGATTAAAGTAAGCGCAGAGGGTGCTGTAAACAGCACTTATAAACTGAATCTCAATAAAAAGAATTCTGTCAGGATGACATTAAATCTGTCGCCGGAGGATGCTGTCTTTACACTGAAGGACAGCGCAGGCAGCAGAGTGGCTGGTGAAGATAATCTTTATACACTGATGCAGGGGGCAGAATATACCTATACGGCTGTAAAGACGGGATATATCTCACAGACGGGAACGATTACAGCAGATCAGGATGAGACCAGAGGTATTGTTCTGGAAAAAGCACCGGAGAGCACACTTACCATCCTGCCCTCCGAATGGGCAAATTTCCGCAGAGGGCAAGACAATATGGGAATTACCCCGGCCCTTACTCCTCATGACAGCCAGGAGACAGAAATGAAATGGGCGAAGACCCTGGGAAGCGGATGGTCGGCAGCGCCCAGTGTACAAATCATTGTAGACGATTCGCTGATTGTAATGTCCAACTCTAAGATTTATAAACTGGACTTAAAAACAGGTGAGGAGCAGGCTTCCGCTTCCATGGCGGCAGCGATAAACTGGGGCTATACACCGCCTACATATGCAGATGGAATGCTCTTTGCTCCTTTGGCAAACGGAACCGTTCAGGCGTTTAACGCCGAGACACTGGAGTCACTTTGGATCTACCGGGATCCTTATGGCGGACAGGCACTCAGCCCTATTACATACTCTGACGGCTATGTATATACGGGATTCTGGAATCCTAATAAAGCCTCCAATTATGTATGCCTGCCCATCACCGATGAGGATCCGGAAGCTTCTGATGAAGCAAAAGTCCCGGCATGGACGTATACTTGCGATAAGGGATTCTATTGGGCAGGGGCAGTTGCCGTTGAGGATACTCTTATCTTCGGAAGTGATATTCTCGCAGACGGTAAATCGAAACTCTATGCCGTGGACAAATATACAGGAGCTGTGAAAGAAACGGCGGAGTTAGAGGGCGATCAGCGCTCAACGGTTTCCTATGACAGTGCAAACGGAAAAATATACTTTACGACCAAGGCAGGTTATCTCTATGGGATGGATGTAGCAGCAGACGGCGTCTTTGATCCTGAATCGCTGGTTTCCTGCAAAATAGGCAGTATGAGCACCAGTACACCGGTGGTCTATAAAGGAAGAATCTATGCCGGATTTAGTACGGGCGGAAATTTTAGCGGGGAATTCGGTGTTGCGGTAGTAGATGCAGCGACTATGGAAACCGTATATACAGTTCCCATGAAAGGGTATCCACAGGGCTCCGTATTACTATCCACCGCATACGAAGGCATTGACGGATATTCCTATCTCTATATGACATACAATGAAATGAGCGGCGGAATCACACTGATTAAAGATAAACCAGGCCAGACAGAACCTATCAAAGAGGAACTGTTTATCCCGGCATCCCAGTATCAGCAATATTGTATTACCAGTATCATATCAGGTGCAGACGGGACCCTGTACTATAAAACGGATTCCGGCAATGTTCTGGCGGTGGGAATGACAGAAATAGGAGCTTCCAGAAATGCAGCCAAAAAAGAGCTGAGCAGTTATAAAAATCCTGATGAATATTTAGAAGGGCAAAAAACCGAATTATCAGAGATTCTGGCAAAAGGGTTAGAAGCCATTGATGCCGCTCAGACGCCGGAAGAGATCGAATCAGCACTGAATGATGGGAAATCTCTGATGGATGCAATTATGACCAAGGCAGAACTCTTAGTAGCAGATGTAACCCTGGACAAGACGCAGATCACTCTGGACAAAAATGGAACGACAGTTTTGCAGGCAGTTGTTTCCCCGGCTACCGCATTAAACAAGAAGGTATCCTGGAAATCTTCCAATTCTTCCGTAGCAGCTGTGGATGCAAATGGAAAAGTTACGGCAAAAGGGGAGGGAAAAGCAGACATCACAGTTACCACAGAAGATGGCGGGAAAACCGCGGTCTGCAGAGTGAATGTGGTATACAGCGGAGCCTGGATCAAAAATAATCATGGCTGGTGGTACCGATACATCGACGGTACATGGCCGGCCGGAAAGTGGGCACAGATCCATGGAAAATGGTATGTCTTTGACAAAGACGGCTATATGCGCACCGGTTGGATACAGACTACAGGCGGCTGGTATTATTGTGACAACAGCGGGGCGATGTGTACTGGCTGGGTAAGAGTTGGATCTACCTGGTACTATATGAGCACTCAGGGAAAAATGCAGACCGGCTGGATATTCCTTGGCGGTAAGTGGTATTATCTGAACGGAAGCGGAGCCATGCAGACGGGTTGGTACAAGGTAGGAAATACCTGGTATTACAGCAGCAGCAGCGGAGCGATGCAGACCGGGTGGCAGAAGATCGGAGGCATATGGTATTACCTGAGAGAAAGCGGTGCCATGGCAACCGGCTGGCTGTTAGACGGAAAAACCTGGTATTATCTGAACAGAAGCGGAGCGATGCAGACCGGGTGGCAGAAGATCGGAGGCATATGGTATTACCTGAAGGAAAGCGGTGCCATGGAAACCGGCTGGCTGTTAGACGGAAAAACCTGGTATTATCTGAACGGAAGCGGAGCGATGCAGACCGGCTGGCAGAAGATCGGAAGTAAGTGGTACTATCTGTACAGCAGCGGAGCTATGGCAGCTGACACCTGGGTTGGGAATTACTACGTAAACAGCTCAGGAGTATGGGTAAAATAGCTGCCTTTGGCGTACATTTTTTAACCTTTCGTGTGCACACACTGGTATTTTAAACGGTGCAGTGATATAATAATCAAAATAATGGAGCGTTAGAGATAACGCTCCATTCATAAAGGAGATAAAGACAGCTTGATTACGACGATAAATATGACAAATAATCAGGATGAGCTTGAAAGGTTCCGGGATATGGAGGACCTCAGACAGTTCTGTACGCAGTACGGCTGCGACGGCATTGAATATATGAGAATCCCGGGAGAAGCAGACATTCCAAAAGATATGATCCAGGGGGTGCATCTGTCATCCTTCCAGAACTGGATGGACCTTTGGCTGGGGAATAAAAAGCGCCTGCTGGAAGAGTTCGGCAGCATGGAGATTGTAGAGCAGTTCTACGGAGGGACAAGTCCGGGAAGTCTGATTGAAAAGTTTACGAAGGAATTGGATTACGCCCAGGAGATTGGGGCGAAATATGTGGTATTTCATGTATGCGAGGTGAAAATAAAGGAAGCATTTACATACAAGTTTGACTATTCGGATCAACAAGTTATAATAGAAGCAGCAAGAATTATAAATCATTTATTAGATGGAAAAAAATACACCTTTGATTTTCTTATGGAAAACCTGTGGTGGCCCGGACTTAATTTCCTGGATCCGGCTATGCCGAGGCTTTTGCTGGACAGCGTCAACTATAAGAACAAAGGCTTTATGTTAGATACAGGGCACCTGCTGAATACAAATCTTAATCTGAAAAATCAGGATGAGGCGGTTGCTTATATAAACGAAATTCTCGACAGGAATGAAGGAATTTCTACCTATATAAAGGGAATCCACCTTCATCAGTCCATTACAGGAGAATTTGTAAAGTCTTCCAGGAACCATATACCGAAGTTAAAGGAGGATTACTGGGAGCGCTGGTGCCAGATATTTGAGTATATTTTTCAGGTGGACAGACACCAGCCGTTTACAGGAAAGGGACTGTCCAGGCTTATCGAAAGAATTTCACCTCAGTACCTAACCCATGAACTGATAACAAGAAACCGTCAGGAACAGGAAGCGTTTCTGAGACTGCAGACAGATGCTTTAAGGGATTCGCATTAAAATAAATTGTGAAGAAATGTGAAAAATCTGTTAACTCTCTGGATTTCCAATCCACAAAATGGTATATTATACGTATTAAGTATAATTAAAAGCCGGGACTACCCCCTTTTAATGTACGAACAGGGGGAGCAGTAAAAAACCAAAGGAAAGGACTTAAGGATGTTTAAAAGGAAAGTATGGCTTAACAGAATCTTTGCTGCCAGCCTGGCTGGCGTTTTGATGACACCGGCGACGGCCGTATATGCAGCGCCAGACAATAATGTAAATAACGAATCTAATATAGACCCTGAGGGTGAGAGTGGACAATCAACGCCAGGTTCCGATACAGGAGGATCAACTATTACACCTCCGGCTGGAGATGACGACCAGACACAGAATCCCGGTTCAGGGGAGACAACAACACCGCCTGCTGAGGATCCTGAGACACCGGACCCGCCCGTGCCGGAAGAACCTGATGTACCTACGCCGGAGGAACCGGAGCCGGATGAGCCCCTTCCGGAACAGCCGGAGGAGACTCCTGAGACACCGGAAGAGGAAGAACCGGAGGAAACTCCCGGGGAAGACGAGACACCGGAAGAGGAGGAGACTCCTGAGACGGATTCTGAGACCATTACCAATCCTCAGGCCGGCACTAATCAGGGTTTGATTTCCCAGCAGCAGATCATTATTCCTCCTATGATTGAGGATACTTTCCGCTTTGTTACGGTGGAAAAGGATTACGCAGTTGCAAGGGAAGCTCTTGACATCTATTCTGCCAAAATCGGAGAAGAGATGGAGACTGAGGACGGGGAAAACGCAGAAGAAGAGCCCCAGGAAGATCCCATTGTGGTGGGCGAGATTGAAAAAGACGGCCTTTGCTATGTGCTGAAACAGGAAGAGGGCAGCGAATGGGTTTACATAGAGTCAGGAGTTGTCAGAGGGTTTGTAAAAGCGGAAGATCTGCTTATGGATGAAGAGGCAGATAATTTTGTGACAGAAAAAGGGGAAACAAATCTGCATGTGGCACAGGCACTTGTGGATCCTATCGACAATCCGGCATTAACCTATACAAGAACTACCATTCGCCAGACTGTAATAGATAAAGTATACGCTATCTCTACAGCCAGTGAGCTGAATATAAGGGAAGGCAAGAACACAGACTCCCGCATCGTGGGAACGTTGGCAAAGGATGCACTCTGCTATATCCTTGCGGACAGTGATCAGGATTGGGTCTATGTGGAATCCGAAGATGTCAGGGGATTTGTCAAGAAAGAATATCTCCTTCAGGGAGAAGAAGCCTCCAAGAAGGTAGAGGAGACTGGGGAAGAACAGTTTGCACTGGCGACTCAGCTCATTGAACCGGAGGAGAATGCAGCCTGCTATTATACAATAACCTCTGTAAAGGAAGGCATGATTGCAAGTGCAATCCGTACGTCCATGTTAGAGTTTGCCCAGCAGTTTTTAGGAAACCCCTATGTATGGGGGGGAACCAGCCTTACAAACGGCGCAGACTGTTCCGGATTTGTACAGAGTATCTATGCACAGTTTGGCTACTCTCTGCCGAGAACCTCCAGAGAACAGGCTCTGTACGGAACACAGATTCCTGTGGAGGATGCAGCGCCCGGAGACCTTATCTTCTATGCTAAGAACGGAACGGTATATCATGTAGTAATGTATATGGGTGACGGGCAGATTATACAGGCGGGTTCCAGAAAGACTGGAATCAATATTTCTACGGTAGATACAGAGCATGCAGTGTGGGCAACACGGGTGATATCAGATGCGGATTCTGAGAATATTAAGCTCGTGAATGCCAAAGCGGATCAGACCACATCGGAATATACCACAGCAACAGCGGATCAGATAGGAGATTTGCTGGGTAACTTTAAGCTGACCGCATACTGTAATTGTTCCCTTTGCAGCGGACAATGGGCTGGCGGACCTACAGCAAGCGGCACTATGCCGGTGCAGGGCCGGACTGTGGCTATGGGAGGTATTCCATTCGGCACCAAGCTGGTGATTAATGGGCAGCTCTTTACGGTTGAGGACAGAGGAACTCCGTACGGACATGTGGATATCTTTATGAATGATCACAACGAGTGCAACGAATTTGGAGTTGGATACGCCAACGTTTTTCTTGCTAAATAAATGAACTTAAAAAGGCGCAGCGCCTGAATCAGCAGGCTGCTGTGCCTTTTTATGTGCGCCCGGCGGCGCACGTTTCTAACCGGTGCAAGTCCGGAATCCGCCCGGTGGTGGGAAGGATATAGCCGAAGGCAAGGGTGTCCATTGTGAGGTGGAATCCGAAGGAAGCCGGATATGGGGAACATACGAACCCATGGGCAAATCTCTGGTCTGACGAACAGAAACCACATAAGAGGCTATGCATGAGGATAAGGCTGCATGACAAGTCGAAGTCCAATAACTACCCGGAATCATGTATGGTAGATGTGGCAGATGGATGGAGAGAAAGAAACGTGTGGTACCTGGGGAGGTCTGCACGACACGCCCTGAAAGGGGTAACCATTATGGAGAGAT
>NZ_FQVI01000039.1 GCF_900129135.1 Lactonifactor longoviformis DSM 17459
CCCGAAAAGAACTGTTTTTAACATGTTGACAGGATTATATCTGACCCGTCCGGTCTCACGCGCCGGCAGTTTGTCGAGATACTTAGTTAGATCAATTCCCTCCATGAATTTGTCAAAAGTTAAAACAGGGTCACAAATATCAAGAAAATCTGAAATAAACATTGGCAAAGTGCCTTGTTTTGGTATAGAATAAGTTGTGGTATTGTTTTTCATAGCAGATAAATTTTACCACAAAAAGAGGATTTTCAACCACTAAAGTGTATTGAAAATCCTCTTTTTTTATTCGGACTGTTTTTTCACAGCCTCTTTGGACCTAAAACATTTCTCTGCTCACAGCGTCTATTTCTTCGGATGTCGCCTCGTATACCCCTTCAAAAGTGCTAAGCGGCAGCCCCTGGGAGGCGCCCGGTATGAAGTATAATTTTCCGCATTCTCTGCAGGCTCTTTGTACTTCCCGTCTGACTTCCTCCTTTGTCCATCCTGGATGATCAATGCTTGCGCTGTCAATCCCTCCCATAAAGGAGATCTGAGGACCATATTTTTGGATCAGCTCCGGGATGTTATTTGATGTCATAACACCCTGCCAGATATCTATTCCCATGTCTATCATATAGGGCACCAGTGTAGCCGCATAAGAATCTGAGTGATGGACAATCAGTTCTACGCCGTTCTCCCGATAGCAGCTGTAGATTTTTTTGTAGGCAGGAAGATAGAATTCCCCGAACATTTCCGGAGATATAAAGGTGGAAATCTGGCTTCCCCAGTCATCGTGGTGGAAGAGGCCGTCCGGTTTCATGTATTTGCAGATTTGCTCCGCATACTGAATCTCCCAGTCTGTTATATAGTCTATCAGCTCGTGCATTGCCTCCGGTTCCTCATAGAACGCCATCATGCAGTTCTGGATCTCTAAGAGGTAATGGCACTGTTCGAATACCCCAGGTGCGATGAAAGCCATAGCAAACTTTTCCTTTCGGTCTACGGATTCTGCATGCCTGACTGCCGCCTCCCACGCTTCCTCTGGGTAGACAGCGGGAGGAGCTTTTACGTAGTCTTTCCACGCAGCAATGTCTTTGCACACAATATGTGCCTCATCGTGGATGGGAAATGCCCCCGGCAGATCCCTGGGCCAGGTTTTGGTAACACCCCATCCGGTTTTCACATCAAGTTCTCCCGGGTTGGGATCCGGATATTTCAGGGTGTAGGGATCCTCTCTTATGATATCGAAGGCTTCATATTGATTTACAAAACGATCCGGTTTCCCTCCCCGAATAGTCTCAAGCAAATTTTCTCTTTTTGTTAACATACGCTTCCCCCTCTCTACATCTTCAGAACCGCCTTAATCACATCCCCATTATGGGAGTCGGCAAATGCTTTATTGATATCCTTAAAATCATAAAATTTAATCAGGCGGTCAAAGGGGAACCGGCCCTTTTTGTAATACTCTATCAGCTGGGGAATAAAGAGCTTTGGAATAGAATCTCCCTCTACAATTCCAATAAGGGATTTGGCATCTCCCATTAGCTCCTGCTGTACATTAATGGTCAGATCCCCCGTTGCCCCCAGGACCACACAGGTTCCCATAAAGCGTACACTAGCCAGAGCCTTTCTTACAAAGTCTCCCACTCCTGTAGTATCTATGCTGTAGTGTGTGCCTCCGTTAGTAATTTTCTTAACCTCTGCCACAATATCATCGCATTCTTTCCGGTTCACCGTATGCGTTGCCCCCAGCTCCAACGCTAATTCCAGACTTTTTTTATTGCCTCCCACGGCAATAATCTTGTCGCAGCCCGCTATTTTGGCAGCCATAATGGCGCTCATGCCCACTGTGCCGCAGCCAAATACCGCTATACTCGAACCGAACGCCGGTTTCAGTCTGTTTAAAACCGCCCCTGCCCCCGTCTGTATTCCGCAGCCCAAAGGACCCAGCAGCGCCAGATCAATAGTATCGTCTGTAACCTTTATGGTACTGTTCTGATGTACGACTGCATAAGTAGCAAAGGAGGACTGGCCGAAAAATGATGAAAGTTCCACACCATTCTGAGACAGCCGTCTGGTCCCGTCGGCCATTACGCCCCCAAAATTGATGGCATTAAAATTTTCACAGGCATGCTGGTGGGCGGAAAGGCAGTTTTCACAGTGTCCGCAGAAGCCAAAGGAAAAGCTTACCCTGTCGCCTTTCCGGAACTCAGTGACTCCTTCCCCCACATCCTCCACAATACCGCAGCCCTCATGCCCCAGCACGGCCGGAAGGGGAACCGGAATCCCCTGATGCTGTGCCACTTCATCTGTGTGGCAGACCCCGCTGGCCACGATTTTCACCAGCAACTCACCTGCTTTTGGCCCGGACAGCTCCACTTCTTCTATCTGGAAAGGCTGGCCGGCTTCATGTACAACTGCTGCTTGTACTTTCATACGCAATTACCTCCTGGTTCGTTATAATAGATACTCTATGCCGTTTTTTCAATTATATTTAGTATATATTGCACAACATATAAATTCCATTTCCCAAAAGGACATATATACTTTAACATATGTCCCTTTCTGAAAAGAGAACCCGGACAACACCCTTTCCCCGTGCACTTATAAGACCAAAAAGTTTTAAGAATGTGTACCACAGCATAAGGGCAGTCCCATGAATGCTGTCTGAGACTGCCCTTACGGCCGGTATCCGGTATATCTTTAATTATCTATATTCTTCTTTTTATAAAAATACCCAAACAATAAAACGGCTGCGGCCAGCCAGGCCAGGATAACTGCAAAAGCCAGTACCGTACTGCCTCCAAACTTTCCCTGTACCAGATTGTAATACACCTGAAGCATTGCCCCGAGAGGTGTGATCCTTGCCAAAAATCTCAAAACCGCACCTGATGCCATGGCCGGGGGAATCAGAAAAAGAAGCATCACAGGGATCTGCAGAACGCTGCAGCTCATCTGATCCCTGCTGAGCAGGCCAATAAGAGCGCTTATCATAATCACACAGCAGGACCCAAGCAGAGAGGCAAGAATGTACACAGGTATATGTTCCATTGGCTCTCCCGAAAGCAGAAAGATCACCAAATTCCCCAGAAACGTGACGCACACAGCCACCAGAATTTTGGATAAAAAGAATTCCATAGCACTAACATTAGACAGAATCAGCGTTCTTAAGGTAAACTTTTCCTTCTCCTCAGCCACAGAGGTGGACACAATCAACACGCCTGACATACTGCAGTTCATAAGCAGACCCAAATTCAAAAGGAATCCCGAGACCTCCTCCTTGGCCAGGTTGGGGCCTACCACATACTTATACAGCAATACAAATGCAACGGGCAGAAGCACGCTGGCAGAAATAGCCGGATTTTTAATAAAATCCATCAAATCCTTTTTATACAAAGCGCTAAACTTTCTCATAGATATACTCATTAAAATTCCCTCCCTGTCAGCAGTAAAAATATTTCCTCCAGATTCGGCTCCTGGGAATGTACGGTAAGGCAGCGTCCCTGCTCCAGCAATTCGCGGATCCGTTCCCCGCCTTCCCGGTTCTTGGGATATTTCAGCGTTTCCCGATCCGTAGTCAGCACCTCTATCTCATCCCTGGCGTATTCCAGCTTCAGTTCCTGAGGGCTCCCTCCGGCAATCAGCTTACCCTGATGCAGAATTCCGATTCTGCCGCACAGCTTATCCGCCTCTTCCATATTATGCGTGGTCAAAAATATAGTGGTCCCCTGGCGGTTCAGGAGTCTTAGCATCTTATGTATCTCCTGAATCGTGGCGGGATCCAGACCGCTGGTAGGCTCGTCCAGAAACAAAAGCTCCGGCTTATGCAGAAGAGAGGCTGCCAGTACTGCCCTCTGCTTCATACCTTTGGAACACTTTTTCAGGAGCGTCTTCCTCTGGTCATAGAGCCGCACATTCTCTAAAGTATCCCTCACACTGCTCTTTGGTACGTTACGAAGCGCGGCAAAAAAATTCAGGTTCTCCTCTATGGTCATTCTCTCGTATAAACCACTGGTATCAGACAGGATACCGATGCGCTCATAATCCGCTCTCTCCACCTTTTCGATCTCTTTTCCCAGGATCCGTATCTGCCCGGATTTTTTCAGCAGCTGTTTTGTCAGCAGCTTCATGGTAGTGGTCTTCCCGGCTCCGCTTGGGCCTAAAAAGCCAAAAACTTCTCCAGGCATCACCTGAAAGCTGAGATGGTCCAGGCTAAAACTGCTTCCAAAATCAAGACACACATCCTCCAGATATATCATTTCCTTCATCTTGCTGTCCTCCTTGTTCTGTTTGAGCCCATTATGCCACAGCATCCGGAAAATGCAATACTATCCGCTTATTCAGCGCCTCTGCCGGACCAAAGGAAACAAAAATCGGACGAATGGAGCCATAGCAGGGACGAACGGAGACAAAAATCACCAGTGAAATGTTTCCTTCATCTCCTCTATCCGCCCCTTTGACAGGGGAATCTGACTATGTTCCTTATTATTCAGAATAAGGACATAACTATTCTTTGTCCACTTTTCAAACCGCTCTGCCTTCTGAATATTCACAAGATAGGATCTGTGGCACCTGAAAAATCCTGCCTTCTTTAAAACCTCCTCCAGCTCATACATAGGCAGCTGCGTCTGATACAGGGTCCCTCTGACAGACAGATAACTGCATTTATTCATACTCTCCACATAGTCAATCTCTCTGGGTTCAAAAAGCAGCGTGCTGTTTCCTGATTTCGCGGGAATCTTCAGTATCTCCAGTTCTTCCTCCAGGGCCTCCGATTCTTCCCCGTCCTTTTCTACCTCGCAGAACTTACCATCCTCAGCATAAAAGGCTGTACCGGGCATCATAAGCGCATACCTCAGGGAGGAATTGATGGTAACAAACTGCGCGCCTGCCTCCCTCCGCTCCTCAATCCAGCGGAGGATTTTTCCCATAGCTCCCTCATTCAGGTTTGTCAGAGGCTCCGCAAGAAAATACAGCTTTGCATTCTGCATGCTCACCCGTGCAAGCTGAATCTTTGTATATTCCCCCGGTCTGAGGGATCTCATCTTTGCCTTACGGACGTCCCCCAGGTCAAAATCCTCCAGTATGTCCTCTACCGCTCTCGTCTCTCCGAATAAGCGGTGAAAAAAACCGATATATTCCATGACCGTCTGCCGTTCGTATCCTTTGTCCTGAAAGGTGAGAAATGCCGTATCGGCCGCCCCCCAGTGCGATCTAATATATTGAAATATATCCTCCGCCACCTCCTGATTGCATTCCAGATGAATGCTGCCATGATCAGAAAGACCTTCCAGCAATTCAGGAATGGAGTCATATATTTTAGTATCCAAAATACTGTGCCTCCTCCTAACATATTTGAGAAGAATTTTACTATATTATTTTGTCTTTGTCCATGTAATACACCAAAACAGGCCTGTAAATATCAGCCAAATGATACTTACAGACCTGTATTCTTTTAACATCTGTGGGATCCATCCACCTTTGATACCGAAGACTGGAACGGACATTGATGAAAGCTCTCCTCATACAGGATACAGCGGTTTTTTCCCATATTCTTGGCATGATACAATGCCTTGTCCGCCTTGTCAAAGAGAACTCTGTATTCTGTTCCATCCCTGGGAAATACTGCAATTCCCACGCTGCTGCTTACTTTGAGCTGTCCCCGGATATCTGCAAATAACGTGCAGATATTCTGCATTCTTTCTCTGGCATCTTCCGGCGAAAATATATGTCTGAGAAGAATCACAAATTCATCCCCTCCTACCCGGCCGATGATATCCTCTTTGCGGATATTCTGCTGCAGGCACGAGGATACTGCTGCCAGAACCTTATCGCCTGCGCTGTGGCCATAGACATCATTGATGTTTTTAAAATTATCAAGATCCATCAGGCACACTGCGGTTAATTCCTTTTCCCTCTTCAGTATCTGACGCGTTTTCTCTTCCAGTGCACGGCGGTTCAGCAGCCTTGTAAGAGGGTCCGTGGCAGCCTGGATTTTTAGTTTTTCCGTTTCTGTCTTTTGCGCATTCATGTGGGTCAGATTCTCAAGTCTTCTTTTTACCAGACGGGGATAAAAAGGCTCCTGAAGAATATCAGAAACTCCAAGAGAAAGCGCCCGTTCCAGCTTATCCAGCTCTATTTCCCTCATAAGCCCAACCACAGGAATCAGATCAGTAAACCCAGACTGGCTGATCTTTTCCATAGCATCCCATGCCCCTGCAGCATCTTCCGAAAAGTCCAGCAGAAGAGCAGATATTCCCAGTCCATACGTGTCCAGAAGGTCCAGGGCAGCCTGACCGCAGTTTGATTCCAGGACATCAAATGAGACCTGGCATATGGCACGCAGGTTATCCATTCTATTTCGGTTGTTCGTAGCAATAATTATTTTGCTTTTTTTTCTTCCAGCTCCCATTTTTTATATTCCTGTCTGCGCAGACCAAGGTCCCTGGATCTGCATGTATTTTAAAATTTCGGTAATAAATATAATCGTAATAATTATACGATAAATATTATTATTTTACAACGATATTTACAAGTATAATTTACGATATAACTTAGCAAGGACGGTGATTATTTGGATATATTAGGAAAAATTTCCCAATTACGGGAAGAGCGGCACTGGTCAGAGTATCAGCTGTCTGTGCAGTCGGGTCTCCCGCAGTCCACCATATCTTCCTGGTATCGAAAGGATATACTTCCCTCCGTATCGTCCCTGGAGAAAATATGCAGCGCCTTTGGCATTACACTCTCCCAGTTTTTTTGGGATGGCTGCGAATCTGTCATACTCTCTCCCATGCAGAAAGAACTGCTGAGGCATTGGAACAGATTGAATAAGGAACAGCAAATATCACTTTTAAACTTACTGTCCACCTTTACGTAAATGGTATAAAAAAGAGAACCCGGCACATTCTCACGGTATCTGCCGGATTCTCTTTTTACTCTTTACTGCCGCAGCAGCTGTTTATCGAATTCAGGGTTAAAGAAATAATAGTTTCTCTCATCCAGCTTTCTCTTTGTCTTCTCGAGAGCCTCACCGAATCTCTGGAAGTGTACTACTTCTCTGGCTCTCAGGAATTTAATGGGATCCCGCACCTCCGGATTCTGAACTACTCTTAAAATATTATCATAAGTGGTTCTTGCCTTTTGCTCAGCTGCCAAATCTTCAAACAAGTCTGTAATAGCATCTCCCTTGGACTGGAATTCACAGGAATTAAAAGGAATTCCCCCTGCAGCCTGAGGCCAAAGTCCGGAAGTATGGTCAATATAATAAGCGTCAAATCCCGCTGTTTTGGCATCTTCTATACTCATATCTTTCGTCAGCTGATAGATAATAGCACTGACAATCTCCATATGGGCAAGCTCCTCTGTTCCGATATCTGTGAGCAGGCCAGCAACTTCTCTGCATGGCATAGTATACCGCTGGGAAAGATATCTCATAGAAGCAGCCAATTCCCCGTCAGGTCCGCCGAACTGGCTGATGATCAGCTGGGCTGTCTTCGGACAGGTTTTTGATATTTTAACAGGATACTGAAGTCTTTTTTCATAATTCCACATTAGATATGCCCTCCTTCCCAAGGTGTTGGGCCGTCAACCCAGGTAAAATGCCGCTGGCCGGGATAATTGCAGAAATCCTGGGAAGCCCCGTGAGAATTCACGCAGACACAGTCAACGGTTAACGGTTCAAACTGCTGTTCGTACTCCTGCATAAGCTGCTTTCTTCTGTTTTTGCTCTGTTCAAAGAGTTCCAGAGCCTGCTCATCCAGTGGATGTGTATCCAGGTAGAGGGTGACATCATTCATTACAAAACTGATATCATTCAGTTCATTTAATAGTGCTGTTCTGTCAGGCATGGCTCTCACCTCCTGTAATATAAAATGGCAGGTCCAGATCGGCAAAAATCGTGCCTTTTTTCAGAGCTGTTGAGGGATCGTAAATCTTTCCCCAGCTCTGGACAGGCACAGATGCCATGGCCAGGATACAGGTACACTCCTGCTGAAAATCACTGCTTTGGGTTCCGTGGCAGGTACATTCCATATCGTATTGCTCCTTTCATTTGTAAAATAAGAACACCGAGGTTCAATCATAGTATGTGTGACTTGCCGCCGAATTACGTTAGTTCTTAAATTGTAATTCTGGGAGATAAAGGATTCCATTTTTCCTCTATCGGTGAACTTATTTATACTTTTTTAATAAATATGTCGTTTTTATAAAATTTTTCTCAAAAAGTGTTAAATCGGTAAAAAAAAAGTCAAGATTGGCTATTACCTTTTTTATTGTACTATATGAAAATAAATATATATATTTTCTGTTTATTTAGTAATCTATCCAAATTCTCTCATACATCAATTATACTTAGGATTGTTTTCTTTATAATAAGCAGAAAAATAAGGAAAGTCCCTCAAATATTTATTACCGAAAGGAGCAGCTATGAACGATATCAGTATCAGAATCAAAGAACTGATGGAAGAAATGAGCCCGCAATTTATTGAAACCTTCCGTCATCTGCACAAAAACCCAGAGCTCAGTTTTCAGGAGTATGACACTACCGAATACATCCGCGCCGTACTCCAGGAACTGGATATAAAGATACTGGATATAGGACTTGAAACCGGAGTCGTAGGACTGCTGGAGGGCAGCCAGCCCGGTCCCTGCATTGCACTCCGGGCGGATATCGACGGTCTCCCCATCCAGGAGGAGTCCTCAAGCAGTTATCCCTCAGAGCGCCCCGGCAAGATGCACGCCTGCGGTCATGACACTCACACCGCATCTCTATTAGGAGCGGCACGTCTGCTGGCATCTGTGCGTGAGAATTTAAGAGGCTCGGTAAAATTTTTCTTCCAGCCCGCGGAAGAAGTTAACCTGGGAGCGAAAAAACTGGTTGCCCTGGGATGTATGGAGAACCCTCACGTCGATGCTGTCTTCGGCATGCACAATGAGCCCCATGTCCCCTATGGATGTGTTGCCGTAAAAAAGGGCCCCCTTATGGCCTCTGTAGACAGAATCAATATTAAGATTACAGGCAAGGGCGGCCACGGAGGAATGCCTCAGAAAAATATCGATCCCATTGTTGTGGCAGCCGCCATTATCCAGTCGCTGCAGACTATCGTCAGCCGTAATGTCAGTCCCATTGATTCCTGTGTAGTATCTATCTGCAACGTAAAGGCCGGTGAGGGTACGGTGAATAACGTTACACCTGAGGAAGTCAGAATGTACGGCACCGTAAGGAACTACAGCCAGGATGTTCAGCACTATGTGGAGCAGAGAATCCGTGATATCGTGGAACAGGTATCCGCAGCCTACGGAGCCAAAGGCGAGCTGGAATACATATATGAACTGGCGGTCACAGACAACCACGAACAGTTATTTGATATTGCAAAAGATGCCGTGGAATCCATCGGCGCAGAAGTATTTGATCCCATTCCCGTTACAGGGGGAGAGGATTTCTCTGAGTATATGAAATATGCCCCCGGTTTTCTTTATTGGCTGGGTGTAAGAAATGAGGAGCAGGACTGTATCTATCCATGGCACAGCCCCCACTTCAAGGCCGATGAGCGGGCTATCGTAATCGGAGCCGGCACTTATGCCATGGCTGCTGTAAAAGCCATGGAAAAATTCTAATTTCTGCACAAAGGAGGATATATATGAATAAGTTCAAAGAAATCTTTTCCAGCTGGAAACTTCTCATCACCGTACTGGTGATCGTTATGATATCTGAAAGAATAGGCCTGCTCAAAATCCCTATCGGATCCGGCAGTATTATGTTCCTGCCCCTTTTGTACGCTATGGCCCTGGGGCTCATTCTGTACCTGGCGAAGCCTGTCAAGTGGGTCAATAAAGAGCAGACCTCCATGGCTGACAAATTTATCGTAATCGGTATCTCTGTATTTATTGCCAAAGTCGGCGTCCAGAGCGGCGCTGCCATTGAGGCCGTGATCAAAGCAGGCCCCGCCCTGATTCTCCAGGAGCTGGGAAACCTGGGAACCATTCTCATTGCGCTTCCCTTCGCACTGCTCCTTGGCTTTAAGCGTGAGGCAGTAGGTATGACACACTCTATCGCCCGAGAGCCCAACGTGGGATTTATCGCCTCCAAATATGGACTGGACTCAGCCGAAGGCCGCGGGGTTATGATTATCTATATTGTAGGTACTTTGATCGGTACGATCTTTATGGGGGTTATGTCCAGTGTTCTGGCCTCCTTTACCCCTCTGCACCCCTTCGCCATTGCTATGGCAACCGGTGTGGGAAGCGGAAGTATGATGGCAGCCGCCTCAGCTCCCCTTGTCTCCATGTTTCCTGATATGGCAACAGAAATTACAGCTTACGCCGCAACCAGCAACCTTCTCTCCACAGCCGACGGTATCTATATGACCATGTTCATAGGACTGCCTCTGTGTAATTTCCTGTACAGAAAACTAGAACCGGTGCTGGGCAAAAACAGGAAAGTGAAAACCAACTAGACAAAGGAGGAACAAACGATGGAAAAAGCAAAAAAAGGTCTCACCTTAGATACATTTTTAGAATACTGTCTCATTATGCTTCTGATCACAGCCATTGCTTATATCGGAAACTGGATCTACAGCGATTTCGGCCTCATGGAGAGCCTTCCCGGGATCCTGATTCTTCTTGCAATTGCCTTTGTGGGCTATACGCTCTCTGAGCTGATCCCCTTTAACATTCCTTCTGTAGTGTACATCAGTATTGTGGGCCTGCTGGTTGCCATGCCTGTCAGCCCTTTAAGCGAAGCTGTGGTTGCCTATACCGGAAAAGTGGAAATGCTTCCTCTTGCCACTCCTGTCCTTGCCTTTGCCGGCGTATCCATGGGGAAGAGCTGGGCAGAATTCAAAAAAATCGGCTGGAGAGGCATCCTGGTGGCAGCACTTGTTATGATTGGTACTTTTGTGGGATCCGCAGTGGTCGCACAGGTTATCTTAAGTATGACGGGCATTATATAATCTCCCCTTCATATATTTTTACTGGTTTGAGAGCAGCGGAACCCTTTTTAGGGCTTCCGCTGTTTTCTTTTTCCTTTCTCTCCATTCCCCTGGCACCTTTGAATAACGCCTTGGCTGCTTCTTAAGAAAGACTTTACAAACATTTTACATCCTGTTTTTTGCCGCTCCTTTATAATAAGAGTTAGATCTACAACAGTTCACCCTCTGTGAAGGAAAGGAGATTCTGTAGTGTTACTACATCCGATGCAGACCGCTGCAGAGACCGCATATGCATAGAAAAAATACAGTTCGATTTATAATAGAAAACAGCTTCTCTTCTCTAAGGCCCTCCGAACAGAAAGCCGGGCAATATGTTCTGGACCGGGAGGAGGATATTCCGGCCCTTTCCCTGGCTGACGCTGCCAAACAAGCAGGCGTGAGCCAGCCAACGGTACTACGCTTTGTAAAGGCCCTTGGGTTTTCAGGCTATAAGGAATTTCAGTATGCCCTCATAAAAGACCGGGCCAGAAAAGAGGAGAAAGAGGGGCAGACTCCGGATGTCCGGGCTATGTACGGCTACCGGGTTACTCCCTCCGATTCTGTACAGGATGTCCCGGGAAAAATAATTGCCACCACCATCCAGAGTCTGGAGGATACCCTCAAGTTCATCTCCGGGGATACTCTCCGGCGTGCGGTGGAGGCACTGGTCAGCGCCCGCAGCATCTCCATCTTTGGAGTGGAGAACTCCCTGGCGACAGCTAAGGACCTCTGCACCAAACTCTTATATCTGGGTCTTCCCTGCCATTCCTTTGACGACTATTATCTTCAGAGGATTGCTGCCAGCAACATGGGCAGAGAGGATGTCGCCATAGGAATCTCCTATTCCGGGAGCTCCCGGGATACGGTAGATGTGATGCGCACTGCAAGAAAAAGCGGAGCCAGGACAATCGTTATGACAAACTTCAGGAATTCTGTGATTGAAAAATACGCAGATCTCCTGCTCTGCACTTCTAATGAACAGCTTCTGTACGGGAACGCCATTTTTTCCAGAACCACCCAGTTAGCTCTGGTGGATATGCTCTATCTGGGAATTATAGTAAGCGATTATAACCGTTTTGCCGGCAAACTGGATAAAAGCAGCCGGATTATCAGTGATAAGGCATATAAGTCCTGAACAAGGGGGCGGGTATTCTGTAGAAATACTACCGAATATCCGCCCCCTGTCCCTTTCTTCTTTTACATTCTCTTAACCTAATTTTGAACTGCATTTCATTGTTATTCTCCATCCCCGTTGCTATAATGACCATGTTCCAGACGGGAACGAAATTCACAGAATATCCAACGGGCATCCATAAATGCCCGCCAGAACAAGTACATAGCTTATAAAAAGAAAGGAAGTAGAGATCATGCTGCAATTACAACATGTGAAAAAATCATATGACAAAACACCTGTCTTAAAAGACATTTCCCTGGATATCCGGGACGGAGAAATTGTATCCATCCTTGGTCCCTCTGGCTGCGGAAAGACTACTCTGCTGAATCTTATACTGGGAATTACAGATGCCGACAGCGGGTCCATCCTGTTTGACGGAAAGGATATTACCCGTGAACCCATGGAAAAGAGAGGCTTCAATATTGTATTTCAGGACTATGCTCTCTTTCCCAATTTGAATGTATATCAGAACATCACTTACGGGCTTAGAAATAAACCGGAAATTTCCACCAGTGAGGAAGTGGACGAACTGGTTGAACTCCTGGGCCTGGAGGAACATCTGCGCAAACGAATCGATCAGCTCTCCGGGGGACAGAAGCAGAGGGTTGCCCTGGCCCGCACCATGGTGATGAAGCCCAAGATTCTGCTTCTGGATGAACCTCTGAGTGCCCTGGACGGCGTCATAAAGGAGTCAATTAAAGAGCGTATAAAAACCATTGCCAAAGAGTACCATCTGACCACGATTATTGTCACCCATGACCCGGAGGAAGCCTTGACCCTTTCCGATCGGGTGCTGATTGTAAATGAAGGTATGATTTCCCAGTACGATAAGCCCTGTGAAATTATACATAAACCTAAGAATAGCTTTGTAAAAACCTTCATCCTAAACCAGCTGGAAATCAAACGTAATAATATTTATTCCTTATTTGAAGATACAGTTGCGGCAAACGGAATGGCTTTTTAAGGGCGGAGAAAAAGAATGAAACAAAAAAACAAAGAAATAAAAGTTATTTTTGCTTTTCTTACCCTTTTGTTTGCCGTCTTTCTGGCAATCCCCATGGTGCGGCTGCTGTTCAAATCTTTCGTAGGAGACAGCGGAATTTCACTGGAAAGCTACCTCTCTGTATTTGCATCCAGAGGATTCGGGAAAGCTTTGGGAAACAGCTTTCTGGTGGCTTCGGTCAGTGCCCTGACAACCACGGCCATTGCCTTCCTTTTGGCCTATACCATTCATTATACCAACGTACCCGGAAGGGCAAAATCCCTGATACAAGGAGCCGCGCTGCTTCCTATGCTTCTACCCACCATAACCTACGGCTTCTCCATAATCTATTCCTTTGGAAAACAGGGACTGCTCACCCGTTTGTTTGGACGGCAGCTCTTTGATATCTATGGTTTTAACGGACTGCTGCTGGGGTATGTGATCTATACACTTCCCATCTCTTTTCTGCTGATTAACAACACCATGGGATATATAGATAAAAAATACATGATCGTTTCCCGTATTATGGGGGACAACGGGCTTTCTGCCTTTATGATGACCATTATCCGCCCTCTTATGGGAACACTGGCAGCTTCCTTTATCCAGTCCTTTTTTCTTTGCTTTACCGACTTCGGTATTCCCGCTTCCGTGGGAGGAAAGTTTCAGGTGATTGCCGGTGTACTGTACGACGAGATGCTGGGGAGTGTGCCTGACTTCCATAACGGGGCAGTTGTAGCTATGGTAATGCTGATCCCCTCTGTGGCCAGCATTTTAGTACTGCAGTATCTGGAACGGTACAATGTACGATACAGTAAGATTTCCGTTATAGAACTGCACAAGAATAGGGCCAGGGACTGGGTGTGCGGCATCCTCAGCACTCTTGTTATAACCGGAGTGCTGTCAGTCTTCGCTGTTATCTTTGTGGTTCCCTTTGTTTCTGAATGGCCTTATGATATCCGTTTTACCTTAGAGCATGTGACCGCTGTATTTGCAGACGACGCCCTGTTCGGTGTATGTAAGAACTCCCTGTTTACCGCTGCTGCCACGGCTGTTTTCGGCACTCTGGCTGCCTACGGTGCCGCTCTCGTCACTGCCAGAAGCACCGTAAATAAGAAGCTTAAGAATGTGATTGAGGGTATTGCCCTGATAACCAACACTATCCCGGGCATGGTAATCGGTCTGGCCTTTCTGTTCAGCTTCTCGGGAACTGCTGTTCAGAACACATTTTTCATTATCATTGTATGTAACGTTATCCACTTTTTTTCCACGCCCTATCTGATGATGAAAAATTCTCTCGCCAAGATGAACGCCTCCTGGGAAACAACGGCTATGCTTATGGGGGATAACTGGATAAAGACAATTCTACGGGTAGTTACCCCCAACGCGGTGTCCACCATCCTGGAGGTGTTCAGCTACTACTTCGTAAATGCAATGGTAACCATTAGTGCCGTTATTTTTATCGCAGGTGCCAGAACTATGGTAATCACAACAAAAATCAAAGAATTACAGTACTACAATAAATATAATGAAATCTTTGTACTGTCTCTCCTGATTCTCTTTACCAACCTGGCCGCCAAATCTCTGTTTCAGTATCTGGCTAACCGGAAGCAAAAAACTGCTGCATCAAAATCCAGGGCAGTGAAAACAGCACAGTAATTTTTAACAATTATGAAAATGTTTTATTGACATTGAAAAGTAAAAGGAGGAGAATACTTTATGAAAAACACAAAAAAAATACTATTGTTAGGTTTAGCGTCATCCCTGGGAATATGCACAATACTGGGAGGATGCAACGGCAGTTCGGAGAAGGATAAGGTTGTAATCTACTCCAATGCTGACGACGAAGCGATCACTGCCATGAAACACGCCCTTGATAACAACGGATTTAAGGATCAGTACATACTGCAGTCCTTCGGAACTTCTGAGCTGGGGGGCAAACTTCTGGCTGAGGGCTCCAATATTGAGGCTGACCTGGTTACTATGAGTACCTTCTATTTGGAAAGTGCCCAGGAACAGAATAAGATGTTTAAAGACCTGGATTTTGATGTACAAACCTTGGACACCTATCCGGCTTACTGTGCTCCCATTACCGCACAGGAGGGTGCTGTCATTATCAATACGGAAATGATGAAAGAAAATCAGCTGCCTGCCCCGGCCTCCATAAAAGACCTGGCGAATCCGGAATACAAAGATATGGTTTCTGTCACCGATATTAATTCTTCCTCCACGGCATGGCTTCTGATTCAGGCTCTGGTATCTGAGTACGGAGAAGAGGGCGCCAAAGAAGTACTAAAGGGAATCTATAAGAACGCGGGGGATCACATCGAAGATTCCGGTTCGGCACCACTGAAAAAAGTTCGGGCCGGGGAAGCCGCCATCGGATTCGGGCTTCGCCATCAGGCAGCGGCCGACAAAGAGTCCGGGCTGCCTGTAGATTATATAGATCCGGCAGAGGGAAATTTCTCTCTGACCGAATCGGCTGCTGTCTTAGACAAAGGGACAAAAAGCAAAGAGGCTGCCATGGAGATGGCGGAGTGCATCATGGACAATGCCAGGGAAGAACTGCTGGCTGCTTACCCCATCCCTCTCTACGAGGGGGAAACCGAAGCCACTGCAGACAAATCCGGCAATCCCAAGATTTTCAGTGAACCACTCACCGTAGATCTGCTTAAGCGCCACCAGGAGCTTTCTGACAGCTGCAAACCCGAATAAAGGATAACTCCTCCGGGAAACCGGAGCTGAAAATATATGATACAGGAGAAAACAAAATGAAAAACTACAAATTACTGACACCCGGCCCTCTGACCACAACAGAAACTGTGAAAAAGGAAATGCTGTTTGACCACTGCACCTGGGATGATGACTACAAACAAATTACCCAGAGTATCCGCAGACAGCTCCTCTCCCTGGCCCATGTATCCGAGGAGGACTACACTGTGGTACTCATGCAGGGCAGCGGCACCTTCGGAGTTGAATCCGTACTCACCAGCGTGACCGGTGACCATGACCGCCTGTTAATCGCGGCAAACGGGGCATACGGGGAACGCATGGCTGATATTGCATCCCATGCCGGGATCCCCTTCCTTCTATACAGCCAGTCCTACGATAAAGTTCCGGATTCGGAAGAGATTCGGGTGCTGTTAGAGCAAAACCCGGATATTACCCATGTGGCTATGGTCCACAGTGAAACCACTTCCGGAATTCTCAATGACATTGCCTCTGTGGCAAAAGCAGTAAAGAGCGCGGGGAAAGCTTTTATTGTGGACGCCATGAGCAGCTTCGGCGGCGTGGATATTCCGGTAGGGGAGCTGGGTATCGATTTCCTGGTAAGCAGCGCAAATAAATGCATTCAGGGTGTTCCGGGATTTTCTTTCATTATCTGTAACCGGGAGAAGTTAATGGAGAGCAAAGGTAAGGCAAGAAGCCTTTCCCTGGACCTCTACGACCAGTGGGAGACCATGGAAAAGGACGGCAAGTGGAGGTTTACGTCTCCCACCCATGTGGTTCTGGCATTCTCTCAGGCTCTGAAGGAATTGGAACAGGAGGGGGGAATACCGGCCCGCAGCAGACGGTATGAGGAGAATAATCGTCTGCTGATTCAGAGAATGAAGCAGCTTGGGATCGAACCCTATATCGGGAGCGGCCATCAGGGTCCTATTATTACCACCTTCTTTTATCCGGAGAATCACAGCTTCTCCTTCCAGGAGATGTATCAGTACATAAAGGACAGAGGTTACGCCATCTATCCCGGGAAAGTAACAGAAGCTGAAACCTTCCGCATTGGAAATATTGGCGAGATCTATAAAGAAGACATTAACCGTCTGTGTGATATTCTGGAATCATTTTTAAAGGAGAAAGGCTTATGAAGAAATGTGAATTAGTAATTTTTGACTGGGCGGGAACCACCGTAGACTATGGATGTTTTGCACCGGTTCAGGCATTTGTTGAGGTATTTAAGCATTTCGGGATTGCACCAACCATGGATGAAGTGAGAAAACCTATGGGAATGCTAAAGCGGGACCATATAAAAACCATGCTTGCCATGCCCAGAATCCAGGCTCTGTGGCTTGAGAAGTACGGGAAGGCTTCCGGGGAATCTGACATTGACGAAATGTACCGTCTTTTTGAAGAAAAACTTATGAGTATCCTCACCGACTTTTCGTCCCCAAAGCCCTATGTTTTAGAGACAGCTGCAAAGCTCAGGGAAAAGGGAATCTCCATTGGGTCAACCACAGGTTATACCGATGAGATGATGGCCATTGTGACAAAGAAAGCTGAAGAGCTCGGCTACGCGCCGGATGCCTGGTTCAGCCCTAACTCTGTGAATAACATGGGACGCCCTTACCCTTATATGATTTACCGCAATATGGAGCAGTTCCGGGTACACGCTGCCGATCATGTGGTAAAGGTGGGGGATACTGTCTCTGATATCAGGGAAGGCAGAAATGCAGGAGTATACACCATAGGGATCATTGAGGGAAGCTCTGAAATAGGGCTCACCCAGGAAGAATACCATAGTCTTCCCCTCTCACACCGGGCATCTTTGATACAGAAGGTGAAGACCCGCTATCTTGAGGCAGGAGCTGACGCAGTAATTATGAATATGTCCGGGCTGATTCCTCTGCTGGAGGCAGTTTCTGAGTAAAAGCCGGTACACGTCTGCAGGGACAGGGATGCAAATCTCTGTCCCTGTTGCGTTTTCTACCAATTATGTGCTAAAGTTATAAGAGCAGCAGATAAAGCACTGCACCGAAGGGAAAGGAACTAGGTTTATGATTAGGAGATTTCAGGATATTAGTATGATACAAAGCGTGCTCCATGAGGCTATGACAGGCCTATGGATTATAGAACTGGAAAATGATCTGCCGCCCCGCATGTATGCGGATCCCACGATGCTGGAGCTTTTAGGCCTGGAGGAGGAACCCACTCCGGAGGAATGCTACTGCGCATGGTATGATAATATCTCAGAGGACTACAGGGCCATTGTGGAACAAGCGGTTAACGAAATCCTGCTTAAGGGAAGGGCTGAGGTCCAGTATTGCTGGAAGCATCCACAGCTGGGTGAGATATTCGTTCGGTGCGGAGGCGTCCCGGATCACACCTTCAAAAATGGTGTCTGTCTCCAGGGATATCACCAGAATATTACGGATACCTTTATACTGAAAAAAGAAAAGGAGCAGCTGGAGGAACTGAACCAGGAAATTATAGGATCTCTTTACGATCTATTTTTTGCTACCTACCGCATTGATCTAAACACCTGGAAGATTCAGACCATCCAGTTCACAGAATGTGTTCAGCATCTGCGGGCGGATGATATTCTCTACCCCGAATTCTTACAGCTGACTCTTCCATTTATTCATCCGGATGACCGGGAGGCTGCGAAAAAAGATTTTTCACCGGTACATTTTCAGGATCTGATTCGTGAGGGTCTGGACCGCTTCACCGGAGAGTACCGGGCCAAGTTCGGCGGGGAGTACCGCTTCATCTCCTGTACGGTCTATTTTGGAAAAGACGTACCTGCGCCGTCCTGGGCGATCCTGGCGCTTCAGGATATCCACGGCCAGAAGCTCCGGGAGGCTGACAGCCGAAAAGCCCTTCTGGACGCCTATGAGATGGCACAAAAGGCCAATAATGCCAAAAATGATTTCCTGTCCAAAATGTCCCATGATATCCGCACCCCTATCAATGCCATCGTGGGTATGACCACTCTGGCAAATCTGAGAGCAGACGACAGTACCTATGTGAGAGAATGCCTTGACAAAATAGCTGTATCCAGTGAGCTGCTTCTCTCTCTGGTCAACGAAGTCCTGGATATGAGCCGGATTGAGAGCGGACATTTTGAGCTTTCTGCGGAACCTCTGCATCTTCCCGGGCTTATAGACTCCGTACTCTCTGTCGTCCGGCCTGCCATAGATGAAAAAATGCAGCATCTGAACGTAACATACAAGGACATTGCTCACCCGGAAGTCCTGGGTGACCGCCTCAGGCTTCAACAGATTTTACTGAATATCCTGACAAATGCAAATAAATATACCCCGGAAGGCGGGTCTGTAACCGTCTGCCTTACGGAACGGCCTACGGCCTCCACGCAGTTTGCAGGCTTCTGCATCTCTGTCAGTGACACCGGAATCGGCATGTCTGAGGATTTTCTCCCCCACTTGTTTGAGCCTTTTGCCCGGGAGTCAGACTCCAGAACCAGCAAAAACGCCGGTACCGGACTGGGAATGGCAATTACCAAAAGTCTCCTGGAAATGATGAGCGGCTCTATAGAGGTAGAAAGCTGTCCCTCAAAGGGGAGCTGTTTTACCATTACCTTTGATCTTTTATTGCCAGGTAAGCGGAAAAACCCTTCTTCCCGGGAGGACAGTTCAGAAGCTCCCCAGGATATCAGCGAACTGCATCTGGAAGGACACCGCATATTGCTGGCGGAAGATAATGAACTGAATATGGAGATTGCCAAAGAGCTTCTGGAATTATCCGGAGCTGCGGTGGAAACGGCCTGCAACGGTGAACAGGCCTTTACTATGTTTCTGAATTCTCCCTCACAATATTACGATATTATTTTTATGGACATCCAAATGCCTGTGATGAATGGTTATGAGTCAGCCAAAGCCATACGCAGCCTGTCACGGCCGGACGCCGGGCAGATCCCTATCATAGCTCTTACTGCTAATGCCTTTATTGATGACATTATCCTGGCCCGTAATGCCGGTATGAATGAGCACGTCAGCAAGCCGGTACAGCTGGAGCAGCTGGCCAGGGTGCTGAGCAGTTATCTTTAAAGTCCCGGGATCACCCCCCGGCGCCTGACCATCTGTCCTTTACCTTGCAGAACAATACTCCTACCGCAGTGCTGATCAGCGTAGCCACAATGGCAGGGCCTACGATTCCGGTGGGATTCACACTTCCGTACTGGCTGCGGTAGGCTATGATATTGACCGGAATCAGCTGCAGGGATGAGATGTTGATAATTAAAAAGGTGCACATCTCATTGCTGGCAGTTCCCCTGGCTGCTGCCCTCGCCCGCTTTTCCGGCCGGGAGGATTCTCTGCGGTCCTCCTCCAGTTTGGCGAGCTCATCCATGGCCTTAAGTCCTGCAGGTGTAGCCGCCCAGCCAAGTCCCAGAAAGTTCGCTATCATATTGGCGGAGATATACTCCATGCACTTGTGCCCCTCAGGAATTCTGGGAAACAGGAAATGTAAAACAGGACGCATTTTCCGGGTCATCCCGTCAATGAGTCCTGATTTTTTTGCAATTTCCATGATACCCACCCACAGCGCCATAATACCGGCCATGGTGATACACAGAGTAACTGCTTCCTTTGCAGAGGAAAGAGCTGCGTCTGTAACTTCTGCCATTCTCCCGGTCATCATGCCGTAGGTTATCCCGATAAGTATCATAGCTCCCCATAAAATATTTAACATAGGCCTTCTCCTCATGTTTTTTATACTATATGAGGACAGGTAATGAAATATTCGCTGTTTATGAATTCAGGGCGTCCAGCCCCTCATCATCTGTGCTGATACGTATGACGCGGCTTACATCATATACAAAAATCTTTCCTGCGCCGGTCTCACTGGTCTTCAAAACCTTTTTTGTCACCTCTATAACCTCGTCTACCTTATCGCCGGGAACAATTACCTCTACCTTAATCTTTGGCAGAAGATCCACTTCTACTTTATCATCGCTGTAATACCGTACAGTACCTCCCTGGAGGCCATTGCCGTCCACTCTGGTTACCGTCATTCCTGAAAGCCCTACTTCCTTAAGTGCCCTTCTCAGGTCCGTCAGTTTCTCCGGATTAAATATTATTACTACATTACTGATCTGTCCCATGTGTTTCCTCCTTGCCTTTGGCTACTCACAATTTAACAGTTCCTGATAAATGTCTCTCTTGCTCACTCCCCGATCCCTGGCCACCAGCCTCATCGCCTCCTTACGTGTATGCCCCCGGGTTTCATACAGTTCCATATGCTCCCCCAGAGGCATACGGCTCCATTCCTCCTGGGACTCCTGCTCCATCTCCCGGCGGCTTCTGCCTTCCAGAACAATAACACATTCGCCCCTGGGCTCCGTTGTATGGTAATACTCCACAGCTTCCTGCAGAGTCGCAGAGTATGCTGTTTCGTGCTTTTTCGTCAGTTCCCGGCAGATGGTAACCCTCCGGTCCCCCAGCGCCCCCAAAAGCTCCTCCAGGGTGCGCACCAGCCTGTGGGGTGCCTCATACAGAATACATGTCCTTGTCTCCGTCTTCAGCTCCTCCAGCACAGCCTGCTTCTCCTTTTTATCCCCGGGAAGAAAAGCTTCAAAAGCAAATCTTCTGGTGCCAAGGCCGGATAGGGTAAGTGCCGTAATGCAGGCACAGGCCCCGGGCAGAGAAGTAACCTCTATTCCCGCCTCATAGCACATAGCCACCAGCTCCTCGCCCGGATCCGATATCCCCGGGGTTCCGGCATCAGTAATTAGAGCCACATTCATCCCCTGATCCATCTGGCCAATCAGATAACGGCCTTTGTCAATTTTATTATATTCATGATAGCTTGTCATTGGAGTTTCAATCTCAAAATGATTCAGCAGCTTTACACTGTTTCTGGTATCCTCCGCCGCTATCAAATCCACTTCCTTTAAAGTACGCAGGACCCGGAGCGTAATATCCTCCAGATTCCCTATGGGTGTGGCGCATAGATATAGCTTGCCTTTCATAAATACTCTCCTTAAAAGGGGACAGGGCAGTTCCATTTTGGGACACCCCTTCCCCATTCTGGGACGTGTTCTTTTTAAAAAGAACACGTCCCGCTTTCATAAATTTCCATCGTCTGCCTGGTATACACCCCCGGCTTTTCATAGATAATCAGGGGCGGCTCCACCTTTATCCTGGAATTCCCCCTCAGCACCCCTTCTATCAGCACCAGATTGGGCTCTTTGTCCAGGTAGGGATGCACCAGCTGCATCCGCTTGGGCTCAAGGTGGTATTTCATCATTGTCCCCATAATCTCCGCCAGCCGGAACGGACGGTGTACCATATAGAATCTGCCTTTGCTTTTCAGCATCTTGGCTGCCTGTCCAACCACATCCTCCAGGGTGCAGAGCATTTCATGTCTGGCAATGGTCTTGGCGGCATTGGCATTCTGCAGTCCATGGGCGTGAATCATATATGGGGGATTACTGGTTACTACATCAAAAGAGGCCGCCCCAAATATGGTCGCGGCCTCTTTGATATCTCCGGTAACAATAGAAATTGTGTCCTCCAAATGGTTGTACGCCACGCTTCGCCGCGCCAGCTCGGCGCTCTCCTCCTGAATCTCCAGTCCGGTATAATGGGCTCCCTGGGTATGGGCCTTTAACAATATGGGGATAATCCCATTGCCGCAGCCCAGATCCAGTGCCTTTTCTCCCTGCCTCACCTTTGCAAACCAGGAAAGCAGTACCGCATCTATACCAAAACAGAATCTTCCGGGATCCTGTATGATTTTGTAACCATTTTGAAGGTCGTCTAAACGTTCTCCATCTAATAACGCTGCTGTCATCCAGCTCGTTCCTTCCTGTCTGATCTATTTTTCCAATTCTTCCAGAGCTTTTAATTCTTCCTCTGAAATCTTAACCTTCTTATGCTTGGGTTTAAACTTCAGTTCCTCTACCTTATATTCCCGAATCTCTTTTTCATCATTCACATCCACAATTACCTTCACCAGCTGGCGCAATACGCTGACACTCTGAACCTCTCCCCGGAGTCCCTCCGGTGTTGTCACAGTATCCCCGGTGCCCGGAAGTCTGCGGTTCAGCTCCTCATAGGTCTCCTGCTCATTTTTCAGGCAGCACATAAGTCTTCCGCATACCCCGGAAATCTTTGTAGGATTGAGGGATAAATTCTGTTCCTTCGCCATCTTAATGGAGACCGGCGCAAATTCTGAGAGATACGTATGGCAGCACAGCGCACGGCCGCAGATCCCAATCCCTCCCAGTATCTTGGTCTCATCACGGACTCCAATCTGGCGAAGCTCAATTCTTGTCTTAAAGACAGCTGCCAGATCTTTTACCAGCTCCCTGAAGTCAATCCTTCCATCCGCGGTAAAATAGAATAGTACCTTATTATTGTCAAAAGTATACTCTACATCTATCAGCTTCATCTCCAGGTTATGTGCCTGAATCTTTTTCAGGCAGATCTGGTAAGCTTCCTTCTCTTTTTTTCTGTTTTTCTCCTCTTTCTCCGTGTCCTTTTGGGTCGCCACACGGATCACTTCCTTCAGAGGCTGAATTACTTTGCTGTCCTCCACATCTCTGGGGGAAAGCACAACTGAACCGTACTCTACACCTCTTGCGGTCTCCACAATTACATGGTCTCCCGCTTTTATGTCAAATCCTTTGGGGTTAAAGTAATATATCTTCCCCACATTCCGAAAACGAACTCCTATTACTCTTGTCATGTTTAATTCTCCCTGATGGTAAGGAACAGCAATTCCATAACCAGTTCAAAGTTTACATTGGCATTCAGCCGCACCTTTGCAGTCTCTACGGCATTGATAATCGTCTCAAGACCTTCGTAAGAACTTTTTCTGGCCCGTTCCTTAATATAATTAATCTCCTGGCGGAACACCAGGCTGTCTACCTCCCGGGTAGCTTTAAATAAAAGTACATCCCTAAACCACAGCAAAAACAAATCCAGATATTCATAGATCGTGTTCTTTTCCTGGGTAAGAGACTTAATGGTGTCAATCAGATCATTTAGCTCCATCTCTTCGGCGTGCCTGAGAATTTTAAGGGCAGACTCTGTCATCTCATTAAACTCCTCCGAGGAGGCAATCTGTTCTGCCTTTCCCACATTTCCCTGTGCAAAAGAAACACACATGTCCGCCTGATAATCCGGAATATGAAGCCGCTCCATTAAGTAAGTCTTAATCAGATTATCCCCTACCGCCTTGAGATTAAGTACCACACAGCGGGACAAAATCGTTGGCAGCAGAGCACTGACATTATTCGCCAGCAGCATCACCACCCCATAGGACGGCGGCTCCTCTATGGTTTTAAGCAGAGCATTCTGTGCCTGAACCGTCAGCTTCTCCGCATCATTAATAATGTATATCTTATAGGGACTGGCATACGGCTTAATCTGAATATCACCGATTACCTGTTCGCGTATATCTTCTATACTAATCGTATTAGGCTTCTCGTGAGTTACATTAATGATATCAGGCTGATTTTTGCTGAGCGCCTTCTTACAGGAAGCGCACTCCAGACAAGGCTCTATTCCTCTCTTTTCACACTGTAAAGTCATGGCAAATAAATTAGCCAGAAGCTTTTTCCCGGATCCTGTCTCCCCGGCAAAAATATAAGAATGAGATACCTTATTCATAGCCACCGCATTCTGTAAATGCCGGATAATCTCTTCGTGCCCTAAAACTTCTTCAAACCCTTGCATATAACTCACCTCTATCCTTCGCAGTTTAAATCCTCTTGGATCCCGGACGCTGTATGTCCGTTGTAGCCATTATAGCATAAATTGTTTTCAATATACAGACTTAATCTCACAACTCACCGCAATTCATACAAATACTCTCTGATTTCCTCCAGGCAGCTCTCTAAAACCTCGTTGCGGAACCTTTTTCCTATTCCTGCTCTCCGGATATTCTCCTCGGAAAAGTCCGCTGCATCTGCCAGAAAGCGCCTGCAGAGTTCCTCGTACCTGGGTTCCTCCTGCTTTTCTTCCCTCTTTATGGCCCTTTTCAGCCGCTCACCGTCCTCTACTTCTATATAAATGGGACACATAGTCCCTTCTCCGAAATACTCTCTCATCCTATTATAGGACTCCAAAGTGCCTATCCCCAGATAACTGCTGCTGTTCAGGTCAATCTGCCCGTCATCTGCGGTAAAATAACTCCAGATCCCATGAACGGTCCGGTAATCCCTAAGCTCAATAATTTTTCCTTCTCTCTTCCACTCCTCCAGCCTCCCCGGTGTGACAAAGTGATATTCTCTGCCCTCCTGCTCCCCCCTGCGGATCGGTCTTGTAGTATACAATACAATGGGCCTTAACCCAACTGCCTCATCCTCCAGCAGCCTTTCATAGATTGTATCCTTCCCTGAGGAACTCTTTCCCATAATGTAAAAAATCTTTCCCATCTCTGCTCCCTGCCATCCTCTTAGATATCTCTCACTCTACCGGCAAACCACCTGTATCCTCTGGTTTGTATGATCCGCGGGACCCTGGAGATCCAGCCCAATGTCCTGATACTCCCGCACCTCATCTATCAGTCTCTCTGTAATCATCTCCCCGGGAACCAGCAGCGGTATGCCGGGAGGGTACAGGTACAGGTATTCCCCGGAGATTTCTCCGGGACTTTCCGATAATACTACCGATTTCCTATCCTGTTCCAAGGCATCTGCAATGGTCAGCCTCTGCTCTCCGTAGTTCCAGTATCCGCAGTATCCACACCCATCCCCGGAATCATCAGCCTTATCCACATTTTGATCAATTTCTTCCAATGCTGTGGATAACCTCTCATAACCCAGAGCAGTATCCATAATACTAGTCATTCCCAGCACATAATCCCTGGCCGCCATCTCCATAGGCAGATGATACTTATCTAATAAAATAGAATATAATTCCGCTCCCGTCAAGCCGCAATCCTTGGTAGATATTATAAGCTTTGAAGGATCCATGGCATAAATCCCGTGTGTCCCCTCCAGGCTGCGGGGAACCAGCCCCAAATTCTCCATAGCCTCCAGGCGCTTCCGATGTGCCTTCAAAAGTCCCGCATATGCATCAAACAGCCTCTTTCCATCATCTGTTACCAGTCCCAGACCATACTCCATGCTTGCCATCAATACATAGGAAGGACTGCTGGTCTGATAAATCCCCAGAAACCGTTCCAATGCTTCCCGGGGGACTCTTTTGCTTCCCAAATGTACCAGTGCGGTCTGTGTAAGACAGGGCATGGTCTTGTGAAGACTCTGTACCACCAAATCTGCTCCGCAGGCCAGAGCCGGTTCCGGAAAGTAGGGGTGAAATCCCAGGTGTGCCCCATGTGCCTCATCTATCAGAAGGGGAATTCCATATCTGTGAACAATCTCACTGATCCCCCGGATATCAGATACTACTCCGTCATACGTAGGTGAGGTAAGGATCACGGCCTGGATCCCGGGATTGGCCGCCAGCTTCTCCTCTGTCTCCTGACAGGTAATCCCCCCACTCAGCCCATATCTGTGTTCCGGTTCCGGATCCAGATAAACCGTCCGGAGTCCCCGCAGATAGGCGGCATGGTACACGGACTTGTGGCTGTTGCGGGCCATAAGGAGGGTTCCCCCCCGGGTGGTACAGGCGGAGATCCCGCTCAGAATTCCTCCGGAGCTTCCATTTACGCAGTAATAGGTTTTCTCTGCTCCGTAAAGACGTGCCGCCCGTTCCTGGGCATCCTTTAAAATCCCCTCCGGGTAATAAAGATTGTCAAACCCTTCAATCTCCGTGACATCGATAGAAAAAGGACTACTAAAAGTCCCCTCCACTGCGCGCCTCTTATGGCCGGGCATGTGAAACGGGTAGTAATCCTTAGTACTGTATGCCTTCAATAAACCGTCTAATCTTTCCATATCCTCTGCTTCCAGTTCTCTTATACCTTAAATCGATAGCCTACACCCCAGATAGTCTCGATATACTGGGGCTTTGCTGTATTATACTCAATCTTTTCGCGAATCTTCTTAATATGCACCGTTACAGTAGCAATATCTCCGATAGACTCCATGTCCCATATCTCTTTGAAAAGTTCATCCTTCGTAAATACCCGGTTCGGATTCTGTGCCAGGAAGGTAAGCAGATCAAACTCCTTGGTAGTGAAGTTCTTTTCTTCTCCATTTACCCAGACCCTTCTGGCCGTCTTATCAATCTTGAGTCCCCGGATTTCAATAATGTCGTTTTCCTGAACCCCTGTGCCAATCAGCCTTTCATACCTGGCAAGATGGGCTTTTACTCTGGCTACCAGCTCGCTGGGGCTGAAAGGTTTGGTCATATAGTCATCTGCGCCCAGTCCGAGGCCCCTGATCTTATCGATATCATCTTTTTTAGCGGAGACCATAATAATAGGCGTATTCTTCTGCGCCCGAATCTCCCTGCAGATCTCAAATCCATCCAGTTCGGGAAGCATAAGATCCAGTATAAACAGATCATAATCTCCCTCCAGAGACTTTTTCAGTCCCACGTCCCCCCTGTGCTCGATTTCCACCTGGAAACCGCTGAGTTCCAGGTAATCCTTCTCCAGATCCGCAATTGCCTCTTCATCTTCGATTATCAATATCTTACTCATTCACTGGTACCTCCTGATATTTTCTAAGGACAAAGTACATCACTGTCCCAATATTTTCCTTGCTCGTTGCCCACACTTTTCCTCCGTGGTCCTCAATGATCTTCTTAACAATAGAAAGACCAATACCGCTTCCTCCCTTTGATGAATTCCTGGAAGCATCTGTCCGGTAAAACCGGTCAAAAATATTGGACAAATCCTTTGCTGCGATACCTTTTCCGTTATCTTCAATCTCAACCTGAATGAAATCGCCTACATCTTTTACCCGAAGGTTGATGAATCCCTTAGATTTATTCATATATTTAAGAGAATTCCCCACGATATTATTAATTACCCGCTTCATCTGCTCCGCATCCGCAATCACTACCACATCCTGATCCACATAGTTGTAATATCCCAGTTCAACCCCTTTCGATTCCAGCTCCAGTCCCAGTTCCTCCGCACAGTCATCAAAGTAATCTGTCACATGAATCTTGCTGAACGTATAGGGAATGCGGTTGGTGTCAATCTTAGAGTAAAATGTCAGTTCATTGATCAGCCTGTCCATATCATTGGCCTTGCTGTAGATTGTCCTGATATACTTGTTCATCTTCTCGGGGGTGTCCGCTACCCCATCCATGATGCCCTCCACATATCCTTTAATGGCAGTAATAGGAGTCTTCAAATCATGGGAGATATTGCTGATCAGCTCTTTATTGTCCTTATCAAACTGTACCTTTTCCTCCGCGGATTCCTTCAGGCGCTGCCTCATCTCCTCAAAGTCACTGCACAGGTCACTGATCTCATCCACGCCCTCCCCTTCAATGGTGAAGTCCAGATTTCCTTCTTTGATATTCTGTGTAGCCACCTTTAATTTATTCAGGGGAGTGATTACTCCCTGGTAGATCCACAGTGTAAGTCCGAGACTGGTAATAAACAGAATCAGAACCACCACTCCCAGCATATTCTTCATGAGAGACTGCACCTGAGGTATCGTCTCAACTGCACTGGTCACAATAAAGGCACTCCCGTCATCTCCGTTGTCCAGGGTAAAGTCAACCTGCTTTACCAGCGCCTGCAGTGTACTCCCCAGATAAATCCCGCTGTCCGATCCAGACCGGAAATCGCCAGATTTGGGGAGACTCTCCAGAAGCTCCGACTGATCTCCTTTGGCTCCGCAATAAATAATATTGCCGTCCAAGCGGACAATAAGAAAAGAATATTTCGATGACAGCTCCGTATTGATCGAATCCAGATACTGCACGTCCTCAAAAGAATCCGGTTGATTCTTCGCCTGCTGCTGCAGAGAGTCAAAAGTTTTCTTTGTCATACCGCTCAGCATCTGCAGAGAGTTAGATAAATTCTCATATGTGGGATTCTCAATTCCATATTGCTTCTCAATATTCTTAAGCATATAATGGCTGAACCCATACAGACAGGCCCCGGTGAATACCAGAGGAACTAAAATAATCACAAAAAAAGAAATAATAATCCGTGTTTTTAGTTTCATGATTTTATCCTCTCTAAAGAGCCTAAAAGCTCACTTTATTGTATAAGTATAGCACATTCATAGAGGGTTTTCATCTAAACAAAGTCCTCCAAATCTAAACTTTCTATTAAAAAGCCAAAAAAGGGGGCTGTGAAAAAATGGAGTTGCTCTAACTCCATTTTTTCAGCCCCTCTTTATTTTGTGGAAAGCGTAAGAAAAAAGCAGTAAAAAGCGCATAATCCCCCTTACCCCAACAAACGTGCGCTCTTTCTTCTTTAAGCCACTTCCCGGAGTCTCATCTGCTTATTATAGATTTTATAGAGATTATGGCCGATAGAAACAAGAAATATCTCTACTCTTACCGAATCCAGTCCTCTTCTTACAATTCGCTTATACCTTCGGTCGTATTTGATGATTCCAAATGTCCCTTCTGCCTGGATGGAGCGGTTCATGCGGAGCAACGCCCCATGGATA
>NZ_FQVI01000042.1 GCF_900129135.1 Lactonifactor longoviformis DSM 17459
TATTTATCGAGAGGAGCCAAACCTTAAACAGTTTAATCAGAGAAAAGGAGCAGATAATCGAAAAATTAGAAGAGGAGTACCATTCTGCATTGCTGGAACAAAAATCAAGGGAAGAGTTCGTTCCGAAAGTCCGTAAAGTAGTTGAAACCTATTGGGAAGTACAGGATATGCAGTCACGGAATCAGATGCTAAAAGAAATAATTCAGAAAATTACATACACCAAAGAAAAGCCTAACACAAGGGGAGATAGAGAGAATGCAAACTTTACCCTCAACATCTTCCCTAAAATTCCCATCAAATTACCTATGTCTTGAATGGGGCTATACCTATGGTCCCCCCATGGCAGTGGCCCCCATTCCCCAGGTCAGACAGGTACTTGACTACGCCGTGAGCGAAATCACTCCCGCCAAGATATCCATGGGAATCCCAAACTATGGCTATGACTGGCCCCTCCCCTTCGTGCGCGGGGTCACGGAAGCTGCCAACATAGGCAATCACGAAGCCATAGAGATAGCTTCCTTAAATAATGCAGCTATTCAGTACGATGACACATCACAGGCGCCATTTTTTGAATACACCAGAGATGGCATCGGACATATCGTTTGGTTTGAGGATGTGAGAAGCATACAGGCCAAGTTAAATCTGGTAACGGAATATGGCTTCCGGGGTGTGGACTACTGGCAGCTAATGCGGCCCTTCCGCCAAAACTGGCTGCTGGTAAACTACTTGTTCAATATCAAACGCTGATTCTAACGTTAAAGAATGGAAAAAGCTGCACCATGCAAGAAAGGAAGCGCATTCCTGCCGCGCTTCCTTTCATTAAATCATTCTGCCATCTGACGCTCAATCTCTTGACCGGTTACTTATTACCAATGTATCGCCATATCCCGTTCATCTTCCGCTGCTTCCCACATCCCCTCGGATACTGTGGGATGCGGATGTATGGCTGCCCTTATATCATCGATGGTTCCTTCCGCCTCCATACAGGCACCGATTTCCATGATCATATCCGTCGCATGAGGACAAACTAAATGGGCTCCCAGTATCTCTCCTGTCTTTTTCAGAGAAATAATCTTAATCCTGCCAAGGGTTTCTCCTTCTACCAATGCTTTGCCATTCCCCGCTAAAGGAAATTCCCCGGTAAGATAGTCCAGTTCCATTGCTGCTGCTTCTTTTTCCGTCATACCGATCCATGCAATTTCCGGGGTTGTATACACGCAGGAAGGAATACGTTCATATTGCATTGGTGCCGTATCCTGTCCCATAATATGATTTACAGCAACAATCCCTTCTCTGCTGGCAGTATGGGCAAGCATGGATGTTCCATTTACATCCCCAATGGCATAAATTCCAGGCACAGTAGTACGCATATAGGAGTCTGTAACCACGCGCCCCCGTTCCTGCTGAATTCCCAAGAGCTTCAGCAGCGGGCCGTCTGTCTCCGGTACTCTCCCGACTGCTGCAAGAACAACATCCACTGCTTTTGTAAAGCTGCCCTCTTCTGTCTCATAAGTAATACTGCAGGGACCTATTTTCTCTACCTTTGCCCCTGTAATTACTTCTATTCCCTCCCGTTCTAAAAGCTTCTGTGCAGAGGCAATAACCATATCATCTGCCATATTTAATACCTTGGGAAGCATTTCTATAATCGTAACCTTTACTCCAAATGCACGAAATGCGGCAGCGAATTCCACACCTATTACGCCGCCTCCAACAATTGCCATAGACGTTGGCAGAGAGGACTGTTCCAGCATCCATGTGCTGTCCACGGCATGTTCAATTCCCGGAATGGGAGGCCGCGACGGGCGGGACCCCGCTGCAAGGATAATAGCTCCAGTCTCATAAATGTCGCCTTCTGCTTCAATTCGTCCTTTTCCTGCAATTTTGGCCTCTTTGTAGATAACCTCTACGCCGTTCTTTTTCAGAAGTCCTGCAACGCCGCCGGTAAGCTGAGATACAATACTGTCCTTACGCCCCTTAACCTTTTTGTAATCAAGCACAATCGGTCCCACAGAAACCCCGAATTTATCCGCCTTTTCTGCCTGTCTCAAAATATCTGCGCTTTTCAGCAGTGTTTTTGTGGGTATGCATCCCCGGTTCAGACAGGTTCCTCCCAGGGTATCCTTTTCAAACAATACCACCTTAGCCCCCAGCTGTGCACCCCGCAGGGCAGCCACATATCCACCGGGGCCGCCCCCGATAATTCCTATGTCATACTTCATATGCCCTGCTCCTTCATCCTGGGATCCACCAACACCTCTACGCCCTCTCCGCGGCGCATCAGATCTATGGCTTCATGAATCTTTTCCAGAGGAAGAATATGGGAAACCAAAAATTCAAGATTAAGAGTATTGCTTGCCAGCATCTTCACCGCCTGATCAAAGGATGCATTTGCCAGCCAGGTTCCCAGAACCTTTGCTTCCTTATAGGTGATCTGACTTTGTATCACTGCAGGGGCTGCTTTGGCATTATTTCCGAACAGCAGGACACTTCCGCCTTTTCTGATGCAGTTAATAGCTGCCATCATCTGGGATCCAACCACATCAATGGCATAATCGGCCCCAATCTGTGTTTTTTCCATTACAAAAGACTGTGCATCCACTTCAAGGGGGTTCACCGCATAATCCGCCCCGCATTTTAATGCATATTCCCTTCGTACCGGATTAGGCTCCAGAGAAATAATCGGATATGCCCCTGCCGCTTTCATTAGCTGGATGAAGATCATCCCTATGGGTCCTGCCCCTATGATCACTACGCTCTCGCTGGGATTGACCCGTATCTTCCTGGATGCATTGACAGCACAGGCTAGAGGCTCCGCAAAAGCCGCCAGTTCACTGGGCATATCTTCCGGAATTTTAAAGGCCATTTTCTCCGAAACTCTCACAAACTCTGCAAATCCCCCGTCCACGTCAATGCCCATTGCCTTAATATCCTCACACTCATTGGGCAGGTTCTTTTTGCAGTAATTACATTTTCCGCAATATTCATTGGGATTTACCACAAAGCGGTCACCCACTTTAAATTGAGTCACCCCCGTTCCTGTCTCTACCACTTTTGCCACCAGCTCATGGCCTAATATAGTTCCGGGAGTCGCCGGGTATCCCGGGGGCACACTGGTCATATGGACATCTGTCCCGCAGATAGAGCAGACTTCAATTTCTCCTATGATATCATCTTCCTTTAAGATCTCAGGCTTCTTAACTTCCTGCAATACTAATTTTCCTTCTCCTTCAAATACAGCAGCTCTCATAACTTCCTCCTTGTTCTCTGTCATAAACCGTCATCGGCACATAATCACCGGAAGACAGCATTTATAATCTTTTACCTGGTATTCTTTCCCTGGCCACCAGCCCGCAGCTGACAGAACCTTTCCACCCTGGGGAGATGCCATGGAAAGTTCCTCCACCTTAGCGCCTGTAACTGTCATAAACCAATCATAGCACCGGGTGTCTTCTACCCTCGCTTCGCCTAATATAGGCTCTGAGCTTCCAACATAATAGCCTGCCGTAGCACCGGGAAAGTGCAGGTTCCACTCACTTTCCTTTCCGGCCTCCCGGAGAATCTGTCTTCTGATATTCAGAAGTTCTTTATAGGGGACCCCCGGTTTCAGCAATGACATCACGGACGCCTGGCAAAGATTCAGCAATTCATAATCCCTTTCCAAGTTACCGGGGATCTCTCCAAAGCAGAGCATTCTTGTTATATTGCCGTGCATTCCATACTTATCCGAGGCTACATGTAGCAGTACCGTGTGTTCCATTACTTTGTCCGAAGGAAGAGGATGCCGGTATTTTGTGATTCTCTCATCGCTGCCTACCAACAGCACCTTTGGCACCATTTTCTCTTCCTCAAAGTGCCGGGCAAGAATACTGGCTGCCTGCTGTTCTGTCATTCCCGGCCGCAGTTCCTCTGCCACCTCATAAAACAGACGGTCACACAGGGCACCCACCTGCTCATAGCGTTTCTGCTCCCATAAGGTATAGGGCAGCCTCAACTGCAGGAGCTCTTCAAACCGGCAGCTCCACCCGTCTGCAGGGTAATCCGAAATCACGTTGACATCCCCCAGTTTCTGCCCTACTGCCTCTTCCAGAGTTCCCTGATTCCATAGAACGGTTACCTGTTCCACAGGGAGTCCCTCCAATTCCTCTTCCATAATCCGGTCTGCATCCATGGAATACGCAAACAGATAGGTATCCTGTTCTGTAAATACCAAAAGCCCTGCGCCCAAATCACCAGAGCGAAATATCTTGTTGTCCCCCCCAAAGGTAGCCCAGGCAAAGCTGTCTCTTCTTCTCAGAACCAGAGCATTCTCCTTTTTTCCCCTCAGATAGGCGCAGACACGCTCTCTCTTCTCTTTAAAATCCATTAAATTAGCCTGATTCATTCGCTCCTCCTACTGTCCCATCAGTTCACCGCCGCTAACAATCAGACTTTCTCCCGTAATATGATCCGCCAAAGGGCTGGACAAAAAGAGAACTGCTCTCGCCTGATCCAGAGGCGTACCCAATCGCTTCAGAGCCGTCTTTTCCACCCACTCTTTTTCGATTTCAGGGCTGGTTATAAAGGTTGATCGGACCATTGGTGTATCCGTAGCACCGGGGCACACCCCGTTGACGCAGATGCCATAGGGTCCCCATTCCAGGGCGGCCACACGGAGAAAAGCACCAACCGCTCCCTTTGTGGCACAGTATCCCGCTTCTTCATAGGTTGGCTTCTTAGCCGAGCAGGAACTGATATTGACAATTTTTCCGCCGCCTGTTTTTATCATCTGCCTTGCGGCTGCCTGATCCACCAGGAAAGTACCTTTTGCATTTACCGCAAATATAGTATCCCACTGTTTCTCTGTCATCTGGAGAATCTCTGCGTGAATCAGAATTCCTGCCGCATGACAGAGAACATCCAGCCTGCCCATCTTTTTAACAGCACACTCTGCCATTTCTGCCACACTGGCCGCATTTGATACATCTACCCCGCAGAATCCAATCTCCTGTCCCGTCTTTTGCGCTATTTTCCGCGCTGCATCCTCTGCCATTTCTTTGTTCATATCTGCAATCATAACATCGGCCCCGTTCTCGGCATATATCTTTGCCACGGCTCTGCCAATTCCCTGTGCGCCTCCTGTTACCAGTGCCTTTTTTCCCTCTAATAATCCATACATAATCTCACCTTCCCACAGCAGTATTTTAGAAAAACAAAGTCAATGGATTCTCCAGCAGTTCTTTGACTCTGACCATAAACCGAGCGGCCAGGGCTCCGTCTATCAGCCGGTGATCAAAGGATCCGGTAAGTGCCATCATAGGCCGTATCTGTATCTCGTCTCCCACTGCCACCGGCTTTCTTCTAATGGATCCTACTGCCAGGATTCCAGACTCAGGCGGATTGATGATGGCCTGAAAACACTCCAGGCCTGAGCTTCCCAGATTGGATATGGTAAAAGTTCCTCCGGTGATTTCCTCAGGCATCAGCTTTTTGCTCCTGGCTTTTTTTGCCAGAAGATAAGCTTCCCTGGATATGTCTGCAACTGATTTTTCATCCGCTCTGCGAATCACGGGAACCACCAGGCCGTCAGGCACACTTACCGCTACGCCCAGATTGACATGTTTAAAATATGTAATAGTTGCTCCGTCCGTCTGGGCATTCAGCTCTTCAAACTCCGATAACGCCACGGCGGCCGCCTTCAGCACAATATCATTAACAGACAGCTTATTGCCGTTTCTTCCCACAGCAGCCTCCTGGAACTTAGATCTTACATTCATCAGACTGGTCATATCCGCTTCATCTTTAAAATAAACATGGGGAATCGTCTGTTTACTCTCAGATAATCTTCTCCCAATTGTTTTCCGCATAGATGACATATCTTTAACAACTGTCTCTTCCTCTTTGTCTCCCCTGCCGCTCTCTGCTAAACTTCTTTGAATATCCTCACTTTGAATTCTTCCTCTGGGTCCGCTTCCCGGGACTGACGGCAGTTCAATCTGGTAATCCTGAGCCAGTTTTCTGGCTCTATGGGTAGCCTGTCCCTGGTTCGATACTCTCCAGGCTTCCACATCTGCAGCCACAATTCTTCCCCCGGGACCCGTCCCTTTCAGCTCCTCCACACTTATTCCATATTCCCGGGCCAGTTTTCTTCCATAGGGAGTACAGAATACTCTCTTTGCCGGCTCACCCCCGGCAGGCATCTCCTCTGAAACTTCTTCCACAGCTTCAGCGTCTAAGGTTTCCCCTGCTTCTCCTACATAACAGCATGGTTTCGTAATCTCAACGGTTTCCCCCGGCTGAGCCAATATCCTGAGAATCGTCCCCCCAGAGGTAGCCTCTACATCCGAACTGAGTTTATCTGTCTCGATTGCAAAGACCGGATCTCCTTTTGCTACGAGATCTCCTTCTTTTACATACCATGTGGTAATCGTACCACTGGTCATCTGAAGCCCTAACTTGGGCATGTTAATTGCTTCTGCCATAAGTAAATGCCCTCCTTAGTTATTCCATCAGTTCTCTGACTGCCTGCACAATTCCATTCACACTGGGAAGCACATATGTTTCCAGATCCGGGCTGAAAGGAGCCGGGCAGTCCGGGCTTCCCATCCGTTTTACAGGTGCATCCAGATAATCAAATGCCAGATCTGCAATGACAGCTGCCACCTCACCGGCAACCCCGCAGGTAAGCCAAGTCTCCTGAAGGCAGAGCACCCGGTGGGTTTTCTTGACAGAATTTAAAACCGTCTCTGTGTCCATTGGTTTTATGGTGCGCAGATCCACTACCTCCGTATCAATCCCCTCCTGTTCCAGAATCTTTGCAGCTTCCAGTGCAAAATGCACCATGTAGGAGTAGGTAACTATAGTTACGTCTTTTCCTTCTCTCTTCACTGCTGCCTTGCCAATGGGAACAGTAAATTCGGGATCCTCTGTCACCTCCCCTTTCATCTCGTAGCACTGGCGATGTTCCAGAAAGATAATGGGATCGTTTTCACGAATTGCTGTCTTCAGCATGCCCTTAGCCTCCTCCGGCGTCGACGGACACATAACCTTAAGGCCTGCCACGAAGGCAAACCAGCTTTCAAACATATGGGAATGCTGGGCTGCCGCCGCACCAAAGCCGCCGCAGGGCAGACGCATAACCATAGGAACAGATAAGGCCCCTCCTGACATATACCGCATATTGGCTGCCTGATTCACAAGCTGATCGGAAGCTATGGTAACCCAATCCCCAAACTGTAATTCTACCACTGGCCGAAGTCCCGTGGCGGCAGCTCCTACTGCCAGTCCGGTATACCCCGCTTCCGCGATAGGCATATTTACCACCCTGTCTTCTCCGAATTCCTCACACAGCCCCTGGGTCACGCCGAAGGCTCCCCCGTAATACTGCAGATCAATTCCTATACATACCACTTTATCGTCTCTTCGCATCTCCTCTGCCATGGCAGCTCCCAATGCCTTTGAATATGACATTATACTCATAACTGAACTCTCCTATCTCTCTTAATTTGCGTATACATCGTCAAATACTGTGTCTGGTCTGGCCTTTGGACTGTTTTTTGCAAACTCTACGGCTTTTTCTACCTCCTGATTTACCGAACGCAAAATCTCATCCAATTCCTCCTGAACTGCCGTCTCTTCCCTGATAAGACGCTGGGCATAGCCTGTAATAGGGTCCTTTTTCTTCCAGGTATCTACTTCTTCTCTGGGACGGTAATTATCCGGTTCCCCAACAAAATGGGTGTAATGCCGATACGTTTTACACTCAATCAGTGTAGGACCCTCCCCATTTCTGGCAAGTCTTACCGCTTCTCCTGCGGCATCGCAGACAGCCTCAATGTCATTGCCGTCCACAATGATTCCCCGCATATCGTAGGCTTTTGCCCGCTCGGCAATATCCTCCAGTTTTCTTACCTTGCTCTGCCTTGTGCTGACCCCGTAGAGATTATTTTCGCAGACATATACCACAGGCAGTGAAAAGGAGGCACCGATATTCAGCGCTTCGTGAAAAGTGCCCTGGCTGGTGGCGCCATCTCCGAAAAAGGCTACTGCCACCTTTCCATCCTTCTGGTATTTAGAGGAGAACGCAGCTCCCGTGGCAATAGGGATTCCGGCTCCTACAATACCATTTGCTCCCAGCATACCAACTTCAGGCGCGGCAATATGCATAGAACCGCCCCGCGCTTTATTGTAGCCGGTCTCTCTGGCAAATAGCTCCGCCATCGCACGGTTCATATCTGCCCCCTTTGCAAGAAGGTGTCCATGGCCTCTGTGCGTGCTTGTAATATAATCTTCTTTTTTTAAATTTGAGCACACCCCCACTGCCACTGCCTCTTCTCCCACATAAAGATGAAAAAATCCAGGAAGCTCATTGGCCATGGCCAGTTCCCTCACCTTTTCTTCGAACTGCCGGATCCTCAGCATCTCTCTATACAAATGTAATCTGGTATCTCTATCCATTATTTTCACTCCTTTTTTACTATTTCAGTTGCTTTAATGTTTTGCAGGCTGCTTCCTGCGAACTAACTCCCTTTGGGAGGAATTCAAATCCAATGTATTTGTCATATCCTGTCTTCTTCAGTGCTGATACTATATTGATATAGTTTAGTTCTCCTGTCCCTGGCTGGCACCTTCCAGGCACATCTGCAATATGAAAATATCCAAAAGTATCCCAAATATCTCCTATAGTGTCTATAATATTTCCCTCCATAATCTGCATATGGTATGCGTCATACAGCAGGCGGATTCCCGGATGGTTTACTTCCCTTATTATGCGTGCCCCCTCCTCACTGCTGCAAAGAGAATATCCCTTGTGATCTACCAGCGTGTTGAGAGGTTCAATCACGAAGGTAATTTCGCTCTCTTCTGCAATAGGAATGAGCTCCCTCAGAACCCTGGCGCTGGCCTCCATTTTTTCCTCTTTTGTGAGGGTGTACGGAGGTTCCAGTACAGACCGATCCTCCTTCATGATGTCTGACATTAAAAACAAATTTTTAACGCCCAGACGCTCCGCAGTCTCTGCAGAACGCTTTACACCGTCCAGATACAGGTCAAGATCTCTGGGATCCACCATCCTCCCCTCCAGATTTCCCTGCATGATAGCAATTTCCATACCAGTTTCTTTCTGCACAGCTTCTATGGCATCCAGATCTTTATTCTCCCAGCACCAGAATTCCACGCAGTCAAATCCTGCTTCCTTGGCTTTCCGGATACGTTCCGGAAAATCATACTCCGTAAACAGCATTTCAATACAACATGAATATTTCATATCTAACCTCCAATTTTTCTTTATTTTAAAATGGTTACATGTAAGAAAACCATTGAGCAATCTCTTCAAAAGCTTCATATCTGACCTGAGACTCCGGAATGTGGTGGGGTCCGTTTATAAGCTCTACCATTCTCTTTTCTCCTCCCAGGCTATCATATATTCGGGCACTCTGCTCTCTGGATACAATTTCATCTGCAGTGCCGTGAAGAATCAGCGTAGGTATCCTTACCTCCTTTGCCAGTCTTTCAGGCCGATACATCATAAAGCTATTCCACAAGGAGGAAGCCGTCACATGCGATACCATATAAGGCCGTCTTTTCCTTTCCTCCTCATAGACTCTGCAGTCCTCTTCTTTCATTCCCAGGGCATAGGAAACCAGGTAGTTTTCCTCTATCATTTTCTTTCCATCCGCAAATGGTGCCATGGCGGCGGCTCTCTTAATTCTTATGTCCAGAGCTGCCATTGCGATTGTATTTGCTCCTCCCATAGAGCATCCGGTAAAAGCAATCCGATCTTCATCTATCTCAGGAATACCCGCCAAAAGACTTACAGCATTGGCAGCATCCTCTATCCACTCTGTCATGCATAGAAGATTACCCTGTAATACAGAATCCTCTGCCGTTCCCCTGGCATCAAATTGAAGAACAGCCATGCCTTTGTCACATAGAAAGTCTGCCAGCTCATTGTATTCTTCTTTTACACCAGAATATCCGTGGGCAACTACTACTCCGGGCACCTTTTCTCCTGAAGGCAGACACAGTCTGGCATTCAAGTATTCTTCACCGGACTTCATTTTAAATTCTTTAACCTTTACCATCAGCTCTCCTCCAGAGCAAATTCATTCTCCACATTATCTCCGTATATCCTCCACTTACCGTCCTCCTGGACGAAATCCTGCCGGAAATAATATTTCTTTCCACTCTTCATATTTTGAATGCGATAGATTACTTTCCGATTTTCATAGTTGGAATCTTCTACACATTCGCTGAAGTCATATCCCTCAATCGCCTCCTGCTGACTGTTAAAATATTCTTTTGTATCCTCAATACTCTGTATAAATTCTGTTTTTTGGGCATTCATTGCCTCAACGGACTCCCGGCATCCCATTTGCCTGAGCTGTTCCCAGCCCTCTTCCGGTGTGACCCTTCCATCCATCATCTGCTGATATAGCTCTACGGAAGCAATGGCCAGAGAATGAGGGGTATCTCTCTCCTCTTTCCAACCCTCTGTATCACCCAGTGAAAGCTTCAGCTCTGCGTTTGGATTCCCCAGCACTTCTTTGTTTCCGCAGCCCGCTATGCTCAGACAACTGAGCACAACTGCAAGCAGTATATAAAGTGATCTTCTGCCTGTCATTTCGCACCTCCCGAATCTCCGGCAGGAGACTTATCCCCTGCCGGCCTCAGTCTTTTACTCTTGATCAAAATATTTAACGTTATCCGGGGTAACCACAATAAAGCCTGTAGATACTTCTGTTGGAATCGGGGAAATGCCGATCTCAGCATCATGACCCGTAAAGTCAATGTTGTTGTGCTTATAGTCATATAACATTCTTACCCCATAATAGGTGAAAAAGTGACGTTTCTGTCCGCAGGCAGCGACAATAGTACCGTCTTTAATACACTGAATATGTTCTGCCTCTGCATCAACACAGGTTCCATATACTTTGCCTACCATATCCGCTTCCTTTATCGCCTGAGAGATACCAGGGCCGCAGGCGGATTCAAAACCTGCCACTGCCAAAATAGAACTGTCCGATTTCAAAAGATTGCCAACTGTTTCTGCCACAACCTGAGCATTAGACTGTGCATCATATACCTGGGTTACCACTTCAATATCCGGCGCCAATTTCGCAAGGGTTTCCGTATAGCCGTTTGCGGCTTCTACGGTATTATTGGCTCCTGGGAGACCAATCATGACTGCTTTTCCCTTCTTCCCTTCCAGGTAAGGAGCGATCGCTTTCGCCTGTTCCACACCCTGATCATACCAATTCGATCCCACAAAACAGAGACGCTGAGAGTCTGGTACATCCGCATCAACGGTAATAGTAGGAATACCAGCCTCCATAGCTTTATCAATGGCGGTTGCCAAAGAGGCATCCCATCCTACCACCATCATCCCGTCTGGCTTCTGCGGGATTTCCTGTTCAATGGCTGCTACGAACGCCGGAAGATCTATTTCCTGGGGCCCGATTTTCTTAACTGTCACACCGAGTTGTTCAGCAATCAAATCCATGCCGATATAATCGTTGTTAACAAACAGAGGCAGAGAATTGTGCTGACAGGCCCATACATATACCTCATCTGATACATCTTCGGTTTTGGTTTCTGCCCCCTCTGAGCTGCTGTTCTTAGCCTTAGCCTCTCCGCAGCCCCCTAATGTCATCGCGCCGGCCATTGCCAGGGCCAGCCATTTCATTACCTTTTGTCTCTTCATAAAAATACCTTCCTTTTCTTTTTATTTGATAGGCGGTAACCGCCCTATCATTCTGCTATCCTACTATCTTTCTCTTTGAGAACTGCGCATCCAGAATTACCGCGCAGAGCAGAATTAAACCTTCAATTACTTTGTATAGATTTGACGGTGCATTGGTAATACGCAGTGCGTTATTCACGCAGTACACAAAAAGCCCGCCGAAGACAGCGCCAATCATAGTGCCGCGTCCCCCTTTAAAACTAACGCCTCCGATTACCACAGCTGTAATCGCTTTCAGTTCCATCCCCACACCCAAGGTAGTGGCGCCGCTTCCCATTCTGGCCACCAGCAGGACTCCCGCCAGGGACGAAAGGGTCGCGCTAATAACAAATGCTGCTATTTTGGTTCTTTTCACACGGATTCCGGAGAGCTCAGCCGCCTCCTTGTTCATGCCTATATAATAATACTGCTTAAAATATTTCGATTTAGACATCAGAACCACAAAGACTGCAATAACAGCCAGTGCATAATATACAGGAAGCTGGAAGCCGCCTATCTGCAGCTGCGCAATATTTTTAAAGCTATCCGGCAGATGCAGAAGATCCAGGCCATTGGGATTGGGATTATTCGTCCCGTACTTATATCCGTAATCAAATACCATAAGTCCTAAACCATAGAAAGCCATTCCGGATCCCAGCGTAGCAATAAAGGAATTCACCCCCACACCTGCAACTAACACGCCTACAAGCCAGCCTATGAGAGCACAAAACAGAACGGTTATGGCGATGGCCCCCCAGACAGGTACCCCCAGCACGATAAGGCAGGCAACACACACATTGGAAAACATGACCACATATCCTACGGAAAGATCGATTTCACCGTTTATCAATTGGATCGCCATACCGATAATGACAAAAGCAGGGATAGAAAATTCCAGCAGCAGAGATGCCAGGTTATATTTTGTCAAAAAAACAGAGGGATATAAGACTGCAAATGCAATTACATACACCACAATCAGTGTCAGAGGAATCAGCCACCTCTTCTGTGCTACCAGATCAATGACTTTTCCCGGAGAAAACGTACCTTTGGTTTTATTCTTTTTGATTGTCTGTTCCATTCCTTTTTCCTCCTGTTTATTCATCCCGAATTCCGGAAGCAAGACGCATAATTGCTTCCTCCGTGGCTTCTGCCCCTGAGAGCTCTCCGGTAATTTCGCCCTCGTGCATAACATATATGCGATCACTGATTGACATAACCTCCGGCAAATCTGAGGATACAAGGATAATACTGGTTCCCTTTTTCGTCATCTCTCTGAGAATCTGGTATATTTCAGCCTTTGCTCCCACGTCCACACCCCGGGTGGGTTCGTCTACAATCATAATTCTCGGGTTTACCATAAGCCATCTGGCAAATACAACCTTCTGCTGATTGCCTCCCGAGAGATTCACTACCTTTTGACGGACGCTGGGTGTTGCCACTCTGAGCTGCTCTTTGTATTTTTCAGATTCCGTCAAAAGTCTTTTATCATCCAGAAAGATCCCCCTGCCGGTCTGATTCATATGGGCGGAAGATATATTATCTGAAATAGACATCTCCAAAAATAGCCCCTGGGCTTTCCTGTCCTCCGGCAAGTATCCGATCCCTCTTTCAATGCTGTCCTTTGTATTTTGGGGGTGCATCTTGCTGCCATTCAAATAAATTTCTCCTTCAAGAATGGGATCTGCCCCGAAAATTGCTCTCATTACCTCTGTACGGCCGGCACCGGCGAGTCCTGCAAATCCTATGATTTCTCCCCTGTTCAGTTCAAAACTGACATCTTGGAAACTACCCCCGCAAAGTCCCTTTACGCTCAGCACTACATCCTTAGGGATCTCTCTTTCCACCCGTTTCAGTTCCAGATCTCTCCCTACCATACGGTTTACCAGCCAGTTATTATCTACATCATAGACATTGGCTGTTTCTACCAGGCTGCCATCTTTAAAAACAGTCACCCGCTCCGCAAGCTGGAAGATTTCTACCAGGCGATGGCTGATATAAATAATTGCCATCCCTTCTCTTTTTAATTTTTCAATAAGCCGAAACAATGCTACAACTTCTTTTTCTGTGATCGCAGCGGTGGGTTCATCCAATATAAGAACCTTGGGCTTTAAGGACAAAGCCTTGGCTATCTCCACCATCTGCTGAAGGGCCGGGGAAAGAGAGGACACCATTGTCCTTGGATTCACCTGGATATCCAGACTTTTCAGAATTTCTTCCGTCTCCCTGTACAGCTGCTTCCAGTGTATCCATGAAAATTTATTGGAGGGCTGTCTGGCGGCAAATACATTTTCTGCCACATTCAGTCCTTCCACCAAAGAACGTTCCTGATAAACGATTGCAATTCCCTGTTCATTGGCCTCCTTCTGATTATGAAACTGCACTTTTTTTCCTTCCAGATAAATCTCTCCCTCATCCGGCTGATATACGCCGGACAGGATATGCATAAGTGTGGACTTTCCTGCACCATTTTCCCCGCACAGCGCATGGACCTCACCGGCCCGCACATCAAAATCCACTCCCTTTAAGGCCTTCACGCCAGGAAAATTTTTTACAATCCCCGTTACCTTTAAAATAGGTTTCTCCATTTTTTCTCCTCCCGTTATTCTGCCTTTTTCTTTGCCAGGACTACGTCCAGTACAATGGCCAGGATTAATACCACGCCAGTAATTACGTTCTGCATGTTCTGGCTGATGCTTGCAATGGTAAGGGCATTGTTTAGGCAGGCTACAAACAAAGCACCCATAGCAGCCCCGGCCATAGTTCCCGCGCCTCCGGTAAAACAGACGCCTCCGATGACAGCGGCCGTCACAGCTCTCATTTCCACTCCTGCTCCAATGCTTGTCAGCGCCGAATTAAAGCGCATGGCTGAGATAATTCCTGAAATACATGCCATACCAGATGCAATCATGTATAATACTATTTTGGTCTTTCCGGTGTTTATTGCAGATAACTCTGCCGCCTTAGCATTTCCGCCAATGTAATAGCACTGCCGGAAATATCTGGTTCTGGATATCAGCAGGGACATTATAATAAAAATGACTATAATGTATATGACAGGCAGCTGGATATTCAGGATCTTTCCCTGACCCAGGGTCCGAAACAAAGGATCCGGGAAATCTGTCCAGCCAGTTCCCGCCAGCATGACTGCGATTCCCAGATAAATCATGCTGGTGGCCAGAGTGGCGATAAATGAAACTACATTGATCTTAGCCACTATGATTCCATTGATGAGACCGCACAGAACAGATACCCCCAGAGATATCAGAATTGCCAGCCACATGTTCATGTCATCCAAAATCATCAGTCTGCCGCACAGAATACTGCCCAGTACCATAACCGCCCCCAGGGAAAGATCAATTTCACCAACGATTAAAAGAGGTACGATTGCCACAACGATTAATCCCTCCGCCGACATATTCAGCAATATTCCGGAAAAGTTTCCCAACGTACCAAAGGTATCCGGAAACACCAGGGAAAATGCCAGGCAAAATACCAGAATTAAAATCAGCAATGCCAACGCACGTTTTTCAATAACAAATTGAAAAATACTGCCCCTCTTCCTTTGCTTTGTTTTTTCCATAGACTTTTCTCCTTACACTTCTTTTTTAACTTGTATCTTCTGATTAAGTTAAGATTGATTATAGCTGAACGGCAGAGTAATTCTATTCACTTTTTTTAGGGGCATATGTGAAGATTTTTCTGCTCTTTACTGACAAAAAAAGAGCTGCCGCTCCGCATGGACAGTCATTGCCCTGCTTCACAGCAACTCATTTATTCAGCACAAAAGATACGTCTGCAATTTTTCCGTTTCTTAAAGGTCTCCAAACATCATCGTAAGGCAGTTCAGGGGAAACCGTCGTTTCCAGCGAGGAATGCCAGCCATTGGCTTCTGACAGCTGGGCGGCTACCTGAGGACGGCTCAGATAATTTAAAAAGGTTATCGCCTCCTTTTTCTTCTCCGACTTGCTGTAAACTGCTGTCAGATTATCCGCCAGTAAGACAGGTTTAGCTTTCTCCCCTTCTGTATTCTCGTAGGGAAGACAAAACACCCCGGGAATAAATATATTCTCAAGCTCGCTGTCTGCCAGCTGTACAGAGGTGTCCCAGGCAGGAAACATGGCATATCTTCCCTTTTTAAACTCCTGGAAAGCCTGCTGGTAAGTCAGTTCCTCCCATACCTCTCCCATATAATCTTTCAGCAGTATGTTCACTATGTCCTTTCTTGTCTTTCCATCCGGCTGGGGGCTGTCAAGCAGCATCAGTGGGAGGATCCCTTTTGAATCCCGTCCTCCGGCTATCATGGGCCGCTCCCCCGCCGACTTTAATACGGAACATACCTGCAGAAGTTCTTCTGCCGTCTCAGGAACATCCAACTGGTAGTTAGAAAAAATGGTTTGATTATACCATATTCCAAAACAGGAACTGCTGAGAGCCACAGCAAATTCCCCTCCTTCGGCTTTATCCCTCACACACTTTCTGATATCTGCACCATATGCCTCTAAAAAGGGCTGATCCTGAAGATCCGCATAGAGACCTTTTCGGCACCCTTGGCCATACTCCTCAAGGGGAACCCCCAGAAGATCAAAGGACTGTTCCCCCAGAAGCTTATCCTCAATTGCCGTAGGGTAAGTAGCCTTGTGATACTTGTAATATTTAATTCGGATCTCCGGATACTCCTCCTGAAAATTTTCTGTAATTTTATCTGGTATCTCAATCCAATGAAGCAATACAATCTCTGTGGTCTGCCTGTCCAGAGAATTATCCTCCGCTTCATACAGATCCTCCCTAAAATAGCGAAAAATCAAAAGGGAAACCAGGACGATAGACAGCAATATGGTTACAATAATTGCCTTAATATTTTTCATAGCTTTCCTCATTTCACGTCTTCCGGTTCCAGCTCTACAATTCCAGTGTCAATATATTGAGGAATATTGGTGATGGAAATATTTTGATTTTCATTCAGGATCTGCAGTTGGTTATGGTTATAGTCATACAGAAGCTTACCCCCGTAATAGGTAAAAAGCTCTCTCTTCTGCCCAATTAGTTTCTGTACATATCCTTTTTTCAGCAGCTCTATATGCTGAGATGTCATATCAACACTAACTACTTTTACCTGTCCGATCTTTTTTTCCTCCTCCAGAGCCTCACAGATTCCTTTCGCACTGTTGGAATCTACACCTGCAATGCCTTTAATCTGTGGGTATTCTTTCAGAATTTCTTTCGTCATGCGCTTTGCCTCTTCCCAATTTGACACATCATCATACATATCCAGTACTAAAATATCCTCGTACTCCTCCATAACACTGCAAAATCCTGCCCAGGCATTGTCTGAGTTGCGGTTTCCAATGATACCCAGTACTGCCACTGTCCCTTTTCCTCCGATTAGCTTAATCAGTGCTTCTGCCTGTTTTCTCCCAATCTGATACCAGTCTGACCCGATATAGGCCAGTCTTTTACTCTCCGGCAAATCAGAATCCACGGTAATCACCGGAATGCCTGCCTCTGCCGCCTCATTAATATAAGGAATCAGATTTTCTTCCGTAGCACATATCATAATTCCCTTCGGTTTTTTCTGTATGGCCTTCTCCAGCAGTTTTGCTGTCTCCACCACATCATAGGATTGGGGCGCCTCTACAGAAACTTTCACTCCCATCTCCTTGGCAAAAGCCTCCAGCCCCTTAATATCCTGCTCCACTATAATTGGATCATTTTTAAAAACAGGCAAATATATATACTCTTCCTGGCTTTCATCCGCAGATGCCACCGTTCTCCTATCTTCCTGTTCTCTGGCCAGCAGTGCATTCCCCACCAGTGACACAGCCAGCAATAGGGAGAGAACTGTTATAATTCCCGTATATAGGTTAGCACCTTTTCCTTTAATTTTCATCCTTCACCTTCTTTCTGTACTCTGCCGGACTCACCCCCATTTTTTTCTGGAAAACAGAAGTAAAATAACTTCTGTCATTATACCCCACAAATTCCGCCACCTGGCTGGTGGAAAATTGTGTGGTCTCCAGCAGCTCCCGGGCTTTCTCCAATCTAACCTCTGTCAGATACTTTATAAAATTCTTTCCCGTCTCCTGCAAAAAAAGGGTGCTGAGGTAACTCTGATTGATATAGTACTCATTTGCCAGTGCTGACAGCTTTAAATCATGAAAATATTCTGTGTGTATTCTCTGCTCAATTTCTTTTATAATCCCTTTGCTGCTGTCCGAATCTTCCGTCTTAGTCACCTGTGCAATACTTTCAATTAATCCCCTGAAGTGTTTCTTCAGTCCCTCAATCGAATTGCACTGCTCAAAAATCTTTTCAACATCCAGTTCATAAATCTCTCTGTACTGCCCGTTATTTCTGTTTTTAACTTCATTGAGCACTGTAATTACCAGATCCAGGTAGGCTGTCTTCAAATTTCTGTAGCTTACTTTCTTCTCATAAAAGTCATCTATCATTTTAATGCCCAGTTCTGTCAGCTTCTCCTGATCGGCCGCTATGAACAAAAGATAATGGGACAGCAGCCTTCTGTCATTTTCACTGATCGTATAGTCATTTTTCTGTATCAGCCCATAATCCTCCTGGGTAATCACTCCCTTAGTGTCATATATCATTTTTTGTTGTAACGCATTGCCGGCTTCCCGATATGACTTAGGAAAAGCTTTCAGACTCCTTTGGGGATTCCCCAGGGCAAAGCAGACGGAAAGGCCTGAAATCTCCATTATTTTATCTCTGACCGCAAGCAATTCTTTTTCCAGACGCCGAATACTGTACGTATGGTACACCAGGGCTCCCGCTTTAACATTCTGGGACTCCTCATAAAAACCTATGCACCTTCCGTTTTTCTCAAGGCACTCTTCCAGTATATTTGTGACTACAAATGGATACAAGCCATTCTCACCAGGCAGGCAGTATTGGTTTTTCTGCTCCAGTACCTCAATTTGTATCCCTGTGATATACCCATCCTCCTGTATACTTCCATACTCTAAAACCTTATCCAATAGTTCGCCGGGAATTTCCCCTGTCCACCTGCAAAAGGATTCCATAATACGGTTTTTCTTGTATATCATATCCTTTTCCGCATTCTCCGCCCAGTTTCCCAGCAGTCTTGCATTCTTTCTTTCTTCTTGTATCTTCTGTTTTAATGATACTAAAGCTTGTTTCAGCTCATCATTTACAATAGGCTTCAGTAAATAATCAAACACCCCCAGCCGGACGGCCTTTCTGGCATACTCGAAATCATCATATCCGCTGATAATAATAAATTTAATAAAAGGATTTTTTTCCAAAGATTTCTCAATTAGAAGCAGTCCATTCATGCCAGGCATTTTAATATCCGTAATTACAATATCCGGCCGAAAACTGTTTATCTTATGAAAAGCCTCCTCTCCATTCTTTGCCTCCTCTATCTCGTCCACAAAATCTGTCAGACGCTTTACCTTATGAATAATTCCCCGTCTGATATACGCTTCGTCGTCCACAACTAATACTTTTACCATATTCAGCTCCTGTTCCTTTATTCTTTTAAATATCCTTTACTCTTTTTGCGGGCAGATTCAGAATCACCTTAGTTCCCTTCTGTTTCTGGCTGTGTACGTAAAGTCCATAAACCCCTCCATATCTCAGTTTAATTCTTTGATTTACATTGCGCATAGCAATTCCGCCTTCCCTCCTTTTCGTTTCCCCGCTTTCCAGTACATCCCGGTTAATCTCTGTCCTTAGGCGGGATAACTCTTCACTGCTCATACCGCTCCCTGTATCCTCTACAATGATAGAAAGTACATCATTTGTAACCAGGGATGATATGGAAATTCTGCAGACTTTATCCTGATTTTCTATGCCGTGAATAATAGCATTCTCTACAATTGGCTGTATCATTAATTTAATAATCTCCATATCCAGGGTATCCGGAACGATTTCATATATTACCTCCAGCCGGTCACCGAACCGAATATTTTGAATGTACATATAGTTTTTGACATGTTCTATCTCTTCCTTCAGGCTCACTTCTTCCTTTTTCCGAATACTGTATCGAAAGATACGGGACAATGCCTGACAGGCGTCACTGAGTTCATAGGCCTCTTTCTCCTCTGCCATAATATCCATAATCTGAAACGTGTTATACAGAAAGTGGGGATTAATCTGTGCCTGCAGCGCATTGAGCTCTGCCTGTTTTCTATGTATCTCCTTTTGATATACCTCTCCAATCAGTCTTCTGATATGCTCCAGCATCTTTTGAAAGCTAATACTCAGTTCTCCGATTTCATCCTGAGACTGTACCTGAATCTCTACCTGAATGTTTCCGTCCTCCACCTCTTTCATGCAGTCTCTTAAAACAAAGATTGGATTTGTCAGATTTTTGCTCACCATGATAGCCAGACCGATAGCCACTGGAATACAGAGAATGAATATATATACTGCCATAAAAGTCAAAGAGCGGATAGATTTGTATGCTACTTTGACAGGCAGGGTATAAATTACTTTCCATCCGGCCTCCTCTGAGGTAGTATGTGCTACTATTTCCTGTTCTTCTTTATGTGTATCTGTTACCAGATAGCCCTGGGAATTACTCAAAATCTGGGACAGATAGCCCTCTCTGAACTGTGAATTTATGTATTCGGGTTTTGTATGGTAGATTACTTTCTTTGTACTGCTGTCAATAATAATAATGCTGCTGTCTTTTTTAAAATAAGAACTGTCAATATAAGACGTAAAGATCCCGGTCTCTACCTCCAGCATCAGGTATCCCATTGATGAATCATCATTTCGGATCTCACGCACATATGTAATAACATTATTTTCCTGATTTTCTGCGAGCATATCGTAAGACTTATGGGTTGGAACCAATAAGCTTTCTGTTCCAAAAGCCTGCATCTTCTGATACCATTCTGAATTTGTAAAAACATAGTCCCTGGGCAGAGAGGCTCCCCCATCCTCCAGAGAATATATTTCTCCATTATACCCTAGAACATTGACGGACTGTATAAAGGGCATATCCCCGAGGTATCTCAGGAGTATGTCTGTTACAGTCCTTTGATCTTCCCCTCTGGTTTTATCTGCGTCTTCTTTGCTCTTCTCCAGAATACTCCATAATGACTTGTCCACTGCCGCCCTGGCAGTCTGCGTAAATATTCGGTTCATGGTCTCACTGATATTGTTGTTCATCTGAGACAGAATATTCATAGTATACTGAGCTTCCGAATTCTTCATCACATGAATGGCTACATTAAAAATCAAAATCATCATAGCCATGGGAATTACTAAAAATGTAAAGTAGTAAATCACCAATTTTGACCGGATTTGACATAACTTTTTCTTTAAACTTCTGAATATTTCTTTTCCCATAATCATTTGTCCCTTTTTATCGGATTTTGTAGTTTTTACACTATCACATTTCGATTCTATTGTCAATTTTACCAGTTTTTTCCTACTATTTATATGTTTTTTATACACATTGTAAAAAATCTACACATAATCTTCCAAAAAAAGTTAACAGTCCCTCCACGGAAATGGAATTACAATAGAACCAATATAATTTTAGGGCTGGAGGTTATTTATGAATTACAAAAATGCAATTATCACCGGTGCCAGCAGTGGGATTGGCAGAGCAGCGGCACAGGCGCTTGCCGCACAGGGAATGAACTTGTTTCTATGTGCACGCTCCCTGGAGGGACTGCAAAGAACAGCAGACTTATGCAGCAAATATGAAAACAGATATATTCCTTATAGCGTAGATTTAAATAATTCAGAGGGGATAGCCTCTGTACTTCCTGCCGCCTTATCAACTCTGGGAAGCATCGACACACTCATCAACTGTGCAGGAATTTATCCCTCCGATGGAATAGACGGAATTACGGATCCTTTATGGGACAAAGTAATGAATCTTAACCTGAAAAACACCTTCTTTTTAAGCAGAGATGTCCTTGCTTATATGAAACCCAGAAAAAAAGGTTACATTATCTATATTAATTCAACTGTGGCCTTAGGTGCCAAACCCTCAGTAAGCACTTACAGTATTTCAAAATACGGATTGGCTGGGGCTGCCGCAGCTATGTATGAGGAGGGAAAGCCTTATCAGATACGCGTAAGTTCCATATATCCTGGCGTAACGAGCACAGACAGCCTGCATCAAAATGGCATGCCCTGCAGTCCGGAACAATGTATGCTGCCGGAAGATATCGCAAGCTGTATTTCCTTCCTGCTCCAGACGCCTGAACGAATGATTATCAGAGATCTTGTCCCATGGGCAAGCGCCTATGACAAAATATAATGCATAAGGAGGAGTGCTATGTATCTGCTGAATCATTCCAGCACCGATTGTTTTTTTAATCTGGCCTGTGAGGAATACTTTGTGAAAAATTCCCAGGAAGATTTCTTTCTCCTGTGGCAGAATGATAACACGATTGTTGTAGGAAAAAATCAAAATACCCTGGAGGAAATTAACCACCCTTATGTAACAGAACACAACATACGGGTTGTGCGCCGCATGACTGGAGGCGGCGCCGTATATCATGATTTGGGCAATGTTAATTTTTCTATCATTCAGACCACAGAAAAAGAACATTTCAATGACTACGCTTATTTCACACAGCCAGTCTGTCTCTTTTTACAAACGCTGGGATTACATGTACAGCTTTCCGGGAGAAATGACCTCACCCTCTGCGGAATGAAATTCTCCGGCAATGCACAGGCCTGTTTCGGAAACCGGGTTCTTCACCACGGCACCATTCTTTTTGATTCCGATATCACCTGTCTTTCAAAAGCTCTTACTCCTAATCCCTTGAAGATCGACAGTAAGGGGATTAAATCTGTCCGCAGCCGGGTAACGAATCTAAAATCCAGTCTCTCTGACGATATAACTGTGACGGCGTTCATGAAAAGTCTTACTTCCTATTTGCTGCATTCAATTCCAAATCTGCAGGAACACCGTCTTACGCCGGAAGAAACAGCGGCCATTCAGTCACTGGCCGACAAGAAATACCGGACATGGGAATGGAACTATGGCAGTTCCCCCCCATTTACATTGTCAAAAAGCAGAAAGTACCCATTTGGAATTGTAACCCTGCACCTTTATATAGAGTCAGGCCAACTGCGCACTCTTAAAATCTATGGGGATTTCTTTGGAAAAAAGGAGACAGAGAATCTGGAAGAGAAATTACAAAATACTGTTTTCCGCTATGAAACTATCTTAAAAACATTAGAATTGATATCCGTATCCGATTATATAGAAGGTATGGATGCTTTAGAATTCTGCGACTTGCTCTTTCACTGAAAAGGGCATAAAAAGGCTCTCATCCCCGGGGACGAGAGCCTTTTAGATTATCAAATATACTTAACCCTATGAAACCATTCTTATAATCGTCAAATAGACAGCAGCCATAGAGACCACAATTTGAATAATAGTAAACCGGAATACCGTCTGTGTATTGGACCATCCCCAAACCTTCCTCACGTGATCGTGAAGGGGCGTCCTCACATTTTTTAAAATACGTATCTTTAAAAACCTAAGCAGCGACACCTTTAACAGGCCCAGCCCGCCGTCAAGAATCAATACCAGTGCAACCAGCAGGTATAAGAATGGACTCCCAGTCTTGAGTACTGCAATGCTGATAAACAATCCCATGGCCCTGGAACCTGCATCTCCCATCATCAGTTTGCTGGGCGTGGCATTAAACCACAGATACCCCAGGATACAGACCGCGAACAGCAATATCAGATAACTGAAATCGTCGTTGTTTCCTTTTATAATATCGATGATATAGATGCTGATGATAGTAACCAGTGTCAACGTCCCTGACAGGCCGTCTACCCCATCAGAACAATTAGTCACATTTATGGATGCCCATACCAGGACAACTGTCAGGATTCCAAATAAGATAACAGGAATTGTAATGCTTGTCCCGGTAATCATAATCTCCACTTTATTAGAATTATAGTTTAAAAACGTTACTGCCACCATAGCCGCAATGACAAAATCCAGAAAGCCCTTTTTATATTCTCCCCAGGGCACCTTAGAAGCATCATCCAGAAAGCCCATCATCATAGCTGCCCCTACTAAAATAATGTAAATGACAAGCTCCCCGCTCAGCCTTGCAAAGATCAGCCCGGATGCGGCAAATACCAATATAAATATGAATCCGGCCCCTCTCGGCTTCCCCGCGGACAGCTTACCGTCATGGGCAAAATCCCTTCCTATATCCTTCGGCAGCAGAGGATAAAACTTCGCCGTGCAAAAGCAGGTAGCAAAAAATGCAAAGAGTATTCCCAGAAACATCACTGTCGGTACCGAACCGTTAAAAATAAAATTTACCATTTGTTTTTTCCCTTTTTCTTTATTCTCTTTTTGTCAGCACCCTTAATTATAGCCTCCCAAAGAAGAAAAAACAATGCCTTTTTGCTTATCTCCAGAGATAAACACCACTATCCGTTTAACCGTTTTTCCAGTTCCTCAATTTTCCACTGGCATTTCCAAATAATCCTCAGCAGAACGATAAGCAGCAGTCCAAAACAAACCGTTGTTCCTCCGAAAATATAAGAACCTGTCTGGATAGCGGCATTTAGCTGAAGAAACACAACTATCACTTCCACTAACATAATACACGTAAAGAAATTTCTTATTCTTTTATACTGTTCCACTCTGGAGTAATCATCGGTATACAGCTCAAATCCCCCGTCTTGGGCATCCTTTCTCAGATAAACCCACTGGTTCCACTGTTCTGCCACCTCAATACCGCTGTCCTCCATAAATTCCTTAAAATCCCGGGCACCGGCAGTTGTACTGGGCATCAGATCAATCTGGTAGATGTACTGCCCCGGCTCACAGGGAGCAAAGGTATATACACCCAGAAAGTAATGCTCCAGTGCCCACCCCTGGTTAACCATCTCATTCAGCCATAACTCTTCAGCATCCTTGTCGTAATACCACTTAAACTTTTTCATTCCCCTTCCCCCATTCTTTTCGCATTGTCCAGCATTTCCTGCAGTCTGTCTACCTCTCTGCCGAATATTTCTTTTCCTGTCTCTGTTATCACATATTCTTTCTTTTTTCTGGATGTCTTATCCTCACTGTACAGTCTCACCCATCCTTTTGTCAGCATTGAGTTAATGGCCCCATATAAGGTTCCGGGCCCCAAGCTTACTCTCCCGCAGGTAATATCCGCTACCTCCTGTATAATGCCGTATCCATGTTTGGGACATCTTACAGCTAACAGAATATAATACCAGGCTTCTGTCAGTACAATACCGTTTTCCACACCTATCGTCCTCCAATCTATCATGCAACCGATGTATCGTTAATCGATATATTATAATATATCAGCCGGCGATATATTTGTCAACAAAATTATAGTTTTGTGTATGTAAAGTTCGAGATAAAATAGTGGGCCAGCGCAGCGTTGCAGACGGACGGATATAGGAGGGAGCACCGGGGAGACAGGGCCAGGCCAGGGGCCGGGGGATAGGGACAAGTCAGCTCGAGGCTCCGTTCCCCTCAGCTAAGTCCTACCAGCTGCTAAACTCGTCAGGAAAGCCTTCCTCGTTAATCAGCTGGTGGACTGGATCTTCGGCTCACTCCGCTTAACCTCCCTGACTTGTCCCTATCC
>NZ_FQVI01000043.1 GCF_900129135.1 Lactonifactor longoviformis DSM 17459
TCTTTAGCATGTTGACCCGATTATATCCGGGCCGGCCCAGTTTATGTGAGGGCTCTGGCCTAAGATATCTTTCTATTCCAATCTCCTCCATGATTCTGTCAAATACTAATACTGGATCACAGAGATCCAGACAATCCGAAAAAAACAGTGGCAGCCTTCCCTGTTTTGCGGTATAATATTTCTCGGTATTATTGTTCATAGTAGATTAATTTTACCACAAAAAGAAGAACGCCTCCAGGTTTGTATACCTGAAAGCGTTCTTTTTTTACGGGACTTTTTTCACAGCCCCTTTTCTCAGTCTCCCATTAAAAAACCATATTTCAGAGGGTCATCCTTATCGATAATAACCTGATTGATTCCGGTAATATATGCACTTCCTGTAATCTTAGGTACAATCGCATCATAGGTGCCTACCTTTGTTGTCTCAACCGCTTTTCCCCTGAAAAGAGAACCCGTGATACTCTCGTAGATAAAATCTTCGTTCAATCCCAGTCTTCCCTTGGAATACAGGGCCGCTACCTTGGCACTTGTGCCTGTTCCGCAGGGGGAACGGTCCGCCTGCGCGGCCCCAAAAATTACTACATTCTTCAAGTTTGCTTCTTCCTGTGTGGAATCACCGTAAAACTCTACCAGGTCCACAGAATTAATATCCAGCTCCGGATGTTGAATCTCCATGGTGGCATTGATTTTATTCAGCAGTGCCATTCCCAGATCCTGGAACTCTCTGAGGTTCTCCGGAACAATATCCAGACCCAGCTTATCTGCATTGACTAGAGCAAAAAAACTTCCTCCGAAAGATATATCGAAGGTAATCGGGCCATATCCTTCAATCTCTGCTGTCACTGCCTCTTTATATAAGAACGCCGGCACATTACGAATCGTAACTTCCACTGCTTTTCCATTCTCAACCTTAATGGTTGTGCGAATTAAACCTGCAGGGGCTTCCAATGTCACCTCCGTATAAGGCTCTTTCACTTCCACCATGCCAGTCTCAACTAAAACCGTGGCAGTTCCGATGCTTCCGTGCCCGCACATATTCAGGCATCCGCCGCTGTCCATAAAAATGACGCCATAATCTGCTTCCGGATGTACCGGCTTCGTAATCACTGCTCCAAACATATCTCTGTGCCCTCTGGGCTCCAGCATAAGTGCTGTACGGTATTTGTCATAATTTTTTTCTAAGAATTTCTTCTTCTCGATCATCGTCTTTCCTTCCAGTTCCGGAAAGCCTTCCACTACGATTCTCGTAGGTTCTCCCATGGTATGAGAGTCAATTGTTGTAAAAGAAGTTTCAATTCCTGGTATTTTGGATATCCAATCCATAATGTGCCTCCCTCTTACAAAAAGGACATCGAGAAGATTCGACTTTTCGACATCCTTTGTCTTGGACCGTATTCTATACTATAGTCTATATTATGTTTGCTAAACAGCCATTTGTCAATAGTTTTTTCACCTTTTCCTAAGGGTTTTTTTATGCTTTTTTTAGAATATTCTTACTTGTTTTTTTGTCGATTTTTTTTGCTTGACACTTATGGTTTTACATGCTATACTTACAAAGTATTTTGAATTAAGATTGATTTCACATAGTTATGTAATCACTTTTTGATTTACATTACTATGTGTTTTTTTGTTTTAGGATAAATATAATATTATTTTTAAGGAGGTATCTTTCATGAATAAAGGTACAGTAAAATGGTTTAACTCAACTAAGGGATATGGTTTCATCACCAACAACGAGACAAACGAAGAAGTGTTTGTACACTTCTCAGGACTTGCCATGGACGGATTCAAAACACTGGAAGACGGTCAGTCTGTAACATTTGATATTACAAACGGACAGCGTGGTTTACAGGCAGTTAATGTTTGTGTTGCCTAAGCACAGGCAATTGTAAAGGCGGTCATAAGTACAGGCCAACGGTATTATGCTTTTTATGAAGCATAAATGCCGTTGGCCTTTTAATTGGATAAAGAATGCAACACAAAAAAAGAAACCCTTGAATAAACAAGGGTTTTAGTAAGCAGATAAGGGGAGTCGAACCCCCCTCTCCAGCTTGGGAAGCTAGCATTCTACCGATGAACCATATCTGCATTGACATTTATTATTATAACGCATTTTGCAGAATAGTCAATGGTTAGTTTTTACTATTCTTCTCCTTCTTTCACAATTTCCTCCAAAACCCTGATTAAATCGTGAAGATTATTAATCTGAACATTCTTTTCAAGTATTATATTTTTCAGGTCTACAGACAAGGTTTCAAACTTATCCCTGACCTGAGGAGCCACATAAGACATTTTATCACCTAATCCCTTTCTACATTATTCCCCGCCGGGTCCGTCCTTTCTGGGACGATCGTCTTTTTCTCCGGGGACCAGATCCATTTCCTTTGGAAACTCCGTCACCACTTCCTGGGGATTGCTGCGGTGGCAGTCAGTGCCGCTCTGCTCCGGTACCAGATTTATCTCCATCATAATATTCTCCTTTCACTCAGCCAGCCTCTGCTGTGCCTTGATGCTTTTAGTATGCGCAGGATATTTCATTCTATGTTAGGAAAAGAATACAACCCAGGCAGCATATACTGTAAAAAGGTCATCTCTCTGCTTGGCAGAGGAAAAGAAGGGTATGTTGTTCAAAAATATCATTATATCAATTTTGGCTGTTATTGCCATGATGCAGACGAATTTCTTTCACCCCAGTACGAATATCCAGGCAGTAGTCACTCCCATTATCTGGTACTTTATCATCGCAGGTACACTTACCTGGCTGGATCTCCAGCGTCTTGCCAGGAAAGAGCGGGAAAAAAACGCCTCAGAAAACTCAGAAAATAAAAAATAGCACTTTTATTTTTTTAATACCTGTGCTATAATATACAAGCATCGGACTTACGATGGCAATGGGGCATTGGCGCAGCTGGGAGCGCGCCACACTGGCAGTGTGGAGGTCACGGGTTCGAATCCCGTATGCTCCATGTAAAGAACAGCGTTTTATTAGGCTTTCAAAAATAAGGAACCGTCCATACCGGGCGGTTTTATTTTTTTGCTGTTTTCCGGCAGCAATACAGTCCTCTGCTTCTGTCACACTTTCTCCTCTTACTCAATATACTATACCAGGAAAGATTTACGGGGGACTGTAATGCATAAAAGATTAATCGCTATTGTTACTTTAATGGTAACGGTATTAGCTGCCCTAGGCGGATGCCAGAAAGACACTTCTGCAGATAAAGAGGAAAAACTTACAAAGGTTACATTAAATGAAGTTGCCCATTCCATATTCTATGCGCCTCAGTATGTGGCCATTGAGGAGGGATATTTCCAGGAGGAAGGAATTGATTTGGAACTGGTGACAGGTTTCGGCGCGGATAAGACTATGACCGCAGTACTGTCCGGGGAAGCAGATATCGGTTTCATGGGCGCTGAAGCTTCCATCTACGCTTACCAGGAAGGCGCCAACGATCCGGTTGTAAACTTTGCCCAGCTGACACAGCGCGCAGGAAACTTCCTGGTGGCCAGAGAGAAGATGGATAACTTCCAGTGGTCAGATATTAAGGATAAAAACGTCTTAGGGGGAAGAAAAGGCGGAATGCCGGAAATGGTATTTGAATATGTACTCCGCCAGAATGACATTGATCCGGAAAAGGATGTTGCCATTGACCAGAGCATAGACTTTGGTTCTACTGCCGCGGCTTTCTCCGGAGGACAGGGAGATTTCACGGTTGAGTTCGAGCCAAGCGCCACTGCTCTGGAAAAAGAGGGAAAAGGCTATGTTGTAGCCTCTGTAGGTGTAGACTCCGGTTATGTTCCCTACACGGCATACAGTGCTAAGAACAGTTTTATGGAGAAGAACCCGGAGATTATCCAGAGTTTCACCAATGCACTCCAGAAAGGAATGGATTATGTCCAGACACATACACCGGAAGAAATCGCGAAGGTGATTGCTCCTCAGTTTGAGGAGACAGACCTGGATACGATTACCACTATTGTGAAACGGTATTATGATCAGGACACCTGGAAAGACAATCTGATCTTTGAAAAGTCCAGTCTGGATCTTCTTCAGGATATCTTGGAAAGCTCAGGAGAATTGGATGCCAGAGTAGATTATAAGGATTTGGTTAACACTTCATTTGCAGAAAAGGCTGCAAAATAGTCTTCGTCTGCACTCCATCATCTTTTGCATGCCCTCCGCGCAAATAATGCACGGAGGGCTATTTTTACGCTGTTATTAGTCGTTTTTTGCAGGATTTTATTTTATCTCTTTCTTTTTTTGGTATTTTAATAAATATTTAATTGATATTTTTCAAAATGCTAAGTATAATATGTACTATCACTATCTGTTTCGAGATACAGTGACGGTTATCTGAAAGAAACCATACATTACTTCTTATGTACTTTCTTAATGGCTTCTTTCCCTAAAGATTTGCATGCAGCGGCATCTTAGTTCTTACATACCCCAAACAATATGCATAGACAATAATGAAATATCCTGAACGTTCTACGGGAAATACTCCTGACCGCCTCGAACCGATTCAATCCTGGGGGGAATGAATCAAATTGCAGGGCGCCGGCAGCAAAGGATGTAGTAGACCTGCAGGGATATTTTTTGATATAGAAAAAAATAATATAAAAGTATGATGGGGTGTAAACCCATGGCAGCTGCCGGTGATGGTTTACATAATCTAAGGAGGAGAAACATGAATCAAGTAGCAAAAACGAAAGATTTCCGTAAAGTAATGGTGGCAAACCGTGGGGAAATCGCTATCCGCATCTTCCGGGCCTGCTATGACCTGGGACTGAACACAGTAGCAGTGTACTCAAAGGAGGACGAATACAACATCTTTCGGGTAAAGGCCGATGAATCCTATATGATCGGTGAAAATAAAAGCCCTCTGGGCGCTTACCTGGATATTGACCTGATGATTGATATCGCCAAAAAGCACCACGTTGATGCCATTCATCCGGGTTACGGATTTTTGTCAGAAAATGCCGCTTTTGCCAGAGCATGCGAGGAAAACGGAATAGAATTTATAGGGCCGCCTTCTGATGTCCTGGCACAGATGGGAGATAAATTAAGCGCCAAAGAAATCGCTAAGCGCTGTCAGGTTCCAACGATACCAGGTTCTAAGGTTCCTCTGACGAATGCAGAGGATGCTGCAAAAAGGGCCGTGTCCTACGGTTTTCCTGTGATACTGAAAGCCTCCGCCGGGGGAGGAGGAAGAGGCATGCGCCGGTGCGATACTGAGCAGGAAGTGATTGATACCTTCCCGCTGGTCCAGAGTGAGGCCTTAAAAGCATTTGGATGCGGGGATATTTTTATAGAGAAGTTTTTGGAAGAGCCAAAACATATTGAGGTGCAGATCCTTGCGGATAAGCACGGAAATGTAGTTCATCTGTTTGAGCGTGACTGCTCGCTTCAGCGCAGATACCAAAAGGTGGTAGAGTTCACTCCGGCACTTACACTGAGCAGTGAAAAGAGAGAAGAGATCTGCGGCGATGCAGTCAAAATAGCAAAAGAGGTTGGATATGTGAACGCCGGTACCGTGGAATTCCTGGTGGATAAGCAGGGAAATCATTATTTTATCGAGATGAATCCGCGGATACAGGTAGAGCACACAGTTACCGAGATGATTACAGACATTGACATCGTTCGGGCGCAGATCCTGATCGCTGAGGGAAAGACACTGGCTGAGCCGGAGATTGGCATTACCAGTCAGGAGGATGTGAAGGGTCATGGATATGCAATCCAGTGCCGGATTACAACCGAAGATCCCCAGAACAATTTTGCGCCCGATACGGGCAAAATTACGGCTTACCGTACAGGCGGCGGTTTTGGTGTCCGTTTAGATGGGGGCAATACTTACGCAGGGGCTGAGATAACACCTTACTACGACAGTCTTCTTGTAAAGATAACTACCCATGACAGTACCTTTGAGGGAGCCTGCAACAAAGCCCTGCGCGCATTGAATGAAACCCGTATCCGCGGAGTAAAAACCAATATCGGCTTCATTGACAATATCCTTATACACCCAATGTTCCGCGCTGGAAAATGCCATACAAAATTTATCGATGAAACGCCTGAATTATTTATCATCAGGGACTCCAAAGACCGGGCGACCAAGATGCTGAAATACATAGGAAATATTGTAGTCAATGATCCCACGGCAGGACAGCGTATGTACGACACTCCCCGCTTCCCGAAACTGACCGGGGAGAAGAAGCCGGGCTTGAAGCAGCTCCTGGATACTAAGGGTCCTGAAGCTGTAAAGCAGTGGGTTCTGGACCAGAAAAAGCTCCTGATCACTGACACCACTATGAGAGATGCCCATCAGTCCCTTCTGGCAACAAGAGTTCGGACAAGGGATATGGTAAAGGGCGCGGATGCCACCGCAGAAGCTCTGGCAGATGCATTTTCCCTGGAAATGTGGGGAGGCGCTACTTTTGACGTGGCATACCGCTTTCTGAAAGAGTCCCCCTGGGAACGCCTGGATATGCTCCGGGAAAAGATACCAAACATCCCCTTCCAGATGCTTCTGCGGGGAGCCAATGCCGTAGGCTATACCAATTATCCGGATAATCTGATTCGGGAATTTATCAAAGAATCGGCACGCAGCGGCATAGATGTTTTCCGCGTGTTTGACTCTCTGAACTGGGTACCCGGAATGGAGGTTGCCCTGGATGAGGTCTTAAACCAGAATAAAATCGCCGAAGCCACGATCTGTTATACAGGAGATGTGGGAAATCCAAAAGATGATAAATACACCTTGAATTATTATGTAAACCTTGCGAAGCGGCTTGAAAAAACAGGGGCTCACACACTTTGCATCAAAGATATGGCCGGCCTGCTGAAGCCTTATTCAGGATACAAGCTGGTAAAAGCCCTGAAAGAGGAAATTGGGCTTCCCATACACCTGCACACCCATGATACCAGCGGAAACCAAATCGCTACCCTTCTTATGGCTGCAGAAGCTGGTGTAGATATCGCAGATGTTGCTATTTCCAGCATGTCCTCCCTCACCAGCCAGCCCTCTATGAATTCTCTGGTAGCTGCCCTGGAGGGACAGGACCGTGATACCGGCCTGAGCCTTGAGCGGCTGCAGGGATTGTCTGACTACTGGTGTGATGTAAGAGATCGGTATGGAGCCTTCGAAGGCGGCATCAAATATCCCGCCACCGATATCTATGAGTACGAGATTCCAGGAGGCCAATATACGAATCTGAAGCCTCAGGTAGAAAGTCTGGGTCTGGGACATCGTTTTGATGAGGTCAAAAAGATGTATAAGACGGTAGATACTATGCTGGGAGGCCTGGTAAAGGTAACGCCGTCCTCTAAAATGGTAGGTGACCTGGCAATCTTTATGGTTCAAAATGACCTGACCCCGGAAACCATTGTGGAGAGAGGGGAAACCATGAACTTCCCGGACTCTGTTGTCAGCTACTTCAAGGGTATGATGGGGCAGCCTGAATGGGGATTCCCGGAAGATCTCCAGCGGGTGGTCCTGAAAGGAGAAGAGCCAATCTCCTGCCGCCCGGGGGAACTGCTTCCTCCCATGGACTTCGACGCCGCCAGAAAGCGCCTGGAGGAATTTATCCCGTCTCCCAACTGGAGAATGGTAATCAGCTGGTGCTTCTATCCCAAGGTTGTGGAAGACTTTCTGAAGAACCGCAAGGAGTACGGCTATATCACCCGGCTGGGCAGCCATGTATTCTTCCATGGCCTGGCAGAAGGCGAAACCAACAAAGTAAACATTGAAGACGGAAAAACTCTCGTAATCAAATATCTGGGCAAAGGCGATGCAAATCCGGACGGAACCCGGAATGTGATGTTTGAGCTGAACGGGATACGCAGAGAGGTTGCGGTCACCGACCGGAGCGCAAAGGTTACCGTTGAGTCTATCCCAATGGCTGATCCCTCTGATCTCAGCCACGTAGGCGCCTCCATTCCGGGCCTTGTCAGCCAGGTACATGTAAAACCAGGAGACAAGGTTACCAAAAATCAGGTTCTGGCTGTGGTAGAAGCCATGAAGATGGAGACCAATGTAGCCGCCCTGATGGACGGAGTTGTGGATCAGGTATACGTCAAAGAAGGCAAAGAAATCAAAGCCGGAGAGCTGTTGATGACTATCCGTTAAAAGAAAAAGTAAGAGGGGGCTTCTCTTCGAGGCCCGCCTCTTACTTTTTTCTGCTGATTGTGCCCAGGAACAGCCCAATCAGCAGCAGACAGAACAGTACAAATCCCAAGAAACTATTCCATGGCATTCCCAGTATCTGAGGACTGATGTCTGTGAGACAGAATAACCCGGCACCGATAAACAGCGCAGCGGCCAGAATCCCACACACCAGGCGGTCTGCTGTTCTCTGAAATATTTCCTGCATCTTTTTGCTGTCCACAAGATCCAGATTCAGCTTTGTCTGGCCATTCTTCGTTATATTCAGAAGATCGGAGAGCTGTGCAGGGATCTCCATATACTTATCCAGGGAAGTATACAAAAGACGCCCTTTATGCCTGAGTTCCTTTTTCAGGTCCATTTCCCGGAACAGCAGAGAAGACATATAGTTAGAGAGAATCTGGAGTATATTTACCTCCGGTGCACAGGCACTTAAGGTGCCCTCCATGGTAATCATGCTCCTTCCCAGCAGGGTGATATCCGTATTGATGGCTATGTGATGCTCTTTTACAAGATCCAGAAGCTTTTCAATCAGTTCACCCAGTCTCATATTGCCGAAATCCATAGTCATGTATTTGCTCACAATATCATCAATATCTGTGTACAGCCTTGCATGATTCACCCGTTCCTTTGCCTCACCAAGCGCCAGGAGCACATTCTTCAGCTCATACATATCATTCTTCAGCAGTGCCATAATCGCCCGTTTCAGAAGCATCTTATTGTGCTCCGACAGATGCCCTGCCATTCCCAGATCCAGCCATGCCACCTGTCCGCCGGAGATCCAAAGGTTCCCCGGATGAGGATCCGCATGAAAAAAGCCGTCCTCAAGGATCTGCTTGCAGTAATTTTCCGCTGCTTTTCTGCCGATCTCCTCCATGTCATACCCCAGCGCCGTCAGACGCTCTGTCTGATCTATCTGTACGCCCTCGATATCATTCATAGTCAGAAGCTTAGACGTTGTATATTCATGATATACCCGGGGGGATGTGACGTAGGCAATATCCTTCTGATTTTCATAAAATAAGTCACAGTTGCCCGCCTCGCGCGTAAAATCCATCTCTTCCTGGGATGTTTTCCAGAGCTCCTGGATAATCATTTTGAAATCAATCAGCTCTCCGGTTCCCATAGTGATTTTCAGGATCCTCACCGCCCGCATCATCAGTTCAATATCATTTGCCATAATTTCCTTTATGGCCGGACGCTGCACCTTCAGCACCACTCTGTCCCCGTTTTTCAGACGTGCTGGATGTACCTGGGCAATAGAAGCAGAGCCGAGAGGCTCTGGAGAAATTTCAGAAAACAATTCCTCCGCAGGCCTTCCCAGCTCTTTTTCAATGACATCTTTAATTGTCTCATATGGAAGGGGCTTTACCTGTGTCCGCAGTCTGGTCAATTCTTTACAGTAAGCCTCCGGGAGCATGTCTGACCGCATGGACATAATTTGTCCCAGCTTTACATACGTAGGTCCCAGATCCTCAAGAATCTCCCTCAGTTTTACAGGAGTCAGCCCTTTGGTTATATGATGCTTCTTCAGCACACAGAGTATCTCGCTCAGCCGGCTGCCCGAAGTCTCCATGTTTATTCCTCTTCCTGTTTTTCGTCCTCTGCGTCTGCCTCTTCTTCTGTCTCTTCGCAACCGCAGTCATCGTCTTTTGCTTCCTCTGCCGCCTGTCTTTCCAGGTTGGCAATCTTTTCTTTTAATTCGTCTAACTCTTCTTTTGTCATATGATCCACAGCTTTCATGGCATCTCGGTATTCCTTTACGATGTTAACTGTGACATGATCATTTACTTTTTCTTTGGCGCTGCGCTTCAGTTCTTCGTTGAGAACTTTTCCCTGTTCAACTGTAATCTCACCTTTTTTTACCAGGGTGTCCACAATTTCCTTGGCGGACTCCGCTGTAGTGGCCACTGCGCCTACTCCTGCCAAAAATATTTTCTTTAATCCTTCACCTATCTCCATAAGGACCTTCCTTTCTTTTTCTGCAATTCCGAAAGTTTCTTCGTATGATACTTCTATAGTATAACATATTATCAGACGATTTCCGCATTTACAGAAAGATTTTATTAATAATTTATGATTCTTACCAATCTATAATCTATTTCCAGCACTGGGTGTTTTTAATTCCCAGCTTGTCTGGATGAAACTGCGGATCCTTTCCTTCTTTTTTCTGTCTGGTATAATCGTTCATTACTTTCATAGATATCTTGCTCAGAAGAATAATACTTACGATGTTCACTATAGCCATCAGTCCCATGAGCACATCGGCCAGATTCCAGACGGTATCGAAATTAGCCTGTGCACCTACAAACACCACACCCACTACAATGATACGAAAGACGAAAAGCAGACCCTTACTGTCTTTTATAAATTTCAGATTTGACTCTGCGTAGCAGTAGTTTCCAATGAGAGAACTGAACGCAAACAGGAAAATAGATACTGTGATAAAGTGTATTCCCCACGCCCCTACCTCAGCATTCACAGCCTGCTGGACATAAGGCATCCCGGTAAGCTCTTTGTTGCCTGTCCCAAAGTTCAGCAGCATCATTGCCGTGGTGGTACAGATTAAAATAGTATCTATAAATACGGAGAGCATCTGAACCATTCCCTGTTTCGCAGGATGGGAAACATCTGCTGTTGCCCCTGCGTTGGGGGCAGAACCCATACCCGCCTCGTTGGAGAAAAGCCCTCTTTTGATCCCGTACATGACACAGGAGCCTGCAAACCCTCCTGCAATGGATTTAAAATCGAAAGCGCCGGCGAAGATCTCTCCAAATATGTCCGGAAGCCTCCCCAGATTGGTACAGGTAATATAAAGCCCTAAAACAATATAAAGAAGCGCCATCACAGGTACTATTCCTGAGGTAATAATACCTATTCTCTGAACGCCTCCAAAAATAACCAGAGCGGTAGCCGCTGCCAGGATCAGCCCTATGATCATGGGCACGCTGCTGTTAGCGTAATCCTCCACATAATACGCAAAGGCGGAGCTCACATTAAAGGACTGAAGGGCATTAAAGCCAAAAGCAAAGCACGCGATAAGTAAGATTGAAAAAATGATTCCCAGCCAGCGCTGCCCCAGTGCATACTGAATATAATAGGCAGGACCGCCCCGGAACACCTCCCCGTCCCTCTCTTTATAGACCTGGGCCAGTGTACTCTCTACAAAGGCAGAGGCGCTTCCCACTATGGCCATCACCCACATCCAGAAAATGGCTCCGGCACCTCCCATGGAAAGCGCGGTGGCTACCCCTGCGATATTTCCCGTCCCCACTCTGGAGGCAGTTGAGATCATTAATGCCTGAAACGAAGAAACTCCTGTCTTTTCCTTCTTCTTCTCTGTCAGAACACGGATTGCCTCCGGAAATAACCGTATCTGCACAAATTTGGTACGAATCGTAAAATATACGCCGCTGATCACCAGCAGAGCAATGAGGATATAGCCATACAAAAAATCATTTGCCTGGGCAATCCACTGATTTATTACATCCAACATTCTTTTTCCTCCTGATACCTATATCAATTTGCTGTCTGCGCCTCATTTTCCCACGATTTTGGCTCAGCATCCTCTGTATTGTATTATAAATCCTGGAGAATAACAACCATATTAGTGCAATATCCTCCCATTTCCAACAGTTTTATCTGTGATAACTGTTTTTTATCCCTCTCTCCTGTGCTATAATAAACAAAGAGTGCTGCCTTATTATGGCATCCAATCAGGGAGGTAATTATGGATTACAGAACATATTTAAGAAACTACCCGGACAAGGATGGCTGGTTCGGTTCCTATGGCGGGGCATTTTTGACTGATGAGTTAAAACCCGCATTTGAAGAGATCTCAGATGCCTATCAGACCATCTGCCATTCTTCCCAGTTTATCAGTGAACTCAGAAGAATCCGACGGGAATTCCAGGGGCGTCCAACCCCGGTATATCACTGTGAGCGGCTTTCCAAAATGTACGGAAACTGCCAGATTTATTTAAAAAGAGAAGATCTGAATCATACAGGTGCCCATAAGCTTAACCACTGTATGGGAGAAGGTCTTCTGGCTAAATTTATGGGGAAAAAGCGTCTGATTGCAGAAACCGGCGCCGGCCAGCATGGCGTTGCCCTTGCCACTGCCGCTGCTTTCTTCGGCTTAGAATGCGAGATTCATATGGGTGAAGTGGATATTGCCAAGCAAGCCCCCAATGTTACCCGAATGAAGATACTGGGCGCCAATGTAGTTCCTGTGACACATGGCTTAAAGACCTTAAAAGAGGCTGTGGATTCTGCCTTTGAATCTTATGCCAAGAATTATAAAGACTCTATTTACTGCATCGGATCTGCATTAGGGCCTCATCCCTTTCCACTCATGGTTCGGGACTTCCAGGCGGTTGTAGGGGATGAAGCCAGAGATCAGTTTAAGGAAATGACCGGTCTGCTTCCCGATGTGGTATGCGCCTGTGTTGGCGGGGGCAGCAATTCCATCGGAATGTTTGTGCCTTTCTTAGAGGATCCGGTAGATATTGTGGGAATCGAACCTCTGGGACGGGGTTCCCATCTGGGAGACCACGCTGCCTCAATGACATATGGAGAAAAGGGTATCATGCATGGATTTGAGAGCATAATGCTGAAGGATGAAAAAGGAGAGCCCGCCCCGGTTTATTCCATTGCCAGCGGGCTGGATTATCCCTCTGTAGGTCCTGAACACGCGTTTCTCCATGATCTTGGAAGAGTTCAATATACAACTGTGGATGACAATGACGCCATGAAGGCATTCTTTGAGCTCTCCCGCTATGAGGGTATTATCCCCGCAATAGAAAGTTCTCATGCAGTCGCCTATGCCACCAAAAAAGCGCAGGAAATGGGACAGGGTTCTATCCTTGTCTGCTTAAGCGGCAGGGGAGACAAGGATCTTGATTATGTAGTAGAACATTACGGATACGGAGAACAGTTCCTGTCCAAATAGACAGATTGGGAGGGTGCACGCTCCCGTCTGCATATCATAGAAAAAAGAGGAGCCACCGAAGTTGACTCCTCTTTTTTCTAATCTGCAATCCCCATCAGATCGCAGAGGGACAGCAGATAAATCTGCCCTGCATTTTTCACATCTTCAATATCCACGGTTTCATTATAGGAATGAATCCCTACCGTGTTGGACGGGCCGTACTGAATGGTCGGAATATCTTTCACCCGGTAGTCCCTTGCATCGCTGGATGCCCACTGATACGCGGGCAGCACCTCATCCTTCCAAAGCGCCTCCGCATGTTTCTTAATTGCTTCCACAATGGGTGCATCAATCTCTGTATAGTTTCCAAAGGTCTGGAAATCCAGCTCGTACTCTACGCCTGTAACGCCGCTCTTCTCAATAACCTTTTTCACACAGTCTTCTATCTCTTTGGCACCTACTCCAATAGGAAGGCGCAGATCCACGGTTACCTCACAGTAATCCGGCACCATATTGGGCCGCGTTCCACCTTTGATCATCCCCACATTGGCAGATACATGGTCAATCACGTCCCCTGTGCCGGCCCCATTTTTCTGGTCTGCAATCAGCTTAGAGTTGATCAGGGCCTGGGCCTGGCTTTCTTTATAGCAGCCCTCGATCTCCCTGAGCATGTTTATATTCTCCAGCACTTTTATAAGCTTCAGAATGGCATTCTCTCCCTTAAAGCCGGCCAGACTTCCATGGGCAGATTTTCCGTAGGATTTTAATACCAGGTCTACTCTTCCCTTCTGTCCTATCTCAATGGTATTGTGGCCTGTAGGCTCCGCCACCAGACAGGCATCTGCATTATCTGCATACCCGTTGGCGCACAGCCACTTAGTACCGAACTGGCCGCCGCTTTCCTCGTCAGACACGATGTGAAGACGGATGTTTCCGTTCAATTCCGCCCCGGATTCTGCCAGGATTTTCATTGCAAAGAGAACTCCGGCAACGCCGGCTTTCATATCAGAGGTTCCTCTTCCAAGAATACACTTATCTGTGATCTCTCCGGAGAAAGGCTCAAACTCCCACTGTGCCCTGTCCCCTGCCGGAACCACGTCAACATGTCCGTTTAAAATAACGCTGAAGCCCTCATCTTTTCCGATCTTAGCTACTACACAGGGAAAGTCAGGGTTGCATCCCACTTCCTCACAGGGAATCCCCGCCTCACTCAGATAATTTTTTACAAAATCAATCACGTCTCTCTGGCTGCCTATAGGATTCTCACTTGGAATTTTAATCAAATCCGAGGTAAGCTTTATGAGTTCGTCCAGTTTGCTTTTTGCAAGTTCCAATACTTCATCTCTTGATTTACAGCTCATGTTCCACACACTTCCTTTTCATAATTTGGCTTCTTTATTTATCATCGAATAAAAAGCAGGCTACATGGTGTCCGTCACCCACATCTTTTAACTGCGGGGCATCTGTCTTGCATCGCTCCATACATTTCGGACAGCGTTTTGCCAGAGGACATCCCTTCTGCTCTCCGATAGGGCTTGGGATTTCACCGGAAAGAACAATACGCTCTCTTTTTTCAAAGGGAGATTCCGGGGGAATCGCAGATAACAATGCCTGTGTATAGGGATGCAGCGGATTCTCGTAAATGCTGTTTGCATCGCAGAGCTCTACAATTCTTCCCAGATACATGATGGCAATTCTGTCGCTGATGTGTTTGATTACACTCAGATCATGAGAGATAAACACATACGTCAGGTTATATTCTTTCTGCAGCTGGTTAAATAAGTTCAGAACCTGCGCCTGAATGGATACATCCAGAGCCGATACAGGCTCATCACAGACAATCAGCTTTGGGTTCAATGCCAGGGCTCTGGCCACGTTAATACGCTGCCTCTGCCCTCCGGAGAACTCGTGAGGATAGCGGTGTACGTGCTGCACATCCAGTCCCACGGTCTGGAGAAGCTCCAGAGCTTTCCTGCTTCTCTCTGCTTTATCTGTAACTACCTTATGGACAATCATTGGCTCTTCTACCAGTTTTCCCGCCGTCATACGGGGGTCCAGAGAAGAAAAAGGGTCCTGGAATACCATCTGAATATCTCTTTTTAGATTTTTCAAGTCTTCTTTTTTTAGTTCAAAGATATTCCGGCCGTCGTACTCCACGCTGCCCGCAGTCGCTTTGTGCAGCTGAACCAGACACTTACCAAACGTTGATTTGCCGCAGCCAGACTCTCCGATGATTCCCAGGGTCTCTCCCTCATAGATATCTACAGAGACATCTGTCAGGGCGTGAAGAATCTGAGGCTGTTCCCCGAACTTCTGTGCTCTGATCTTAAATTCTTTGGTGAGATTCCTGACCTTTAGTATCACTTTCTTATCACTCATTACGGTTTTCCTCTCCTCTCACCAGTTTATTCTCTTTGTTCTGCCTGTGGCAGGCCACAAAATGGCCCGGTTCCACTTCCACGAGCTCCGGTACCTCTTTGCCGCACCGCTCCTGCGCGTAAGGACATCTGTTATAAAAATTACAGCAATTGCCTGTCAGGCGCAGATCCGGCGGAACACCCGGTATGGTATTGAGTTCTCCTTTTACTGTATCGCTCAGTTTCGGCATGGAGTCCAGCAGTCCCCAGGTATAGGGATGCAGAGGCTGTGCGTAGAGTGTTTTCGTATCTGCATATTCTACCGTCTTGCCGGCATAGAGAACCATCACCGTATCGCACATCTTCCAGACAACCCCCAGGTTGTGGGTAATCAGAAGAATAGAGGTATCCATCTCATCCTGGAGTTCCTGCAGAAGTTCAAGCACCTGGGCCTGTACCGTTACGTCAAGAGCCGTGGTAGGCTCATCTGCAATTACCATCTTCGGCTTACAGCATACGGCCATGGCAATGATAACACGCTGGCACATTCCTCCGGACAGCTCATAGGGATAGGATTCCATCCGCTTTTCCGGCTGGGGGATCCCAACTTTTTTAAGGGCCTCCACTGCCATTTTTCTGGCTTCTTCTTTGGATACATCCTGGTGGGCACAGATCATTTCTACCATCTGATTGCCTATCTTAAATACCGGATCCAGAGAAGTCATAGGGTCCTGAAAGATAACCGCTATGTCCTTACCTCTGAAATTCAGCAGTTCTTTTTTATTCAGCTTTATAATATCTTTTCCTTCAAAGTCAATGGTTCCCTCCACTATCCTTCCGATTTTTGGAGGGAGAAGACGGATGATCGACGAAGCGGTTACACTTTTGCCGGATCCGGATTCTCCTACGATGCCCATGGTCTCGCCTTTTTTCAGAGTAAAGCTCACACCGTCTACCGCCTTGGACACACCGCTGGCTGTGAAGAAATACGTCTTTAAATCTTTAACTGTTAGTAAATTTTCACTCATATTTTCGTCCTCACTGTTCTTTGCTTTCTGTTTTCCTGTTACTTCTTCATCTTAGGATCCAGCACGTCACGGACGCCGTCACCAAAAAGGTTGAATCCCAGTACGGTGATAAGGATGAAAATACCTGATATAGTTGCAATATGCGGAGCTGTATTCAGACAGTCCTTTCCTGCTCTTAATATATTTCCCCAGGATGCGGTTGGCTGTGAAATCCCCAGTCCCAGGAAACTTAAGGTTGCTTCTGATATAATAGCTCCTGCTACGTTGAGCGTAGCATATACGATAATAGGAGAAATGGTGTTCGGAAGAATGTGGCGGAACAGCATTCTTATGTTAGATACGCCCAGCACCCGCCCGGCATTGCAGTACTCTTCGTTTTTTACAATATGTACCTGTCCCCGGACGACTCGGGCGAAGCTGGGCACATTTCCAATACCTATGGCCAGAATTACGTTTGGCAGCCCTGACCCCAGAATCGTCATGAGGATAATCGCCAGCAGTACAAACGGAAATGCCAGCATACCATCCATAAGACGCATAATTACTGCATCCACAGCACCTCCCAGATAACCGGAAAGCAGACCCAGGAGGATCCCGATAATCGCACCCACTACAGTGCCTCCGATAGCCGCAATCAGTGAAACTCTGGCGCCGTATACGATCCGGGAAAATAAATCACGTCCAAACTCATCGGTCCCGAAAATATGTCCCTTTTCCCCAAAGCTCAGATAAGTCTCAGAGGGCTTAATGGCATTGGGATCGTGGGTTGCAATCAGGGGAGCTAAAATGGCCATCAGCATCATAAATACTACGATTACAAGCCCGATCATAGCTGTCTTATTTCTTCTCAATTTGTTCCAGACATTATTGGCCCTTCTCTCTCTTTTTATAAGCTGGGAATGGGCTTCTGCGCCTAAAACCTCTGCGGTTGCCGTATTTTTCTGCTTTGCCATTTAGTTGCCTCCTTTCCCGCTTTCATAGCTTACCCTTGGATTGATTACTGTATATACAATATCCACAATCAGGTTGATCACTACAAACACGATTGCTGTAAACAGGACAACACCCTGTATCAGCGCGTAGTCTCTGTTGTCAATGGCACTTACAATTAAAGTACCCATTCCCGGCCAGGAGAAGATACTTTCTGTAAGAATGGCCCCTGTAAACGCAGAAGCCAGCTGAAGGCCAAGAACGGTAACAATGGGGGGAAGCGCATTTTTCAGCGCATGCTTCCATATAACCACGCCTTCTCTCAGGCCTCTGGCTCTGAGTGCTTTTACCGCGTCATTATTCACTACCTCCAGCATACTGGAGCGGGTAATTCTGGCAAAGGTTGCCATAGGGATAGTTGACAGACAGAAGCAGGGCAGGATCATATGACTTACAACATCCCAGACACCCTTAGCCATACTGCCCATACCCATCGCCGGGAGCCAGCCCAGATTAACACTGAATACCAGCACCAGCATCAGACCCAGCCAGAAAATGGGCATAGAGACGCCTATGAGGGCCAGCACCATAAAGATATAGTCCAGAATGGAGTACTGCCTCACCGCAGATACGATCCCTACAATCATCCCCAGCACCAGTGCAATTAATAAGCTGGTGAGTGTGATCACCAGTGTGTTGGGAATCCTCTCTTTAATTAGCTCCACTACTGACTGGTTGTAAGAGTAGGATCTGCCGAAATCTCCTTTTAAAATCTGTTTCAGATAAATAACGTACTGCTCCCCCTTGCTCTTATTGAGTCCCAGTTCTTCCTCCAACTGCTCCACTGATTCTTTCGGCGCCTGAGGGCCTAACATAGTAAGAGCAGGATTTCCCGGAATCATACGGGTCAGGATAAAAGTAAAGGTTACTACAATCAGCAGGGTGGGAATGCTTTGCAGAATTCTTTTTACAATTGTCTTTAACACTAATTTTCACCACCGTTTCTTTTGTTGTTTATTATGCGAAAAAGACGGACGTAGTGAAACTACGTCCCTCTTTATCGTCGATAATCTCTCTAAATTATTGTACTACCCAGACATTCTCCTCAGCTGTACAAAGTTTGATTGTACCATCAGCTCTCTGATTGAAGTCCTGCACCTTAGGATTGATTCCAAGGCACTCTGCCGGGTTGCCATAGAAGATACCAGGATTATCATCTGTAATGATTTTCAGAGCCTTCTTGTACATCTCAGCACGCTTCGCCTGATCTGTCTCAATCAATGCATCAGATAATAACTGATCTACTTCCGGATTGCTGTATCCCTGGCCATTTCCAAGAGTTCCGATCGCGGAGGTTGCAAACATCTTGTCAAAGAAGAAGTATGGATCTGGATACCAGGACCAGGCCATAGCAAATACATCTGCTTTTCCGGATGCTGCTGTCTCACTGAAGGTACCCCACTCTACTGTGTTAATCTTCAGTTCAACGCCGATTGCCTGCCAGTAGGACTGCAGTATCGTTGCAGCTTTCTGACGGAAAGTTTCATTTGTAATATACATATTTAAGGTTATGCCATCGCCGTAACCTGCTTCTTCCAGAAGCTTCTTGGCTCCATCCGGATCGTAGGAAGGAACATCTGCCTCTACAGATTCGTCGTAGCCCCAGGACGCTCTCGGAAGAGGAAGACAAGCCGCTTCACCTTCGCCGTACTGGTATACACCGGCAGCCAATTCTTTGTAGTCAACTGCCTTTATTAAGGCTTCTCTTACCTTTGCATCTGCTGTCGGTCCGTTTACCATGTTAAAGTAAGCATATCCAATCTGAATGCCTGCCATTTTTTCCAGATTCACAGTTTCGTCTTCAGCAACAATTTTTACTGTCTCTCCGGTCAGCTGTGTGGCAATATCCACATCGCCGGTTCTCAGAGCATTTACTTCCTGGTTAGCATCTGTGATCACTTTAAAGATTACGGTGTCCAGGTTCGGCTCACCAATGAAATACTTTTCGTTCTTTTTCAGCGTTGTCTGCTGATCCAGTTCAAACTTTTCCATAGCGTACGGGCCTGTACCAACTAAGTGATTGCCGAACTCTTCGCCCCAGCCTTCGACCTCTTCCTTCGGAACAATTGCATTTCCTGCATTGGTCAAAGCGGTAAGGAATACTGCACTGGGAGCTTTCAATGTTGCTTTTACGTGGGTCTCGTCAATGGCTTCTGCATGATCCAGCATGTCCAGACGGTTCATAGCGGACTCTTTGGCGGAACGATTCATATTATATGCCACGTCCTCTGCAGTCATCAGTCTTCCGTCCTGGTATTCTCCCGGCTGGAAGTATACATCGTCACGGATGGTAAATGTATATTCCATACCGTCATCGCTGATGATCCAATCTGTTGCCAGAGAGGGCAGAATCTCTTTTAATTCTTTGTCGTATGTTACAACTGTGTCGCACACCTGGTAAATAATCTGTGCTTCGTATGTACCCGTATACTTTACAGGGTCCAGATTTTTTGGAGAGGATGTCAGTGCAATCTTCAGTTCTCCTCCCTTTGTCACTTCTTCAGGTACTTCGATTGTGGCCTCTTTATTTACAATCTCCGTACTCTCGCCGCTGCTTTCTTCGGTAGCAGCACTGTCGTCCTTGGTGGCGGAATCATCGCTTTTTTTATTACCACAGCCAGTGAAAGCGGTCATCACCATAGCACCTGCAAGGACGAGTGCTATCCATTTCTTCTTCATACTTACCTTTCCTCCTTAAGAAATTCTCACAATAATTTTTGAATCTTCCCTCCCACCTGTTAAAAGCTCGGTATAAACTGCGGAAATATGCAGGATAGGAATTTTCAACTTTCATTGTTCTTAAAATTATACATTGTGATTTCATAGAAATCAAGCATTTTCACCTAAATATGAATAATTTAGACTTTGTCCTGTGAAATTTTTCCTGTTTTTTTTATTTCCATTAACATTTAAACCATGATTTTCACAAAGCATATTGACATTTTATGTCACTTCTGTAAACTTAGGTTAGTACTATTAACGCCGTTTCCGGTTTTTCAGTGTATGAAAATCTGCGGGGCACGGTACGTACAAGGAGGACAATGATGGTATTAAAACAAGTATTAGAAGTATTCGAATTAATGGACAAGCCTCAGGCAAACGGAAAAGAAATTATTGAACTGCTGAAAGAAAGAGGGGCCACAGAGGTCTCTATGGAAACAGTCGTGGGAGAACGCGGCACCACTGACAGCATTAAGATTCTCATCGCAGGATCCGAAGGAAAGACTGCAGGCGGAACGGCACCCACGCTGGGGATCATCGGCCGTCTCGGCGGTCTGGGCGCCCGCCCTACGATGACCGGCTTTGTCTCCGACGGTGACGGAGCTCTTGCCGCTGTGGCTGCAGGTCTGAAGTTAGCAGAGATGCATACCAACGGGGACATCTTAAAAGGAGATGTTATTGTCTCCACACATATCTGTCCGGATGCACCCACCCAGGACCACAAACCGGTCCCCTTTATGAATTCCCCTATTGATATGGCTACCTGCAATGCAAAGGATGTGGATCCACGGATGGATGCCATTGTTTCTATCGATACCACCAAGGGAAATAAAGTCATTAATGTAAATGGTTTTGCTATCTCACCCACGGTAAAAGAGGGCTACATTCTGAAAACCAGTGCAGATCTCCTGGACATCATGACCCGTGTGACAGGTAAGCTTCCCGCAGTCTTTCCCCTGGCTCAGCAGGATATTACCCCCTACGGCAATAATGTTTATCATCTGAACAGTGTGCTGCAGCCCACCACTGCCACCGATGCTCCCGTGGTAGGAGTTGCCATCACTACGGAACAGCCCGTGGCAGGCTGTGCAACCGGTGCAAGCCATCCCATGGATGTGGAGAGCGCCGCTCGCTTTGCCATAGAAGTTGCCAAAGCCTACGGCCAGGGAGAATGTTCCTTCTATGATGAAGAGGAATACAACTATCTCCTGAAACTCTACGGAGATCTGAAAATATTCCAGACCTTCGGCAACATGGACAAATAATACACAGAGCGGTAATCCTATGAAAAAAAGAATTAGAGTAGGGGCTGTTACTATAGGGCAGGCTCCCCGTGTGGATATTACCGGGGATATCCGCCCCATGCTGGCCCCGCATATAGAATTAATTGAATACGGAGCCCTGGATCCCTTCAGCTTTGAAGAGGCCAGCACCCGGTTTGCACCGGGGGAAGGGGAATCTGTTCTGGTTTCCCGCATGCGGGACGGCAGGCAGGTAACCATGTCAGAAGGGGCAGTGATCCCTCTGGTCCAGGACTGTATACTGCGTGCGGAGAAAGAAGGTGCAGAGGCAACTGTTTTGCTGTGCACCGGAAAATTTCCGGAGTTTACCCACAGTAAGCTTTTAATCACCCCTCAGCCCATCCTGCATGCTCTGGTACAAAAGCTGGCGCTGGATAAGCCCATTGGACTCTTTGTACCGGATGCATCTCAGATTGCTCAGGTGGAGGAATGGTTTTCTGCCAGCGGCATTGCTTTTGAACCAGTGGTAGCCTCTCCATATAAAGAGGCTGAACTTATGGGGCAGCGGGCACTGGCTTTCAGAGGAAAAGACCTGGCCTTTGTTCTTCTGGACTGTATGGGATACGGATGCGGGATGAAGGAGGATATCTATGCCTCCTGCCAGCTGCCTGTGATACTTCCCAGAACCTATATTGCACGGCTGCTGAATGAATTATTTGCATAAAAAAGGAATGGAGGCCTATACAAGTCTCCATTCCTTTTTTTAGACATTCAGAGGATATCTCTCTGTAAGCTCTTTCACAATTGCTTTTGCTTTCTCTTTATTATCCGGACACTGAATCATCAGAGATACTGCCTCAGCTATCTGGTCCATATCTGCCTCCTGCAGTCCTCTGGCTGTCACAGCTGCCGTTCCCAGACGGACGCCGCTGGTTACAAACGGTGATTCCGGATCATTTGGTATGGCATTTTTATTGCAGGTGATATTTGCCTCGTCCAGTAATTTCTCCATTGCCTTTCCAGTAATACCGGTTCCCCGCAGATCTACCAGCATGAGATGGTTGTCAGTTCCCCCTGACACAATATGAATGCCTCTCTTTAGCAGCCCTTCGCAGAGTGCCTTGGCATTCTTCACAATATTCTGCTGGTATTCTTTATATTCCGGCTGCAGAGCTTCTTTAAAACATACCGCTTTTGCAGCGATCACATGCATTAATGGCCCTCCCTGAATTCCCGGGAACACAGCTTTGTTAAAATTAAACTGTTTTGCAACTTCATTGCTGCTTAAAATCATACCGCCTCTGGGTCCTCTGAGGGTTTTGTGGGTAGTTGTGGTGGTTACATGGGCGTATGGAATGGGGCTAGGATGTACACCGGCAGCTACCAGCCCGGCGATGTGTGCCATGTCCACCATCAGATACGCTCCCACCTCGTCTGCGATCTCCCGGAAGCGTTTAAAGTCTATCACCCGCGCATATGCGCTGGCCCCTGCAACGATCAGCTTTGGTTTTGCCTCAAGTGCAATCTCTCTTACGCTGTCATAGTCAATCACACCGTCATCGTTGACGCCGTAAGGAACAATGTTAAAATATGCCCCTGACATATTTGCCGGGCTGCCATGGGTCAGATGTCCTCCATGAGCCAGATTCATCCCCATCACCGTATCCCCCGGCTTCAGGATCGCAAAAAATACTGCCATGTTGGCCTGGGCACCGGAATGGGGCTGCACATTAACATACTCACATCCGAACAGCTCTCTGGCACGCTCTATTGCCAGTCTCTCTACAACATCTACATAGTCGCATCCGCCGTAGTATCTTTTTCCCGGATATCCCTCGGCGTATTTATTTGTTAAAGGACTTCCCATAGCCGCCATAACAGCCTTGCTCACCCAGTTCTCGGATGCAATCAGTTCGATATGGGAATTCTGCCTGTCTACTTCTTCTTTTATCGCCTCCGCAATCTCCGTATCAACGGCCTTAATCTCATCAAATGAATACATGATGTTCCTCCTTAAATTCTCCCTTTTAGTAACAGCATCAAATTACATTATATACACTTTACTACTGCATTGCAATAAGAAAAAGACAAATATCCGCCCCACAAATACACTCTCTCTGTTTTCACCATTTTTTTGATTTTTTTCGAGGTTTTATTATGATTTTTGCACTATCGTTTCGTTTGACTATTATATAATAATTTGTTTTAATAGAGATAGTAATACATTTTACATAACAAAGGAGAGTTGTTCTATGAAAAACTTTGAATATTTTGCCCCTACAAAAGTAATATTCGGGAAAGACACAGAAAACCAGGTGGGAGCTCTGGTGAAAGCGCAGAACTGCCAAAAGGTTCTGGTGCATTACGGCAGCGAGAGCGCCAAACGCTCCGGACTTCTGGATCGCATCTTCTCTTCTCTCGCGGACGCAGGGGTTGATTATGTCAGTCTGGGCGGCGTAGTTCCCAATCCCAGATTATCTAAAGTATATGAAGGAATTGAACTTTCTAAACAGGAGCATGTTGATTTTATTCTGGCTGTAGGGGGAGGAAGTGTCATAGACTCCTCGAAGGCCATCGCCTACGGAGTCGCTAATCCCGACACCGATGTATGGGAGTATTTTGCCAAGACGGCCCAGGCAAAGGCCTGTCTGCCCCTGGGATGTGTGCTTACCATTGCAGCGGCCGGAAGCGAGATGAGCAATTCCTGTGTCATCACAAAGGAGGACGGATGGATTAAAAGGGGCTACAACGATGACATCAGCCGCTGCCAGTTCGCTGTTATGAACCCCGAGCTTACCTATACCCTTCCTCCTTATCAGACAGCCAGCGGATGTACAGATATTTTGATGCACACCATGGAACGCTATTTTGTTCCATTTGACACAATGGAGCTCACAGACGGCATCAGCGAAGTCTTAATGCAGACTGTAATCTGCAATGCCAGAATCCTGATGCAGGATCCTGCCAACTATAACGCCCGTGCAGAAGTTATGTGGGCGGGAAGCCTTTCTCACAACGGCCTGACCGGATGTGCTACCCTGGGAGGCGACTGGTCCTGCCATCAGCTGGAGCACGAGCTTGGAGGCATGTTTGACGTAGCCCACGGAGCAGGACTGGCCGCTGTATGGGGCAGCTGGGCCCGCTATGTCTACAAAGAATGCCCGGAACGCTTTGCTCAGTTTGCCACGAATGTCTTCAATATCTCCTGTGACGGAAACGATTATGAGAAGACTGCCCTTGCAGGAATTGCTGCCATGGAAGACTTCTTCCGCTCCATTCAGATGCCCACGTCCATCCATGAACTTGGAATTGACGTAACCGATGAACAGATTGAAGAACTCGCATATAAATGCAGTTTCCAGGATAAAAGAACCATTGGGATGATGAAGGTGCTGAAGCGGGAAGATATGGTAAAAATTTATAAGATGGCAAGATAAATGATAGTTTTGTGTAATTGTTTTGTGTATGTAAAGTTCGAGATAAAATAGTCGGCCAGCGCAGCGTTGCAGACGGACGGATATAGAAGGGAGTACCGGGGGGACAGGGCCAGTCCAGAGGCCGGGGGATAGGGACAAGTCAGCTCGAGGCTCCGTTCCCCTCAGCTAAGTCCTACCAGCTGCTAAACTCGTCAGGAAAGCCTTCCTCGTTAATCAGCTGGTGGACTGGATCTTCGGCTCACTCCGCTTAACCTCCCTGACTTGTCCCTATCCCCCGGCCCCTGGACTGGCCCTGTCCCCCCGGTACTCCCTTCTATATCCTGGCAGAGACTCACTTCACATTCACGGAAAACGTGTGGGGAAGGTCGAATGTTGTACACTTTTCATATTATTCATCATT